>CAVOXE010000007.1:0-557500 GCA_963700335.1 Nitrospirota bacterium | reverse complement strand
CGTAGAAATAGCCGAAAGTGCATCGAATGAAATAGGTCTATTTATCGAGCTGAAAAGCGCGCATCGGTTTCCCGGCATCGAACAGCAATTAGTTGAAGGGTTACGGAAGCACGGCTGGATCGATCGTCCCAGGACGTCTGGTCACGCCGCTCTCATTTTTCAGTCGTTTGAACCTGAGAGTTTGGAACGATTGAAACTATTGGCGCCGGATATGCCACGTCTCCTTCTTGTGGACGACGTGCTGATGGACAAACTCGGTTGGGACGGGGTCCTGAAAACCGCTACCGAAGCTGCTATGGGCATTGGGACCTGGGGGTATCAATGGGCATCGGGATCCGAGTGGTCACAGAAGGTGAGGTCGCGTTATATGACGACCTGGCCTTGGTACACGGGTGAAGCGCATCGGGCGGGCCTCTTCGTTTATCCATGGACGATTGATGATCGGTGGGAAATGTTGATGGTCACCATGGCCGGAGCGGATGGAATCTTTACGAATCGAAGCGAGCTCGCTCTGAAGGTGTACGGGAGAGCAGTACCAACGTCGGATTTTGAATCTCTGTGGCGGCAGATCGGGTATTGAACTGGCACATCTCGGTCCTATAGCGGGCATATTGATCTCGGTTTAATGGAAGCGCCCTGGTTTGTAAAACCTTGTCGTAAGTGTCACACCCATTCCATCCCGAACACGGAAGTTAAGCCCGCCACGATCGATGATACTGCTGCCGTGAGGTAGTGGGAAAGTAGGACGCTGCGGGGATAAAAAAGGCCCGCTGGTCGAAAGATCAGCGGGCCTTTTCTTTTCCAGGATAGCGTGGGCAAGAACGTTGGTGTGGTCTTATCCGCTGCCTTCAATCAGGATAGATCGCCCATTGCCATGTGGTAGGATGTGTGTGACGGCTACTGAGGCCTGGAAACGCTCTGCGGCAGGGCGCTTCGGACCTTTCCCTTCTCAGCTTGGTGTTCCTCGATCAGTTTATAGGCGACGTAGTATTTATAAATATTGGCCACATAAGTGACCGTTTGCTCGCCGATCCGTCGCGCGGCAATGACCTCGACGTTGTTAAACCAGACATTCGGATCAAGTCCACGTTGCTTAGCTTCCTTCCTCAGTTTCTGAACACGGCCAGGCCCGGCGTTGTAAGCGGCAAACGAAAAGAGAGTTTTGTCGCGCGTAGTCATCGGGTCACTTTCAAAAAACCGATCCCGGAGGAATCGCATGTACTTGATGCCGGCATGGATGTTCGGTTCAAGCAGTGTCACATCGCCGGTCTTCATCTCTTTGCCCGTCGCAGGCATCAGTTGCATAACCCCGATTGCGCCGACACTGCTTCGAGCATTCTGATCGAGCAGAGACTCCTGGTAGCCCTGGGCGACCATCAAGAGATAGTCCATATCGTACTGGGCACCGTATTTGCGGAAGAACTCGACCGTCTTTTCGAATTTTTTGATCTCTCGGGCCGATGTGGCCTGTTTTACGACTCGCGGATTACCATCACCGCCATACTTCTTGATCAACTCATTGCCGAAGGCAGATTTCCCGCCGTGCTGTTTGGCAAATTCGGCAATCTCCGCTTTCAATTTCGGGCTGTTCTTCCGGATCATCCAGGCCAAGTCGCCTCCCGCGTGGATAACGATGCCTCCGTGCGGTTTGAGCTTTTTGAAGACCTTCGACCAGAGGAGCGCTTGATAGCGATCCACCACGATAATATCTACGAGCCCGGCATTGACCATCTCCAACAGGTCGTCGTCCTGCAGATCCTCCGGTGCGGCCTTGAGCACCACCGGCGGTTTCTGTTCCTGAATGAAACGTTCGTTCAGGCGCTCCAGATGTGTCCAGTAGCTTGATGACTTCCGGACGAACACTTCTTTGCCTGAGAGATCGTCGATGGAGGACAGTTCGGGCGACGCAGGTCCCGTCACGGCGATTTCTCTGACTCCGTGGAAAAATGGCGCGCCGAAATCCACCTGTTCGAGCCGTTCCGGTGTGACGGTCAGGATGCCTGCCGCGATGTCGCCGCGTCCCTCCAGAAGCCCCGGGATCAACTGGTCGCGCGCTGTCGGGATAAAGACCACATGGATAAGGATGTGCTTGCCCTGAGCCTTGTAATGATTATTGATCTCTTGCTGGAAGGCCTTGAGGAGTTCATATTCTGCGCCGGTTTGTCTAGCACCATTGAGCCAGTAGGAGGTGCGGGATGGTGCCACAAGCGCGCGAATAACGCGACGTTGGATCATCCCGCCGAAGTCTCCGGTCCACAACTTGAGGACGGAGGCATCCTGGAGCAGTTCGTTCTCGTCCGGTCTAGGTTGAACCTGGGCAAGGACGGGGAGGGCGAGCCATGAACAAACGCAGACGACGGTCAGAAGGACAAGTTTCATGAAGCCTCGTTATGTGGAGATCGGTCGTCGGAGGTCCCGAGCCTATCAAGCAGAGCGAGGCTACCATTCGCAGATGTACTGGTCAAGAACGCGTCATGATGTGCGAAGAAGAATCGTTTCGAGTGATGACGATGGTCAGAGGTCAACCGGTTCAGAGCGAGTGGAGGCGATCAAGGAGCCACACCCGTTCCGATCCCGAGCACGGAAGTTAAGTCCTCCAAGGCCGATGATACTGCTGCCGTGAGGCAGTGGAAGGCGATGTTGCCGGTTATAAACGAAGAGCCTGCGCATGAAAATACGTTGCAGGCTCTTTTTTTATCTTAAGGCGACAGTGCTTACTTTCTCGAATATTTTACTTGATGTGGTGATCTCCGCCGCGAGTTGATCGAACGCGTGATAAGGAGTCCCGAGCTCGCGATCTCCCGGGCGCACTGACCTAGATTTCAGGGAAAACCAATGGAACCGATGTAAGGGCCAAGGAGAGGGAAACAAAGAGCGATTGACTCTTTTCTCCACTTTCCTCAGAATTCCTCTGTGCTCCGCATTTCGGAACGGTATACACAACTGAGAAAACGGTCTCGCTAACTGATAGGGTCATAGAGGGGGAATCATTTTAAATCACGAGCCACTCGGCTCAAAAAGGAGCAATCACCATGGGCAAAGTCATTGAATGTGCCAAGGTTGATCCGTCGTCCGGATGCAAGCATGTCGTTCGCGGGAACACCGAAGAGGAGGTTCTGAAGAATGCCATGGAGCACGCGAAGCAGCACGGGATTCGGGAAGCAACGCCGGAACTCATGGGTAAAGTGAAGGCGGCAATCCGGGACGAGAAGTAGTAGAAAATCGCTGCCGACATTTTAAAATAGCCTGAGGGCAAGTCTTGCATGCAATGAATTTGGAGGCGCAACCGACAGCTCTCAGCAATGCTGGTCGCCCCTTAAGGAAACGAAACGGCAACCCTCAACGAAAAAAAGTTCGTGCGATTCATAAGGCGAGCCCGATCAGCCCCATGATTATCGTTTCGACGCAATTCGTAATTACCGCGCATTGATTGAAGCGGCCGGCTGAAGGAAGCTTCAACGCTCAAGAATTGTCTTAACACTAAAGTAGTCATGATAATTGACGGTTCTCAAGGTACGAAGTAGCCTGCCCACATCCGGTGTTGCTCTCATTTCCTCCCGCCAATAACAGAGGCCGAAGTCGAGAAACTCTGCGTTGAAAAAAACCCGGAGGGCAACATGAAACTCCAAAAAGCTCTCTTCATAGTCTTTGCCATCGGGTTAATCTTCGGTACCGCAAACCTGGCCTGCGCAACAACTCTCACGCTTTTCGGTCCCGGCGAGTCCACCACCACTACTGATCTTCCCACTGGACCGCCGGATCCCGCCTTTACCAATTCATCCCTTTTCGACTTTAATGACTTCTTCCGCCCAACATTTGGCGGAGACTCGCCGAATCCTTTACCACGTGCCGCCTACAAGGAGAGCGAGCTGGCCTTTGTCTTAGCCATGGATGGAGGCTTTGGCCCCTCGGGCCGAGTCGATCCTATCGTGGCATCCCAAACCTTTCAGTTTTTTATTCAAGGTAGCTTCTGGTCGATTCTTGGAAAACTGGAGTTTTCCCCGGCGACCACTATCTTTATCAGCCCCAACGACGTGCTCACTTTTAGCGGGGATGTCGTGCACCTTGTTGCACCGCATTCTGGAGAACATGCTCCCGGTGATGCGATTCCATTTAACATAGAACTCAACGGCGGTAAATCATTATCGGTCAACAGGCCGATACCCCCCGGCGTGACGCCACCAACGCTGGCGAATGACCTCCGTGCCGGTGTTGACGGCAACGCCAAAAACCATCCGGGCGGCAATCACGACGATATTATCTTCGGCGCCTTCATCGGTCAGGTCAGGCCCAATCTCTTTTTCAACGACTTTCAGAATTATCACGGAGAGCTGGACGGCTTCCACACGCCCGAACCATCCACCTGGACGCTTTTCGTCGCGGGGCTCTCGGTGCTGGTTGGGTTAAGAAGAAAAATTCTAAAGAGAGAGATATTCTAAGCTGGATGAGTAAAGTAAGCCGACGAGGACTCCTCACAATAGTTGTCACCTGCCAAGCTGCAAGCTCGAAGCGATGGTTTGAAACACACCGGCAATGAGAGCTGCTATCGCAATGTAGAGGGCAATGTTACTCGTGCGGGTGGCTTCGCGATTCGCTTCCTCACTTATCCGTACAATAAAAGCGTTCGTACTGTTTCGCAGATTTGAGGAAAGTCACGTTCTCAGAAATGCGTGTAGCCTCTCGGTGAGTCGATGCAAGTTCTCGTCTGCTTGTGGAATTAGGTGGAGAACAAGTTTATTTTTCATTTCCACACGCTGTAATACTGCACCTTCTTTCATAAGCGTTAACTTTTTTATCGCACTCCATAAATCGCCCCAACCCCATCTTTTCGCCTTTTATGAACTGGCGTATATTAGTGCCACCTACCAAGGAGGTGACCCATGGCGATCATGTGTTCCATGCAGGCCTGCATGGCGAAGGCAGGGATGTGTTCGCACGAGAAGATGATGCTCGGGGTTGCAGTGCTTGTGGTCGCCGGCGCCGGCGCGTACTATCTCTTTGCTTGAAGCTATCCCGCAAAGCCGCAGTTCCAACCTAGGTGTCAGTTGCTGTTCGCGAACGAGATGCGGACACTGATAGGTTTGCTCGGGATTCTCCCTAATAATAGACGTGCGTCGCCTTCTTCCCATCTTTTTATCTATACAATAGGTGAACGTATCCGATTAGGTTCTTCTGTTTGTCCGAGCAGCGTCACAACCGTCACTCACTTATGTGAAGAAGGCTTGAAGTCGTGTAGTCTTCCGAATCGCTTCCTAAGCATTTAACAGTTTAGGCTGTTTTAAGTATTCAGAAGCATGTAATTTGCTTTCACCGAAAACCAGTTGAGCAGACAGCCTATTGACCTGACCGAACGATTGAATGATGTTGGCATCAACCCTTTCATTCATAAGGAGGAACGAGATGAAGAAAACAATTAGGAAGAAGTATTTTGGATGGGTGCCCGACTTGCCTGATCAGCGCGATCACACGTATGCGGCGCCACAGAAAGTGATCGGAAAGCTTCCCACAAAAGTGGATCTCCGTAAGAAGTGTCCGCCCGTATATAACCAAGGCCGGATCGGTTCGTGCACGGCCAATGCGATCGGGGCCGCAATGCAGTTCGTTCGAAAAGTTGAAAAACGAAAACCTGATTTCGTCCCGTCACGCCTCTTCATTTATTGGAACGAACGGAGCATGGAGCACACGGTGCCGGTCGACAATGGGGCGCAAATTCGGGACGGCATTAAAGTAGTGGCGAAACTCGGCGTGTGTCCGGAAAGTACTTGGCCGTATGACGATACGCCGGCTGACCCCAATACCAGCGTGTGGCCGCAAGGAGCCAAAGCGACGGTCAAGCCCGGGAAAGAGTGTTTTACCGTGGCGGAGAAAAACCAAGCCATTGCTTATCAGCGTGTTGGTCGGAGCATCGTGCAGATGAAGGGATGTCTTGCGTCCGGCTATCCCTTCGTTATCGGATTTTCCGTCTACGACTCGTTTGAGAGTGCCGAGGTGGAGAAGACCGGCCAACTCAATATGCCCGGCACGGGGGAAGGCCAAGTCGGGGGACACGCCGTGCTGGTCGTCGGGTATGACGAATCGCAGCAGCGTTTCTTGGTGCGGAATTCGTGGGGGAAACAGTGGGGGATGGGCGGCTACTTCACCATGCCCTATGCCTACTTGCTCGACAGCAATCTGTCGGATGACTTTTGGACGATTCGATTGACTGAATGATCAGATTGCTGAACGCACGGACGGGCCAATACAACTTTCAGAATCACCGGCTGCGATGAGCCCAACAACTGGCGCACCGGAAATACTCCTATATTTGTCTGACATCATCTTTGCTTTCCAGATGACGGTAAACCCGCGTACGACGCGCTATGCTCACAGAACAAGGGAGGACGATCATGGCGCTATTACCGTTTGCATCGAAGACGTCAAACGAAACAATTGTGAATGTGGTGGAATTACTGCGCAAAGATCATGAGAAAGTGAAGACCTTATTTCGTGATTTCGAATCTGCTGAGGAGTCGAAGGAAAAAGGGCAGATCGTCCAGCAAGCGATCGCGGAGCTAGAAGTTCATGCCGCGGCG
The DNA here is from genome assembly GCA_963700335.1 of Nitrospirota bacterium. Classification (GTDB taxonomy): domain Bacteria; phylum Nitrospirota; class Nitrospiria; order Nitrospirales; family Nitrospiraceae; genus JAICXS01. Next base: position 550,928 of record CAVOXE010000007.1, on the reverse strand, counting down.
GAGGAAAAAGTGTTCTATCCCGCGGTGCGAAAGGATTCACCGGATGCCGCTTCCAACTTGGATGAATCGTTGGAAGAGCACCATGTCATGAGACTGTTGATCGAAGAACTCAAGGTCATGTCGCCGGAGGACGAGCGATTCGACGCGAAGTTTACCGTCATGGCGGAGAATGTCAGACATCATATCAAGGAAGAGGAATCGGAGTTGTTTGCGCGAGCACGCACCGGCGATCTCAATTTAAACGACCTAGGAAAGAAGCTTCTCGCCGCCAAATCGTCGGTCCGCTCCAGTCACAATCAGCAGAAACGAAAAGTCACCTCCAAGCGAAAACAAGCGAGGAGCAAGGCCTTGCAGGGAGCACGCGTCAAAAAAACACACAAGCGTGCCGCCGCTTCCTAAGCCTCAGAAGGGGGATGGCTGGTTCTTCAAAGAGACGGTCTCTCCATGACTGATCACCGGTCGAGGGCGATGATGTCGTCGGTACATGACGATGTCTGCCATCTGTTTTCAGTCTGCGTGTCACCCGGTTGATAGGATTGCGCATTAATTCCTGCTGACCGCGCGCGGGGAGGCGTTCTACTCCGTCATCGTCACCCATCCCGCCTGACCGTCTCAGGAGAAAACGCCGGAAGGCAGACCGCGATGTATTCGGCACCATCTATCGCCGGGCTGCTGTAGCGCACCCATTCGCCACGAGGTACGATCACCGCTTGGCCGGCCTGCACGTCCACGGACTTTCCTTCGGACTCGACCCGCAATGTCCCCTTGAGGACCACCGTATACTCATCAAACTCAGGCGTCTGTCCCGGTTCGACCCAGCCGGCCGGGCTGGTCATTTTCGCAATGCTGACCGCACTCGTATGTGAGTTCACTCGGCCAATGAATTCTTCAATCCGTTTGGGTTTATTGCCTGCCGCTTGAATAATGGCAGGAGCAGCGATGACTGTCGGCATAGGTTCTCCTTCTATGAAACATGAATGGAATGGCGGAACCCTAACGAGACTGTCGCGATGTGTCAATTTTGAGGGGCGAATGGAAACATGTTGCAAGGCCCATATCTTCCATCGCCCCGATGCGTGTGATAAGTTTCTCGCGCGTGCGAGGCGCACGATCAAAGTTAGAGACTGTACGTAAGGAGGCCGCCATGTCTAGTCGTGTGATGGGATGTCTCATGCTGGGAATCTGTCTCGTGATGTCTGTGGAAGCGCATGCAGCCGACGGGTTTTTCGACGGTCTGTTCGATCGTGCGACAGAGAGCGCGAAGCGCAAAACGCAGGATCGCGTCAATCAGCGGATGGATCAAACGATCGACAAGGCCATCAATAAGAGTGAAGATACGGTCAAGTGCCTGGCCACGGATCAAGAATGCCTTAAGCGCGCCAAGGATGAAGGCAAAGCCGTGGTCGTAGTCGATACGGCGACAGGTTCGGATGCCGTCAAATGCGCCGTCACCGATACGAAGTGCATGAAGCAAGCGAAGCAAGCTGGGAAAAAAGTAGAGATAGTCGATGAGGCTGAACTGGACACTCTTCGTTGCGCGTCGACGGATGCCGAGTGTCTGAAGCGAGCCAAGTCTCTCGATAAAAAAGTGGAAATTATCGATTAAGTCATAGAATGGGCAGGAATTGCCACGAATGCGTACGCCCAATAAAAGAAAGACTTAGGCAGCTTCACCATTGACGCGGGACATAAGTTCCTGTCAAAATACGCAAGGTGTCGTGCTTACTGGATTCAATTTAATATGAAAGAGGAGGTTAGTATGCGCAAGCTCGGAGTCGCAGCGTTGGCGTTATCCATGGCATTCGGCGTCGGAACTGTGGGGACGTACGCGAATGAGCCTAAGGCCAAGATGGAAGAGATGAAGGGCGATGTAAAGGCGAATGCCGAAGAATCGAAAGCCGAGAACAAAGCTCTTCGGGAAGAAGCGAAGGGGAACGATACCAAGGCAGCGGTCGAACGCGGCAAAGGAAAAGCGAAATCTACCGGACAGAAGAGCAAAGCCAAGGCGAAGGAATTGAAAGCCAAAACCGAATAGTCACGAATGTCCGATGGCCTGTTGCGGTCTTATCCCAACAGGCCATCCTTTATCTTCTCTTCTTATTTTCCTCCACGTCTTTCGGGTGTCGAACTCACTGCTCATCGCTCCGGCCGCGGTTTACGCTCATCTTTTTCGAGCAAAAACCGTTCCGCCTCTTCGATCCATTTCTGCTGATCCGTGGTTGTCTGAGCCAACTTTAAATAGTTTCGAAAGGCCTCGGCCGCTTCCCGCATTTGCCGCCGCTGTTTCAGTATCGTGCCCAGATAAAAGTAGGCGGGAGCAAAATCAGGGCGCAGTCGAACGGTGGTGCGATATTCAGTCAGCGCCTGCTCTTCGACTCCTTTCACGGACAGCGCCGTTCCCAGGTTGAAATGGATGAGGGGATCATCCGGCTGTTCCTGCAGCGCGAGTCGGTATTCGGCAATCGCCCCTTCCATGTCGCCCTTCTGCTGGAGCACGGTGCCCAGATTATTGTGCGCATCCGAATCGTCCGGCTGCACGCGCAGCACCGTGCGGTATTCGGCGATCGCACCGTTCAGGTCCCCCTTCCCTTGTTTGGCCGCGCCAAGTCCCAGATGCGCTCTGACTAAAGTCGGCATCAACTTTAACGCGGTCTCAAATTCACGCATGGCCTCATCGTACTGGCCTTGATCGTTCAGCGCCGCCCCACGCTTGCGATGCTCTTCGGCATTGCCCGGTGTGTGAGGTATTACCGGAGCTACTGAATCTGTGCGGGATCGGCCGCCTTTTGATGGGGGCAATCCCTTTGGCTCGGCGTCAGGTTGATGGGCCAGCTCCACCCAATTTTTGGCCACCTGTTCTTCCGATTCAATCAAGACGAAGGTTTCGCGGCGATACTCGAGCAGCCTCCGCACCCCGGAAGAATCTTCCGTCATGAGACGCTGTGTATACGAGTCCAGTTCCTTGCGATACGCGTCGATCTTGTCGCGGGACTGCATCAGGCCGACCTTGGCACGCTGGCTGCCCAGGACATACTGAAGGCGATGCAGGACCTCGGCGGCATCGATTGTCGTCGTGGCTTGAACGGACGCGACCTCTACGGAGCCGTCCGCCCTCGTCTCAAGAGGGCGTTCACCAATCTGCAGTATGCCGGGTAGATACGCTCGGAGTTCCTCGCGGGTAAATCCGCGCTGCTTCATGATGGGATCGTCGCCTAAAGACGCTGCGATCTGGTCGAACAGTCGCCACTTGGCGTCGAGAAATGCCAGTCGTTGCGCATCACCACGAGTATCGTACGAGCCCATACGATAGTTGCCCACCGCGGTGACCGTGGAAGCCTCAGCAGCCGCTATCGAGCAAGCCGACTGCATAGCAAAGATGCCCATGACGCAGAGCGAGAACACGAGGAGGAAGGCACGGAAATTCGAATGTCGGCAGGCGGTTCTCACATTATATCCTCAGGTTGTTCATCGAATTCCGTTGTCGACAGACTCTTCCGTGAAGGCAGTGATCGCGCGTTGGAAAATTGAGGGCCTCCGTCGTGTACGAGATCCTATTCCACAATCCAACATGAGCCTCCAGCGCCGCATTCAGTGGCGCACCGACGTGCATGCGCTTTACTGCCCCTTGAACGAGCGGACGTAGAGCAGCACCTCCCAGGCTTCCTCTTCCGTCAAGACCAGTGGAATGAATGGAGCCATATCGGTACCTGGGCTACCGTTTTTCAGAATCCAATACAATTCTCCGTCGGACCGAGACGTTTGCCACGTGGCGTCGGTAAAGTCTCGAGGCAGCGCGCCTTTGAGAGCTAGATCAGCTCCCAATCCCTTGCCTTCACGCCCATGGCAAGCGATGCAGAATGCCTTGCCCTGGTAAAGAGCCTTGCCTTTTTCAAGCAGCTCGGCGTTGGACGATAAGGGATTGAAGATTGCTTTGGCGATGTCCCGTTGATCTGCCGGGACGCGAGGCCGAAGAACCTCGGCATCAGCCGCCAACGTGCTGAGTGGGTCAAACAATGTCGCCGCCGCGATACACACTATAAAGGATGTTATGATTTCTTTGTACGGCATCGGCATTCCAAGTGATGAGCAATCACCTTAACAGTTCTCTTGATCACTCTTATACCATTCTGAACACGGAGCGTCAGTGTTTCGATTTCCGAGTACAATGTCGAAACATTCGGTCAGGCTTGCGGCGCCCTCTGTTGCAGCCCCAAGCGTGAGATGGGATCGGGCAGGCGAGAGCCAATCTCAGCGGCTATACGACAACGATTTGAGCAAGAAAAGAAGTCCACCACTTTCACAGGAACGTGAGTGTTCCGGCTAGATCACAAGCGACTATGGTTTCATCAAAGCGTACAGCGGATTGCGTTCAAGCGCTCGACTGGGAAGCCGTGTACCAGGGCCTCGACTCGCAGGGCAGCGTCACGATCAAGGGGATGCTTTCGCCAACAGAATGCCGATCGATCGCCGGCCTCTACACGAACGACGCCTTATTCAGAAGTCGGGTGGTCATGGCGCGTCACGGATTCGGGCGCGGCGAATATCAATATTTTTGCTATCCGTTGCCCGATGTTCTGACAAACTTTCGCACCGCTATCTATCCGCATCTTGTGCCGATCGCCAATCGCTGGAATGCCGCAATGGGCATTGCGGTGCGCTACCCGGAGCATCATGCCGACTTCATTGCGCGTTGCCATAAGGCCGGCCAAGTCAAACCGACGCCGCTTCTGCTTCAGTATGGAATCGACGATTACAATTGTCTGCACCAGGATCTGTACGGCGAGCATGTCTTTCCCCTGCAGCTTGCCATTCTCTTGTCGAGGCCAGGTGAGGATTTCACGGGCGGCGAATTCGTGATGACGGAGCAACGCCCACGCATGCAGACCCGTCCCATGGTGGTCCCGCTCGATCAAGGGGATGGCGTCATCTTCGCGGTTCATCATCGTCCCGTGCAGGGAAAGCGCGGTGTCTATCGCGTGAACATGCGCCACGGCGTCAGCCGTGTCCGATCGGGGCATCGCCATACCCTGGGCATCATTTTTCACGACGCGACGTAGGGACATCTCCTCTTGAAGGAGAAAAAAGACTTGTCTTCGTATTCCAGTAATGATATTGAGTCTCATTAACTAGATCTTACAGGCTAGAGGAGCGTCGACTTCCGAGCCCGATCAATGCCAACGCGTTGCTCGGGCTTTTTTTATGTCTCAACGGGTAAAGCAGCGAGACGTAGCCCGCCGCTCAAAGAGGAGTAGATATGGTGATGCATCAGATACGGAAGAAAAGTGTTCTCATCGCATTGCTTGGACTGCTCGCATTCCTGTCATACGAATGAAGCGTGCTCGTTCTTACCGCGAACGCGATTCCGGCATTCGCTCGAAAATACAACTTCTCGTGCAACGTGTGTCACGTGCCGGGATTTCACAAGTTGAACGACTTTGGAAATATCTTCCGAGATCAAGGGTATCAGCTCGGTGGCGATTCGGATCTGCCGACGCACGAAAGTATCACCATGGGCTTCTGGCCGGTCTCGTTCAGAACAACAGTCGGATATCAAGCGGCGAGCGTCCGAACGGACGGCAGCGGCATCACCACCGGTGGCTTCGGGTTCACCGGCTTGGATATTTTGAGCTTCGGGACGATTCATCGGAACATCGCCTTCGGCGTGGTGTACACCCCTGGACTCGGAAGCGCAGGCTTCGGTACGGGGGCCAGCGACAGCGATTTGGAAAGTGCCTTTGTACGCTTGATGCGGCTGGAGCGATTCCTCGGAATGAAGGATGAGCCGGGCCGTTATCTCGTCAATTTGAAGGTGGGGAAATTTGAGTTGGACGTGCCCTTCAGCGAAAAACGAAGTCCCACGTTAAATACGCCGTTTGTCCTGTATCATTACACGCCGGGCACGCCCTATACCGCAACAATCGGCAGCAGATTCTGGAGAAACTCTGACCCGTAGATCATTATCCGAGATAGTCCCCCGATTACACACCGCGGCGAATCTGCATCCGCCGCGGCGCTGTCAGCACTGAACCGCTAGTCCAGCTTCACGCTCAAGGCATCCTTGGGGCGTCCCACCTGACCGATGGACAAGACGGGTGGTCCATTCGCCTCCGTCCAGCTCGTGACAATCTCATACACGCCGCGGCCATCCGCATCGCGTTTGGTTTCGATTTTCACGTCGCCCTGTGTCGCGAGCACCAGCGAATCGATCAGCCCGGGTCCCATCGGCGATCCGCTTTTATCTATCGGCACGATTTGGATGCGCGTCAGCTTCCGTCCGCGTACCGGCTGCTGCGGCTCGACCGAGACTTTGCTTTTCTCGCTCAGCTTTGTCTCAACCGTGACCGTCTGTTCCGCTTCGCGGTCGACGCAGATCTTCCCCTTGCAGAGATGGAAGTAGGCGTGGAAGCGGTACTGCCCATCGTACGCGGCAAAGTCTTCCGGTACGCTGACTTCCCAATACCGGTCATCTGCGGTTCCGTCTCCATTCGTTCCGTCATCGAACAAGGGAAACCGCTTGGTCTCCGTCTTCATGAGGCTGCCCGCCTGCTGCTGCCGCACGAGGGTCGTTTGCCGCGGAGTGAGCGCGTCTCCATTGATCCTGCTTCCGTCCCGTGCACCCGCCTCCGCTAATACACGACCCGTGCTTTGGGTCGGACGTGTGACATCGACACTGGCCTCGATCTTATCGTAGCCTCCTGCGGGCCAATACATCTCCGGGATATGGAAGGTCGGATGCAATGACTCGAAGGTGTAATATTGACTGCGGTAGGTGAACGGCTTGACGCGGCCTACGGCGCGGGTCAGCGCGGTGATAAAGAACTCCTCATCCTTACCTGGCTCGCCTTGCGCGATCACGACGGCCGCACCTTGCTTGCTTGAGACCTGGATGAAGCTGCTTCCCGACGTGGGCTTCACTTCGTAGCTGAACGTCTTGACGTGATTCTGCTCCTGCAGCGTCGCATCATCCGCCAAAAGATCCTTTCCGCCAATGGCTGTGAAGTTGGTCTGCTCGCCGCGTAATCCGCCCGCGCAACGGAGAATGGCCCGCGCGCCAGGCGTTTCGCGATTGTCGCTGATGATGCTCAACGGCTTGTTTCTCGCACAGAGCAATTGACTGAGCAGGCCGTCGTACGGCTGTTCCTTCTCAGTGAATTGTGAGCTGTAGACAAGAAGATCGAATTTCCCCGCCTTGAGTGCTTGAGTGAATTCCTCGGCATTGCGTGGGCGAATGATATGGCCGATCATGCGACGCCCCGCTTCGTTGTAGAGAGCCTCGCCATAGATCGTATTATGATCCGAGAAGTTTTCATGGACCATCTCGTCTTCGTAATACAGCACCGCCTTGCACCCATTCGGGCACAGCCGCGCCAGTTCGCCGCGGACAAGCGCGGTGCCCTGCGAGAAATCCGCAAAGGCGTTCGAACTGAAGCCGTTGACGAAACCGCGATGCGGCCGTACGGCGCGTGCGTGCCATTCACCGTCGCGCTCGCCGCGATACGGCGTCTTGAGCCGTACGATGTGCCAGGTGGGCCCGAACACGCTCTCGACGGAAGGATCGCTCAAATTGACGGGCGACCCGCTCGGCGAGGTGATCGAGAGCCGCAGGGCTCCTTTCGGGAGTGGATTCGTCCACGACAGCACGAAGACGATTTTAGAATCTTCGTACGCCGTATGGATGGTCGGCGCCGACGCCAAGCTGGCGGCAGGCAGCGTCTCGATGGGGTCTTCCCCGACAAACGTATCGAAGATGTCCGCGAAGCAGAACACGAAGAACTTTTTCAGCTCCAGTGAGTTGGGCGTGCTGATGTAGATGCCGCCTTGATGCTCACTGAGGTTCCGCAACTTCGGGCCATCGAGCCTGCCCGGTGTGCCAAGCCCCACGGAACAGACGTGTGTGTCCCCGAGCGAGGCCTGCACCGTCGAGATCAGCGGCGCGGTATTCTCCATGCCGTCCGTCAATAACAGCATCGCCTTTCTGGGATTGCTGCCGCCTGCGACGAGAGTCTGCGCTTTTTGAAGCCCGTCCCCGATGCTGGTATTGCCGCCGGCGGTGACCCCGCCCAGCGCCGTGTTCAACGTGCCGGGCGCGCTTGCAACGCCGGTGAGCGGCATGGTTGCCGGGCTGGACGCGGTGGTTGAGAAGGTGACCAATCCCAAGCGATGGGACGATCCATCTTCGAGCAGATCGACAAATAAACTGGAGGCCGCTTTCGCCGCGTCCAGTCGAGTGCCGCCACCGGCGGTGGGCAAGCTCATGCTGCCCGAGCGATCGAAGACGATCGCGATGTCGGTCGCCTGATGTGTGCGCCACGCATCCTGGACGTCATCGAAGATGTGGTGGTAACGGTAGAAAATTGGATCGCGCGTGGACCATCGCGGGCAATTCATGTCCGCGCTGGATCCGCCGCAGGACCCCGTGCCGCCGGCTGCCGCGATATTGCCATGGTTGGTATTGTGCCATCCGACAATCGCGTCGCCGATCGCCGTGACGCTGGCAAAGCTATCAAGAGTTCCACCGGCAGCCGGAAGTTTGAATGAGTTGGGCAACGCTTGGCACACAGTGCACGCCGTATTGGCGGCCCGCCCGCCATGAGCAGGTGGAATCAGTGCACCGGGCGCGGCAACCCACGTTTGCACGTGCGGTTCACCGAGGGAGGTGAGATAGCGATCGTAGCCCAGTAGGAACTGTTTGTGGAACCCGAAGAATCGATTGCCCCAATTGGTACCGCTGTGGTCCGGATTGGTGCAGTGCCAATTTTCGTGGAATTGCACTAATGCTTGAGGAGAAGGCGCGGCGCCTCCGCAGGACCAAGGCGTCGGAAAAAATCCATCGATGCTGCTGATGGGTAGCGCAATCCAGTTGGCCGTGTCGATCTCGTGGTTCGGATCAGCCAGGGCCATGCCGTTCCCCAATGCCATGAATAGGACAAACACCCATAGCATCGCGATGCCGGCATGTTGCCGCCTCGACTCTTTTAACCGAGTCGGCCATAAATATGAACGTGCTCTCTTCATTTTGAAACCTCCTGTGATGGTTGATTGAAGTCCACGAGAGAGTCGATCAAACGAGCGCACTATTTGAACGTGCGATTTCGGAAAGGGCCTGCTGGCAAGGCCGTGACTCGTACGTTCACTGCGCTATTCAAGGGTCGAGTGTCCTCTCGCCGACAGAGTCCCTACAGCGAGTTCTATGCCAAGCGTTCTCAGTCCAGAACAAAGGAATAGTGAGAATTATTTAGATGGCGAAGCAGAATTGTATCCAGAGAGATTCAACGTATGTATCTTTCGCGTTAGCAAAAAGTTCGTGAAGAGAGAAGCAAGGCAGGCATAGCAATCGAAGTAGACGATTGGGCTCAGTGACGCGGGCCTCCGCGTGGATCGCCTCGGTCACGCGAGGCGGTGCGTCGACCGTGAGCGCGCTTGAGTCTCGGCTGGTAACGCTCGCAGAGGCACTCACGACATGGGCCGCGCGTTCCCGCCACGACGGCATGCTGTCGCTTGTTATGTCCGCAATGGCACGCGCGTTCTGCTTTCGTGCGTGCGCTCATGATCGGAGACGGTCGTTGATCGTCCTCGTGCCCTCACTCGTCTGCCGATTGCGCAACTCGGTCATCTCTTCCAACGATTTGGGCCAGTCTGATTTCAACAATCGAGACAGCGCTCGGTCGGCAAGGAGTTTCCCTCCCGTTTGGCACGTGGGGCAGTAGTTGGCTTCGTTCTGAGAGTACACGATACGCTGAATCGGTGTGGCGCAGACAGGGCACGGCTCTCGATATCGCCCGTGCACTGCCATGTCCTTTCGAAAGGCGGTGACCCGCTCGGGAAAACCCTGGCCGGTCTCCGCGCGTAGACGATCGATCCATTCGGAGAGGACGGTGTGAGTGGCCTCATGCAAATGTGTGATCTCGTCCTGGCCCAGCTTGGTTGTAAGGAGAATGGGTGAGAGGCGCGCGCGATGCAGAATCTCGTCTGAGTAAGCGTTCCCGATCCCGCTGAACAGACGTGGATCGGTCAAGGTACGTTTCAGCGTATGATTCTCACGAGTCAGGACCGATCGAAAGGATGCGAGATCGGCGGTGAGCGGGTCGATCCCACCCGCGTCGAAGCGGTGAAGCTCAACCACTCCGCGCACCACATGAAGCGACGCCCGTTTCTTGGTGCCGGCTTCAGTCAGCACCAACGTGCCATGCGCAAAGTCAAAGGCAGCCAGACCGATCTTTCCCGGCGTCTTCACCGTGGGTGGTCGCCATCGGAATCTGCCGGCGATCATCAAATGCACGACGAGAAAGAGATCGTCCTCGAGAACAAAGACAAGTTGCTTGCCGATCCGTCGTATTTCGTGAACGATCTTCCCTGAGGCTTGTGTGAGGGGCGGGTTGACGGTCCGCAATAACGACGGACTCACCACTCGGACTCTTTCCAGGCGGTGCCCCACTATGCGGCTCTGAAGAGCCTCAAGATAGACGGTGAGATCCGGTAATTCCGGCATGGAGGGAGCGTAGACGCGTAGGGTTTGGAGGTCAAGCGGTGGGAGGGAGGAAGCGGAAGCGCCGTCGTTGCGGCCTATGCTTACATCACAGACGTAATTTTCGGTTCCAGGGAACGGAGCCATTCGTCAAAGCGGCTGATCGGCATCGACGATGATTTCCAGCTTGCCATTCTGAAGTTTGCGCACGACACCCGGCGTTTCCGCCGACAGCGGAATTTCCACCCATTCGCGATTCAGACCCAATCGATCCGTGAGTTCGAGAATCTGCGTGATCTGTTTGAACGATACCATGTTCAACATCGTGGAGCGGCATTGTAGAAATGTTCGAAGGCGTGGTCAAGCGTTGTAACGACTAAGGTGTTTCTTTTTTGTCTGAGGATGGTCGATCCTTCACAGCATCGCGCAATTTCTTGACGGCTTGATCGACCTCTTGCCGGAACCGGGTGCCGAACTTTTCTATGTCCGGTTCAACCTTCGCACTCAAGCGTTGGATTTCCGCGAGCGTATCCAGAACGGGCTTAGGAAGATCTTTGACGTACAAATGTCCATCGTCGGAAGACTGCGTGGAAGTGTCCGACGCAGTATTTGATTCCCGCTCATTGGCCCACGCGGGGAGTGAAGAGATCATCAGACCGAGTAATAGGGCGATAACGATTTTCATGCAGTCTCCTCATTGTCTGGTCGTTTAAATGGCAATGCTTAATCGTACTGCGCATTTTGCCATCCGCCCATAAGGAAAATACAGTACGGTCTGGCAATGGTGTATACTTAGTCGCCCCACTTCCTTCGAAGACGAAGAAGACAATGCCTCATCAACTTTACATACCAAACCTTTCAATGGGATTATTTGAAACGGCATTAGAGCTTCTTCAGAGGCGTGCGTATCCCGTCTATAAGAAAAACATAGAAAGACGCGAGCCGCCAATTTCTCATGGAGAATCTACGCCGTCAGGTATAGCTGTGCTGTTGATTATGACAGGCCTTGACCATCATTTGTCTCGCCTTAAATATCTTCGGGATCATGCATCTGATGCTCGTCGACCCTCATACTCACTCTCACCAAATGATCAAAAAGTAGTGGGAAAAAGGTTAGGAGCCAGCACTTTGAAGCAGGGCCTAAAAAAGGACACTTCGTTATCTATGCAAGAACGGAATTCTAGATAAACACCGCTATAAGGTTTGGATAAGCTCCTTGTGATATTACATAACCGCAAAACTTTTCTACTAAGTCTCGCTTTCGGAGTCTTCATCGCCTTTATCCCCTTCATCTTAAAGCTCCGCCGCGATCCGTTTGATGCGGCGGGGAGCTATGCAATCTGGTGGATCGGATTCTTTGTGGTGAGTGCGATCATAGGATTTCGTACGCCGAGGGAGGCCAAGAAGGTGGCATTGGGGGTGGGATTTGGATTGCCGCTGGTGCTCATTGGATACTTCGTTATGTCTCCGAACTCTGCCAATCTCTGGCCGCTGTCGTTAATCCTGGGAACCGTGATCGCGTTGCCGCCAGCTTTCGTAGGCGCGTATATGGGAAGGTTTCTACGAGGCTCGAATAATCTTCCTGAATAGGGACCATCGGCTATGAAACTCTTCGGTCTCTCACTTCTCGCCGCGATTGTCGGCTATCTCGTCGGGCTCTTCGGCGGGATGTTTCTCGTCGAGACGTTTTCATCGAATGTCCATGATCGATCGATGGAGGCGGCTATGACGGCAGCGTTTGTTATTGGACCTGTGGCTGCCTTGGTTGCCGTGCTTGTAACGATCATATACGGGCTCAGGCGACGGTAATGACGGTAATATTGATCCGTTTCTCCTTCCTAATGACTTAGCCCGCTTTCTCGATTTATATACTTCCAGCTTTCCACTTTTCACGGATTCTACGTTGTTTGCCTACGTCCGAGTATGACAAGAGATTGGGATGCAGGCTGATAGAGACGCGCCGAGAACGAGATTAGCCTTGCCAGGCAATCTACCTCAAGACATCCCCACGCTCTTTATCGAAGGAGGCCCGGCATGGCGCGCTTACTGACTCCGCTTCTCCTCGTTTCAATCCTTCTTGTGTATTCTGGTAATCCAGTCTATGCAGATACGATCTTGTTTGCCAATCTGACGACGTCGCAAGAGGTGCCGCCGACGGTCCCCACGACCGCGACGGGCGCTCCAAGACCGATATCATTTGGAACTGCAACGTTTGTGCTGAACACTGCTCAGACGGCCATGACGTTTTCCGCGACGATCTTCAACATCGATTTCACGGGTACGCAAACCACCGATATAAATGACAACTTGGTGGCCGCGCACATCCATGCCGGTCCTGCCGTTGCGCCCGGAGTGAATGGGCCGGTAGTCTGGGGATTTTTCGGCACACCGTTTAACGACAACAACCCGAACGATGTGGTGAACACGCCATTTGCCACGGGTGTCGGCGGAACCATCAGCGGGAAATGGGACGCGCCTGAGGGAAATGCCACGACGCTCACGGCTCAGGTGGCGAATATTTTGGGAGGCCATTCGTACATTAACTTTCATACGAATCAGTTCACCGGAGGCGAAATCCGGGGCGCCATCAACGTTGTTCCCGAACCGTCGACCTTGATGCTGTTTAGTGTCGGCGCGGTCATTCTCGGCAGCCTTGGATGGTTGAGGCGGCGAAGCTCCGATCGCCCGCATGAAGTGTAAGTTTGAATAAGATCGCTGAATAGCCACGACCTGCCTAGGTCGAGAGAAGGTCTTAACTGACAAGACTGACATTGATAGCCTTCCAGAAGAGTTTGCATAACGGCGATAATGCCTTCTTTGCCCTGTAATTAATTCGCGAAGACCTACATGAGTGCGTCCATATCACCGAGTCTTTGCCAAAGATAATACTGGTATTCATTCCTGGTGCATTTTCGCTTACGCAGAGTTCTGTCGTTGGCGCGTCGACTTGCAGTCGCCCGATCCCTCGCCACGACCATACACGTCAATACGACGTGTCCAGCTATTGCCCTCACCTTTGATGACGGCCCGCATCCAGAGATCACGCCTGAAGTCCTTAAAATTCTTGATCGATATGATGCACGTGCAACGTTTTTCATGGTTGGCGAACTCGCGGCACAACATCGGCACCTCGTCGACAAGGTCGCCGCCTCCGGCCATGCCATTGCCAATCATTCGTGGGATCACACTTCCTTCCCGGCCTTGACCCATTGGCAACGCGTCAATCAGATACGGGCGACGGCCCGAATCCTTGCCCCGTACGAGGTCAAGATTTTCCGGCCTCCTTTTGGGGACCAGAACGGCCGTTCGGCCATCGCCGCTCGCCTTCTAGGATATCGCACCATCGCCTGGAGCGGAGATGCCGGGGATTGGCTGCCGCACACACCGGAGGAAATGCTTGACAGGCTCATGAAGCACGCACGAGCCGGCTCGATCCTTTTGCTTCACGATGGACTGGTGCGGCTCCACGGGAGCGAGCCTCCTCGAACTCACATGTTGACCGCACTGACAGCATTTCTTGAGAGGATGCAGGACTTTCAGTTTGTGACCCTGCCGCAACTCTTTTGCCTCGGCACGCTGCGTCAACAACCGTGGTATCAAATCAAACAAAGCGGCGGCGGTCCAAACTTTTGGCGGACATGGTAAGTCCACGGCTTCTCGCTTTCCCGTCGCCCCAACAGTCATGAAAAGAGTTTTAAAAGCCCTCCTCCCTTCCCAGGCCGTACTCTGGCTGCAGCGACGACGAAGACGCTTGCCTTATAGGACGACACCGGTCCGTAGAAACTGGGGAATTGGAGCAGGAACCTGTATTGATCGCTATTACATCGAGCAATTCCTAGCGGCGCATCAAGACGATATCCGGGGGCACGTGCTGGAGTTCCTCGATGACAGCTATACGAGATGCTATGGAGGGAATAAGGTCACACAAGTCTCGGTGTGGAGCGTCGAGCAAAATAATCCGAAGGCCACCATCGTGGCCGACCTGGCACATGCCGACCATATTCCGTCCCATCAATTCGATTGCATCATTTTCACCCAAGTGCTTCAGCACATGTATGAGCCCCGAGGGGCGATTGCCGCGCTGTACCGACTTCTGAAACCAGGCGGCGTCCTGCTTCTGACGGTTGGCGGGATCGGTCAGATCTCCTACGACCCGAAGGTGGAGCCATGGGGATTTTGTTGGCGATTTACACCGAAGTCTGTTGAGAAAATGGTGAAGGAGCGGTTTCCGGCAGAGCTGACCAGAATACGGGCTCGTGGTAACGTCTTAGCGGCCACGGCATTTCTGCACGGCTTAGTCGTCCAAGAAATGTTACCTGGCGATCTCGACGTAGATGATCCCGACTATGACGTGACGATCACGGCCCGGGCTATGAAGCCTCTTTCCGATTCATCTTCCGCCTAGGACTAGGCATCGAAGCACCTTTGATTCCACATTCGGACGTCAGGTGACGTCGCTTCAAACCTGGGCGACAAGACCTCACGATTGTCAAAACAGAAATATGTTCTCGCTCCCGAGTCCATTCGCTACGAGAGAATGGCATCGATCTCCACTAGATCTTCATCCGTTAATTCCCAGTTGGCCCCAGCGGCGTTTGTTCTTACCTGCTCCGATGTTGTCGCACCCGCGATGACCGATGCGACGGGGGGATGTGCCTCGAGCCACGAAATTGCTAGTTCAACAACTGTGTGTCCACGCAATGTCGCAAATTTCAGTAGCGATTCGACTCGAGCAAGATTTGGATCGCTTACGGTTTCCTTGAATCGTTCAACAGTTGCGAGGCGGCTGCCCTCAGGTGGTGATTGACCCCGTCGGTACTTTCCCGTGAGGAGGCCGCTTGCCAGTGGGAAGAATGGAATAAAAGCAATCTTCTGACGTTCGCATTCGGGTAGCACGTCTCGTTCGACTTCCCGCTGCAAAAGATTGTACTCATTCTGCACACTGACGAACCTGGCCGCGCCTCGAGGAACGGCTTCGGCCGCTTGTCGAATCTGCTCTGCGGAAAAATTCGAGCAGCCGATTTCTCTCACCTTACCCGCCCGAACCAGTTCGTTCAGCACCTCAAGTGTGTCTCCAATAGGCACCTCAGGGTCGGGCTGGTGGAGTTGATAGAGATCGATACGATCCGTTCCAAGACGGCGTAGACTGTCTTCAGCGGCTAGCCGGATGTAGTCGGGCCGTGCCCCACGCCGCTGATCGTCCACCGCCATGCCGAACTTCGTCGCCAAGACGATGTCGTTCCGTCTGGTGCCGAGGGCGCGGCCGAGATATTCCTCGCTACGAGTGCCGCCATAGATATCGGCCGTGTCGAAGAAGGTGATTCCGGAGTCGAGTGCGGCATGCACGACCGCGGCGGTCGCCTCATAGTCCATTCTCCAGCCGAAGTTGTTGCATCCCAAGCCGACGACCGACACCTGCAGCGAGCCGATCCTCCGTGTGTCTAATGTGTGCTCCTTCTTTACCGTCCTCATCATGGCCGCGCCTCCTCGCATCATCTGGAGCGATGGTGTGACTAGATTATCTTCCTCCATTCAAGCATGTCTGACCGATGGCCGCAGTAGGCGGGCGTCACGTGTGACCCTAGGGCGCGTCCGACATGTTCAGGATCGGCCGTGGACATGAGCATTGATGGGGGCTGGCCGGTGGTGCACGACTGCTCTACATCCTCTCTCTCGCGTGTTATAACTGCAGACCATCCTGTCTATTGGTCAAGTGAGATTGTATGCTGGCTAGCGGCTTCCATGGCTTTCGCTGGAATATCGTGGCGCTGGTCGCCGTCCTACTGCTCGCGCTGGTGGGCAGTCTCTATCAGACCTACCTGATCGTGCACAATCGCCAGGCTGATGCCGTGATCATCGATTTGGCCGGCCGCCAGCGCATGTTGATCGAACGTCATCTGAAGCAGATCTTGTTGGCCTCGCAGGGATTCTCCGTCGAACATGCGGAGACGGCTCAGTTGCTCTTGCAGCGCATTAATGTTCTGTTGAAGGGCGGACAGACCATTCGCGATATCGGCGAGCAGACAGTCGTGTCGCTCCCTCCCGCGCAGACGGTCCAGATTGCCGCCAAGTTCCAGGAACAAAAGAATCTGTTGCAGAAGTTTCTGGAAAAAGGGTGGGGCTTTCTCGATGCCCCGGCAGGATCTCGGGAATCGGTTCACGCCTTGGAGGAGGTCGTCGGTCTGAACGAGGCACTAGTCGAGGTAGCCAATGAGGCGGTCGCGCTCATGAGCCAGCATTCTGAATCGAAGATTGCTGCCATCATTCGGTGGGACGTCGGCGTGGCGATGATCGGAGGATTCTTGGGCCT
Source organism: Nitrospirota bacterium (assembly GCA_963700335.1). Lineage (GTDB taxonomy): Bacteria > Nitrospirota > Nitrospiria > Nitrospirales > Nitrospiraceae > JAICXS01. The sequence continues at coordinate 534,153 of CAVOXE010000007.1, read as the reverse complement.
CTTTCTCGCCGCACAAGTCTGGATGACCAATCAGCGTTTGCAGCAGGAAATCGCCGAGCGCCAGCACGCTCAGCAACAGGCGTTGCAGGCCCTACGACAGAGGGACGATTTAAAGACGGCGCTGCTCTCTTCGGTCTCGCACGAATTGCGCAGTCCGCTGGCCGCCATTCACAGTTTGATTTCCGGAGTGGAGGACGCCTCCGGCGATGTAAGGCGGGAATTAGTGAGCGGCGTCCGCGAGGAGATCGGGTACCTCAGCCATCTGGTGGACAATCTGCTCGATATGTCCCGAGTCGAAGCGGGAGCACTGCATCCCCATCGCGAATGGCATGTGCTGGAAGAATTAGTCGAGGCGGCCATTCGCCGTCTTGCGCCGTCGCTTCAGCAGCGGCAATTGCGTATCGAGCTCGCAGACGATCTGCCGACCCTCTGGGTCGATGCGACGGAAATGCATATGGTGCTGGTCAACCTGCTTGATAATGCCGTCAAGTTTTCTCCCGACGGCTCGATCATTAGCCTGAAGGCTGTCACGCGTCAGGATATGGTCGAGATGAGCATTTCCAATGTCGGGCAGGAGATTGCTTCCGATGATCTTCCCCGCATCTTCGATCGATTCTACCGGACTCGGCTGGCGCTCGATAGCGGCGTGCCCGGAACAGGATTAGGGCTCGCCATTTGTAAGGCGATCATCCAGGCGCATCAGGGAAAGATCCACGTCGTCTCCTCCGCTGGGGAGACGACGGTGCACATTTTGTTGCCCATTCTTCCGCAGCCGGACGACGCTCGTCTGTCCTGGCCTAACTCTGCGAGAGGTGAAGCCTGATGTCTGGCGCGCGCGTGCTGGTGGTAGACGATGAGCGTCACATCCGGCGGTCCCTCGAAGTGAGTCTGGAATGCCGCGGGTACGCCGTCGAAACGGCGGAGACGGGCGAACATGCAATGACGGCTCTTACCAACCGCCTCCCGGACCTTGTCGTGCTCGATCTGGTCATGCCGGGGCTCGACGGACTCGAAGTGATCCGACGGGTTCGCGAACGCTCCGCCATTCCCATCATCGTCCTGTCCGCGCTCGGGGACGAACGTCGAAAAGTGCATGCGCTGGAGATCGGCGCGGATGATTATGTCACCAAGCCGTTCGGCACGGAAGAATTACTGGCCCGAATCCGCGCCCTGCTTCGGCGCGCGGCGGGAGCACAGAGTTCGGAGCCCATCTATACATCCGGAGGATTGTCCGTCGACTTCGATCGTCGGGAAGTGCGAATGGACGGAACGCTGATCGCCTTGACGCCGACCGAATACGATTTGTTGAAGTATCTTATCGAACATGCCGGCAAGGTACTGACCCATCGAATGCTGCTCGAGGCCGTGTGGGGTTCGGCCTATACCGATCAGACGCAGTATCTTCGAGTGTTCGTCGGCCATCTTCGCAAGAAATTAGAATCGGAACCGACACGCCCGCGGTTTATCCTGACCGACCCCGGCGTCGGCTATCGGTTCCGGCCAAAGCAAGAGTAATCCTCTCCTTTTCTCTCCATCATCGTTCACTGCTATCTCCAACAGGGATAGGGGACAGCCCGCTAATCTTTACGGCTTTTTTATGCCGTGAAGAGAAAGTAGGTATACGTCGTTTATGCCAGGGGCAGGTACGCTGGGAATGCCGATATGTTGTCAATTTCTTGGCTTCTAACCTTTTTCGCGATCAGGATTGTCACGGCAATGATTGCCGTCGCGGTATATGCGCATCCCGCAATGACCTGGGCGGAAGGTGAAGGCCAAGGGACGTTGCAGATCACGCTGGAGGCCGAGTCGCCGTACTATGCGCCCCGTCTCGCACAGGCGTCGCCGCAAATGGTTGTCCACTGGTGGAACGGCACGGCGTCGATTCATAGCGTTCGCCATGACGGATGCGAGCTGGGGGCCGAAACCTGTCTATTCGATTCGGGGAGTCTTGCGCCGGGCGAAGGGTTTCGTCTGTCGCAAGTACCTCGTGGGATCTATCCCTACCATTGCCAACTGCATCCGATCATGCGCGGTGTCCTTGTGGTGACTGACGATGAGTCGCACGAGCAAGCGTCCTCACGAAGTTTCGGGGAAATGGTTTCCAATGTTGAGTCACCGAAGTTTTTCGTGGACAGCCACGATAAGGAACGGTGATGGCGCGACGCATTTTGCTGGTCGACGACGATGACGACTTCCTCATGATTTTGGGTGACCGCTTACGCTCGGCCGGGTATGACGTTGCCGTCGCACGAAATGGGTTGGATGGTATCGCGGCGATCCGTAATGGCCATCCCGGCGCGCTGCCCGACATGGCGGGAATCCTCCTAGATGTGCAGATGCCGGTGATGGGCGGCCTGGAAGCGTTGCAGGAAATGTCGGCCAAGTTTCCGTCTCTTCCCGTCATCATGATGTCTTCTTTCGCACCCGCGCTGATCGTCAGCGAAGCGAAGCGTCTAGGCGCACGCGGATTCTTTAAGAAGTCGCAAGACCTTTCGGACCTATTGTCACTATGCGTGTCTACATTTGGTGGACCGGATGTCTCCACCGAGAAAAGGAGGAACGATGAAAACCAGTAGCGTCATCGCGACCTGGATCCTGGTGGCGCTCATTGTTGGGGCGCTCACCGTCTCGGCGTGTTATCGGTCTCATACGCCCGCTGAACGCGCGGATTGGATGGCGAATAAGATTTCGAAAGAACTGGCGCTCGATGGCCAGCAGAAGGTCACGCTGGATGCCGTCAAACAAGAGTATCTGAAAGCGCATGCCGAAATGAGACAACAGCATGAGGCGATGCTCGACGAGGTCATGGCGCAATTGCCCGCAGACCGACTCGATCAAGCGAAGTTACTAGAACTCTTCGAGCAACATCAGGCGTCGATCAACCGTTTCGCACCGTCCATGTTGAATAGGGTGTCCGAACTTCACGCGACGCTCACGCCGCAACAAAAATCGCAGGCGGTTGAGCAATTGACCCGATTGCGCGAGCACATGCGTGCGCATGACGGCCAAGGCAAGATGTAGGGCCGGTAATTCCATCTTATGACATATGATGGGTAGTTGAAGACCCGACGCGCCACGGAATGTGGGGCTGAGCTTTTATCGCATGAAGGATGACAACCATCCCTCACCTGAGATGGCATCACTGGGAGGGGTGAAGAGGTGGATAATCAAAATTCCACTATTCACCTTCTGCCAGGAGGGACCTATGCGACACCTACGTATCTGGCTATCGATGTTGGCGCTGTGTGTCTTCGCCACGCATCCCGCGGAGGCTGCATTTAATCAAGCTGCGATCGGTCCGGGCGATAAAGTCACGATCACGTTCAATCTCACCGTTCCAGAAACGCATTTTGGTATCAAGGACAACGTCAGCGAATATGTGCCCGGCGAACGGCAGCTCCTGCCGGCCCTTGAGCAAGCCCTCATGGGGATGAAGGCTGGCGACCGCAAGCATGTAGAGTTCAAGCCGGAGGAAGGCTTCGGCACGTACGATCCGGGAAAACGCAGGACGGTCGCCCGCGATCAGCTTCCGAAGGAAGCGAAAGTCGGCGATGTCTACGAGAGTGCTCATGGACAGCCGTTTATGGTGGAATCACTGTCCGATCAAAATGCCGTCGTCGATTTTAATCATCCGCTGGCCGGCAAACTCGTCGTATTCGATGTCCAGGTGTTAAAAGTGGAACGGGCGGCGGAGACGGGCATTGATTCCAATCAGTCCGGTTCTCCGGGCACGACGATTACCACGTTCACAGGCGCCACCGTAGAGAATGTTGATCAGGACAGTCAAAAACTGCGGTTTCGCACACAGGAAGGGCAGAACTGGTCTTTAGCCGTGACGGACAGCGAGCTGCTACAGGGGCTCAAGGAAGGCGACCGCGTGAGTTTGGAAGTGAACAGCGACGATCGCGTGAAAAATATCATCAAGAAAGAAAAAAATTAAAGAACATTAATCCAGCGTTTGCCGGTAGCGCTTCACACCAATCGTCAATGCCACGGCGGTGAAGAGGGCAATCTGCCAGGCTTGGAGTATCACGTCATCGAAACCGTTGCCTTTGAGCAGAATGCCTCTGACGATACGAAGAAAATGCGTGAGGGGAAACACTTCCCCTATCGTCTGCGCCCACTGCGGCATTCCGCGAAAGGGGAACATAAAACCGGATAGGAGCAGCGACGGCAAAAAGAAGAAAAAGGACATTTGCATGGCTTGAAGCTGATTCTTCGCGACGGTTGAGAACGTAATCCCCATCGCAAGATTAGCGGCGATAAAAATTAGCGCCACGATAAGGAGAAGAGAAAGGCTTCCGACCATCGGCACGTCGAAGAGCACGGCTGCGGCGATTAGAATGAGTGCGACCTGTACATAGCCGACAAAAATATAAGGCACGATCTTGCCGATCAGCACCTCGAGGGGGCGGGTCGGCATGGACAACAGATTTTCCATGGTGCCGCGTTCTCGCTCACGCGTGATGGCGAGACCGGTGATCATGACCATCGTCATGGTCAGTACGACACCCATTAGACCAGGGACGATGTTGTATTGCGTGATGGCTTCTGGATTGTAGCGAGCGTGGATGCGAAGATCGATCGCATCGCTTGCACCCGACAGAAACGCTAGCGGTCCTTTTAAGTCATGCTGCAGCGATGTAGTGATGACGGTGCGCAAGGACCCGATGGCGTTACTGGTGGCAGCCGGATCGCTGGCGTCCGCCTCGACAAGAATGGACGGCTTCCTGCCACGCAGGAGATCGCGCGAAAAATTCTCCGGTATATTAATGACGAATTGAACTTCTCCGCGCGCGAGCACATTCTGCCCCTCACTCTCGGTCGCGACCTGCCGAATCAGCTCAAAATAGCCGCTGTTCTGAATACCATGCAGGAGCGTGCGTCCTTGAGGGCCCTGGTCGGCAAGCAGCACGGCTGTCGGCAAATGTTTGGGGTCTGAGTTGATGGCAAAGCCGAACAGCACCAATTGAATCATGGGAATGCCGATCATCATGCCGAAAGTCACGCGGTCCCGGCGCATCTGAATGAACTCTTTCACCACCATCGCCCAACACCGTGCCGGCGAGAATGCGTGAGACTCTTTCCTCTCTTTATCCAACTTCAGCGCTCTCGTTTATAAACCGTTGCTATGATTTGCGTCGGTGCAGCGTCAGTTTATTGCCGTCTGGATCGCGCACGGTGACCATATGACAAGACGGCAACTCCATCGGGCCGATGATGATAGGCACATTATTCTCTCGCAGCGTAGCAACAGCCGTGTCGAAGTCCGCCACTTCAAGAGCGACGGATGCTCCATCTTCCGACGGCTGAAACTGTTCAGAGCAACCGATGCCCAGCGTGCCGGAACCGATGTTGTATTCGATCCATTGCTGTCGGTCCGATTTTATCGGCGCGTTGGGTTTCAAGCCCAGCACGCCTTCATAAAATTGTCGCGCGCGGACGATATCAAGCACGGGATAGGCGATAAATGCGATGTCGTTGAAGTGAATCATGACTGGCTCCTTTCATGATGGCTGCCGGGCCGTCTCGCACTCAGTGAGACGAATGAGTGCGTGTCTTGTCAGGCTGACCCATCAAGTGAATAAATACGTCTTCGAGTCCGGACTCTTCGTGTCGCCATTGATAGGGATCTGTCCGGAAGGGTGCAATCGCCTGCTCAAGCGCTGAGGGATCATCCCCGATCACGTGTAACATGCTGCCGAACGACACTGCTTGTTCAACACCAGGCCGCTCGCGAAGTCGTTCTGCCAGCTCGTGGAGATCAGGGCCCTTCACGGACCAGGTCGTGAGTCCCGCGTGTTGGATCACTTCGTTGACCGTCCCATGCGTCAGCAGCTTGCCGTCGGCAATAAACGCAAGCCGATGGCAGCGCTCGGCTTCGTCCATATAGTGAGTCGTGATCAGAAAGGTTAGTCCTTGCCCGGCCAGTTCATGAATCTCTTCCCAAAACTCTCGCCGCGCTTTTGGGTCGACGCCGGCCGTAGGTTCATCCAGCAACAGAAGCTTTGGATGATGGATCATACACGCGGCCAGAGCGAGACGCTGTTTCCACCCGCCTGAGAGTTCGCCGGCGAGTTGGCCGCGTCGTTCCGTAAGACCCAGCCGCCCGATCGTCTCACCCACGGCTGCGCGCCGGTTAGTCATCGAATACATCCGCGCGACGAAGTCCAGATTCTCGGCGATACTCAGATCTTCGTAAAAACTGAAGCGCTGGGTCATGTAGCCTACATGTCGCTTGATGATCTCGCTCTGGGTCATGACGTTGTAGCCCAGGCAGGTCCCTTGGCCATCATCGGCACGCAGGAGTCCGCACAGCATGCGAAGAAATGTCGTCTTGCCGCTTCCATTGGGTCCGAGAAATCCACAAATCTCGCCGGTGCGCACCTGCAGATCGACGTGAGCGACCGCAAGGCGATCGCCGAATCGCTTCGTCATCCCGCGCACGTCGATGGCCAGATCGTTCGGCATGATCACGACCCTAAGCGCACGTCGACCGGCTGGCCTGGATGCAGCTTCGCCGATGTCTGCTCGTCGAATATCGCTTCGATCATAAAGACGAGTTTGCTTCGGCTCTCCTGGCTATAAATGACTGGCGGCGTATATTCCGCCTGCGGTGAGATAAAGCTCACAGTGCCGATGAACGGATCGCGCACACCGTCTACGAGTATTGCCACGCGATCGCCGGGATGGATCTGACCAATTCTGGCCTCAGAGACGAAGGCGCGAACCTTGATATTGGGTGGAGGGAGCAGCGCCAGGACGGGGCGGCCGGCCGGGACCCATTCGCCGGCGCGGTAAAGCGTATCGAAGATCAACCCGGCTTGCGGCGCAAGCTGCCGCTTTTGCGCCAGATCCCATTCCGCCTTCACGAGCGCGGCCTCCAGCGCCCGTACATTGGCTTCAGTGGCGGCAATCTGATCCGCGCGCGACCCCAGCCGGGATGTTGCGAGCTCGGCCTCAAGTTGCGCCACGCGCTGGCGTGCTTGGTCGTGCATGGACCGCGCTCGAAGAAATTCCAGTTCGGCCGTCGCTCCGGGGGTATGCGTGAGGTTCTCTTGACGCGCATATTCTTTTTCGGCCAGTGCGAGCGCGGCGTGCGCCTGTTTGAGTTGCGCCTCCACCGCATCGATTTCAGAGGGACGTTTGCCTTTCTTGACGTCTTCCCAATTGGCGCGAGCCTGCGCCAGCCGTCGTTCCGCTTCGTCACGGGCGGCCTGCTCCGGCGTACTGTCGAGGATGAACAGAAGATCGCCCGCCTTGACGCGCATACCTCGCTGGACAGGTAACGATTGGAGCGCCCCTGCAAGCGGTGATGCGACATATACGAACTCTCCTTCGACATAACCTTGCACCTGATTGGGATCGGGCCGGGTGCAGCCCGTCGCCAGGAAGATCGCCGAGAGCGCGCCGACGGTCAAAAGAAAACGGCCTGTACGGTGGGCGCCCTTCATGGTCTTGTCCTTCCAGTCTGTGTCAGCGCGCCCTCGAGCACGATCGTAATGATCGCCGAGAAACCGCTCTTGGGCGTGAGCTTCAGAGCGGTAATCTTGGCAGGATTCATGATGGCCTCGGTTGCGCCGAGAAGAATCTCGATGATCAGTTTGGACGGGAGGTCTGTCCGGATCATACCCGCGCGGCGACCTTTGTCGAATAACTTGCCGAAGTAACGTTGGATGACCTTTCGCCGCCTCTCTTGAATGAGGGCGAATAGGGCTGGGCTCTCTCGACCGATATCTCGTACGAACGGCGGTTGAATTTCGGCCGTGTGACGTTGCATGCATGCGAGCAGTCGATGCAGAGCGGTTGGAACGTCCGAGCAGTCCTCCGTGATGTGTTGAAGGTCGGACTCGACTCGATCAAATTTATCAATCAACACAGCCTTCAGCAGCGCGATCTTACTTGGAAAGCAGGCATAGACCGACTTCTTGCTCATCCCCAGTTCTTTCGCAAGATCATCCATCGTCACACGTCGGAATCCGTGCAGAAAGAAGTGAGTTCGAGCGGCAAGAACAATGCGTGCCGAAGGCGTCTTAGAATCGAGCGGCGGCATGGCTGTGCGAGTAGGCATAATCTAAAGTTAACAGGCAACCTTGGAAACCATATTAGTGTTATCAGTTTCCTGCGGCGTAACGCAAGGTAGGGTGGGGGATTTATGGCAATGATATGGCAATGATACCGACCGGCTGGAAGCAGCCGATTGTTTCAAGGTAGGGGCTTCAGGGGCATTGTTGACGAGCGAAATGTAAAAACCGGTGTCGCGTGCACCGGCAAATGTTACCTACCCTGGTGCGGGTTGGTTCCGTTCTATGCGCTGACTGCATCCATTCCATTAAATAATTCCTGAAATTTACAATGCTTAACGCGAGCACGATATTTGCTTTGACCTGAGCGAAAGATTCTTCATGAGTGTGGTCGCACCGTTTTTCTTGTTGCCTTGTAGGCCGATCGTTTCACAAAGGAGTTGACGTCATGACATCTCCGGCAGTCGCTTCATCGTCTGCGGCTCAATGGTTGCAAAGTTTATTGGCGACCGGGGCGTCGTCGCAGACGGGTCGTCCTTCGAATAGCGCATCGAGTACATCCACGGTAGGTCCGAATGATATCGCCAGTATTTCGGCGCAAGCGTTTCAGCTCAATCAAGCCGCGGGTGTTTCTTCCTCGATGGTCAAAGATACAGCCCGTACGGGTGTTTCGGACCTTCACAAATCTATAGAAAGCCATGCTTCCCATTCCAACTCCGATGGTCATCGCGCTCCAGATACCCGGCAATTGGGCAGCAACCTTTCATTGATTTGCTGAGCCGTCCGCTAGGCACACTCATGGATAGGGTCGTGAGCGGACGCAGCGCGCGCAGTCAGGCGTATTAACGTTTACTGCATTGACCATCTTGAATGAAGGAGGCGTGTCGAGGGCTTGCTTTTGCTGTGTCCCTGGATTAAACGAATAGCCGTGAGCCCTGCGGTGCCGCATAGAACATTGACGGTCCTTCTCGTCTTCGCGCTGGCGGTAGTTACGGTTCCCGCGCGAGCGGAATCTTCGTCAGCCGCCCCCGGTCAAGTCGAGGCGCTCGAAAAGGTCCTGCACACACTTCTTGCCGGACATGCAGACTCCCTGTCCGATGCCGGGCAATTTCTTCATCTGGCCAATGTCTATTTGGATCTGGGAGATGCCTACACGGATGAAAACAAGCGCCGCGAATCCTATGAACAGGGCGCCAAGGTGGCACAACGGGCGCTTGCGTTGGAGCCCTCTAACGCGGAGGCTCATTATCTGTATGCGGCCAACGTCGGAAGCGCTGCGCAACTCCAAGGTATGATGGCATCCGCACTGACCGTCAACGAAATCAAATCCCATGTCAAACGCGCCTTAGAACTCAATCCGGATTACGCACCGGCGTTGCATATGATGGGCATGATGTATGAAGAGCTTCCATGGTTCCTAGGCGGCGATGGAGAGGCGGCCCTGACGCATGTCCAACACGCTGTCACCGTCGATCCTCAGTACACGCATGCACGGCTGGACCTTGCAAAATTGTACCTGAAACGTCGTAATGCCTCGGCGGCCCGCCAGGAACTGCAGACCATCATGAGTGGGTCGCCTCGGCCCGGCACCAACGACCAGCGCTATCGTCAAGAAGCTCGCCAGTTGCTTGCCTCACTCCCCACGAAGTGACGTCGTTATCGATCCCTGCAGAAGGGGTATAGGTTGGACAGGCCTCGACGCCCAACGTCATAATAAATACATAGTCATATTAAACTAATAAGACCGGGCACCATCTTGAACCTCAATGAGATGCAGAAAGCCGGTGAAGAGATATACGTGCTTCCGGTCTCGGAAGAAGAGATGAAGCACGTCGTGGATTCCATCGACAAGGAACTGCCCGAAGCCCAGTAGCGTCGGCTGAGCGCCCAGCTAACAGGAAATCCTCTAGAGACGTTCCTCCCGTCAGACCGTGGGCTTCATGGTGGTGGAAGACGTTCGTGAATCGCGGTCCCGCGCCTCTTCAAATTCACTCTCCTGCTCTTGAAACGCTTTGCGGAAGACGAGGGGAGAGGCAATGCGATGGAACGTCTCACGTGTCCCGCCTGTTCCAATTACCGTGATCGTCCCATAGCCTAAGAGACGGCCGAGAAGCGGTTGATCGACGTTTACGGATTCAATCTTGTGAAGATTCAGTTCGAGCACGCGCCGCGACAGCCAGCCGACCTTCATGATGACGCGCTTCGTGGTGACCGCAAATTCACTCGTCCAATACTCGATCAACGGCAGCAGGCCCAGGGTCAATAACGAGGGCCACGAGAGAAAGAGAATCCAGTGCGGCTTCTCTTCATGGACGACGACTTCTCCGCGGATGAGATTATCGTGAACGTACGAGCCCATCCGCTCCCTCGTCGGTACCGGTGGATTGGTTGATGTGGCGCCATGCTCCTGCTCGTCCGAGGAAACTCGGAAACTCCGGCGGGGCGATCTCGGGACGGCACTGCTGGGCGAGCCGACAATAGAGGAGATCCGCAAGCGGCTGCAGATTCACACAGTCGGCTTCATTATAGGCGAGTAGGAGATTGAGCGCCTCCGAGTCCTGACTATGTCTCCAGCGCGTCCACATCCGCACCGCATCCCACCCATCCATGCCTTGTAGCGGACCTTCCCGCTCAATCCCCACCATGCGCTCGATTTGTTTCAGTCCTCCCCGCAACCCGACTTGTTTGGCGACAAAGCAGAGATCGAGGTGCGGCTGATCGATTCGGAAGCGGGGGAACATCGCCTGCAGATACGGGAGGTCAAAGCCGGAGCCGAAGAACGTGACGATTAAATCGTATTGCGCGATTTCCTCGCAGAGGCGCGCTTCGGTCAAGGTGTCGCCCCGGACGAGACTGGTCATGCGGCCGTGGCCGAAGAGCCCGACGACCGTGACATCCCCATAGGGACCGCCGGCGGTTTCAATGTCTAGAAATACGGCCCGCGACCGTAGCCATTCATACAACCGCCACTGATGTCGAGCCTTCAGGCAAGAGGCAAAATATCGCGGATTGTCGAGCGCGTGTTGTTCAAGGGCCTCATGTACGTCCGTATCGTAGAGGGTTTTCCGACCCACGCTCATGCCGCGAACGGACGGAGATTGGAGGAAGGCCTTCCATGTCGGGATGTCTTGCGCCCACAGCCGGCGCTCCGTTGTGTGGCCGATGCCATTCAAAAATAGAAACGTCGATTCAATCATGCAGGCACGGATCTTACCGTATTTACCGTCCGGAGTCAGTGTTGAAGTGAGAGAAACGGACTCTGGTGTCAGCGGCGCACCTACCAAGTTACTGGCTCATACGTAAACATATGCACATGAACATCGCGCCTCTGCAACAGCGAGCGCCATTTCGTTGGTAAAAACGTATATAATACAAAATATTGTGGGTCCTGCGCCGACCACCACAATGACTAAATAATAGGCAAGGCGCTCATGGGCCTTTCTGGTGCCGCATTGGCGCGTTCCTCCCATCACTTATCCACACCTTGTCCACGAAAAAACTGGATGAAAAAAATGTTGACATGGGGCTGAAGGCTTACATATCTCTCTTCATCCTTAATACTCTCTTTCTGCCCCCGGGCACGGATCTATGCGATTCCAAGGGGCCTGTCTATTGATAGCTGAGAAGAGACCTCGCATTTTTGCCCGCATGATTTTTCCATTGAAGCGTGCGAGAAGTTAGATCAGCATGAAAGAAATCTGTTTTATCGGCGGCAACGAGATAACCAGCCAAGACAGATAGGGCAAAAGAAAGTTTAACGCGGAGAGGCACCCTCGGTTGAATACAGCATGAAGAAGGGAACAGTTGCGTCAGAGTGGCCGCTTCCACGGGAAGATTATTGGTCCACGCCATTTGCCGAGGCGCTGCTGGATCAGGTGGATCTTCGGCCAGGATTGACCATTTTGGACATCGCCTGCGGCGATGGAATTCCCGCCTTCTATCTCGCCGAGCAAGTCGGCCCCACCGGACACGTGTTGGGCGTTGATGTGAGTCCTCACCAGATCGCGCGAGGCCAAGCCAGACAAGGCCGTCATCTTTCGTGGCTGCGGTTCGAGTGCGGCGACATGCGCGCACTTCCATCCAGCGTGCCGATGTTCGACCGAATCACCGGTAATCTCTCGGTTATGTTTTTTCGTCCCAACCGATTCGAGGCCGTGCAAGAATTATTGAACCATCTGAAACCAGGAGGACAGGTGGCTTTAAGCTTTCCTTCTCTCGGGACGTTCGACTCGCTGTGGCAACGCATCGACCGGGAAATGGCAGAACGTGGGCTGACGGAGGAGCGGCAGCGATTGGCCCTCTACGTGGCGGAACGGCCGTCTGCACCCGATGGTCGGCAATGGCTGGAGACGCTCGGCTTGGAACGGATCGTGGTGAGCGAACAGCCTCTTGAAGTCGTGTCGGGACCAGGCCTTCAGTTTTTGAACCATCCGCTGTTGCGCGGAGGATTTTTGGAGGACGCGTACGAGTGTTTTGACGATTCTCGTATGGCCGATCAGGTGATGAATGCGGTGGCGGACGATCTGTCGAGTTTCACACCATTGATCGCGCAACGGTGCGTCGTGTCGGGGTGGAAGAAGGAGCAATCATGATGCGGCATGATCGTGGTCTCGTCCAGGTGAAGCATGTGTTCTGGAGTTGTCTGTGCGTGATGGGTTTGATCGTGAGCGCATGCGTATCGAAGGAAAAAGTCTACACAGCGTCCTCGTCGCAAACATTGCCATCCATAGGCAGTCGCATATCGATATGGAGTCAGGATTCCATAGCGGCGGAGACGACTCATCGGTGGCTTTCCGATCGAGGGTTGCAAGCCCTCCCATCACCAAATGCGTCTTCCAAGGAAAAAGATGTGTCGACGCTCTGCACAGAAGTTTGCGATGTCCGGGCAATCGTTCAAGCGGTGGGCAATAAAGATGCGGATTACATCATCGTGGTTCGCGTGCTCAAAGGACCCCTGCCGATGCGTCAGGCCGTACGAATCCATGGAATTTCTCTGGCCTTGTCCACTGAAGTGCTTAACGGGAGTGGATGGGACCTATCGGAAGCAAAGACCTCCGACGATCGAGCTGAGGGGCTAAGGATCCTCGTGTGCAAAACACTGGCGACAGTCTGGCGTTTTCGGCCTGCAGGGCTGATTGAGAACGAATCAATCGATTACTGCCAAGTTCCTCGTCTGCGTGCCTAAAGCAGCCCTAATCCTCCTTATAAGTCCTAGCCAGTCGATCAGCAACTCGCGCGGCAGCTTCTTCCGCCAACCCTTGATACGCAATCGCGCCGAAAAGCATATGGGTAGTCGCCTCTTCATCACCCGCCTCCGCCAGGCGTGACGCGGCGCTCATTCGCTCTGCCGCCAGCATGCGATAGTGGACGGCTTGGCGTTCGTCGGCCATCAAGACCAGATCACGCCCCGTTATGGAAATCACGGAGGGCTTCACAGAGAGAGAAGAACGGCTTGACGTCAAGCCTATTCCGCCTTGGCAGGAAGCGAGCAGAACACCAAACAGAAGTAATAATAGAACACTCTGTTTCATACTTTAATGTGAAGCAAATGAGATGCCGACAAGAATGTTTTGAAAATCACTACAAGTCTATTGTTTGTGTGGCCAAGGTTTTATCAGCAGGGACAAATCATCTTGTTCGCCGACGATCTCAGACAAATTGTTCAGGTGCGAATGCCATCTTGCCCCTTAAAAACAATTCTAATTTTGTCTGACGCTGCATAATTCACGTTTTCTTCGAAAACTACAATCAACCTGGGAAACCTCGGACATACCAAATACTGTCTGATGGCGATAATGCAAAATACAAAAGACACCTTTACCTTTGGCATCATCGAAAGGTCCACCGCTATGACGACCTCGACTATCCAGACTACTCGAGAAGACAAGGGCGGAGCGCGAATCGGCAAAAGCGAAGACGACGTGCGTACGACGCATCGCTATCCACGTCGTGATGAACGTCAATACCCGCGTCCAAAGGAGGCCGATCAGGTGACCGATCCATTGGCTCAAAGGCTCGGATGGTTCAGCATCGGCCTGGGCCTTGCCGAGATTTTCGCGCCCCGCGAGGTTGCGCAAATGATAGGGATACAAGAGCGTCGTGCCATGATGCGCGTGCTCGGCATGCGCCAGATCGTTAGTGGTCTGGGGATTCTTTCCGGGCGGCGGCCCGTCGGAAGCTTGTGGAGTCGCGTCGGGGGTGACGTGATGGACCTTGCGCTGCTCGGCATGGCATTTAAATCAGAGCGCGTTCGAGCGGGAAGAATCGTGGCGGCCACGGCCGCGGTCGCCGGGGTGACGCTGCTGGATGTACTGGCCAGTGAGCGCATGGCGCGGCAGAGCGGGATGATCAAGCCAATCTATACGAAGAAGACGATCGGCGTTAATCGTTCGCCAGAAGATCTCTACAAGGCGTGGCGCAACTTGGAAGAACTCCCTCGTTACATGCGTCATCTCAAATCCGTTCGTGTGCTCGATGAGAAGACATCGCATTGGGTCGTCAAAGCCCCGGCGCGCACGACTGTCGAGTGGGACGCTGAATTAGTGAAGGACCGGCCGAACGAAATGATCGCGTGGCATTCACTGCCCGGTGCGACGGTCGACAATTCCGGGTCGATACGGTTTCAAAAAGGTCCAGAGTCACACGGAACGATTGTGACGGTAGAACTCCGGTACAATCCGCCGGCAGGTCAGGTCGGAGCTGCATTCGCCAAACTCTTCGGAGAAGCGCCTGAACAACAGATCGCGGAGGACCTCCGCCGCTTTAAACAGGTGATGGAGACGGGAGAAATTCCGACAACCGAAGGTCAACCGTCGGGCCGCACCAGGAGTGAGACCGGTCGTAAACGATAATCTTGTAGACACAACAAATCATCCTTCGAATTAAAAAAAGGACCATCATGAAGGCCATCTGTTGGTATGACAAGAATGATGTGCAGGTGGAACATGTGCCCGACCCCACTCTCTTGAACCCCCGGGATGCCGTCATCAAGATTACATGCACCGCTATCTGCGGCTCAGACCTGCATCTCTACAACGGTCTGATTCCTACAATGAAGGCGGGCGATATTCTCGGCCATGAATTCATGGGCGAAGTAGTGGAAGTCGGCCATGCCGTCAAGAATCTGCGTGTCGGCGACCGTGTGGTCGTCCCATTTCCTATCGCCTGCGGCGCATGTTTCTTCTGTACCAATGAACTGTTCTCGCTATGTGAGAACTCCAATCCGAATGCATGGATGGCCGAGAAAATGTGGGGGCATTCGCCTGCCGGCATCTTCGGGTATTCGCATATGTTGGGGGGATATGCAGGCGGCCAAGCCGAATATGCGCGTGTGCCGTTTGCCGATGTCGGGCCCATCAAAATTCCGGACGGACTCTCCGATGAACAGGTCTTGTTCCTCTCCGATATTTTTCCCACCGGCTATATGGCCGCGGAGAACTGCGACATTAAGCCGGGCGATACGATTGCCGTGTGGGGTTGCGGACCGGTAGGACAATTTGCCATCAAGAGCGCGGGCATGCTCGGCGCGGAACGCGTGATCGCGATCGACCGATTTCCCGAGCGTCTGCGCATGGCCCGCGAGCGTGCGGGAGCTGAGACGACGATCAATTATGAGGAAGAGGATGTCTATGACACGCTGATGTCTTTGACGGGCGGTCGTGGACCGGATGCCTGTATCGATGCCGTCGGTATGGAAGCCCATGCTCCCGGCGTGTTTGGCGCCTACGATCGCGTGAAGCAGGCAGTCATGCTCGAAACGGATCGTCCCACGGTTCTCCGCCAAGCGATGATGGCATGCAGGAGCGGTGGGACGGTATCGATCCCGGGGGTCTATGGTGGGTTTATCGACAAGGTGCCGTTTGGCTCGATTATGAATCGCGCGCTAACCATCAAAACCGGCCAGACCCACGTTCAGCGTTATATGCGCCCACTCCTTGAAAGAATCGAGCGCGGGCAGATCGATCCCAGCTTTGTCATCACCCATCGCTTGCGGCTCGACGAAGCCCCACGCGGCTATGAAACATTCCTGCACAAACAGGATGAGTGCATCAAAGTAGTATTGAAGCCATAAGTAAATTGCAAGGGACAGTCAAATACGCTGACGACGTTATGTTTACGTGGTAAGCACTAGGTTAGTTCACCCTCTTGCCTGCATTTATGATGGTGCTAGAATGCTAATGTTTACCATACGTTTTAACGAAAGATTTCATTGCTTACAAGGAATCTGAAATGCCTGTGGACGAGTCAGCTCCTCTCACAAATCGCCGATAGTGTCACCAAGCTTGCGCTCTTGTGGTTTGTTTATTCCGTGACCGGGTCCGCCTTTAAAACTACCTTCGTCGCGCTGCTCCAAACCGTCTCCTCGATTGTGATTACCCCGTTTGTCGGGCTGTTGGTCGACCGGTTGCCGAAGAAACCCATTTTGGTGATTACCGATCTCTTACGCGGCATTATCCTCGGGGTCGTGCCCTGGCTACTGCCCCACGACGCCTTGACGGTCGACGTGCTCTATCTGTTGGTCTTTCTCTATGGGTTGGCTTCCGCCGTCTTTACCCCGGCGCTGTCCGCCTCGATTCCATTCCTCGTTTCCCCACAACATTTCACGGCCGGCAATGCCATTTTGCAAAGCACTACGAGCATCGGCATTATTCTTGGCCCTATCATGAGCGGGATTGGAATTGCTGCGATCGGGCCCAAGGATGTGATGTCTTGGAATACCCTCACGTACCTGGCTTCTGCCGCTCTCCTGTTACCCATTCACTTTCGCGCACGGACTGCGACGGAACATATTGTGAAGCAAAAAGCGTCGATGGCGATGCTGGATGCCATCCGCTTTACGTTCGTCGCCTCTCCGGCGATTGCGCCGCTGATAGTGATCGCCTCACTCTACACATTCGGGACGGCTGCGTTGACGACCCTGTTGCCGGTGTTTGGCAAAGCGCTCTTTCAATTCGGGCCCGTGGAGGTCGGCTACTTCTGGTCGGCGCTCGGCGTCGGTTTTCTTCTGGTCTCGTTAGCCCTGCTGTTCGTGTCGGAATGGTCGTTACGCCTTCGCGTACATCTCCTGGCGGTCTCAAGCGCAGTGGCGGGCGTGGCCCTTGTCGTGCTCCTTTCGACGAAGACGCTTATCGCCGCCGTTGCCTTGATGGCGATCGTCGGGCTCGGCATCGGAACGTTGACACCCATTGCCTGGGGAATTCTTCAAGAGCAGTCTCCTCTGACCATGTTGGGTCGGGTGATGGGTCTCTATACCTCGGTGGCTATGCTGACCTCGCTACTGGGGATCTGGTTTTTCGGATGGATCACCCAGACGTTGGGAGAAGCCAACGGATTGTTGGGTATAGGGGGAGTCCTTCTGTTGGTTGGGGGAGTCAGCGTGCTATTTTCGACCCGCATGAGTCGTGCGCCTTTACCGGCTGCGATATCCTTGCCCTGCTCGATGGAGGATGGAGACTCTGTTTGTCCTTCCCTTGATCTCACCGGCGGTCGCAGTTCGGCATCGTCGACTCTCAGAATTTCAACGTAATCTTTCTCGCGCATTCAGCCTTCATTTTTATCTCATAGACTCAATTCCGCTCGTTATGATTGAAATATTTCATTGGACAAAAAGCCGGATGGCGGGAGGCGACTGATGATTTGACAGTATAACCACGTACATTGAAAAGCGCTTCACCCCCATTTGGTACGAAAACAGCGTCTTTTTGTAAGGCTGGCATTCGGTGACCGCAAGAAGGCCTGACACTTTGTCGTGACGCCCTGGTGGGATTTTAAAAAAAACAATTTGTTTCACAATATGTTAGCGATGTGGCATGGCCTATGCTGATCACTATCTCATGAATAAGGAGGCATCCATGCTTAAGTCTTTCATGACGGTCAGTCTTTTCGCCATGGGCGTATTGGTAATGTCCGGCACTCTCGCCATGGCCGATCCAACAACGTTTTCTGTGAATCCCGGTGCGATCGGCGTGTCAGGTCCCACCATACCTAATGTCAATTATACGGACTTCAGTTATGTGGCCTTGGTGAATCAAACGGCGACGAACGGGTCGGGGACATTTAGTGAGCAAGGCGCAGGCTTCTTCAGCTCGTACCGCTTTCCCGCCTTGCCGGACGTCGTCACAAATCCTGGGATCAATACTAATTACAAATTGTACGGCATGTTCAGCGGAAGCGGAACGGTTGCTCCAACACCCGGCATTCCGGGAGGGGAAACTGCGACATTCAGTAACTTTTCACTGCGATTGTTCGTCGATCCGAATTTGAATTCGACTATTACCGCCTCGCCTGTCGGTACGGTCGGAGGAACAGTTACGATTGGTGGATCGGCTGATGATATCCTTGTTGGGCAATCCACGGCGATGCTAGCGGGAGAATCCCATGCCTTTCCGGGGCTTGCCAATGGAGACTTCAAGGTCCTTGTTAATTTCCAACCGGTCGGTGGTTTTTTAAGCGGTCCATTCGCGCTTGGCCTCAATTTGGGTACCTTCAGCGGGGTCAATACGAGTTTGACGGGCTTCAGCCTGGGCAATTTCAATTCCGGACGTATTGATGGATCCGGCAATCTAAGCTTCAACGCAGTACCGGAACCCACCACGCTCCTGCTCCTGGGATCTGGGATCGTTGCGATGGGATGGCTTCGGAGAAAAGCGCGGGGCTAATCGAGCGTCGGTACATTATCTCACCCCCGTCCTTCGAGTATTCGGAGGGCGGGGGTTTTTTTATTGAGCGGACGGTGAGGAAGATCAGGACCGGTGAGACTCTTTGGCGAAACGCCCGAGGATGTCTTCAGTCCAGCTGAGTGCCGCGGAGACCGTGGGGAACCCGATCGTGCTGGTCAATAAAATGAGCGCATGATAAATTTCGTCAGGTGTCACACCGTTCTCCACGGCTTGGCGGACGTGACTGTGGACGCCTCCTTCCGAATGAATCGCGACAGAGGCGGCTAACTGGATCAAGTGCGCGGTCCTGACATCAAGCGGTCCCTGCGTCTTCAGGGTTTTACCCAAGCCTTCTACTGCTTTTATAAAGTCGGCGTGTTTCTGTTTTTCAAACCGATAGTGTTGGGGTATGTCAGCCATGAAATCCTCCTATAACGGCGAGCATACCTTCTAAAGAAACAGTGAAAAAGCAGACGAGTGGAAAGATGCGTGTGGGACGTTGTCGTCAGTCGAAAGGCGGCAGTTGAGATCAGCAGTCGATGGCTTATCGGCGAGATGGGCCGGCGAGCTGAGGAACGGACCCGTACTGAGCGCGATAGCCGGCCCATTCTTGGCGTAATTCTTCCTCCAACTCAGTGATCTGTTGGGACGCGTTTGAAAGCTGAACGTTGGCCTCATCGAGATCGATCTGGTAATTCGATCGTTCCTTGGACGATAATCCGGGATGTCGCAATCTCGTCTGGATATTTTGCAGCCGGGCCATTGCTTCCTGCCGTTCTTGATAGGCATGGATTACCCGTGCATTCAATCCATCGACGCTTTGCCGAGCCCGTTCCTTAGCCAAAACCTCAGGGGGGATGGGAGCTGGAGCGCTGCATCCCAGAATGCACAGGAGACCTATCAAGACGAAGAGGGGTCGCATGTTCGAATTGTGCCACCAAGAGCCCGTCCGCACAAGTAGGATTTGCTGACTACTGGAGAAAGAGCAAGGATACCTCCCGAAACCGCCGTTCGAGACCGCCCTAGCTCATTGGTTGACCTAGCTTCTTTGTCTCGCGCTTCTCTTAATCTCAACCGCGGCTTGCCACTCCGCGCCGCTTCATATCCAGACTCCGCCGCTCGGTCCCAACGAAAAAGTTCTTGGTTACACCGAGGGTTCAAGCACAGGCATCATGTTGTTCCAATTTATTCCCATCAATCAGAACGATCGCTTTGTAAACGCGTACAGGGAAGCGCTACAAAAAGTTGGGGGGTCTCGATTGACCGATGTCACGATCGAAGAACGTTGGTTCTGGGCGTGGGTGGTGAACGGCTACATCTTTCATGTGAAAGGAGTCATCGACAAATCGTAGTGGACACGAGTATCGCTTCATGAGAATCTGCTCTCCCTGAGCGAATGTTTATCTGATCGGCGGGAGCCTGAAGATCTTCCGTCGATCAGAAGACGGTCTTCGCTGTCGGCGCGTGTCATCGGTCATGGAGTGTGCTTTGCCATCGAAGTAGCTCCGAACGGTGCTGTCGTGTGATTTGAACCTGAGCACGATCACCGTCATTGTTCGCAGACGCGGGAAGGGAAGTACGGGAGAAAATGGATTGCCAGTCACTCCCGGACAAGCTTGACGGCGACTTTCTGACCCTTAATGCGGGTGCGGCTGAGCGCCTCAATAATGCCTCTCGCCAAATCCTCAGGAACTTCGACAAAGGAATGTTTATCGGTCATCTCGATAGCGCCAAGGACTCTTGAATTCAATCCAGCCTCATTCGCGATCGCTCCGACGAGGTCTCCGGGCCGGATACCCGCCAGCCTACCCGCACCGATACACAGCTTCGCCATAGGGGACGATGGTGTGGATCGACCCGATTTGCCCAGTAGCCGTTCATGACGGGTTCTAAGAGGCTGGCCGCGTAGGCCGGTTTCATGCTCGTGCCCGCTGCGTCGTGCCGGCTCAAATCGTGCCTCCCGACGTTCCTGAATGGGAGGGATATCTTCTTCAACGCGATCGTCACGCTGCGATTGGTGCGCCAGTTTGATTGCTGCTGCGGCGACATCCAGCGGATCGTTGTTCTCGGCCAGCGAGTCCACCATCACGCGAAAGAGATCCAGCTCGCCTGCCGTAAGGATTTGTTGAATCGAGGCTCGAGTCGACTCGAGGCGCCGCATTCGTAAGTCGGCGACGGTGGGGACGGCGGCGACGTCTATTCTCGACTTCGTCATTTGCTCGATATTCCGCAACAAGCGTTGTTCGCGAGGCTCTACAAGTGTCACCGCCGCTCCTTCACGTCCCGCACGGCCGGTGCGGCCGATTCGATGCACATACGATTCGGGGGCGGAGGGCACGTCGAAATTGATGACATGCGACACATGCGGGATATCCAAGCCGCGCGCCGCGACATCGGTTGCCACAAGGAGTTCCGTCTGTCCCGAACGAAATGTTTTCATCACGCGGTCGCGCTGAACCTGTGTCATGCCTCCATGGATAGCCTCGGCTCGATAGCCGCGCGCTTTCAACATGTCCGTCAGCTCATCCACCTCCAAGCGGGTGCGGCAGAAGACCAGCGCGGACGTAGGGCTGGTCATATCCAAGATGCGCCCAAGCGCCGCCACCTTATGGGGCCGCGCCACAAGATAGGCGGTTTGGCGAACGCGCGGCGCAGCGCCTGCCTTGACCGGCTCACGCGCAATTTTAATTTCGAGTGGATCGTGTAAATGCCGGTGCGCGATGGAGGCGATGCGGGGAGGCATGGTGGCTGAAAATAACGCGGTCTGACGCCCCCGAGGCGTCAGCCCTAAAATTGCGTCGAGATCTTCGGCAAATCCCATATCGAGCATTTCGTCGGCTTCATCCAGTACGACGATTTGCACCTGCTCCAACTTCATGGTATGGCGCCGGATATGATCCAGGGCGCGCCCCGGCGTGGCGACGACGATATCGACGCCGCGTTTCAGGGAGTGGAGCTGCTGTCCAATGGCTTGGCCGCCGTAAATGGCCAGCACGTTCAAACGCAGTTCCTTTCCGTAGCGATGGACGGCCTCCGCCACTTGGACGGCTAACTCCCGGGTCGGCACCAGAATCAGCGCCGAGGGATGCGCGTGTCGCGTCATGTGGGCAATGCGCTGGAGCAGCGGCAAGGTAAACGCGGCGGTCTTCCCGGTTCCGGTCGCGGCTTGACCCAGTAGGTCACGGCCGGCGAGCAGCGGTGGAATCGCTTCGCGTTGGATCGGCGTCGGTTCTTCGTATCCCAGCGTATCGAGCGCGGCAAGGAGTTTGGCTTCGAGTCCGAGCGCGGCGAATCCCGGCGAGAAACCACGCTCCGGGGGAGTACTGGCTGCGTGATGGGGCTCGGATTTATCGTGTTTCATAAGCGGTCAAATTGCCTTCCCAGTTATGATGAGGGGCACCGTCTTTTGATTGAATGGTCGTCAGGCCTTCATCCCATCGGTGATTTCTGTCGGATCACAGACCAACCGTTCCATGACTTCCGGCCAAGATTGGACGCGGGTCAGATGAGGATGCGGCTCTAACGCGCGATTTCTCGGATAATCCATCACAAAGCAACGAATGCCTTCTTCCAGATAGCGCGTAATATGTCGCGGGTGATCGTCGATCGCCACGGTGAGTTTCTCTGGGCTCTCGCATTTATTTTCCAGATGATAGAGAGCATCAAATGGAACGCCGTGTTGGCGTAGCCAGTCGCGCGTGAGCGGCTCAGAACTCGGCCGCCGGGCGGTGACCAAGACCAATCGATAGTGCTGATTGAGTTGCTCCAAGGCCTCACGCGCGCCGGGGAGCAGGGTCAATATGCTCAAACGTGACTCGTGAAAGTCGTCGAATATCCGCTGGAGCAGGTGATCGGGAATCAGTTCAGTTGTGCTCGTCGGCGTGGCGGCGAATTCGCGCGGCCACGGCCGGCCGGTGTGAGTGATGGCCAACTCGTCGAGCATAGCGTCCACATCAGTCAGCACGCCGTCGATATCGATGCCGAAGGTCCGCCGAACGGTCGTTTTCATCATTTTCCATATTCGTGCGTGTACAAGCCGTGTATTGTACTGGGTTGCCTTTCGCAAATGCCACCACGATCTCCAGGAAAGGGACAAGCAGTTGCCTAGTCTTTGGCTGCTCGATACACGAAGGGCGCTATCCATTGCCACGTTAACGCAAGCAAGAGCGGCCACCACGTGAGATAGGCGATGGCGATCGTCGCCGCCACAACGCCGATCAGACCGGTCACGAGATGGTCAGGCCGCCCTCCCTCCCACCAGGACTGCAGCATCTTCACCGCGACCAACGCAATCCAACCAGCCGCCATATACAGCAGCATCGTCATCACAGTTTCGAGTGTCATCTTGCCTCCAGGTTGTCAGGAGAGTTTGTGACGTATTCACCACGGACTCCATCTCGGATAGATGAAGCACGCGCCGTTCTGGATCAGTGAAATGAGTAAGGATAGAAATACGGGCTTACAGACTGGGAGATTTGACTTGAACTAAAATGGGTTTCTTTACCGGGGGCCGCTTGATGATGTGACGTGAGGTCGCCTTGCGGTCACGTTGCAGGCCCTTCAAGGTGACGGGCCGTCTGGTCTTGGCCGATTGGAGCAGCGCTTCGATAATCCGGACGTCGTTCATCCCTTCTTCTCCGGAAGGTTCTGGGTTCCTACCGCTTAGGATGCAATCGGAGAAGGAGAGTAGTTCAGGCGCGAATTGATCGCTCCGTCGAAACGTCCGTTCCTTCGTTTTTCCATCAATCGTGATGAATTGTTTGAGCGCCCCGACGTATTCATATGCCGGTTCGACGTGGAGGCGTCCTTTCGTGCCGACGACTTCATAGGCGGATACGTCCGCCGCGCCGAAGCTGCAAATGAAGGACGCGAGTCTGTCTTGCGGAAAGCGCAAGAGGGCCCCGGTCATTTCATCCACTTCCTTAAAGCGGCGGTCCGCTCCGCTGGCAGAGAAGGCGCTCACTTCCACCGGCTCCTCGCCGAAGAGATACCGGGCTGCATTGATGCAATAGATGCCGATATCGTAGAGCGGGCCGCCGCCGAATTTCCGTTGGACCCGGATATCGCCGGGCCGCACTTGCATCGTGAACGTCGAGTTAAACAGGCGCGGGGGGCCAATCTTATTAGAGTGGAGCATTTGGACGGCGGTCATATTCGCCTCATCGAAATGAAGGCGGTAGGCGATCATGAGCTTGACGCCGCCGCGTCTGGCCGACTGTATCATTTGGGCGCACTCCGCTGCCGTCACCGCCATTGGTTTTTCGCACAACACGTGAATGCCGGCGCGGGCCGCGCGCACGGCGTAGTCACGGTGCATATTGTTGGGAAGAGCAATGTACACCGCGTCGATTTCGCCTTCGCGTAAGCACCGGTCATATTCGCGATACGAGTATGTATGAGGGATGTCATAGCGAGCGCTTAACTGTTTGCGTTTCATCGCATTGCCGGACACCAGCGCCGTTAGCCGAGAATTCTTCGCCGCATGCGCGAACGCCGGAAGCACGGCTACCTGCGCAATATGGCCTAGGCCGACAACCGCATATCGCACCATTTTCTTTGGCATGAGCGTCTCCTCGTGAACTACGAAATTATATAGTGGCACCCACTATGGCTCGTCAGTAGGGCAGTGGAGCAACCACTGTCAGTCGTATCCTACCGATATGAATTGCACTATGAGTGAGAAGTAAGTGTAGAGGGAGAGTTGAAGATAAGGAGAGGAGCGCGGCGAACAGAGTAATAGATTAGGCGAGGAGTAGTAGGTTGCGTTGCTGCAATGCTTTCAGCGACCGCAGTCGAGTGATTTGATAATGCTGGGCACGCCCCGGTTCAAGTAGGCTCCATTGTTGAATGCGGACGGGGCTGACATTGTCTTCGATATCGGCAATCTTCACCCGAGTCGCCAAGGGATTCACCAGAACGCGTTCAAGATATTGAGCGTGAGATTCATTCGGCCGTTGGGTAATGGCGTCTAACGCCGCCAGAATAGCAGCAGGAAATCGTCCCGCCAGGTCTTCCCACCCGACGGGGGTATCTTCGATAACATCATGCAACACGCCGATAATCCGCTCTTCCTCAGTTGTGACATTCAGCATGACACGCAAGGAATGTAGGATGTAGGGTTGCTGACATTTGTCTAGCTGGCCGGCGTGAGCCTCAGTCGCGATCTGGATGGCTTTTTCTAATGGCGAGAATGTCAACGTCACCCCCCACAAGGTGGCGGATTATAGCATCGATAGGAAGGATGACGCGCACATTTGTTAGAAGAGGACGGTAGATAATGATGAAGACAAATGTCTCCGCATAGTCGGACGAATAGCTAATCGCCGTCTTATTATTGTGGGTGCTGCTCTCGCCGCAAAAGAATATAGGAGTTCACCCTCGCACGATCTTCATGCACACTTTTAACGATGAGAGCCAGCGCGCTGCCCGTAAACATGATGAGACCGCCGTCGGTTATGAAAGACGACAAGGTCAGCCTGGCAAAGATCACGGACGGGGACAAACTCGATATGGAGCAGCGCCAGAGGCGGAACAACCACAAGCTCTGCTCCAAGGCCGGTGGATGCCTGAACAATTATCCGGAGCCTGATGACGAGCCCGGCCGCTAGAATATCGAAGAGTGTCAGGTCCATTGTTCGCAAGGTGAGTGGAAATCACGGGAAAGGTCGGAGACTAGTATAAACACTGCTTCCCAGCAAATGGTCTGGATTACCGCGATGAGGATTTGTCTGTCGTAGAAGATTTCTTTCGGGTGGAAGGTCCGACGTTTTCTACAGGCACGCGCGCGGGCTCTTTCCATAAACCGATCTTGGCTCGCCGCGCGTCTTGTTCAAATTCTGACAAGCGTTCATCGACCGCCGTCGCGGAAGCCTGTGCCCATCCTGCTTTGAGCATTTCGATACCCAACGAGCGGCCATCGGAAAGAAGGACGTCCCCCCACACTCGACGATGCCGATCGTGGCCTGTTGGTCTCACGATCACGGTGCGCTTGTTCAACAAGGTGGCGACAAATGCTTTGGCCTCCGGACCAAAGGGTTGAGTGAGGGCGGGACAGTCGATGCCCGCGACTCGAACAGCGATTATCTTGCTCCGATGACTGACCAAGAATTCGCTGCAGCTTCGTACAGAGGCAACCGGTCCACGAATCTCCGACTGAGCAGCGACGCTACGACCGGGATCTACACTCAATGCGACTATCAAAAAAAGGACGACGTGTATCGCGATGCGGCTACTCATGGCAATCCTTGCGTGAGAGTGCATTCATAACGCAAAGCCTCTCTCCGCGATGTCCGTAGAAATCCTACAGCCTATCTTGCTGCGATCTTCAAGTGATGTAGCCATCGTAGTCGAGATCCGGCTCTAGGCGGTACCGCTGGTCCAGGAGCCGACCAATTGCGAGACGATGGCCGTGCGGGTCGTACATTTCATCTTTTCCATAATATGCTTGATATGAGCTTTGACTGTCGGCTCGGTGATCCCAAGCGCATTTCCGATTTCCTTGTTCGTGAGTCCCTTGGTGAGTGCGTGTCCGATCTCACACTCACGATGGGTCAAACCGAATCGTTCTTTGGCATCACCCGGCTTCACTGTCTGTTCAGTAATGTGTTCGAGGACGATCAAAAATCGTCGCCGTTCGATGGGCGAGTCTGCGCCGCCTTCGAAGGACGATGCTCTCAGGAGGATTCCCTCCCCCGAGGTGCCCATAAGACGCATGGTTTCCAGACGCTGACCCGTTGATGCCGGGGCTTGTCCTTTCAGTTTGGTATGGAGTTCTTCGCACAGCTCGGTGATCGCCTTCGGCATAAGAGCCGTCTCCGGCGTCGACCCTTGTTGGCGGAGAAGCGTAAGGATCTCCCAGGCCGGATCGTTGAGATGCAGCACTTCGCCCGGCCCATTCAGAATGACTATACCGGGACTTTTGCGTGACTCGATCAGTGAATGCAAATCGTGAACATTCAACGAAGATCGCGTATCCAGCGTCATGGTACTTTGGTTTAACATTCTGGCCTCCTTAAGGTGTATGCCCGTGTGTCTTTCATATGGCGTGCCCACTGACAAAATTCAGATTTTGTAAGTAGTATCATTAGCTTAGAGATTATGACGATCTAGCCGAGGCCGGTATGAGACGGTCTTCTACTGTCTCATGACACAGGTGGGCTGTCTTGCCTCAGAGAACAGAAGCAATGCAGGCAGTGAGGTTGCTGCTCAACAGCGGCAGAAACTTCCAGGCACAATCTACCGGTCTTGATCAGAAGACAGTACGATTCGTCTTCACAATCGACTTGCGAGGACAAGATGCCTGATAGCCACGGGTCGAATACGCCAATGCGAGGAGAAAGTTGAAGGATTTTTCAGGGAAACTTATCGTTCGAGGCGATTGAGCCAGAGGTCTTTCACTGGCCTCTTTTTTGCTGTGGGTTCGCTATGAAAGGAAGACGTTCTGGAAAGCGATAGAGAGGAGGGAATATGTCGAGACGAGTATTTTTAAAGCAATCCGTGATGACGATTGCGGTGATAACCCGCGCCGAGGAAGTTTCCAGCGGCCTTCTCAAACGCACCATTGCGGGGGAATCTTCCAGGAGGATGTCCGAGAAATAGAAGAAATAGGTGGGCCTATATCTGGACGACCAGCAATCATTTTTCCAAGAACTAATTTCCCTTTCAATGACTAGGTCTGTCGGCGCGCGGCTTAATAGAAAGCCCGCACGCCGACTCGCTTCCAATTCACATCGGTCCTCTACTGCTTGACGATATCCAGTAATTCCACTTCGAAGACGAGCGTAGCGCCCGGTTTAATCACCGGCGGTGATCCGCGATCGCCATAGGCCAAGTTGGCCGGGCACACTAAGCGGCTCTTGCCACCCACCTTCATCTGTTGTACTCCCTCTGTCCAACACTTAATGACGTTCCCCAAAGGGAAGGTGGCCGGTTCTCCACGTTGAACGGAACTGTCGAACACGGTGCCGTCCACGAGCGTGCCATGGTAGTGCACCTTCACCGTATCAGTTGCTTTCGGGGACGCGCCTTTTCCGGGCTTGATCGTGGTGATTACAGCTCCCGAGGGCGTCTTCGCCGCACCCGCTTCTGCCGCGGCTTTCGTGAGGAATGCCGCGCCTGATTTCTTTTCAGCTTCTGCCACGACGGCCGCGCGTGATTCTTGGAGTTTCTGGATCTTGGGTCCGTACGCTTGCATGTCGACTTTGCCGGCGCGCTTCAACACGCCGTCGGTGAGTCCCGTCTTGACCATCTCTAATTCGGCTTCGCTCAGATTAAAACTTCCCAGCGATTGACTGATCGCCTGGCCCAGGGCGTAGAGCGTTTTCTGATCGTCGTTGGCAGGTTCTACCGCAGTTGTGGCGGCATAAGCCGTCGACATTGTGAGGTAAGAGACGGCGGCGGCCACGATCAATGCGATCCGCATTGGTAATCCTTTCGTGAAGAGGTTGCAGAAATCGAACAACAAGCTGCCCACTGCACGCACTAAGAAGCGCCAAGATATGCCAGCGGAGCCGGCTGGTTCAACATGTTTCTTATGCCGAGCGATCGGATAACCGAGGGTCGTCAACGAGTGCGCGATGTTCGGCACACGATCATGATCCGCAGCTATGCAAGAGCCTCACGACCATGGAAGGCGTGGAAGTCTATGGCGGGACCAACCGGCACGATGCGCGTGGGATTAATTTCATCGTGCGTCATATAGTAGTGCCGTTTGATATGGTCGAAATTCACCGTCTCCGCAATCCCTTTCATCTGATAAAGGTCCTTCACGTAGCCGAAGAGATTCGGATAATCGGTTATGCGTCGAATGTTGCACTTGAAATGGCCATGATAGACGGCATCAAAACGGATCAATGTCACGAACAGCCTCCAATCGGTCTCGACGAAAGAAGAGCCGAAGAGATAGCGCTGGGTAGCTAGACGCGATTCCAATATATCCAAGGTGTCGAACAAGCGGCGGACCGCGCGCTCGTATGCGCTTTGCGTCATGGCAAATCCTGCGCGGTATACCCCATTGTTGACCTGTTCATAGATGAGTGCGTTTAATTCATCGATCGCACGTCGGCTACCGTCCGGATACAAATCGATCCGACTGTCCGTGTACCGATCGAAGGAGCGATTGAACATGCGCATGATGTCGTCGTCGGAATTGCTGACAATGCGTCGGCGTTCGCGATCCCACAAAACGGGCACAGTGACCCGCTTCTGATAGGTTGGATCGCTTGCCAGATAGGCTTCCCGCAAAAAGTGAAAGCCATTGATCGAATCGGTCGAGTGTCCCGGCCCGTTTCGAAATGCCCACCCACGCTCGTCACGGATGGGATCGACAACCGTCATGCCGACGACGGCTTCAAGCTTCTTCAGCGAGCGGACAATAATGGTGCGATGAGCCCAGGGGCACGCCAGTGATACATACAGGTGATATCGCATCGGGACGGCCGGATAGCCCGAACGCCCGTCCTCCGTGATCCACTCTCGGAAGCCATCCTCTTGCCGGGTAAATTCGCCTTCTTCATTTTGTTCGTGAGGAAACTGGGGTGCGCTTGGCATCTCTCATCCGTACTTGAGATCTGGATATCTTATCGATCTGAGTCGAGAGGTTGAACGCTTCTCACGGCGTGGACAAATCGAAGCGCGGCAGGGTGTTCATCGAATCAACCGTGACGACAACCAGCGCAGCGGCCTACTCATGGCGATTCACCTCAATAGGAAGAACCACCGAGATGGCCCCGCCGAGATCGCCTTCTTTGAAGCCTTCCTTGTTGTAGCCGGAGATATCGACTTCGCCTTTTGGTTTTCCATGACAGGCCAGGCATGGCTTGTTGTAGAACAGCGGTAAGAGCACTTGAATTGAACGGTCAGGCAGCTGTTGCTCCATGACATGGTCGCCCACTCTGGGGTGATTTTTCTGAACGACCAGCAAGGTCTGTTCTTCGCGTTCGTCGGGTTTATTGTCGGGATTTCTGGAGTCGATGCCGGGAGGTCCGATTTGCCGCAGCTTCAGCCCTGTGTCTTTGGAGAAGTTTTGGGCCACGCGAGTGGCAAAAGTCGCCGGGATAAATCCTTTGAATCCGATGCCCTTCTTATTGATATCCCGCTGGGCATCCTGAACTTCCTTCTGCATAAAAAAGACTAGCCGTTGCAGTAAAGGCTTGGCGCGCTCCGGTAACGGCGATGAAGGAAGGGCCCGGATGTCGTGGCCGGTCCTCGCCAAAAACTCTTTTCGCAATCGGCCTTCAAACACCGAGGCGGAAAAATCTTTGTCCTCTAGCCGAGGATTGTTAATGGTCGGTTGCGCTTTCCCTAGGACGACTCGTCCCGAATCCAAAAGTACCGCTAAGAGCCGAGCGGTTTCGCTTGCTTCTACCTTTCCCACACCGAAGGGCTCGTCGGTTGCGGCGGCCGTGACCGGTGGTTCGATCTGACGAGACGGCGGATGGTTCCCAAGCGGCGCGGCGCTGACGGGGGCCATCGGCTTGAGCGGGACCTCCTCCGGAGGTGTGGGTTGAGCGGAGGGTGATCCCGGAGCCATCGCCGTCGGTTCCGATTCCGATGCTGTGACGCTCGCAGCGTTCCTCGGCGGATTCCACAAGGCAAATATCAGGACCGAAATCGTCAGCAGCACAGCAGCCGCGGCGGTGAGTGCCATGCGGTTATTCCACCAGATCCCTGGTTGAATGCCTTCCCGCTCGGCAATGACGCGGGTGACGGTCGCGCGCGAAATCGTAGGCTGTCGAAGGCGGAAGCCGGCGATCAGCGCATTGTCGCATAGGATATTGAGCCGCCTTGGAATGCCCTGGGCCGTCTTCACGATAGCGGACAACGCACCGGCCGAAAAAATCGGTCGCTGGTCACGGCTGGCCTGCAGCAATCGGTGTTGAATGTATTCGAGACTCTCTTTCCTAGTGAGCGGCAAAATTCGACCGCGAAGCGCAATGCGTTCTCGTACATGACGCAATTCGTGACGGTCCAGGACGATGTCCAGTTCGGGCTGTCCCATAAGCACAATTTGGATGAGCTTCTCCTCCGCCGTCTCCAAATTGGACAGCATTCGAATCCCTTCGAGCGTGTCGACAGGCATACACTGCGCTTCATCGATGACCAGCACGATCGCACGATTGTGACGCTGTTCCGTCAACGCGAATTCATGGAGCCGGCTGACCATCTCCGCCGACTGGCCGCTGCCCGGATCAATGCCGACCTGAGTCAGAATGGTGAACAACAGCCGCTCGAACGTAATATTAGGATTATAGATATGAACGGTTTTTTGAGGCAGTGGCGCGGCGATGGTGAGATATCGGCGAATGATCGTCGTTTTTCCAACACCGACCTCACCCGTGATGACGATCACGCCTTTTCGTTCCTTCACCCCATAGAGGAGTGAACTCAACGCTTCCCGGTGGCTGGGACTGAAAAATACGGCGTCCGCATCGGGAGTCGTTCGGAAGGGCTCGCTGATTAGGCCGTAGAAATCGATATACATACGATCAGGTTGTCGCGCATAGCGACAGACCAGTGCAGTCCGTCCATGTTGGGGCTCCGGCGTTCTTTCCACCTCTTTTTTCGGCCGAATAAATTCTTAGGTCCATCGGACAATGATGAGTTTTGTGTAGGTTATACGGAGGTGCCATAGTGACGACTAATACGCATTTGTATTAGTGTACGGGTCGCCGGTATCAATTGCAATTGTCTGTTGTTTTTTCGTTCGATCACTGCCATGCAAAGGCGCGGGCGGATGACGGAAACGTTTTGTCGGCGATCGGCTTTCGCACTGTCGCCTAATATGCTAGCCTCTCGATGCACGTTCGGTCGTCAGAGGGCGAGCTCCCACGGAGTTTGGATGCACCAGATGGAGGAATGCCATGTCGGATAGGAAGGTGATCGCCGTCGTCGGCGCAACCGGAGCCCAGGGTGGAGGCTTGGTTCGTGCAATCATGAGTGACACGGAAAGCGGGTTCACGGCGCGTGCGCTCACCCGTGACATTCATTCGGCGAAGGCGAAGGAGCTGGCTCAACTCGGCGCCGAAGTGGTGGCGGCGGATGTCGATGATCTGGACAGTCTGAAGCGGGCGTTCAAAGGGGCATACGGTGCCTTTTGTGTGACGTTTTTTTGGGCGCATCTGTCGCCGGAAAAGGAGTACGCCGAAGCCAAAGCCATGGCTGAGGCGGCAAAGCACGCAGGTCTGCAACACGTCGTCTGGTCCACTCTTGAAGATACGCGACAGTGGGTGCCTCTCAGTGATGCTCGTATGCCCACGCTGATGGGAAAATACAAGGTCCCGCACTTCGACGCCAAGGGCGAAGCCAACCGCGTCTTCAATGATTTGGGTTTGCCGACAACGTTTCTCTTAACCGCATTCTATTGGGAAAATTTTATTAATTTCGGTGCCGGACCCAAGAAAGGTGCGGATGGAAAATTGGCGTTGACCCTGCCGATGGGCGACAAAAAACTGCCCGGCATCGCGGCCGAGGACATCGGAAAATGCGCGCTGGGAATTTTTAAGAAGCCGAAAGAATTTATCGGACGCACGGTCGGCATTGCCGGTGAACATTTGACGGGGGCGCACATGGCGGCCGCCCTGACAAAGGCATTGGGACAAGAGGTGCGTTACAACGCGGTGACGCCTGAGACTTACCGCGGATTCGGGTTCCCCGGCGCCGACGATCTCGGCAATATGTTCCAGTTTAAACGCGACTTCGAGCCGATCTTCTGCGGCGCTCGGAAGGTGGAAGTCAGCCGTTCGCTCAACCCTGCGTTGCAGAATTTCGAGACGTGGTTGACGCAGAACAAGAATCGCATTCCATTAGAGTGATGGCGGGAAAGCCCGGCCCATCATCAGCAGGCTATGCTTGTACGCCTAGGGTTGGTGTACGGATGCAGTAGGCGAAATCGGCGGTCTCTCCAGCTGTTAGATTTCCTTCGACCACATGGCAAACAATCCATGCCCGCCCATGCTCACGTGCCCGCCCGGATCGCGGAAGATTCCGAAGTTATAGCTGTAGCCGACCTCGATCTGCGATCGGAAGGGCGCGCCGCTAACGATGCCGCCTCCCAATGCCGGAAGCGGATCCGTTTGAAATCGAATCGAGCCGTCTGGGCCGAACAGCGGGCGTTCCACGAGTCCATACGTTGCTCGGATATACGGATACATGAAGAACAGCAGTTCATAGCGATAGATCAGGTCGGCAATTCCATATTTCGTCGGGAACAGTTCGTTGAACTGGACGCCAGGCATGACAGGCAGTGAGAGAGCCTCCCATTCATATCCCGTCGGTCTTCCCGGCAAACGAAAAGCGGAGAACCGGTCCAAGTGTCGGCCGATCCCCCCATAAAGAGATGAGACCAGCCGGTGCCGTTCACTCTCTACAAAGGGCACACCGCCGGCCGCCACCGCATAGGCACTGACCAACTGATACGTCTTTTCCTGTTGGGCATTCGGTGGTGGAAAGGCAACTCCTCCCCATTGACTCCAATGGGCGCGGTGACCATACATGGCATCGCCGCCGAAGGAAAACCCCGCATGCGGCAGCTCCATGAGATTGCGATCCAGCGCATCGAGGCGTAGTCTAAAATGAGCGCGACCTTCATACGTATCGGCAGGGACGACAAAATTTGGGGACGTGTCCCCACTGCGTTGGAACCAGCGATAGCCGGGTTCATAGGTGAGCGACACTTCGAGGGCATTATCCTGCGATTTCCCTGGTAACTGTTCTCGGTAACCGATTCCAGCCCCCGCAAACAAATAGCTCCATTGGATTGCCACCGGCGCGATGCGTTGTCCTTCGACGTATTCGGCTCGGCCAAACGGAATGATAGTGTTGTCAAACGTTAAGACGAGTTCCCACCGCTTCAACGATCGTGACCCAATATTGAAGTTTATATCGTTGACTACCCCGGCCACGGTGGCGCGAAGGCGGCGGTAATCGTCATCCCAGTTATGCCACACAAAGAGCGAGCCGAACGGCAACACCTCCAACATACTGGGGCCGTTCGGTATATACATAACCCCAAAATTAATTGCGGTAACGTTTCTGCGATCGCGTGCAGGCACGTCGACCCGCTCGCCCAACAGTTCCGTGTGATAACTTTCTCCAGCGAGCGGCGTGTCCTTGTCGTCGGCAAAGGCGGATGAAAGGCTAATAAGGCAGAGAGCCAAAGAGAGCGAGGACGTGGAGAGCATTCTCCTGCCAAATGTTTGGATGGCGCGCGTCAGCTTCATAGAGTCGTCATTCGTCTGAGCAGTTTGCCCTGCTTAGGAGATTAACCGTAAGAGGAGCGGCGCGTGTCTGTGTGTAGGATAAATTAGTACCTAACGTGTGATTGATTTTTGATGAGCCGTGCGATCAGGGTATGAGTGATTCGTGCTATTAGCCTTGTGTTCCTATGGGCTATTCAAATATACATCGTAGTTCCATTTTTGAAAAAGCAATGTTCAGATCATTATTTCTTGTCGCCTGAAGATCTCTTGGCGCTGTGAGGAATAGATATCAAGACCCACATGAATGAGGGTCGCGGATGATGAGATGAAAACCTTCTCGGCCTTACCATCATTTGGACTGACACGGCCGTCAGCGCTCCGGCGGACTCATTTTTCCCCCATCCACAGGTAAGGTTGGGATTCGGTTATTTTACTGTCTTACACAAGGAGGGTTGATAATGATGCGATGGTGGATAGCCATGGTCTGTTTATTGATCACGACACCAAGTGGCGCGGCTGAATTTCGGTTGACCAGTCCTGTGGTGAAGGAACAGGGAACAGTCGCAAACGAACAAGTGTTTAATAGTTTTGGATGCAGTGGTAAAAACATTTCGCCCGAATTGCATTGGGACAATGGTCCGTCAGAAACAAAGAGTTTTGCCATCACGGTGTACGATCCGGACGCGCCGACTGGAAGCGGATGGTGGCATTGGGTCGTCTTCAACATTCCAGTCAGCGTCCATATGCTGCCTGCCAATGCGGGCAAGCCGGACAATGTCATTGCTGAAGGAGCGATCCAAAGCATGACCGATTTTGGCCAGCCGGGTTACGGCGGACCATGCCCCCCGAGCGGCGATAAACCGCATCGCTACATATTTACTGTCTATGCCTTGAAGGTGGATCAGCTCCCGCTCAAAAAGGATGCGTCGGGCGCCATGGTGGGCTTTTACCTCAATCAGCAGGCACTGGCGAAGGCTTCACTCACGGCACGTTACGGCCGCTGAAGGCACGAGAGGTCAAGGAGGTGAATTGATGAAAGTCATGGTGGTCGGAGCCACAGGGATGATCGGACGGGCAGTCGTCGAAAAATTAGCGGCGCGGCACCAAGTCATCAAAGTGGGACATACCGGCGGCGATTACCGGGTGGATATTGCGTCAGCCGATTCCATCAAACGGATGTATGAGGCTGCCGGGCCGATCGATGCGGTCGTATCGGCTGCCGGTGTGGCGCAATTTGCACCGTTTGATCAACTCACGGATGATGACTTTCTGATGAGCGTGCACAACAAATTGATGGGCCAAGTCAATTTGGTCCGGATCGGCTGTCCCTATCTCAGCAACGGCGGATCGTTCACGGTGACCAGCGGTGTATTGGGGCGAGAACCCATGAAGGGAAGCGCTGCGATTAGTTTGGTCAATGCGGGCCTCGACGGGTTTGTCCGCGCGACGGCGCTGGAACTGCCGCGCGGCCTCCGCGTGAACGCTGTCAGCCCAGTGTGGGTTAAGGAAACGCTGATCGCCCTCGGTATGGATAGTACAAACGGCATGCCGGCCCAGCAGGTCGCCTTAGCCTACGTGGAAAGCATGGAAGGCAAACGAAACGGCGAGGTGATCGATACCCGCGATTTCGCAAAATGAATCGCATTAGTAGGACCATGAAGGCATGAGCTCCTATGTGTAAATTGTCTGATGGACGAACGTCACAATCCGCTGAGCCATCCATCGCTCCATCAAAGAAAAGACTCTTCCTCCTCAGGAGTTGCCGTGACTTTAGAGTCGCTTCTTGTAACGCTTCTCTCTCCTGAACGAGTGACCATCGGATGATTCTCGGCTTTGTCATCCTTTACCTTCTTATCTCCCTCGCGATCGGTCTTTATGCCTCCACACGGGTCCACAATGCGAGTGATTTCGCTGTGGCCGGCCGTACTTTGCCGCTGCCGGTCGTGACGGCGACGGTCTTCGCGACCTGGTTTGGGGCGGAAACCGTTTTCGGAATTTCCGCCACCTTTGTCAAGGACGGTCTGCATGGTGTCGTAGCCGATCCATTCGGCTCCAGTCTATGCTTGATCTTGGCGGGACTATTTTTCGCGCGCCGCCTCTATCGTTTAAATCTGCTCACCATCGGCGATTACTACCGGATGCGGTACGGCCGTACCGTCGAAGTGCTCTGTACGCTCTGTATTGTCGCGTCCTATCTCGGTTGGGTCTCCGCGCAAATCAAGGCGCTGGGACTGATCTTCAATGTGGTCTCGCAGGGGATGGTGAGTCAGAGCGCCGGCATGATGATCGGGACCATGATTGTCCTTATCTATACGACGTTCGGGGGCATGTTCTCGGTGGCCATTCTAGATTTCGTTCAAATCACCGTGATCATGGGCGGGATGCTCTATATTGCGTCGGAGATCAGCGGATTGGCCGGCGGGGTTGGTGCCGTCATTGACCATGCGGCCGCAGCGGGGAAGTTGGATTTCTTTCCCACGGCGAGTGTCGGAGCCTGGATTCCTTTCATCGGAGCGTGGATCACGATGATGTTCGGTTCGATCCCGCAGCAAGACGTGTTCCAGCGCATCACGTCGGCGAAGACTGAGGCCACTGCAGTACGTGGGTCGGTCCTTGGCGGATCGCTCTACTTCGGCTTCGC
The DNA here is from genome assembly GCA_963700335.1 of Nitrospirota bacterium. GTDB lineage: Bacteria > Nitrospirota > Nitrospiria > Nitrospirales > Nitrospiraceae > JAICXS01. Next base: position 497,633 of record CAVOXE010000007.1, on the reverse strand, counting down.
CTTTGTCCCAATGTTCTTGGCCTACGCGGCCACGCTGATCGATCCGCACATGTTCGGAACATTGCTGAAGACAGATTCGCAGCTCATCTTGCCGACGCTCATTCTCCAACACACGCCGCTGCCGGCACAGATTATCTTTTTCGGCGCCGTACTATCGGCCATCATGAGCTGCTCCTCGGCCACCTTATTGGCGCCGTCGATCGCGTTTAGCGAAAACATTATCAAAGGGCTGGTTCTCCATATGGATGATCGCACCTTGCTTCGGATCATGCGTCTGGTGCTCGTCTGCTTTTCCGGCGTGGTCTTGATCTTCGCATTGAACTCGCAGGCCAGCATTTTCAAAATGGTGGAGAGCGCCTATAAAGTCACGCTGGTGGCCGCATTCATTCCGCTTGTTGCCGGGCTGTATTGGCGGCGCGCTAACACCCATGGAGCGATAGGCGCCATCGCCGGGGGGCTCATCACCTGGATCACGCTGGAACTGGTCGGTTCGACCGACACCCTCTGGCCGCCTCAAGTGGTCGGATTTCTGATGGCGATCATCGGCATGATCCTGGGATCACTGCTGCCCCGACGCCTCCTGAAGCCCACCCATGCACGCGTCACGTTGTTTTCATCTCGTCGTTGACGCCGCGCATAAAGCCGGAGAGGTTAGGAGTAATAATACGTACGCTATTGCCGCTTGTGATTACTACGGTCGTGGTATATGCTTCATGCATGCGTTCCGCCCCGGTTCTCCTTCTGGATGACGATCCGGTCGTTCTCGAACACTTGCCGCAGTTGCTGATGCGGCGGTTTCCCACCGTCGCGGTCGAGACGTTTTCTTCTCCTCGAGAAGCTCTGCTGCGGTTCGAGCGGCGAGACTACTCTGTCGTGGTCACCGGTGTGACTATGCCCGGCATGAATGGCCTCTCCATCCTCGAAGCGGTCACACAACGACGAACAGCGACTCCTGTTGTGTTGATGACAGGACACGCAGATGAATCATTGATGCGACGTGCCTTTGATCTGGGCGCGTACGACGTGCTCTGCAAACCTCTCGATCGGACCGAATTTACCGACGTCATCCAATCTGCCGTGGAGACGAGGGCGCTCGCTCGTCGTGTTCAGGCGACACAGTTAATCCTAACGAAGTGGAAGAAACGTTTCATCCTGCTCCAAGAGGTCATCAACGGAGCCAATGACCGGCCTCTCGATCACCTCAAGGATGAGGCGCTCCATATGGTGCTGTCGTCCCGCCGTCTGAATGGTCACAGTCTGGTGACCATTGGCGCGTCGATCGAGCGGTTGCAACAATACGTGCTCATTAACGAGAAGAAGCTGCACGAAGCCCGTCAACAAGTGATGGCCTGCTACGAGTGCCATCGCCGGCTCGCCTTCACGCGTGGTATGCGTCCCTAGCGATCGTCTCTTCGCCCAGTTCTTTAGTGGGGTTTCGCTCCGGAGATGTTTTGAACGTCGCTGGCTGCCGTGTCTAGGACCTGTTCGGCAGAAAGGATTGCAGGACGTCCTTCCAACTTATAATGCCTTCTACGTGACCATCCTTGTCGACGACCGGCAAGCAAGAGATCTTCTTCTCGATCAGCATGTAGCCCGCCGTTTCGACGCTCGTCCCCAACCGCACCGTGACGCAATGCCGACTCATGATCTGGTGCGCGCGCTTGTTCAGCGTCGCGCGATCGCGAACGGTTTCCGATAGCGTGTCGACATATGGGCTGATCGCTTTAAGGAGATCTCGGTCCGAGATGACCCCGAGGAGTTGTCCGTCGCCGACGACCAAAAGATGGTGAAAGTGGAACTCCACAAACAATGCGCGCGCCTTCTCGAGTGAATCATCCGGAGACACGGTCACGACGCTCCGTGACATGATCTCTTCAACCGTCATTGGAGAAGGGCCGGTGGAAGGGAAGGATGGGAAGCCGGATATCGCAACCATTCTAGTCGTTCTATCGGTCGCCGTCGGGGGATTCTTAAGGGCTCTTGCATCAGGTCTGAGCCCAAAAAAAATTAGTCACCAAAGTGTCAGGCGAGCGGCTCAAAATCAGTCTTGAGCCGATAACCGACGCCAAGTTCGGTTAGTAGATATCGGGGCTGAGCTGGATGGGGTTCGAGTTTGTTCCGCAGTTGTCGCATGTACACACGGACATAATGATGCTCATCGATGTGCAATGGTCCCCATACTTCTTTTAACAGTTGTCGATGCGTGACAACCTTGCCGGCGTAATGGATGAGTACCATCAGCAGCTTATATTCGATCGGCGTCAGGTGTATCTCCTGTTCGTTCACATACACGCGTCGACGAGTCAAATCAACTCGCAACCCACCGATGGAAAAGGCGTCCTCGGCGGAGTTTTGTAAGAGACGGGTCATGTGACGTAAGGCGGTTCGCATGCGGGCAAGCAATTCCGGGATGCCAAAAGGCTTGGTGACATAATCATCCGCCCCTAAATCGAGAGCATCGACTTTCATCTGTTCCTGGTCTCGAGCAGAAATGATCAGAATGGGAATGCTCCCCCATGTGCGGAGTTGTTTGATGACGTCGAGTCCATCCATATCGGGCAGACCAAGATCGAGCAAAATCAGGTCAGGATTTCTTGCGGTCGCTTGCGCCAATCCATCTTGACCGGTGGTCGATTCAATGAGGCGGTAGCCTTCGACTGGTAGAGAGGTTCGAAGAAACCGACGAATTTCTGCTTCATCCTCAATGAGCAAGACTAACGGTTCGTGAGCGACCATCTGGCTCATGTTAGGATGCCGAGGCGCCGTGTGCAGATTGTCCGGAGGGCGAAGATTCAGCATTCTTGTTGTCATCCATCGGCAGCGTGAAACGAAAAATAGCGCCACCACTGGGTCGATTCTCGGCCCAAATTCTGCCGCCATGGGCTTCAACAATGCCCCGGCAAATGGTCAGGCCGAGACCTAGTCCTCCTTCACGCTTCGGCGATCCACGATAGAATTTTTCAAAGACCCGTTGTTCGTCGCCTGGCTGGACCCCGGGTCCGCGATCCGCGATTTCACAGACGATCATCCCATTATTAGGCATGACCGAAATGTCAATGGCGCCGTCTGGCGGGCCATAGGCCATCGCGTTATCGAGGAGGTTGATAAAGACCTGTTCGATCAAGATGGCATCCATAGGTATCATGGACAAGTTTTCGGGCAATCGGGTTGTGATTCGGTGTGGTTCCAACCGGCGTTCAAGGCGCTGCAAGGCCGAGCCGATAACTTCCTCCACCGGGTGCCGTTCTTTCTTGAGTTGCAGGCCCCCCGCTTCGAGACGAGTCATGTCGATGAGGTTCTTAAGTAATCGGTCCAATCGGTGACCTTCTTCGTATATCGCCTGTGCTAACTGCCGGCGGGCGGTGTCGTCATAATGGTCTCCCTCTTTCAAAAGGCTGCTGGCGGCTCCCGTGATCGTCGCGAGCGGCGTGCGCAAGTCGTGCGACACCGAACTCAATATGGCGCTGCGCATTCGTTCAGTGGCTGCCTGGACATGGGCTTGTTGGGCCTCCTCGGACAGCCGTGCCCGTTCGAGGGCGAGCGCGATTTGGTTGGCGGAGGTTTCGAGCAAATGGATCTGTTCCGGATTGAGCAAGTGAGATGGGTGTGCAGGCCGGAGAGCCACGACACCGACGGGACCGTGCGATGCCAAGAGCGGAAGATACAGCGCGGTGGCGCCGGGCAATGTCTCGGTGCCGAGGCCGGCCCGCTCTTTGTGATCGAACACCCATTGGGCGACACCGGCTTCCTTGGGATTGATTTCGAAGAAGAGCTGTTGGCTCCGCTGCAGCGCCACTCGACCAGAGTCCTCCGGAAGGAACACCGCCACCTGACTTTCAAAGACAGCTTGGAGGTGCCGGCAGGCGACCTCGGTAAGCTTGTCCACGCTACGATGCGTAGCGAGTTCCCGGCTCATCGCGTAGAGCACACTCGTTCGACGTTCAAGGTGCCGTGCCGCTTCAGCTTGTAGCCTGGCTTTGGCGGCCAGGCTGCTGATCAGAATGGCGACGATCAGCATCACACCGAAGGTCAATACATATTCGATGTCTGACACGGCAAAGGAGAAATAGGGAGGAACAAAAAAGAAATCGAAGGCCGCCACGTTGACAATGGATGCCGCAATCGATGGGCCGCGGCCCCACCGAGTGGCGACGATCGCGACACCAAGTAGATAGACCATACTGAGATTGGCCACGCTAAAGTACGGAAACATGAACCAGCTGATCGCTGTGCACGCGGCGACCGCCAAGCCGGCGTATCCGTAACTGGACCAACCACTGTTCCGCTGGAAGACGTGACCCAGTCGCGGACGGCTCTCACCGGCTTCCGCGGTGATGACATAGAGATCGATATCCCCACTTCGCTGTACGAGGTCATTTACCACCGAGCCGAACAGCCATTCTTTCCACCGTGACCGAAGCGGTTTGCCGACGATGATCTTCGTGACATTCCGGCTTCTCGCGTAATCCAGCAGTTCTTGACTGACGTATTCGCCCGTCAACGTGACGGCTTCTGCGCCTAATTGCTCGGCAAGACGCAAAGTCTGGAAGACGGAACTCCGTTCGGCTTCCGACAACCGGAGATGGCGTGGAGTTTGAATGTACACGGCGATCCATTTGGCATGGAGACCGGAGGCCATGCTGCGCGCGCATCTGACGAGGCGGATGCCACGAGGATTCAGATTCACGCAGACCATGAGCGTTTCCCCGGCCGGCCAGGTTTTCACGACGGCATGGTCGCGCCGGTAGACTTCCATCTGCTGGTCGACCCGCTCGGCGGTGCGGCGGAGCGCCAATTCCCGCAAGGCGATCAAATTGCCTTTGCGAAAAAAATTGTCGAGTGCATGCCGAGCCTGGTCCGGCATGTAGACTTTGCCTTCCTTGAGACGCTGGAGCAAATCGTCGGGAGGAAGATCGATCAGCTCTACATCGTCCGCGCGTTCAAGAGCTGAATCGGGCACGGTTTCCCGCACCCGTATGCCAGTAATTTGTGCCACGACATCGTTCAGACTTTCCAGGTGCTGAACATTGACGGTCGTATAGACACTGATGCCTGCCGCCAACAATTCTTGGACGTCCTGCCAGCGCTTCGTGTGGCGTGACCCGGGCGCATTGGTATGGGCCAGCTCGTCAATAAGGATGAGGGTGGGGCGGCGAGCCAAGGCGGCATCGAGGTCGAGTTCCTCAAGCCGCACGCCCTGATGGTCGATCACGCGGGGCGGCAATGTCTCCAGGCCCTCCATCAGAGATTCGGTTTCGATGCGACCGTGCGTCACGACGACGCCAGCCACGACATCCACCCCCTCGCGCTTCTGCTCATGGGCCGCTTCCAGCATGGCATAGGTCTTTCCGACGCCTGCGGTCGCGCCAAAGAAGATTTTCAATTTTCCCGCGAGCCGCGAGTGTCTCTTCTTCCTGGACGCGCTTCAGCAATGCATCGGGATCGGGTCGGCGAGGATCCATCATACCCTCACAAGACTATCTGTATAGCGACGCTATTATAGTGTTCCGCAAATGCTTAACCTAGGGGGCGTGAGCATGCCGGTACATGTGCCGACGCACGATGGCGGAGTGGCCGATGTCGAATGTCATGGGCAGGGGAGAGTCCACAGACGTGGCAATCGTGAACAGGTTAATGAGCGTCTACTTCAAGCCGTCCAGTTCCAGGTTCAACTCGAGGACGTTCACGCGAGATTCTCCAGGATTCCCCACTGACGTCCTTGCGTGTGTTGAGCGACCATCTGTCGGACCGTAGCTTCGTCCAGACCACGAGTTCGCGCGACGCGCCTGACTTGATACTCGGCGGCCGCCGGGCTGATGTGCGGGTCCAATCCACTGCCGGATGCCGTGACCAGATCGACAGGGATGGGGGCTCCATTTTCAGGATCGGATGCTTTCAGTGCATCGACCCGGCTTTGGACGGCTTTCATCAGAGCTTCATTCGTGGGTCCGAGATTAGATCCGGATGACGCCGCGGCGTTGTATGGAAACGGAGCGGTCGCGGAGGGCCGACTCCAGAAGTATTTGGGATCGTCGAACGGCTGTCCGATCAAGGACGAGCCGACCACTCGACCGTCTTTGACGATCAAACTACCGTTGGCTTGGTATGGAAACAGCAGTTGCGCAAGGGCCGTGATCCCAAGCGGGTACACAAGTCCGGTCAGGAGCGTCAGGAGCAATAGCAACATGATGGCGGGTTTGATTTGCGCGCGCATAGATTCCTCTCAGGTTAAGCCGAGGACGGTCAGAAGCATGTCAATGAGCTTGATGCCGATGAAGGGGACGAGGATGCCGCCCACGCCGTAGACCAACAGGTGTCTGCGTAGCAGCGGTCCGGCCCCGATGGGGCGATACTTGATGCCTCGCAGGGCCAGCGGTATCAGGGCAATGATAATAAGAGCGTTAAAGATGACCGCGGACAGGACGGCGCTTTCCGGGGTGGCGAGATGCATGATGTTGAGCGCGCCGAGCGCCGGATAGGTGGTCGCGAAGGCCGCGGGGATAATTGCAAAGTATTTGGCCACATCATTGGCGATGCTGAACGTTGTGAGGGCGCCGCGCGTCATCAACAACTGCTTGCCGATGGCGACGATTTCCAACAGTTTCGTAGGATTGGAATCGAGATCGACCAGATTGCCGGCTTCCTTGGCGGCTTGGGTGCCGGTATTCATCGCCACGGCGACGTCGGCTTGCGCAAGTGCGGGCGCGTCGTTGGTGCCGTCTCCCGTCATCGCGACCAGGCGACCGCCGGCTTGCATTTCACGAATCAATTTGAGTTTGGCCTCGGGCGTGGCCTGGGCGAGAAAATCGTCCACGCCTGCCTCAGCTGCGACCGCCGCGGCTGTCTGCGGATTATCGCCGGTAATCATTACGGTCTTGATCCCCATGCGCCGCAGTTCGACGAATCGCTCTTTAATGCCGCCCTTCACAATATCTTTGAGATGAATCACACCCAATACGCGGGCGCCTTCAGCTACCACCAGCGGCGTACCGCCCTGCTTGGCAATGCTTTCAACGGCCTGTGTCACCATGGAGGAAAACGTGCCGCCGAGATGATTGACATAGGACTCGATGGCATCGGCTGAGCCTTTGCGGATCTCGCGGCCGTTCAAGTTGACGCCGCTCATACGAGTTTGAGCGGTGAACGGGATAAATGTGGCACCCAGTTCCTGGATCTCCCGCGCGCGCAAACCGTACCGCTCCTTGGCCAACACGACGATACTCCGGCCCTCCGGCGTTTCATCGGAGAGCGAGGACAATTGCGCGGCGTCGGCCAAGGCATTCTCTTGTACTCCTTCAGCCGGGACGAACTCAGTTGCTTGCCGGTTCCCCAATGTGATGGTGCCCGTCTTATCAAGGAGCAATACGTCCACGTCACCAGCCGCCTCGACGGCTTTTCCTGACATGGCAATGACATTCGCTTGCACCATACGATCCATCCCGGCGATGCCGATCGCGGACAAGAGCGCGCCGATGGTTGTGGGAATCAAGCACACCAGCAAGGCTATCAACACCGTCATGGTGACCGGTATGCCGTGTCCGGCCGCTTGTACGCTGTAGAGCGAGAAGGGGAGGAGGGTAACTGTTGCCAGCAGGAAGACGATCGGTCAACGCAGCCAGAAGAATATTGAGTGCGATTTCATTCGGCGTCTTCTGACGCTTGGCGCCTTCGACCATCGCGATCATCCGATCGAGGAATGTTTCTCCGGTCCCGGCCGTGACTCGAATGATCAGCCAATCGGACAGGATGCGGGTGCCTCCCGTCACGGCGCTGCGGTCGCCAGACTCACGAATGACCGGCGCGCTCTCGCCCGTGATGGCGCTCTCGTTGACCGAGGCGACCCCTTCGATGACTTCTCCGTCGGCCGGAATAAAGTCCCCGGCTTCGACAAGGACAACGTCGCCCTTCTTTAGGGCATTGGCCTCGACGACCGCGAAGACCTCTCCTTTTCGAGACGCAATGGCAGGCGATCTACAAAACTCCGTTCCCTGTTGAAATGGGCCGAGTTGTTTGGCGGTCATCTCGCGTCGGGCTTGTCGCAGCGAGTTGGCTTGTGCCTTGCCTCGGCCTTCTGCCATCGCTTCCGCAAAATTGGCGAACAGTACGGTGAACCACAACCAGAGCGTCACACTGAGAATAAACCAGGTCGGGGCTTCGCCGCGTCCGAATACGGCTTGAAACAAGAGTCCCGTCGTGACGATGCTTCCCGCCCACACGACGAACATCACGGGATTGCCCAATTGATGCCGAGGCGTGAGTTTGCGACAGGCATCTACCACGGCCTGGCGAAGAATTGCCGGCTCGAAGAGCGACGTTGATTTCTGTGCTGTGGTCAGTGCGGCCATGGATTCCTCACAGTGACAGTGTCACAAGCCGATCATGGTCAAGTGTTCGACGAGTGGACCGAGCGCCAGTGCCGGGACGAAGGTCAGCGCCCCGACAAGCACGACGATGCCGATAAGCATCACGACGAATAAGGGTGTATGGGTCGCCAACGTTCCAGGCCCGGCGGGGACGAGATTCTTGCGAGCTAATGATCCGGCCAGCGCTAGCGTGGGAATGATAATCCAAAAGCGGCTTAGCAGCATTGCCAGACCACCCGTCGTATTGTAAAAGAAGGTGTTGACATTCAACCCGCCGAACGCGCTGCCGTTGTTGTTGCCCATTGAGGTGTATGCATAGAGCATCTCGCTGAAACCGTGGGGACCGGGATTTAGCACGGACACTTTGCCGGCATCGAGGAGGACCGCCAAAGCAGTCAAGCTCAACACGATGATGGGCATGATCAAGATGATAAGGGAGGCCATCTTCATCTCATATGGTTCGATTTTCTTTCCAAGATACTCCGGCGTGCGCCCCACCATGAGTCCTGCCACAAAGACTGCAACAATCGCGAAGACGATCATGCCGGATAGGCCGGAGCCGACCCCACCGAACACCACTTCTCCGAATTGCATGAGGAAAAGCGGGACGAGCCCTCCCAACGGAGTGTACGAATCGTGCATTGAATTGACGGACCCATTCGAAGCGGCAGTCGTGGCGGCAGACCAGAGAACCGAGTTCGTGATGCCGAAGCGGGTTTCTTTGCCCTCCATATTCCCCCCGGCTTGTCCTGAATCCGCATTCTGATTGATGCCCATGTTGGTCAAGGTCGGATTACCCGTTTGCTCGGACCAGAGACCCAGCGGGATGAGGCACACCAGAATAATAGTCATCGCCGCAAGGAGTGCCCAACCTTGCCGAGTGTCACCCACTAACATGCCGAAGGTGTAGCAGAGTGCCCCTGGAATGAGCAGGATCGCCAGGACCTCGAAAAAGTTTGACAAGGGCGTGGCATTCTCGAATGGATGGGCGGAGTTAACATTGAAGAAGCCGCCGCCGTTGGTGCCCAGCTGCTTAATGGCAATCTGAGAAGCTGCCGGCCCGATACCCAGCACCTGTTCGACCGTGATTGCGGGTTCTGTTTTGGCTTGGCCCTTCTCATCCAGTATTGGATGGCCGTCAGAGTCAGTCACAGGTTTGTCATACTTCAGCGGCTCTAGCAGCACGGCTGTCTGGTACGAATGGAATGTCTGCACGATACCTTGAGACATCAAAAACAGGCTGAAGACCAAAGAGAGAGGCAGGAGAATGTATAGGGTGCCGCGAGTCAGGTCGACCCAGAAATTGCCAATAGTGCTCGCGGTGCGCCGTGCCAAGCCCCGAATCAACGCAATGAGGACGGCCATGCCGGTCGCCGCGGAAACAAAGTTTTGGACGGTGAGCCCGAGCATCTGCGTCAAGTAGGTCAAGGTCGATTCGCCGCCATAGGCTTGCCAATTGGTGTTCGTCACAAAGCTCGTGGCCGTGTTGAAGGCCAGGTCGGAAGGCACCGCACCGAAGCTCTGCGGATTCAACGGTAGAAAGTCCTGAAGCCGCTGCAAGCCGTACAAGAACAGTGTGCCGCCGAGGCTAAAGACCACCATGGCGATTGCATAGGTTTTCCACTCCATTTCTTCGTCATGCCGGACGCCTGCGAGGCGGTAGAACCAACGCTCGACAGGTCTCATGACGCGATCTAGGCCGCACGGTCGGCCCTCGTATACCTGTGCCATGTACCAACCAAGAGGTTTGACGAGCGCGAGCAGGATCGCGAAAAACAGTCCAATTTGAAGGAGCCCGTTGGCAGTCATCAGAACCACTCCGGTTTTAACAGTGCGATCAAGAGATACACGAGCAGGCCGAGAGAGAGCACACCACCCGTCACATACCAAGCGGTCATCGTGGCCTCCTTAAAGTCTGGCAAGGAAGTAAAGTAACCAAGTCGTGACAGTGAAAAAAATCATGATGATTCCGAGCATCACAAAGTCCATGGTGTTCCTCCTTGTTAACTGCCTTACTCTACTAACCGAGGTGTAAAAACGGTGTAAAAAATGCGCACCTCACGCCGCCCGTTCAATGTGTGACCCCACGCTCCGTTCCGCTTTTTAGGCGCGGTGCGACCATTGTCGTCGCGACCATCGGCTTCAATCAGGGACAGCACGACTGTCCACAGCAAGCCCACGATGGCTATTAATAGGATCCCGGTGATTATGAGCATGGTCCTCTCCGCTAAGTTCCGTATGATCCGGTGACGAACGAGTTGAGCCACTAGGGTGAATCGAAGGTCCAAATCAACCCAACGATCACCATATGTTGCGCCGGCGTGAGTTCGATCACTCCGGGCGCTGATTGAGTGCGAGTAAAGAAACCACCATCCGGTCCGGTGGACTCGTCATAGCGATATTCCAGCCGCACTATGGTGTTGGACCACTTATATGGAAGCCGATATTCTGCGGTACTTGTGACCGCTCTAATCAATTGCTCAGATCCCGTCTGAAGGCCGTTCCGATCCCAATAAAACTCCGGTCGCAGGGCGACGCTCCACGGTCCGGCGATATGCCATCGCATGGGCAGAGCCGCTCCCGTGTAAAATGTTCGAGGTTCTCCAGGCGCTTCGGCGGTCTTCTGCGTCCCGATTTGGTAATCGAACGCGATGGTGACGTCCTCCGCTTTCCATTCCACGATGGTGTCCGAGAAAAGTCGCCAAAATTCGAGCGACGTGTCCGACTGATCGGGACCGTAATAGACGGTTTGCTTGATCGTCCAGGGTGCGCTGGGTTTATAGGCCACCTGCATGCCGTAACTGGGCAGGCTATTGGCGTTCTGAAGATGAAAGTATTCGTTGATCACGAAGAACGTGCCGCTCCATTGTTCGTTGAACACGTATTGTGCGTTCGCGCCGAACATTAAATACGGGGAATAATCGGCGATCCACGCTCGCGTATAGTTAAAGTTGTCTTTTGCATACAGCGATTCATACCCGATGAAACTGTTGAAGAGTCCGGCTTGGATCGTCAAGCCGTTCCCGACTGGGGCCAAGTAGGAGACATTTGCTCGCCCGAAGTGACGCAAGGCGTCCGACCCTTCCACATGAGGTAAATTCACTCCGAAGCCGAAGTCTTTGGCATCCTGACCCCCATGAACCAACAACTCCGTTCCCCATCGGGATTGCTCAGATACATCCTTTTTTATGTAGACGCCGGCCATGTTGAGGTCGAGTTCATTCACGCGAGGAGTGGTGCTCCGGTTTCGAAATAAATGGTTTTCAGGAAAATTAAAGTTGAGTGAATACCCGAGATCGATAAATCCGCCATAGTGCCATGCCGGCGAGGCCGGTTCCGCTCGCGGTTCTTCAGTGGTCGATGATTCGATGGCGCCTTTACGTGGCTCGTCCTGAATTGGAGAGTGAGTGATCGCTTCGCCCGCAGCCAAGCTACCACCCATCACGAGCGTGAGCAGAAAAATAAGTGTCCCCAGATGCAGAATCACAGCGACGTCCTTTCTTAAATGGGATCGGTCCGTGTGCAAACTCTGGCCGTTCTGAGAATACAGCGAGGTATGTAGAAATGGGGGAAAAAGCCCAGACTATCGTGTAAAAAGTCTGTAAAAATGCAGGTTGTGCAAGCGGCTTGGGAGAGTTGATGATGTGGAAACTGGAAAGTGACGCCTTTGAGAAAAGACGTGAATCTAGGGCGTATTCACGTCTGACTGCGTTTCTCTTCTAACGTGCTCCAACGAGCATACAGCTGTTCCACTTTAGTATGTGCAGCCTCCAACGCTTCGCATCGAGCTTCTAGCGCACCGGCGTCTGAGACCACGGCGGGATCTTCCATCGCGGCTTGGCAGGTGGTGACCGCTTGTTCTGCTTCGACGATCTTCCGTTCAATTTGATCCCATTCTTGTTGCTCACGATAAGACAGGCCTTTCGATTTTGGCGAGGGGCGATTCGGTTCCGGTTGCCTTCGAGTGGGCACCCGGTCGAATGCCTCGGACCTGCGGTTGCTTTTCCGTTCCTGGGCCGTCTCCCACTGCGCATAGTCGGCAAACCATTCCGCATGGCCGGCCCCATCCAAGGCCATGAGTATGGTGGACACGCGGTCCAACAACCATCGGTCGTGGGTCACCAGGACGAGCGCGCCTGGAAATTCCAGCAAGCTATTTTCCAACACGTCGAGCGTCGGGATATCCAAATCGTTGGTCGGTTCGTCGAGAAGAAGCAGGTCGGCCGGTTGCAGCATGAGTCGCGCGATCAGCAATCGGGCCTGCTCTCCACCGGACAGCCGGGCGACCGGCAAATCGAGTTGTTCGGGCCGAAAAAGAAACCGCTTGGCCCAGGACACGAGATGCACCGAGCGATCCTGATAGATCACGGCGTCTCCCGTCGGAGCCAGGGCGCGTTTGAGCGACATGGTGGGATCTAAGGAATCGCGATGCTGCTCAAATGACACGACGCGGAGGCGATCGGCTCGTACGATGGTGCCGCCGTCAGGCGGCAACGTACCGGCTAAGAGCTTCAAGAGAGTCGTTTTGCCGCTGCCGTTGGGGCCTAACAAGCCGAGGCGATTGCCGGGTCCGAGCGTAAAATCGAGAGGCTTCACAATCGGCCTCCCGGCGAAAGATTTGCTTAGCTGCTGTAGGACGATGAGTTGTTTCGACTGTCGGCCCGATGACGTGAAATCGATGCCGGCCGTGGCCTGCTGGCCCCGCATTTTTACCGCGTCGAGCTCTGCGATGAGGTTGCCGGCCGACTCGACTCGTGCCTTGGCTTTGGTCGTGCGGGCTTTAGGCCCGCGGCGGAGCCATTCGACTTCCTGGCGTACCCGATTGGCCAGTGACGCGCGATGATCGGCCTGAGCTTCGAGTGTCGCTTCTCGCTGCTCCAGAAAATCGCTATAGCGTCCTTTGGCCTCGAAGACACCATGCTCGTAACACCGATTCAATTCGATCATGCGGGTAGCCACGGATTCCAAGAAGCGCCGGTCGTGGCTGACGACCAGAAAGGCACGAGGTTCATTTTTCAACAAGGCCTCGAGCCAGAGAATGCCTTCGACGTCCAGGTGATTGGTCGGCTCGTCCATCAATAACACGTCCGGTTCCAACATCACGGCGCGCGAAATCGCCAGACGCTTGCGCCACCCTCCCGACAAGGTCGAGACAAGTTGACTGGAATCGGAAAATGTTCCGATCCCCAAGGCGCGCGCCACGAGTCCCGTATGTTCATGTGGATCACGGCCCTGGTCGGTCAATACTTGCGTCAGCGCATCTTCGACGGTCCGCGCTCCTGGGAAGGATGGCTCTTGCGGAACATAGGCGACCTGAAGTTGTCGGCGAACCGTACGGGTCCCGCGATCAGGTGTTTCGAGTCCCGCCAGGATTTTAAGCAAGGTGGATTTGCCCGAGCCGTTGGGGCCGACGAGGCCAACGTGGTCTCCTTCGAAGAGCGCCACCGAGAGGTCATCGAAGAGGGGGTGCATCCCGTACGTCTTCCTGATTGATTCGCAGCTTAAAAGAATGGTCTGGGCCATGGATCAAGATCGACTTTCGTATGGATGGTAGTGTCGCTGTGATGAAACGGCGGGTCAGCATGAAGGAGCAGAGATGAAAACGCAAGAGCGGTGAGAAAGGCGAGGGACATCCCAAAATGGTGTTCATCGAGTAGGAGAATGGCGGCTGTTCCCCAAGCTGAACGTCACGGGTGTCTACCTAATTACTGACAGCGTCCGGGCTTGCCACGTGTTGTAATGGTGCATGACTCAAAGGAGGAAGCATAGAATATTGGGAGGTGTTCTCTGTACGATTGTGTTGGGCATTTTCATTACGGGCTGCACGATACGATATACGCCGACTCTCGATTTGGAAGAAAGTCCGCGGACCATTCCGCTCACCGTCGAAATACATCGGTTTGCCGAGTCACCCGACATGAAGGCTCCTGGGCGACCCTATGGGGTGGTTGCATCGGATGTAGAACCAACTACTGTGGGGCAGCTCGCCGGCCCTATCACGGAGGCGGTCAAAGACGATTTTCGCATTCATCACGTCGTCGAAGAGATCGAGACCTATATCGACCATCCCGATGTGATTCTGACAGGGACCATCAAAAAGTTTTACGAGACCTACCAGCCGAAAGTCTGGGCTGCCTTGCCGTATGCAAAGGCCATGGCCAAAATTCTTCAAGCTGATACTTACACTTCGAAAGCGGAAGCTGATCTGCGCGTGATTCTTCTCAAACCCACGGGCGAGCTGATCGGCACGTACCGAGGACACGGAGTCACTACGGATGATTTTGTTCCCAATGACCAACATCCTCCAGGTGCCCGCTTGAACTGGGCATTTGCGGAGGCCATGCGTCAGGTGAGGGATGCGTTATTGCGCGATGAGAACATCGGCGTTTTGAAGAAAAACGGGGCGCCTTCCTCTACGTTCTCGGGAGGTGAGTCCACCATCCCGAATAAGAGCCGGACAGAACATGACGGCGTGTCTCCCAATTAGCATCCCCCGCTCCTGATTTTTTCAAGCGCCCGGTTCACAGTCATGAGCAGGGCATTCGGCTGAATGGGTTTTTTGAGCAAGGCAAACGCGCCGAAGCGGAAGGCAAGATATTCCAGATCCCAATTGTCGTCCCCGGTTACCAAAATTACCGGAGTGTTGCGGTGAGTGGCTTTGACCTCACGCAGAAAATCGATGCCGTCATAACCCGGCATGCGTATGTCACTGACGATCGCGTCGAAGCTCATCCCCGCAGTAAAGAGAAGCGCTGCTTCGGCTGTCCGCGCGGTTTCCACCGTCCCTGGGCCCTTTCCCATGCGGAGTATCAACTCCAACGTGGCTAATGCTAAAGGGTCATCGTCGATGACTAGTATTCTATCCATAGATCCCAAAATTATTGTCTTGAATGCGTACACCGCGAAGGTAGAATGACGCACGGCGAATGCCTATCGGAAAGGCAGGGGAGTCTGCGTGGTAAACACGCTGGCGAGATTGTGAATAATCAGATTACGTATTCAGGTGCGGGGATAGAAGTTGAGGAGGCGAGTTATCCATCCGCGCGTGGAATTGTGCGCAACGATGTGGCTAAGCCAACAGCGGATAATAAAAAGATCACCCATTTGGAAGGATCGAAATTGTACCAGTAGGGGCCGTTACGATAATCACTTTGGTGGGTATGATGATAATTGTGATAACCCTCTCCAAAGGTCAACAACGATACCCACCAACTATCGCGACTAGAATCGAATGTGCCATGGGGTTGATCTCCCCAGAGGTGACAAATAGAGTTGATGCAAAATGTCGAATTCAGAACAGCAAATATACGCCCCACCCCGGCGAGTAATACGCATCCAATTCCGCCCATCCATCCATGGAAGAGAAGTCCTGCCAGAAACGGTAGCGCGAAGCCGGAGATGACGATGAGGATATAATTTCGTTGCTGCCACATGACGATACGATCCTGGCGTAACCGAGAAGCATATTTTTCATTGGGTCGAGGGTCATTGTAAAAGAGCCAGCCGCAATGGCTGTACCAGAATCCACGCTGAGCATTGTAGGGATCGCTCTCGCCATCACAATGCGCGTGATGGCGAATATGATCGGACGCCCATTTGAGCGCGGTATTTTGTAACGCCCATCCCCCGGCAATCATCAAGGCCACTTTCACGGCATCAGGGCAGTCGAAACTTCGATGCGCCATCAAGCGATGGTAGCCGACGGTGATGCCCAAGCCCGTCACAACGTACAGCAGGACGAACATGGTCCAGTCCAGCCACGTATAACCATACAAAAATCCGAACGCCGGTACGGCCAAGACGGCGCCGACACTCAGCAGGCCAAAGAGGATAATAGTCGCGAGGCTGCACGAGGGACTGAAGGGCAGTGCGGGAAGGGTTGTTGTCTTCATGCAGTCAAGATTCAGTTGGGGGTGACCGGGGACGCCATTGGTCGGCGTCCCCATGAGATCTCACATAGAGAAATTAGAAACGGCTACGACGTCCACTGTCGCGTCCACCACCGCCTCCGCCGCCACCGAAGCGGCCGCCCCCTCCACCACCGGTGCGAGGTTCTTGAGGCTTCGCCTCATTAACGGTCAACGTACGACCGTCCATCTGAGAGCCGTTTAACGCTGCAATGGCCGCATTGGCTTCTTCAGGCGTCGACATTTCGACGAAGCCAAAGCCTCGTGATTGTCCGGTGAATTTATCGGTGATGACGCGCGCGGACTCGACCGTGCCATGCGCGGCAAACACATCGTTTAATTGCGCTTCAGTTGCCGAATATGGCAACCCACCAACATACAGTTTCGAACCCATGGGGGTCCTCCTTATGGAAAAAATGATATTGTCTTAGACACGAGAACGAAATAGAGATAGGAAGGAACGGCCCGAAGACGCGAACCTATAAGGGCGGCTTTGGTGTGGCTTCCGATCAGATTCCCGGATAAAACAACATCGGTGATGGGTCTAACGATCTGATGCTTCCACACGAGACCCAACATGTGGAAGCGAAGTCAGCCTATCAGAGGTGTGTTTGAAAAGCAATCACTCGTCTGCGGAGGGGATGGGAAGCGTAATTAACTGTGAAAAAAGTAACGAGCCCTGGTTGAAGGCAGGGCTCGTTCACAGACGATGCGGGCAACAGTCCTGGTGTCGGATGGTGACTGCAGCGAAATCGATCAATAAAGTGGTTCTTGCGGACCCCAGACCAATCCTTCTAAATCCGGATCTTCTGACGCGTTCTCGGGGCGGCTTTCCTTATCGACCTTGCGTTGCACGCGCCGCGCCTCTTTATCCTTCTTTTTGAGTTGAAGGATTCGTTCACGATTACGCTTCGCGAGAGTTGCTTTTCCTGGTTTTGCGATGATTGCCTCCTTAGCGTGGGATCAGGCCTCCTTCGAAGCAGATCCGACCGAACAGGATTCTATTTTGGCATCAGGAGAATACACTCTGCAAGTGCGTTCTCAGGATCGTCTACGTCTATTCGGTGGCTCCCCTACGAGATTGACGATTTGCCCCGCTCCGAACTGCGTTCACCGGCGTCTTTACTGTGGTTCGTGTTCGCGTCCCCTGTGCGAGGCCACGGCTGGCCATGAGGGTCACTTCGCGCCGGATCTCCTCAATAGAAGGAGCGAGACTGTCGGACGGATTGCTTAACCCGAGCCGCTCCCACTGCATGATGGGTTTTGGTTTTGCCCGCTTGTTTCGAGACCTATTTGCTTGCAGACTCAGAGAGGGTTTCACAAAAGTCTCCTTATTTTCAGGCAGATGGAAGGAACATCGCCTGTCATTATTCTAACTGATGGGATACTTCTCGAACGGCTAACTGAGGAGAACATTCAAGGAGAGACAGCTGAGTAAATTGAACGGTGTATTTTAACAGGTGGGCTCTTTAGTGTCAACGTGTCTTGGTTGTCTAGAGCCTAGCTCTGATCGCCCTGGAACAAATGAAACAAGATGAGGGCTTAAGACGAGAGATGTAAAGGATGGAACAGTGTATAACTTAATTAATAATACCTACACACGTATCGTCCTGTGACGGACATCACATCTAGGTCCTTTGGGTTACTCTATGAAATAGATGTGGCCCTCCCACATTAAGGAAGAAAGAAAGAATAAGCCCAGATCATGGCTCGCATTTTAATTGTTGAAGACACCGCTTCCATTCGCTGGCTGTTGCGTCGTGTCTTAGAAGAAGATGGTCATACCGTCGTCGAAGCGGCCGATGGTAATGAGGGTTGGCGATTATGGCAGATGTCTACACCAGATCTGACCATCACCGACATCGATATGCCCGGTATTAGCGGACTTGAATTCATTCGCATGATTAGGGCGCACAGGTCTGATTCTAAAATCTTAGTGCTATCCGCTCAACTCGACGCGGCTCAGGCGACCATGCTGGTCGATCCTATTTCATTCCTTCCAAAACCGTTCGAACTCTTGGAGTTGCGCCGGCAAGTACCTCGCTGCGCGTGAAGCCTTTACTCTCTCTACTGGCCAGAGCGGTGCGACGATCTTTATCATGCGGTACTCATGTCCACTTCTGCGTATTCCGATGTGATCTAGATAAAAACCATTGACGGATGTTCTCTTGTGCTGTAGGATGTGCACCATCATCATTGTAAAGGTCCGTCGATGGTGATGGTTTTTATAAGCGGACCTCGCGATCGCATCGCGACCAGGTCCTGTTTGGAGCGGACTCCCTCCTGATTCTGACTCCCCTCGGTTCTCTGATTCCGTGACAATGCGATCATAACGAAAGGATAGTGCTGTGCAGACGACTGCAACGAATTTTCACGCTCTCGGTGTATCCGAATCACTCCTATGTGATATTACTAAGGCCGGGTATACTGAGCCCACCTCAATCCAGGCGCAAGCCATACCGCATGCCTTAAAGGGAAGCGATGTCGTAGGGTGTGCCCAGACCGGCACCGGCAAGACTGCCGCATTCGTGATCCCTCTCATCGAGCGGCTTGCCGCCATGCCGAAGGGACAACCCCGCGCTCTGATTCTGGTGCCGACCAGAGAGTTGGCCATTCAGATTCAAGAGGTCATCGATAAACTGGGTCGAAACTCACGCGTGTTTGCCACTACTATTGTGGGCGGCGCCGACATGCAGGCCCAAGTCAGGGGATTGCGCCAGCGTCCGGATATTCTCGTCGCGACGCCGGGTCGATTGCTCGATCATTTATGGAATGGGACGGTCAATTTGGCGCCGATGAAAATTTTGGTGCTGGATGAGGCCGACCGCATGTTGGACATGGGATTCGCGCCTCAGATCAATCAAATTTTGGATGCGATGCCGGAAGAGCGGCAAACGTTGCTTTTCTCCGCGACCATGCCGGTGGATCTGAACAGATTAGCGCAGGCCAGTGTAAAGAATCCCGTGCAGGTGCTGGTATCACCTCCGTCTACAACCGCTGATGGCGTGTCCCAAAGCCTGCATCACACGACACATGATAGTAAGACAGATCTCTTGGTCTCCTTGTTGGGCAAGGAAGACAACTCCGTATTAATCTTCACCCGAACCAAGCATCGAGCGGACCGTCTCGGGCATGTCTTGGGGAACGTGGGACACAAGGTAGCCGTGATTCACGGAGATCGGACACTTTCGCAACGGCGGATGGCGTTAGAAGGATTTAAGCGAGGCACATTCCGCATTCTCGTGGCGACCGATATTGCGGCACGCGGTATTGATGTGGCAAACATTGGCCACGTCGTGAATTACGATCTGCCGAACTGTCCTGAGGATTATGTCCATCGCATCGGCCGCACTGCGCGGATGAAAACTACGGGACGGGCGACCAGTTTTGTCACGGCAGAGGATCAGGGGCAGTGGCGGGCGATTGAAAAGTTGCTCGGTCAGTCGGTGCCGCTCGCACCGGGAAGCCCCCCTGCGCATACTCGGCACGGTGCCGATCACATGGCGCCAAGAAGGTCGGAGTTTCGACGACCAGGCCGGCCCTCTCCTAGGAGACGAACCGCTCCACGGAGCGAGCCCGTCGGGCAGTAAACTCGCAACACTTGTTCGAAGCTTGACGAGGTAGTTGACGCCGCATGGCGTGCTGCTTCGTCAAGAGTATCCCTCCTATCGCTCCATGTGACTCCTCATCGATCACCTCTCCTCGAGAGCTCCTCAATTCGACCAGCCGCGGATTTTATCGCTCCTCGACCCATTCCGGTCTCTGAGAAATCTCCTGATAATAATAATGAGGTTTGATAGCATAGTTCACGAATCGTCCCATCGATTCGGCCTGCAGGAGGCCCACATAGATCTCCTCCGGCACGTCGAGGTATTCATACAGACGGCCGCCCGAGTATTCGAGAAATAGACGTTGCGTGTCTGGATCGTACCCTATGTGATTGATGCTCGATGAATGGACCGGCCTGAGGGGGACTCGACGCTTGTGACTCGCCATGAATCGTCTCTGTAGAGTCTATTTCATTTAACCATACTTCCTTCCGCACGATTCATTGCTTTCCCTTTCCACCCTCATTACAATCGATTCAATGCGAAATTCGAGTGCTTCCACATGATCAAAGACGCCATCGCCAAGCTTGCCGAACGGGCGGATTTGAGTGAAAAAGAGGCCGAAGAGGCCTTGTTGGACATTATGTGCGGGTCCGCGAGCCCCGTGCAGATCGCTGCATATTTAATGGGGCTTCGCGTCAAAGGCGAGACGGTCGAAGAAATTGCGGGATCCGCGCGAGCCATGCGCGCACGGGCGTCTCGCATTCGGGTAACCGATCCGTTGGTCCTCGATACCTGCGGCACGGGTGGGGATCGATCAGGCACGTTTAATATTTCGACCGCTGCGGCTTTTGTCGCGGCGGGTAGTGGGGTGACGGTCGCGAAGCACGGAAATCGTTCGGTATCGTCTCGGTGCGGCAGTGCGGATGTCTTATCCGCCTTGGGCGTCAACATTGATCTGCCGGCCGCTCGCGTCGAAGAATGCGTGAATGACGTCGGGATAGGATTTCTCTTTGCGCCGTTGTTTCACGGAGCCATGAAACATTGCGCCCCTGTTCGTCAAGAATTGGGCGTTCGCACATTGCTGAATATTCTCGGCCCCCTCAGCAATCCGGCGGGCGCCACCATGCAGATGGTAGGCGTATACGACTATCATCTCACGGAACTCATGGCGAAGGTGTTGGTGCATCTCGGCACGCAACATTGTTTTGTCGTGCACGGGATGGACGGTTTGGACGAAGTGACCTTGACGGAGCGAACGTGGGTCTCCGAAGGAAAGGCCGGCGTCGTGTCCAGCTATTTTCTGGACCCGAAAGATTTTGGATTGGAACGGGTGAGATTGAAGGATCTTAGCGGCGGATCGATCGATGATAACGCTTTGATTGTTCGCGAAGTGCTGCGGGGGCGCACGGGACCAAAGCGAGATGTGGTGTGTCTGAATGCGGCCCTGGCGCTCGTTGCCTGTAGGCGGGCCAAGACGGTTCAACAAGGATTTGAATTGTCAGTGCAGGTGATCGAGAGCGGGGCGGCCATGGAAAAGTTGGAGCGGCTCGTAGAATTTACGAAAAAATGAAGAGGACGAGGCGAGCGAGGGGACTTCCGTGCTCGCAGACCGCGCACAATCCGAATGTGCTCGCCCGGGAAGGAGCGCGTCTTGGCGAGCTTGGGGCGGGTGGGTGAGTTAGACGCGCGCAGTGAGAGGGAGGGAGTCTGCCTGCCTCCTCAGAGATGAAATTGCCCATTCGCTTCTAGAAGAGAGAAAAGAAAGAAGAATGATTCTCGATCGGATTCTTGAACATAAGCGTGCTGAAGTGCGGCATAAGCAGAGCCGAGGGTATATGGTCGAGTTGAAGGCGAAGATCGCCGATCGAATGCCGCCGTTACTGTTCGTACTCACGCTTGAGGCGACACGGAAGCCGACGAGTCCGGCCTTGATTGCCGAAGTGAAACGCGCGTCGCCGAGTCTTGGCTACCTGAAAGAGGAGTTTAAGGAAAGTTTCGACCCGATCACGATTGCCGAGCAATATCGAGATCATGGCGCATCGTGTTTGTCTGTGTTGACCGATGAGACCTTCTTTCAAGGAAGTCTGCAGTATCTGCAGATAGTAAAAAGCAAGATCGGCCTCCCGACCTTGGATAAAGAATTCATGGTTCATGAGATTCAGTTCTACGAGGCGCGGGCCTATGGGGCTGATGCGGTGCTGCTTATTGTCGCCGCGTTGGAACGGCAGCAATTAATCGATTTTTACGCATTAGCCAGAGAATTGTCCCTCGATGCGTTGATTGAGGTCCATCACGAGCGAGAGCTCGACACCGTGCTTGAGCGGCTGCCCGAGGCGAGATTGATCGGAATTAACAATCGAGATCTCACGACCTTTACGACGGACCTGGGTGTCACGTTTCGTCTCGCGAAACGCATTCCCAAAGATAAGGTGATTGTCAGCGAAAGTGGCATCCATACTCGCGCCGACGTGACACGTTTTATCGATACCGATATCCATGCCATGCTCGTCGGTGAGTCGTTGATACGCGCGCACGATATCGGAGCGAAGGTGCGAGAGTTGCTTGGCACGGACAAGGAATCGTCGTCTCGTGCGTAATCCCCTCAATGGCCGATTCATCATGGCGGCGTTGTGTGTCTGCGTCTACGGTTCGACGGCCTTGGGCCAAGTCATGAGCGAAGAAGCCGAGCTGGAACGGCTTCAGAATAAAGCCGAAGAAGCAATCGCAAATGAAGATGCCGAGGCCGCGGCCATGAATATCGGGAAGGCGGCCTTGATGGCGTCCCAACTGGCTCGCCGTCAGAAGGATGTCGGCCGCGCGCAATGGTATCGCGGGGCGGAGTCACTCTTTCGTGCGCAAGAACACAGCTATCGCGCCCAGGCGCTTTTTGTGCGAGCCGGCGGCCAGCTCCCTGCATCATCCGGGGTCTGCGGGTCGATGAGTTTGGCCAAACAATATCTCGGGAAAGCGGTCACACTGTTGGTTGATGCCGATCCGGGTGATGGACGGTTGCAGAATCTTCATACGATTGCGACCGACTGGCTAAAGACGATCAACGGGATGACGGCGGATTTTCAATGCGAAAGTTAGTTAAGTTACTTGCATGCAGTTAATTTGAATGAGGTTAAAAAAGTCAAGGATGGCTGCAGAGGAACAGTTGACGGCTCTTGTAAATGAAGGTTATGTGGTTCTCGATAGCATTAAGAAGGATTACCTCAATAAGAGAGAGGATAAATCTTTTGATCCCAATGCTCATATCAAGATATACGAAGAACAATTTAATGATTGGGGTGGACGAGTACAACTTGGGCTAGACGACATTTTCCCTTCTGAATTAGAAAAGAATACTTTTGTAAACCCGCCCAACTCGGTAGGGATGATCTCAGGTGAGGTGGACTATAAATATGGCTGCTTGGTGAGTAGGCTTCGTGACTTCATACTAGGTTTAGATAATATAATTGCTCATAATCTAAACCGTTATACGGATCTCCCTCTTCAGTCTAGACTCTATATCGAGGACATTGATAGTTTTGGAAAAGCAAGAGATGTCAATCCTAGTATGGTGGCACCTCATATAAAGAATGGCTATTTTGAGCGATCCGAAGAGGAAGTTCAGCTTGTTCTTGAGCAGATTCTAAATGTGTCATTTCACAAGAAGGATTGGGGCGGAGAAGTTAACGATCTATATACTGCAAACGTGATAGTCAATGGTTCGAGAACTGCCTCAGCCTTCCTTCTTAAAGGCAAGGGTCTTAAAAAGAGGGTTATGGAAATTAGCGATTGCGGCAAGAATGGCGATCAATTGGTTCGTCTGCTCGATTCTCCAGCAAAACTCTTTGTGGTCCAATTTATCGGGGTAATCTCAGAGAATGTCATACGCGATGTTGAAGGAAAGATAGCAGCAAACAAAGCACAAGGGAAAGCATCTTGGTTCTTGATTATGGATGGGCAAGATACAGCTCGTCTGTTACATGCCTATGGAAAATTATAATTCAAAGATTACAATTAAGATCTGCGGCATCACGAATCTCGACGATGCGCGTGCGGCTGTCGATAGTGGGGCGGATGCTATCGGGTTTGTCTTTCACAACCCGAGCCCCCGATGTGTGACCGCGGAGGTTGTGCGTCGAATCATCCTGTCCCTTCCTCCGTTCGTTTTGCCGGTTGGCGTCTTTGTGAATGAAGATCTGAAAGTCGTTCGCGATCTCATGGATTCGTGCGGACTGGCGCTCGCGCAATTGCATGGCGATGAGTCGGCCGCTTACTGCGAGCAACTTGGACGGCCCGTGATAAAGGCGATTCGATTGCGCGACATGGGCAGCTTTTTGTCGCTCGCCGAATATCAAGGCCGGTCCGGGGTTCGAGGCTTCGTCATCGATACGTATTCGGAATCTGCCTATGGCGGGACCGGCCAGACAACGGATTGGACGCTAGCGGCGCAAGCCGCGAAAGCAGCGTCGATCCTTTTGGCGGGGGGGCTTACGCCGGACAATGTGACGGCCGCGATCACCCACGTTCGACCCTACGGCGTGGATGTGAGCAGCGGCGTCGAAGCTTCTCCTGGAAAAAAAGATCATGACAAGGTGAGGTCTTTTATTCGAGCCGCTCAACTTGTGTCACAGCGGCTCGATGGTTATACTCCGTGACGGCAAACGGTATTGTTCACCTCTCTTGAGTCACATGGTTACACAGCCCGACAAACACGGACGGTTCGGACAATTCGGCGGTCGCTATGTTCCCGAGACACTCATGCCGGCGTTGCTCGAATTGGAACAGGCCTATGCCAAAGCGCGCAAGGACCGCTCCTTTCAGGCCGAGCTCACTCGCTATCTGAAAGATTATGTCGGCCGTCCCACCTCCCTGTATTATGCCGAACGGCTCACGCGGACACTCGGGGGCGCGAAAATCTATTTAAAGCGAGAAGACCTGGCGCACACCGGCGCGCACAAGATCAATAACTCGATCGGACAGGCGCTGCTGACCCGCCGGATGAAAAAGAAGCGCATCATTGCTGAGACCGGCGCCGGGCAACACGGCGTGTCGGTTGCTACGGTGGCCGCGGTATTTGGACTCACCTGCGAAGTCTACATGGGCACCGAAGACATGCAACGCCAGTCGTTGAATGTGTTTCGGATGCGTTTGCTCGGCGCCAAGGTCACCGGTGTCGATGCCGGGAGCCGTACCCTCAAGGATGCGATCAATGAAGCGATGCGCGACTGGACCACCCACGTTCAGACCACGCATTACATTTTGGGCTCGGTATTGGGCGCGCATCCCTATCCAATGATGATTCGCGATTTTCAATCTGTCATCGGACGCGAAGCCCGCCGGCAGATCCTGGCCGCGGAAGGCCGGTTGCCGGATTATCTGGTTGCATGCGTCGGCGGCGGAAGCAACTCCATCGGCCTGTTCCATCCGTTTCTCAAGGATACGCGTGTCAAGATGGTCGGTGTCGAAGCGGGAGGCGGAGGTGTCGCCAGCGGGAAACACGCGGCTCGTTTCGCTGGGGGTCGGCCCGGCGTTTTGCACGGGACCATGACTTATCTTTTGCAGGACGCGGATGGACAGGTCAATCTTACCCACTCGGTGTCGGCGGGGCTTGATTATGCCGCGATCGGTCCGGAGCATAGCCATTTGTATGACACCGGTCGTGTTCGATATACCTCGGCCACCGACGACGAGGCGATGGCTGCCTTTGATCTCTTGTGCCGGGAAGAAGGCATCATTCCGGCATTGGAAAGTTCGCATGCGATCGCGGAAGTCGTGAAGCTGGCCCCCACTCTCAAGAAACGCCAGGTCATCATCGTGAATCTGTCCGGGCGCGGCGATAAGGATGTGAATCAGGTGGCGCGCATGAAGGGCGTCACCTTATGAGGATGCTGAAAAAGATTCCCAACTTCCCTTCTCGGTCCCGCGTCTCCTTGGGACGTACCCCGAGCCTTTGAGCATCCTTAGAAGAGCCATCTAACATGAACCGTATCGATACCACATTTGCTCGACTCAAGGGCAAAGGCGAAAAAGCACTGATCGCCTACATCATGGCCGGCGATCCTTCGCTGGCCGATACCGAGGCGCTTGTCATGGAGTTGGAACAGTCTGGCGCCGATATCATCGAGCTGGGCGTGCCGTTTTCCGATCCGATTGCGGATGGGCCGGTCATTCAACAAGCGGCCGATCGAGCGCTTCGAAGCGGAACCACGCTCCGGAAAATTCTCAATACCGTGACGGCGCTTCGAAAACGAACGCAGGTGCCGTTCGTTCTGATGGCGTATTACAATACCATCCATGCGTTCGGCGAAAAGTCATTTTGTGTCGAGGCGGCCAAGGCCGGCGTCGACGGTCTGATCGTACCGGATATGCCACCCGAGGAAGCCGGTCTCCTAGTAGCGGCGGATTGTGAAGGAGGGCCGTACCTCATTTACCTTTTGGCGCCGACCAGCACCTCGGCTCGATTTGCACAAGTCGCGCAACGATCGAAAGGGTTCCTCTATTACGTGTCGCTGACCGGGATTACCGGATCCCTATTGCCTGACCTGGAAGGCGTGAGGCGGAACATCGCGAAGATTCGTCGGCTGACGAAGGCGCCGATTGCCATCGGCTTCGGCGTGGCCACACCCGACGATGCGGCGCGGGTCGGCGCCATCGCCGATGGAGTGATTGTCGGGTCGGCGATTGTACGGCGCATTGCCGAGCATCACGACCACACGTGTATGGCGGAACAGGTCGGCCGCTACGTCGCTTCCTTGAAAGCAGCCCTGATTCAACAGCCGTCAGCCGTCGCGGGATAGTCGGTTCTTTCGTCATCGGTCAACCATTCCCAGGAAGAGGGACATGGCTACAGCACCGCGACCCAAACGCCGTGTCTCTGCCCCATCTCAACCGGGTTCATCGTCACAATCCGCGTCTCCATCATCCCGGCCATCCACGGATCGATCCGCTCAGGCGACCATTCGTCGCTTGCGAAAACTGCACGACATCACGGCGCTCCTCAATTCCAGTTTAAAGCCCGATGAGATTCGAACGCGGGCAATCGAAGCTGCCACAGTGGTGATGGAAGCGGAAGCCGGCTCACTTCTTTTGTTGGATGC
Source organism: Nitrospirota bacterium (assembly GCA_963700335.1). Classification (GTDB taxonomy): domain Bacteria; phylum Nitrospirota; class Nitrospiria; order Nitrospirales; family Nitrospiraceae; genus JAICXS01. The sequence goes on along the minus strand of CAVOXE010000007.1, from coordinate 470,724 downwards.
CGCTGCGGGGGAATTATATTTCGAGGTGGCCCACGGCGAGAAGGGGAAGAGCGTCCGCGAGATCCGCCTCAAATTGGGGCAGGGTATAGCGGGACACGTCGCCAAGACCGGTCAGCCGATCATCGTGAACGATGTGCAGGGCGACTCGCATTTTTCTTCGCAGGCGGACAAGCAAAGCGGATTCGTGACACGCAACATGGTCTGCGTGCCCGTCACCGCGAAAGGCAAACTGTTAGGCGTTCTACAGGCCATCAACAAACAGACAGGCGGTGACTTTGAAGAAAACGACCTGCAAGACTTTATCGCCCTCGGCCATCAAGTGGGCATCGCCATTGAAAACGCCAACCTCTATGAAGAGATCAATCGGCTGTTTGAAGGGTTTATCTCCGCCAGCGTGCTGGCGATCGAAAGCCGCGACCCGACCACGAGCGGGCATAGCGGCCGCGTGGCAACGCTGACGTGTGGATTGGCTGAGATCGTCGATCGGGTTGATGGAGGCCCGTATGCGGGGACCAGGTTTACCGACGATCAGATGAAAGAGATTCGGTACGCGGCTGTCTTGCATGACTTCGGCAAGGTCGGTGTGCGTGAGCCGATCCTTGTGAAGGCGCAGAAGCTGTTTCCCGGTGATCTTGCGTTGCTGAAAGCCCGGTTTGATTTTATTAAGCGCACATGGGAAGTGCAGGCGCTTCGGCGAAAGGTCGAACAGTTGATGTCCGGCGATCGCAAGGATACGGTTGCGTTTCTGGCCGAGGTGGACCAGGATCTGGCTCGACGAATCGACGAGACGAACGGCATTCTGGAGTTTCTGCTCCATTCCAATCGGCCTACAGTCTTGCCAAAGGGTGGATTTGAACGTCTCCACGACATTGCCGGCATGCGCTATGAGTCATTCGATGGCCCATCGTCTTATCTGACTCCTGAGGAAGTCGGCATCTTATCGATCCCGAGAGGAAGTTTGACGGCCGACGAGCGGGTGGAAATCGAGAGTCACGTCACGCACACCCATCGATTTTTGTCCACCATTCCGTGGACGGACGCGCTAAAAAATATCCCGTTGATTGCCTATGGCCATCATGAAAAGTTGGATGGGACCGGCTATCCGCAGCGGATGCCCGGCGACAGCATTCCCGTGCAGGCCCGCATGATGACCATCTGCGATATTTACGACGCGCTGACGGCGTCGGACCGTCCGTACAAGTCCGCCGTGCCCAACCATGTGGCGTTTGAAATTCTGGAGAGCGAGGTGACGCAGGGAAAGGTAGATCGGGATCTCTTCGGATTGTTTCTTGAAGCGAAGGTCTATGAACGAGTGAATGGAAGCAAAGGTGGCTGAGGTCCCGGCGGGGCTGTATTACGGAATGTATTTGATCATGTATTCGGTCAGCTCGGTCGCCATCTCTTTCAGGTCCGGTTTGAAAAACATATACGTTTTCGATTTTTCGTGACGCGCTTTCCAGACAATGGCGCCATGCTTGGTATCGATCAAACGGAACGAGAGGCCGACCCGAGCGGCGTTTTCACCTTCCGATCGGCGATACTCCCACTGATTGACGCGCACGACTAGCAGCGATTCGACCTTGAATGCCTTTCCTAATCTGACGGCGGCTTCTTGTTCCGAGAGACCGGTCGATTCAAGGGTCGAGAGCAATTTGGCAAAGGTTTCCCGGGTCTCGTTAGAATTAATCAAAAAGTCGTTGATTTGCTCCTGCTCTAGGACAATAGCAAACCGGTTGGACTTTTTTAGAGCGGCCGTAACGACTTCATGCGCAATTTCGCGCGAGCCTTCCAGTGCTCCGATAATGGGCGGCAGAACGGCGATGGAGCTGGGTCGAAACGCCGATGCACCAGGGCCTTCCCAGGCTTCCTGTAGGCCGCCGCATCCGGTCAGGACCGCTGTCAGCAACACGATTCCAATGCCAACATAGAAGTGCGCCTTGACGTAGTGCATTACTCTGTGACTCATTCGTATACCTATTAGAATGTCATGGAGACGGAGCCTGAAACCAACGCCTGCCCTTTATCGAAATCATATCCGCCCCCAACATCGAACCGAAGCGCAAAAAATCTGATTCCGAATCCAGCCGTCGGCGTAAAGGTCGACTTGGCATCTTCCACATTCTTCAGGACGCCGATCCTCAAGGCAAAAAATTCGGAAAGGACCGTCTGTTCCGCTCCAAGGCTCAGGACACGGCTTTTCAAGCCCGGTACCAGTGTTTGGTTCGACGTGATGTCTCCATCAAAGGTTAACGTCAATGAGGCGTCTGGGTTGACGGCAATGCCGCCTCTGACTTGCGGGCCGACCTTAAACTGGCTTCCATCGGGAGCATCAAATGTCGGCGCATTGATGTCCTTCCCGACGACGCCGAATCTGAGCCATGTCGCCGGACGAAAGACAGCGCCGACATCAATGCCGATCGCGGTCGAAAGTTTCGCCTTGCCAAAGCTATCCTTAATATTGTCGAAGTCATTCGCCTTGTTGACGTCTAATATACCGGTATACGCCGCTCCCTGAATGGCCTTCACGGTGGCGCCAATCGCAAACGTACGGTCGGAAAAGGCATACGCATAGGAAAAGGCAGCCTGGCGAAGTTCCAATCCGCGTACGGAGAATTGACCGTTCACTTGATATTGGCTTCCGGTCGGCGTGATTGAAACCGGCGTTTTGATAAACCCGCCGCTGGTCCCAACGTCTGACACATTGAATCCGAAGGCCGAATTGCCCCAGTACCCTTTGAAGTATGCGCCGGCGGCCCCGATGGCAGACACGGACGCTCCAGGCTGATTGAGCTTGTTTGCGAGGGCTTGCGCTTGGGGAATACTGCTCAAGTTATTCGTGTCGAGATCGTTAATCTGCTTGACTGTATCGAGCACTCCCAATCGATCGATGCCTTGTACGCTACCCTGTACGTGAATATCAGAGGTCTGGGTCATGGCGAGGCCGGCAGGATTCCAATAGGTCGCCATCGAGTCGGTCGTCGTGGCGACGCCGGCCCCGCCCATCGCGGTCGCGCGAGGACCGACAATGGCAAATTCAATGGCCGATCCTGTCGCGGGGGCACACAATGCCAGTATAAGGACTGCCATGAGACCCTGCGCGTAAGCCCGCAACATCCGCCCTTTTACGTCTGTAAAACTAAAGGTTATGAAGACCATCTATATTCAAACCTACGGGAAAACAATCGGTTCGTCAAGGATCGCAAGGACTGGTGACACTCGGATGTCGGCTAGCGCGGCGCGATCTGACCGTCTTCCATATGAATGATGCGATCGGCTTGAGCCGAAAGTTTTTCATTGTGCGTGACGATGACGAATGTGATCCCGCGAGAACGATTTAGCGCGCGCATGAGATTGAAGAGCGCATCGCCTGTATGGGTGTCCAGATTGCCGGTCGGCTCGTCTGCGAGGACGAGGTTGGGATGTTGAATCAAGGCGCGGGCGACGGCCACCCTCTGCTGTTCTCCCCCCGATAACTCTCCCGGTTTATGAGTGAGGCGATGCTCCAATCCGACATCCGTTAGGAGCGAGATGGCTTCGCCGCGAACGTCTTGCGCCGACCGATTTTGGATATAGGCGGGGAGACAGACATTCTCCAACGCCGAGAACTCCGGCAGGAGGTGGTGAAATTGGAAGACGAACCCGATGCGACGGTTTCGAAATTCCGCCTGCTTCTGATCCGACAGTGTAAACAGATCTTGCCCCTCGAAAAGAACGGTGCCGCTGCTCGGGCGGTCGAGCGTGCCAAGGATGTGCAACAAGGTGCTTTTGCCGGCCCCCGATGCGCCAACGATGGCCAGCATTTCGCCGCGCGCGATAGTGAGATTGACCCCCTTGAGGACCGTCAGCTCAAGGCCTTCCATCTTGAATGACTTCGTGAGATTGACGGCTTCGATCATAGAGCACTGAGCTTTCGCATCGCGTTATTCATATCGTAAAGCCGCGGCCGGCTCCAGCTTCGCCGCCTGATACGACGGATAGAGCGTGGCGGCAAAGCTGATTAAGATCGCCGAGACCGAGACGAGGATGACATCCATGGTCTCGACATGCACGGGAATGTGCAACATGTAATAAACCGTCTGATCGAACGTCCAGTAATTTTCTATCAGCCAGAGGAAGGTATAACCAAGCGGAATGCCGATAAATGTGCCGGTCAAGCCGATGATCAATCCATTCAGCATAAAAATCCGCATAATCGCCGGCCGGGTGGCGCCCATCGCCTTCAAGATGGCGATCTCTCGCTGCTTCTCCGTCACGATCATCGTCAACGTGCTGACGATATTAAAGGAGGCGACGATCGTGATCAGCACGAGCAAGAGAAACATCATCGTCTTTTCCATCTTCAGCGCAGAGAAGAGATTGCGGTTGAGTTGCAACCAATCCCTCGCCCAATAGGGAAATCCGACCGCGCGCTCAATGTCTCGCGCAATCTCGGGCGCGTGAAAAATTTCGTCCACCTTCACTTCGATGCCGGTGACCGTTTGATTCATATTGAAGAATTTCTGGGCTTCCTCCAGCCCGATATACGCGAGTGATGAATCGTATTCGAACATCCCCGATTCAAAGATCGCGACGACTGTGAAGATACGAATTTTTGGCACCATCCCGATCGCGCTGACGGGGCCCACCGGAGAGACCACGTTGACCGTGTCGCCCACGAACGAGCCTAAGCGAAGCGATAATTCTTTGCCGATGACAATACCCGGATGCTCGGTCGCCGGCGGGTTTGGGTCGGGATTCGTCGTGATTTCTGGCGCGGTCTTCTTGGGCGGCGCGGAGCGGTCGGATGCGGTCAGGTCCAGCAAGCGTCCCGCTTTGATATTGTTCCCGAGTTCCGTGACACGGACCTCTTTGTCTGGGTCGATTCCACGGAGCACGATGCCTTGGACCCCCGACTGCGACGTCAAGAGCACTTGGCGGAGTACAAACGGCGTGGCGGCGATCACATGCGGGACCGTCTCGACCTGTCCCACCAGCGCGCCGTACGAGGCCATTCCATCTTTGGTCCGATCTTGCACGATGATGTGTGAGGTGGTACCCAGGATCTTGGCCTGAATGCTTTCCTTAAAGCCGGTCATGATGCCCAACGTGCCGATCAAGGCCGCAACGCCGAGTGTAATACCCGCAATGGAGACGAACGTATTTAAGGAAATCGTTCGTTGCCGGCGTTTCGCGCGCAGATAACGGAGACCGATAAATATTTCGTAGGGAAGGGCCAACTATTTCTCCGGACGAAGTTGCGGGAAGAGGATGACGTCGCGAATGGAGGCCTGGTTGGTAAAGAGCATGACGAGGCGGTCAATCCCGATGCCCTCCCCCGCGGTCGGCGGCATGCCGTATTCAAGGGCTCGCAAAAAGTCTTCGTCCAGGTTATGGGCTTCTTCGTCGCCGGCTTCGCGTTGCGCCACCTGCGCCTCGAATCGCTCGCGTTGATCGAGCGGGTCGTTCAACTCGGAGAAGGCATTGGCAATTTCCCGTCCCGCGATGTACAGCTCGAAGCGGTCCGTCAAGGTCGGATCAGAGTCTTTCCGTTTGGCCAATGGAGAAATCTCCGTTGGAAAATCCGTGATGAACGTCGGCTGGATTAATTGCGGTTCCACCGTTTCCTCAAATATCGCTGTCAGGATGGCGACGTGGCCGGCTTTGCTATCCACGTCTACTTTAAGTTGGCGTGCGGCCTGCAGAGCGGCGTCCCGATTCGTCAGAACGGCTGGCTCCAGTTTATTGACTTCCAGCAGCGCCTGCAGATAGGACCATCGCCGCCACGGACGGTCGAATCGAATCGATTGTCCTTGATAGTCGAACGTCGTGGTGCCGAGAATCTGTTGCGCGAGCTGGGTTAACAGTTCTTCCGTCAAGGCAATAAGATCGTTGTAATCCGCGTAGGCCTGGTAAAACTCCAGCATCGTGAATTCAGGATTATGGATGGTCGAGATGCCTTCATTGCGGAAGTTACGGTTGATTTCGAAGACGCGGGGAAATCCGCCGACGATCAGCCTCTTCAGATAAAGTTCCGGCGCAATCCGCAAATACAGGTCCGCGCCGAGCGCATTGTGATGCGTGACGAAGGGACGAGCTGCCGCGCCGCCCGGGATGGGATGCATCATCGGTGTCTCGACTTCCAGAAACCCCTTCTCGATTAGAAAGAGGCGAATGGCCGAAATGATGCGGCTGCGCGTGACGAATATCTGATGCACTTGCGGATTGGCGATAAGGTCCACATATCGCTGCCGATAGCGCGTTTCCACATCGGTCAATCCATGCCACTTTTCCGGCAAGGGCCGCAGCGCTTTGGAGAGGAAGGTGAACTGATGAACCTCGATGGTCAGTTCGTTGGTCTTCGTGCGAAAGAGCGTGCCGCCGACTCCGATCCAGTCGCCCAGATCGAGTTCCTCGCATACTTTATAAGACGGTTCACCCAAGAGATCCTTTTTTAGATAGACCTGCATTCGGTCGGCGCCGTCCTGCAGGACCGCGAAAGCCGCTTTTCCGAATCGACGCAAGCCGACGATGCGTCCGGCCAGCGTCACGGCGATTTTCTCCTGCTCCAACCTTTCTTTCGACTTCTCGCCATGCAGAGAGAGCAGGTCGGCGGCGCGATCCTGAACCGCAAACCGCGATCCATGTGGCTCGACACCCAATCCTCGCAGGGTGTCGAGCTTCTTGATGCGCTGCTGCCGCTGATCGTTCAGTTCGTCCATGAATGACACTTTCGGTTGATATTGAGGTGCATCAGTTGCGTGGGTTGGAATCAGGGGAGGGCGGCTGTCGGGCGACGGCCTCCTTGCTCAGTTGCTGTTTTTTCAAATACGCCTCGATGAAGGCATCGACGTCACCATCCATAACCTTATCGACTTGGCTCACTTCGACATTGGTGCGGTGGTCTTTAACGAGTTGGTATGGTTGAAATACATACGAGCGAATCTGGCTGCCCCAGGCGATGTCTTTTTTTTCGCCCACGATCGAGTTGAATTCCGCTTCTTTTTTCTGTTGTTCTAATTCATACAACCGAGATTTGAGAATCTTCATCGCGCCTAGGCGGTTCTGAAGCTGCGACCGTTCGTTCTGGCATTGCACGACGATGCCGGTGGGCAGGTGCGTGATACGAATCGCCGTTTCAACTTTATTGACGTTCTGACCCCCCGCGCCGCCGGCGCGAAACGTGTCGATTCGCAACTCCTTCTCTTCGATGACGAGATCGACATCATCTTCGAGCTCCGGATAGACGAAGACTGAAGCGAAAGATGTGTGACGCCGCTTATTCGCGTCGAACGGAGAGATGCGCACGAGACGATGCACGCCGGCTTCGGCTTTCAAGTAGCCATAGGCATGCGGCCCGTTAATGGCGAGCGTGACGCTTTTGATGCCGGCCTCATCCCCCGGCTGCAAATCCAGCGTTTCGATTTTATATTTCTTTCGTTCGGCCCACCGCGCATACATGCGCAACAACATCTGCGCCCAATCTTGCGATTCGGTTCCACCCGCTCCGGGGTGAATGGCGAGAATTGCATTGCTCCCGTCATGCTCACCGGACAGCAACAGCTCGATCCGCCACTGATTGACGGCGGCTTCGAGCTTGCCCAGTTCGACCACCAATTCCTGCTCCAAGGAGGGGTCCGCCGTTTCGTCCGCCAGCTCGACTAAGGCGCGCAAGTCCCCCTGCTGCCGTTCGAGGTCCGCAACGCGCTGAATATCCCCCTCGATGGCGGCCTTTTTTCGGCTTACTCGGGCAGCGGCTTGGGTGTCGTTCCAAAAATCGGGATGAGACGTTTCCTGTTCGAGATGCTCCAGGTCGGAGTGTAGTCGAGGGAGGTCAAAGATGCCTCCGTAGTTCATGAACCTGTTCACCGACTGCATGGACCCGTGTGCGGACTTCATCAAGCATGCGCGATCCTTTTCGATTAGGTGGCGCGGCGGTCTAGGTCGTCGCTCCTACGACGAGCGGTTGCGGTTCATTGCCGCTCGTGCGCCACCAGGCGGCCAGGAGAAAAAGTCCGGTGATTATAACACAGCCATACGCAAAGACATCACCATGGCGGCTGTAAAATGTCGGCGTGTTGCGGACGGGAATGCGCCCGATCATGGCTTGTTCGGTAAAAATCGGCGACGCGTTCAGAATGCGTCCGGAGGGATCGATAAATCCGGAGATGCCGGTGTTGGCGGCTCGGGCAAACGCGACGTGATTTTCCACCGCGCGCAAGACGACCATGCCGAAATGCTGGTGCGGTGCTGCCGAATTGCCGAACCAGGCGTCGTTGGTAATCGTGACCATGAAATCGGCGCCGTCTCGCACGAATTCGCGCACGAGATTCGGAAAGATCACTTCGAAGCAGATGACGACACCGAAGCGGGCCGGTATGCCGGGAACGGGCCCAGAGGCATCGTCCGGCTTCGCCGGAAGCGACAGGACTGTCGGGACAGTCCCGGATTCAAAGTCCCCGATTCCCTCGACAAGTTTGTCCAAAAAAAATAGGACAGACTTGAGCGGTATGTACTCGCCGAACGGGACAAGATGGCGTTTATCGTATCGGCCGAGTATGCGGCCTTCCGGCGAAAAAAGGTAGGCGCTGTTCATCAAGTATGGCTTCCCGTTCGCGTAATAGCGCAACGCCGGACTGCCGAACAACAAGGGCACCTCATGGCGACGAATCAGCGCTTCCACTTCGCCGCGATACCCGGGCTCCTGTTCGAAGAGAAACGGCGTGGCGGCTTCGGGCCAGACGATAAGATCCGTTTTGTGAGCGGCCTCGCCGGTCAGACGTGCATAGCGATCGAGCGTTTCTTGACGGTAGGCGGCATCCCATTTATGCGCCTGATCGATGTTGGCCTGAACCAGGCCGACTGTCAGAGTACGGGGCAGGGTTTCGATGGCGTTCAAACGTCCGAAGCCATACGTAATGGTCAGCATGACGATCAACACGGCGGCAGTCGGCGGCAGCCAGGGAAACGAACTGATGGGTTGGCGAAGCGGCAGCGTGCGATATTTGCGTATCGTCCAGCCGATCATCTCGGCAAGCGCGACATTGGTGAGCACGATGACGAATGACACGCCATACACACCGGAAAGATCCGCGATTTGAATGGCCGCGAGCCATTCGGATTGGGAATATCCCAGGAGAGCCCAGGGGAGACCCGAGAACAGCAAGGTGCGGATGAATTCCAGCGTGACCCACACAAACGGCGCCGCCAGGATGGCATTGTGCGAAAGCGCTCGGCGCAAACAGGTGACCGTCACGGCATAGACCGCGACGTAGAGGCCGAGATAGGCGGACAGAAGCGTCAAGGCCACATAGCTCCAAAGCAAGGGCATCTTTCCGTACATGTGCATGGCGGTGACGACCCAACTCATGATCCCCATAAAGCCGATGAGTCCAGCCATCCATCCCAGCCAAAACGCGCGCCGTGGCGGAACCTCGTCGATCGCGACATGTAACGGGACGAGAAAGATCCATGCCAGCCAGCCCAGATCGAAATTTGGAAAACAAAGAGGAGAGAGCACGCCGGTCAACCCGGCCAACACCGGTGGAAGAAGAGATCGTGAACGCATCGCGCCGTACCTTAGCGAAAACCTCTAATGCGATGCAACTCGCGTAGAATGCATCACATGCCAAATAAATCTTTGATTCGATCGATAACACTGGGATTGTGCAGTTCACAAAATACCGTCGGTTCACTTCCTTCGATGAAGGTCTCTTCGAAGGAGTCGGGACAGGCGGGGGTTGCTAATTGAGACGTTTTGGGATCGATCGTTCTGGTGACGATCCCTGGGGGGACAGGAAAGCTGATCGATGCGGAAGGGACGGCTTTACGAAAAAACTCGACCCAGATCGGAAGCGCGGCTTGAGCCCCGGTGAGTTTGAGGGTTGTCCCGCCGTCGAATCCCACCCAGACCCCGATGACCAGATTCGGTGTGTATCCGATAAACCAGGCGTCGCGATGATCGTCCGTCGTCCCCGTTTTTCCGGCGATCGCCGCGGCCAGACCCCAGCTCTTTGCCGACACAGCCGTTCCACGCTGTACGACGCCTTGCAGTATCGAGGTCATGAGATATGTCGATTGCGCAGAGAACACCCGCGTGGCCTCCGTATTCTGCCGACGAATGGTTCGCCCCGTTTGCTCCCCCACCTGTTCGACGACCATCGTGAGGCCCTCCGGCGGCACATAGCGACCGGCGTGCGCCAGCGCTCCGAACGCGCTCGTAATCTCGAGCAGGGAGACTTCGGAGCTTCCCAAGGCGAGAGGCAGATGTTCATCCAGCGGGCCTTGAATGCCGACTGCGCGAAGCGTGCGTGTGATCTCCGGAATGCCCACCGATTGGGCGATGCGAACGGCGGGGACGTTCAGCGATTGTTCCAGAGCCGTGCGGACCGTGACCTGTCCGTGAAATTGGCGATCGTAATTGTGAGGCGTCCAAGAAGAGTCTCCCTCTGGGAAGGTGAGCGGGCTGTCGTCGATCAAGGTTGCCGGTGTAAGGACCGTCTCGTTTCCCGAGCGCGCTTTCTCGAACGCCGTAAGATAGACGAATGGCTTGAATAAGGATCCGGCTTGGCGTTTGGCTTGAACGGCATGATTGAATTGACTGGTGCGGTAGTCGCGTCCACCGACCATCGCAAGGATGGAGCCGGTCGTCGGGTCGATGGCGACCAGCGCGCCTTGTAAACGATCCTGCGTCTTTGTGAGAAATCGATACTTGGATTCCAGGCGCGATAAGCCGGCAGTGAGCGCGTCTTCGGCACGCCGCTGCATTTCAAGGTCCAGCGTCGTAAAGACGCGCTGATCAGTCTGCAGACTGTCCGGGGCATCCTCGATTTGCGAGAGAATGTAATCCATAAAGTACGGGGCATCGGCTACCCCGTGCTGAAGAGTCGTCACTCGGATTGGCGATTTGACGGCGACCTGATATTGCTTTTCGGAAATGCGGCCTTCCTGCTTCATCCGCAGAAGGACGAGATCTCGACGGTGCTGCGCGCGCTTCGCGTTGCGCACCGGGGCATACGTATTCGGGCCTTTGATCATGCCCGCTAATAATGCTACTTCCGGGATGGTGAGCTGGGAGAGCGATTTTCCGAAGTAGTAGTGCGCCGCTTGCCCAATGCCATAGATGGCGACGGAACCGGATTGGCCGAGGTAGATTTCGTTCAGATAGCTTTCCAGGATCTCCTGTTTCGTATATTTCATCTCCAGGATGAAGGCGGCGAGCGCTTCCTTGATCTTGCGAACGAAGGTGCGCTGTTGCGTGTAGTAGAGGTTCTTGGCCAACTGCTGGGTAATGGTGCTACCCCCCTGAACGACAGTTCCCCCTTTCATATTTTGAAAGGCGGCCCTGAGAATGCCGCGCGGATCCACCCCGTGGTGTTCATAAAATCGATGATCTTCAATCGAGAGGACGGCATCGATCATTTGCGGTGGAATCGCTGAGAGCGACAGCCAATCGCGCACCTGGCGCGACGCTTCCAGTACACCGCCGATGAGTTGAGGCTCGAGCGAAAGCGCTTCGGCGGTCTGCGTTTCGGTAAGACTCATAACACGGGCGAGCCGATCGTCACTGAAGTCGAGGCGGACCGGTTGCCCCTGTATGAGTCCTTGAGGGTAGAGAAAGTCGCGGAGGTAGAGATCGACCGACGACCCGCTGATGCGGTATTCACCGGGCGTTTGAATCTTTCGAGACACGACTCGGTAACCCAGATGTGTGAGCCGTTCCTGTAAACGCGCTTTCTCGATCTTCGTCTCTGGTGCGAGGGGAAACGGCAGACTATAGATTCTCAGCGATGGTCGGTCTTCAGCGCGGGGCAGGCTCAGCGTGGCGTACAGGAGAAATCCATACGCGGCCAACGTGCCGACGACAACAAGCAAAGACCAGAGGACCGGCCGCCACCAACGCCGCTTTCGTTTCATGACCGCATCATCGCCTGCCTTCCAACGGGCTGGTCCTCCCTGCCGGAAACTACATATCCTCTGTACTCGACGTGATCAGTATGATAAGGAAGGAGCCGCCACTGCGGCCCGGTGGTCTATATCACAAGGAGATCCGCTTATGCCAACGACGACGCAACTGGTCATTACCGAACAAAGCAAGCCCGGTGTCCTCGCGCGTGTAGCCTCTGTTCTCGGAGCAGCCGGGGTGAATATCAAGGCCTTTTCAGCGGCGGAAGGAATTGGGACAGCCAAGATCCGAAAGGGCACGCTTCGTTTTGTCGTCGCCGATTTGGACCGAGCGCGGGTGGCGCTGAAACAGGGCAAGATCGCCTTTCGCGAAGAACCCGCTCTCGTGCTGAGTTTGGACAACAAGCCGGGCGCGCTCAGCGAAGTGGCGGAACATCTCAAAGAAGCGAAAATCAATATTACCAGCGGCTACTACACGCCGTCCCGGCAGGGCGGCAAAGCGGTCGTCATTTTGACCGTCTCGAACACCAAGAAGGCGATGGATATTTTGCAGGAAGAATCGCTGGACGTCTTTTGACGGGCTCCATCATCCGTCGACCGCCTTTGTGCCCATTGGTGAATTCCGGGACGGCCCCGTTCCCCGCCCGTACCTTATCCATCTGTCGATCGTTCGCCTGCATTGCCGGTGTGATGCTCATCTTCGTCCTCTCGGGATGTGCCGAAAGGACGATGAAGGGGACGGGCGATCCGTCGTCATATCCCGTCGGTTACCACGAACGGGGAATGGCTTCATGGTACGGACCCGGCTTCGACGGGCATCGCACGGCGAATGGCGAGCTATTCGACATGCGTGAGCTGACTGCCGCCCACCGGACGTTGCCGTTCGGCGCAATGGTTCAGGTTCGCTCGCTGTATAACGATCGGAAAGTGATCGTGCGTATCAATGACCGGGGTCCCTTTGCGCGCGGTCGCATTCTCGATCTCTCGCACGCTGCCGCCCTTCAACTCGGCATGATCGGTGAAGGCACGCATGACGTAGATCTCATGGTGATCGGATATCGTGGCCGTCCCGACGATGGCGGAGCATTCAGCATTCAAGTCGCGTCATTTGGAGATCGAACACGGGCGCAGGCGTTCATCGCGAAACTTGGGTCGTACCGTGACGTGCGATTGAGTCGGGTCGATCTTGCGGGCGGCATACGCTATCGCGTGTATGTCGGACGATTCGTTTCAGAAGGGGAAGCGGCCGCTATGGCCGATCGACTCGACAGGCAGTTTCAGGTCGAGTCATTGATCGTTCGGGAGGAGTGATTTGTTTCCAATAAAATAAATTAAGGCATTGATTGTCTTGATGTTTGGTGTGGACTTGTTGCCTAAAATGTTCAAGCTATGATAGTACTATCGCCTATGGATGACGGTGACCCTAGACGATTCCGGTGCCGTAGATCCGACGTTGCTTCCGGCCGGATGCTTCTCAGAACCCCTGTGGCGGGGGGCACTTTCCTATCTTCGCCATACGCCCCGATTATCTAGTTGCTCATGGATTATCTCATCGTTCTGAGTCTTATCGCCCTTTCTGCGATTATTTCTGCAGCCGAGATCGGCTTCTTCTCCGTGAACGAGACACGGTTGCGCGCGCTGGCCGACGCCGGTGGAAAGCGAGCCGCATTGGTGTTGTCCTTGCGCTCCAATCCTCAACGTCTATTGTCGATCATCATGATCGGCGATCGGCTCGTCGATACGGGGGCGGCGTCTTTCGCCACGATTATTGCGCTGCGCCTCTTCGGATCGGAGGCGCTGGCCATCGTCATCGGCGTGCTCACGTTCGTGCTGCTGATTTTCGGCGATATCGTCCCCAAAACGCTGGCAGCTAAACATGCGCTGACCGTGGTCCTTGCGATGGCCTATCCCGTCTATTGGGTCCAGCAACTCATGAAGCCGATTCTGCTGGTCTTGGAACCTGTGATTAACGCGTTGACAGGAGGAAAGGGCGTCACCGTTCCCCACGTCTCGGAAGAAGAGGTCAAGATCATGCTCGACGAGGGAGGGCGCGCAGGCATGATCGAAACCGAAGAAGTGAAAATGATCAAGAACGTGTTCCAACTCAAGGATATTACCGCCGAAGATGCGATGACACCGCGCATCTATACGTTTGCGCTCGAAGGAAATTTACGTCTCAAGGATGCGCAAGAGGCGATTTTCAAATCGAAGTATTCCCGCATTCCCGTCTACGATACGACGCTCGATAACATCACCGGCATTCTGTATCGTGACAAAGCGCTGATGGGGTTGGCCCAGGGTCGGTACGAATCCAGGCTGAAGGACGTGGCGACTCAGGCGCTCTTCGTGCCGCGAGGAAAGACTGCGGACGACTTGATGAAGCAATTCCAGGCCGACAAACGGCACATGGCGATCGTGGTCAACGAATTCGGCGGCGTGATGGGACTGGTGACCTTGGAAGATCTATTGGAAGAGGTCGTTGGCGAAATCATGGACGAAACGGATATTACCGAAGAGCTGATCAAGCGAATCGGGAAAAGCCAGATCCTTGTCCACGGCCGGACCGACGTTCGGCGGATCAACGAATTTCTCAAGGTGGAATTAGGCGACGAGGCGACGACGATCAGCGGGCTCATTCAGGATTACCTCGGCCGCATCCCGGCTGTCGGCGAGGAAATCAGACTCGGCCAATGCCGGTTAGTCGTGCATGAGGCCGATCACAAATCGATTAAGAGTGTGCAGATCTTCAAAGAAGAGAAAGCTCACACTCCCGACTCAACCAGCGTCGGCTCGACGAGCTGACGTCACGCGTTTGGTTTCGTACATCCGCTTATCGGCCACCCGCAACAATTCCGCCGCGGAGGTGACCGGTGGAAATCCCGGAACCGTGGCGGCGCCCACGCTCAATGACATGGGAATATCGCGTTCGGCGGTCGTCAAGCGCAACGATTGAAGGACATCGCACAGTTTCTCGATCACTTGCCGGCTCTGCTCCGTGTCGGTTCGCGGCAGCAAGGCGGCGAACTCGTCTCCTCCCACTCGGGCGATCAAATCGCTCTCGCGCAAATTGGTTCTGAGGGTGGCGCTCACCTGCTGCAATCCGCGATCTCCCGCTTCGTGCCCATGATCGTCATTGATCGCTTTGAACGCGTCGACATCCATGATGATGACTGTAAACGCTTCCCCGCTACGTTGAAATTGCTGCCACTCGCGGGTAAGGGCTTCGTCGAAAAAACGACGGTTGTACAGCCCCGTGAGCGGATCGCGAATCGCCATCTGATCCAGTTCCCGATTTTTCGCTTTCAATTCCTTGAGATTCCGCTCGTGTTCCTTTTCCACCTGCTTCTCGGTCGTCACATCGTGGGACGAGACGTGAATGCCGCGGACGGTGCCGTCCTCGTTGAGATCGGGATCGCAATGCGACAGCAGGATGCGCATGCCGCCCGGCATGCGGGAATCGGGAATCGACTCTTCCAATCCATGATAGGCCGTGCGGGTCTGAAGGACCTGTTCCAGGATGGGTTTGAATCGCGTCCAGCGATCGGGCGGAAGGACGTTGGAGAGGCGCTGGTTGAGATGCTCGCCTACAGACCGGTGGTGAAATTTAGCCATGGAGCGACTGACGCGCTCCACGATCAGATTCGGCGTGAGATACATCAGACCGATCGGAATCGTCGCGTAGAGTGTGTCGAGGCGCGTCCGCACACGCTCGGTCTCCGTCATCCCGCGCAACAAGGCATCCTCGGCGCGCCGCCGCTCCGTAATATCGGTATGCGTGACAAGGACGCCGCCCTGCTGCCGTTTAAGGGGCAGCACCGACAACATGAACCAGCGATGGTCCGAGGGCAACAACAACGCATAGTCGAGTGTGAAGGACGAGGCGTTTCCGTTTAGGACCGATCGGATGCCCGCAAGGGCCTCCTGTGCTTGGGTGCCATAACTTTTGGATGGGGGCCGGCACGCCTTAAGATAGTTGACAAGGCCGCCGCCGTTCGAAGGAAAGAGCTCTGCATTATCCTTGGCAAATTGTTCCCATGCAGTATTCACGGAAAGCAGCCGGGCCTCTTTATCTAGTACGGCGGCATGGGCGGGGAGCGAGTTCAAGGTGGTGCGATTGAAGTCGTCGCTTTCCTGCAAGGCCGTGGTCATGTGGGTGAAGTTTGCCGACAGTGTGGCCAGTTCATCGGACGACTGCGGCTGGCCGGTCCCCTCGGGGGGGCCGGAGACAGGCGAAACGGCTGTATCAAACAGATGAAAGGGCTTCATGAGTCCGAAGCGGATGACGACCCACAACATGAAAATGAGGGCGACCACCGAAAGCCCGTTGACCGCGAGGAGGTAGTACAGATTGGATTGGATCAACCGGTCGAGCGGAGAGAGATCAAGGCCAATCAAGAGGGCGCCCTGCGTCGAGGGCGGCGACACTCCATCGGTTGGCCGACTTTTGATGGGGGTCAATAGGAATCGCGTCCTGACCGAGTCTCTTGTTTCGACCCAGGTAATGTCGGTATCCGCCTCCTGTTCCAGGGCGCGCCGAAGCGCATCGAGAGGGATGGAGAAGCGGCTGCCGACGCCGTGCTCTTTGGAGTCGGCCACGATCGTGCCTTGCGCATCGACCACGGTGATGGACTTCAAACCGGGAATCGAAAGGGCTTGCGTCAACGCATGACTGGCTCCGCGCCGGTCGTTGGTCGCGAGAAACGGCTCGAACGCCAATTCCAGGAGACGACCATACTCGGCGGATTTAGTCTCCCATTCGGTTACGAGGGTGCGCGTGCTGAGGTAATACTGCATGGCCGTGAGAACAGCCGCGCACACGACGAGACCGGTCGCAAAGGCGAGAAAGGTCTTCGTCCGGCGCGGGATGTGAGGACGACGCATCGGGTTCACGAGTCGAACTCCAATGGCCACGGCTACGAGGAAAAGATAAACTCTCCCACTGTCCCACTGAGCCGCAGGGAAGTCAAGTCTGTTCGAGCAAAGCGACGAACTCAGATTCGGTCAGGATGGCCAGGCCGAGCCGGGTGGCCTCGTCGAGCTTTGATCCCGGATCGTGGCCGACCACCACATAGTCCGTCTGCTTGCTGACGCCGGACGTCACGCGTCCGCCGAGTTCCTCCACTCGGCGTTTCGCATCTTGGCGGCTCACTCGCTCCAGGGTGCCGGTGAAGACAAAGATCTTTCCTTCTAGGGCGCGGCCGTGAGCAGCCGCGCGAACGGTTTCTGAAGCAATGGTCAATCCAAGGCGGAGCAACCGATCGATGACCTGTCGGTTATGCGCTTCCTGAAAGAAAGACTCCAGGCTCGCGGCGATTTCAGGTCCGATCTCATGGACGCTTTCAAATGTCGCGCGGTCGGCCCCCATGATCGCATCGAGCGATCCGAATCGACGAGCGAGGACCTTGGCCGTATGTTCGCCCACCTGACGAATGCCGAGGCCATGGAGGAAGCGTGCGAGCGACACGTGCTTACCCCGCTCGACGGCTTCCATGAACAAGGATGCCGAGCGATCGGCAAAACCTTCGAGCATCAAGATTTGATCTTTCGTGAGGGCAAAAAGATCGCCCAGATTGCTGACCAGGCCGCTGCCGATCAACTGTGCGGCAGTCTTCTTCCCAAGTCCGACAATATTGAGCGCGTTCTTTGAGGCAAAATGTTCAAGCGCGCCCTTCAACTGGGCCGGGCACGCGGCTTTTCCCGAACAGTAGTGATACGCGCCTTCATGAGCGACCGCGGAGCCGCAGACCGGGCAGTGCTCCGGCATGCGAAAGGGTTCCGCCCGCTGCTGACCCGGCACGTCGATGCGTTCCGTGATGGCGGGGATCACATCGCCGGCACGTTCCACTTTGACCGTGTCGCCCACCCGAACGTCTTTTCTGGCAACTTCATCGGCGTTGTGCAAGGTCGCCCGGCTGATGGTGACCCCTCCCACATCAACGGGCTTTAACAGGGCCAACGGCGTCAATGTGCCGGTTCGTCCGACCGAGACGGCAATGTCCTGCACTTGCGTGATTTCTTTGCGGGCCGCGAATTTATAGGCAATGGCCCAACGTGGACTCCGGGATTTTTCCCCAAGTAAGCCTTGCCAATCGCACCGATTTAATTTGACGACGATGCCGTCGATTTCGAACGGCAAGGCATCGCGCCTTGCCGCCGTCTCGGCATGAAAGGCGATCACCTCCTCGATAGAGGCGTACGTCCGGCTCAGAGATGGAACGGGCAGTCCCCATGCCGACAAACGTTCCAATTCCGCTTCGTGCGTCGATAGGGCCGGCCCGGACTGAACCATGATTTCGTAACAGGTGACGACCAAGGGGCGTTCCGCAGTAATTCTAGAGTCCAGTTGCCTCAACGCTCCGGAAGCCGCGTTGCGAGGGTTCGCAAACGCTTCTTCCCCCTGCTCGGTGATACGCCGATTCAAGGTTTGGAAGTCGTCGAGCGGCATGTACACTTCTCCGCGCACGACGAGATGGACGGGGGGTTCTGCGGCCGCGTGCAAGTGAAGCGGCAATGAGCGCATCGTGCGAAGGTTGATGGTGACATCCTCGCCGGTCGTGCCGTCGCCTCGTGTGGCACCTCTCACGAATCGGCCGTGCTCATAGACCAACTCGACAGAAAGCCCATCGAACTTCGGCTCGACGGTGTAGTGCACGATCTCTTGCGAAAGATCGCGATCCAACTCGCGTCCCACTTCACGACGGACCCGTTTGTCGAAGGCACGGACGTCATCCGCAACTGTGATGGAGTCCAAGCTGAGCATGGGGCGTTCGTGCTGAACTTTTTTGAGACCCGTCTGAAGCGCGCCGCCAACCCGCTGCGTCGGCGAATCGGGCGTCACAAGATCTGGATGCGCATTTTCAAGCCGCGTCAGCTCTTGAAAGAGTGCATCGTAGGCCTCATCGGATATTTCTGGACGATTGTTGACGTAGTACAGATGGTCGTGACGGCGGATCTCTGCGCGCAGCGACTCGATCCGTTGTTGGATCTTTTGAAGAGTGGGCTGATCTGTCGAGGACGTGTGCTTCACTGTAGCTGTGACAATGGTTGAGGAGGTTATTCTCGAATGAAGCGTCCCGCATAGCTTCGAATGTCGTGTCCATTCAGCACATGAAAGCGTCTGAGCCGATCCACGGTCTGACCCGAAAAACGACCGAGCGGTATGGTGATCAGCCGCCGATGGAGCGTGCGGATAATACGCCGCCAGCGCGCGCGAGGAGGAACCGGCGAGACGAGGACGACATGGGTCTCCCGAGAATGCAGCGCTGCGGCGGCAATCAGCCGTTCCTCAAGCGTCTGGGTAAACTCCAGTCTCGGGTCGTCCCAAATATTTGGAATCGGCCGCGGTGGAAAGAGAAACAGGGCTCCCCCATAGCGAGACTGGCCGATCCCCGGTCCGACCATCGCGTCCTGAAATGGGCTGGCATAAAAACAGAGCGTCGATTCTTCTTCATGCTCCGCATACCACGTGGCGCGCCATGAATAGACATGCGGGTCCGCCGGGGTTTCGAACAAGAAGACAACCGCTTCGACTTGCCCCCGCGCCGGTGGAATTTCTTTGACATAAATCTCCGGCTTGATCGGTCCGGTCGGCCGAGGCGGCGCCGCTGAATCGGACTGCCTTTTGCGCGTCCCCGGAGACGGAAGGGCGTGCCAATGACGCAAACTCTCGCGTAGATCGATGCCGTCTTTGACGGACGTGGTGAACTTTTCCACACGGGCGAGATCGGCGCCGAGCAGGGCTTTCGCCTGGTCGCGCACGTGACGCGTAAAACTTTCGATGCGGTGGTCTTCGGCCGGCCACGAGCATTGGCCAAACGGGTTCCATTGAAGGGCCCAGGTGCGGCTCTTGATCGGTGCCGGCTGCGGTCGAAGCGAGAGAGAGCGCCACTGAAGCAAGGGGCCTTGCAGCCGATTCTTTGCCCGGACCACTTCCCCGTCGGGGAGTTCCAGTTTCTCAATGCCGACGGAGACCGTGGGGTGGGAATACGGGAGGGCCGTGTCATCGTGCAGGTCGTATGTCTTGGCCGTCTCCAACAGCGTGACGGCAAAGTCGTCCCCGGCTATCTGTTTTGCAGCCAAGACCAGTGTATACAGATCCGGCGTCAGTCGATGCGCCATCAGCGCCAGGTTTCGCACGTATTGCAGATAACGCTGCAAGAGTTGGGGGGTTACCCAGTTGGGAATCGATCCATCGTCTCGTTCATGGCGGGCCGCCCACCGCGTCCGGGTTTCCAATAACAGCTCTTTTATTCCGTCGACTGAGATGTGGCGATCCGAGCGCAGCTCCGCTCGTCTGTGCTCGTACAGCGCCGTGGTAAACGGTAACTCTCCCAACAGGAAATAAAGCGTATGCGGATCGGCAGAATAGATTGATGGACGACCCGCAGGCGACTCGGGAAGGATGTACGATGTTCGCTGATGATAGGCGTCACGTAGCCAGGGCCAATCGGCAACAGGACACAAGCATAGAATCGACTCGAACTCCAATTCCAATTCGTGCAGCCGGAAGGCCATCCACGCGATGCGTGCCGCGCGTTGGCTTCCTTCGATGGGCGGGGTCAGAGACGGAATGAGCGCGGCGCTAAAGGCGGCGAGGGGAATGTGTTTTATCGCATAGGGATCGGGAGCCGAAAACGAGGTGGGCTCAAAACGTTCTACCTCACGATCGATATAGGCACGGGCGATGGACTCGCCCATGGCCACCCGTATGCCCATAATGACCGGCTGACAGGGGTCCACCGGCACAAACGTGACAGTCGGTTCGTCGCTGTCGGACTCGGGCACTGCCACCAGACTGAGATGCGGAAGGTAGGAGACGGCAGATTCCACGGCTGATTCGAATGACGGTGGGAGAGGGACCGCCACGCAATCGAATGGGCGACCGATCAAGGTTTCACGGACCTCTTGCGCGACATCTCCGCTTCCATGAAGGATGGGCAGCACCTCGATGCGAGGGGAGAGACGGAGCACCGTCTTGGCGGCATCGCTCAATGGGCGCACGATCGTCGTTTCACGTGGGCCTCGAACAAACGCGAGGACTTCTCCGTCCCGAATGAAGCCGGCGGGAAATCAACGGTCGGGATGGAGCGGATCATTGCCTTCGAAAAAGAAATCTCCCAGCCCTTGCGGAAGGGCTTGGCCTCCCAGCGCTCGCGCTCTCCGTTTGGACAGGCCTTCCAAATCCAGCGCTTCTTCCCCAAGCACTTTACTGACGGCTTCGCGCCAGACGGTATCTTTTGCCAGGGGATGGGCGGAGTCCTGAGACAGACGTTTGAGGGCATACTGCAGGAGATGCAGGCCGTCCCTCACTGAAAAATCCAAATTGAGCTGATGCGCGTCTTGCAGAAAATTGACGGTCAAGGCCAACATTTCTGCTGGAGCGAATGGCAAATGGTAACGGAGGATCGCCAGTTCATCGTGTCGCGCCGGATAGCCGACGGCCAGCGTCGGTTGGAGCCGCGACAGGATGTAATCGGGCACTTCATACGTCGAGGCATCCTCGTTCATCGTGACGCAGCAGCGGAAGTTGTCATGGGCGTTGACAAGGATTCCCGCCACGATCGATTCGATATAGCGGCGATAGTCGAGGAGTGCGGCAAGGGACGCCCAACTCTTTTCATTCATCCGATTGCCTTCGTCCAGCACGCAGACCTGTCCCGTCAACATCGCCGAGACCAGGGGGGAGGCGTGATAGGCGATGGTGCCCGATTCGGCGAGGACTGGCGTGATCAGCAGATCTTCAGGCCTGGTATCAGCCGTACATTGAAAGATGTACAGATCTTGTTTACGTTCGCGCGCGCCCGACATCGCCAATGTGGTTTTTCCAATGCCGGGAGGGCCAGTGATGCGAGGAGAGAGTGGAAGATCTTTTTCGTCGAGCACGAGCCAGCACGCCAGGAGCTGCGTCAGAGTCTCTCGCCCGCCGATCCATTCTTGCGACGACGTGATCGGTTGCGCCAAGCGCAGCGACACGCCATCGACGATCACCGATCGCGGTGAAGGGGAGGAAGACGGTGTGTCCGTGACAGCCATCGATTCTCAAACCGTAACATAGCGTTCGTCGGAGGGTCAAACCGCCTGGCACGCCATGCGGCCTTTGACTTTCCTCGAGTGCCGGTTCTATCCTTCTGCCTTGTGAATCAAGGGTGAAGACGAGTTTCATACCTGGGTAGTTCGCGATAAGGGATGGAGACTATGATGAACAGAGGTTCAATGTGGAGTGCCCTACTCGTATGCGCCGTGGGAGTCGGGTTGAACGGCTGTGTGATGAAAGAGCAGTATGAAGCGGAGAAAAATCGAGCGCTCAACTTCCAGCGACTATTGGCGCAGGAAGAAAAACGTACCGGGGATCTTGATGCGGAGGCCAAGCGCCTGAAACGTGACGTGCCCGAACTGGAGGCAAAGAATCGGGAATTGGCGGCGCAATTGCAAGCTGTTCGCGAACAGGCGGCGAGGATTAAGGAAGAAAACGACGCGCTCCGGGAAGCGGCGGCGATCACGAGCCGAGAAGCGCTCGAATCCAAGCCAAAAGCACGCGCCAAGGCTCAGCAGAAGCCGTCGGCTGTCTTACCTGTCGAGCCTCGCGCCGAAAAAGCCGAAGCTCCGGTGACTGATTTTCCAGATATGGACAAAGGCGCGACGATTCGTCATGAGGTAAAACCAGGCGACACCTTATTCCGGATCTCGCGGCAATACGGCGTTCCGGTCGGTCAATTGAAAGACTGGAATCATCTTCGCGACAACATGATCGAAGTGGGTCAGAAGCTCATCGTCGGATACCAATAATACATGGCCAGACCGTCCTATTCGCTTAGCTTCGATGCGTTCAAGACGCTCTCATCGGGGGGGAATGTCATCCCCTTATATAGAGAGATTCTTGCGGACTTTGAAACGCCGGTCTCCGCGTTCAAAAAAATCGATCACGGGCCGTCAGCGTATCTGCTGGAAAGCGTCGAGGGCGGGCAAAAGTGGGCGCGCTATTCGTTTCTCGGCAGCGGATCCCCGGTCTTGCTTCATGCGGATGCCGATGCCGTGGCGATCGCAAAAGGCTCTCGTGTAGAGCGCTTCCCACTCAGTGATCGGCCAGGCGACACGCCGCTCGATCGGCTGCGGAAGGTCATGTCCGAATATCGGCCGGTCGCCGTGCCGGAACTGCCGCCGTTCGTCGGGGGTGCGGTCGGTTATTTAAGTTATGACATGGTGCGCTACTTCGAGGATATTCCGGCGAAGCGCAAAGATGATGCCGGGTTTCCACTTACCGCGTTTCTCCTGACCGATACGCTATTGATTTTTGACAACGTCGCCCACACGATTAAAGTCGTCGCCAATGCGCACGTGGCATCTTCGAAGGCCGCCGCTGTTCAACGCGCATACAAGGACGCCGCGTCACGCATCGATGGCATGATCGAGCGGCTACGACGTCCCTTGCGCCGGGAGCGCGCTGCGGCTCGCCGCAAACCGATAAGCTTTTCGTCGAACATGAGCCGTGCTGATTTTGAAAAAATGGTGATGCGCACAAAGGAATATATCCGCGCGGGGGATATCGTGCAGACCGTCGTCTCCCAGCGGTGGGAGACGCGGATTCAAACGAGTCCCTTCGAGATTTATCGGGCGCTCCGCCTCGTCAATCCCTCTCCCTATATGTATTATCTCAGGATCGGGGATGTCGAGCTGGTAGGGTCGTCCCCCGAAACCCTGGTTCGTTGCGAAGAGGGGCGTGTCTCCTTGCGTCCGATTGCCGGTACAAGAAAACGCGGTGCATCGGAGCAAGAGGACCGGGGGTTGGAGCGGGAACTGCAAGCCGACGACAAAGAGCGAGCCGAACACATCATGCTCGTTGACCTTGGGCGAAACGATATCGGCCGAGTGGCTACGCGAGGGTCCGTGACCGTGGATGGGCTGATGCGCGTGGAGCGCTACTCGCATGTAATGCACTTGGTGTCGCAAGTGACGGGGCGGCTCGATGCCGGCAAATCGTCCTATGATGTGCTCCAGGCCTGTTTCCCCGCCGGGACTGTGTCTGGCGCGCCGAAAATTCGGGCCATGCAAATCATCGAGGAGCTCGAACCCACTCGTCGGGGCCCGTACGCCGGCGCTGTGGGATATTTCAGTTTCTCGGGAAACATGGACATGGCGATCAACATCCGGACAGTCGTGATCAAAGGGCGTCAGGCATACATTCAAGCTGGCGCGGGAATTGTGGCTGATTCGGACCCGGAACGGGAATACGACGAAACGTGCAACAAAGCCGGGGCCATGATGAAGGCCATTGAATTGGCCGAACGAGGTTTAGAATAGGCGTCCATCGGCTTTCGTACGTTCAGCACTCCCACACGCTCATGGCTAACGAATAACACACCTCATGCTGCTGATGATCGACAACTACGATTCCTTCACCTATAACCTCGTGCAGTATTTCGGGGAATTAGGGGAAGATGTTCAGGTCTATCGAAACGATAAAATCACGATCGAGGAGATCGAATCGTTGCATCCGCAACGGCTCGTCATTTCGCCGGGACCGTGTACACCCAACGAAGCGGGGCTGTCCGTCGGCGCCATCCGGCACTTTGCCGGGCGGCTTCCACTCTTGGGCGTCTGCCTCGGCCATCAATCGTTGGCCGTCGCGTTCGGCGGCGAAGTGGTCCGCGCGGAAAAGTTAATGCACGGAAAGACCTCGATGATTCATCATGACGGGAAAACCCTCTTTCGGGATCTCCCCAATCCTTTCGAGGCAACGCGCTACCATTCTCTCATCGTCAAGCGTGACACGTTGCCCGACTGCTTTGAGGTCTCGGCGGAGACTGCGGAAGGGGAAATTATGGGGATGCGGCACCGTACGTTAGGCGTGGAAGGCGTTCAGTTCCATCCTGAATCGATTCTGACGAAGGCGGGGAAAGACTTGCTGCAAAATTTTCTCAAACTCTAGCATGACAGTTGATTGCACTATCAGTGCGGACTGCTGCCAACCCTTCTCGACCATTACTTGATCGCGACCGCTTTGATTTGTTTAAACGTGGTCAAGCCCTGCAACACTTTCTGAATGCCGTCCTGCACAAGCGTCGTCATTCCTTCTTCGAGGGCGATGTGTAACATTTCCTCCGTTTTGCCGTGGCTTTGAATCGAACGCTTGATGCGATCCGTGCCAAGCAATAATTCGTGAAGGGCGATCCGACCGCGGAAACCGGTCCGGTTACACTGATCGCACCCTTTGCCTCGCCTCAGTTTGAAATTGGCATCATAGTTTTTGCCGAGCTTCTCCCATAGCTCGCTCCCGTACCCTTGGGCAAGCTCGTCGTACTCTTCCTGAGTGGGTCGATATTCTTCCGTGCATTCCTTGCAAATTCTTTTGCACAGCCGTTGCGCCATCACTCCCAACATCGCATCGGCGAAGCTGAAGGAGTCGCATCCCATGTCAAGCAAGCGGGTGATAGTTTCGACGGCGCTGTTGGTGTGAAGGGTGCTGAACACTAAGTGACCGGTCAGCGAGGCTTCGATGCCTGTCTCTGCCGTCTCTTTATCCCGCATTTCACCGACCATGATGACATCGGGGTCGGCTCGGAGAAATGCGCGCATGGCGACGGCGAAGGTAAAGCCGATCTTTGGATGGACCTGCACTTGGCGGAGTCCGTATTGCGTGATTTCCACGGGGTCTTCCGCCGTCCAAATTTTTCGTTCCGGTGTGTTGATGTGTCCCAGCGCTGCGTGCAGTGTGGTCGTTTTTCCGGAGCCGGTGGGCCCGACGCAGAGAATAATGCCATAAGGTTTCTCGGCGATTTTCTTCAGCTCTCGGAGATTCCGTTCGGAGAACCCCATTTTGTCGAGGGGCAAGGGCTCGCTCGCGGCAAGGATACGCATGACGACATCTTCGTTGTAGCCGGCGGTCGGAACGGTAGCGACGCGAAGCTCGATTTCTTTTCCTCCGCTGACTTTGAACTTGATCTTCCCATCCTGGGGCTTGCGCCGTTCCGCAATATCCAACAGCGCCATGATTTTCAGACGCGACACGATGGCGCGACGGTAAATGGCCGGTATCTTCATGTATTCCGAACAGCTGCCATCAACGCGGAATCGAACCACGGTCTCACGCTTGTCCCCATACGGTTCGATGTGAATGTCCGACACGCCCAGGCGGTAGGCGTCGGCGATGACCTTATTGGCCAGACGCACGATGACGTTGTCATTCTCGTCGACGCCCATCGCAGAGGCGGCGGCGTCTTCTTGTTGTTCAACCTGCGCATCATTCACCAACTCGCCCAGAATATCGGTAATCGATCCTGCATCTCCCGTCGAGGTGGGGTCGACTTGGCCGGTTGCAGAACGGAAAAATTGGGCGATGTCTCGACGAAGGCCGACCGACAGCCGAATTGTTTGGCCCGGGAACATGCGCTGAATATCCTGCACCCGTTCCAGCGCGTTGGGATCGTCGATCAGAATTTCAATGACGTTCTTATTGCGTTTTAAAGGGATCCAAAAACTTTTCTTGACGTAATCGATGTTGAGATTTCTCAGCAATTCAGGATCGATAAAGGTGCGGTCGTCGTACTCCACGTAGGGACATTGGTAGAACTGACTGAGCGACTTGCCGATCTCAGACTTCTGCACTTTGTATTTTTCAATCAGCAACGATTCAATATCGCTCACTCCCTTGCGCGATTCATGAATCGCCGCATCCAATTCATTCTGGGTAATTTTATTGGAGGCAACGAGATAATCGAACTTGGTCAGCGTTTTTTTGGCAATTTTACGAAGATTAAAAAATGCGATGCCAAGGCTTTTGGCAAGTTCAGCGACCGACTCTTCATCCTTCTTGGTAAAACGTCCTTCGCCTTTCCTGTTGAGAAGTTGGATGACGCCCATGAGATATTTATTTTCGGCAACGATCGGATAGGTGAGAACCTGTTTGGTCCGAAAGCCGGTTTTTTTGTCCCACGAGCTGTCGAAAGAGAGGGCGGGATGAATACGGGTTAGATCGGCCTTTGCGTTTGCGTCTTGAATATTGACGGGCCGTAAATATTTTGCCGTAAATCCGGCAATGCTCTGCTCGTCGATCCGAAGCCGGACCTCTTCAACGCCGTCGAGATGG
Source organism: Nitrospirota bacterium (assembly GCA_963700335.1). Taxonomy (GTDB): domain Bacteria; phylum Nitrospirota; class Nitrospiria; order Nitrospirales; family Nitrospiraceae; genus JAICXS01. The sequence goes on along the minus strand of CAVOXE010000007.1, from coordinate 443,762 downwards.
GGAAGCTTGCCGTAAATTTCTTTTTTATCGGGATCCACGGCATACAGAATGAGTTCTTCGGCTTCGAACAGCGCTAGAATTTCACGGTTCATATCCAGGAGAATCTGGTCGAGATCCTTGGCGGCATGAATCTGATTCGAAATCCGTTTGACTTCTTCCGCATGTGCAATTTTCTGCTGCAGCTCGTTGACGCTATCGGGAAGTATCTTCGCTTCCATGGACCCTCGCTCGTCCTTTGGCCGGAGCTACGAGTAAAAACCATAGCATAAAAGGTCGGAAAATCAAGAAAACGAAAGTGGAGCGATCGCTTGGAGGTGCACCGAAAAAACCGACGGGCCAAAACCTAGGGAGGGAAAGATCTAGTGCGGCTGTAAGGCCTCGACCGTTTATCGCAGACAAAGTTAATAATAATATCGGGTGAAAAACAACGTTTTAGGAAGTATAGTAAAACCAATAGTTAAAGCATGAAATGTATTCATCAGCTCGCGTCACACCTTCATATGACTTGAGTGCTTCGGACGTTCGTCCGAGTATTCACTAATATCGATTCGATTGTACGGGTTGCAGACCTTCAGGTTGAACTGGAGTAATGTCTTCGATCTGTACCTGCACGATCCCTGAAAGATTCCTTTCCCCTCCCGGGACTGGAGATCCCATACGGGCAATGTATTTGTACGTGCCGGGAGAGGAGAAACAAAGACTAATATAATCGTTCGGTGCCAATATTGTTGCGTCTTTTCCCGAGAATTTATTCTGGCAAGAGACTCGGTCGACCAGTGAATCCGTAAAGACGAGTTGACCTGGAGAGGTCCAAACGTTGACCCAGCGAACTTCATCGCCTGGCTTGACGGTTATCTGGGGCGGTGTGACCACTTCCCCAATTCGAATGTCATGAATGGCCCCGGTTCGCGTAAACTTCGCCAATTCCCGCTGTTCCGATGACAGGGGGCTTGCCGTGTGACATCCCGCTACAATCAGCATCGCTCCAATAATTGCCCATGATTGAATTTTCATATTGCCTCCTCAGCCACGAATGTTGACATACTGGAAGACTGCAAACGACAGGCCGATAGCCGCCGTTGGTGTCTTTCAATCGGACATGGCTGCTAAGTCATTGTCTATACAGCAGTCCCAAGTCATCGTAACGGGATAATCGATTCCCCATTGGGTGAATAGCTAAGATGAAGCACTTGCGAGGATACGACTTGTCCAACGAAGGTACAGGTTGTACTGTGCTTGCAGTGTTCCCGAAGGTTGGGGGGAGTGTGAATCGAACATTTGTCGTACTTGGAGCGGTCAGTGCGGGACTCAGCGTTGCAGCCGGCGCATTCGGTGCGCATTCGCTGAAGGGGATGCTCACTCCCGAGCAGCTTAATGTCTTTGAAACGGCCGCCCGCTATCAGATGTACCATGCGCTCGGGTTGCTTATCATTGGACAGGTGAGCGAGACATCGGATCGAGCGATGTCGCGAGCCGGCTGGTGTTTGGTGGCGGGCATTGTTCTGTTTTCGGGAAGCCTCTATTTGGTCGCCTTAACGGGCGTGCGTTGGCTTGGAGCTATTACACCGATCGGTGGCGCTGCATTTCTTGCCGGATGGATTGCCCTCGCATGGTGGGCATGGAAGAAGGAGAGATGACGAAGTCATGGAGTGCACGGGGCGGTACGTTTTCCTGTGATCGAACCCCACGCCCCCGATGAATTCACAAACGAGCCTTCCAATCGTTGTCCCTCTCCGGTGAAGAGGAGACTGTCCTCCTGAATGACCCCGGAAAATTCCCACCGCAAATAAACGACATCCCCAAGCACAACTGCTTTCGCGGGTCGCGGACCCGCAAACGATTTATTTTCAGGATGGGCGAAGACCATCGCGACTTTCTGATCCAGATGACGCTGATGGTTGTGGATTGTCCACTGCCAGGTGCCGCAGAGGCGCGCCTGCCCGTAGATTTCCCGGGTGGTTTCGGACGCGGTTCGCAAGACTTTCCAATGTGACTGAATGCCCTGCTCGGCCGCCGAGTCGGCCCTTGTGGCGGATGCGATGACTTGGGCCGTCAATACCGGCTTTAGTCGAGTGAAGAAGTATTGGGACGCCCAGGCCTGCCTCTCAGAGTCACTTAAATTGGCATGAGCTATCGATGTATCATCCCAAAACGACATGAGTCGCCGACGAATGCCGGCCGAGCCCTCGTGCTCGGCAACGTACATCCAGGACTCCGAAGATTCGGTCAAATGAGGAAAGGTACGATCCAGATGCTGAGTATAGCGGTTGGCAATTTCACCAGAAGTGATCGTCTCTGGTGCCACAGGTGGGAAATCTGATAGCACGGTCGCAAGACTGATGGCGCGATTGAGTGCCGATCTGGAGGTATCTGTCGAGAGCCAGTGCTGTTGCGGACGTGTCTGATCTAAGAGAGTCCGAATAGCTGCTGGCTCTCCCGTATCCGCCGCCTGCTTAAGCCGATCGGCGAATTGACGAGTCGCCAATTCGGAAGTCAATTTGATTCCGGCCTCGACCCATTCAGGCGGAAAAACGGGTGGCTGGATAGATTTGCCTTTACCGGATCGCGCTGCCGCGCTCTCGGGTACCGCGCCTGTGAGACCGAGTGTCTCTCGCAGGCGACCTAGAAAAAATAGTTTTGCTTCTTCGTCGGACTTCAGTTGCGACAGCTCGTTTGCTTCGGCTTGTTTCACAACAGACGAAAACGGCTCATCGGGCTGAGCAGATTGAGCACTGAGCTCATCAGTCAACGACGCAGTCAGCAGCATAGCTGTCAGAAGAAGGACGATGCGCATAATGTATTGTCCGATAGATGATGCCGAATCATCAAGAGACGAGGGTAGCGAAGGAGTTCAAGAATTCGCCGATCGGATCAGCGTTCGGCGTGCACGTGGGTATCGAGGAAAGCGACCGTCGATTCCCAGGCGCTTTGGGCGGCGTCGGATCGATAGCTGTCCTTACGCGTGTCATCGAAGAAGGCATGTGGGGCGGCGTCGTATGTGTGAATGTCGATGATCTTGCCGGAGTCGTGCGCGGCTTGTTGCAACAAGGCCATGTCTTCATCCGTGATTGAAGGATCGGTCCCCGCCCGGTGATACAAAATCGGACAGACCAAATCTTTCAGCACTGTCGGAGGCGTCGTGACCTTGGCATAAAAGGCTACTGCGGCACGCAATCGTTTTCTTTGGCACGCAAAGCGAAGGGCCAGCGATCCGCCCATGCCAAAGCCGACCACCCCGTGAATATTTTTCTTGATATGATCGCGCGTATTTAAAAATTCGCAGCAGGAATTGATGTCTTGCAAGGTATCGGCTTCCTTGATTCGTGCAACCAGCGCATCCGCCACTTCGGCGCTGGCGGTCACCATGCCTCCTTGCCGTCCATAGAGGTTGGGGATGAGCACCATATAGCCTTCGCACGCGAGACCCATGGCAATGCTTTTGATCTGCGCAGTCAGCCCCCAGCGCTCGTGGAGGACGATCATGCCGGGATACGTGCCCTTTTCTTGCGGCCACAACATGGTGCCCTCGACTTGAACCTCCTTGGGGATACGTGTCTTAAAGTAGGGATCGACGGCGGCATCCGTTGCGGTCGGAATGGGAATGCCGCTAGGAAAACGTACCGCAGTGGTTCCAATTTGCTCGGGAGAAAAAGGGGACGTCCGATTTAGCATCTGATCCTCGAATGGGAGAAGCCTCTCGGCTCGTGTTGATCGGCCGCGCAGGCGCCGTACTATAACGAGGCGATTGTCGGCCTGTCAATTTATTCAGATGCAGAGGACCTGAAATCTCTAGCGATTCTTTGATGAAGATTGCGCTTCCCGGCATTTCTGAGTGGAGTCGTTGTCGATGACTTTCCTAGATTGCATGTAAGGCAGAGTCGAGAGGAGACGACCAGGACGTAGAAATGGGTGGCCGTCGGCGAGCCTTTGATAATGAAACGCGAGAGCCGAGGGCGTAATCTAAGCATTCGTACGCCTTGGGAGGTGGATGTGCCGGGTCTACGGATTGGTTTGATCGGATTGGGTCGTCACGGAATGCGATACGCGCAACATATGCGGGAGCTCGCTCCGTGCGCCACGCTGGTGGCCGTCTGCAGGAGAGATGCATTGCAAGGCGCCGCGTTCGCCGACACACATGGACTGCGCTTTCACAACGACTTTCGAGCGTTAATCGCCGACCCTCATGTCGATGCTGTCGTCGTGGTCACGCCGCCGTCATTGACTTCAGTGATCTGTGGCGAGGCAATCCGAGCCAACAAACCGCTGCTGATCGAAAAACCGTTGGCGATGTCCGGAGCGGTCGCACGCACGATGGCGGAGGCAGCGGAATCAGCCAGGGTGCCGCTCATGACGGCCCAGACGTTGCGTTTCGATTCCACCATCCAGGCGCTTGCGGGAACGATTTCCAAGGCGGATACCTGTCGGCACGTGGCCTTGACCTATCATCTCGAACCCGCGTCAACGGCTCGAGAGGAATCAGTGGAAGCGATCGGACGAGACATGCTGTACCAGATCGGAACGCACCTCTTCGACCTCATACGTTTCCTCACGCACGATGAGATTGCCGAGGTTCGGTGCGACATGGACCTTGCTGGGCAGGGAGCCGCGGATTCGCGAGCCATCGTCTCGTTGCAAACGACGCGAAATGTGTCCTGTCTTCTCGATGTCGCGCGTATCGGAACGCAGCGAGTCAGCCGGATCGAATGGACAGGAGAACAGGTGCAGATCAGCGCCGACTGGGTTCATCGTCGCCTTCGTCGTATCGGGCCGCCGGCCGGGACTCATGAATGGACCGTCCCGCCCTGTCATACCGTCATCGAAACGATTCGCGCATTCATCGGGGCGTTGGAACAAGGGGACCCGATGCCGATTACAGGGTGGGACGGCTATCATGCAGTCGCGATAGCCGATGCGTGCGCCGCATCGGCTACGACAGGGAAAACCGTACAGGTCGCGGGCCGATAGACACGCTGTTGGGGCCGCACGGGTAGGATTGAGAAGATTGAGATCTGCTTGACGATCAACTCTCGATCACGCATCTGCCACGATATGGGTATCCGTCTCTTCCACACCTTCAATCGTGTGGACCTTCGTAATGACCACGTCGGAGAGTGATTTTTCGTCGGGGACGTTCACGAAGCTGAAGATGTCCGGCTGCCCGAAGCATGAATGGACCTGCTCGACGCCCGATACCTTCTTCAATGCCTTGACTACCTCTTTCGTTTTCCCGGCCTTCACCTTAATTAAGATGTACGCTTTCGTGGGCATGCGATCCTCCTTTGGTTCGCGCTCGCGAGGCAGCGCTGTGAACAAGTACGTTCAGGAACCTGAACCGGGCATCTCCCGGCGTCGAGCAGAATACACGGTGTGTAGATTGTTTCCTTGATCGGCGAGATGCTCTCGCGCCGTGAGGAAGGTGCGGGCCAGGAGGGTGAAATCTCCTTCCGCCACATTATAGGCGCGGAAGGCAGTTCGAATGTCCGGCTGTCGCCACGTCTCATGCTTGTTCATAAAAACTACGAGTGCTTCCAACGACTCGGAAGTCCACCCATGTGAGCGGAATCGAGTCACTTCCGCCGCCGAGCGCTCGCCGAAACTATTCGTGAGCGCTTCGACCAGAAGCGTCGTGATCACTGGATCGTCACTTTTCATGAATGCGGATTGAAACTGAATGAGCGCTTTGATCAATCGGTTCGCATCGGGACTGGATTCCGGTGGAAGCGCGCCGGCCTGATCGAATGTGGCGAGCAGAGCCATCACCGCGCCGACCTGTTGCGACGTGGCACGGCCGCTACTGCGTCGGGGCGTCGGCTCGGTCGGAGGGGTGAACATTTCGTTGACGCGGCTGAACGATCCGCCAGGGGACGGCCCGCCACTTAGAACATACAAATGGTCATCGACGACGGCCGATCCCAATCCATGGCGGGCGGTCGGCATGGGAGCCATTTCATCCCAGCGATGAAGAGCCGGTGCATACGCTTCATTGGTGGCAAAGGTCCCCTCCGGCGACTCGCCCCCCAGCACATATATCTTTTCGGCGATGACTCCGGAGGTGATCCCGCTTCGAGCGGTAGGTAGATCGGCGATGCGAGTCCAGCGGTCCATAGAAGGATCGTAGGCATGAACCACGGAGAGATTCTTCCGATAGTCACGACTGAGTCGCCCGCCGATGGCATACACCAAGCCCTTTACCGAGGCGGCGGTGAGGTGATCGCGAGGAATGGCAAGCGGCGCGCGTGTCGCCCATTTATTATGCACCGGATCGTAGACTTCCACCGCGGCCGTGTTATCAGTCCCATCGTACCCGCCGATGGCGTAGAGGGTGCCATCGACTGCGGCGACGGCCAGGGCGCCTCGCGCAGTGGGCATCGGTGCGGCTTCGGTCCATGCATCGCGCGCCGGATCATAGATGTAGACGGTGGACACGGCTTTCCAGACGGACAGAAGTGATTGGGTGAATCCGCCGATCACGTATATGCGATCTCCAATGACCCCAATGCCCACATGATGCAGACCTTGGGGCAAGGGCGCTTTCGATGACCATCGATCGGTGACGGTATCGTATTCTTCCACCAGTGTCATGATTGAAAGGTCTTTCATGTTGCTCACGGTCGGCTCGCTGAATCCGCCTAGCAGATAGATTTTCTTGCCAACGGCCGCAGCGGCCACCTCTGTGCGGGCAATGGGAGCTGGCGTCATCGATTTCCAGACAACCGATCCAGAGGACGGGTCTTCGGCAAACGTCAAGGAAGCATTCAATAATGGGAAGGCGAGTACGCTGACCACGTACAGCCAAGCGCCGATAGCTATAGACAGGACGTGAACATCTCGGTCGGCGGTGAGATGGAAAGAAGCCGGGATGCCTTGCATAGAGGGCATTCTGAGACGCATGGCCGCGAGTATACCCCTCCGGTCGCGCGCAATCCAGCCGCGTGCCCTCGGCACGTGCGCAGGCCGTCTCTTACGTAGTTCATGGAAGCAATGTTTCGAACGAACCCGTGGCGATGCCGAGGCTCTTCAGAATCCGGTATTGCCGATCGAAACGATTCGTCGTTCGGATAATGGAGACCAGCTCGCGCATTCGGACTCGGCCCCACGCGGGCACATGAAACACGGACAGCGGATAATCCGTGCCGAACAACAACCGATCGGCCAGCTCAGGATGGCGGCGGAGTTTCAACAGCATCAGGAATCGATTCGGCAAGGTGAGCGCGGACAGGTCTGTGAAGAAGTTCGGATACGCGTGAACCAGCGAGAGCAAGGTTGCATAATACGGTTCATGCACGACGAGTCCATTGCTGCACCCGTGGGCGGCGATGACCGTGACGCCCTCGTCCAGCGCCAGTCGCAACCGGGCCGGGTCTCCGACCGACTGATCTTTTCCAATCAAGCTGAACTCGTAGCCGACGTGACTGAGCAGCGGGAGGTGATGGCGGGCCAAGGCGCGATAAAACGGAACATACGCCGGATTGTCGGGATTAAATCCTTGCGTGTTCGGCAGCACTTTTACCAGGGCAGAGCCGGCTTCCGCGCAACGCTCAACTTCCTCGACTGCATCACGTCGTTGAGGGTTGATGGAGACTCCAGCCAGGAATGTATCCGGATACTTCCGTGCCGTGTCGAGAACATACGCGTTGCTCACCAATAGATCGGTGCGCTCCTTATCCAACCTACCGGCCGCATCATAAGCGCCATCCATTCCCAATAGCACCGCGCGTCCCACGAATTTGGATCCACGTAATTCTGTTAAGAGATCATCAACGTATTTTTGATTGGAGCCGCTGGGATCGTCGGCGTGGAGCCCATGCTTCCACAGAAGAAATCGGAACAAGGGACTCTTCAACATCTTAGGAGAAATGAAACAACCATTGTCTTGGTCTGGAAAGGCCGCGAGATGAACGTGGCAATCGATCAGTGTATTGTTAGGGACGGTCGAACCCATATGCATAGCACTTTCTTCCCGACACCGCACTGTGGCCTTGTGGTATTCAAGTGCTCGCCGCTAAGCGTTCGATGGCGACGCGTTTGACCTCGCGGAGATCCAGTTTACCCGTTCCGAGGACGGGTAGTTTGTCCACCTTGATGAATTGATCGCGGCGAGGCACGAATAAGTTGGGCAGCCCGCCTGTTGCGATCTTTTCTACAATCGCCGGAAGCGACGCCTCGTCAACCGTATGCAGGACGGCCAGCCGTTCACCTTTACGCTCGTCCGGAACACCGGTCACGGCAAAGACTTGCAGATCGGCACCGGCCGCTTCTTGTAACGCCTGTTCGACTCGTCCATGCGGCACCATTTCACCACCAATTTTTGAAAAACGCGAGAGGCGGTCGGTGATCTGAATGAACCCGTCTTCATCGATGATGCCGATGTCGCCGGTGATATACCAGCCGTCTCGTGTGGCGTTGGCCGTCAGGTCGTCGCGCCCGAGATACCCGCGCATCACGTTCGGGCCTTTGACGAGCAACATTCCCGCGGTGCCGATCGGTCGAGGCTCCCAGGTGTCGGGATCGACGACCCGCACGACCACGCCGGGCAGCGGATGTCCCACGTGGCCCCGCCGCGCGCCGGACTGATTGAAGCCGGGCGCGCGAAAGCCGGGGACGTTGACCGCGATGACGGGCGCGGCTTCGGTCACGCCGTAACCTTCCAGCGGTCTGATGCCGAATTTATCTTCGAATGCAAGAGCCAGTCGCTCCGGTAACTTCTCCGCGCCCGTCAGCACCGCACGCAGAGAACCGAACTGCTCGGGTGTGCAGCGACGAAGATACAGCTGAAGGAACGTCGGGGTCGCGACCAAAAAGGTCACCCGATACCGCTTGGTCAGCGTGCCGATCGGCACGGCGTCGAGTGGAGACGGATGGTAGACGACACCCATGCCGTGGTTGACGGCGAGCCATAGCGTTGCCATGTAGCCGAACGAGTGAAAAAACGGCAGGATGCCCAGCAGCCGGTCATCGGGCTGTATTCCAAACACTTGCGCCACCGCCTCGACGTTGGAATCAATATTAAAATGGCTGAGCAAGACGCCTTTCGGTTCAGCCGTGCTGCCGCTGCTAAAAATAATTGTGACAATGTCGTCCATGGATGGCGTGCGAGCCGCCCCGCAGCCCCGTTGCAAAAGCCGTATGGGCGCTAGGACGGCCAGCACAAAGGCATATAGTTTAGAGGCGGTACTGATGGTCACACCCAGTTCGTCCAGCCAGATGGGTTCGATCCCCGTCGGGAGGATGAGTGATGCCTTTTCGACAAACAGTCGGCTGGTCACAAGAGAACGAAGCCCGGCTTGTTTCGCCGCCGATTCCATCCCGGCTTGCCCCGCCGTGTAATTGAGATTCACGCTCGTTCGGCCGGACAAGGCTGCGGCCAGGTTGACCAATGCCCCCCCGACGCTGGGCGGCAAGAGAATACCGACATGTAATTCGTCCCTCCGCCAGTGCGCGCGAAGCGCGCGTGCCAGCGCAATCGCGCCGGTGAGGGCTTGGAGGCAGGACACTTGGGGACGCGTGGCATCCGCCATGGCGAGTCGAAAGGGATGACGTCGAAATGCCCGCACGCATGTATGATGAAGGGGACGGCGGTGGTCTTTTCGCAACATCCATGTCCGTTCGCTCAACTCATGCACAGCGGTGCGTACGTCTTGGACAGAGGTCTCTACCGGAAGCGGGTCGCCAAACGCTACCGTGATTGAATAAGGGATGCGTTCAGGGAGTTTCGTGAGAAAGCGGCCTCCGGCATAACTGAAGATACTGCCCCAGACGCGGTCGAGATAGACGGGGACGATGGGAACATGCCGACCTTTGACGATACGCTCAAACCCCCGGCGAAACGGTTGCATCATGCCCGTGCGCGTCAATTGACCCTCGGGGAAAATGCAGACGATCTCGCCGGCGTCGAGATAGCGACCCGCCTCCTTCAGAGCGTGGAGGACGACGCGCGGTCCGCCGTCGGCCGCAATCGGAATCGCTCCCATCGCCTTCATCAGGGGCTTCAACAGCGGATAATGAAAGTATTCCGCCTCGACGATGAATCGCACGGGTCGGTCCAGACCGGCGATCAACAGGAGTCCATCGATGAAGGACACGTGATTGGGCACCAGCAGGACACCGCCTTTATCCGGCACATGCGCGCGTCCCAGGATGGTGAGACGATAGAACGTCATGGTGAGCAGTACGAGGATCAGACGTACGAGGGCTTGTGGCAGCAACCAGAGTGCCCATGCGGTGCCTCCGGCGGCCGCGACTCCCGTTGCGATGAAAATATCGGCGGACGAAAGCCCGAGACGAGACAAGGCACCGTCCGAAAGCGAACCGAGCAACACGCCTCCGAAGACGAAGACATTCGTCAATGCGATGACGCCGCCGCGGCGATCCTCCGGCGCGCGCCACTGGATCAGCGAATTAATTGGGACGACGATAAGGCCGCCTGAGACGCCCAGGAGGAACATGCATCCCAGCGTGCCGGTGAGGCTGGGCGACCATACCCCCAGCAAGAGCATGAATGCGGCAAGTCCGATGGCGCCGAGCGGGATGAACCCATACTCAACCTTCGACGCCGATAGCTTTCCAGCCAAGAACCCGCCGACACCGATGCCGGCGGCCAAGACGGCCAGCGGGAGCCCGGAGAGCGCGTCGGAGAGACCTAGAGAACTCTTGGCATAGACCACGATATCCTGGCTGAACAAACTCGCGATGGTCCAAAAGGCGATGGACCCGATGATAGCCAGCGCCAACACACGATCGCCGCGCATGGCTGTCCAGGAGTCTTTTAGTGTGGCAAGCACTCCGCCTTGTGTCCGAGCAGGGAAAACTTTTGGTATGGACCACGACGCGAAGAAGCCGACCGTGGCGAAAGCGGTGAGGATAAGTCCAGCTGTCCACGCGTGCGAGCCGGACGCTCCCAACAAGACTCCGCCCGCATAGGTTCCGGCAATAATCGCGACGAATGTCGACATCTCGAGCAAGCCATTTCCAGCCGCCAAACGTTCGTGAGAGAGAATTTCCGGCAAGATGCCGTATTTGGCTGGACTGAACAGCGCACTGTGCGCGCCCATGCAGCCGAGCACCACCAGAGCGAGCACACCGCCCGCAGGATTCAGAAACAGCACCGTGGTTGCAACCGCCATCAGCAGCACTTCCGCTGTCTTCATAGCAATAATGATCGTGCGTTTGCTAAACCGGTCCGCGAGCGTGCCGGCCACCAGGGAGACCAGCATGAGCGGAAGCGTAAAGATGACGAACACTAAGGTCGTATGAGCTTGCGTGGCCGCTTCAAAGTCGCTCGGCGAAACATCGGCGCGAATCGTGCGAATGGTCAGGAGCGCGACCATCAATTTCCAGGCGTTGTCGTTGAAGGCGCCGCAAAATTGTGCGATCAGCAGACCGCGAAGTGTTTTAATGGGCATCGTGGTGAAAGGATACCCGGTGATCGCCCTTGGGTCTAGAAAGAAATCCACCCTGCAACAGTCTAATTCCTAATAGGTGATACGAGTCGTCGTTCAAACGTGCGAATGGGATGCGCAGAATCGCTTGTATTGAAAAGCCTCAAATTCCCCGCCTATAATCGCCGACGCTTTCTAGCTGAAGGCTACGTATGTTCTAAGGCTGTGAACGCCTTTCTGGATTGACATCGATACGTCAGTGAGGTGATGGTGCTGGCGAAGGTTCTTAGCACGGCGCTTGTTGGCCTCGATGCGCACCTGATCGAGGTCGAAGTAGATATCAGCGGCGGCTTGCCGCAATTTTCAGTCGTGGGATTGCCTGATGCCACAGTGCGGGAAAGCCGAGATCGTGTTCGCTCCGCATTGAAGAATACCGGCTTTTCGTTCCCGATCAAGAAGATCACCATCAATCTTGCTCCAGCCGATTTGAAGAAGGAAGGCTCTGGGCTCGATTTGGCCATGGCTATCGGAATTCTCGTCGCGGAAGAGGTGATCCCTCATGACGCTGTCAAGAATTGTGTGCTCGTCGGGGAACTGTCTCTTGATGGACGTATCAAGCCGGTGCCCGGCGCGCTCTCGATTGCCCTGCTGTGCAGAAAGCGTTATGCGTTACTGACCTCGCCTGAGAATGCGCACGAAGCGGCGGTCGTCGAAGGAGTCGATGCGTATGCGGTGCACACGTTGCCCGAGGTCGTGGAATTTTTGAATGGGAGACGGACCATTGCCGTCTCGCAAGGTGCGCATCTCCCATTATCGGCCGTACCGAATCATGACGATGAAGACTTCGCCGATGTCAAAGGTCAAGGTCATGCCAAGCGGGCGCTGGAAGTGGCGGCGGCAGGGGGACACAACATTTTAATGATCGGTCCGCCGGGTTCCGGAAAAACCATGTTGGCTCGACGATTACCCGGTATCTTGCCTCCGATGGAACGCGATGAAGCGATCGAAACGACCCGCGTCCATAGCGTCGCCGGGTTGTTATCCACCGGCCGACCGCTCGTCACGACTCGGCCGTTTCGTGCGCCGCATCACAGTATCTCCGATGCGGGATTGATTGGGGGTGGCGCGGTCCCCAAACCGGGCGAAGTCTCGCTGGCCCATCACGGGGTGTTATTTCTGGATGAAATTCTGGAATTCAAACGGCATGTCTTGGATGGGCTGCGGCAACCCCTGGAAGATGGACACGTCACGGTGACGCGGGTGAACGCCTCCTTGCAATATCCCGCCGGCGTCATGCTCGTGGCGGCCATGAATCCATGCCCGTGCGGCTACTACGGCGATCGGGGCCGCGAATGTCTTTGCACGCCGCATCAAATCCGTCGCTATCGGGGGCGACTGTCCGGGCCGCTCTTGGATCGGTTGGATATTCATATCGACGTGCCGCCGGTGCCGGTGCGCGAATTGGGGGGAGAAGCCTCCCAAGAGACATCCGCAGCGATTCGGGCGCGCGTGACGGCCGCGCGCGCCCGTCAAGCGGTTCGCTACCGGCAGGACGGTGTGTTCAGTAATGCGCGGCTGAAACCGCGCCACGTCAAGAAATATTGTCTATTGGATCAGGACAGCCACGAGTTGATCGAGCGCGCGACGGCGAAGCTGGGACTCTCGGCGCGCGCCTACGGTCGGATTTTGCGCGTCGCGCGCACGATTGCCGATCTGGCCGATTGCGAATCGATCCAATCGACGCACGTTGCGGAAGCCATTCAATATCGCAGCTTCGACCGTCACAACGATTTGTAACGACGATGCCGACCATTCGAATATTTCTCTGGTGGTTTGTGGTCGGCGCCTTGATGGCGCTGGCCGTCATCATGGTGCAAGGCGGCATTCGGGAAATTATGCAAGCGTCGGGGCCGTTGTGGGACGTGAAGTTGGCCGAAGTGTTTACAGCGATCGTCGGAGGCGGACTGCTCGGCGGCTGCATCGCGCTCATTCTGGACCGGATCAGGAAGCGGTAGCGCACGCCGGGCATAACTGGTATCGCGGGAACGTAAAAGGGAGTATAGCGCCATGGATGTGGAAATCGGATCGAATCTCTATCGCAATACAGACGGCACGGTCGAAGTGGAAGGCGTGCCCCAGATGACGGTGGGCCTACGCAAACCGGAAGGTCCGCTCCTGCTGAGTTTTGTCCTGTTCGACGAGGCAGGTCGGGTCATCATGAAAGTCGTGGATAGCACCATTGCGTTCAACGAGCGGCGGGCTCATGAATTGGAAAAAACCGCGACGCGGCTCACGGTCAAGCACATCGAGTCGGGAAAGGTCGTATTACTTGCGGAGGTGAAGCAACCGGGTCGGGTCGCGGTGACGCAGGGCGACTTTATCACCATTAAGGGTCATCGAATGGAAATCCTGCCCCACGAATGGCGTCTGCAAAAGATCAAAAAAGCCCAAGGGGACGTGGATGTGAAGGGCGGGGGAGTTGCGCTCGGATAAAGAAGCGGCGGCGGGGCTTGCGCCTCTCGCCGCCGGTGCCATGCAGGTTCTTAGGCGATCGTAATGCGCCGGGGCTTCGTTTCTTCCCGCTTCGGGAGTTCCACCGTCAGCACACCATCCTTATACGTTGCGGCCACCTTGGTCTGATCCGCGGTGGTCGGCAGCTTGAAGGATCGGACGAACGAACCACGACCCAGTTCGCGAAGGAAGTACGTCCTTTTGGGAGCCGCTTCGTCCTTCCGCTCACCCTTAATCGTCAGCACGTCATCTTCGACTGAAATGTCGATATCGTTTCGATCCATTCCAGGCACCGCCGCTTGAATCCAGAAGCTCCGCTCGTCTTCAAAGGAGTTACAGGCGGGTGCCCAGGACGTCGTCCCATTGACCGTGCGTAGGGCTTCGTCCAGGAATTTATCGACATCAAACGGCGTCAGCGTTGGCATAGTCATCGTATCCCCCTTTCCTATATTTGTGGTTATGAACCTCATCTCTACTGCTCACACAGATAAGCCGTGGGCAGCAAAAGTCAAGGGGCGGCCACGGTGGGAATCACCACCAATCCGCCGTCTTTCAAGTCGACCGTGGCCGTATCGCCGTCGCGCAATTCGCCTTTGACGAGTAGACGCGCAATGGACGTTTCAAGGGATTGCTGGATCAACCGCTTCAGCGGCCGCGCCCCGTAGACCGGGTCATAGCCACGCTTCGCCAAGTCTTGTATGGCTTCCGGCGTGAGGGCAAGGGTGATGCGCCGTTCCGCGAGCCGCTGTCGTAGACGGACCAATTGAATATCCACAATCTTCACAAGGTTCTCGATGGTCAGCGGGTGGAAGACCACCGTTTCGTCGATCCGGTTGAGAAATTCAGGACGGAAGTGCCGACGCAATTCGCCCGTCACCACGTTTTTTATCTCTTCATAGGACCGTCCGCGTTGCTGCGCCTCGAGAATTTCTTGACTCCCGATATTGGAGGTCATGATCAGCACCGTATTTTTGAAATCCACGGTCCGTCCCTGCGAATCGGTCAAACGTCCGTCATCGAGAACTTGCAACAGGACATTAAATACATCGTGATGCGCTTTTTCGATTTCATCGAAGAGGATGACGGCAAACGGTCGCCGTCGAACAGCTTCCGTCAGTTGCCCGCCTTCTTCGTACCCGATGTAGCCCGGAGGCGCGCCGATCAGTCGAGCCACCGTATGCTTCTCCATATACTCGGACATGTCGATGCGGACGAGATTGTTCTCATCGTCAAACAGTGTGGCCGCCAGCGCCCGCGCCAGCTCGGTCTTACCGACGCCGGTCGGACCCAAAAAGAGGAACGAACCGATGGGCCGGCTGGGATCTTTGATGCCCGATCGGGCCCGTAGCACCGCGTCGGCCACGGCCTTCACCGCTTCATCCTGTCCGACGACCCGCTCGTGCAATAGATCTTCCAGGCGGAGGAGTTTTTGCAATTCGCTTTCTAGAAGGCGAGTCACTGGAATACCTGTCCACCTGCTGACGACGAGCGCAATGTCTTCTTCGTCAACTTCTTCCTTAAGCAACCGGCTTTCGCCTTGCTTTTTGACGAGTCGTTCTTCTTCGGCGGCAAGCTCCCGTTCGAGGCGTGGCAACTCGCCGTAGCGCAGTTCCGCCACGCGATTGAGATCATAGTTGCGTTCCGCGCGCTCGATGGCCAGCTTGGCCTCTTCAATTTTCTGACGCAATTGGCGCAATTGGCCGACCGACGATTTTTCCGCCTCCCAATGGGTTTTCAGTGTTTCCATCTCGCGTCGTTTGTCTGCGAGCTCTTGGTCCAACGTGGCGAGACGGGCTCGGCTGGAGGGATCGGTTTCCTTGCGGAGCGCCTCGCGCTCGATTTCCAATTGCAAGACTTTTCGGGACACTTCATCGAGGGCCACCGGTAGGCTATCGATTTCCGTGCGCAACCGGGCGGCGGCTTCGTCGATCAGATCGATCGCCTTGTCCGGCAAGAACCGGTCTCCGATGTAGCGGTGGGACAATTTTGCGGCGGCAACCAGCGCAGAATCCTTGATCCGCACACCGTGATGGACTTCATAGCGCTCTTTCAAGCCACGTAAAATGGAAATCGTATCTTCGACCGACGGCTGATCGACCACCACGGGCTGGAACCGTCGCTCCAAGGCCGCGTCTTTCTCGATGTGCTTGCGATATTCATCGAGGGTCGTCGCCCCGATCAGGTGCAACTCTCCTCGTGCCAGCATCGGTTTGAGCAGATTTGCGGCATCCATCGCGCCTTCCGCTGCACCGGCCCCGACTACCGTGTGAAGCTCGTCGATGAACAACAAGATCTGCCCCTGAGCCGCCTGGATTTCTTTCAAGACGGCCTTCAGGCGTTCCTCGAACTCGCCGCGAAACTTGGCGCCTGCGACCAGCGACCCCATATCCAGGGTGATCAACTTTTTATTTTTCAACCCATCCGGGACATCCCCTTTAATGATCCGTTGCGCCAGACCTTCGACGATGGCAGTCTTGCCGACCCCGGGCTCGCCGATGAGCACGGGATTATTTTTTGTGCGCCGCGAAAGAATTTGAATGACCCGTCGAATTTCGTCGTCGCGTCCGATGACGGGATCCAATTTGCCTTGGCCGGCCAGCTTCGTCAGATCGCGTCCATATTTTTCCAATGATTGATAGGTGCCCTCGGGATCCTGGCTCGTCACCCGCTGATTGCCGCGCACCTGCTGTAGAGCGGATAAGAGCCGATCTCTGGTCAACCCCAGTTTGCGAAAGACGCCGCCTTCGTCGACCATCGCCAAGAGAGCATGTTCCACGCTGAGGTACTCGTCTCGGAGGGTCGTCATCTGCTGTTCGGCGCGTGTCAGCACTTGTGACAGACGCGGCGTCACGTGCAATTGGCCCGGGCTTGCACCGCTGCCTTGCACTTGCGGCAATTTGCTCAGCGCTTGTTCGGCGGCTTGCTTCACCGCCGTTGCCGATACGCCGGCCGCTTCCAGGAGAGAGGTGGCCAAACCGGGTTCCTGCTCAAGGAGGGACAATAAAAGATGTTCGACGTCGATCCCCTGATGGCTGCGGCGCATCGCATGGGCGGAAGCTGCCTGCAAGGCTTCCTGAAGTTTGATGGTCATCCGATTGAGATCCATACGCACTCCTTCGATTCGTCCGTGGATCAATCCTGTGTCGTGACCTACACACAATAAGCATGGAGCGAACTAAGTCAACGAGCTAGAGGAAATAGGTGAAAGAAAAGAGGAGGCTTAATCGGATGTGCGGAGGCGTCGCTCAATCTTCCTCAGGAGCCATACGGCTATTCCCACAAGGACGACAAGTATCACACCCAGCACAATCAAGACGGCAATTCCACCCATCACCTCGTGCGGCATCGGCATGGCCAGTTCACCGTCGCCCGCATGTCCGGCGAAAGCGTCAGCAAGCATCATCAATGGCTTCGAGTAGGTGTCACGATTCGACTGAACAGCATAGCGACTTTACGTCACATCTGCAAAGTCAGTGTCCTCCGCGCAAAGCCTGTTGACTCATCATCCGGGACAGACTATTGTCGCCGCCGAAGCGACGAGGATGGATGAAGGACACTCGTAGACGTCGATATGCGATCGTGACGGG
Source organism: Nitrospirota bacterium (assembly GCA_963700335.1). Lineage (GTDB taxonomy): Bacteria > Nitrospirota > Nitrospiria > Nitrospirales > Nitrospiraceae > JAICXS01. Next base: position 426,286 of record CAVOXE010000007.1, on the reverse strand, counting down.
GGCCAGCCGCGGGATCGGTGCGGAATATGCGCGTGCATTGGCGACTCAGGGGTACGATGTACTGCTCGTCGCCAGGGACCGTGACCGCCTGGAGCAACTGGCGTGGGAGTTACGTTCTGCCTATGACGTGCAGGTGCACTTTGAAGTGATGGACTTATCGGAGTCGGATGCGGCGCAACGATTGTACGTGGCAAGTCGGCAACGCGGGGAACACGTGGATCTCCTGATCAATAATGCCGGCTTTGGGTTGTTTGGTCCCTTCACGGATCTGCCCATGCGCCGCATCCAGGAAATGCTGTGGCTTCAGGTCACTACAGTGGTAGAAACGATGCGACTGTTCTTGCCGGGAATGGTCGAACGATCCCAGGGCGCCATTATTAACGTTGCGTCGGTGGCAGGATTTTTCGCACTCCCGTTCATGGCGGAGTACGCGGCGACCAAGACGTTCCTTATCGCGTTTTCCCAGGCCCTTGCCGAAGAGGTACGTCCGTTCGGTGTGCGCATTCAAGCGTGTTGTCCGGGCAGCACCGACACGGATTTCCATCGCACGGCCGGATTCCAGGCCAACAATCCTCTGGGGAGCGATACGCCTATCCACGTTGTGGCGGTTTCGTTGGCTGCCTTACCGCGGAACCGAGTGATCGTGACGATGGGGTGGCGTGGGACACTGATGTGGCGGCTGAGCCGCTGGCTGCCCGTCCAGTGGTTGACGAAATTTGCCGGGAAGTGGCTGAAGGAGCGGCAACGATCGGGATTACACAAAGGAGACTAAGTCATCGATGAGCGGACTCGTAACGGCGACAGTACATCTCTATCGTGAAGCCTTTCGCGCGACCGCCCGGTCCTTTGTCAAGGGATGGATGACCGCCGTCGCGGTCACCGTGTTTGCCGGAGTCATGGTCGTGGCTACCGAAATTGCCGGGCATTTGGGCATGCTGGGCGGGTTCATCTTGGGAGCCGTGAATGCGCTTTTGATCGGCGCGACCCTGAGTCTAATCGAACAGGCGGTCATGAATATGCGGGCGATCTCCTTTTCCGATATCTGGGAAAGTTTTGGCCATTATTTCTGGGATGTCATCGGAGTCGGCTTCGTTTTGTGGATTCCCATGTTGCTCCTGGATAAGGGCATGGCCGCCAATCCCAATGGCCAGCTCTTAACAGCTGCTTGTTTGCTGCTCCTGTTTATTTTGCTCAACCCGGCGCCCGAAGTGATCTATCAAGTCCGTCACGATTCGCCGTTGGATGTGCTGCGCGAGAGCTATGAGTTTGTGATCGAAAATTGGATTGAATGGTTCTTGCCCTTGGCCATTGTCGTGGCGCCGTTCGGCATGTCGTTTTTTTTCGGTCTCTCCAGCCGGCTGGGTCGAGGAGCCGGCTTGGATTTTTTCCAAATATTAATATTGCCGTTCACGCTCCTCAACGCATGGCTCATCTATCTTGGGTTTCCTCAGGGAACGGGTTGGATGCTCGTCCTGCTGACTCCGCCGGTGGCCGTGGCGATGTTGATGTTTCGAGGCCATTTGTTTGCGGCCTTGCATGGCTCCTCGCGTCGCCAGCGAATGTTTCGCGGGACGCTCTCTTCTCCTGAGTCCTGACGAATCGCTTGAGCGTTCAGATAGGACTCGACAGAAACGGTCTGATGTGAAGCGATTGAAAATCCCATCACCAGAATGGGTGATGTCCACCTACTAAGACACAACAAACCGTGCCGTGAAATCTATTCAGGGATGTGTTTTCTCGGTATCCGTGAAGATACCCGTGTATTATCCGATGTGATTCACCTTCCCCCACGTCGCCGATCGTACTCTTTGTAAGACGCGCAGCGATCGGTAATTCTTGGACCGTGTCTACAATCCGTTGTGGTACTGCTCTTGCTCAAGCGAAGAGCCGTGAGACGACTTGAAAACGATCGATGAAGCGCAGTCACACAACGGATCAACCACAGGAGGTGCGTGATGGAATGGGGAATGATTATGGCGTTGCCGACAGTCATTGGAATGTTGGTCTTGATCTTTGCGCAACCTGGGAAATCGTACCAAACCTTCGGGAGTACAGCGATTAATGAACCCGAATGGAAGGTGTACCATTCCACGGAAAAGGAACAGGAGCAGGAATACCGAAAAGCAGTCTGATCTTCAATCGTGCGGGTGACGCTTTCGGAGCGTCGCCCGCCTCTCCCTCGATAGCGCGCTAGTCAGCTTTTAGCAAAACATGTCTGCCTGTTCTGCTTTACCCTTAGCGATGGCCGTGGGTGAATCTTCACCTTCATAAGACTGGCTGAGTGGTTGGTGGAGAAATGCGGGTGGTAGCGGAGATGGCGTGCTTCGCTTAAAAAGCATCACGGAATGCCAAGGTCAGCATAGAGATGGCGACCTATGGCTTCGTCTTTTGGCTGAACCAAACGGTTAGTAAAACAGTATCAACTCGTGGGGGCTTCATGGTGACCTGTCATGACTTGTTTGAGGGTCGCTGCCAGGGACTGGCGATCAAACGGTTTGGCGAGAAATTGCGTGGCACCGTATCCCAAGGCGGTCGTTTTGATGCCTTCGTCGGCTACGCCGCTCATCATGAGAATCGGGGTGCGAGGCGCGAGTTGGCGGAGTTGGGGTAACAGCGTCAAGCCATTCATCTGGGGCATCCAGACATCGCAGAGGATTAAGTCATACTGTGCCTGTTGCACCATCGCGGGGGCGGACATCGGGTTTGGACAGGTATGGATCAGCTCTGTGCCCAGGCGGAGCCTAAGTGTTTCTGCGAGACCGGATAGCAAAGCGGGGTCATCATCGATCAGCAGGATACGATATGAAGAGTTTGGAACCACACGGGATTCCGATGGTCCATCAACTACGGTATTCACAAGTAGGCCCTTTCATGACTCCAAGCTACACGCAAATCTTACAGTGTTGTAAGCCACAGTTCCACTAATCTTTTGAACTAGGTAATAAGACTTATCATAACTCTGAAGTTCTTTAGCGAACTCTCTGTCGAGGGGCCGTCACTTCCTAAAATCTGTCTTTTCTACTCTTCGTTCCATCATAGACCGAACTACTACTTCAAACTCCGATAGCAAATCTCCTCACGCTGTTTCATCTTGAGATCTTGCAAGTCATTTCGATGCTCCTCTGGAGCGTCCAATCGATACCGTCTTAATGAGGCGTTCATGATGTTGATGACCTCTGTGGTTATGGTTGCTGTTGTCGCTGTCAAGAGGGGAGTCATGTGTATTTGTTCCCGGGTAGCGTTTTTAAACGAACGTTATGAGGGGATGAGTAGGTGTCCCGGTGCGTTCGTGCCACGGTCGCTATTGTGCCTCATGGTTGTGCTCCCTGGTCCACTATCGATAATTGCTCTCGCCCAGGCCGGTGATATGTCGGTACGAGGGGACGTGTCCGACAAGCAGGGGCCGGATCTTTCGGGGCGGCTGAGGGGACAATTACAGCTAGCCGACGCACGAGCGGTGGACGAACCAACTAGTCCAACGAAAGCGACCGCCGCTTCTTCGGAAACATCTTCGTTAGACGTGCCACCTTTTTCTGTATCGTGGGAAAGGCGACCTGAGAGAAGTTATTTCATCCCGGGAGTCGAGGTTCTGTCCTATCTCTTTCTCCTCAATCAATACGATCGCCACTTTACCGACCCCCGGGATACTTATCGCACCAACTTCAGTACCATTCGGAACCATGTGACCGACGGCAAATGGGTCATTGATAACGACCAGTTCTCCGTCAATCAATTTCTGCATCCGTATAGCGGCACCGTCTACTACGGTCTGGCTCGCTCAGCGGGTCTTAACTTCTGGGAGTCACTGGGCTATGCGGCGGTAGGTAGCACGCTGTGGGAATTGGGAGGCGAAAAGACAGATCCATCCATTAACGATCAGATTGCGACGATCTTTGGCGGTACATTCTTGGGCGAACCGCTCTATCGAATGGCAAATCTGCTGTTGGAGAGTGACGATGAGGGCAAGCCTGGATTCTGGCGAGAGTTAGGCGCCGCCGTCATCTCACCTCCCACCGGCTTTAACCGACTTGTCTTCGGTAACCGATTCGATGGTCTCTATCCCAGTCACAGTCCAGCGACATTTATGCGGCTTCAAGTCGGCGGCACGCTGACGTCGAGTAGCCACAATGTGTCTTCGACGGTAAAGGAAAACGGCGCAGTCGGAGATTTCACCTTCACCTACGGGTTGCCTGGAAAGCCAGGTTATACCTACGCGCGTCCGTTCGACTACTTTGACTTTCATATCACGGCGGTCACCGCCAACGCCTTGGAGAGTTTGAACACCCGTGGATTGCTGATCGGCGCTCCCTACGCGGCCGGCGATGCCACCCGTGGCGTGTGGGGACTATACGGAACCTACGATTATATCTCGCCGCAAGTGTTTCGTGTTTCGAACACGGCGCTGTCGCTCGGGACAACCTGGCAGAATTGGCTCTCGGAAACTATTGCTCTGCAAGGAACGGCTCTGGGTGGTGCCGGTTATGGAGCGGCCGGTAGCATTACCCGCACGGGCGATCGTGATTATCACTATGGACTCACTCCACAAGCTTTGATCTCGTTGCGACTTATTCTCGGCGATAGAGCCATGCTCGATGTGACAGGTCGCGAGTATTATGTCACCGGCCTGCTATCACCGGAGCAGGACGGCAGAGAGAATATCTTACGCGGCGACGCGTCATTTACGCTGCGCGTCTTTGGTCGCCACGGCGTTGCGCTGCGATACGTCGTCTCGCATCGTGATGCGAGTTATCCTAATATTGAGTACAGAAATCAGACCGTCGGGACCGTCAGTCTCTTGTACGTCTTACTGGGAGGAAGCGGATTCGGAGCGGTGGAATGGCATTAATCGATCAGAGCTTGCATTTAAGAGGAAGGCAAAGGGGGATCTGACCTTATGAAATCATGTTCATCCAAACAGGGAGGTCGTTATGGGTAATGAATGTAGAGCATTGCTCCAGGTCCCATAGAGACTTTTGTAACTTAGGTTCGACATCCACCCATTCTTCCTTTCAAAAATGTATTCGACTTGACTCCCATAGAAAATCTGCAGCCTAACTCTACGCAAGTGTTTCAGGAGCGGTGTTGCGTGCGGACTGATTTGCGATACCAATCTACGGTCTCCACCGTTACCATATGTGGATGAAGTTGAGAAGCGTAGGATCATATACTTCTGATAACCTAAGTGAACTTACGCCTGTAATGTTGAGGGACGAGTCCTGGCGAGAGGAATCGAACCTCACGTGGTTTACAATCTGACCAGGCCTAACTGAGCGACTTAGCAAGAGCTAAGGAAGAATCGAAGATTTGGAAAAACACTAACCGTGGTGGATCATGTGGATTGGGCTGTTCTGGGTAGCAGCGTGTTAGCAGCGTCGGCTTCAAATTCGGCTTCTATTATAGATGGACTCGCGGCGATTATGGGAACAACGGTCGTGACTGTGGTTCCGTCTCCAGAGCGGCCGACTAAGGTGACGGTGCCTCCGAACGGTCGTATTCGTTCGCGCATTCCGATTAAGCCGAGCGCGTTCGGTTTGAGCAGCTGTTTCTGTTCAAGGCCCACGCCATTATCGGTTACAACCAACCTAATACTGGTCTCGTCTTGTCTCAAGCTCACCACAATTTTTGTTGCCTGGGCATGGCGAATGACGTTGGTGAACGCCTCTTGAAAGACGCGAAAGATTGCCGTCGCACACGGGCCTTCGATATTCATCCGTGGATCAAATTCTTTTTCACAGTCAAGATCAAGTTTGCGGCAGTGGGTATCAAGATGCGATTCAATGGCCGCAGCTAAACCGTGATGGTCGAGGAGTGAAGGACGTAGTTCCATCGCAATTTGTTGCACCGTGAGGAACGCTCCGTCAATCTCCTTCAAAATGTCGTTCGCTTTGGCCTTGAGTGTTTGGTCAAATTGGATTTGTTTGAGAAGGGAGGCGACATCAAGCTTGAGGATGGATAATGATCCACCTACTTGATCATGAATTTCACGCGCCAATCTGGTCCGCTCTTCCTCTCGGACCGTCTCCATGCGGGCGGTGAGGCGACCGAGCTCTTCGTGAGCCCGTGCGAGACGAGTTTGGGCGATTTGACGAGCAGAAACAAAAAGGACCACCCCAACGGAGATCATGACAAAGAGCACGAGCGGCATTAGGTCGGGGTTAGAACTCTTGTCTAGAGAATGTCGGAGATCCATCAAATAATACAAGATGCTTATAGTCGCGACGAGCGTGGTGAAGAGACCAGGACCGAAACCGCCATACCAGGCACTGAACAAAATTCCCGCAAGAATAGTAAAGAGACTGGACGACTGAGAGACGGGAGGCAAATGCATGCTGATGATGATTGATAGGATCACCACAACAAGCGATACACCATATCGGCGTAACGACTTTTGTTCGAGCATGAAGGAGAAAATATCACGTCGCCCCTTGCAGGTCAAAATGGAAAAAAGGTGGTTAATTAGACACGTATTCTAAGGCATTGCCCCTGGAGAACAAGGCTACGGAGATCCCATTTGACTGGCTGCACCCGGCACAAAGTGCGAACAAAATGATTGCAACGGGTGGAGCAGACCACTACTAAGTGTTGGAGCTGGCGAGAGGAATCGAACCTCCAACCGTTGGTTTACAAATCTGATCAAGCCCAATCCGAGCCGACCCACTAAGAGCTATCGGAACAAAAACAATGAAGGATTTGGAAAAACTATGATTGTGGCAGATCATACTGGATTGGGCTGTTCTGGTAGAAGGCTCGTAGCGAAATGTCTCGGGGCAGTGTTGCAGGGCGTAGGTGTTAGTATGCCTGTCAATTTTGCCAGTTCTTCGCCGGTTAGGAGCTAGGTAATATCGTGGTGCTGGTGCCCATCTATTTTCACAAACTTCCCGTTGCCACCATGGAAGAGTTCCATGGGTGCTGTGACGGACCGGGCCTGACCACGGTTCTGAGCTTCTGGAGTTGTCGTCGTTATAGAGGGACGAGAACCATGTGGCGATGGTGGGGTCTGGTCGGCATGGCACTGCTGGGCGTTCTTGTAGGGATCGGACAAGCAGGGACGGCATCGGCAAAGGAGATTCGGTTTATCGCGCAGTAGCGTGCCACTGACCGGGCAATCTGGTGTCCAGCGAGCTCATGATCGACTAGAAGAAGGACCCGAAGGAGCCGCTGTATTTCATCTTGGAGAATCCAACGGGGACCGATCATGATCTTGCCATTCACGGCCAACGTGCTGAAACCGATTCACGTCCTCATTGAGGCGAAGAGTACCGTGAAAATCGAGGTGGTCACTGAGGACTTGATCGGAGACAGGGACCTCGGAGCTAAGTACCCCTTCTTTTAACCTCGGCTCTTAACGAAAGGAGCGATTTATGACGCGACAATTCGGTAGTTGGACTGGGATGGGTGGGGCAGTTGCGGTTGCGGTTGTGGGGACGATGTTTGTGAGCAGCGTCTGGCTCTCCGGTCCCGCCTTGGCCGCTTCGGCTAAAGAAATTGACACTGGCGTGGACGAAGCCCTCGTGAAATTCGAAAAAGAAGTCAAAGGCGGCAAGGATTTCATTGAGCACAGCAAAGGACTGCTGGTGTTCCCGCAAGTGATCAAGGGAGGAGCTGGCTTTGGGGGAGAGTACGGACAAGGCGCCCTCCGGATCGATGGCAAGACGGTGGATTACTACAGCACCTTGCAGGGATCATTTGGACTGCAACTCGGCGGTGAGATCAAGACTGTGGTGGTGGCGTTTCTGGATGAGGGGGCCCTGAACCGGTTCCGGGAAAGCGAAGGATGGAAGGCGGGAGTGGATGGCTCCGTCTCCCTGGTCACGTTGGGAGCCGGAGGTGCGATCGATACGAACAACCTGAATGAGCCGATCGTCGGATTCGTCTTAGGTCAAAAGGGTTTGATGTATAACCTGTCGTTTGAAGGAACGAAATTCACGAAGTTGGACAAAAAATAGGTTGCTCCCCCGGATGGGTGCCTCTAGTCTTGGGGTGTAGGGTGTGCACACCTACGCCCCAAAAACTGTATGAGCAGATTCGGTGCGCCCTTGTGAAGTCGAAGATAGGCTAGAACCGGAAATTACTCTATCTGGATGAAGCCCTACCTAAGCCGACCCAAGACCTATCAGAAGGAAACAACGAGGATAGAGTGCGACGCTTCCCGTCAAATGGGGGTGCAAAGGAGCGCGATGGATTCGGACGGATCTCTTAAGAGTCCCTAGTAGGACAGGGAGGATAAATGTTTCGTGAAGCGTATGTATGGAACTGCTTCGTCTAACTTGACGAGTTACTGAGGCGGAAAATGCGACAACATTTTGTGAACGATGGTTCTGGTTCGCTCGTCTCGTTCTGCCGAAGTGAGTGCCGTGTCAACTTCCGCCGCGGCAATTCCCCGCCAAACCAGTTGGTTGGATGCAGCATCTATAATGTCGATTAACAATGAACCTGTTAGGTATGCGGGAGCCTCGTTGATGGTCGGCTTCTCGCTACCCGTCGAACGAGTATCGGCTGAGTAGCTGAAGGGTCTTCCTGCCATCCCGTTCGAATAGTATTGGGTAGAGACAGTCGGAGCCATGTCTTTCAGTCCGATATGATATGTCACATAGAAATCCGGCTTCTCGTCATAGAGCCTACGATAGCCTTTTGAGAGTAGTTGCGCCCCGACGGCCATTCGAATGCGCATATCGACGGCTGAGTTGTCGGTACGCATATCGCCAGTCTTTTCCTGTTCACCCGACAACCAGTCATAGGTGTGATATGCGGTAAAATTCGCGCCGCGGTCATAGTCGTACCCGACCTTCAGTGTGGGTGCACAAGCGGCAGATGCCATCAGAAGAACCGCCAAAAAGGGCTGCTTACAAATCATGGCGTTCTCCTGGCACCTAGCCTGTGCGACTTACTTAGGCGGGAAGTGAGAAAGCATTGCGCGGACAATACTGTTAATCCGTTTATCCCGTTCCGTGGGACTAAGACCCTCCTGAACCTCCGCCAGTGCAGAGGCTTGCCAAACCACTTGTTTGGACGCGGCGTCGACAATGTCAATCAGGAGGGTTCCTTCCTTGTACGGCTGGATGTCGCTAAGTGTTGTGTACGTGCCGTGCGCCCGATCGCCAATATAATTCTGCGTGGAAGACCCCTTCATCATATCCTTCATGCCGATGTGGTAGGCCACAAGGAACTCCGGTGTTTCGCTAACCGTCGAAGTGTACCCCTTGGAACGTAGTTGCGCATCTATGGCGGTTCGAATGCGGGCATCGATCAAAGAATTGTCGAGGCGCTTGTCGCCCGTCGATTCTTGTGCACCAGGGATCCACGCATAGGTATGGTAGTCGCTCCAATGTACACGGCGATCAAAATCGTAGCCAATCTTCGGCGACGCACAGCCGCCAATTGATGCCACCAGAAGGAACCAGCATAAGGATTGTTGCCATCTCATAGAGTGTACTGGGCGGGGGCATAGTAGCAAATTGCTTGGACAAGAGGAAGTGAAGCCCTTCCACAGACTGGACCAGCCAAAGCGAGCAAACTAGCTAAGCTGCAGCCCTCCAACAAGGAGTGAGGGCATGAAAAAAAGTCGGTATTCGGAGAAACGGATTGCCACGGCGTTGCGGCACATACACCTCGATCCTTCTCGCAGACGGTAGTGTTTAATGTGCCGGTGAATGGGCATCAATGGAACTGAACCGGCCCCGGTCCAACAGAATCCATGTTCCTCTGATTATTCCGAATAACTGCCGACAATTTCCCTCCTGACGCGCAAGGCGTATTCCGGTATCGCCGCCACTGATACAACCAAACACTCACTACATTCTATTCTTTAATCATCACTCAACGATGGTGAAGGGATGTCCAGTTGAGCTCAGTCCCACGTATAATATTGACGAGGCCGCCCTGGTACGCACGCAACTCGCCGAAGCAGGATACCGATTGGCGCGGCTCCTGAATGCCCTAACCGCAGCAGTTCTTGCGACAGGACGCATATTGCAAGTAGCCCACGTGATTCAGGTTCTGCAACCCGGTAGTCCGAGAAAGACCGCTATGAGAACTCTCGTCGTGGCATGTTCTCTGGTCGTGCTGGCCTCTAACATGACGTTCAGCGTTTCTGTCTCTCTCGCTGTGGAGCCCGCTGAACATCTGTTGCCGCCTCTCTATCACGAATCGGCGACTGAAGGCACTGTGGCACGCTATCTCCTTGATCCCCGCGGCGAAGTGGAGGGACTCCTGTTAACCGATGGTACTCAGATGCATGTGACGTCCCATATCGCTTCTGAGCTCATCAAAGTCATGAAGCCTGGGGATCGGATTCGAGCCCAGGGGACACGTAAGCGTCAAGCGGCACTCTTTGAGCCCCGCGTCATCCAGAATTTGAGCACGGGGACGTCGTTCAGCACCCCGCTGCGTCTTGATTTACCCATTCCTGACCAAGAGAATCGGCTCTCGATGACTGACATGAAGGCGAGTGGCACGCTTGAGGTTCTTCTGTACGATTATATGAATGAAACGGTACGCGGGATGTTGCTGTCAGATGGCACCCAGGTTCGCTTTCCGCCCGATGCCACGGATGCCTTGCGACGATCCCTTCTAGTGGGCCAGTCCCTGAAGGCTGACGGCTATGGGACCGAAAATGAATACGGTCGGGCTATGGAAGCCTTACGCCTGGGATTCGAGTACGGTCGGTTGATTCCGTTAGATGCCACGGTAAAAAGCTTGGATGCTTCTGATCAAGCCGCAACACCAGGACCGAAATAGCGATGGCTCCTCGGCTTCACCGCATTCTGTTTTTATCTAACACGTCAACGGTACCGGGCTGCACAATTCCATAGTTTCTTCATGCCCATCGCTTCTCCAGTTAAAGGCGCTTAAAACTCGACCCGAGAGTTGCAAATATTCTCGCCGGACGAGCTGGTTGGGATCAGGCTTTGTTCGTCGGCACCTTTGCCGGCACCGTGTCAGAATCCCGCCACTAACTCATTGCATTGCAGAATTGTGGGGTGAATGACGGGTTTCAGATTTACTCCCTTGAAAATCGCGCTCGGCAGTAAAGTTTGGGAAAACCCGCGCGGGTCTGATGATCCGTCAGCAGCGGGGCTTTAAGTAACGAAACGACCATCTGTTTTTGGATTGGTGCCAAATTGGTGTCGGCCGTACATGCGAGAATCGAGCTTTCAGGACCAGTCGCACGTGGAATGTATTGATGGTAATCGATGGAAAACTAGACCGAAGAAGAGAGGGGTAGGGGAAATTCCCCGTGTAGGGCCATGATCGGGTCCTGCGCAATTCACGCCGAATCAAAAATAAGGAGGTTTTGCAAAACAAATACTAAAAGGCACCGATGAACTATCATGGGAGCCTCAACTGAACACTCATAGTTCAAAAACTCCGTGCAAATCTTTTCACAAATATTCATACTTCGGATTTGTTTGTCCTGAACGCGGGTTCAAACGGAATCTTTCTGAAAATGAATTACTTTTAACTGGGCGGCACACACCTGAACGCTCATAGCATTCAATCCATGGCAAGGAGGTTCTGATGACCGTTACGAATAGGCAGTCCGGGACGAATGTGCATGAGGTTGCTGAGGAAATCTATCGCATTAACACGCCGGTCGTGATCGAAGGGGCAGGCGGGTTCTCGTTCAACCAATACCTCATCGTCGATGATGAACCATTGCTCTTCCACACCGGCCCGCGAAAGATGTTTCCACTCGTGCGTGAAGCAGTGGCAAGCGTTTTACCAGTCGAGAGACTTCGCTACATTGCATTTTCCCATGTTGAAGCCGACGAGTGCGGGTCGCTCAACGAATGGCTTGGAGCGGCTCCACAGTCTGTACCACTATGCGGCACCGTCGCAGCCATCGTATCGATCGGCGACCTTGCTGATCGGGCGCCCCGTGCACTTGCCGATGAAGAGCTCCTGCGTCTGGGCAGACACGCCGTGCGTTGGTTCGACACACCGCATCTGCCACATGCATGGGAATGTGGCTTTCTGATGGAAGAACGAACCTCTACCTTGCTATGTGGCGACCTGTTCACGCAGGCAGGCGCTGATCTTTCGCCCATCACGGAGTCGGATATTCTTGGACCGAGTGAGGCCTTCCGCCACAAGATGGATTACTTCTCACACACGAAGAACGCACGCGTGATGCTAGAGCGGCTGGCCTCGACTAACCCAGCCACACTTGCGTGCATGCATGGAAGTGCATGGCATGGTGACGGGGCAAAACTGCTGCGTGCGCTCGCTGATTCCCTATCTGCATGAGACATCGCCCACCAGCTACTCTACCTGTTCCTCGGAAAATTTCGACCGCTTCATGGGGTCCCCTCCTTTCGTCGGGGACCACCGAAGCCGCTATCTTACTCTAGTTTCAAGGCGCCGTCGTTTTCGGGGGAGACGTCATTGGCGATAACTGAAGAATGGAAGAGGATGTTGAGCGCATAGCCACTATAGGTACTGCCGGTCTTTAACTTTTATACAGAAAGAAGGGATGACAGCAATGCTTAAGTCGAGGCCGACGTAACACTTGATTACTCCCAGCCGTTCGTTTCCAGTGCGATATTGCAATGCAGGTCGCGCTTCTCAAATTGCTGCACAATCAGCTGCCGAGTTTTCGAGCCTCGCCATGCATCACCTTCGACCATGGGCATAACCACGGGCATAACAGGTAGGACCATGGAAGAAGTGATTCGCTAACTTTGATTGGAGCTGGCGAGAGGAATCGAACCTCCAACCGGTGGTTTACAAATCTGATCCTGCCCCACCTGAGCCAACCCAGCAAGAGCTAACAGAAGGAAAAAACGACGATTCGGAAAAGAACTGATCATGGTAGATCAGGATGGATCGGGCTGTTCTGGTAGCAGAGTGGTAGCAAAAATGTCCTGCAGGGCAGGGTTGCAAAGTGCGATGTTAGTCTGTAAATTTTGACGGTTCTCGGTTAGGAGCTAGGCAGTATTGGACACCGAACGACATCGAGTTCGGTGACCGCTCCGGCTACTGTTACCCCGACCCAATCACCGACAATCGGAGGACACGTTCATGAGTACGGAAGCGAAAAAGGCCGCTGCCGAGGAGGCGATCACGAAGGAAGCGCTAACCCGCTACCAAGCTACGACGGGCCCCCGCCTGCGCGAGATCATCTTGAGCCTGATCAAGCATCTGCATGGCTTTGCGCGCGACGTGCGGCTGACCGGCGACGAGTACCTCTTCGCGATGAACTATCTGGTCCAGCTGGGCGGGTACTGCAAGGGCGGCAGGCAGGAATTCCTCGCGCTCGCCGCGATGCTCGGGCTCGAAACCCTGGTGATCCAGATATCGCAGCCGAAGCCGGAAGGCGCGACGCTGCCGGGCGTGCTCGGACCGTTCTTCCTTCCGAACGCACCCTCTTTCGCGAACGGCGCCGACATCGCCGAAGACGTCGCGGGCGAGCCGCTCTACGTCTCGGGGCGTATTCTCGCGATCGATCGTCGGCCTGTTCCAAACGCGACCATCAACGTCTGGCAATCGGACGGGCGGGGACTGTACGACGTGCAGGGTGACCTGGCCAAGGACGGAATGCGGACGCGGGGGCAATTGAAGAGCGAGCCGGACGGTCGCTATTCGTTCTGGACGGTCGTCCCCATCGGGTATCCAGTCCCGAATGACGGGGGGATGGGCGACCTGGTCAAGTATACCTCGAACGGGGGCTGGCGGCCGGCGCACGTTCACTTCATCATCGAGGCCGATGGCCACGCCACCCTGGTGACGCAAATCTGCGTGCGCGGCAGTGAGTACCTCGACCGGGACGCTGCCTTTTCGATACGGGACGGGCTGATCGCAGACTTTCCGCGGCATCAGCCCGGTAAGGCGCCTGACGGCCGCCAGATGGATCGTCCGTTCCACACCATGGACTACGACTTCGTATTGACCAGCGCATGATCAAGGGCGTCATGTTGGAGGATGAAAAGGTCCCGGTGAGTCAACCCCGATAGCGTAGGTTCTGCCAGCGTGTATTTGGTGTCCCCAATAGAACATGAGCCTTTCAATGCCGCATCTAGCCCAGATCGTCCCTAAATGACCTGCGGTTTACGAATTGTCTCCGTTCCAACCTCCAACCACCTAAGCCCACAAAGAACAACAACAGGTGATGCATCAGAGGAGCCTTTAGATGGCCCTGGTTTGTCCTGTCCTGGTAGCACCGTGGTAGCAGATCCAGAGTCAGATCATCAGAAGTAAACAAGCCCACCCGGTGGGGGTCGTAAAATTTCCGAGGGGGTCCCCCTACATATCCGCCAACCGCCTAAAATACACACAGGGAAAAAACCTTCTCGCTGGTACCACACGATTCTGCTAGTGTGGTGCGCATGATGGTGAAGCCTGCGTTGGTGAGCGCACTCCTCCTGCTCGTGAGTCTCGCGACGCAAAGTTGTGGAGGGGCTCGCCCCTATTCGGCCATGTACAAATCGGCCTCGAGCGAGTTGAGTGAACCGACCCAAGCCCGTGATCACCGGCTCAAGATACACCTGCGCGAAGCTCTGGTTGGGGAGCAGGGGTTTTCCGGGCTCATCCTCTCACCCTATGTCTTTATGGACCGAGGCTATGTCGTCGGCCATGTGGACAAACCGGAGCAGGCCGAGGCCGTATTACGCACGGCAAGAAGGGTAGCGGGACTTCGGTCTGTGGACGGATACCTCCCAGTCAAGAGTAACAGCACCGCGAGTACCACTTCGGATGTGACGCTGAAGGCTGAAATCGAATCAGCTCTCGCGATTGCACCGGGTGTTGTGAAGAGCCGGGTGAACGTCGACGTACTGGACGGTCAGGTCATCTTACTCGGCGTTGTGTCGGGAGATGAGGAACGACTACATGCTGAGCAGGCAGTAAGTGTCGGCGGGGTGAAAGGCATCACGAATTGGCTCCTGCTTCCCGAATCGGAATATCAGTCAATAAGACCGAGAGTTCGGTAGGTCCTGCTGATCGTTGACAACCAGGAGCAATGGTGTTGCTCCGAGAGTTCCTTCCGTTCCTTTCAGAGACACCTATCACCCAGCACGAAGCACGAGGCCCCTCTTCTGAATGGATTGCTTTCTTCTGCTGGAAAAGGTAAGGGTCTCGGCTTGATCAAGGGATAATTCTCGTGAGGGGAAGGGCTAGGACAGACGAGCATCTTCCACTATACTCCCACCAGTCTTATGCCTTCCTTACTATTTGAGCGATTGAAGGCAAAGACAGCAGAGGGGCGGAAACAAGGGTTTCCTCACGAAGTGTTTTCTCCGATCGCAGAGATTCTTGAATGGGCTACTTCTCCAGACGGTTCCGGCTTTCGGCTCAGGCCACCGCAGTTGCGTGCATTAGAAACCTACTGGTTCCTTCGATTAGTAGAGGCTGCTATGGTCCAAGTGACTATCGGTGAACCGGTAGTTTAAATAATCTCTTCATCTAAAGAGCCTCTAAGACATCTACAGCTTGCGACCGCTTCCTGGCAGCCTGCTACCAATCTAAAAACGAAGCTCACGCCAGAAGGAGGCACGCTTGTAAACAACAGTGGCTCAACGAATGTCTAAAATGTTTGAGCCTTGAGAGGGCTGACGAAGATGAAGAAGATCAATGAGTTAGTTTTTGTGTGCGTTCCAACCGACTCCAAGAAATTCCAGCAAGTTCCAACATGCGTGGTCTATATAGACCATCCTGCGGTGCTCTATCGACCCGCCTACTCCAAGAAAGACTCTAGTGGGACGGAAATTGCCTTTACTCCGAACCAACGGGTGCCCCAATCTCAAAAAACTGGATATGGGCAACGAGATTGAATCCATGAAGATTACATGCAGACCGTAATCTTTCCCATCAAAAAAAAACACCGACCCAACGCTTAGGCATTTTCCGCAGCTTGACCGTTCGATGAAAGAGGTCTAAGGATCACGTGAGTGCACGTCTAACTATTCGCCTCGGACAGGGCGAGCAGTTTCGCCGAGCCGAGAACCTCTCTCCGGCGGGACCGTTTACCAGGAGGGGATGTGATGAGCAACCTGACTCCACCAAATAGTGTTTCCCTCATCGGCTAACTTTCGTTCGCCGCCCTTCGACGGATGGGCCTCTTGCCGGTGCCGTTGGCACACAAGGATTCGTCCTCTCATCGCAAGCAGGGCTCCTCGCACGACGTCGGAAGTAAAGCGTCGTCGAAAACCTGATGGGGTTGCAGAATGAATACCGCCCCATAACGCGCTCACGCGCCGCTGGGAGGCCTTCTTCCACCGAGGAGGGCCTCCCTATAAATCGTGTACGTTGACCTCTCTACCTAACTTTCCATCATTTCCAATCGAGCATCAAATTCATGTCCGCATTGAGTACACCGAATACAATCGCGTTCAATGGTTAACTCCTCAGTGCGAATGGCCATGCCACCACAATCGGCGCAACGACGCAGATGAGGGTGATGATCGTCCAACGTTTCGTACTGACAACCGCGTATGCAGTACACGGGCTGACCATTGAGTGTCCATGGCTGGCCTGCCTTGTCCACTTCTGGTAACGCCAAGTAATGATGGCTGGCATAGTCGGCGAGAACGTGCTCATTGCTCAGTCCATCTTGGATCAGCTTTCCGGTCCGGGCATCATAGATGGCATCTCCCTTTACGACGGCTTTATTGGGTCCCATGTGCTCCTCCGATTAACGAAATTCCCACAAGATAGCTCTAGGACGTTAGGCCTTACGTAGTTGGAAAACAAATCCGAAGTTATCTGATAGAGTCCAAGCGGATGCACGACAGGCTCACGTACGTTAGGACTGTCGTCCACACTAGACGCATTCGATGCTTGAGGCTGGTCAAAAATGCTCAGCGTGCAGAAAGGACTTGAGGATGCCAGATCAACATTTCCGGAATATCGTATAGGAGGCTAACAGCGACAAAACAGCGAAGAATGCGACGGCTCATCCTTAGGACACGGGGGATGCTGTCGATAGAGCCATCCCGGCTCATCATTTTGCCTCAAACAATTTCAGACGGTCCTGGTAGCAGCAACTCCTTTAGGTGAGCCGAGTGATGGGGCGGATGGATAATAGAAGTCTGAAAAGCGCCGACAACCCATGCCGCCGTTCGTAAGTGACGAGACGAGCTACCGTATAGGCTAAGTAGAGGGAACATCATAAGAGCTCGAAATAACTCCCGGGCTTTCGGAATAAAAAACCAATCCTATCGGAACGAGAAATTTGATTTATCGTTCGTCTTTGGGAGAATCATCCTCACTCTGTTTTAACCAGAGTTCCAGAAGTCTTGTCTCGCGCTCAGACTCCGAAGTGCGCTCTAAAGCGAACGCACCTGTCAAGCGATCTTCATAAAAAGCGCGTTGCTTCGCGTAGCTTTTCTTAAAGGCTGCGGTGGTAAGGGTTTTCCAATTGGCATCGGATATACCAGCATACGAACGCAATAGGTTAATCTCGATGGCTTGGAAAGCAAAGACTTTAGCTAAAGCCTTAATAACCTTTGCACTAGAAATTACTTTTGGACTTTTTTCAGCCATAGCTAATCGTTTCGGTTATATGCCAAGGAAAACATTACCTTCTTTGTGTGCGTCATCTGAGAACGGTGCACCGCCGGCGTTCCTAGCATTCTAAACGTGACGCGGAACCTCGAAGTCGGAACGATCAGTTCCGCACGCCGCTCCAAACTTTTCCCGGATCGATAGCCTTGTCAGGATTGAGTGTCTTGGCCTTTTCCAACAGGACAGCCGTCGCCTCCGGATAAGCTGGATCAGCAATACAGCAATCATCGACCGGACAGACCGCCGTGCATTGAGGTTCGTCAAAATGGCCGACACACTCGGTACAGCGGTCATGGGTGATGACATAAATATTGTCTCCCTCTCCTTGGCCGTCGCCCACATGGTTTCCCTTCGCCTCCGCGTCGCCGCGAGTTTCGAAGATGGCCTCGTTCGGACATTCTGGCAGGCAGGCTCCACAGTTGATACATTCGGCGGTAATCAGCAGTGCCATGACGCTCACCTCCTTCTTTTCAACGAAAGAATAGATACTAACTGGGCAAGATCGATTCGTGGCAGCCCGATTTACAAAGGTGGCTTGTAAGTCGGACTGTTGGACTTTTAAGTCGGGATGGTGTTGAACTCGAGAATTGGGTCCTACCAAGCCATCTCATCATACGGCATGGTAACAGGTAAACACCTCGCATTGATACTCAGGCTTGCCCTTCCTGTTTCAGCTTCTGCTGTAGGGTTCGTTTCGGGGAGCCCTATTTCCTACGGCTTGCTTTCCCCAGAGCCCGGCTGTGGACCCAGCTTTCAGATCCTGTTCGATGTTGACGAGTTGCTGCTCAAGGTGACCATTCAGAAAATCGGCACGCTTAACCGCCAGGCTTAACTTATCAATGGCAATTTCTCCGTATTCGATCGCCTTGGCGATCGTTTCCAATTCTGCTTCGCCCGCCGCATAACTCTGCGGAGGCGTCGTGAGGCCTTCGCGAGCACATTTTGAAGGAATGTAAAGCCGTGCGGCGCGACATTCCGTTCATTCTGCTGACCGGCTACGGTACACTTGAACTCGAAAAGAAAAGGTGATTCACGCCGAGTTTGTGACGCCACTGAAAAGAGAGGAGCCCTATTCCGCCCCGCCGCGCCCCTTTTCTCTCGGTTTGCCTGAAGTAAGGTAATTATCTCTACGCCGAAGGGGTAATCTGTACCTGCTCTCTCACGGTTCTTCAGATGACTTGAGGACGTTCTCGATCCACCTCGCCAACACGTCGAGCATTTCTGCTCTCACATCGGCGTCCTTCCGTCCAGGAGAACAGCGGCTAGGTCCCGTTAAGGTGAAAGATGTCTTTGATAATGCATCCTATCGATACACTATCAGCCCTCTCATTTTACAGTTTCAACTCATAAACTCGACCCACGTTGCCAATCGCCCCTTATTTATGATATTGTTTCTCAGTATCAAAACAATGCCTCTGCGGCACTGTTGCAGGGGTTGAGGCCAGCGTCTTTTAAAGACCGAGCCCAAGACCATTAGGAAAGGCCTTGGGCTTTTTTATTGGGTGCAGCTAGATGAGAGGAACCATGAAAACGCTGATTCGCGAATTATCGTCGCCTGTAGAGGAGTCAAGAGCAGTAATCACGTCGAGGAAGCTATCTCCTGCCGCAAAGATTTACTGCCGTAAATGTCGAGGACTGTTGGTAGCCGAACACCTACTAGACTTTTATCAATCGCTGCCAGCTCGGAAATGTATCAATTGCGGGTGGTCTTACCGGCCTGGCGTTGAGCAAGAAGCAGGTCTCATGAAGAAGAGTGTGTACCCTTGAGTGGATGAACGGAGGTGCGACATGAAACACATAGGAACGCAGGTTTTGAATTTTCGTGTGCCGGCGTTGGTAGACCGGCAGATTACCTATCTTCACGGCCAACAGTTTCTCGGCCAGTTCGTGGCGCTGTGCTTTGTTCTTGATGCCCAATACTTATCCCCGGCACTCATCGAATATGCAGCCGCCCAATTTCAACGGGTCGGGGCGACGCTCATCATGGTGGGATCCACCCGACGGCCACTGCATCGATTGTGGATTGATCAAACACATACAGTCTGCGTTCCCGTCTTGGCAGATCCTTGTGGCCGACTCCATCGGACGTTCGGCGTAGCACCTCATGAATCCGCGGAGCGTTGCCGTACCTTCATGATCGACACAGACGGCATTCTTTGGCTCCGTATCAGCCATGCGTTTGCTGAACGCGACCTCGTCACGATTCGTAGGATCATTGAAGCGGTCCAACAACATCCAATCAGTTCGACGGTACTAGAAGACAGGCCAATGACCTCTCAATGTCTGGAAGCCTAGTCCGAGTCATCGCCACGGCGCAGGAAAGGGTCATTATGAAATTGCGACAGTGTCCTCAATGCTCGGGACCCGCCCTATTTCAGACGGGGGCCTTTTGGACTTGTGGAACCTGCGGCTATGCCATCACTCAGACGGCGTTACTGCTCGATGAGGCTCGGAAGAATGCACTGGCGACGGCTAGAGCGAAATCAGCTTCATAATATGCGTACCCGTGCACCCCTGAAAACTGGCAAATATCGTGACGCCGACGAGTGGGGGGTGATCGTGAGTCTGGCCATTACATTCGGGATGGTGCTAGGAGCCACCCTTGCGATGTTCCTTTGGATACCTATTGGGAAGTAGGGAGAGGCACAATGAGGCAAGGCCAAAGACTGCCTGCTCGGCGTGGAAGCCGATCAAAGCGGCATTCCCCGGGGCACGCCAAAGGTTTCAGCGGAGATTCGCGACCTGGCTCGCGATCACGGCGCACAGGCCATTGAGCGACCTGTAGTTCTCATGCATCCATAAATGAGAATGTCGCGGTTCTGCGGCGGAGGCGTTATTGGATCGAGGATATGGTCGGCGCTCACCAAATTTGCTCACCTTTGACCCCAGTTGCTCTGTGCCCATGCCCAAAACAAGCGTGGCGGCGAAGGAATCGTGAAGGATGGGCTTCATGTCCACGACTCTAGTCATTCGTTATAACGCTCGTCTACCTTACTTGCGGACGATGAGTTCGAGGTCATCGAAATAGCTGACGGCATCCGACTTTGTCCACAGACCGATCTTGCCGGTGGTTAAGGACTTATCGCACACATTGAACACGCGAGAGTCATCGTAAAACACCTGAATCTGACAGCCATGCATGAGGACTCGGAGTCGATGCCAGGATTTGACGTTAATCGTCTGATCCTGATTCGCGATCATCTTCCGGACGCCTTTATCCACTCGGTACAGACGGATGTTTTGTTCAAGGGGATTTGCGCGGGTGAGATAGTAATTGCGATCGTCGACGGCTCGCCAGATGAGGCCCCCGCCCATGTCGCCTTTGCCACCAACAGCGCGAAAACTGACTGATAGCTCGAGGTTGGACACCTCGGTGCCATCGATAAGGAACATTTTGTATGCGTGTTCAGCACCTTTATCGGAGAGCTGAGCAAGGACGTGCGGTGCACTGACTGCATCGCTCGTTTCAAGTACCTGCCAATCACCCGCCGGGCGGCCATCATAAAGTCGGCCAACCTTGAATGCGTCAGGCAACGTGCCCGGTGAAACCGCGTCAAAGTTCCAGGACATTGATGCCTCACCACCCGCGGCATACGAAGAGATACCAGTCAACGCAAAATAGAACGCGACGATCATCTGAGCATATCGAATTGAGTACCGAGGCATGGCCCTCATCATGGATTTCTCTTCATCGCATCAAGCGCAGCCTTCAGCCCCCGGGCGACCTGATCGGCCGCATCATGTGCCCAAAAATGCATGAAGTACACCTGTGGTTCAGGATGGAGGAGATGGTTATGCAGGGCGGTTACTTGGATGCCATGCTTGGTTAATGTGCTCGCCACCCGGTTCACTTCGTCCGCGGTCATGACAAAATCTCCGGTGGCGGCAATCTTGCCGGTTTCCGCATCTTGGATATTGATCGCCGTAGCTGTTCCCATGCTCGGCGACAGCTCCATGCCGCTCTCTAGGACCGGCTCCGTTCGTGGCACGGAAATATGCAATACACCCTGTTTCACCGTCCCCTTATGCCCTAGCACGGATTCGATCTCCTCGGCGTCGAAGCCAGCCGGCTCGGATAACGCCCCTGGCTTCTTGGCGTCGGCTAGTGGTGTCTTGGTCTTGCTGAGCGCCTCTCGTAAGTCCTGCGCCAAATCGGTCGCATTGCCCTCACCCCAAAAATGTACATACATGACGCGGGGCGATTCACCGATGAGATGATTATGGAGGGCCGTGACCCGAATGCGGTGCGCTTCAAGCGCCTGGACGACCAGCGGCACTTCCTGCTCGACTAAGACAAGATCCCCGTGGGCCACGGCACCATGCGCTGTCGGCTTGAAGGCGATCCAACTGCCCAGTGCAAAGCCTGGTTTGACTTGGACGTTATCGACGGCGACGTGTAAATCCGTCCGAGGCATCGATACCTTATACACGTCACCCTTAGCTTCTCCGGCCTTGCCGATAGCCCGTTCAATGCCGGCGGTGTCGAGCATCGCATCAGTGGCTCTTTTTGCTTCGTTCGGTAATGCGACCATAGGTAGAGCCAGAGCCAAGGCAAGGCCGAGCACATGAAAACTGTTATGGGCCCAAACAGGTCTCATAAAGGCCGCCTCCTTTGGGTGCAGCGTGCTCATTAAAGTAACCACTGTCTTATTGATATGGGTTGCTTTCACAAGGACCCTACGTTGATAGGAAGAATCCCACGTTTGCAGCAATTCGTAGGCGTAGCGATGATGCCGCTTGGCCCCCATTCAGAAATCATCCTCCCCATTCATTCTTCTAAGCGCGCGAATTATATATCAGCGGAATCGTATACCACAGCATTCAAATAACAGTTAATAGTTGAATATCCCACAGCTAGAATTCTCAATTCTAATGAGCGTTCAATTCCTGGAGTCGGCACTTCAGCCGTCATACTCCGCACACACATGGCTCATGTGACGGAAAGCCTAGCGTTTCGAAGCCGTGAGTGACGAATCTGAGGAACGGGATCCCACCGGCCGAAAAGCCATGTCGCGCCGTTGCTGCCTCTCTACACGACCCGGTCTGATAACGATGACGGGCTGAAGTAGCCTGGCTCCGATCTGTTCTTATTCGTTCCTCACTTGTAGCACTCCACTCCACTGCAGCAGCATCGTCAAGACATCGTACGCTAACAGGTAGGGGTGTGAAGGGAGAAACTCTCGAAGGTCGCACGCCACCACTTCCATAGGGCTGCCATTTTCGAGTGCGGGCAATACCGTAGGAGTTGAAACCGGTGTGGTGATCATGATGCGCCGATGAAGGCTGCCGAAGACCGGGTGGTCGCTTTCGAGAAGGATGGCGTCAGAGTCTACGTGCCAATAGGGCAAGAATAAGGCAAAGCGCCACTCAGTCACAGCCTGGGTACCCAGGCGATTGGATCGGAGTGGCGGAGCCGACGCGACGGTAAAGTGGCCGCATTAAAGGTTTCCTGGCTTCGAAGCTGTCCGACTTGAAGCGGGCCCCCCCGAATACGACACCCAAGGTCGGAGTCGTAACACCGCCACAAAAAGGGCCGCAGACGCTTGCTCGAAATACCGTGAGAAACATTCACGCAGCTTTGCGAGCGATGCTCAGGGCAGCCGTGGACGATGGGGTGCTGCTCTCAAATCCAGCCGAGAAATTGGGCCGTCAGTTGCGATTGGTCGCATCGAAAGCGACGAGACAGGAAGAAATTAAGGCCATGACTCGCGAACAGCGTCGTGCGTTCCTGGACGCGGCCGCACAAGAACCGCTTCGCTACCATGCCTTGCTATTCACCCTGGCCGGAACGGGGATGCGGTTAGGGGAGTGTCTTGGATTAGAACCGGAAGATATACATCAGGCCACGCAGCAGATCCGTGTCGCACGCGCCTGGTTGGATGGCGAAGTCACGACGCCGAAATCTGGCCACGGGCGGACCATCGACATATCCAGGAAACTGAGCGAAGTTCTCAGTCGATGGGACCTTGAACGCAAAACGGACAAGCTCCGTCGGGGATGGGCCGAGATGCCGCGGTGGTTGTACTATTCAGACGCGGGCACGCCCTTGGATGATAGCAATGTCCGTAAGGTGATGATGCGGGTCCTGAAGAGAGCCAAACTGCCGGTACATTTTACGCCGCATTGCCTGCGCCATACCTATGCAAGTCTGATGTTACAGCAAGGTGAGTCGCCCGCGTACGTGCAGCGACAGCTTGGGCATGCGAGCATTCAATTGACTGTAGATACGTACGGCAAATGGTTGCCAATGGGGAGCAAGGGGGCGGTGGATCGCCTCGACGAAGTAGCAGCGGATCAAAGTGGTAGCAAAATGGTAGCAACCAGTGGGGGAGAGCCTTCTAAGTTATGGAGCTGGCGAGAGGAATCGAACCTCCAACCGGTGGTTTACAAAACCACTGCTCTGCCGATTGAGCTACGCCAGCCCGCGTGCATTTTCAACACTTTGGGCATCACTGTCAATCGGTGCCTTAACTGGTGTCACGGTTTCCGTTACGGTTGGATATTTAAACTCCCGGTTGCTAGGCCAACTCGTGACTTCACTTAGACGCAATCCACCTTGTACCCACCTCTCTCTCCAATTGGCCCGAAGCGACAAGGGGTACATCCCCGGCCAGAATTCTGAGCGACTTGGGCAGCGCACAAACCCTTCAAAGAAGCGGCCCGATCCAGACAGGCAGGAATAACTGGCGGGCCTGCTCCGGGACAGAGGAGTCGCCATGCTGGCCTGAGAGCGAATATAGGATTCGACCGCCACTTCTGATGGAGGCACAGGCAATGGGACCAGGTTCAAATGCTTCCGTATTTTAGTCTCCCTCTAGGCATCCTAGAGACGTTTCCGCCTAAGTCCTCTATACTATCATTATCTTTCGGCCTGCACCACATTGAGTCCGCTTTATATCGGAGTAGCGCATACGATGAGCTCGCCAGGTCAGAAGGCCCAGATTATGGATGACAATAATGTACCCTTTCAGTTGTTCATTGAGCATGTCCAGGATTATGCGATCATCATGCTTGATGCGCAGGGACGCGTGATCAGCTGGAATGAGGGCGCGGCATTGCTGAAGGGATATCAGACGGCAGAGATTGTTGGGCAATCGATGGAGTGTTTCTATCCGGAGGAGGACAGGCGCGACAACAAGCCCGGACGATTGCTTGACAGCGCACTCAATCATGGGCGCGTCGAAGATAAAGGCTGGCGCATCCGAAAGGATGGCTCGCGGTTCTGGGCAAATGTCAGTATCACCGCAGTGAAGGATCCCACCGGCCACCTCTGCGGCTTTACGACAATCACCCGCGACGTCACTGACCAGGGGCAAGCCGATGCTGTCCACCGAACGGCACACGACCTGGAGCATGCCATACAGGAGCGGACGTTAGAACTGAGCAAGACGGTCGAACAACTGAAGGCCGAGGCCGCTGAACGCAGTCGGGCGGAAGCCGAACTGGTTCAGGCCAAGGACGCCGCGGAAAAGGCCAACGTCGCCAAGAGTCAATTTTTGGCGAATATGAGTCATGAAATTCGGACACCGATGAACGCCATTCTCGGCATGGCCGACCTGTTATCAGACACCGAGCTGAGTGCGGATCAGCGCGAATATGTGGGCATCTTTAAGCGTGCCGGCGCTAACCTCATGGGCCTCATCAACGATATTCTGGATGAGGCAAAAGTCGAGACCGGATGTCTAGAGCTCGAGCACATCGCGTTTCATCTCAGTGAGACGATCGATAAGGCGGTCGAATTGATGGCGTTCAAGGCCCATCAAAAGGGATTGGAGTTGTCGTGTTTCATGGCGCCGGATGTTCCGACCGCCCTTGTCGGCGACCCCTATCGTCTTCAGCAGGTGATGTTGAATCTACTAGGCAATGCCATCAAATTCACGGAGCAAGGAGAAGTCACACTTAGAGTCATCAATGATAGGCCCACGGGCACACCGGGGCGGCTTCGATTCATCGTGTCGGATACGGGGATTGGCATTTCGCCTGACAAGTTAGAAATGGTGTTTCATTCGTTTATCCAGGCAGATTCGTCTACCACACGCAAATACGGTGGAACGGGGCTTGGACTGAGCATTTCAAAGCGTCTGGTGGAATTGATGGGGGGACGGATTTGGGCCGACAGTGTGCCGGGCAGAGGCAGTACGATGTCCTTCACGGTGGAGTTTGGTCTTGCTGACGAATCAGCAGTGCAGGCACCTGATTCGGACCTGAGCCTCCGGGGAATGAAGGTCCTCGTCGTCGACGATAACGGGACCAACCGCCTCATCTTGCGTGAGGCCTTAACGTCATGGGGCGCCATAGTGACCGAAGCCGAGACTGGAGTCGAGGGTCTGTTGATGTTCGAGCAAGCCCAGCATGATGGACAGCCTTATCAACTGCTACTCTTGGACGGGCACATGCCAGACATGAATGGGTTCGAAGTCGCGGAGCAATTGCAACGCATGTCCAAGGACGCTTCACACACGGTCATCATGCTCACTTCGGATACGCAGATGGGTGACATCGCCAAGGCCTATAAGGTCGGGCTTGGCGGCTATCTGGTCAAGCCCATTCGACGAGCCGACTTGTGTAAGGCCCTGCGCTGCACGCTCGGCCGGAAGGCGCTCGGGGACAAGCCAGCCGGTACATCAAGGACGGCTTGCCATGAAGCGCCATCGCTGAGAGTCCTGCTTGTGGAGGATTCCTCCGATAATACAGCACTGATTCTGGCGTACCTCAAACACACCGCGCATGTGATTGAACCCGCCGAGAATGGTGCCATCGGAGTCCAAAAGTTTCAGCAGGGGGTCTATGACCTCGTGCTGATGGATATGCAAATGCCGGTCATGGATGGCTATGCAGCGACCAAAGCCATACGGCAATGGGAGCGCGCTGAGTCCCGGATACCGACGCCAATCATTGCGTTAACGGCGCTCGCCCAGCAGGAGGATACGGTGAAAAGTTTCGACGCGGGATGCACGGACCATCTGACGAAGCCCATCAAGAAGCAGACGCTGTTTACACTCTTGGCTACGGTTCCCGTAGGAAACGCGCATGATAAAAGGTCGAACAAGTACTTAGAAGGCTGCTAAGACAGTGTATCCGAGAGCAAGGAGCAGTGAAGGTTCAGGTCGGTGGCATATGATGGGCGGCAGAGATCTGTACCGAAAGCGGGATAACAAGTACCAACCCTAAAATGGTGAGTCATTTTCATATCATGTCCTCTACCGCCCTCACGATGTTTTAAGGGGTCTGTTGATCTGTCTTACCTCAGAAGTTTTCCCACTGTGGGGGCCTCACACCGACCCCACGTGTGCGCTTCCAGTTCATTTCATTCCGATTCTCGAGCTGTGGATCAACGCTCAAATTAAATCCTTCCGGGGGCCAGAAACGTGCAAATTTGCGTGGCATGAATAAGCGCACCGGCATCGCAGGGTCATCATCATAGACCAATTCTCCTAAAAACTCCGGCTCGTCCTCCACAATGGTATATTTGCCGGTTGCGTTGCGAACCACCTTATGGCCTCGTGACGTCTCTCCACCATAAGCGTTCCCCGTAGGAGCCCATTTGACCGAGACTGTTTCTCGAAATGTTCCGTCGCGATGGAATTCTAACCAGTGATCGAACTCATTGAAGAGACGGCCGTCAGGAGACAGTTTGTTGTCATACTTCCAATACACGGCGTCCATCACAAAGCTATGCTCTCTGACCGACGGTTCATCGCTGGTGCTTTCAGAATGTGTCTTCGGCTTGTCTTGGAGACTCTTGTAACGCTCATCGTTAAACTTGTTTTGGCGACTCGCATAGTCATCGTCCATCTGCTTTTGTCGGTCTTGCTCCCTGTAATACTCATTGTTGAGCCGTTTTTGTTCATCCTGCTTTCTGTAGTAGTCGTCGTTGGAGCCTACCCGCAGAACAGACGGCCGTTCATCGACTAGCATTGTTTCTAGTCCATGGCTGCGTGGTCCGGCCTGCGCCATATCGGGATACGGTTCGGCAGGGGTTGAACCACCGAAGGCGCCTAATAGAATGCATACGCCTGCCCATTGTTTGATCATCACGGCACCTCATCTGTTGGAGTATTGGAATGTAATCACATCCTGTGTACTCGCCGCTCCATCTCTGCGGCAAAGCGTCAATCCCCAGTACAAGATGAACGATGTGTGTACTCTCAAGGCTTGATTCGCCCCTGAAACGGGTCCGGATCATCTGTGCGGGTCGGACCCGCTTGACCCGCCCCGCGATCCGCCTGACGCACTTTGAATTCGTACAACTACAGGGGGCTAGATCAGACAAAGAAGCAGTCTTGATTCGTGGTCCCCGTCGCCTGACTCTGCTACCGCGCTGCTACCAGAACAGCCCGATCCAGCATGACCTATTACGATCATGGTTTTCCCGAATCCTTGTTTTTATTTTTTGCACGTCTTGGTGGGTTTGATTAGTTAGGCAAGACTAGATTGGTGATTGGCACCGGTTTAATTCCTGCCAATCGTTCAGCAGCATTTTTCAAGGTCTCATCGTATAAATGTACATAGCGTTGAACTGCCTTGCTGCTGGTCCAACCTCCCGCCGCCATAATTGAGTTTTCTTTGTACTGCAGGCTGGCGAGGCGACTGCCAAACGTATGGCGTAGGGCATGCCAAAGCTGTCGCACGTCTACAACAGGAATCCCAGCCCGCTCGCAAGCTGGTTTGAACCGTTTTGAATACCACCATCGCGCATTCAATGAACGCTGCGAATTTCTGGTTCCAGGAAAGAGGAATGGGGACTCCATGTGTCTGGCCATTTGCCGCCGAACCAGTTCTTTGGTCTCTTCAGCTAGGTGAACGACTCGCGGCTTTCGATTCTTGGTCCTCGGAATTAAGATGATCCCATGACCTAAATTTATTCGCTCCTTTCGGAGGGGGAATTGGTTGCCCTGCCGAAGCCCGCTCAAGATGGCCAACCGAAGGAGATCGATTTCTTCAGCATTGAGTTGCTCGATGAGTTTGGCCTCCTGTTCAACCGAGTATTGGAATATCGGAGCTTCTTCTTCTGGCTTGCGTTCAATAGCAAGAACGGGATTCTCGCGGATTCGTTTTTGTTTGATTGCCCAATTCAAGACATGTCTGAGCCAGTCTGTATAGCGATTGATAGTTGCATAGGATCGGCCCTTTCCTTGAGTTTCCTTCAAGGTGTCGCTGGCATCCTTTAAATAACGGATTCCTTTGGCTAGCGCGAGTCTAGCCTTTTCTATCGCCTGCGGCTGAAGAGCAGGGGTCCGCTGACCTTTGAACCATTCGCCCCACCATCGTGCATATTGACGCTCCCATTTCTCAGCTTGTTTGCCAGACGTGGTCAAAAGATAGTCATCAATGATGGGCTGGATTAATTCTGCGCCACTAGCCTGGTAGCGCTCAGGGAAAAACCGACCATCTCGCTGTTCCTGTTTACTCTTTTCATAGAAGTCGCGTCCGTCAGTTTTCGTTTTAAACGGGCCAAAGCGTTTTTCTTTCCCGTCATGGTAGAGACGCACATACCACTTGGACTTGCCTGCTGAATCCAACTTGCTTAATAACCCTCGGTCTTTTCGTCCTGCTCGTGCCATGGCTCACTTTCCTCTCTGCTCGTTTGGAGTGGGTTGGTTAAGTTCACGCTCTAGCAGACTGCGGATGTATCCACTGACGGTGTAGCCCTCGCTCCGCAACGAATCCACCTTCGCCTTCAAGGCAGGTGGTAACTGGACTAAGATTCGCGCCATCTTCATGTCCTATCCTCCATATGTTGCACTGCATAAGTGATGCATCATGCTAGCATATGATGTCATAATAGTCAAGCTAGATTGACTGAGTTGACCTGCTAGCATAAGTTAGCTGTATGGCAAGGCAATTAAGGGGCGAAGAGAAAGACGATACGACCGTCATGTTTATACGCGGGATGCCGCGCGACATGGTGGCACGCCTGAAGGCGGCGGCTGCGTTAAATCAACAAACCCTCGGTGACTACTTGAGGGTTCTCTTCACGGACCATTTGCAGGAGCTAGAGCGCAAAGGCATCCTGCCGAAAGGGAAGAAGGATGGCTCATAAGCCTTCTTGGATGACAATCATCGTACGAACGGCGGCTCAGATTGGATCGTGACGTGATTCGGCAGAAGGTAGGGCAACCCTTCAGGTTACGCCCGCTACCTACTTCCTACACCAGAGATGGGAATCGTCTTCCATTTCGCGATGATTTCTGGGTATTGCGCCACGTCTCTGAGGCCGAGGCGGAGTTCAAGAATCGCCAAACAGGTGTGGTATTCAGAATCGAATTGGCAAACCTGAAGGAAATCCGTATTCCGGACTATTTCATTCTGAATGGCGATATTACCGTGAGGGGAGAGACCGCCACCTTCGTGAGCCGAAAGTCGCACGATGAAGAATTTGTGAGAAGAAGGAAACCTGCCGAAGAGATGAGCACGCGACAGGAGACTCGCTTCGGGGGCGACAGGGGAGATCCAGAGATATAACCGTTAGAACGTGCTAGGATGCTGTCCTATTCAGACGGCTTATTGCCCGCTCATGTGCAGCTTCCCCTAGCCGCCTCATATTAGCTCCAACTAGCATGGAAATTAACGACGCTAGCCCAACCCGGCCTTCCATCTGGAAAGCAGTACAGCGATTTACTCATCAAATAGTGGGCAGCTGACTGGTCGATACCGACAGAAAGCTGGACTCTGAAGAGGAGCACACTCAATGGCTAACTGTTCGGTTGAAAATTGCATGGAGACGAAGGGAATCGTGCTGTATGGCCCCTCGAGAGAGAACTACTGCCGCAAGCATTGGCAAGTACGATGGCATGCTGAGCAGATGGCACACGGCATCCGTGTCATGTGCCGAGAGTGTCTGCCGTCGAGTCAAAAGCATAACAATGCTGACTTGGCAGATACGGACCTCTGCCCGGTCTGTGGAATAACAAAACAACTCTACTACTCTCCTCCGTGACAATCACACCCTTTCACCTCTGGTATTAATTGGCACTGTGCCCGATCAACTTCCGGGAAGGAACACACAACATGCGCACTCCTACTGAAGAAGGACAACATTATTTTTGTATTCGGCTCAGCACGAAGAAAGATATGTATGTGTACGCCGATCAGGCGGATGTGGTGGGCGGGTCAATCGTGCTCCGGAGCAAGAGTGGACAAATGAACTTTGCCCTTGCCCCAGGTGGCTGGGAACATTGCTACCTCGCCTCAACCGAAGATGGGTCGCCGTTAGCTGTAGAGCACTGGACACAAGACACGCGAGGCCTCGGATCAAAGGAGAACCGCTTTCGTGCCACCTCTGATCGAATCCAACCAATCAAGCAAAAGAAGGATGAGTGAGATTAGGCATCCACATGTAGTAAGCGTGCCCACTGCTTCCCGTCAAGCTTTGACGGGAAGCGAGTATTCTTCTTCCATCGCTTCTCCTGATAAATGGTCTATAGCTAGGTTTTCAACTGATCCACTAGGCCCTGAATCGTCAGGGGGGCGCTTCCTTCCGATCGGTTATTGACTAAGACATACGCATTGATTTGCCGCTGCATAGCCTGTCGAACGACATTCACTGTTTCACTACGCATAGCAGGTAAAGGCGCCATCAGTTTGCTGTAAGGTTCGTATGCTTTCACGGCATCATGATATTTCATGGTCCGAGGTGTGAGCAGTCGCAGAATAGTGAATGGAGCAGGGAAGGATTGACCGAGTGCGTCATGCTGCTCTGCGAGCGACGGCATGCCGTAGAGATGATTATAGACATGCGCCACTCCATGGGCTTTCAGCGTGTCATGGTAACGAGCGCCGAGCAGGGACGGCGTCCGGACTTCCACGGCATATTGGTATCGCGTTGGGAGTTGGGACAAGAATTTATCGAGGCGTGGCAGAAAGTCTTCCGGTTCAATCCCGCTCCGCTGAAATTCAAACATGAATGGGCCGGTATGCTCTCGAAAGCCTTCGTCGTATGGAGGCAGGATCATTTCAAGGAAATAGCCGATGTCGAGGAAGCGCGGATTCGGCCCGGCTTTCTTCCGATATCGTAGACCATCGGGAAAAACGGGAACCGTAATTTCTTCCCAGACTTTCGAGCAGGCTTTAAAGTCGGGCGGGAGTTGTGCGGCATAGTGCTGTAGCAGATTCGCAGACGGTGGACCGTAAAAGGTGAAGTCAAAGCCGACCGTGTGAAAGAGTCGCTGGCCCTGATATTCATAGTTCGCATATTCGGCCAAGCAGTCTTGTTTAAATCGTTTCTTGGGATAGGACTTGTGATAGACGAGACCCTGCCAGCCTTCATAGGCCCATGTGGACGTGCCGAATCTCACCATCCGGGCACTGTACCATCAGATTTCCCAATCACTCAACGGAAGAGATAATTGCCCGGCGTGCTTGTTCTTCGGTGTCGGCTTTCTGATTTCACTGAGATCATAATTGACGACCGAGCATTCGCCTTCGCTCATTGGCCTTTGGATGAGTTCAAAGTGTCGAAAGTCATCCTCGTTGAGGGCCATGCTATAGCGGTTGAATCCGGAGCATGGCCAACATAGCCAGAAACGCCAAGGCTTGTCAGCAATCTGCGTCACGATCCCAATGCTCCCGGCAGGGATATCGGATAGACCCACGAGACAGCGAACCTTTGCGCCAATAATAATATCCTCGGGTTGCATGTAACCAATGGTTACATAGGCTATATTGGCAATCAAGAGGCGAAAGCGCTTGTCCGTCAATGCGTTAGCTTCCTCTCATAAATTTGCATTGATGCTAATAAAATACTTAAGTATAATATTCATTATGCTTCTCCGTGCCCGCCAACAGGTGACACTTCAGGGCGTGGCCCTCTTTCATGGGGAGTCTTGTACAGCAGCAGGGACTTTACTCAATCTCGCGCCATCAGGTTGTGCCATACAAAGTGAACGCTGTCCGTCGGTGGGTGATTATGTGAACGTCGCGTTGCTCATTCCTGACAGCGATCCAGTGTTGGCAGACGTAGCAAAGGTGCGATGGATCGAGGAAGGTCGGTTCGGTCTGGAATTTCTACGCATCGAACAGGGCGATCAGGTAAGAGTCGCCCGCCTTGTACAGCAGCAACTCTAGGCATGCACCATGAAGCCCTCGTCAGTCTGCGTTACAGTGAAACCGCGAAGTTCCAGATAGCCTATAAAGGCGCTCTGTAAAAACTGATTCAGATCACCTACCAGACTCGTCACTTTCTCAATATTCGACTGTAGTTGCTTGTTTAACTTCTCAACTTCCCCCACGCCAAATGCGGCAGCATTTCTCGCTGTGTCTGCAAAAATAAAGCGAAGCCGATTATTATTTAGATTGCCTTCGATAATGAAGGAGTCTTGCATCGTCTCAGTTGAGCCAGGTGCCGTTCTTTCCATTTCCTTTTTTAAATCCCTCAAGCCCTTCCGAAAATCATCCCGAATATAATGAAAAGCGCCTTTATTCCTAACAGAGTTGAGGAATTTGGAAAGCGAGTCAGGGGAATCAGATACATCAGGCTGGAGTTCCTTCTGTAGGTGCTCAAGCGCAGTCCTTCCTTCATTATCTAAACGGCGTTCTAACTCACAAAAGCGATCATTGTTCTTGGTCATTCTTTTCAACGTCTCACCTATTTCATGCACGATACCGAAAACGTATCTCCATTCCATAGAACTCCGCGCCTTATCGAGTTTCAAAGCAAGCGGATCTCTGGGCACCTGATGATGAGCATCCATCGAGTCTGTAATTCTAACCAAATCGTTATAGGCGGACATAAGGCAAAGGATGTCCAGACCAAGCAGATCCGAGGGCGGGAATAGCGTGAAGGCCGGAAAACTGAGCAGATGACGTGTCTTAGACTGCTTCCGGCTACGATTACCTTTCAAGGGTCGCTTCGCCAAGAGTATAAAGGCCTTTCATGTTCAATGGAACGCTCACTCCGCGGACAATCAATAATTCTTACTTAGACCGTCATCGATCACGCATTGATAGTTTTCGAGGTTATTAACATTGTTCTCATTTCTCTCCAGGTCATGCATGACATCCACGAGACTTAATGGGGCACCACCTCTGGCCTTAATAAAACCCCATGTCTGGTTTTTATCCGATGGATGTCTCTGGGGATTTACAACATTCTTCTGGAGCAACTCTTGGCCAAGGATGGATTCATTGAAATACGTTATGACTTTACTGTGAATCAGTTCCACGTAATTCTTACCGCCATCCTGATCCTTGAAATATTCCCCGTGTACAAGTCTATTGCGCAGAGCATCGTCACTATCCCCCTTGATGCCCCACAGATCCTCCTTTAAATCCTTGCCGAAAATAAGTTCTAATTTTGCATAGTCAACATCGCTCGTGGTCTTTTTAGTTAGCGCCTCAAGGGCGACAATCATCAAGAGCAGCTTTGAAGAGTAGCCATTTGCATTAGTAGCGTCATTCCAATAGTAGAAAAATTCGTTTGGTATTTGAGGATATTTCAGGAGGAGGTCGAGCGCCTTTTTCTCGGCTTCCATGAAGCTTAAGGGGCAGGGCCCGCTATCTGCGATGGCTCGGAAATATGCAATATCGGCGGATTTCTTCAGAATGAGATAGGGTTGACGAAGATATTCTGTGTAACATTGGCTCACAAGCGAAACTCTAGGCACTACAAGAGCTAGACTCTTTTGAAAACTTCCCCATGCTTGTATAAAACCATTCGCCTCGATGTCGGCAGTAGCTAGCCAATAATGGTGTGTCCACCAAGGGATATCATCGTCATATTGCCAGTGAGAAAAAATGACGCCCTCAGCAGCAAACGATGGTGGTCCATTGCTGGCATTATCGACATCATTGCTTGCCAGGGTATGGATTCTTTGTTCTAGACGATAGATCATGGGAGCTTGTCCCTCACTATTTTGCAAGTCTGCCATGCAGTGCATGTGTAACTGTTCTGTGAAAGAACCATCGAACGGGGAGAGACCATTTGGATCACCAGTCAACTCATCAACTAGCTGATATTCCTTTGATGAGTACAATTCAGCTTCAATAGTCTCGATGTCTGAGTCGAACTTAAAATCCCAAGGGCTGAAGTGCTTATCCTCGGGCACCAAAAGGCAAGACTTAGAAGGTGAAGAAATCTCATGGTGCTCTCATATAATTGATAAGAATTGCTCATATAGGGTATTTAAGTATACGTGAAAGTACTCCTATGAGTCTACTCTGTGGCTGGTTCGGGGTTGATCTCTAACTTCTCGGTGCCATTAAGGCTTGAATAGTTTTTCATCCGATAGGCCGATCAGTTTTGAAATTGTCTGAATATTCGCGGTACTTTGCCCGCGCTCCAGCCGTTCCTTGTCGAAGATCACCCCGCCCGCGACAGCCAAGTCGCGTAGGATCCCCGCTTTTATACTCGGCTTAGTTGCTCGCATGAGGGCCTCATCCTCCAAGTCGTCTCTTAATCTCGTTAAGGCCAGCGCGTGACACTGTAACGTGTCCCCATGTAACAGGGCGAAGGCATCCGGCCTTGTCTCTTGAAAGCGTTTGAGCGCCTCCTGCTCTGGCGAAAGGCGCTCTAAGAACCGCCACACGGTTGACCGGTTTACGCCTTGATGCTTGGCAATATCAGGGATGCTGAGACCCTGTGCCGCCAGTTCACGCACTTTAGCCGGGTTGAGCTTACGAGGGATGCGAGAGTTGCGTTTCATCGTGGCTTGTTCTCCTTCAGTGTCATACTAGGTAGCGCTCCACCGATACCAGTTCGATTCGGATTGTGGCCCATGCGGTAAGCAAATAATGCGCAGCCCGTGATCTGGCACTCGCGGACTTCCTTCTCACTGCCTCCACAACAATCGAGACACTTGGCTCGAATCGCTCTGAGTGATGTTAAAGACTTCATCGGGAATATCTCTCCTTGTGCATTTGGCCCGACTCACGGACGGTTTGCAGAACGATCATAGCGCGGCTATCGATATGGTCTTTAGTGTTGAGACGAGACAGGCAGGGCTATAGTCAAGCCTGCTTCTTCTTCATAAACCCCTCTCACGCAAGCGGCTTTCGTGGGTCTCGCTCAGATGGCCGTAGACATCAAGGACCACGTACCACCACTCTTTCGCGCAGAGTGGGAGGTCTTTCCAGTCGGCAAATTGAATGACGCCTGATCGCACATGGTTTTCATTGTCCGTGATCAACACATGCTGCCCAGGGGTAAACTTCGGGGGCTGAGGTGTCTCAGCATTGTGGTTGAGGCCTGGTGGTGGCACGGCGGGCAATTCCCGCTGAGCGACTCCCACCTGATTTTCAAAACCTGCAAAGTGATCCTTTTTATCCTTTAAATTATCCGTCTGACTGCTCAAGGTGGGATTTAAGGGATTAAAAGGATGGGTTTGAGCGGTTTCAGTTTCCGCCAGCAGCCGTCGCCAGTCACTCATTGCCACTCTCCCGTAATCTTTTGGTTGACTCTAAAGATAGGACTGGAAGGGCGTCCCACCTTTCCCGGTCCTCCCGATGCCTCACGGAAAACGATATAACGCTCCTCAAGGATCTTCATGGCAGGACTGAAGTGGATCATCTTCTTGAAATGGCCACGTAGAGACTGGAAGCACTCTGCTTCCGCAAAGCTGGGCTGCCGCCTTTGCTCAATCCATCGACAGATTCGTCGCGCATCCTCCAGATCTATGTCACTTCCCATGAGATCAAAGGCTGCCAAGGCGTGCTGCCCGAGCACTACGGCCAGCGCTACGACCTCTTTCATGGTCGAGAGCGAAACAGGGACGGTCCAAGGCTGGCCGTGTGCATAAAGAGCACAATGCAGAACTCCAGCAATGCGGGCCGCTGCTCCCGGTAGTTTGCCTGCCCAGTCCCTGATGTGTTCGTATCGCCCGCCATCTCTCAACATGCTTTCGACATGCAAGGAAAAGTCGCGTAGTTCATGGGCGGCTTGTTCGTCTGGCACGAGGGTGTACTGTCCCTGCTCCCTCTCTTCCCCATAGGGCGGTTGAATTGATAGGAGCGCCTGAATGTGCGCGGCGTAGCGTGCCGACACTGCTGGAGACACGGGATTTCCAGAGAATGTTCGCTTTCCCAAAAGGGATGTGGGCATAGCATATAGAAGACGGGCCAACAGTCCACGGCCTCGAAAGACTTTGTTTTCCCCGAGGGCACGGAGGACTGATGGTTGCGGACTAATGCCAATCGCCAGGGCTGGATGCTTCATCGTAATCGGAGGTCTGGAGCCCCTGTCCACCCGATACGAAAAGCCCGAGTGCGCTTGTAAGAAGATGTCGATATTTGCGACCCCGGAACTATACCTGCCTCCCATAATGTCAAAGATCCCGGCTTCGTCAGAAAACAGGGCAATGCGCTCATGGTTCTCGGCCATGACTTGCCCAATCTTTTCCGGTGTGATGTCTTGGGCCCAGAGACGGGGTATTGTTGGGAGGTCGGGCAACGAGACTTCGAGATTTTGAATTTCTCGTTTTGCATCCTCAAAATCCTTTAAATTCCCTCGCGCTCCCTTCGACCGTAGATCTTCGATCCGCGATTCAATCGATTCGCGTACTGATTGAATCCGTGTTATGTCGGCTTTGATAGCTTCGGCCTGTTGTCGCTCATATTCCATGAGGGGACTGACCATGGTGTGCATCACCGAGGATTTTCGATTCCCTGACTCCAAGGCGGTGAGGGTCCATAAACTCAGTGGCTCAATGTAGCCTTGTTTAGGCTGAATGATGAAGGTGCGTTGAACACAGGCACTCAAAACGGCGAGGCCTTGCGATGCAGCCAACTCTATAGGCGTTTCTGTTGCCTCGGCGACAGCAAGCACCATGTCCCGAAACCAATCAGGGAAGGCATCCATAGGCAGGGACGGTAACAACGGGGTATCGAGAGAGATCGGCTCAATATCGAGGACGGCAGGCGTCTCTGTGGGGGAATTCTCCATGGTTTCCATTAGCGCGGCGAATGATTCAGTGGTGCCCCCGTCTCGTATCCATTCCACAATATCTCCTTTGGGCGGAAGATTGGGCAGACGTAAAATCTTCACTGATGCGGCTCCTAGGGACTGCACTCGTCTTGCTAGATCCTGCGCGTGCTGTTCGCCCGGAACGTCATTGTCCGGGAGGATAATCACATCACGGCCACCAAGGGGCGAAAGGTCTGTAAGATGCGCCTTCCCTGCGCCTCCGCTGCAGGTCGTGGGGATTCCGGGCAGTCCAGCGGCTAAATGATGCTCTGCTGCTTTTTCTCCTTCGTGAAGGACGATGGGGGCGTCAGGCTCCGAGAGAATAGCGGACAGTCTATAGAGCGGCTTAGGCTTGGGCACAAGGTCCATGTTAGGCTGCCATCCGCCATCTGAACTCTGGCCCCATTGGGGGAACACTTTCTTGCCATCCGGTTTTTCAATCCGCTGGACATAAAAGGCGGCCTTACCCACGGCGTCTTCATAACAAAATAGCGTCTTGCCAAGTTCGCCATCGGGCGGATCCGTGCGTACTATTACAGGTCTTTCAATCGTCGTTCCATTCATCGTTTTATTTCCATTCGTGGATGGTCGGTTTGGTGCAATGCAGGCTCCCCCAAGCGCCTCCCGCACAAGCTGGGCGGCACTCAGGAATTCGCAACGGCGTACATTCTGAACGAGGTCAAATCCGTCTCCTGCTTTCGGATCGCATTGATTACAGAACCAGGTTCCTCGCCCATCCTCATCATCAAAGCGAAACCGGTCCTTTCCGCCACAGGCCGGACAGGGCCCGTGCTTCTTCGGATGGTTCGGGACATCAATGCCGAGGGTTGAAAGAGTCTGGGGCCACCGTCCACGAGCGGTTGCTCTGAGGGCGTCCAAGTTGAGGTTGCTTGTCATCATGGTTTGTCCCCCCTCTTCGTCACCCGTGTGTAATCCGACTTCTGTGAGCGGTGAGCAAGGCAGACGGTATCGATAAGTTCATCGAGGAACGACTCTTCAAAGTCGGTGATCGTAAAGTCTGCGCATGCTGCGATGATGGTTTCGGCGGCTTGAGGCGACAGCCTCTCCTCTTGGGTACGGGGGTCTTGCCCTTTTACCCTAAGTTCGATATTCTCTGCGTGCACCGTTCAGTTCCTTTCTTGAGGCCCTCTTGCAGGAGGGCCTTTTCATTTGTGTAATGCATTCGTACTTTCCCCGCCTCGTTGGCTTAACCATTCGGCATCTGTGCCTTCCGCTGCTTGGATCGAATCGGTCCACGCGAAGCTGCCTCCAGTGCTTGCACCACTTTGGAATATAAGAACCGTCGTTCGCCTAACTTGGCTCCCACACAAAAACTGGGGATAGTTCCAAGTCGAGCCATTCTTGAAATGCTCGACACATCGCAACTCAATGCCGCAGCGAGGGCTTGAGCATCCATGGCCTTCTCGTTGCCAGGGATGGAACTTACGCATATTGCTTCAGTGTTCCGGTCCATTCACTCCTCCTTGTGATAGTTGCTCACACGATGTGCCGTGTGCGCACCATAGTGGAGGAGAAGTGGATACTTAGGTAAGAACTTTTAAGCGAACCGCTTATCGCTTCTCGATCAAAAGAAGAATGTGCGTTGAGACGGGCGGCGTGCAGGAGGAGGATATGATGCGTTCTGTAGCAGAGACTGGGCGCGCGCTAGCGCCTTGGAAACTTGAACTGCTTTTGCTTTCAGCGTGTCATCGTTGTTGATGTTGCCTTGTTTTTCTGTGAGCTCCTGAGCCAGTTCGGTTATTGACTTACCTTTCGTTTCAATTTCGTCCCAGATGTACCAGGGGTCGAGTTCGGAAATGCGGATACGTTCAGTCCCTATTTGTTTTCTTGCTCGCGCTATTACACTTTTGGCTTTTTTTACTAGATTTTTGGATGTGTCAGCAAGGACATCTATCTTGAGGGTTATTGTGCGCCCATTTTCCACGGCAAAGGAAAAGCCGTACTCGTATAAACGGCCACCATCCGGATAGGTTTTATCCCCGGTTGCCAAACAAACCCTCTTAGCAGTGACCCCAACGTTGTCGGTATCCTCCTGTTTCAGCCGAGCAAGCTGTTCTTTAAAACTTGTCTGGAGACAAAGGGTGAGGTATCCCTAGTAGCTTCATATTTTCAGAGATTCGGCGCTCCTCATCACCGTCTTTCTGGGCCTTGGCGCGCCGTGAATGATCTTTTATAAAGATTTCAGGTTTATGACCGCGACGATTAAGTGTGTGCCACCGCTTAAGATCCTTCATAAAGTCGGAGTTACGGGACAGAGCTTCCCAATGATTACGCCTTGACAGAGACACGTTAGATTCTCCTGGCTAGTGGTTGCTTCTCCCGGAAGAGTGGCCTAACGGAGATGTGAACATTGATTTGCTTAACGTTTTTGAAAGTGGCTTTTAGCCTTAAATGAAAATTTTGAGAGATGCAAGTGAGGACCGCATCGCCTTTTATTGCTGAAATTAAAATTTGGAGGAGAGATGCTCTTGCAGAGTAAAGAAGCGAGGGCAAATCATAGAAAATTAGCTACCAGATCCAACTCATGCATGTTAGCGCCATTTCACGGCTAGAAAGATATCCTCCCACACGGAACAGACGGCTTTTGTTTCAACATTCCCCCTATGCATGAGTTACGTAGACGGATGAGCTAGAAACGACCCCTGTGGGATGGCATGTGCCGGTACCCCAAAGTATTTAGATGGTTTCGTAGTGAAAGCGTTCCGGTTCCGAGTACGGTCACGGTTGCCCGCGCGTCCTATAATTGCTCATTGCAGCTTGATGTGCGTGGAGCGTAAGCGGATAACATGCTATTGATGCGTACTGTGGACTGCTCTGGTGTAGCGTAGCAATACCTAAGCAGTTTACAAAACCACTGCTCTGCCGATTGAGCTACGCCAGCGCCAGTGGCAGAGGGTACACGACCGAAATTTCCCTTGCAAGTACATGGTCCGTTGCCTTGAACTCCTCCGGCTCTTCGGTTATTCTCGCCGCGCTCGATCACTGTGAGGGAGGATGTATGAAAGTCGTGCCGTGGATTACCCTAAGCCTGCTATGTATGACAGCCTGCAGCAATGCGGAATGGGTGCACCCCAACAAATCAAAGGACAATTTCACTCTCGATTACAATAAATGCCAAAGTGAATCGATGCTCGATCCCAAGAACCAGCAGGGGAATAGTTACTTTGCGCTGCAAGCTACCGAACGCTGTCTTGGGAAAAAGGGTTGGGTCTTGCGCGAGAAGCCTGAATAGCGGTTTGTTATCGATAGTCCTTCCACTGAATTGCCCCGATCGCTTTCATCTGCCCTAGCATTTCCTCCGTATGCTGTTTCGATAGTCCCGCGTGTTGTCCCAATTGCTCCACTGTTTTGGTTCCATCGGCGGATTCGAAAAGTAGTTGGACGCTTGATGAGCAGCGGTGCGTGATCACCTGCTGATCCGCACATGCCGCAATAAGGAGCTTCGAGGCGACCTTCTTACCTTCGATAAGTAATTCTTGAGACGAATGGAGAGCGGCAATGATCGCTGGGAGATCCCACTCGAACTCTGCAATGCGCGCAGAAGCCGAACGACAAGGGAGATTCATGGGGCGTTGATCTTCGCGGCATGCTTCCAGCCGGAACATCGTCACCTGATAATGGACGAGATCTCGCCAGAAGGGCAACTGCAGGCGCATAGCCGAATCATTCTCCAACAGATATTCCTCGATATAAGACACCAGGTCCTCAGCAGTCTGACGCGATCCGACCACGGCATGGTCGAGGATCACTTGTGCCCGTGGTGAATCCAAGACGAGACGAGGATCGCGGCCGGTCCGAGGACTGAGGCGCCGGATATGTCGAAAGAGACGGACAATTCTCTCTGTGTAATAATGGCGGGCCAAGAAGCGCGCCATGTTCGTCAGGTCATTCTTCGAAACGCGTCGGATGACGTGCCATTCTGGATGGTGGGCACAGGCGGCCGCGTCGTCACATTGGTCGAGAACCCGCTCGCGAAATGCGCTGTCGCGCAGCACCCGCAGCAACGTGTCGTGCAAGGATCGTCCGGTCATGGGTTGCTCAGAAATCGTGAGCAGGGCATCCGAACCGTTCCCGTAGTAGTCGTACACCCTCGAAAAATGTCTCGGCCTGGAGCGTGGGACTAAAGGCATCGAATGTGATCGCGCGAAGGGCCGGCGTCCGAGCCACCGCGAAATCGGTCACACCCAATATATCTTTGTCGGGAAGAACGGGCGCAATCCACGGTCGCTGAAGATCGGCGTTGAATCCCAGTCCGGCGACATGAATTTCTATGACTCGATGCAAGGGAAGATCGAGGAGGAAGGACCGGACATCGCGTCGATAGGTCGCCGCAGAGAGAACGGCATGAGGAATATCCAAGATTAAGCAGCAGCCGGATTCGTCGCAGAGCCGATGAAGAAATTCCGCTTCAGTGAATTGCGGAACGTCAAGTTGTAGCACCGTAGGAATCGGTTCGATCGCAACAGGGACACCGACATACTCTTGGAGCACACGAACATTGTGCACGTAGTCGTGCAGGAGGTCATCGGTATAGAGGGGTGGAAATACATAATCAAAAGAAAAGTCCGGGCGGCCATTGTCTTTATTGCCCGTCGGATGAATTCGCTGCAGATGTTCCGCCGCCCAGGGAGATCGATAGCGCTGTACCAAGTCGCGTGCGCGTGTCAGTTGGGTGGACGTGAACGGTTCGCTTAACTGACCAAGGAAGTCATGGAGCAATAACGTAAAGCGCTGCTGGATATTCGGCCAGGAGAGATCGTCATGACGGGGAGGATCGGCCAGCGAGAGATGATCGATGCGATCAGCGGACGCGAGAATCGATTCGGCTAGATGCGGCTGATAAAAAGCTCCGACGCTGAGTCGCGTCATATTAAAAAGGCCCAACCTTTCGGCTGGGCCTTGGCGTGACGGTCGTGGTTACTGATGACAGCTAGGGGCGAGAGCCTCGATGTCCACCACGTCCATCTGATGGCAATTTGGCTGCAAATCCACGGTCTCCACGACTTCTAGAATGACGGTCGAGCTTTCCATGTGTCCTCCTTACAATTAAGTGGTCACCCGCTTCCTCCGCTTACTTAACCAGACTCTTCCACGCTTCGTTAGTGGGTGCATTAGAAGATTGCTGTCGGTGCTTCACTTGCAGAAAATGGACGATTGACACGTTACACCGACGTTTCTACACTCGTCCCGATAATTCCTCAAGGACTTTTGACCATGCCGCAAACACCCTTGGAGCTAGAAGTTCTCTTAACGGAGTCGATGATCGCCGACCGATTTTTGCAGAGCCTCGGCCAACGGATTCTTCCCGAGTTATTTTTCTATTGGTTTCCCTTATCGGTTCGTGCGTGGGTGGCGCTGTGCCGGGACAGCCGCTATCGAAATTATCTTCGTTCTGAAACCCTCCTCAAGGCGACGGCCAAGACTTTGGCCGATTCTCTCACGGATCGTAGGGTCGAAGTGATCAGTTTGGGGGCCGGACAGGGCACGAAGGATCGGCATCTGCTCGCGGCACTGGTCGAGAGCAGACGACAGGTCACGTATCGCCCCGTGGATGCCGGCAACATGCTCTTGGAGATGGCGTCCGAGCAGGGGAGGGAATTGGGCGTGTCGGTCCGGGGACTAAAAGCCGATCTCGCCGATCCGGCGCATCTGGCCTGGCTCAAGCCGAGGGGCGACGATCCGCCGCGCATCATCACGTTGCTGGGCAATACCCTCGGGGCCTTTGATCCTGCCGTCATGCTGGGCCGTTTGCGGACTCTTGTTCGAGAGGAGGATCGCCTGGTGATTGATGCCGAACTCGGGAACGATGAGGCGACACGCTCAGGATACGAACATCCTGCCAACCAGGCGTTCGCCTTGGCCCCTTTGCGAAGTATCGGGCTCACGGAACACGACGGCACACTCGTCTTTCAATCGTCCAATCATGTTCTGCCCGGCGTGCATCGACTCGAAAAATATTTCCGCTTTCATACGGACCGATCGGTGATGGTGGCAGGGGAACGGCTCGATTTCAAGGCGGGTGAGTCCATTCATATGAACCATTCCGGGAAGTTCGAGCGAGAGACCTTCTGTACGCTGCTTGCCGAAGCCGGATTTTCATTGCACAGTGAGCAGATCAGCGACGATGGACGGTTTATGATGGTCAACGCGAAGCCTCGTCCATAACGATGGCTGCGCCTGTCTCGGCTGTGGAATTTCGCGACGTCTCGTTTCGGCGCGAGTCGGGACGAGCGATTCTCTCCAACGTCTCGTTCACAGTGGCCGAAGGCGAATCGTTTGCGCTTATCGGTCGAAGCGGTTCCGGCAAGACCACCATTCTCAAACTCATCAATCGATTGTTACAGCCCAGCGGCGGCGACGTGTTGGTGGACGGCCGATCGACACGCAATTGGGATGCGATTCAGCTCCGTCGTCGAATCGGATATGTCCTCCAAGAGGTCGGCCTCTTCCCGCATATGACGATCACGGCCAACGTGGGTATCGTGCCCTCATTAGAGGGATGGACGCCGTCGCGCATCGAGGCGCGTGTAAAAGAGGTCTTGCTCATGGTTGGGTTGCTGCCGGATGACTTCATGGCCCGCTATCCACACGAATTGTCCGGTGGACAGCGTCAGCGCGTGGGCGTCGCTCGCGCGCTCGCAGCTGATCCACCCGTCTTACTAATGGACGAACCGTTCGGAGCGCTCGATCCCATCACCCGCGCTGAACTCCAGCAAGAGCTGAAGCGGTTGCTCGTCGCGCTGAAAAAAACGCTGGTCATCGTGACACACGATATTCCTGAAGCCTGCGTTCTGGGGTCCTCGATCGGACTGATTCAAGACGGTCGGTTGGTTGAACGGCTTCCCCCCGAGCAATTTCTCCGATCCGCTCATCCTGAAGTGCAGGCGGTGGTGGCCAGTTTGAGCGTGCATACTCGTTCATGAGCCTAGGCGATGATGGATAATTTTCTGGCGGACCATTCCCGTGAACTCATCCAATTATCGGCCGAGCACCTCATGCTCGTCGGGCTTTCAATCCTCGGCGCCATTGTCATTGGTGTGCCCTTGGGAATTGCCGTGCACCAAAAGCCTCAATGGCGGACGTTCGTCATGGGGTTTGTGAACGTATTCCAAACGATCCCGAGCCTCGCACTCTTTGCGGTGCTGATTCCATTACCAGTGATCGGCGGAATCGGAGCGCGCAGCGCCCTTATTGCCCTTGTGCTCTATTCGCTGCTGCCGATCGTAGCGAATACCGTGGCTGGACTGAGCGGCGTTACTCCGTCCGTTCGTGAAGCTGCCGTTGCCATCGGCATGTCCGATCGACAAGTGCTGTGGAAAGTTGAATTTCCACTCGCCCTCGGCGTGGTGTTTACAGGCATCCGGATCGCGACGGTGATGAGCGTTGGATTGGCGACGATTGCAGCCGCTATCGGCGCGGGAGGCCTCGGCATGTTTATTTTTCGCGGACTGGCGATGCTGGACACGCGCTTGATCTTAGCCGGCGCTCTTCCGGCCGCGGCGATGGCGCTGCTTGCGAACTACGGGTT
The DNA here is from genome assembly GCA_963700335.1 of Nitrospirota bacterium. Classification (GTDB taxonomy): domain Bacteria; phylum Nitrospirota; class Nitrospiria; order Nitrospirales; family Nitrospiraceae; genus JAICXS01. The sequence goes on along the minus strand of CAVOXE010000007.1, from coordinate 381,341 downwards.
GAGTCTGATTGAACGACGTATTCGTGGTCGATATGCGCCGACTGAGCGATCGACATGAAGAGCGGGGGGCGCAGTGCTTTCCTCGGACTTCTCTTGGTACTCCTCGCTGCTGTTTCATGGGCCTGTGGCCGCTCCGAGAATACGATCATCATCGGATCGAAGAACTTTACCGAACAGATTCTTCTTGGTGAACTCTTGGCTCAACAGATCGAAGGCACTACGCACTACCAGGTCAAGCGGCTGTTCAATCTCGGCGGCACTTTCGTCTGCCATCAAGCGCTTGTCGCAGGGACCATCGACGCCTATGTGGAATACACCGGTACGGCGTTGACGGCCATTCTCCGCGAGCCGCCTTCCAGCAATTCGGAAGAAGTCTATCGCACGGTGCAAGATGCCTATGGCCGCCGCTTCAACCTTGTATGGCTCTCGCCGCTCGGATTTACGAATACCTTTGCCATCATGATCCGTGCAGAAGATGCGAATCGGCTCGGGATCCGGACGCTGACGCAACTGGTTGAACATGCCCCTCGATGGCACGCGGCGTTCGGCTATGAGTTTCTTGAGCGCGCCGATGGATTTCCAGGATTGGCAAAGGCCTATGGATTGCGATTTGCGGATTCCCCGCGAGTCATGGATCTCGCGTTGACCTATCAAGCTCTCTCGGATCACAAGGTGGATGTGATTGCCGGCGATTCGACGAATGGCTTGGTCGCCGCGCTCGACTTGACCGTGTTGGAAGACGACAAACAGTATTTCCCGCCCTATCAAGCCGCTCCGGTCGTCTCGCGGCAGAGCCTCGCGCGATTCCCGGATCTAGAGCGTACGGTGTCTCGCTTGGGCGGAATGGTTTCGGACGACGAGATGCGACGGCTGAATTATGAAGTGGACGGTAAGCGGCGGGATGTCGCGGCGGTCGTGAGAGAATTTCGTTCTGCTAAAAAGCTGTAGTGCGCTGTTGGAGCACACGGGTGCTCCAACACAATCCGAGAGTTGATTACTTACGGCAATAGGTTTGTTCTTCCAGTGGGTAGTACCCATCCGTACTGTGGGGAAAGTCAGCGATGTCGTAGTATTGGCCCGTTTTCCATACGTGCATGCAGCGTGCGACGGCATACGGTTCTCTTTTTATCGCGCCATCCACATTCACCATTTGCGACTCTTTCATGTCAGCGGCGACCATGAATTTGTTTCCCGTCCATAATCCTGCAGGGTCGATGGTTCCCGGATAAAATACGGCAAATTGAGTCGTGGGTTCACTCGCTTCGACCGGTCCATAGGCGGGATACTTCTGAACCGACAGTTGCTGCGCGACGATCAATGTTCCATTGGTGGATGTCTGCACATCGATAATGCGCCCGACGAGCTGCACAGCACTTCCCCTGAACACGTCGGGGTCTGCCACCATCACGCCGAAGTCAGGGTTCAACTGCATATCCGAAGTGACGCTACTGGGAAAGAGCGTGGGAGTTGCGCAGGCAGTTAGTAGAGTTGAAAGAGAGGCGAATACTAATGCAATCATCCTCATCGCGTCCTCCTCGGTAATGTATGTAACACCAATGTAACACTGATTTAACGCACGCGCAACACGAAAAGTTTCCTCATGGGCGGTATCACAAATGCCGGGAAGAGATGAATCAGCCTACTGATACAATCCAGACGCAAGAGTATCGAGCGGTGAACTCAATCGAAAGCGAGTGATGTGATGGAAGACATGGGTTTCAATGTTTCGTCAGGAACGTGTTACGTGTTATTTACCTACGATATCGGACTCTCGATCAATTTGAATGAGGCGGAGAGGCATATCACGGCCATCAAGCAGCGTAGCCGCATTCGACACAAGCGCCGCGCGCCGCAGTATTTTGATTATCGGCCTGCGCCCCTGCGCGTGACACAAGGAGTCGAGCCGCTCACCCTTGGGGAGTTTCGCTCGGCGACGAGTGTCGATTTAGTGGTCTACGATTTTGGCGCCGTCTCGGTCATCTATAGTATTCCACTGGCGGACCCGTCCCTGCGTTTACTGAACTTAAGCCAAGAGCTCTATGAAAATGTGCTGCTCCTTGCCGACTCGCGTCAGCGTGTCGAGGATCTGCAAAAAACAATTGAAGGGATGGTAGAGCGGCCGAAGATTTCAAATTATGTGGAAGACTATGTGATCTTTCAAGTGAATGCTGCCGCGCCGGCAGATGTCTTGAGTCACGCACAAGATCTGGCCCGAATTCTTCGGTCCGAAGAAGCGGTCCTCTCGGAACAGGAGGTCCGTGAAGCCACATCCCATTGGCTCTCTTTCGGTAAGGAGGATGTGGCTATCATCGATTGGAATGCGTCGCTCTTGTTTGGGGATGCGATGGAAGATGTGCAGGCCGTACTGGAGTTTGCCAATGTGGAGTTACTTGAAATGCGCGCGCTCGATCAACAATTGGATGACGCCCTCGATCAAGCCTATAACGCACTTTCGAAGAGAATCGGAAGTCGCTTTAGACGAGCCGGGTCGTTTGAAACGGACTTACGACAGGTAGCTCAACTGCAAGTGGACAGCGCGATTCTATTCGAGCGTGTGACCAACACGCTCAAACTGATCGGTGATCAGTACCTGGCGCGCGTCTACCGGCTGGCCTCGGAGCGGTTTCATCTCGCCGCATGGGATGCGGGGATCATTCGAAAGTTGGAGACCTTGGATAGTATCTATGGAAAGATGGCCGACCGTGCCGCCACGCGACGCATGGAAGTGCTCGAATGGATCATCATCGTGCTCTTCGCGATTTCGATCATCATTTCACTGCTCCCCGGTTTTCCAAAGCATTAACCACCGATGTAATACACGCCACGAGAATGCTTGTGCGCTTGTGGCCGATCTTCATCATCCCATCTATACAAATCTCTCCGTCCAAACATTGCATTTAAGCAGTCTTTAACCAAACATTTTACAAATAGTTTACACCTGGCTAACGCCCACTCAATGTCTACGCGATAGGTTGGCTCATCAGCTTTGTGGCTGCACATCGGCTGTCCTATGCGACTCACGATGGGACATCATGTGCTCCTTACCCTCATCGAGGTTTTAGGGGGCTCGACAATGCTTCTACTTCTGATTGCAGCATTTATCGTGTGCCTGGCCGTGGCCGGACACCTTACCTATCGGGCCGCTGCTGAAAAACGGCGTGCCATGCATCCTCCCGATCAAAGAAGGTATGGCAAGCGTAAAGCACCTGCTGCGCTCTTTATGCAGAACCCTACTTATTCCTCACGATCTAACACAGTAGCTTGAAAGGAGGGCCACAATGATTAACATCATGGTCGCTGAAAGTCATCCCGTCGTGCGACACGGTCTTAACCGGACACTCGGCGCGACGGGTGGCTTCAGCATCATTGCAGAAGTCGACACGATGGAGGGGCTCTGGGAGAATATTGGGAGCCCAAGAGTAGACGTCTTGATCTGTGAAACCGCACTGTTCAAAAGAAGAACGTTTGAAACGTTGCAACGAATCAAGCAGCGACGCCCGTATATCCCCATTGTCGTCTTCAGCCGGTATGTGGATGCCTCGTATGTCGTCGAGAGCTTTAGGGGAGGCGCCATGGCCTATGTCAGCAAGGCTGCGTCGACTGATGAGCTCATGACAGCGATTCGTCAGGCCGTATTGGGAAAAAAATACGTCGACTCGACCGTACGGAATCACTCAGTCGATGAACCGTGGGAAAATACCATCATGGAACAGCAAACCTTATCCCCACGGGAATCCGAGGTGCTCCATCTTATCGTCAAGGGAAAGCGAAGCCGCGAGATTGCCGGATTGCTCGGCGTGAGTGACAAGACGGTGAGCACTCATCGTACCCGTCTGCTTGGAAAGATGAACTTATCCAGCACCCAGCAGATTATCCGCCATGTGTTACAACAACGCCTGGAATCGACCACAACCAGCGACACGTTCTCCGAACCGGCGCTGACTGCGTAACAAAGTGCGCGGGGTCGATTTGCGCGCTATCACGCATGTGCGACCACTCTGCACACTAGAAAGAAACCATCGATGATGAGTTATTGCATTGCGTTAGACCCCGCTTGTCGTTATGAAGTGAATGTGTATGCGACCATTAAAAAATCCGCTGATCGAACTCGGATCCCTCTATAACGCCAATTGTTTTTGAGTCATTTGACCCTCTTACCCAAACCGAATTTTACCGAGCCGTAACTCAGGTATAACTTCCTGTGTACCTCGATGCGCGGGCAATATGATACTGGTAAATGAAACATCTGGTGCCTTCTGCACGTCGAACAGGGGTGTTCCAGACTTCGAATGCTCATGCCGCCATGCATTGATATTGATAACGGAGGTAGATCATGGCAAAAGTGAAGACCAAAGGATGGGCGGTGACCTTCAATGCCAATACTGCGAAAGAAGAAACCATCAATATCCCAATAGGTGGTCCGGTTCGAGCCCTCAAAAAAGCCAGAAAGAAAGTGCGCCGTCGTGGTCGTGAGAAAAGCAAGATCATCACACTCGTTCGTTTATCGGCCAAATAGATATCGCGAGAACCGCTTTCGAGAGCATCCACGGTCGGAGTTGCGAAAGCACGACGTTTGACTGATGTAAGTACTCTTTTCGGCCGCAATGTAGCCACTTCGTCTTGAAGACGTGGTCATTGTCGAAGGGGATGGGGACGTATTGAAGAAATCTATACCGCGTATGTAATCGTGCGCATCTGGGATTTGAGACGCCTAATGATTCCCCTGTCTTATAGAAAAGCCGTTTAAAAATTGGACCAGGGGCAAAGAGGATCTCATGACCACAGTGTTTGTGCATGCGGATTATTCCGTTCCTGTAGAACAGGTCCGACAAGAGTTCCACCTATTGTTGCAAGCTACCGAGTATGGGACAAAATACGACGGTATTGGCGTCAAGGTGGTTGATCGCTGCAGAGACCTCGCCTGACCGTGGCAGCATCGCTGGGCCGGGTCTGTCATGACAACGTACACGTGGAGCCCGCCCTTCCAAGATCTTTGAGGTCATTTCCCCTCCTCTTTATTCTAACTATTTTCTATCTCGGATAGGTGTTGCTGAATCGGCGCACGAACGCTTACCACGACAATCCGGCTCCGACATTCCGGCTGAGATCGCTCGGCATTGATTGAGTGGTTGTCACAATCGCGACCCGTGTATGGGCCGCGTCGTCGATTTCGATCACCTGGGCGGCAAGGTGTGTCTTAAAACCTGTAAGTTTTGACAGTACCCACCTTCGGCGTACGTTTCTATAAATAGAACCGTCAGGCAACTCACGAAGGCAGCTCCACAATCAGGGGAAGTCAGCGGCGCGCAGTCGCTCAGGGGTGTTGAACTGTGTCCTGATCTGAGTGACATCCATTCCGATATTTATCGCCCCAGTGGCACTTGCTCGGTCAGTCGGCTGAGTACCCGACGGGTTGCCCTTCAAGATCTTCCAATGCGGATTGCTGGCGCTTTTCAAGGCCTATAGGAAGGAGGAAAGCCAACATGTCTTGTCTCATCGCGTCTTTGTGCCAATTTTCCCTTTCAGTGTTGATGCGGATTGTGCTTATGACGGTGCTTGGGCTGTTGATGGTGTCCAGAGTGTCGGCTGATGATATTGCCGTCTCTGAACAAACCTTTGGGTGCATCCTTGACTGGCCTAAGGTCAGAAATACACGCTTCAAGCACGAGGATCCGCAGAAGCTCAAGGAGGCCATGCATATCCTTCGAGATAGCATACCGGACAAAGAGTATCCCGTTGGGACGATCCTGCAGCTCGTACCTTTCGAAGCCATGGTGAAGCATGAACGGGAGAAATTTCCCAAAACGAACGGCTGGGAATTCTTCGCGTTGGATATTTCCGAGTCAGGCACGAAGATCAGGGATCGGGGCGACAACGTCGTCAATCTTTTGCAAGGCGTGACGTGTCTGAGTTGTCATCAACCTGCGGTCAAGTTCGATTTCGTGTGTGAAAAGGGGCACGGCTGTGCTCCGCTCCCGATCGACGATCAGAAGATCGGAGAGCTTCAGAGGGCAGACGCTCGTTGTGTGAAGAAGTAGGGATGGAGATGAGCCCCCTTCCCGATGCCCGCGGTGCAGCGACTCAGCCTTTCGCGACGCGGAAGGTGTTTTCTCTCGTGCCGCGAACTTCCACCAAGTGCTATCAGACAACCGCGTCCAACATGCTCACGGTGAATAGTCAAATCATTCAGACAGTAGAAATTACGATGGAGGGATGGGATGTATATCAAGAGTCTGGGTCATGAGTGTCATGTTGGTAGAGTTTTCTCGGCAGCGTATGGTTCAGCAGTAGTGATGCTGGCGAAGGAACGGCTCCCTCCCCAGAAGCAGCCAAGAACATCGGCCCGGTGCTTGTAAAAGTCTATACGTTTGAACCCGTACACCCTAACCCGCCCGACCATCTCTGGTTGGACGAAGGCAATGGCTGGGTCCAATTCATGATGTTCGATAAGCCAGTGAGCGATCCCACAGCCGTATTGCTCTTCGTCGGTCAAGGCATCAAAGGTCGATTTTGTGCCGAATCCCAGCCTGATGGTGGCAAGACAGGCTTTAACCATTTTCATCGGACCAATACGCCTGCGACTGGAGATATGTCGATGCACGGCCCGAAAGGGGAGGAAGGCTATTGGCTGAAGCATGTGGCAGTACGCGAATTTGACTTTGAACCCAAGGGGGAACATGCGGCACAAGGAGGAAACCTGCACTACAAACCGGGCACCGTGCAGGATGTGCCCCAGCCCTCGACACCCAAGTGTAAGTAGCCCTGTCGATACCAACCTCGGTGGCGGTGGAGAATAGTCGGTGGCTACAGGACACCCTGATTCATGGGAGGATGTATGGCAACGACAGCCATAGCACCAGCAACAATGAAGGCGGCGCACGTCTCTCATCCCGGAGCAGAGTTCCAGATCGTTGAGCGCGAGATTCCTAAGCCGGGTGCAGGGCAGGTGCGCATCAAGGTGCAGGCATGTGGCATTTGCCACAGCGACATGTTCACGAAGGAAGGCCAGTGGCCAGGAATTCAGTATCCCCGGGTTCCAGGACACGAAGTCGTCGGCATCATCGACGAACTGGGTGACGGTGTGTCCGAGTGGCGGAAGGGACAGTACGTCGGCGTCGGCTGGCACGGCGGCCATGACGGCACGTGTCGTGCGTGCCGGCGCGGAGATTTTCGCAATTGCCGGAACCTAAAAATTCCGGGCATCAGCTACGACGGCGGATACCAGCAATACATGGTGACCCCTGTGGAGGCCTTGGTGGCGATGCCGGAAACGCTTGGCGCCGCCGAAGCGGCACCCCTGCTGTGCGCTGGAAATACTGTTTACAACGCGTTGCGGCACAGCGGCGCCATGCCTGGCGACCTTGTGGCGGTGCTGGGTATCGGCGGTCTGGGTCATCTGGGAATTCAATTCGCGAATAAGTTTGGCTATAAGGTCGCGGCGATCGGGCGCGGGTCTGAAAACGCGGCGCTCGCAAAGAAACTTGGAGCGAGCGTGTACATCGATAGCACATCGACAAATGCAGCAGAGGCATTGCAAACACTGGGTGGCGCAGAGGTCATTCTCGCGACAGCTCCAAGCTCGAAAGCCATGTCCGAGCTGTTCGAAGGCCTGGGCCCGAACGGCAAGCTCATGGTGATCGGTGTGGCGGCCGATCCCATTGAGGTCACACCGATACAGCTCGTGTCTGGAAGTCGAACCATTCAAGGCTGGGCTTCGGGAACATCAGCGGATGAGGAAGACACCGTGCGCTTCGCGGAACTAAGCGGTGTGCGTCCCATGATTGAAACCTATCCGCTTGAAAAGGCGGCCGAGGGTTATGCGCGTATGATAAGTGGCAAGGCACAGTTTCGCGTCGTTCTGACGATGTGAAGTTAGCCGAGAACGTAATCGAAAAACAATGCGAGGACTGGTCTACGAGCCTCGCATAAGCGAAGTTAGACGATACGTCTTTACACATTGCCTCGTCGGAAACTGTGCTCGTAGGGATCGTGCATCGGATTGGTGAGTTCTGTGATGCTCGCATCATTTCAATTGCTCGCCCAAGTTCAAGAAAGAGAACGTCCCATGGAACGCCCGACTTTTTATCGCAGGATACAGCTAGACAGGCTCTCCATCTTTTACAGAGAGACCGGCCCGAAAAACGCGCTAACGGTTCTCGTGTTGCAATGGACTTGCGTCTTCAGGCCGATGTTCGAGCATCTCTTCGCCCGGCTTTCCGACCGTTATCACCCTGTCACGCCCGATTACCGGGGCTTCTGATACAGCGGCTGACCTGATCCGAACTTTTGATCGAGGGAGCGATTATGTAAGCCAAGAAAACAGTAATCATCACGGGACTCTGCTCGATCACAAAAGAGACCAAGAGATAACACAAACCAGGAGGCAGCCATGAGCACCACCGAAGTCCGTACTGACGATGCGACCAGCGTTGCGCGCGTCGGAAGATTCGACATGAAGCTCGAGATCGTCGTCATCCCCGTCTCGGATGTCGACCGCGCGAAGGAGTTCTACGGGAGGCTTGGGTGGCGGCTCGACGCCGACTTCGCCGGCGGCGACGACTTCCGCGTCATGCAGTTCACGCCGCCTGGCTCCGGGTGCTCGGTCATCTTGGGTAAGAACGTGTCCGCGGCGGCCCCCGGCTCCGCTCAGGGCCTGTACCTGGTCGTTTCCGACATCGAGGCCGCCCGCAACGAACTGCTCAGTCGCGGCGTCGAGGTCAGCGACGTGTTCCATGATGCCGCTGGTGTGTACACCGGCCCGGACAAGCCCTACCTGTTCGGGCGGCGACGGGTCAGCGGTCGGGATCCCGAGCATCGCAGCTACCGTTCCTTCGCCTCCTTTAGTGACCCGGACGGCAACGGCTGGCTGTTGCAGGAGGTCACGACGCGACTGCCCGGTCGCATCGACGCCGCGACGACGACCTACGCATCGGCGAATGACCTGGCGAGCACGCTTCGGCGTGCGGAGGCCGCCCACGGCGAGCACGAGAAGCGCACTGGTGGACAGCGCGACGCGAACTGGCCCGATTGGTACGCGGCGTACATGGTAGCGGAGCAGGCCGGCAAAGAACTGCCCCAATGAACGATTACGACGTGACCATCCTCGGCGGCGGCGCGCCCGGTGGGCACTGTATGGGTGCGCTGGCCTAAGGCGGCCTGCGATCTTCCTTAAAGGAGGTGCCCTGTGTCGCGGCATTTCGATGCCATCATCATTGGGACCGGCCAGGCAGGCCCGTCCCTGGCTGCGCGGTGTGCGGCTGTGGGCATGACGGTCGCCATTATTGAACGCCACAAGTTTGGTGGCACCTGTGTGAATACGGGATGTATCCCGACCAAGACACTCGTTGCCAGCGCGTACGCGGCCCATGTTGCTCGCCGAGGCGCCGAATATGGTTTTGTTGTCAATGGCGGTGTGCGCGTCGACATGAAACGTGTCAAAGCACGCAAGGATGAAGTTGCCGGACGGTCGAACAGGGGCGTCGAGGACTGGTTGCGAGGGCTCAAAAATTGTACGGTCGTCCAAGGCCATGCCCGCTTTCAGTCGTCCCGCACTGTCGTAGTCAACGATGAAGTCCTGCAAGCCGACAACCTATTCATCAACGTGGGTGGGCGCGCTTCTATTCCGGCAATGCCCGGGATCAAGGATGTGCCGTTCTTAACAAACTCCTCAATGATGGATGTGGACTTCGTGCCGAAACATCTGATCATCGTCGGTGGAAGTTATATTGGATTAGAATTCGGCCAGATGTATCGCCGTTTCGGGAGCGACGTCACGATCGTAGAGAAGGCACCGCGCCTGATTGGACGTGAAGACGAAGATGTGTCCGAAGAGGTGCGCAAAATTTTGGAGATGGAGGAGATACGGGTTCTGGCAAATGCGAAATGCATATCATTGGCGAAGCCCGACAGCCGTATCGCGGTCGGCATCGAGTGTGATGAAGGCCCGCCGGAAGTATTAGGCACGCACGTTCTTCTCGCGGTAGGACGTACTCCCAACACGACCGACCTGGGTCTGGACCGGGCCGGGGTTGCGACCGATCAGCGCGGTTACATCATCGTTGATGATCAACTGCAAACAAACGTACCCGGCATCTGGGCCTTGGGTGACTGCAACGGCCGTGGCGCCTTTACGCATACGTCATACAACGACTATGAGATCGTTGCGGACAATCTCCTCAACGCAGACCATCGCAGCGTGTCAGACCGAATCCAGACGTACGCGTTGTTTACAGATCCGCCGCTAGGCCGATGCGGCATGACGGACGCCGAAATTCGGAAGTCTGGGCGTGCTGCACTCGTGACGAAACATCCGATGAGCCGAGTGAGCCGGGCCGTTGAGAAAGGTGAGACACAAGGTTTTATCAAAATCACTGTTGATGCGGAAACCAAACAGATTCTAGGTGCGGCGATTCTTGGGATCGGAGGTGACGAAGTCATTCACGTGTTGCTGGACGTCATGTATGCGAAGGCGCCGTATACGGTCGTCCAGCGCGCCATGCATATTCATCCGACGGTTGCGGAATTTCTCCCCACCGTCTTGTCCAAACTGGAACCCTTTGTATAGGCAGCAGTAATCAGCGGCCGACGCTAACGACACGGACGGAACTTTTCATCTGGTTGACGCTCCATTCAACAAATCTAATTTTCGATTAGGTGAACGCATAGGAGGAAAAAACGTGGCAAATCCCATTCTCGTCACCGGCGCGGCGGGCCACGTCGGCGGCGTAGGGCGCACGGTCACCGAACTGCTGTTGAAGCAAGGCAAGGCGGTGCGTGCGATGGTGCGAAATGAAGACGAACGCGCGCAGGGGTTGCGCGATATGGGTGCGGAGGTCATAGTCGGTGATCTGCTCGATCTCGATTCGATGCATAGGGTGATTGCCGGCTGCGAGACGATGTACTTCGGCATGTCGGTTTCGGATGCCTATCTGGCCGCGACGGTTAATGCGGCGGCGGTGGCGAAGCATCACGGCGTGAAGGCGTTCATCAATATGTCGCAGATGACGCTCTCACAGATGAGCATTACCGAAACCACCGCGAGCCCGCAGCACAAGCTGCACTGGCTTGCCGAGCAGGCCCTGAACTGGTCCGGTCTGCCGGTCGTGCACGTGCGGCCGACAGTGTTTCTCGAAGGCTTCTTCCTGATGTTCACTTCGGATTCGGTCAGTAAATCAAATCAGATCAGACTACCGTTCGGCGAGGGCAAGACTTCGCCGGTCGCCGCGGAAGACGTTGCACGTGTGGTCGCCGCGCTGCTCGCCAACCCGCAGCCGTACATCGGCAAGATCTATCATCTGACCGGTCCGCAGTCCGAGAACATGCATTTCTATGCACACGAGTATTCGAAGGCGCTTGGCCGTACGATCAATTTTCAAGACATTCCGGTCGAGCCGTGGCGGGACGGCCTGCTCAAGCTCGGCTTGCCGATTCACCTGGTGAACCACCTCGCGACGATGGCCGATCTGCACCGCGCGGGACGCTACGACCGGATGTCGAACGACGTGCTTATGCTAACGGGGCAAGGGCCGCTGAGCGTGCAGGAGTTTGTCAGGAAGAATGCGGCGACATTCACCGCGTTGGCAAAAGAGGCGATTTAGTGACATATAAGAGGGAAGAACATGGCAATTCTGACGATCACATGCTGCAAATGGAGCTAGTCTCTTAACTCTGGTGCTCAGATGATGATGGACTGCACGACCTGCAGGTGGATCAAATGGAGCGTGAGCATTCCCCTTATATTGCTCATCAGTGCCGGCGGCTTGGCGGCCTTCGCACACTTCCCTCTTACTCAGCAGAACGAGACCACTGTTCTCTTAGCTCTCTACCTTGGGGCCTGGGCGTATGTCCTAGGCATCGCCGGCCTTGTGCTTCTGTCAGGATGGTGGCTTTGGAGATGGCATCATATGCGGACTAAACATGCCGCTGCATGCTGATGGCAATCATTGCACCCACCGTGACCATGCCCAACGTCAGGACGACCATGTCCACCTCCTGATTGATGAATTGACTCCACCGCTCGCCCTGATCCATCCGTCATCTCTTATAAGAACAGACTAATGTTTGGAACGTCGGTTGACATCAAAGGCATACCGTAATTGCAGCGCCCAATATTGTTGAACGAGTCCCGGACGGTCGAGTGATTGATCTTGCTCGCGGTAGACACTCAATTCAAAATCCTGCCAGCGAAAGGCCAGGCCAACGATCCAATCCATTTCAGTAGGATTGGCCTGGTTCGACGCCTCACGGTCCGTGAAGAAATTCATGTCGCCATAGAGGACCACCTTATTCTGATATAGATCGAGATCCGCGTGCGCCACATAACGGAACAGGGCGCGCCCGGTATTATCCGGCCGCGCAAAGTAATTGCTGTTATAGAAGAGCCACCCGGCTCCGGCGTACGCATTCAGATTTTGATTGGGAAAGCGCCGGTGCCACCAGGAGACATCCTCGGCGGCCTGGAAGCGCGCGGTCGCAAGCGCATCGGCATAGATCTGCTTCAGGCCACTTTTATCGAGAGGGGCATCCCGTTCATATTGCACACGCCAGCCGAACCGGTTCACGATACCGGTGAACGCGTAAGTTCCATCCCATTCGCTCAGCTCAATCCATCCCTTCGTTCGATCCGAGAAGAAATTTTGATCGGTATAAAAGGTCAGATACTGTTTGTAGAGATCTGTCTCGAGATGGAGCATATGCCGCAGGCCAACCAACCCCGTGTTGTCCGGGCGAGCGGCAAAAGAAGGATTTTTAAAAAATACCGCGCTCAAGAAGTAGCCTCCTAATAAGGTTTCTTCGCTCGCTTGGTCCGTCTTGTCGGGTTGCTCCATGGACGGTAACGGACGACCGTACTTCTCCAATGCAAAGGTCGGCGCCAAGCCCCACAGCGAAAAGAGCAGGACGATGGAGATTGGAAGAATGACGGTCTTTGGAGGTAAGAGTGTGTCTAGGAAGGCACCGATATAAGAAATAGAGTGCCGGCGGAGCCACGATTCGGACGGCATTGTGGTATTCAGTGGTAAATATAAAGGTGTGTCGAAACGAAAGGTCTTATGAACCGCGATCGACTACTGGACACAGGGCTCAAATATCTGCTCACAGAGGCTGAAGTCTTCCAACGATTCCGGTGCGGACCTATATTCGGCTCCCACGATACGGTCATCAGCGACTAAGAGGTTGGCCCAGCAACCATGGTGAACGCCAGGGCGGCTGCCTTTTGAAAACACAGTGGACTCTTCAAACATAGGGGCTTCCTTATAATAGCGGAGCACGTTTCCCTCGTTCGTCTGGATTTCTTGCACAGGGGTGCCAGCGCACGCGACTACAGAATCTTTTGTTGCGCCGATCATAGCTTGTCGCGCCAAATTATGGTGCTGTCCGGACGAGGCCGTGCATCCTATTACAGATACACTTCCGGCGAGGCCTATCGTTACGGTTGTCCAATACAGGGTGTGTGCTTTCATGGCATAGGTCTCCGAACGTATGTCGGCTAGAGTAACTGTATTGATGACGTAAGACAACTCGAAGTGATCTGAGCGTTGTAGGTTCGGCGACTTTTCATGGGCCGACGGTACACGCTATCAGTAGTGGGACGCTGTAGCGACTGCCATAGATGTCTCGAGTATCGGCGGTGATGGCTACACCAGGTGCCGAAGAAGCCAGAACAAGCTCCCCGCAATGGCAATCGACATCGGGAGCGTCAAGACCCACGCCAGAAGAATATTGCGCACCGTCTGCCACTGGAGCCCCGACTGATTGGCGGCCATGGTACCGGCCACGCCAGACGACAGAACATGGGTCGTGCTGACGGGAAGACCGAAGGCGTCCGCAGCCCCAATCGTGGTCATGGCAACTAGTTCTGCAGAGGCGCCCTGTGCGTAGGTCAAATGTGCCTTGCCGATACGTTCGCCCACGGTAATGACAATCCGTTTCCATCCTACCATCGTGCCTAACCCCAGTGCGATCGCGACAATCACCTTTACCCACGACGGGATAAATTTTGTCGCGTGATCCAGGTCGGCTTTGTAGGTTTTCAAGACTGCTTTATCACTCGCGTCGATCGGCAGTGCTCCGCTCTTATCAAGATGCTTGAGCGTTTCGGAAACCAAGTACATATCGTTTCGAACGTTGCTTTTGTTCTCATCCGGCACAAGCGCATAGGTGCCGTAGCGGTTTACTTCTTCTGCGATATCTTGTGCGAGAAGCTGGACGGCGGGCAGAGTCGTACCCTCAAGGTGGCGGTTTTGAAGATAGGCGGCGACCTGCTCGCGAGAATTCGCCTTCGTGACTGTGGAGGCAGCCGGCGTGACGTATTTCTGTAGTGTATCGACCGCGGCATGAGAGTCGACGACGAAGTGCTGAACCTGATCTGCGGGCACCGCGCGGTTCAGGGCATACGCGGTGGGGACTGTGCCGATCAAGATCAGCATAATGAGCCCCATACCCTTTTGTCCGTCATTCGATCCGTGCGCAAAACTGACGCCGGTGCAGGTGAGAATCAATAACGATCGAATCCAGAGAGGCGGCGGTCGGTTCCCTTCAGGCGCGCGATACAATGAGGGATTTTTGAGGACGGCTCGTGCCGCCAATAGCAAGAGGGCGGCACAACCGAATCCAATGAGCGGTGACAACAGTAAAGAATAACCGACTTTGGAGACCTGACCCCATTCGACCCCACTCGTATGTGTGCCTTGTTGCATGATCTGGTTCATTAACCCCACACCGATGATCGATCCGATGAGTGTATGCGAACTCGACGACGGAAGTCCGATGAACCAGGTCCCCAGATTCCAAATGATGGCGGAAAAGAGCAGAGAAAAGACCATGGCGAAGCCGGCATCGCTGCCAACCTGAAGAATCAATTCCACAGGGAGTAGGGAGATGATTCCAAAGGCTACCGCTCCTGACGAGACTAAGACGCCGATGAAGTTCCATACGCCTGACCACACAACTGCCGCGTGCGGTTGCAACGAGTGTGTATAAATCACCGTCGCGACCGCGTTCGCCGTATCATGGAACCCGTTGACGAATTCGAATCCAAGCGCAATCAGCAAGGCGATGCCTAAAAGGACATAGGCGAACGTCGACGCCTGCCGCACACTGGTGAGGTCCTTGAGTAGTTCATACGCGGCATAGGAGATCCCGCATGCGAGGACCAATATAAAAAGTGCCGAGAATCTACTACTAGATGCACCCAGAGCCGGTGACTGGGATAACACTTGTGTCTGACTCATGAAGGGCCTCCTATCAAGAGGAACACGTATTCTAATGCTCTAGCGGAAATCGCTGGTTACGGGAAGGTTATCGTTGTGTAAACAATAGTTCTTGCGGCGGATTCGCTGGAAACGTAACATCTGCAGGGCGGATCATAACGCGCCCCTCGCGCCGTCTTCTAGCCCAGGGTCGGGGCTCATTATCTCGAATCGATGCGGGCTTCTTGGATGCCAGTACAGCAGGTTTTAAAATGACGGGATAACGAACCGACCGATCTCTTTGTTTCTACGGGTGGAACGTCAGTAATGGGGCGGGGACGTTTCAGGATAGTCGAACCGGAACGCCTTAGGATTGTCAGCGTGTCGGAAGGGGCGGAGTCGCGCCGCTTCCGGCTCAGAGGGTTATAAATGGACTTAACGATGATTTGCCACAAGGTAAACTGGAAGATTAGCGGAGCGAGCGTTGGCGGGTGCGCCCTCGACGTTCAAGCAGTCTTTTAATAATCGTCGGCAACAGTCCGAACACAATGCAAAAGGCTGCGGCAAATGTGAAGACAGACCACCATGCAGAGCCATTCATATTTCCTCCGCCCACTGATTAGTATACAGTCGCCCAATAGGGCGTACCTCTAGAGGGTAGCCTGCATTTGGATCATGTCAAGTTCATCACACCCAATTTATGACTCGCAGATGACATGAGAGCATCTCGACATCTGTGTTATGTGATCGCGTTACTCGTCCTGCACGTCGGCTGCACCCCTCAGGCCGTATTCCCTCCTGATATGCAGGAGAAGATTGATCGGACGATTAGCGTCGATGTGTTGAAGCAAGACCCTAATGCCTATCGCGGAGTGAAGATCGAGCTGGGCGGGCAAATCGGAAGATCGACCGTTTCTCAGAACGAAGTACGAATTCTGGCTCGCCACCTGCCGATCAGAACTCATCCCGTCTATGGACCGGTAGATATAGGTCGCCTACAAGGAATGTTTGTGATCCGATATCCGGGGATGTTGACGAATCAGGATCTGCAACACGGCAACATGATCGTCGTGGTGGGCACTTTCTTGGGCGCCGTGTCGGATCCGATCTCGGGAGCATCCGTCGTACGCCCCACTGTGCAAGCCCAATGTCTCCACATCTGGAGGACGGGCGGGGCTGCTATCGAAGATTTCCCATGGCCCCCTTTCCTTCAAGGATATTCGCCTCTCGTGGAAGCGATTTACTGTGTCGATTCAGACAATACGTTCCTGACGACCTCCTGATCATCGCTGTGGATTCCCTTTGTCTCGTCGTGACGGTACGGGACAGGCAAACATTTTACGTGCCTGTGACGAACCGATAACACCGATTTCCTTATTACGCAGTAGTCTTCTATCTAGCGTGACTTCTGTTGTTCAGGAGGATCCAGGGCTGTGCCTCCCTGGGTCCTAGCCGGCCGTTCCAAGCCACATGACTTTGTCTGGACTCGCCTTGGCCGCAATATAATGTTGAAGACGAGACACTATGGCAGTCGGCAACACATCTCGGTACAATCCAACGAAGGTACCCCTATGCCTTCTTCACTGAGATCATAAGATGATCACCGCATTTGTGTTGACCGATGGCCGGCTTATCCAGACCCCTTTTGGGTCGCAGGAAGACCTGCTGCGAAAAGAGACCATTTGGATTGATCTGGCTTCTCCCACCGATGAGGAGCGCGCCTTGGTCCAATCGGTATTCCGGCTGGAACTGCCCGAGGATGAGGAATTAAAAGACCTGCAAGCGAGCGCGCGTCATTATCAAGACGAATACGGCATTCATATCCGGTCCACGTTTGTACAAAGCGACGGAGAGACGGCGACGAGCGTGAACCTATCGTTTACGCTCCATGAAGGGCGGCTACTAACGGTCCATGAGGAAGATCTCACGTTTCTGCGACTGTTTCGAATGAGGGCGCGCGCCGACGTCGGCATGGTGACTGACGCCGTCGACATCATGCTTGGTTGTTATACATTGTCGGTGGAACAGGATGCGGATGTATTGGAAGACATTTACAAGATCCTCGATGAGATCAGCACCCTGGTTTTGGACAGGCGTAAAGACATCACGGATCGGACCATGCGGGATAATGTGGAGCGGATCGCTAGCCAGGAGGATCTCAACGGCAAGGTTCGACTGGACTTGATGGATAACCGGCGAGCCCTATCGTTCTTACTGCGAAGCCGCGTGCTCTCCCCCGATCAACAGCACGAAGCGCGTGGAATCCTCCGAGATATCGAATCTCTGAACGGCCACACCGGGTTCATTTTCGACAAAATCAACTTCTTGATGGACGCGCTGCTCGGCATGATCAGCCTGGCGCAAAACAAGGTTATTAAAATCTTCTCCATCGCGGCCGTCGTCTTTCTCCCGCCGACCCTGGTCGCGAGCATCTATGGCATGAATTTTACAGTCATGCCTGAACTGACATGGCCATTGGGCTATCCGTTTGCCATTGTGCTCATGATTCTCGCCGGCGGCACTCCCTATTGGTACTTTAAGCACAAGGGTTGGCTGGATTAAATTCCCTCATCTTGCTCGTTAATGCTAACCCGGCACGGGCTCTCATCTGTAAGAGAGCCCGCATAGCCATCTGCCCGACGCTCCAACCGGCCAGCGATCTCTATCGCTCTCGCTTGTCAGGAGCAGATGCGTTCAGCGGTTGAGGCGGCCTCTCCAATATCCCAACATCGTGATGCCGATGAGCATCAGAGCAAAAGTCGCCGACTCGGGAACGACCTGTTGTGCTTGGAACCCCGGCAGATCGCTGCGATCCAGTACAAACGCGAAAAAACGAGAGGGATTGTCTGCAGCAAAATCGTTGTCGCTTGTGACCAAGAGCAGATGGCGTCCATCCGCAAGGTCAGGGCCGAAGGCCAGTCCTTCGAGTTTCTCCGGGAAGGAGGCTCCGGCTAATCCAAAAGCGGGGTTGGGAGATCCAGGAACGGAGTTTTCGTGACTAGCGTAATGCCTACAGGAATGCCGGCTGTAGGGAGGCCATTGAAAGGCGTGGTCCCGATGTTACTGATATCCGTTGCGCCGAGAAGATTGATGAGGAATAGTTGCTTGAACCGAGCGGCGCTACCTGCATTACCGTCTCGTTCCAAAACAAGAAACTGAGAATCGTTCACAGTAAGGATTTCGCTGATGCCATTGCTGGCTGCGGACAAAGGTAGAGGAACTCACGCGTGGCGGTCGATCCGATTGTCATCTCCAAGATTCGCGTGTTCAGTCCGATCCGGCTGTTCGCCGCGTTCAGGCCACCATCTTGAATCAATGGACTCTGCATGACCCCGTAGAGTTTGTTCCCGGACGGGGTAATTGCCAGACCTTCCATGCCTCGATTCGATTGCCTTCCTGACGCATTATTCGGCGGTAATTCCAAGGTGCCGTCGGCATTGGGATGATCGAGTGTAAATTTTGAGGGAACGGCGAGAGTGCTGACCCGCTGGCCGTTTTGATTAAACTGATATGCATAGGGGCCGTATTCGTCGGAGACGTACAATTGGCCGGTAGAGCCGACACGAATTCCCTCAGGATCGAGGCGAAGGCTGCTGGAGGGGACGCTTGTATCGCTGGCCGAAGAGGGACCGGTGAAATTTTGCCCCGATCCGTTCGTCAGCAATGTCGTCTTATTCAGCGATGGCGAGACGGTTCCAGTGCCGGCATCGACATGAATGGTGAGGGTTTCGACGCGATCGATATATCGCGTCGTGCCGTCTGCTGGTCCCCGATCGGGGACCGTCACATACTGCTCGCCCTGTCCAGTATAGGCGATGTCTGATCCAAATCCGCCCAATCTATTATGCGGTGTGCCATCGGACAAAACATCTGTCAGGCCGGACTGATCGATTGCTGTCCAGCTGATCTGACCAGTGCCGATCAACGTTGGATTAGCCATTGCCGGAGAAGTCATCAGTATACCTATTAGAGCGAGGCCTCCGGTCATGCTGGTCAGAGTAAGGACGCGAAACATTCTCATAACACCTCCGCTAGAGTGTGAGTGCGCGGGCGAAGGTCTGGCCGTCTCGGCTTCGCTTTTGAGCGGCGGCCCGGCGTTTTTTTTCGCCTCTCTATGGGGGAGGTTATCGTCGGTGGAGATTACAGATCGGTTATCGAAAGATTCGGGGGCAGTTAATTCTTAACATCCCTATAGAAATACCCATGCGAAAGACGAGAGAGCGGGTTTCGGAAGATGTCTATGGAAAGACCGGCGCGTTATTTCTGCTCATATTCCCTGAGCTTATACCCGAGCGATTTGATCGAAATGATGGCGTCTTCCAGTAACGGGAGTTTTTGCTTAAGGCGTCTGATGTGCACATCAACCGTTCGCGTGGTCTCGCACTCTTCATCCCCCCACACGGACGCCATCAACGTGTCGCGCGTGACGATGTGGCCGAGGTTCTGAAGCAAGTGTTCCAATAGGCCGAATTCCTTAAACGTCAATGCAACCAAGTGTCCGTTTACAGTCACTTCATGCTTGGCGATATTCATGACGAGTGGCCCATACGTATAGACGGGCGAATCGTCCTGTTTGCGGTCGTTCCGCCTAAACAAGGCTCGGACCCGCGCTACGAGGGCTTTTAGGCTGAACGGTTTGGTAATGTAATCGTCGGCCCCGAACTCCAGCCCAAGAATCATGTCGGACTCTTCGTTCTTTGCTGTGAGCATAATGATCGGTGTCGCACCGATCGTCGGATCGGCCCGGATCTGTTTACAGACTTCCAAGCCATCTAACTCGGGCAGCATCAAGTCCAGAATGATCAGGTCCGGATGCTCGGTCTTGGCTGACCTGAGGGCGTCAAATCCTGTCACCGCAGAACAGGTTGTGTAGCCTTCCTTCATTAAATATTTCGTGATCAGATCACGAATAGTCTTTTCATCTTCGACAATGAGAATCTTTTTCTCCACGATGTTCTCACCGAGACGGTTTATAGAGGTGGCATCCTATCTGCTGCATATCTGTGTTTGAAACTTTGCGTGCGTGATGCGTGCTCGTCACGGTTGCTTGGGCCAACAATAGGTTTCCTCGGGTAACGGATAATATCCGGAAGGTAGATTAGGAAAATCTGCGATGTATTCTCGGCCTGTCTTCCACACATGTATGCAGCGTCCACGAAGGTACGGCATCTGACGCTGAATTCCATCGATGGCTACGGTCTGTGTTCCCTCAAGCATTCCGATAAGAATAAATTTATTGCCACTTTGAAGCGCTTGGTCGTCCATGGGGCCTTCATACAACACGCTGAACCATCCCGTTGGCCGAACGTTTTCATTTGGCCTCTTTTGAGGATCGGTGGAAATAGGCAGCTGTTCGGCAACGATGAAGGTCCCGGCTTGCTTCTTAGTTATAATCATGCGGCCACCAACCCGAACGAGCGAGCCTTTGAAGTAGGTATCGGTTTCGGGATTCAATAATTCAATCGTGTCCTCGCTGACATCTTGAATGGAGCGGGGAGGAAACAAGGGTTCGGCACAGCCGCTAAGGAAGCCGGCGGACAAGATGAACAAGAGGCCGCGTCCGAGAAGGCAAGTGGATGCGTGTAAGAAATCGTTCATTGAATTGCCTCGGCAAATTCCATTCCTTTTAGAGGCCGCCATCATAGCCCATACAAGGTTGGAATGAGAACATATTCCTGACGAGGGATGAGAAAGGGGGTAAAAACAACAAGGCCCCATCCGAGGGATGAGGCCTTGTAAGAGGAACAAGATAGAGAGATTTACAGAGTTGGAGTCGCCGGACTGCTGACTCGACTAAATGGGCATGCCGCGGTGTATCCACGAAGGCACGAGGTCTCGAAATCTTTCTGCGCCCGGGTGCCATCACCGATCATGGAGAAGGCGACCGCGCGATTATAGTAGGTGACCGTATCGTTGGCGCCAAGTGCCACCGCCCGCGAAAAGTCTTTCACCGCCAGGGCGTAGTCGCCCGCCAATAATTGGATGAGCGCACGGCTTTCGTAGATTTGGAAAATGGAGCCATTGATCGCAATGGCGCGATCCAAATCTTGTTTGGCAGCCGAAAAATCCCGTTGCATCGCGTACGCGACCGCGCGATTGGCATAGGCGATTGCATTACTGCCATCAAGCGCGATCGCTGCATCGAGGTCGGCGACGGCTTCCGGCAATTGTTTGAGTCGGCGGTTGGCTAACGCTCGATGGATGAGAGGGAGAGGATTTTCGGGCGATAATCGCACCGCATCGTTCAATTCAAGAAGGGCGTCACCGGGCCGTTCGAGCTCCAGGTATGCGACTCCAAGATTGTTGTGATAGAGCGAATTCTGAGGATCTCGCTGAGCGGCTGCTTGAAAGTCATGCACAGCGTCGGATGTTTTATTTTGTCGGCTCTTGGCAAACCCGCGAGCATTCCAGGCGTCCGCCCGATCCGGCGCCAGGGCAATCGCATCCGAGAAGCTGGCGACGGCACGGTCAAGGTCTCCCGCATAGAACTGTTTTTGGCCTTGCGCAAAAAGAGGGGCAAGAGGATCAGTCGCCGTCGACTGGCCGCCTAAGCTTGTGCACCCGATTGAAACGAGGAGAGTGCAGAGAACAGGGAATCCAAGCATAATTCGGCGTAATAGTTGGGTCATTCGCTCCTCCGGTTGAGTCGATATCTGTCTCATCATCATGCAAGCAGTGTAACGATCGTCTGTTACCGAATAAGAGCCCTAGCGTTACGAGACGGTTAAATCTGGGAGGGTGGTGCAGTGAAGATGATTAAGGGTGTGAAGTCAAAACGTTAGAGGGGACAAATCGCTCCGTGGCCGGTGTTACCGCCTGCTTATGCGGTCGGTGACACCGGTCAGTTTGCAATGCTATTTCTCAATGTTTCTTTTCGGGGGCACAATATGTTTGTTCGGGCAGCGTTGAGAAGCCTGCCCCCACGTCCTCTTTAAAACCTTGAATCGAGGAGGTTCCGGTCTGCCAGATATGAATGCAATCGGCTACGAGAAATGGCTCAGACTTAGGCGCACCGTCTACCACCACGCTCTTTCGTCCTTGCGTCGTTCCGACGACGATAAACCGGTTGCCAAAGCGCAAGGCATCGGCAGGTAACTCCCCAGCGTATTGTAGGGCAAACTCATACGATCCGGTCCGTTGCCCGGTATCAGTCGGACCATATACTGGACGATTGGCGATGGGCAGTTGTTCGGCCACAACCAAGGTGCCCTTTTCCGATGGATTGACTTGGACGATCCGACCGCCCAACTGCACTTTTGTACCGGAATCTGATTTTCCGCTGACGTTGGTAGGTGAGGCCTCCTTCCATGCGTCAAAATCAAAATTCGGCGCGACTTTTTCCATCGCCTTAGGGGGAAATGGTGTTGTTGGTGCACACCCGATGACGGTAATCAACGAAGCAAGAGCGTACCCTGCAAATCTACGCATACAATCTCCTTATGTCTGAATATCCCGATGTAGAGAATAATGACTATTCAATGCCAGCATCTTACCGAGATCACGTTACCGACAAAGACGCTGCCTGTTACAGAGGTGTTAATTTATGGGGTGCTCGAGGAAGGTGAGCTTTTGGTGGACGGTTTGGTTGGCGATCGCGGCTTGATCTGTTTGCGGAGTTGCTCCAGTTCCTCTCGCAGGGTCTGAATTTCTGCGCTTTGTTCCTTCAGACGACTTCGCAAATCTAAATTAGCATTCGTCAATTCATTGACTTGTAAGTGCAATTGATCTGAGGTTGACTCCGTCGTTTTTCTTTGATCTGTCTCGGCCATTTTCGGTTGAGAAGGAGCAGTCGTAGGCGCAGTCGACGCAACGGTTTTCGAGATCGGAGTGGTGACAGATTTACTTTCTCGCGCAATGAGTACGTCTGTAGGATTGAGCGAGATGTGGACTTTTTCAAAAGCAGTCCATACCGGCTCCTGCTCTATAGGCACAATAGCTGCCATGGCAGGAGAGGCAACCCAGAGCTTCATGCCTTTGGTGTCGCGTGGATCCCTCTCCTCACCCCCGCCGGGATCGGAGGAAGAAAAGGCATAATGATTCGTTAAGATCACGTGGAGATATTGATTTCTGAAGAACAAGGCCCCCTCGATCCTTTCTTTTTCGGATGGATATGGCTTTTCCTTACCAGGAACCGAGAAAAAGACCCGTTCGGTTGCGACGGCTTGCTCGAAGGCCTGCGCAATAGGTCCTGCGATAATGTCCAGTTCATCGACGGTAAAAACGGGGAAAGGGTGCCGTTCTTGAAATAAACCTAAAAGAATGCCGCTCCAACCTGAGACCTCGATCGATCCCAGGAGAATTCGCATGTCTTGGGGAGAAATCTGGCGCGGATGAGCGTTGGCAGTTGGTGGGGAACTCCGTTGTGTTGACAAATCTGTTTGGAGTCCGATCCGAGTGCCGGCGCGCTCGAACAGTACTTGCTCGTGCATCGGCCCGACACAAGCGGTCAGCAGCATGAGCGACAGAAGAGTCGTCAAAATAAACGGCGACAATAATGGAATCCGTATACAGTGGTGGACTGAACTCTTTACTTGCATTGGAACTCGATGCCCCACATCCGATCGTCATAATTCTTGGAGATCTGCCCGCTCCAGGCCCGATCAATATTTTTCTTAAGCCGCGGAATGTTCCCCTGCGTGATCACGCGATAACCGTTCGGACATTTCTCGTCTATTAACCTGAGTGCCTCTTGTCTTTGAGTGGAATGCAAAATGTCGGTTTCATCCGCAACGCGATAGGCGACCACCCCTCCGGATGGTGTCTCCTTTACCAGGCGTGTTCCCATTTCACATCCTAGAATGCTGAATCCGACCATACCTGCAATCACAAGCGAGCGAACGGGAGATCGAGCAGAAAATAAAAAAAGACCAAACCCGTCGCGTCGTCCGGCTCTGGCCGACCGGTTGCGCGACGGGTCTGGCGCTGTACTAACCGTTATTCGGTTATTGATAGCGCACTTGCCATTGGACAAGGAACACATTCTGGGCAAATGCGTCGGTGTTGGGTACCGATGTTCCTGGCCCCGTTCCTTGGTGATGGCGGAATTCATAGTTGATCTGAACTTTCGACTGAATCTTCGGAGGAAGGTTCTCAAAGTAATAGGTTAAGCCTAAGATCCAACGATCATATAAATCATTGGTGGTGCTTGTGCTGGGATCGAATTGCTCATACATTACGACTGGCTCCCAATTCACCAACGGGCCGCTCGAAATTAAATACTTCGCATAGACATACCACGTTCGTCGCATCTGCCCAGGGGCCCCGGACCCGCCGCATTGAGCCTGGACTAAGCAGGCTCCTTGAGCGGGTAGACCTACCGTCGTCGCGTTAGATGCGTCATGGCCTTGCCACGCTTCGCCCTGTACCATTAGACCGGGGATCAGTCTTGACGTATACCGGAAATCGACGCCGAATCGATCGAATTCCCCTTTGCCGCGTCCATTGATCGCGGTGTTCGTATTATTGCTTTCTCCATACAGCGCTGTAAAGCTGACGAAGGAAATATCCGTGAGCATGAAGCGGGCGCGAGAGTAGCCGACCTTGGGGCCATTCGCGCCGATGGTGTTAGCTTGAAAATTGTTGTTGTTCATAATGCCGGTCACATACTCGAGGCGATTAAAGAGAGTGCCGCGCATATCGATGAAGTAGTCACGTTCATGAAGGAATTCAATGGTTCCCGCGGTACCATTTCGGCTCCCATTGCCGGAGCCGACGGAAGTAAGATACGGGGAACTAATGACGTCACGCAGACCGCCGGACGTTTCCGTGAAAATACCCCACGGCATACGGAAGATACCCATCCGGATAAAATTCAGCTGAGGCGCCGCTGATAGGAAGGGCCGAAAATCGATATACGATTCGCGAAAAAACGTCGTGGCAGCAGGACCGCCGAGCGGATTGGCCGTACGATTGGTGCAGTCCGTCCCGGCATTACAGCCGGGCGTCGTATTTGTTAATCCGATACTCTGAAACTCATACAGGACGTGCCATCGAGGGATATATTCGTTGATCTTTCCATAGGCCAGCAATTCGGACCGGCGAATCGAAAAATTATCCTGGCTCTTTCCTTCGGCAACTTTTGCGTCCTGGTGGGTATAGAGGAACTGCAAGGCATTGAGGCCGAAATTCACTTTATTACTTAGGTTTGGAAGCTTTTCAACTTTTGTTTTCCATTCCTCCACAATACTGAGCCGTTTATCGAAGTTTTCCATCGGGTCATTCAACGGCGCCGTCGTCTGCGTGGGCGGGGGTGCCGGTGGGCCGACTGATGGATCTGTGTTCTGCGCCTCGGCCGCGGAAAGGGCGAGCGCTCCGGAGAGCAGTGCACCGAGTGCGCTTAAGGCAAGGCTGTTAAACGTCCTTCTCATCTCTTCCTCCTGAGATAAATGCACAACAGGATGAACTATGTCCGAAGTTGTTCTACAAGAAGTGCGTCACAGGAACGTCATCGACATATTACGCAGAAGTTAAATGTAGGAGGATGCTGAAGGCGGAGATTGTACTATCAGATCTGAAGACAGAGGCTGGGTGGGTATCGAAGGCGAGCGGCGGCCTCGCGCAGTGCGCTGACTCAACTATTCTTGCTTTGAGGGGTGTGCTACATTCGGGCTTATGAGGGAGGGTGTATGGACTGCATTTTATTTCGTCATGGAATTGCGCTGGATCCCGAAGATTGGGATGGGGCTGAGGCCAAGCGCCCCTTGACGCCGCATGGCGCGGAGAAGGCCGAGCAGGCCGCTCGTGGATTGCCGTGTGCGGATGTCGACCCGACTCATCTTCTGTCCAGCCCATATGTGCGGGCGTTTCAAACGGCCGAGCGCATTCATGCGGTGTTGCGGATTTCCTTCGCCATCAAGCGGTGCAACGACCTCCTGCCGGATGCGCCACCGCATCTCTTGTTCGATCGTCTGGCAGAAATACCCCCGGACGCGTGTGTCATCTGTGTGGGGCACGAACCACATCTCAGCGCGGCCGCCGGGTTGATGCTGGGCGCGGGTCCCGTCGCCGGTCTCGCATTCAAAAAGGCCGGAGCATGTTGTATTCGATTTGAGGGGACCGTAAAACCTGGTGAGGGGATCTTGCGCTGGTGGCTAATGCCGGCGCAGCTCAGAGCTTTGGGGAAGTGCTGACGGGGTCGGGCGTCGGCGGCTCCGCAGTTTTTGGCTGGGGCACCACGATGGATTGCCGTCGGCCGTTCGTCAGAATGGGCTGAATCTTCGATCGTAAGCTATGCTGAATTTCTTCCGGTGGTTTTCTGGCGTCAATGACCTCGAACTGAAACTCTTCCGCCATCTTGTCGAATTCCTCGATCAATGACGTTTGATATTTCTTGAAGCTATCGAATAGATCGCCGCCCAACCTTAAATCCATTCCGGATTCCCAATAATTGATGCCTTTGGTCTCGATCACGCGCAGGGCCAGCGTATCCACGTCGATGCGGAGATAGCAGACCAGATCCGGGATGACGGCAAATCCGAAGACCTTTCGTATCCAATCGCGGTTGCCGCTACGGACGGCGTCTCGTGCGAGGGCCGTATAAATATATCGATCGGCCAACACAATGAAGCCTGACCGCAGGGCGGGAATAATTTGATGTTCGAGCCGGTCGGCAAAATCCGTCGCATACAACAGGCTGAAAGACCACCGATCGAGAATGTTGCCTTGTTTGGCCATCTCGATCGTTTTAGACATGAGATTGGAACGCGTCCACCCGGTTGTGATGACACCATACCCTTGTACCTCGAGCCATTCTTGCAAGAACTCGATGTGGGTCGAGCGGCCGACACCGTCGGTGCCTTCAATGGCGATTAGTTTGCCCTTGAGGTCACTCAGATTCACGTACGGCAAACCGTCGCCAAAATACTGATGCACGTTTCCCATGCGTTCCCCGCTTCGGCTTATAGTTCACCAGCGCCTCCGACACGAGCCGGCGCATCTGGTTCTGTTGTGTTTCAATATCTTGAGTCGCGTCCATCGTAATCAAGCCGTATTCATCGACGAGCTTGTCATATTCCGAGAGTATGCGCGATTGAAACAAGCGAAAACTTTCGGACACATCCTGGCTAAGCCCCATATCCATGCCCGCTTCATAGTATTTGAGCTGTGCCCGAGTGCCGCCCAGCAGTCGGTCGATCGCAATCTCCATCGGCACTTTGAAATAAAACGCCATATCTGGGCGGATCGCAAAATTATACAGCTTGCGCACCCATTCCCGGGACACGCCCCTCACGGCATCGCGCGCAAATGCCGTGTAAGTATACCGGTCGGCCAAGACGATCATGCCGGCTTTCAGCGGCGGGGTGATCTCATGATACATACGGCTGGCGAAGTCGGTCGCGTGGAGCAGACTGAAGGTCGTCGGCGTGAGGCTTTTGCTTTTTTTCCCCCGGCGGGTCGTCTCGCGAACGAGCGCGGAGGAATTCCATTCGGTAAAGAAGACCTTAAGTTCCTGGGCCTCCAGCCATTTCTGCAGCAGCAGCAGTTGCGTGCTTTTGCCGGACCCATCGATTCCTTCTACGATAATGAGTTTGCCCGGGAAGGGATGAGGCTGCGCGAATGTGAGAATCGGAGCCGTCATGAGGTTTCTCCTGCCGTGCGAATGATCTCGAATTGTACCGGGCGTTTGAACACCTTTTCAAATAAATCGGTGCGGGCTTGGGCCGCCCACATTTCCAGCTCGATGTCGGCTGATGTCTGTACGCGAATGATGACCGGAGATCCTAACGTGACCGTCACGTCCTGTACGACGGAAAAGTGGCTACGGTCGAGGCCATCGGCGATGCGGAGCAAGGCGCTCAGCTTTTCAACGAGCTTGCGGTGCGCGGGTGTGAGCTCTTGCATGGCGGTGTGATCGGAATGAGGCAGGGCACGTCGATGATAGCGTGCGATGTTGGCGATGATCTCGATCTCCTCCGCCGTGAAGCCGGCGAGGTCGCTATTTTTGATGAGGTAGTAGGCATGCTTGTGATGCTGACGCACATTAATGAGATACCCGACATCATGCAGAATGGCGCTATATTCCAACCATTCGCGTGCCCGCGCATCAAGGCCGTGCAATGGCTTGGTTTGGTCGAACAGACGCACGGCCAGCTTCGCGATGTGCAGCACGTGAGATTCGGGTGAGTGGCATCGCCGCGCAAGGAAGATCGCATTCCGCCGGCGAACATCGGGGATCTCCTGTTCGGCGCGAAGGCCTTCACGATGGCGTTCGATGAAGTCATAGATCAGTCCTTCGCGGATCGCCTTATCGCTGATCGTCAACTCATGCTGATCGATCAGCTCCATGAGGCTTCGGATCACCATGGCGGCAGGGAGTAGGGTATCCGCTCGTTTTGGATCGAGGCCCGGCATCGCCAGCCGCGTTTTGAAGTTCGCGTGGGCGAGCTGTTTTTCGAGCCCGTGTATTTCCTTGAAAGTGACTTTCGCCAGGTTGAGCTGAGGGAGCGGCCGCCCCGTGCGATGCAAATAAATAATCTCGGCGAGATTGCCCGTCATGCCCGAACTGGCGACGAGACGATCCAACCGTTTTCCTTTCACGCGCTGCACCGCAGGCTTGAGCTGGGCATCGATGGCTCTTTGGAGATCGTGTAGCATCCCCTTGGTCGGCGGGTCTTGTTTGAGATACAAATCTTTCAAACGGATCGCGCCCAGTTTCAAGCTTTGACCGTGTCCCATCGTTTTGCGATTGCCTACGATCAATTCGACCGAGCCGCCTCCGATGTCCACGACCATGCTTGGATTCTGCGCCAAATCCATGCTGTGCCGCACGCCCAGGTAGATGAGCCGCGCCTCTTCTTTTCCTGTCACGACGCGGACGGTCAAGCCCGTGTGCCGTAAGACTTCTTCAAGGAACTCGCCGCCGTTTTTCGCTTCTCGCACCGCACTGGTCGCCACGGCCACGATGCGTTCATAGCCCTTGTTCCGAGCCAGGGTCGTGAGGGAGCGCAAGACTTCGAGGCCGCGGACCATGGCCGTCTCCGACAAACGGCCGGTTTTAAATACGCCGTCGCCCAAGCGTGTCATATCTTTGAATCGATCGAGAATCTTGTAGGAAAAATCGGGCTCGACCTCGGCCAGCACCATATGGATGGAATTGGTTCCGATATCGATGATGGCGAGTTTCGTCATGGGTAGAATCGTTCGTCGCGTGATCCACTTCACTCGTGGGCGCGGGCCGTATTCTACCGGTTCTTTCGAACGATTCACAGACCCGAAGTAGGGGCTACCGGGGGGGCGGTATGGCGGATGATTTTCCCTTCGACCAAATAGACGACCAGTTCGGCGACATTCGTGGCATGGTCGGCAATGCGCTCGATGTATTTACCGATGAAGGTCAGGCGGATCGCGCGGGTGATGGTTTTTGGGTTTTCGATCATGAAGGAGAGTAATTCCCGGAAGAGTTGCTGGGTCAAATCATCGACAAAATCATCATCGGCGCAGACTTTTCTTGCCAGGGCGGCATCCCTATTCACGAAGGCGTCCAGACTGTCTTTGACCATCCGTAAGGTCCAATTGCCCATCCGGGGGATATCGATATACGGCTTGAGTTGAGGCTCTTCGTTTAATTCCAGCGCGCGCTCCGCGATATTTTCCGCCAGGTCGCTCATGCGTTCCAATTCGGTGGAAATCTTCATGGCGGTCGTAATGAAGCGTAAATCTTTGGCCGTGGGTTGATGAAGGGCCAGCAGCCGGATGCTGTCCTCATCGACCTGCACGTCAAGCGAGTTGATGCGCAAGTCATTCTCGATGACCTGTTGCGCGAGCTCGGTGTCGCGTTCCACCAGCGCACGGAGCGATGTCTGAATCTGATTCTCGACAGCGGCTCCCATGCGGAGCAATTTCTGCTTCAGGTCGTCAAGCTCTTGATCAAAATGGCGGATAGTAATAGCCATCACAGCCTGCTCTTCACGTTATTTGCACACGACGTATGATCCATCATCCGAAACGTCCGGTCACATAATCCTCGGTCAATCGATTGGACGGATTCGTAAAGATTTTGTCCGTGGCTCCGAACTCAATGACTTCGCCCAAATACATGAACGCGGTATAGTCGGAGACCCTGGCCGCCTGCTGCATATTATGCGTGACGATGAGGATCGTCACCTTCTTTTTTAATTCCATCACCAACTCTTCTATGCGGCCCGTCGCGATCGGATCCAAGGCCGAGCTCGGCTCGTCGAAGAGCATCAACTCGGGATCAGTGGCCAATGCTCTGGCGATGCACAAGCGCTGCTGCTGTCCTCCGGATAGCGCCGACGCGGAGGCATGCAGGCGATCCTTCGCCTCATCCCACAGGGCGGCTTCCTGCAGCGCCCGCTCGACCTTTTCATCCAAGAAGCTGCGGGCCGCCTGTCCGCGAATACGGAGTCCATAGGCCACATTCTCATAAATCGACTTTGGGAACGGATTCGGCTTTTGGAAGACCATACCGATACGCATCCGCACCTCGAGCGGATCGATCTGCGGATCAAGGATATTAATCGTATCGGGGTACAGAATGATCTCGCCGTCCGCTCTATTGCCTGGATACAGATCGTGCATACGGTTGAAGCAGCGCAGATAGGTGGTCTTTCCACAACCGGATGGGCCAATGAGCGCCGTCACCTGTTTGTCGGCAATCGTGAGGTTCAGATTCTTCAGGGCATGCGTAGTGCCGTAATAAAAATTGAGATTCTTCACCAACGCTTTGGTGGCCTGCTGTGTCTGGGGAAGTGTCATGTGAGCGCTTACCATTGCAGCCGTTTACGAAATCTCGCGCGTACCGTGATGGCGAGCGCATTCATGGCGAGCGTCATGCCCAGCAAGACCAGGCCGGCCGCGGCCGCGTTGAGATGAAATTCTTCCTGCGGCCGCGAGATCCAGTTAAAGGTTTGAATGGGGAGCGCAGCAAAAGGATCCATGAGCCATTGAAACGACAGAAACGGAAACTCCTGTTGAAGCGGGGGATGGGGAAGAAACGCAACGAAAGAGAGCGCGCCGATGGTCATCAAGGGCGCGCTTTCGCCGATCGCTCTCGACAAGGCGATGATCAGACCCGTCAAAATCCCACCGAGCGAATAGGGCAGGACATGGTCGTGCACGGTCTGCCATTTGCTGGCTCCGAGTGCAAAGGCCGCTTCTCGTATGCTTGGAGGCACCGTGCGGATTGCTTCGCGTGTCGTAATGATCACCATCGGGAGGATCAGCAAGGCGAGGGTAAGTCCGGCCGTCAGAATGCTGCTTCCCCAGCGAAATTGATAGACGAATAGGCCCAACGCCATGAGGCCGTACACGATCGACGGCACGCCGGCCAGATTGGCAATATTGATCTCGATCAAATCGGTCAGCCAATTTTTCGAACCGTATTCTTCCAAATAGACGGCGGCAGCGATCCCTAATGGAATCGCCGTGCAAGCCGTCACCAACATGACAAGCGACGTGCCGACCCATGCTGAAAGAATGCCGGCCTCTTCCGGAAAGCGCGACGGAAACGAGAAAAAGAAGTGGGAAGAAAAGCGTGAACTACCGTCCATGGCCAATGCGGCGATCAGCGCCAGCAATGTCAATGAGCTGACCAGCATGGCGATGAGACCGACGATCGCGAAGACGGCATTGCGAACTTTATTGCCACGGAGATTGCTCATTGTCCTTAGGCCGTCCGCCGAAGCCGCTTTTTCAAGATGTGCCCGGCAATGTTAAACACCAAGGTCATCAGAAACAGCATGAGACCCGTCACGAAAATCGTCTGATAGCCGATGCTGCCATGAGGAAGGTCCCCCATGCTGACCTGGACGATGTACGCCGTCATGGTCTCGGCCGGTTGCGTGGGATTCCACGTCAGCGTGGGCTGCATGCCCGCGGCGATGGCGACGACCATCGTTTCCCCGATTGCACGGGAAATTCCCAAGACGTATGCGGCGGCAATCCCCGAGAGAGCAGAAGGAATAATGGCGCGAAAGGCCGTCTGGAAGCAGGTGGCCCCCATGGCGTACGAACCTTCGCGAACATGCATGGGCACGGCCCGCATCGCGTCCTCGCTCATCGAACTAATGTACGGCACGATCATGATGCCGATGACCAACCCAGCGCTGAGCATATTGAATCCAGGTAGGCCTGGGAACACCTTCTGCAATACGGGGGTAACGAACAGCAGCGCAAAATATCCATACACGACCGTTGGGACCGCGCTGAGCAGTTCCAAAAACGGCTTCATCACTTCACCGACGCGCGGGCTCGCGTATTCGCTCAGGTAGACGGCCGTCACCGTGCCGAGAGGCAGCGCGACCAAAAGCGCGATGGCCGTGGTGACCAGCGTGCCGGCGACCAGCGGCAAAATGCCGTAATGCGCATCCGCGAACAAAGGCGTCCACTGGGTATCGGTGAAGAAGTCGACGATCGACACGGATTGGAAGAAGACGAGCGACTCGTAGAGCAGCAACCCCACGATGCCCGCAGTAATAGCGATGGAGACCAGCGCCGCGAGTAAGAGAATTTTCTCAATGGCCCACTCGCGAATCCGTCGCAAGGTGCGTTCGCCGGTCATGGTCTGGGACAAGGTCCTGAGACCGGCTTCATGGGAAAGGTCCAAGAGGGGAACACGAGTACCCATAGCAATCCGATAGGCCTTACTGAATGGATTCTCGCTTCAATAGGTCGGCAATGCGCATGCCGACTCCGCTATGTCCCTGGAAGACTGTACCAAGTTTGCCATCGTGAAAGTGTTCTAATGAAGTCTGGTAAGCGTCTGCGGGCAGGGGGACATATTTGACCTGCTCGGTTAACTTCAGTGCTTCCTTCATATAAAACTCGACGAAGTCTTTGACCTCGCGACGTTCCGCTGATTTCTTGCTCACGTAGACGAAGAGGGGACGTGACAGCGGGGTATAGGTTCCGTTCTCGACGGTGTCCCGCGATGGAAGCACCGGGCCATGCCCGGCGTCGACACCGATCAGCTTAAGTTTGTTTTTATTCGGCGGATAGTACGCATAGGGGATGTAGCCGATCGCCCCTTTGTCCGCAGAGATGCCTTGGACCAAGGTATTATCGTCCTCGCTACCTGTGTAGTCACCGCGGCTTGATTTAGCCTTGCCGACGACCGCTTCCGTGAAGTAATCGAACGTTCCCGAATCGGATCCCGCCCCGAACAATTTCAATGGCTCGTCGGGCCAGGCCGAATTCACCTGCTTCCACTTGGTGATTTTTCCCTGAGCCGCCGGTTCCCACATGATTTTCAATTCCTGAAGGGTCACGGCTTGCAGCCACATATTTTTCGGACTGGCCACCAACGTCATCGCGTCGAACGCAATCGGCAACTCAAAAAACTGCACAGCATGTTTGCGGCATTCTTCCAGTTCATCGGACGAGATCGGCCGGGAGGCATCCTGGATATCCGTTTCCCCGCGGCAAAACTTCTTGAAGCCGCCGCCGGTGCCGGAGATACCAACCGTCACTCGCACGGCGCCCCGCGTACTTTTTTGAAACTCTTCTGCCACCGCCTCGCTGATGGGGAACACGGTGCTCGATCCATCGACTTTCACAAGCGAAGGCGATTGCGCGGAAACGTGGAGAGCGCTTACCGCGCTTCCAAGACCGAACACTGTTAGGGCTAGGGCAATCATCACAGGATTCACAGGGACTCCTTTCGGTCGATACAATGGTCCACACAACATAAGATCAAACACAGAGGTTATGCTGACACGTGGCTCAGGGCCGGGAGCGAGAGGTGATACGAAAAGCCATGTCGCCGCAGAACGATTTCGCCATTGCGACTTAAACGGTCGACGGCGTGAAACACCTCGCTCCAACTCAATTCTGGAATTCGTTCGGTCATATGCTCCAAAGCAAGGGATCCGGACTCATATAAGGTCTGCAACACCAGGGCTTCCGCTCGTGATGATTGATGGTGCATGGCTCTCCTTCTTTAGGCCGGAGAACGTGGGCGCCGTTCAACAGCCAATTCTTCGAGCAAGATACACATTCGCGATTGATCGACTTCCGAGGATCGTGGCAGACCGACTCCCCAGAGGGAGATGTACAGACCGTCGGTTTCAATGTTCCGATCCAGCTGAAACGGCAAGTGGGACTCCATCTCGCGGCGATCATTGAGCGTGGCTAAAAGATCGAGACAGAAAGTTATGATCGCACTCGGAATACCGACGCGCGGACCACCGCTTTCCATACGATGCCATTTGTCGATGATGGCCTTGGCTTGAAGACTGATAAAGCTCAGCAGGAGGGGACTATGTGTCAGGACCATCACGCCCGGATTTCCGGGCAAGCGGCTTGATATCTCGTCAGAGTTCGGTGCATGTGCATTCAGAAGCGTCGCGTGGCTCACGTGAGCCTCCTTTACCGTGCGAACGGCACGGTTCACTGTGCCACCGTGTCGTCATCGCGTCATTACGGCATTGTTAGGGCGGTGTAAAATGTATCCGAGTCAGGAATGTCACAGAACATCGGGGGCGCTTTCTCCGTGTGTCGGAGAAAATCTGACAGCCAGCACCCGGATGGCGGCCAACGCAAGGAGGATGGCGCCCAAGATTGCAAACTGATCGATAGGGACACCCTTGAACCATTCCGAAATGACTTCCGTGAGCATCACGACGAGAATGGTATCGACGATGAAAGTGACTTTGACCCGGCCTTCCGAAAAATAGGTCAATGTCGTCTTGAAGACCTCCACGACAGCCAGCAAAATCAATGTATCAATAATAATATGTCTCAGCGCCACTTCGACCGGATTGTTAAACAGTAACTTGAGGTCTAAAAGTGTCTTCACAACCCCACCGGTCAAGGCGAGCAGGATGGTCAAAATGAGGAGACTAAGCACCAGTTTAATGCCCTTGATCCACCAGGCCGTCACATCTACATTCGCCGCCCGGGTGGGGAGAGGAGTTCGAAGGGGTAATAAGAGTGATTGCATGGCGATCAAAACTCGTCGACTGAAACGGGGTGGAGTAAATCGCGCACCGAAAGAACGCCGACAATATCTCCGGATTGCAGCACGGCTAAATGACGGGTCTGACTGCGTTCCATCAAATCGGCGGCTTCGGTAATCGGACGCTTGCCCTCGATTCCAATGACGGGACTGCTCATGATCGTCGATACCGGAATGAATCCCGGCATGTGCCCGACGCCGACCGCCCGGCGTACGATATCCGCCTCGGTTACGATCCCGACGATACGGGCGTCCTGTTCGATAAAGACGCTGCCGATTTTCCGTTCACGCATCATTTTGGCGGCCTCCAACACAGTGGCGGAATGCGCCACCTTTGCAAGATCCCGTTTCATCAATGACATGGCTGTAAGCATAGAACCTCCTTGGAAAAGATGGGCACGGTGTGTTTCCCGTGCCCGTATTATGAGGTGCCTACGATGAGGCGGCCTCCCGCAAAAATAATCGTCCATTTTGTTTGACCAACCGAAAGACGGGATAGATCATTTTGTGCTGCATTCCTTCTAGAGTTCCGACCGCATAGAGGAGGGGTCCGCCGACTGATGCCGTTGTCCCGACCAAATATATCCAGTCGATCAATTGCAGCATCCTGTATTTCCTTTCTGAGTCCGATCATCTAGAGAAAAGATATGTGACCAGTGTTGTGGCTGCATCAACGCCATGTCACGGATGCGTTAACTTTATTCAGGAGGCGTGATTAGAAGTGGAACCGTAGAAGAAGAGTGCGGGTCGAGAGCTGTAAGTGAGCTGTGCTTTATGGGCCGTGACAAGTTGAGAGATATCGTCCTTCCGTACCACCGTCGCTGGAGGTTATTGGACTTCCGCCACGATGATCGAGATCTTCCTGTTGACCAGATGTTTTGTCGTCATAGCAGGGTGCCCACGATCTGTTCTACCAGTGCAAGCTGGATGTCTCGCTCGACAAGTGCACGGTAAAAGGCTAGGCGGAATTCTAACAGTGCTCGTTCCGCCTCAATGACGTCTAAGAAGTTGTTTCTGCCGGTTCGATATCCGGCACGCGACGCCTCCAAGTTTTGTTCGGCTTGCGGCAGGATCGTTGTTCGATACAGATCGGCGACCTGTTGTCTGAGCCCGCACCTTGGCGATAAGTTCCGTCAGCTGGAAACGAGTCAGGTTCTGCCAGGCTTGATAGTCAGCTCGTGCGGCGGAGGCGACGGCGGTTGCTTCTCGGACACCCGCATCGTATTTCCGCTTTGTCCAAAATGAAAATGGGATATTGATCGAGGCGATGGCGCCGAAGCCGTCGATTGCCTGATAGTTCTGGAATCGCTGGACCGCCACTTCAAAATCGGGATAATACTGCCGCTCTGCGAAGGCCTTCGCCTGCTCACCTTTTTCTATGGCTAGCTGGGCGGCCTTGAGCTCCGGTCGACTCAGAAGGGCTGCCTGCTCGATCTCCTCGACCGGTTTATCCCACCCATTTGGAGGGGGTTCGCGGGGAATTCCCAACGGTGCTCTCGGATCGCGATTGAGCAGGGTGTTCACTTTCGCCGCCATGGTCTCGCGTTGCTGTTCGAGGACCGGGAGTCGTTGATAGAGAGTGGACAGTTCCACCTGAGCTTTGAGTACATCCACTTGGGTCCCCTGTCCTGCTCGAAACTTCGCTTTCGCCGTGTCGAATAATTGTTTGAGCAGGTTCACATGGTCATGATGCACATGGAGGTCTTTATGCGCAAAGAACAACTGAAGGTACGCTTGCTTCAGGCGCGCGACGAGGTCTCGCTCTTTGGCTCGAAGCGCCTGTTCGCTGACGCCGGCCGTCCGGTTGGCGATCTCTCCCTTCAAAGGCAGTTTCCCTGGGAACGGAAATTTCTGCGACAAGGTATAAATGGTATTTTGCGCCCGCGTCACGCTGCTTCCCAGATTCCCGTTTTGTGGGACGTTCCAAAGTTGAACGCCGAATGTCGGATCGGGTAGCGTCGTGGCTTGGGGGACTTGCTCCACCGAAGCCTCC
Source organism: Nitrospirota bacterium (assembly GCA_963700335.1). GTDB lineage: Bacteria > Nitrospirota > Nitrospiria > Nitrospirales > Nitrospiraceae > JAICXS01. The sequence continues at coordinate 344,245 of CAVOXE010000007.1, read as the reverse complement.
CATTGACTGCGAGCCGCCTGGATCTCCGGATTTCTGGCGAGGGCCTCCTGTACCAACGGAGCCAGTTCCAGGGGTTCCTCGATCGGCGGCGCAGCTTGTACAGAGTTGAAGAGGAACGTCACAAGAGCAAAGAGTAACCACGGCAGGTGCACCCACGTTTTCATCGCACGCCTCCTCAAGCTTCGGACAAGATCATAAATACGATCCACGCCGCTTTCCCGGCATTGTTCTGTCACGTCGGCAATTCTGAGGCAGCTGACTCCTCGACCACCGTGCGCTGCACAACTTTTTCACGTGTGAAGCGGCGACCTCGCCAGAGCGCGTACAGTGACGGAATGACGAGGAGCGTGAGGAGTGTGGAGGTGACCATGCCGCCAATCATTGGCGCCGCAATGCGCTTCATCACATCAGCCCCTGGTCCATGACCCCACATGATCGGCAGGAGCCCAATCAGAATAGCGGAAGAGGTCATGATCTTCGGCCGGACCCGCTGCACCGCGCCTTCGATAATGGCTTCCTTCAGGTTAGCCAAGGATCGAAGTCGGCCCTCGCGTTCCCACCGTTCATAGGCTTCATCGAGAAAGATGATCATAATCACCCCCGTCTCGGCTGCGACGCCGGCGAGTGCAATAAGCCCAACCCAGACGGCCACGCTCAAGTGGTATTGGAGGAGCGAGAGATAAACGATTGCGCCGACGACGCCGAATGGCACAGACAGCAACACAATCAGACTCCGACTCACTGAGCGGAAGTTCAGGTACAACAGCACAAAGATGAGAAAGATGGTCAGAGGAACGACGATTTGCAATCGGGCTTTTGCGCGTTCGAGATATTGAAACTGGCCACCCCACTCCAGTCGATAGCCGGGTTTCAACGAGACCTGTTCGCGGATCACGTGTTGCGCCTCGGCCACATAGCTCGCCAGATCGCGGCCCGCGACATCGACAAAGACAATACCCGCGAGAGACCCCTGTTCATCACGAATGGATGGCGGTCCAGTGGTCAGGGAAATCTCAGCCAGCTGCGCCATTGGTATTTTCGCCCCGCGCGGCGTCTCGACTAAGACTCGTCGTAAGGACTCGGGATCATCTCGCAGCGACCGCAAATAGCGCACATTGATGGTATAGCGTTCTCGTCCTTCCACAGTCTGCGAGATCGTCTTCCCGCCGATTGCCGTTTCGATCACATCTTCCACATCCTGAACACTAAGCCCGTAGCGGGCCACGGCCTCCCGATTGACTCGGAAGTCCAGGTAATACCCGCCAGTCACCCGTTCCGCATAGGCACTCCGTGTCCCGTGCACGCTGTGAAGCAAGTGTTCAATCGTCACCGCGAGGTGCTCGATCTCTGAGAGATCAGGACCCAGGATTTTAATGCCTAGATTGCTGCGGATCCCCGTGGCGAGCATTTCGGTCCGCGTCTGAATCGGCATCCACCAGATATTGGGCATGCCCGGAAATTGCAGTCGTGTCTCCATCTCCGCGATTAATCGATCCCACGTCATCCCGTTCCGCCACTGATCTTCAGGCTTCAAGGTCACCACGGTTTCGGCCATGCTGAAATGCGAGGGATCCGTGGGCGTTTGAGCCCGACCAATTTTGCCGAAGACATGCTGGACCTCAGGGAACTGCTTGAGGAGCTGATCCTGCCGCTGTAACAGCATGGTGGCCTCCGTCACCGAAATCCCCGGCAAGGCCATCGGCATGTAAAGAATGGTCCCTTCGTTCAGCGGCGGCATAAATTCCGACCCCAGCGTTCCATACAAGGGTACGGAAGCTGCGACCGCTGCGAGCGCCAGAACAACGACCAGCCAGGGGACGCGCAGCGCCCCCGCGACGAGCGGCCGGTGGAGGGAGGGAAGGGGTGATCTCGCGCAGTTTCGCTGTGACGCGATCAATCACGGCCAGGGCGTTTTCCCCGTACCGCATGATGATGATGCCGCCGACCGTCTCGCCGCGTCCATCGAGCTCAGCCACGCCGCGCCGCATATCCGGTCCCAACGTGACCACGCCAAGGTCTTGCACCGTGATGGGCGTGCCTTGCCGGTCGGTCGTCACGGCAATCCGCCGGATGTCGTCAAGTGACTGAATATAGCCTCGTCCGCGCACCATGTATTCCCGTTCACCGATTTCCAGCACTCGTCCGCCGACATCATTGTTGCTCTGTCGGATGGCCTCGATAAGCTGCTTGAGCGAGAGCCGATAGCCCAGCAGCTTGGTCGGATCAACCTGAACTTGGTACTGCTTGACGAAGCCGCCAATAGACGCCACCTCTGCGACACCCGGTACACTTTGGAGCCAGTAGCGAAGATACCAATCTTGAAAAGTCCGGAGCTCGGCCAGATCATGCTGACCGGACTCATCAACTAACGCATATTGAAAGACCCATCCCACACCGGTCGCATCGGGACCCAGCCGCGGAGACAGCCCCTCGGGCAGTTTGCCGGTGACGCCTTGCAGGTACTCCACCACGCGACTTCTCGCCCAATAGATATCGGTGCCATCCTCGAAAATGATGTACACGAAGGAGGCGCCCAAGAAGGACTGGCCTCGAACCGTCTTAATTCGAGGGGCGCCGAGCATGGACGTAATGATGGGATACGTAATTTGATCTTCGATGAGGTCAGGGCTGCGGCCTTCCCATTCGGTATAGATGATGACCTGCACATCAGAGAGATCCGGAATGGCGTCAAGTGTCGTGTGGACGAGGGCCCAGCCGCCCCAGCCCACCAGTAGGAGCACGGCCAGTAGAACTAGAACACCATTACGGGCACTCCAATCGATGACTCGTTCGATCATGGCTTCGTGCCCGGCATGCCAGGCATCCCAGCCCCGACCGTCACGGAGATGCTCTCTTTAATCTCAGGCTGACCAGGACGCTGCACGGTAACCGTGAGATCCCACTGGCCGCCCATCCCAAGATTCACTTTGGCCTCATAAGACCCATCCTTCCCACGTGTCATGGGGACCGTGGCCGGCAGCATGCCCGGCATCGGCATGGTGTACGTGAGGTGCACCTTCGCATCCGAGACCGGTTTGCCACCGTCGCCCTTCACCGTAACGCGAAGCACATTCTCCCCAATCCGCGGGGCCTCCGGATCCGTGGACCAGACCAGCGTGACGCCCCCGACTTTCTTCTCGCCTAGCGCCTTGGCCACCTGCGTTGCCGAATTGGATGGCGTGCTGCCCATGGGCATGCCGCTCATATCCATCTCGCCCATCCGTGCTTGTTCCATTCGAATGCCGCCCATGCCCAAGGATCCCATCATGTCGGAGGCGGCCATCAACTTGCTTTCCGAATCAATCAAAAAATTGCCGGAAGTCACGATGCGGTCTCCGACTTCCAGGCCTTCTTGCACTTCATACAACGAACCAATTTTCGAGCCGACCTTCACCTCACGTGGTTCAAAAAGGCCTTCACCACGGACTAGGAACACGAGCTTACGAGAACCGGAATCCAATACGGCTTGTTCTGGAATGGCCATCTGGTATCCACGGTTGATCTGGATCTCGACATCGCCATACATCTCGAGTTTCAGCTGCATGTCGGTATTTGGCAATTCCAGACGGACTTTGACTGTCCGGCTCTCGGGATTGAGAAAGGGATAGATGTACGAGACCCGTCCATAAAAGGCTTGGCCAGGATATGCCGTAAACGTCACCTTGCCCGTCTGCCCTACCTTCACGAAGGGCACCTCGTATTCGTAAATCTCCGCGTTGATGCAAACGGTCGAGAGATCGGCGATAGCATAGAGCTGCATGTGAGGTTCAACGAACATGCCCTTGAACACCTTTTTATCAATCACGTATCCAGTATTCGGGGACGAAATCGTGAGATAGGTGTTCGCCCTCCCTCGCCGAGCGAGCTCATTGATCTGCTGATCGGACACCGCCCACAGACGGAGGCGTTCCCGCGATGCCTGCACCAGGTCTTCGGCTTGCTGATGGACCTCAGGCAGGGGGCTGTCTTTCAACTTTTGTTGAGTGCGAAGGGCCAAGAGATATTCATCTTGTGTGGACAAGAGTTCCGGACTGTACAAGCTAAAGAGAGGTTGCCCCTTGCGCACTACTTGGCCGGTGTAATCGACGAAGAGATCGTCCACCCACCCCGAAATGCGCAGATTGACATGGGCAATGCGCTGTTCGTCGTAATCTACGCGTCCGACCGCTCGAATCGTCGTGTCGAGAGGATGTTTTTCGACCACCGCCGTCTTGACGCCAATGAGCTGTTGTTTCGGCCGGCTCACCATGGCAAAAGCCTGTGATGAATTGCCGTCGGATACGGCGGGCGTGACTGGCAGGTGCTCGGTCTGTTGGCGGGTCGCCGGTGTCTGAATGTCATGGCGACGCCCTTGATCAATCAGGAAGAGCCCACCTCCTAGAAAGATAATGACACCCGCTATGATCCATCGCGTGCCAGTCCGACTAAATATACGTTTGAACATAATTGCTCCTTTGGCTACCCAAGCATTGCTGCGAACGGGCAGCATAGCAACTGCATGCGCCATAACACGTGGTGACAAAGAATCCGACTATAAGTCGGATGGTCAGACCAGATCGTGGGCTACGAAAAAGTGTGTAATTGAAAGGAAGAAATCAGAGACGAAGGACTATCGTATCGACGAGGACTTCTCGAGAAGGCACAGCGGGATGGTCAGGAACGGTTCCGATGCGCGCAGGAAATGATACAGCCGGAGTCAACGAGATGGCATCTTCTGGGCAGAGGGCCTGACTATCAAACGCCGGATTGAGTTCAGGAGATGTCGGCGCGGCCATTGTCGTAAATGCATCGCATACCTGGCGTGGAGACTGTTCTTGAGGACAATCACGCATATCGGCACCTTCGGCGTTGGGCGACGTAGGAAACAGGCAGGCGTATGCATTGAAACTAAATGCTTCGAAGAGAAGCAACAATAGGATGACAAGAATGGGACGCGACCTGAGCATCGAATACCTACCGATGAAAAGCTTACTCCTCTTATCGCGCAGCGGTCAATTCAGCTTTGCAGCGTGCATTCGGTCAAGGGACGTTTTCACCTGAAGCCTAACGAGGATGCGAGCACTCCAAGGAACCGATGATTGAGTCACACTCATATGCCGAACTTTTTTGAATCAGGACTCATCGCCGATTTTCTTCAATCGCCGATCGAGTGCGAATCGGGTGAGGCCGAGATGTTTGGCGGCCAGGCTCTTATTGTAGCCGGCCAGGCGCACGACTTCTTCGATGATGGCCGTATCCACGTCGGCGAGCGTTTGCTTTCCCAGTAGCATTTCCACCCGAACCATCTGCTGGTCGCCTTGCGTTACCGCCAGTGCGGTATGGGAAGCGGCCTCATGCAATTCGCGCGGAAGGTAACTGGCTGTCAACGTTCTGCCGTGGCAGAAGATCATGGCGCGCTCGATGATGTTTTGCAGTTCGCGAATGTTGCCTGGGTAAGCATAGCGTTCGAGTGCGGCGCGGGCGTCCTCATCGATCTCCGTTACATCCTTCCCAAACTCGCGCCCGTAATGCAGCATCGCCCGCATGGATAACGGAAGGATATCTTCGACGCGCTTTCGCAGCGGCGGTAATTCGAACGTGACCACGTTCAGGCGGAAATAGAGATCCTCTCGAAACGCGCTGCGCGCGACTTCCTTCTTCAGGTCTCGATTCGTGGCGGCGATGAGACGAAAATCGACCAGGATGTCTTCCGTTCCGCCGACTCGCCGAAACGTCCGTTCCTGCAGGACGCGAAGCAGCTTCGCTTGCATCCCCAGGTCAAGGTCGCCGATCTCGTCTAGAAACAGCGTGCCGCCTTCCGCGCGATCCAGCAATCCCTGTTTACGCTGATGCGCACCGGTAAAGGCGCCTCGTTCATGGCCGAAGAGTTCGCTTTCGAACAGATCGCGTGGAATTGCCGTGCAATTGACGCCGACGAACGGAGCGGCGGCCCGGACGCCGTTGTGATGCAGCACGCGCGCGATGAATTCCTTCCCCGTTCCGGTCTCGCCCAGGAGCAACACATTGCTCTTGGGGTTATTCGCGACCTCGCGGATCTGAGACACCAAATGTTGCATGGCCGCACTATTGGCAATGAGATGATTCATCGCGTATTGATCGCCCTCGCGTTCCGTTTGATACGTGAGGCGCTGACGCAACGCCAAGAGTTCAAGCGCCCGATCGACAACTTGATCGAGGCCTTCCAAATCGACGGTCTTGATCACAAAGTCGTACGCGCCCAGCTTCATCGCTTCCACGGCGTCTTGCACCGTTCCGTAGGCGGTCAACATGATAACAAGGGAGTGAGGGGATTTTGGTTGTAGCTCCTTGAGGGTATCGAGTCCCGAGAGGCCCGGCATTTTCAAATCCAGGAGAATCAGATCGGGAATGTCCCGGTCGAGCGCATCGAGCAACGCGTCGCCGGAGTCGAATCCCTTGACCTGGTGCTGTCGCCGGGACAATCGTTTGACCAGCGCGGAGCGAATGGCCGGTTCATCGTCGGTGACAAAAATCGAGGCGCGCATAGAATTAGAAAAGGGTGGACACGCGTGTTTGTTGTCGCAACGGCAGCCAGATGCGCAGGGTCGTGCCGTGCCCGGGTTGGCTGGCGAGTTGAATGTCGCCCGCATGCGACTCGATGATATTGCGACAGATCGCCAATCCCAATCCGGTGCCTTTATGCTTCCCGGTGGTAAAAAACGGCTGAAAGACGTGGGGCACATCCTGCGGGGCAATGCCCACGCCGGTGTCTGAGACACTGATGACCATACCAGCATCGCGACTCCGCCGGGATTCATATCCGGCGATCGTGAGCGTGCCCTGTGTTCCCATCGCCTCGATCGCGTTCTGAAAGACATTCAACAAGACTTGTTTTAACTGATCTCGGTCCGCTTGGAGTTGCGGCAGCATGGGATGAATCGTTGTCTTGACGGCAATGCGTTTCGCCGCGATCGACGCATCCAACAGCTTGAGGACTTCATGTATGATGTCGACAAAGGGAAAGACGACCGGGGCGAGCTCTCGGGGCCGCGCATAATCGATGATCTGATTGACGATTCGGTCGAGCCGCCGTGTTTCATTCAAGATCACGTCCAAGTCTGCTCGTCGCGGATCCCCGGAATCGACGTCTTCGCGTAATAACGCCGCAGTCGAGCCGATGCCGACCAGCGGATTTCTGATTTCGTGCGCAATGCCGGCCGCCACCTGACCGAGGGTCGCCAGCCGTTCGGCTCGGCTGAGCTGCGTTTGCATCTGGTCCAAAGCGGTAATATCGATGTTGAATCCCTGATACATAGTGGGATGGCCCTGTTCGTCGAAGATGGGTATGCGCCGGCTCAGGATTTTACGCACCGATCCATCGTGATGCAGAAAGCGGAAGATCGTTTCATACGGCTTATTCGCTTTGACGGCCAGCGCAAATTCGCTCAGGACGCGATCGCGATCTTCAGGATGGATGCGTTCCCGAAACGTTTCCGGATCGTCTATCTGATTCGGATCGAGTCCGGCGAGAAGACGATTGTAGCGGTTGCTGAAGGTAATGGCCATGCCGTTGGTCGTAAAAATTCCAAACGGCGCATGATCCACCAAACTGCGATACTTTGATTCCGACGACGCCAGGTCGCGATTGAGGGTGAGCAAATCGGTTTCGGATTGTTGAAGCTTCAGCAGGTCGTTCCGCACTTGTTCCCTCATGGTGTTCATGACGCGGGTCAATTCTCCCAATTCGTCCCGACGATCCAAGACGGCCACCTGTGGAGGGAACAGCCCGGCGGCCGATCTCACCGACCGCGCCAGTGTCACCAGCGGTGCGGTGATCGAGCGCGCGATCAAGTGGAGCGCAAACATCATAAACGTTAAGGCCAGAATGATGCCCCCGAAAATATTGGTCGTCATGGCGGTTCTGGCTCGGGAGATATTCGCCAAGGCCTCGTTTAAAGCCGTCTGCTCCAAATGATCGAATCGCGTCATATGCTCACGGATCTGTAGCATGATCGCCCGGCCCCGGCCTTCCTCCACATACTGAATCGCCTCGGCCGAATGTCCCTTCCGCGCCGCTTGAATCAATGCGTCCTTCTCCTGCATGAGCGTCTTAACCAGACGTTGCGCCTCGTGGACCGACTGCAATTGCGGGGGGAGATCCTGCACCAGATCTTCGAGCGTGTCACCCACATGCGCGATATGATCGTGAGCCACGCGATAGGGCTCGAGGAATCCATCCTGGCGAGCCAGCACAAATCCGCGGAATCCTGAGTTGAGTTCCAGGACCAATCGCATATATTCCGACGCCGTGCGTTGCGTGAGATACACCCGGTCGAGTTGCTCCTCATTCTCGGCAAACGTGTGCACGGCCCGATAGGTCAGGATACTGGAAAGGATCAGCGCGAGCAGCGGAATTACCGCTGTGAGAAGCAGCTTACGTTCGATGGGCAGATTATTAAAAAAGCGGACGATGTGCTTCCGCATGAAGCCTCACATTGCTGGACAGGACATTCGGAGCTCCCAGAAATGAAATGGCCTTCGAGGCTAGAGGGCGTGCTTGGAGAATTCTCCTATCATAGACACTCAGCAAGCAAGGTGCCAGATGGTCTGCTGTGATTCAATCGGAAAAGGAGAAACGTCGATGCTGGGTCTTTGGGTTATGAGCGTTCCCGCACCATCCGCACAGTGCGAAGAAGGTTCGGAGCCGTCTTGTTAGGAGGCATCATAAATGGTTGTGGTTTCCTTTGAGTGGGCGAACCGTCTCTTGCCTCGCTTGTTACCCTGTCGATATACTCAAAAACGTTTCGAGGGCGCAAGCAATGCAGGAGGCATTAGCCGGCGATTCAGACGGGAGGCCTACGGGCATATGAATATTGATTTTCACGATTTTAAAGGAGAGACGTTTTCCTTCCATGACGATCCCGTGCTCGTGTTGGAAAACTTTTGGGGTGCGGCGGAACGCCGCACGATACGCGATGCGATGGCACACGCGAAATGGACGGCGTTGAAAGATATGCCCCACGTTTACCGCGATTTCCCCAATTCGGGGAACTGGAAGAAAGCCGATATGGCTCGGCCTGAGGCGATGATGTTTCTCCAACGGCTTACGATCCCGTGCATCATGCGCTATATGGAGTCGTTTCCGGACATCTCCGGCCGCCATGTGAATTTTAATTACTACTCCTACTCGGCCGGGGATTGTTTGTTGACGCATGACGATATGGTGCAATCCTCGGCCGGCGCAGGATCCAAGCCTTTGCCGCTCCGCCGTCTGGCTGTCGTGGGCTATGTTCATGAGGAATGGAACCCGGATTGGGGCGGCGAGCTCATCATTTATGCGGCCAAACAGATTCCGGGGCGTACGCAACCCGAGCTGTCCGTCACGCATTGTATTCTTCCCAAGCCGGGTGCGCTGGTCCTCTTTTCCGTCCCCAGGTTTCACCGCGTGTGCCGCGTCGATTCCGTCTGCGGCGACCAGGTCCGACTATCCATCGCAGGATGGTTGATGACCGAGCATAGCCGGCCCGTAATGCAGAATAGTTGATGTGATCGGAGGTCAGCATGAAGATGTTTAACACGGTGTGTGCAATCAGTATCATGAGCGGAGCCATCGGAGGTCTGCTGGGCTCGTTCCTTGCCATGGAAAAACCGGTATCGGCAGAAATGCGATTCCCGACCTATACCACGGCGGAAGAATTTCGTTTGGTGGACTCACAGGGCAAACTCCGAGCCGTCTTAGCCTTATCCGCCGATGGCGAGCCTTATCTCGCGCTCTTAGACGGACAGGACACTCGAAAATTATGGTTGGGACTTTCAAAGGAATCCGGCTTGGCGCTTCGAGATACCGATGGAAAAACCCGATTGGTGTTGAGCCTTGATGGCGAGGGTGAGCCTTCGTTGATTTTTCGAGATCGGCAACAGAATACTCGAGCTTTGTCGGCCGGACAACAAGAGCACAACCATAGAACATGCTGACATCGTCATGGGCGAGAAGGGTGCGGCCGGTGTGCTGATGACAAGGCTGGGTATTCGCACGATCAGGGGTCGCATCGTTTTGGCGATCTTTCTCGTCGGCTGTATTCCGCTGTTCATAGGTCTGCTGCTTGCCTCCGTGTCTGGGATGCGTTCCCTTAGAAACGTCATTGGTGGAAATTTTCAAGCCATTGCATCGGAGGCGGCCGATCGAGTCACGATGCTGGTGGAAAGTCACGTGCAAGCGCTCAAACTGTTGGCGTCGGCCCCTCTGCGTGTTCGTCAGCCCGTTTCTGTCGCCAACGCTTCCTATCCCTCACGCCGCTCAATCTCGGATGTCATTCAGGAACGGACTCGCGCCTGGGAGCAGGGCACGGACCTATCTACTCAGCTGCTTAATTCCGAACTGTCACGTTTTCTCTTAGAAACCAAGGTGCGCGACGGCGATAGGCTCGTCGGTCTCATGATTATAGATCGGCATGGTGCCATTGTCGCAGCGAGTTCCGAGCCTGATCGTTATTTTTTCGGTGATGAGTCCTGGTGGAGCGACATGCAGAGTGAGCGGACCGGCCATGTCTTCATCAGTGACATGATTCCGGGGCAGCACGGATCGTTCCGCACTCCCGAAGAAACCATCGATATTGCCGTTCCTATTCTCGACGACCATCAGCGAACGGTCATCGGCGCCATCAAAGCCTCGTATCGATTTGACGCCTTCTTTGCGATGATCAAGGAGATTCGCATCGGACAAACGGGCCATGCCATGTTGTTCGATACGGCCGGCCAGCCGCTGGTCTGTCCCGTCTTGCCACGGCCGGCGCATCGTATCAATCCGCAATTGATGGCCATGATCGTCTCTCATGAGCCTGGCTGGGGAATTGCCGACGATGATGCCCATGGTGCGCGCGAGACCGTCGTGGGATTTGCGCCGGTTCGAGGATTAGGAAAACGCGACAATACATGGCATATGTTTGTTCGTCAGCACCCATCCGAAACCTATGCGCCGATCAGGCAGCAAATGTGGGATGTGGCGTTGATCGGTCTCATCATGGTCGGCCTCTTGGCCGCCATGGGCCGTTATGTCGCTGCCAGGATTGCCAAACCGATCCAAGTGCTGCGCCGTGGCGTCGAATCGATCAGTCAGGGGACCTATGAAGCGCCATTACCGATCAAGACGGGGGATGAATTCGAAGATCTTGCCGTCGCGATTCACCGCATGGCGGACAACTTAAAGACATCCCGATCCGAGTTGGAAGCGTTAAACCGAGATTTGACTCGTCGCATCGACGACAAGACGGCCGACGTCACGCGCCACATGCGGAAATTGGAGACGGCGGAACGGTTGGCCGCGCTTGGCAAGATGGCCAGCGGGATTGCGCATGAGATTAATAACCCGCTCGGCATTATCTTGAACCGAATCGAATGCATGGAGGCAGAGACGATGCACCTGCCGCTACCGGATGAGCTGGCTGTGGACTTGGCGGCCATTCGCGCGCAAGCGGAGCGTATCGATCGCGTCACCCATAGTATGTTGTCGCTCTCCCGCGGCGCCGTGACGACGTTGAAGCCAATCGATGTGAATTGTGTGATCCGTAGCGGCCTGGCGGTGGCCGATGAACGCATCGCCTCAAAGGGGATTGCCGTTGAATGTCAGCTGAGCGGAAAGCTTTCTGCCGTGATGGGCGACCGCGTGAAGTTGGAAACCGTCATCCTCAACCTCATCAACAATGCGATCGACGCCGTGCAGCCGTTGGGCAAACAAGGCCGAATCGAAGTTCAGTCGCATGTGAGCCACGAAACTGAGGGTGAGACGGTGGTGATGACCGTTCGCGATAACGGACACGGGATTCCGCCGGAGGCGATCGATCATGTGTGCGAACCGTTCTTCACCACGAAATCAGAAGGAGAAGGGAACGGGTTAGGTTTATTTTTAACCTGCGGAATTATTGCCGAGCATCGGGGACGCATAGAGATTTATAATGACGAAGCCGGGGCGGTGTTCACCGTCTATTTACCGGCGATCCAAAATGCGACGGACATCCAGAAGGAATCGATGTGGGAATCCAGGGGAAGATTTTAATTATCGACGACGAGCCGGAGGCGCTGGAGAATTGCCGTCGTATTCTGAGTCGATTGGACTACGACTGTCTGACTGAGCGCGATTCATGGCGCGCCGTCGAGAGGCTTGAGCGAGAGCGGCCCGGACTGGTGCTGACCGACCTGCGCATGCCCGGACTCGACGGCATCGGTGTACTGAACGCCGCTAAGGGATTGGATCCCGAGATCCAGGTCGTGCTGTTGACGGCATATTCGTCGGTAGAAACGGCCGTGATGTCCCTGCGGAAAGGGGCGTTCGATTATCTCACCAAGCCGTTTTCCAGCGCTCAATTAGAGGATGTCACCAGGCGGGCGTTCGGTGAGCGCCAGGACATCGGCCCCCAGGCTGGTCCCGAGCGCGGACTCCCCAAACCTATTCGTCCAGCTGCGCCATCTGCATTTCGGTGTGATCCGATTATCGGCGAGAGCGCGGCGATGAAACGGGTTGGCGAATTGATACGTAAGGTCGCGCCGACATCCTCGAACATCCTCATCTACGGCGAAAGTGGAACGGGAAAGGAATTGGTCGCGCGTGCGATTCATGCCGCCAGCGGCCGCGCAGGGCGTGCCTTCGTGCCGGTAGACTGCGCCGCCTTGCCTGACACATTGTTAGAGTCGGAACTATTCGGGCACGAGCGGGGTGCCTTTACCGGAGCGCACGCTTCCAAACCCGGCTTGTTTGAAATTGCCGACGGTGGGACCGTGTTCCTTGATGAAGTCAGCGCCATGAGCGAGGTGTTGCAGTCCCGTCTTCTACGTGTGCTACAGGAACGGCAAGTGCGTCGCGTGGGCGGCACGCGGTTTGTGAACATCGACGTACGTATCGTGGCGGCTTCGAATCGGGATCTGGAAGCGGCAAGCCGAGCAGCCCAGTTTCGCCACGATTTGTATTATCGGCTCAATGTCATTCAACTCGCCTTGCCGCCGCTTAGAGCGCGGGAAGGCGATATTCCGCTGCTGGCAAAGGCCCTTCTCGCCCGCCGCACAAACTCTGACGGTGGTCTCTCACGCGAGTTGGATGCCGATGTTCTCGACATCTTCTCGCGCTATCAGTGGCCGGGAAATGTCCGTGAATTACAGAATGTCATCGAGCGCGCGGCGGCGTTAGCCGATGGTCCGATTATTCGCGCCCATCACTTGCCCGAGACGCTGCGTCATCAAGGCAGTTGGCCTGCGGGCTCCGGATCCGCCGAGGCGCACGATAGCACCAATGGATTCAAAGAGGCCAAAGAGGAAGTCGTCCGGTCATTCGAACGTCAATTTCTGCTGGACCTCCTAAAGCGTCATCATGGACATATGGGTCGCGTGGCCAAGGATGCAGGCGTCGATCGGAAGACGATCGAGCGCATGGTGAAAAAGCACGACCTCCGCGGCCTTTTCTAGGTCTCCGTCTCCCTCTCACTCCACTTCACCCGACCCGTCTCGTATGGGACCTCGTCGCCCCATCGACGGGCATCAAGATCCCATCGTAAGCCATTGCTGTTGCGCGAAGACTGTTCGTCGGATGGGACCGCCCTGACCTCCCGGTGCATCATCACGGATATCGGACTTATTTCATCCTCGTTGTTTCAATGCCTTCTCAATGTCTTTGTCCAATCGTAATCAAGGACCGATCTTTGCTTTGTACAAGACGATTTCTTTTGAAAACATGTCAATTCGCATGAACTGTTGATCATTGGTGGAGGGAGAAGGATGTGATTGGACCCGCCTCCTTCAAACCGTGTAGCGGTCCCTCCACCTTTTTTCGTTTTTCAGAATGGCCATTACTGTGAAAGTTATTCAAAGTTATTGAAGGAGGCGAGAAAGAATGAGCAGAGTCATGCAGTACTACCGACTGAAGCCTGCGATTGTCGCGGTGTGTCTTGGGATCGTTGTGTCCATCCCCTTTGCCGGTCATGCCGAGGCCCCCTCAACAGCGCATGAGACAGGAAATATTGCCACCCACGCTGATTTGCCGCCTGAGACGGCGAATCATGCAATGAGCCACCCATCGCCGGAATGGGCGGAAAAGCTCAAGGGCCAAACCATCGTGGAAGATGCGATGGAAGGACACGCCGAGCGCACGTCGATGGTGGACCGTCAACATCAGCGGGTGATGGAACAGATGGCGAAGGATGCCGACGTGCAACGCACGAGCGGCTACTTCAACAACATGAATATGATGCACCAATATGGCGCCGGCGGCCAGGATGTGCTGTTGATGTCGCAGACCGGCGCGGAGCCCGTGTCGACGCAGGGTGGCCAATGTCCGGCAGGAACGCCCGTGAGGCGCTACGACGTCTCGGCGATCAATGTCGAGATCACGCTGAATCGATGGCTCGACTTTTATCCCGGTTATATGTATGTGCTCACCGAAAATATCGATAAGGTGAGGGAAGAAGAAACTCGTAACCGAGATGCGCGGGGCAAGGAAGGCTTCGATCCAGGCGCGGTCGCCAGCGGTCTGCAGAACAATTGGATCCAACCACTTGTGCTTCGCGGGAACCAAGGCGATTGCATCAAGATCGCGCTCCAGAACAAGTTGGAGGGCGGGGAAGACGTCAGTCTTCATATCCACGGCTCCAGTATGATCATCGGCGCGACCGGCAAACCCGCCATCACGACGAATTCCGATGCGGTCGCCGCGCAAGGAAAGAGCGTCGAATTGGAATGGTACATCACACCGACGATGCAGGAAGGCAGCCGGCAGTTCCATAGCTACAGCAACGACCGGGAATTAACGGTGATGGGCCTGTTCGGCACGTTCGTGGTTGAACCGAAAGGATCGGAATATCTCGATCCGCTCGGAACCGGCGAGCCCATTCCGATGAAAAGCGGCTGGCAAGCGATTATTAAAAACGGTTCGGGGCCCGACTTCCGTGAGTTCGTGATTTTCTATCATGAAGTGGGGGATGAAGCGTTTCGTCCGGTCAATAAGCGCGGCGACTTCATTCCGCAGCGCGATCCGTTGACGGATGTCTACCGGCCGGTCGCCCGCGCCCTCAATTACCGTAGCGAGCCCTTCGGCGTCGATAATATGGAGATGCAGCACGAATATTTCGGATTCGAGGACGAATCCATGGCCTACAGCGCCTATACCTTCGGCGATCCGGCCACGACCGTGCCGCGCAGCTATCTAGGCGATCCCGCCAAATTCAGATTGGTGCACGGCGGCTCGGAAGTATTCCATTCGCATCACCCCCATGGCGGCTCTATCCGCTGGCCGCGCAGCCCGCGTGCCGTGGATCAGATGCCGATGTGGCACGCCGCGAAAAACGGTCCCGTGAAGTATCCGAAGAAGAAGCCGAAGTTCGGAAGAACAACGATCGCAAATATCCATTGGTAGTTCGGGCCAATATTTATGATTGCATCGATTGGACGTTGACCAGCGAGTGGGAGGATGACGACGCGACGAACTTCCATTCGTCCAAGATCAACACCCATTGGCACTTCCTGCAGTTCGACAATCAGTCGTCTGACGGCGTAATCACCGGATTCTCCTATGAGCAGTCCGTGCGGCCGTTCACCATGTTGCATAAGAAGGCGAACAAGGGGTTACCGCTCCCGCTGAATTCCGTCTTTACGAAGGCGGCAAAAAAAGGCGAGCGGACAATCACCGTCAAGAATGCCGCGCAATACCATCCGAACATTGAGATTTTGATCGGAGCGGATAATGTCGGCGGCAATGAGATCGGGAGGATTAAGAGCATCAAAGGCAATACGATCGAACTCCATCGTCCGTTGCGAAACGCGCATCCGACCGGCGATATCGTGACCGTCGAATTCGTGCGGCAGCGGTTCTGGGTTGACGCGGATGTCGGCACGGTCTTCTGGCACGATCACGCGCTCGGTCGTGTGACGTGGGGCCACGGCGGATTCGGAACGATTCTCATCGAGCCGGTGGGATCGACCTATCATGACGCCAAGACTGGTAAAGAAATTCGCAGTGGTCCGATTGCCGATATTCGCACGGTCGAGCCGGTTGGATATGGCGTGAACGGCAGTTTCCGGGAACTGATGGTGCAGGTGCATGACAGCGTGCCGCATACCGTGAACCTCGTGACGGAAGGCAATCCTCCCGGACAGCCGATTGAGGTGGCGCTGGAGGCTGGCAAAACCATTTCATTTCCCATGCCTGAAAACATCCCACCCTCGCCGATGTCGTTCATCAATGGCGGGACGCATACGACCGGAAGCGGATTGAACTTTCGGGCGGAACCGATCGCGTCGCGGCTGAAAAACAATGGTGATTATTCGCAGATCTTCAGCAGCGCGGTCCACGGGGACCCGTATACGCCGATGTTACGCGCGTACGTCGGCGATACGCTTGTGTTCCGGTTACTTCAAACGATGGCCAATGAAACGTCTGTGTGGACGCTGTCGGGTCATACCTTCCTGACCGAACGGTACGCCGGTGATGCCAACCGGAAAAATTCTATCCACGTCGGCATCGCCGAGCGATACGACCTGGTCGTGCCGCAGGCGGGCGGACCACGCTTGCAGCCGGGTGACTATATTCACTTTAACGGACGCGATTCTCACTTCGCCGAAGGCGCATGGGGCATCCTTCGCGTATACGAAAAAGAGGTGCCCGATCTGCAGAAGCTGCCGGCCGGTTACACCAGTCGGAGCGAGATTCCCAAACCGTTGCCGGTATGCCCCAGTGACGCGCCGGTGAGATCATTTAACGTGGTGGCCATCGATCTTCCGTCGATGAAGTTCAATCCGAACGCACCCGATGCGGTGGAGGTGGATTTCGAACGTAAAATTCAAGTGGCCAATCCGGAGGCAAAGATCTACGCACTGGAGGAAGACGCCGCGAAAGTTGCGGGCGGCCTTCAACCGATGCCGCTGACGTTGCGCGCGAACGTCGGCGACTGTCTGAAAATCAAGTTGACGAACAAAATGAAGAACAGTCGCGCGTCCTTCTCAGCCATCAGCCTGGCGTTCGACCCAAAGGATTCGCTGGGCGCCAACGTCGGCCGGAATCCGGGCGACCAGACCATCGCGCCGGGCGACAGCCGCGTGTATACATATTATGCCGATCCTTTTCTCGGCGAGATTGCCTCGTTGGTGTGGGATTGGGGCAATCCCATGCTCAATCCACGTAACGGATTGTTTGGGGCCATTGTGATTGGACCGAAGGGGGCAACATATCGAGATCCAAAGACCGGAACCGACATCTCCAATAAAAATAGTTGGATTGCCGATGTGATCGTCGACCGGACGATTCCCGGTTACGAGACACGCGTGAACTATCGCGATGCTGCCCTGTACTTCCAAGATGAGGACAACATTATCGGAACGAGTTTTATGCCCTATGTGCAAAATGCCGCGGGTTTGACCGGAGTGAACTACCGCTCCGAACCGTATAAGTTCCGGGAGGAAATGGGGTGCACGCTGGGAAAAATGATCCAGCCGTGCGCCGCGGATAAACCGGCAGATCCAGTCACGCCCCTCATTGTGGCCCATGCCGGCGACCCTGTGCGCATCCACGTGTTTGGCGCGAGCAGCGAGCAGAATGGCATGTTCGGAGTCGAAAAGCATGAATGGCCAATCGAGCCATTCATGGGGGGGGCCGACGACATCAGCGTGGTGGAGTTTGCAGGATCCGAGACGCTCGATGCCTTCATCAAGTCTGCCGGTGGGCCGTATCTCATCCCAGGCGATTATGTCTGGAGCAATCAGCGGCTGCCATATTCTCAGTCGGGTCAATGGGGATATTTGCGCGTCCTGCCTGCCGGCGACCCACGCGTCTTGCCTCTCACAAAGAGTGTTCCGGAGATGCGTCGCGCCGGCGCAATGGAGACGGAACCTAATTCGACCAGTCCTGCCGTACTCAGCGCGCGATAACCGTGTGCCGACAGGGGAGGGGAATCCTTCCCCTGTCGGGTCCCGGCCTGGATCGACCGTTGATCCCCACTTTCCAAACCGTTCACGATTTTAGACGATGATTGTATCAGGCGTGAATTCGTAATGAGGGATTCACAACTGGAGAGTCTTCATAGCTGCATAGACCGGTCGTGCATCGGAGAGCGGTTGCCAGCCTAACACCGCCAACGAATCCTGCACGTAGTCGGGCGTCCGCATTCCGTTTAACACGCAGGTGACTCCTGGCGTACTCGTCAGTACCCAGAGGGCTTTTCTCGATAGCGATTCCGATCGATGTAACGCGGGTAGCAGTGGATCGATCAGCCGGGTAACGGCTGCCGTCTTCTCACGACTCTTGACGGTCGCTTCTCTCCTCAGTTCCCGTAACAGGCGCAAAAGTTCTGGCAAGTACCGATCGCGCCATTGCTGCCATTGGTCGGCGAGATCGCCGCTGAAGTGTTGCGTCAACGCACGCAAGACTTGATTGATATGCGGTCCGATCATTTGATATTCGATCTGCTCCCAGTGTTCGAGATTTTGAATCAACGGACGGATGCGACTTAGCTCATCGGCCCATTTAAAATAATCCTGTGCCGGCATCCCTTGTGGTGAGCTTTGAATATGAGGCACGAAGGTCGTCCGATACTCTTCTTCGAGCTGGGCAATGGTCTCACGTTGCGGTTCGAAGGCCGTCTCTTGCGATTCAATCGGAAGATCCGCCAGACGAATCATGGCATTTCCCTTACCGGGCATGGCATTTAATGGCCGATTAACCAATACGGCCACGTTTTCGTGTTGCGCGAGGTTCAGCACGGTTTCACCGTTTGCCGGTCCGGTATTGGCGGTGAGTGCCGCCCCCGATTCAAAGAGATTCATGGGAAGTTGAAGCGCGCTAAAATGATGTTCCCCTTTGCCGGCGGCTTGTCGGGCGGCGTCGAGCATGCGAGCTAACGAAGTAGCCTCGGCATCGTTCGGGTCGGAAGTACATGTGTTCGAAGACACGCCGTAGTACCGTATTCGGCCTGCTGCTACCTGAGCTTCTAGATAAGTGAAGGCGGCGTGCAAGCGACGATAAAATTCATCACGTACGGAAGCTAGATCGGATTGGCCTCGATGGTGCGCGTCTGATAAAAAATATTCCGCATTGTGTAGGAGGAGTACATCGACAGTTTCCAATCCCAAGCGGTCGAATGACAAGGCGAGTTGGTCAGCGAGAAAGTCAGGGTGCAGACAATGCCAGATGCCGTCCCCATATTTGACCATCTCCGGATAGGGCGAACCGGCCTTCTCGCGAGCCTGCGCCCGTTTCAGATTGTCCCCCTGCACGTAGCCGATCTTCGAGACGACGATCACCTCTTCGCGTGAGATCTCGCCTTTCTGAATGAGCACTCCCAAGACGCTGCCGATCAAGCGTTCGCTGTCCCCATCCATATAATTGGTGGATGTATCGATGAGATTGCAGCCGTTCCTGATGGCGTTCATCAGTGCATCGCGATGTTCAGGCTCTTGCGTTGCCGTGCGATATCCGCCAAATCCAAGTCGACTCGTAGTCAGACCGGTCGATCCAAGTGTCGTATAGCCCGGGGACAGATTGGCGTGAGCGGATCGTCCAATCATGCGGACGGCATATGCGGCGGTTCCCCCCGCGGTCGCGTGTCCGGGCGTCTGTGTGCCTTGCAAAGCTTTTGTCGCCGAGGCGGCCACCGTGTCGGCGCCTCGAGCGTTTGACTTCAATGCGGCATCGATCGCCGAGGGGTCGGTGATCGGCGTTTGACATGCAAAGTTGCGACAGACATACAAGGCGGGACGTCCAGTCACCAGGGTCTTTCCCCTCGTCAATGGGTGCTGAGGGTCGGGGCCTTGCGGATCGTAATGTGCCAGGATCCGGTTTGGGAGATAGTGGCGATTGACTTCCGCGCGCAGAGTTTCGTAAGCAGGGTCGCCTTGCATGCCGACCAAGGCCAGCTCCATAGGACCGTTTAACAGCAGATCCGCTACGGACAGGCTTTTGGCGAAGGCGCGAGGGTAGCGGGCGATTGGCCGTCCGTAGGCGCGAACGGCATCGGTGGCCGCAGTACGAAAGTCATCGCGGGCATAGTGGTAAGACAATCTTGCCAGCACCATCGCAGCCACCGCATTGGCGCTGGGCGTGGCGCCGTCCGGGCCTTCTCGGCTTCGGACGATGAGCGATTCGTGGTCTGCCGCCGTCGTAAAAAACCCGCCGTGCTCCCTGTCGGAAAAATCCGCGACGATCCGTTCAGCCAACCGCACGGCCTCATCCAAGTAGCCTTCATGGGCTCCCGCTTCGTACAGATCGATCAATCCCTCTGCGAGGCACGCGTAGTCGTCCAAACATGCGTTGAGATGGGCTTTCCCTAGTCGATACGTGCGATACAGTCCATGGTCGGGCCGCGCCATCGTCCGAAGCAGAAAATCCGCGGCTTCTTCACCGGCTTCTAGGTATCGGCTGTCGCCGAGTACGCGTGCCCCCTCAGCCATGGCGCTGATCATCATGCCGTTCCAGGCGGTGAGTATCTTGTCGTCGAGGCCGGGAGGGATGCGTTGGGCTCGCGCGGCATAGACGAGCGGCTTCACCCGATCGATAGTTGTTCGAAGGTCCTCAGGGGATATAGCCAGGTCCCGTGCCACGTCTTCCAGCGAATGCGGCGTGTTCGGGATGCTCGTATGCTCCCAATTTCCACCCGGCGTAATGTCGTAGTACGCGCAGAAGCGACGCGCATCTTCATCAGTCGGAACAATCCGGCGAACATCCTCCGGCGTCCAGACGAAGAATTTTCCTTCGACACCTTCCGAGTCGGCGTCGGTCGCCGAATAAAACCCACCCTCCGGTGACGTCATCTCACGCAACACATAATCCAGCGTCTCAGCCGCGACGCGCCGATACTGCGGATCGCCCGTTGCCTGCGAGGCTTCTAAATAGGTGCGTGCCAGGAGAGCATTGTCGTAGAGCATCTTTTCGAAGTGAGGCACGAGCCAGCGTTCATCGGTTGAATAACGGGCGAACCCGCCCCCGACGTGGTCGTATATGCCGCCGGCCGCCATTCCGTCGAGCGTTTTTCGGACCATCTTGATCGTCTGCGGGTCGCCGGTTCGATGGGCGCGCCGCAATAGAAAGGAGAGACCGGTGGCCGGCGGAAATTTGGGGGCGTGACCGAAGCCTCCGTAGCGCGCATCGAATTCTTCGGCATATTGCGTGACGGCCGCATCGAACTCCGCGTCGCCGACTGACACCGGCGCGCCGACGCGCATGTCGTTCTGCAGTCGCGCCGTGATTTCACCGGCTTGACGCCGAAGACCGCTCGGATCGTTTCGCCAATGCTCTGCAACCTTCGCCAGCACCGTCGAGAATCCTGGCCGGCCCCATCGGTCGGTGGGTGGGAAATAGGTCCCCGCAAAAATGGGTTGTTGCTCCGGCGTTAAGAAGACGGTCATCGGCCATCCGCCTTGTCCTTGATTGAGCGTGATGGTCGCCTGCATATAAATCTCGTCGAGGTCCGGACGTTCTTCCCGGTCCACCTTGATACATACGAAGTGCTCGTTCATCTGGGCGGCAATGCGCTCATCTTCGAAGGACTCCCGCTCCATCACGTGGCACCAATGGCAGGCGGAATAGCCGATGGACAAGAGAATGGGTTTGTTCAGATCACGCGATCGTTGGAGCGCCTCAGGTCCCCAGGGGTACCAGTCGACGGGATTGTGAGCGTGCTGAAGGAGATAGGGACTGGTTTCGTCGATCAGTCGATTTGAGCGTTTGTGCGATGAGTGAGAATCGGTCGGCATTGTCATGACCTCACCGTATCATCGGGTTCGAAGACCGGTCAATTGCGAAATGACTTCAAGAAGCATTCATAACTGAGAACAGATCGGCCCGCGGCTCGATGGGCGAGGCGCGGGCCGAAGCGAAAGCGGACGCGGTCAAAAGTTATTGCGGCGGCTTCTGCTCGCTCTTCTTTTTGTGTTGCTTCTTTTTGCTGTGCCCTTTTTTATCGGACTTCTTGTCGGCCGATGCCGAGGAAGCTGGAGGAGCAGCCTGAGTAGCCGGTGCGGATGGCGCGGGTGCCGGTACGGGTTCTTGCGCGAACGCTACAGTGGTGAAGCCGATCAAGAGCATGGCGGAAAACACGAACGTCAATGCCTGTTTCATCGCGAGGTCTCCTTACAATAAAGAACCGGCCCGCAACTCATGGCGAGGCGGGCCGGTTATAGTCTGGACGGATTGAAGGCACGGGCTCAGTGGCCCTTTTTCTCGTCCTTCTTTTTGTCGCCCTTCATATCGCCCTTGGTGTCGGTCTTGGGGGTGCTCTTTTCATCGGCGAAGGAAATGGTGCTGACTCCGACGAGGAACATCACGGCCATGGCGGCTAGCATAAGCTGCTTCATCTGTCTTTCCCTCCGTTAGGAATATGATTGACGCAGGGAGGAACTCCCCGCAGGCCGCCTACCCTAATCAAAATATATTCCGATGTCAATCAACAATTCTACGAGCAATTCTTTATGGCGCTGTACCCTTGGACGGGGCCATAAAGCCATCTCCCGAGGAAATGACGCCCGCCGTAGGCGACGGGGTATGGTAGGCTTTATTAAAGCGCGTGAGGTGCACATGGCGGATGTCGGACCCTATTCAAATTATCGGTTAACGGCTCGCCTTGAACTGGCGAATCATCCCGGTATGTTCGCTCGAGTCGCTACTACATTAGCGGAAGAAGGTGCGAATCTCGGGGCGGTGGATATCGTGTCCGCAACCCCAACGATCATCGTGCGAGACGTGACCTTTGATGTGCAGGACGAAGGGCATGGCGATCGAGTTATCGCCGCGCTGAACTCCATAGAGGATCTCAATGTAGTCTCGGTTTCAGATCGTATTTTTCTCCTACACTTACGAGGCAAAATTGGAGTAGAAAGTAAACTTCCTATCACTACGCGCAACATCCTCTCCATGGTGTATACACCGGGGGTCGGACGGGTCTCTCAAGCGATTGCTAAGGATCCCGCGAAGGCGTATGCGTTTACCACGAAATGCAACAGCGTAGCGATCGTGACCGACGGATCGGCGGTACTAGGCCTTGGTAATTTAGGCCCGTACGCTGCCCTGCCGGTTATGGAAGGGAAGGCCATGCTGTTTAAGGAATTGGCCGACATCGACGCATGGCCGATCTGTCTTAACACGCAGGAGCCAGAGGATATCGTGCGCATGGTCCAAGGAATCGCTCCGGGTTTCGGCGGGATCAATCTGGAGGATATCAGCGCGCCACGGTGCTTCGAGATCGAGCGGAGGCTGAAGGATGTGCTTGATATTCCGGTGATGCACGACGATCAACATGGGACGGCGGTCGTCTTATTGGCGGCGGTCACAAATGCGCTGAAGGTGACGAAGAAGCGGATCGAGGATGTCCGGATCGTCGTCAATGGCCTGGGCGCGGCGGGTCTGACCTGCTGCAAAATTTTGTTAGCGGCCGGCGCGTCGCATATTCTGGGTTGCAATCGGCAAGGCATGGTGTTGTCGGGGGACGCGGACCGGCTCCGCGCCGCACGAGAAAACTTAGGGGCGTGCATCGATTACGAACGGCCGATCGGATCGTTGCGCGATGCGCTGAAGGACGCCGATGTCTTTATCGGCCTCTCCGTGGCCAATGTGCTGACACCCGACGATTTGGCACTGATGGCGCCGGATCGTATTGTGTTTGCCATGGCGAATCCCGATCCGGAAATTTCACCCAGTCTGGCCCTGGCTCATTGCAAGATTTTTGCGACCGGTCGATCGGATCTTCCCAATCAGATCAACAATGCCTTGGCATTCCCCGGATTATTTCGAGGCGCCCTCGACGTTCAGGCGAAGGAGATTAACGAAGCCATGAAATTGGCGGCGGCCCGGGCGCTTGCGGATATCATTCCCGCCGCAACGCTCAGCGAGGATTATATTATTCCCAGCGTGTTTGACAAACGAGTCGTGCCGAACGTGTCGAAGGCGGTCGCGCAAGCGGCCATCGACACCGGCGTTGCGCGCCGCGTTCTGAAACCGGCGGACGGGTCGACGTTGTAATGTGATCCTAGATGGAAGCGATTCGCACGCCGCTTTACTGACCGGCTCCCAGGCTCAACTCATACAGCAAGACTTTCCAGCCGTCTTCTTCGCTCAAAAATTGTCCGACAATGGGGAGCATGCCCGTACCCGGTACGCGCCCTGACTGGCCTAAACTTCCGTTTTTAAGCACCCACATCATTTCGCCGGGCGTGCGGTATTTTTTAAATTGCGGGTTCGTAAAATTTCTTGGTTGAATGGGCAGCACTTTAGCGGCGCCGCCGTCGCCCTTGCCTTCGGCCCCATGGCACTGAAAGCACGTGCCACGCCCTAGAAAAATCGCCTTCCCGTCGGCCAGCACTTCAGAGGTCGCCTCGAACGGTGGTTTGAGCGCTTTGGCTGTTGCTAACTCACCCGAAGGCACACGGGGAATTTTAATATCGAATTCACCGCCGGCCTGGCCGTAGCCCGATGGATCGGCGGCAAAACAGGTCATGGTTGACAAGACGGATGCGCACAACCATAACAACAATAGGCTCCGATGACGCATGATGCCTCCCTTACGTAATGAATGAAATAAATGGGCCGGCGAAACGGGCGGCAGTCTATCACAGGCCAATCTGCCTGAACAACGAGCGCGGTTCTCTGCTGTCGTTACAAGCGGTGTGTGCTACAATGCCCGCCGACTAAACCGATCATTCCGACCCTCGTTTTCTCGATGGATCGAACCGGCCATGCCGTTCAACGCACGAACATTTGCCAAATTTCAAGTCGGAATCCGGAAACGCATCGTCGAGCTACGGGCAAAAACCGAAGACTGTCTCGAGGTGGCGATCGACTCCATGATGGAAGATCGTGTGGATAGTTATTTTCGCGTCGAAGAAGGGTTGAATGAAATCGACCGGTCGCTGGGCCTCATCGAGGAGGAGTTGGCGGTGATCACCGATCTGTCGAGCTGCCAACGTCTCGACTCACGCCTTGAGTTCATGGAGGATCGATTCGAAGAGTTCGACAGTGAGGTGCGCCAGCGCCCTCGCCGCCGGCGTCGCCGAGTCAATATGGCGGATTTTTTTAAAGCCGCTGGGGGCGGCGGATGGGGAGAAGCCGCCGGCGCGCACGGGGGCATCAATAATCCCACCGATGCGTTTGCCGCCCTGGGTATAGAGAACGGCAGTTCATTAGCCGCTGTCACGCGGGCCTTTCGCAATCGCGCCAAAAAACTGCATCCCGATGCGCGCCGTGGGGATCGCAGCTCGGAACCGGAATTGCGCCGGATTATCGAAGCCTATCAGTTTCTCAAGGAACATTTGAGTTTGAGCAATACGGAACCACCGTTCAATCCCGGCGCGAACTATTCACCCTCGGAGTAATCTTTCGTGACGACGCCCCTCACATACATCACCGATCGCCGGACACTGCAGAATTTCGTGCAGCGCCTGAGCGAGCAGGACCGCATCGCGCTCGACACTGAATTTGTAGGCGAAGACAGTTTTGTGCCGAGGCTCGAACTGATACAAGTGGCCGCCGGCCCCCTTTCGGCGGTGATCGATTTTCCCGCCGTCGGGTCATTGGATGACTTCGGCGTGTTGCTGGCCGATGCACGCATTGAAAAAGTCGTGCACGCCGGGCGGCAGGACTTGGAGCTGTTTTATACGCACACCGGAAAGGTGCCCGCGCCGATATTCGACACGCAGGTCGCGGCCGCCATGGTCGGTTACGGCACGCAGATCGCTTATGCGCAACTGGTTCAACGCGTTGTCGGCGTCAAGCTGACCAAGGCCCATACGTTTACGAATTGGAGTCAGCGGCCCTTATCCAAGGAGCAACTCGCCTATGCCCTGGACGATGTCCATTATTTACTGGCGGTGCACACGCATCTTCGTGAACGGCTCAAGGCGCTCGGGCGGATGGACTGGGTGGAAGAAGAATTCGTCAGATTAGGATCGAAACTGACCGATGGGTCGCGGGAGCCGCGTCATCGCTATCAGCGGATTCGCGGGTGGGAAAATCTCAGACCTCGTTTCGCGGCCGTGCTCCGAGAGTTGGTTGCGTGGCGCGAGGAGGAAGCCAAGCGCCGCGATGTCCCACGAGGCCGTGTGATTCGGGACGAGGTCTTATTGGAGATGGCGCGTCATACGCCGATGAAGATCGCGGCACTGAAAGGTATGCGCGGTCTCCATGCGTCCGAAGCGGAACGGAACGGCGAGGCGCTTCTCCGCGTCATCGAGCGTGGTCTGGCCGTGCCCGAGTCCGATTGGCCGGAAGCGCCGAAGACGAAACGCCCGGAGCCCGAGGCGGCAGGGCAAGTCGATTTGCTGCAAGCGGTTCTCAAAGCGATCGCGCTGAGAGAGGAGATTGCTCCCTCGCTGCTGGCCGGAGCATCCGATCTTCAAGAGCTGGTTGATGCCAAACATCAGCGTGAGAAGCTCGATCTTCCCATTCTGCAGGGATGGCGAAAGACGTTGGCGGGAGAGACGTTACTCGAAGTCCTCGACGGTAAGCTGCAGGTCGGAATCGATCCCAGCACCGGAACACTTCACCTGACGCCAAAAACATCAGCGAAAGCGAATGTCACTTGAGAAAATCCTTTAGAGTGTCGGCAGGCCTGGCAAGAATCACATGATCGCCCTTTTCGACAAGAGGCCGTTGGATCAAGTCGGGGTGCTCGATCATGAACGCAAGGAGGGCGTCTTCGCTGAGCTCCTTCTTCGCAAGTCCAAGGCTTTTGTAACTATCTTCCTTGGTTCGCAACACGTCGCGCGCTTTCAACCCTGCCTTTTTGAGTAAGCCCTTCAGTTGGGTTTTCGTAAACGGCTTGTGATAGTAATCGATAGCTTCGAACGAGTGACCGCTGTTTTTGAGAATGTCCACGGCTTGCCGGCAGGTGGTGCAGGTCGGCTTGTGATAGATGGTGACCTTGTCCATGATGAACTCCTTGTGAAAAACGTAGACGCTTGACGAAAAAAATCGCCGCGTGTTACACCACATCGTGCCTGTGCTGTGGGAGAAAGATACGACATGTTGACGGCCGGAACCAGCTCCACGGGTGAGTTTGCGTGCGCGACGTCCGCGCAGCGGACATTAAAGCATTTGCGGACGAAGCGAAAGGGGCAGCCGGTATTTGTCCTCGGGCACATTCCCGAGCGTAAAGGGCAGGAGGCCACGTTTCAGGTTTTCAACGAGCGGTTAGCGGTCGTCAAATTTTCCGACAACGCCAACCTTGGATTCGAGCCGTCCGAGTTATTGCTTCCGACAGAAATTGATGACAAAGGGATCGCATACTTTGAAATTCGTCAATGCACCACCTGCGATCAGCATTTTCCTCTGACGGTGGAAGAAGTCCAAGCCGATCAAGAGCCCACCACTTGTCCACAGTGTCAGTCATAGCGGGTGGTCTCAATCGTTCCGAAAAAATACCCTCTGCGTCATCCGACCGGCGGAACAGCATTCAATCCACCAGCGGCGCATAGTCTAAGGCCTTTTTCAGCAAGCACTCTCCTGCGATCCCTTGAAGCGCCATCGGCAGCATACCGGCGTCCAAGATTTTAACGGACGAGATACGATAGCCGTCGCCTCCCTTCGAGCCTTCCGCTTTTAACGAATGACAGATTTCCAATTGTCGCCAAATTGGATTGTCCATGACCTCGTCGGTTGGAATCAGGATGGCTTCGGACACCGTTCCACCGATCGACGCCTGTGTCGTCACCTGCCGCCTATCTTTGGTCATGCCGGTGACGACCGCGAAGATCGAGTCTTGAGCCGGTGCGGAAAGCGGTGATATCGCAACAGCCGTCAGCACGATCCAAGCGAGGCCATAAGGCCAGGATGAAATTCTTTTGGTCGGTCGCCGCGTCATGAGGAGTGCGATTCCGTTCCCTCCGATACATGGCGGATGAAATGACAGCATGGGATCCTTTGCTCTCAGAGCTATTCACAGTATGCCCAAGCCTACAATCTCTTCGCAAGCCGGCTCCTTGACCTCCTCAGTGCTCGACTTTTACTATGTATGAAAGACAGAGCAGTCGAACAGGAGCAGGGCAATGGCACACGATTTTATGCCTGGACTGGCAGGAGTGCCGGCGGCGAAGTCCGCTGTCAGCGATGTCGATGGGGAACGGGGCATTTTGGAATACCGAGGGATTCGGATCGAAGACCTCTGCGCGCGGTCAACGTTTTTGGAAACGTCGTGGTTACTGTTATTCGGGCAATTGCCCACTCAGGAACAGCTGACGAAGTTTACCGACGATGTGACGGCGCACCGGCGCATTAAGTATCGTCTCGTCGATCTCATGCAATGTTTGCCCGAGCATGGCCATCCCATGGACGCCCTTCAGGCGGCCGTTGCGGCGCTGGGAATGTTTTATCCGGGCCGCAATGTCACGGATGGGGAAAACAATTACTGGTCGGCGGTACGACTCCTTGCGAAACTGCCCACGATCGTTGCGGCCTATGCGCGGTTGCGCAAAGGCGATGCGTGCCTCCTGCCCCGAGACGATCTGCACTTCTGTGAGAATTTTCTCTACATGCTTTCGGACAAGGTGCCGCCCAACACGTGGGTGCAGGTCTTAGACGTCTGTTTGATTCTCCATGCCGAGCATACGATGAACGCCTCGACCTTCACCGGCCTCATTACGGGGTCCACACTCGCCGATCCGTATACGGTCGTCGCGTCTTCCATAGGGGCGTTAAAAGGGCCACTGCATGGTGGGGCGAACGAAGAAGTGGTCGCGATGCTTCGGGAGATTGGAACACCGGCACGTGCCCGTAGCTATGTCGAGCAGAAGATTCGGGCGAAGGAAAAGCTCATGGGATTTGGTCATCGTGTGTATAAGGTCAAAGATCCGCGTGCCACTGTGCTCCAACAGCTCTGCGAGCGGCTGTGCAAGGAAACCGGCTCTTCTCAGCTCTATGATGTGGCGATGGAGGTCGAGCATGTGGCGGCCGATCTATTCGGCGAAAAACGCATTTATCCGAATGTGGATTTTTACTCTGGGATTATCTACGACAAGATGGGTGTCGAGCTTGATTGTTTTACTCCGATTTTCGCAATGGCGCGCGTGGCAGGGTGGCTGGCCCATTGGTTCGAACAACTTAAAGAAAATAAACTCTATCGACCGGAGCAGGTTTACTCAGGGGACCACAACCGTCCTTACGTACCGATCGACGCTCGCTAATCTTCCGCTTCGGCGCTAAACCCTCCTGTACTTCTTAGTGTCCATTCTTGTCCGGGGAAGTGGTGTCTGTCGGCCACTATCAATGGCATCGATCACGGGCACCCTGAGGCTTGTACGTGCCCACCCGGATCAATTAAGATGAGCCCTCCATTGCGCCGCTCACCTTCGAAGTGGAGTTCGTATCATGAATGCAAAGTCGGATCAGACCATGACGGAAGCCGGTTCGCAAAGAACATCACCAAGCGTCTCGGGCGCGACCCGGATGGAACGGGATACGATGGGCGAACTCGCGGTCCCGGCTGCCGCTTATTATGGTGTGCAGACGGCTCGGGCGGTTGAGAATTTTCCCATCAGCGATCTGCGGTTTCCACGTGTCTTTATTCGGGCGATGGGGCTGATCAAGTGGGCGGCTGCAACCGTAAATGTCTCGCTGAATTTATTGGATAAGAAAATCGCCGACGCCATTCTCGCATCCAGTCGAGAGGTCATTGATGGACGTTGGGACGAGCAGTTTCCGGTCGATATTTTTCAGACCGGCTCCGGGACGTCGACGAATATGAATGCCAACGAGGTGATTGCCAACAGGGCCGCTGAATTGTTGGGCGGGGCTAGAGGCAGCAAGGTCGTGCACCCCAACGACCACGTGAATCTCGGGCAGTCGAGCAATGATGTCATTCCCACGGCGATCCATATTGCCGCCGGCGACGCGATCGAACGTCACCTCATTCCTGCTCTCACCCGTCTGCAACAAGCGCTCGATAGCAAGGCGAGAGAATTCGACGCCATCGTAAAAATTGGCCGAACGCATCTTCAGGATGCCACTCCCATTCGATTGGGCCAGGAGTTCAGCGGCTATGCCCGCCAAATCGAACTGGGCTTGGATCGCGCCCGACATGCGCAACGTGTCCTACGAGAAGTCGCGCTTGGCGGGACGGCAGTCGGCACGGGACTCAATGCGCATCCGGAATTCGCACAACGCGTCCTCGCGCTGGTGTCTCAAGAAATCGGATGTCAATTTGTGGAGGCCAAAAATCATTTCGAGGCACAGTCGACACAGGATTCACTCGTCGAAGCCAGTGGGGCCTTACGCACAATCGCCGTGAGCTTGATGAAAATTGCCAATGACGTGCGATGGCTGGGATCGGGACCCCGGTGCGGATTGGGAGAGATCCTACTCCCTGAAACACAGCCTGGCTCGTCGATCATGCCGGGAAAGGTGAATCCGGTGATTGCCGAGTCCGTGACGATGGTGGCGGCGCAGGTGATTGGAAACGATACGACGATTACGCTCGGCGGCCAAGCCGGTAATTTTGAATTGCTCGTGATGCTTCCGGTGATGGCGTACAATCTGCTCCAATCGATTGAACTCTTGGCCAACGCATCCAGCAACTTTGCAGCCCGTTGTATTGAGGGTGTGAAGGCCGATGAGGAACGGTGTCGCGATTTCATCGAAGAAAGTCTTGCCATGTGCACCGGATTGGCTCCGGAAATCGGCTATGACGCGGCGGCGAAGATCGCGAAAGAAGCCTATCGGAGCGGCAAGTCCGTGCGCGAGGTGGCGCGTAGCCAAAACATTCTGCCTGAAGATCGTCTCGCGGCCCTTCTGGACCCGTGGCGGATGACTGAGCCAGGAGGCCCTCCCGGTTCCGCAGGTGGATGACGTTTCCATTGATCTTACTTGATCGGTCATCTCATTGTTGAATACGAATTTTTAAGCTCAGCTTCATTTTGACAATCGAAACGCGCCTATGCTAGCTTCGCAAAATTATTGCGTTGTTGCAGAGTCACGGGCATTGATCGATGGGGTTTGCAATGGGTGAAGGAATGTCACGACAGGGCTCGCATTTGGTAATTGTGGTTGGGGCCGGACCAGCCGGGATGTCCGTAGCGAACATCATGTCGAAAGCCGGGCATGAAGTCGTCATTCTAAATCGCGATATTAAATTCGGGGGTCTGGCCGAATACGGGATTTTTCCCAGCAAGTTAAAACTGCGCGGCGGATTGCGCAAGCAGTATTGGGAAATCGTAGAGCGTCCGAATGTTCACTACTTCGGCAATGTGACGGTCGGGCAGTCAAAGGCGCTGAGCGTAGAAGACCTCCGTGCCCTGGGCGCGAGCGCCGTGATTTTTGCCACCGGTGCGCAGGGTACGAAAACTATCGGGGTCGAGGGTGATTCTGCGATGGGCGTCTATCACGCCAAAGATGTTGTCTACCACTTCAATCGATTGCCCAGTTTCGGGGACCGTCCTTTTGAGATGGGCAAGCATGTTGCCGTCATCGGCGTCGGCGATGTGATGGTAGACATTGCGCACTGGTTGACGCGTTATAAACAGGTGGAGAGGGTCACGGCGATTGCTCGCCGAGGTCCACTGGAACGAAAGTACAACCCCAAAGAAATTCGTGCGGTCTGCCACAACATTGATCAAGAGGCGTTACGCGAGGAATGTGCTCGCATCCGCCCTCGATTAGAAGCTGTTGGGCAAGACGCCGACAAAATTCTCAAAGAGATGACCGAGGATTTTACGAAGTGTGAAGCAACGGGAAGCTCAACGAAGATGGGGTTCCGGTTTCTGGCTTCACCCCGCCGTGTTCTGACCGATGCGCACAATCGCGTTCGGGCTCTGGAGGTCGAGGAGACGAAGCTCGAGCCGAAGGGACAAGACACCGCTGCCGTCGGACTCAAACAGTACTATGAATTCCCATGCGACAGCGTGGTTTTTGCGGTCGGAGACCGTGTCGATGACACGCTGGGTCTTCCGTATAAGAACGGCATATTCGTCACCAATCCCTCCTCATCCGGTAATGACCCGGACGATGCCTTGTTTCAAACCTTCGATGAAGCCTCCGGTAAAGTTATCGAAGGTATTTTTCTCACCGGATGGGCGCGCAAGGCCAGCGAGGGCTTGGTGGGGATCGCCAAACGCGATGGCGAATGGTGTGCGGAAGTGGTGACGCGGTATCTCGACACTCGAGCTTCGGCAGAACGGGGAGCAGTGGAGGGAGTCTTACGCCGACTTCGGGATCTCTTAAAGGAACGGCATGTTCAAACGGTTGGAGTAGAAGGCTTGCGTTCGCTGGAACTGGCGGAAAAAGCATGCACCGCGACACAGGGTTCAATCGGCGAGTTTAAGTTCGCCACGAATCAAGATATGCTGCAACATACTCTTCAGAAAACCTAAACATCCTCGCGGGCGTTACCCGTCCCCCCACTTTAACTTTCTTCTCAAAACATCATAGTAGGTGTGATCCGGAAAACGGATGAGCTTCGTCCGATGGTCAGAGGTGTTCATAGAGACGGAGTCGCCTTGGACCATGGCCACGCCGACCTGCCCATCAAAAGTCGTCATCGCCCCCTCGTCTTTTCCTGTCAACACGACCTCCAACTCGACATTGCTTGGGATCACGAGCGGGCGATGTGTCAGGGTATGAGGGCAGATCGGCGTAAGGATCAACGCGTGAACCGACGGGCTGATGATCGGTCCGCCTGCGGAAAGCGAATATGCCGTCGAGCCGGTCGGTGTGGAGATAATCAGGCCATCGCCCCGCAAGCGCGTCACGAATTGTCCCTCGATCGAAATCTGAATCTCGATCATCCGCGCCAACGTTCCCTTGCTGATGACCACATCATTGAGCACCGTCGCCTGCGCGACGTGTTCCCCATGACGATCGATACGTGCCCTCAGCATGAGTCGTTCTTCAAGATGGTACTCACCGGCGAAGACCTTGAGTAATGTGGGATAGAGTTGATCGACACTGACCTCAGTGAGGAACCCAAGGCCTCCCATGTTGACGCCGAGGATGGGAATCCCTCGCTCTTCGACGAGGCGCGCCGCATTGAGCATCGTGCCGTCTCCACCCAACACGACGAGCATATCGGCCAATGCTGCCATCTGCGGCTTTTGATACGTGCCCGATTCACCGATCAGCGCCGCGGTTTTGCTGTCGAGCACGACCTCTTTACGCTGTTCTCGCAACCAGGAGACCAGATCCTTTAAGACCGGTTTGACGTCTGGGAATTTGGGTTTGGTCAGAATACCGATATGATTCATGGGCCCGTCTCGCAATGAGGGGATTGCTGAGGGAAGGGCGATTGTATCGGTGCACGAAAACTGTGTCAACGAATACGCCGTGCTGCGCTGAACACACCTTTATCCATCGATCGAGGTCTTGACATGACAGTGTTCGGTCGATAGAATTACAGCAGCATTTTCGGTAGTTTGCCTGCGTTTTTCGACTCACCGCCATACACAGGAGGTAGGATGTTCGAACGATTCACGGATAAGGGTCGCAAGATCATCATCCTAGCCAGGGAAGAAGCTGAGCGCCACCAGAACGACTATCTGGGCACGGAACACTTGGTGTTGGCCATTCTCCGTGAAACCGACGGGATCGCTCTCATGATCATCAAGAAGATGGGTCTGTCCACTGAACAGATCCGATTGGAGATTGAACGCAATCTTCCCGGCGGCGGCACCACAATGACGTTCGGGGAAATTCCCTTCAGTCCTCGCGTAAAAAAAGTGATCGAATACGGAGTAGAAGAAGCCCGCTTACTTGGACACAATCATATTGGCGGTGAGCATCTCTTGCTCGGACTCCTGCGAGAGGAAGAAGGGATCGGGGGAAAAATCCTCCGAAGTCTGGGTGCTAATCTGCTCACTGCTCGTCAACTGACCGTCACGTTCCTTCGCAAGTCGGCGCCACGTGAACGCGATCGCAAAAGCAATACACCGGCTCTTGATGAGTTCGGCCGCGATCTCACTCAATTGGCGCAGGAGGGCCAGTTAGATCCCGTGATCGGCCGCGCAGATGAAATCGAACGAGTCCTGCAGATCCTCAGCCGCCGCACGAAAAATAATCCCGTCTTAATCGGAGAATCAGGAGTCGGAAAGACCGCGATCGTCGAAGGGTTGGCTCAACGGATCGTGCAATCCGAGGTGCCGGACAATCTTCTCTCGCGACGGGTCATTGCCTTGGATCTGGGTTCCCTCGTCGCCGGCACGAAATATCGCGGTCAGTTCGAGGAGCGACTCAAGGTCGTGATGAAGGAGATTGCGCAGGCCGGGAATATCATCATCTTCATTGATGAACTGCATACCTTAGTCGGAGCCGGTGCCGCCGAGGGCTCGATCGACGCCTCAAATATGTTGAAACCAGCGCTCTCTCGCGGCGAGATTCAATGCATCGGCGCCACCACATTGGATGAGTATCGCAAGCACATTGAAAAGGATGGCGCGCTGAAGCGACGCTTCCAACCCATCTATGTCCAGCCTCCCAGCATCGATGAAACGGTTCGCATCATTCAGGGATTGCGCGATCGATACGAGGAGCATCATGGTGTGGAAATCACCGAAGAAGCTGTCGTGGAGGCCGTGAAGCTTTCGGATCGCTACATCACCGACCGGTTTTTGCCAGATAAGGCGATCGACCTCATCGATGAGACGGGTTCCCGGGCGAAATTGCAAACGTACGCGTTGCCCGGGGAATTGAAAGCGCTTGAGCAAGAACTCAAGAAAGTGTCTCGTGAAAAAGAAGTGGCTATTTCCCTCCAGAATTTTGAGGAGGCCGTCAAGTTCCGAGAGGAAGAAGAACGGCTCCGTAAATTGCTTGAAGAGTCCAAACGAGAGTGGAAGAAAAATCAGGAAAAAAATCGGCCCGTTATCAGCAAAGAAGATGTGGCCTATGTCGTCTCGAAGATGACCGGCATTCCTCTCTTCAAATTGGAAGAGGAGGAATCCAACAAGCTGCTCAATATGGAGGAGTTCCTCCATAAACGGATCGTCGGTCAGGAAGAAGCCATCTCGGCGGTCTGCCGTGCGATCCGTCGTTCACGTGCGGGGATCAAAGATGCCAAGAAGCCCATCGGCTCCTTTATCTTCTTAGGTCCGACCGGGGTTGGAAAGACTGAACTGGCCCGGGCGCTGGCCGAATTCCTGTTCAACACCGAAGACGCCCTTGTGCGGATAGACATGTCGGAATATCAGGAGAAGTTTACCAGTTCTCGTCTCTTCGGCGCTCCTCCCGGCTATGTGGGATATGAAGAAGGCGGACAATTGACAGAACGCGTTCGCCGGCGGCCCTACTCTGTGGTGCTGTTCGATGAAATCGAAAAAGCGCATCCCGATATTTTCAACGTCATGCTGCAGGTACTTGATGACGGGGTGCTGACCGATAGCCTCGGTCGCAAAGTCGATTTCAAAAACACCGTGATCATTATGACGTCGAATCTCGGTACCAAGCTGATCCAGAAGGGTGTGTCTCTGGGCTTCCATCGCGTAGAGCAGAGCGATCACGATCGCCGCATCAAGGACGATGTGCTCGGAGAATTGCGTCGATCCTTTAGTCCGGAATTTTTGAACCGTATCGATGAAGTGGTGGTCTTCCACCCGCTTGAGAAGCAGCATCTGATCAATATTACCGATATCCTCATCAAGGAGCTGAATGTGCGCCTGCTCGAACGCGGCGTGCAGCTGGAAGTGGGCGACGACGTCAAGCAATGGCTCATTCAAGAAGGGTATCAGCCATTGTATGGGGCAAGACCCATGCGCCGGACCATTCAAAAGAACATCGGCGATCCGCTCTCCGAAGAATTGTTGCGTGGCCGGTTTAAAGATGTTCGGAGAATCAAGGTGGTCTTGCGGGACAATGCGCCGAACTTCATAGAAGCGGAAGCGCTGGCCGGCGTCTAAGGCTGTTCCTTTGAGCACACATGGTGGGCTGCACGACCCTCGGGTGAATTCACTCGAGGGTCGTGCTGTCTAGAGAGGTTTGCATAGCTTCGTGATCATTCAACGCATGGGCATCGCATCGGCCGCCGCAACGCCTACTGACCCTTCCAGTCACTCGCCGGCCCCGTCGATTTTAGCTATTGAAACATCCTGTGACGAAACGGCCGCCGCTGTGATGCGCGTTGACGGCGTTCTGTTGTCAAGCGTGCTCTATTCACAGCACGATGTGCATCAACGCTACGGCGGCGTCGTGCCTGAATTAGCCGCGCGGCGTCATATTGAAACGGTCGAGTCTGTCGTCGCTCAGTCTATGGCGCAGGCTCACATCGAATGGTCGGATGTGCAGGCCGTCGCGGTCACTTCCGGGCCGGGCCTCGCCGGGGCCCTCTTGGTCGGCGTGAACATGGGAAAGGCGTTGGCCTATGCCAGGCGGGTTCCGCTGATCGCCGTCAATCATTTGGAAGGTCATATTGCATCTGCGTGGATGGAAAACTCGAAGCTGCCGATGCCCTGTGTGATCTTGGTTGTGTCGGGTGGACATACGCATCTGTATCTCACGACCACGGACGGCGGTTTTCAGTTGATAGGACGTACGCTGGACGATGCGGCCGGCGAGGCGTTTGATAAGGGGGCCAAGATGCTGGGATTGGGATTTCCCGGCGGTCCCGCGATGGATCGGCTCGCCCAAACGGGGAATGCTGCCGCCGTGCGCTTTCCGCGACCCTATTTAAAACACCGCAACTTAGATTTTAGTTTTAGCGGGATCAAGACCGCATTGCTCTATTACCTTCGCGACCTGGATCGCGCCGGAAGTCCGAGGGTATTGGCCGATATTGCCGCCGGCTATCAGGAAGCGATTGTCGAGGTCCTCGTAGAAAAGGCCTTCGCGGCTGTGTCACGCTATCGAGTGGCCGCTCTCGCGGTAGTCGGAGGTGTCTCGGCTAATTCTCGTTTGCGGAGTCTTCTTTCCGAGCGTGCTGCGGCGACGGGAATTGCGCTGGCCATTCCGCGGACTGCGCTCTGTACCGACAATGCTGCCATGATTGCGGCCGCTGCGCGCGGGTCCTACTTGGCGGGCCGATGGGCATCATGGGATCTGGAGGCCGATCCGGAGATGACCCTGCCGAGCTCCGACACCATCAGTCCTCCTATGGGCATCTGTGCGACGCGAAAAAAAAGGTCTACCGACTCTGTTACGTTCAGGAGGCAATAAAGATTCCTACCATTCAAGGAAATATTCATGGTTTGAAAGCTGGACAATTGTTGCGGCTGGAGCACCTCTACCGTCGGCGGGTGCCCGTCGATAAGGTGATCACTCCGGAGCTTGCACGAACATGCACAGAACTATCGGCTGAAATTCGCTGCCAGATCGGCTTGGTAGTCAACCGACGGGGCGGCATCGAACAGGTCATAGTAGGAACGGGCCGAGAGTTGATCTTAAACGACCTATGGAAGTATCGCGTCGGATCCCGTTCGTTACGAGGTGTACGTCTCGTCCATACGCATTTACTGAACGAACCCTTAACGCAGGACGATCTTACCGACTTGGCCTTACTGCGATTGGATCTCATTGCGGCCGTCGGCATCGGACCGGATGCGCTTCCCGCCTCCATGTATGTCGCGCATATCCTCCCCGCCAATGCCAAGGGACAGTTGTGTGAAGTTTTACCGGCGTCTCCGTTTCATGCGTTTCAACTGGATTGCGCCCAATTTATCGATGCGCTGGAAGATGAACTGGCCCGAGAAGCGGCGAGTCACGAAGTCAAGGCAGGCCATACGAGCGCGATCGTGGTCAGCGTTTCCACGAAGGGACGTATGGTTCAAGATGAACGGGTGGAAGAGCTGCTTGAACTGGTGCAGTCGGATGGCATGACGGTCCTGGATACGGTCAGGCAGCGTCCGAAGGAAATCCATCCGAAGTACCTGCTCGGCATTGGCAA
The DNA here is from genome assembly GCA_963700335.1 of Nitrospirota bacterium. GTDB lineage: Bacteria > Nitrospirota > Nitrospiria > Nitrospirales > Nitrospiraceae > JAICXS01. The sequence continues at coordinate 306,485 of CAVOXE010000007.1, read as the reverse complement.
ACTTAAAGAAGCCGTCATGAAGGCGCTTCAGCAAGGCGCAGATCTATTGATCTTCGATCAGGATTTGACGCCGGCTCAAGTGCGTGCCATTGCCGAGATTACGGATATGAAGGTGGTCGATCGCACGCAAGTGATTCTCGACATATTTGCTCGTCGCGCCCACAGCCGTGAAGGGAAGATTCAGGTGGAGCTGGCGCAGTTGCGATATCTGCTGCCGCGCTTGTCGACCGCGGGTAGGACTTCGATGCTCTCCCGCTTGGGAGGAGGGATCGGCGCGCGTGGTCCCGGCGAGACGAAGTTGGAAACCGATCGGCGCAGGGTTCGCGACCGTATCACGCATCTGGAGCGGGAAATGACCGCCTTCGCCCGCCATCGCGATCAACGCCGCGCACAGCGCTTCCGCCGGATGCTGCCTGTTATTTCCATCGTCGGTTATACGAACGTCGGCAAGTCGACCCTCTTGAACGCCTTGACCGACAGCCATGTGTCCGCCCAAGATCGTCCGTTTGAAACACTTGATACTGCGAGCCGCCGGTTGCGGTTTCCCCACGATCGTGAAGTGATCATTACGGATACGGTGGGGTTCATTCGTGATCTTCCCAAAGATCTCATCGGCGCGTTCCGGACGACCTTGGAAGAATTGCAAGACGCCGATGTCCTGTTGCATGTGGCTGATGCCAGCTCGCGGGATCTCGATGGACAGATCCATGCGGTCGAGAAAACCCTCTCCGACCTGGGCCTTCATCACATTCCACGATTGCTAGTCTTAAATAAAAGCGATCGCCTCGGGCCGAAAGATGTCGACATCCTCGCCCGCCGCTATCAGGCTGTCGCCATTTCTGCCCTCCTTTCCGAGACGTTGCCTCCGCTCATTGATCGCCTCGATCGGTTTCTTGCCCAGCGCGGGGATCGAGGGGATCAGGGTATAGAGAAGCAGGCCGATCAGTCTCTTGAAACATTGCGTGACGCCGCCGGATCGAACTAGCAGCGAGGATGCGTGAAAGTCCGCCGTGTACTATCCACTCGCGCCATCAAGCCTCGCGTCGCACGCATACTCTCGAAGCTCACGCGGGCCATGCCTGACGCGAAGGTTGAGCTGGATCATCGCAGTCCTTTCCAGCTATTAGTCGCCACGATTTTGTCGGCGCAGTGTACCGATCAGCGCGTGAATCAAGTGACACCCGGCTTGTTCCGTACCCATGCGCGTCCCGAGGATTTCTCGAAAGCCAATCCCGGCGCACTGGAAGCCGCGATCAAACCAACCGGATTTTATAAAAGTAAGGCGCGAAGCCTGATCGCCACCGGAAGGATATTGACCGAACGATTCGGGGGAAAGGTTCCCAGGACGATGGATGAGTTGGTGCAGTTGCCGGGGGTCGGAAGAAAAACGGCCAATGTGATCCTAGGCCATTGTTTCGGTCAACCCGGAATCGTTGTCGACACGCATGTGAAACGAGTGTCTGCTCGTTTAGGACTGACGAACAGTGACGATCCGGCTGTCATTGAGGAGGATCTGCAACGTGTCATTCCGATCGAGCGGTGGATCTCCGGTTCGCAATTGCTCTTGTTGCATGGTCGATATGTCTGTGTGGCGAAGAAACCCAAATGCGCGCAATGCTCAATTTATTCCGACTGTCCATGGGAAGGTAAGCAACCACGATGATGACCAGCATGACCGGATATGGCCGAAGCGAAGGGGCGTGGCCGGGGGGAAGCGTCACCGCAGAATTGCGATCGGTCAATCATCGATTCTGTGAGATTGTCGTCCGCCTGCCCAGAGTGATGTCCTCGCTTGAAGATGAATTCAAACGGACGATTCAACAGCATTGCGCGAGAGGCCGGATCGAATTGAGCGTGTCGTTGTCGGGTGGAAAAGAAACGGGGAAGCAGCTGAGCCTTGACCACGCGTTGGCAAGGCAGTACCATAGCCTGCTTCGCGACTTGAAAAAGAAACTGCGATTGAGTGGGTCGATCGATGTGGCCATGTTGACCGGATATCGAGACATTATTTCGGTCAGCGATCGGCCGGTTGACGACAAACCGCTCATTCGGAAGGCCAAACAAGTTGTCGAAGAGGCGCTTTCGGCACTCGATCAGATGCGCCGCCGCGAAGGCGCTGTTTTGGCAAAAGATCTGAGCATGCGCGTGCACACGGTTCGGACAGAGATAGCAGCCATTGAGCAGCGTTCCCCCCATGTCGTTCAGGAGTATTTCTCTCGATTAAAAGCGCGCGTGGACAAACTCGCGGCCTCGGCCGATCTTGATCAAGGGAGGCTTGCGCAGGAGTTGGCCCTGTATGCGGAGCGATGCGATATTACCGAGGAAGTGACGCGTCTCGGCTCGCATCTCGGCCAATTCGAAACATCTTTCACCAGCAAGGAGCCCGTCGGCCGTACACTGGATTTTCTCCTGCAGGAATGCGGACGGGAGGTCAATACGATCGGATCCAAAGCGAACGACGCCGAAATTGCCACGCACGTCGTCAAGTTGAAAGGGGAATTGGAAAAGATCCGGGAGCAGGTTCAGAATATCGAATGAGCCGATGCGAGTCCCGCGCATGAATACAAGGTCTGAACGCGTTCGCCACCGGCTTCCGAATAACCGTCGACGCAACTATGGAACGTAGAGGATCGCTATTTGTGGTCTCAGCCCCATCCGGAGCGGGTAAAACCACTCTGTGTAAGCAATTGGTGTCGCACGTTCCGGGCCTCAAACATTCTATCTCGTACACAACGCGGCTAGCGCGACCGGGGGAAATGCATGGCCGTGAGTATTTCTTTGTCGACGAGCGATATTTTCAAGATTTGGTGGAACGGAACGAATTTGTTGAGTGGGCGCAGGTCTATGGGCATCGCTACGGCACACCGCGCACGGCGATGGTCGATATGATGGATCATGGGATCGACGTGCTGTTGGAAATCGATGTCCAGGGAGCGAGACAAATTAGAAAGAGCTTCGACGACGCGGTCTTCGTCTACATTCTTCCGCCGTCGATCGAAGCATTGCGCGTGCGGCTCGAACAGCGCGGGAGCGATTCGGCGGAAGAGATTCAGCGGCGTCTCCAAAAAGTTCGTGAAGAAATGTGGAGCTACCGGGAGTACGATTATATTGTCAAAAATGACGACATGACGCAGGCGCTGGCCGGCCTCGAGGCTATTGTGCTCGCCGAGCGCATCCGGACCAAGCGCCTGGATTTACAATGGTTGGAAGAAAACTTTCTTCGCGATAAGGAGCTCCATTCACGGAGCGGCGAAGACCTGTCCCAATAAAAAGGAGAAGCCGATAATGATGGATATGCTTGCCCTCTTGCCGGAGAACAGCAAGGACCGCTATGACTCACGGCACCGATTGGTGATTGCGGCTTCACAGCGTGCGAAACAGATCATGCAAGGATCGAGGCTCACGATCCAGACGAAATTCACCAAAGAGACGACGATGGCGATCGATGAAATGGTGCAAGGCAAGCTCGAGTACCTGATCGGTAAAGAAGCGCGTCAAGCGATGAAAGATGCCAAGCGTATGCGCGAGAGCGAGTTCGAGCGGGTGGCGGCGTCCGCGACGACGTTGGGTGAAGATGCCCGTGAGATCAAGAAGGAACTCAGCGTATACGTCGATGATTCTCCGAAGATGCCGGAGGTCGAGCCGGACGCTGCCCCAGAGGCCGGACCGGACACGGAGGAGTAGCCGGGTTGACCCGTCAGAAGTTTCTCGGTGCACGAATTGTTCTGGGTGTCAGCGGGAGCATCGCCGCCTATAAGGCGGTTGGGTTGCTGCGCAGCCTGATCCAGGAGGGCGCTCACGTCTCTGTTGTGATGACCGAGGCGGCGAGCCGATTTGTCAGTCCGCTCACCTTTGAAGTATTGTCCAGAAATCCTGTTTCAATCAATACCTTCGCGGCGCGGGAGGAGATGACCCACCTGAGCCTGCCTGAGCAAGCGCAAGCCATTGTCGTTGCGCCTGCCACCGCCAATCAGCTTGCCAAATACGCCACCGGCTTGGCCGACGATTTACTTAGCACGATGGCGCTTACCGCGTCCTGCCCCTTCATCGTGGCGCCTGCGATGGATGGAGGGATGTGGGATCATCCGGCGGTGCAAGCGAACGTAGCGACGTTACGTCGGCGAGGCGTCATCGTGCTCGAGCCGGAAGATGGTCCGCTGGCTTCGGGGAAGGTAGGAAAAGGCCGACTCACGGAAGAAGAGGTTATTCTAGCTGCGCTTGAAGCGGCGCTCGCTCCCCGACGTGACCTGGTCGGCCAGCGTATTCTCATTTCGGCAGGACCGACGCAAGAGGCGATCGATCCGGTTCGATTTATTTCGAATCGCTCGTCAGGCAAGATGGGATATGCATTGGCTCAGGCCGCCCGCCAACGCGGAGCCCAGGTTGTATTGGTTACGGGTCCGACAGCGCTTTCGATTCCAGCGGGCGTTGAGATTCAGTATGTCTCGACTGCGGAAGACATGACAAAAGCCATGCAGTCGCGTTTATCCTGGTCCACCGTCGTCATTATGGCGGCCGCTGTGGCGGATTTCCGAGTGGTAAGGCCCTCGGCTAAGAAAATAAAAAAGGGCGGCACGGCCTGGCAACACCTCGATCTGGAGCCGACCGACGATATCCTGACTCTCTTGAGTCAGCAGCGCTCACCCTCTCAGACAATCGTGGGATTTGCCGCCGAGACCGAAGCCGTCGCCGAACATGCTGCCCAGAAGTTGAAGTATAAGGGCCTCGATTTGGTCGTTGGCAATAACGTTGCGGAAGCCGGGTCCGGCTTCGGCTCAGATACCTCCGCCGCGATCCTCATCGATCGCGAAGGACGAACGACGGCGATCCCGGTGATGGCGAAGCGGGAGTTAGCCGATAAAATTTTGGATCATGTGAAGCTGCTTCACGGTCACCACAAACAGTCTCTCCCCGAACACATCTAATCAATCGGCTGCCGCCGTCTTCGTTTCTTACCCTTTTTCTATATGGTCACTGTTAACATTCATAGAACCGGGGGGGGAAGATGAATGGTGCATTTGAATTTTCTAGGACTTCGTTTGACCCGCCTGGAGCGCCCTGTTAGAATGATCGCCGTTTTTAAAGTCCAGCGCTCATGCCCGCGATTTCCCCTATGATCAGTATTCTTGTTCTACATGGACCCAATCTCAACATGCTCGGGACGCGTGAACGATCACTCTACGGCGCGCTTTCGTTGAAGGACGTGAACGCTGCGATCGAGAGTTTTGCAGCGCAGGAAGGCATTCGCGTTCAGATCAGGCAGTCGAATATCGAAGGGGAATTGGTGACCTGGATTCAAGAAGCGAAGGACCGAATCGACGCTATCGTGATCAATCCTGCCGCGTATACGCATACCAGCGTGGCGATCCGCGACGCCATCGCCGCCGTGGACATTCCTACGGTTGAAGTGCATCTCACGAACGTCCATGCCCGAGAGTCATTCCGGCGCCGCTCGTATATTGCCGGTGTGGCGATCGGACAGATAGCCGGTTTTGGCCCAGACGGCTATGTGCTTGGGATTCGGGCGGCGCTGGCGTATGTGAAGAGAAACCGTGCGCAGATGCCCTCGTAAATGTCGGTGATGAAGAAGGGAGATAGTTTGTGATTTCGACCGCGGATTTTCGTAACGGGTCTCGGCTTCTTCTCGATAGAGAGCCGTTTTATATTGTCGAATTTCAACATGTGAAACCGGGTAAAGGCGGCGCCTTCGTTCGAACCAAACTCAAAAGTTATAAAACCGGCAACGTGCTCGATCGCACGTTTCGCTCCGGTGAACGCCTGGAAGAGCCTGACCTCGAAGAGCGCGATATGCAGTTCTTATACGCGTCGGGCGACACGTATACGTTCATGGATACCGAAAGTTTCGAGCAGTTTACATACGAGAAGAAACAGCTGGGAGAGAATGCCGACCTCCTGAAGGAAAACACCGTCTCGAAGATTCTGGTATACGAACATCAACCACTGGCCGTCGAGTTGCCGATTTTCATTGAGCTCAAGGTGGTGGACGGGGAGCCGGGGGTCCGCGGAGATACGGCCTCGGGCGGGACACGTCCGGTTATCGTCGAGACCGGGGCCAGCATTAAGGTGCCTCTCTACCTTGAGATCGGCGAAGTCATCAAGATCGATACGCGCACTCGCGCGTATGTGGAGCGCGTCCGTTGAAAAAACCGAAGCGGCCATCACGGCCAGTCAGTCCGCGGCCCTCCGCGAGCGAAGAGTCTGCAGCTGTTCGTCGTGCGCAGGACACCTCGCAGAAACCTGGATTGATGGACGAACACAATCAGGCCATCCAAGGTTTTATCGATCTTCTTAAACAACATAATTTGGCGGAACTGGAATTCGAACGGGAAGGCTTCCGCATTCGGCTCAAACGTGAATCGGCGGCGATTCCCGTGCTCGTTGCGAAGTCCGAGTCGGTCGTTGGAAGCGCTTCGGCGCAAGTCGAGCAGCCTCAGTCTCCTTCGACCCCGGAGCAGAGCGCCGGGATGTTGACGATCACGTCGCCGATCGTCGGGACCTTCTATCGCTCCCCTTCTCCCGATGCCGATGCGTATGTAGAAGAGGGAGATATCGTAAAAAAGGGCCAGGTCTTGTGCATTGTCGAGGCGATGAAGCTGATGAACGAGATCGAATCCGAGGTAAACGGGCGCGTGATGAAAATCTTGGCTGAAAGCACCAAGCCTGTGGAATATGGCCAACCGCTCTTTTTAATCGACCCATCCCAAACGTCTTGAGGAGATGTTGAAAAAGGCAGCAACACAGCAGCCCAGCCTCAGGCGTGCCGAGACACGCCCCTTCCCGTGCTTCGTTCTCGGCCCGAAACAATCCTCAACGCACCTGAGGGTAAGAGCCGGTCTTGGCCGGCTAGGAGCTGGGAGGGTGAAATATCGGTACGCCTTCGGTTTTGTCCTTCCCGCGGCCTTGTTGGCTGACCTTTTTGAACATCCTCCTGGCATCTTGCGAGGGTAGGGGAGTGTTCAAGAAAATTCTCATCGCTAATCGCGGAGAAATTGCCCTTCGTGTTATCCGCGCCTGCAAAGAACTCGGCATCTCCACGGTTGCCATCCATTCGGAAGTTGACGCGCATTCTCTGCACGTGCAATTGGCCGACGAGCATGTCTGTGTCGGACCCGCCGAAGACGGACTGAGTTATCGCAACATTCCGAACGTCCTCAGCGCAGCGGAAGTGACGGGGGCGGAAGCCATCCATCCCGGCTATGGATTCTTATCGGAGAATGCGCACTTTGCCGAGGTCTGCGAATCGATCGGCATCACCTTCATAGGCCCCACCTCTGAAAATATCGCGGCGCTCGGCGATAAAGCCCGAGCAAGAGAAATCATGATCCGCCGCAACATTCCTGTGTTGCCCGGCAGCCCCGGCGAGCTGCGGAGCGAAACAGAAGCGTTGGAGGCCGCGCGCAAAATCGGTTTTCCCGTCATCATCAAAGCCACGGCTGGCGGCGGCGGGCGCGGCATGCGGGTCGTCAACAAAGAAGACGAACTCGTGCGTGCGTTTCAAGCGGCGCAAAGCGAAGCGAAATCGACCTTTGGAAACGAGGCGGTGTATCTCGAGCGATATTTTATCGAGCCTCGCCATATCGAGGTACAGGTTTTAGCCGATGAACGCGGCCGCACGGTGCACTTGGGCGAAAGAGATTGTTCGATCCAGCGGCGCTATCAAAAGCTCGTGGAAGAAACGCCGTCGCCTGCAGTCGATGAAAAGTTACGCAGGGAAATGGGCCGTGTCGCCGTAGAAGCCATCAAGGCGGTGCACTACCGCAATGCAGGGACGGTGGAATTTCTCCTCGACAAGGATCAGCATTTTTATTTTATGGAAGTGAATGCCCGAATTCAGGTGGAACATCCTATCACCGAGATGATCACGGGCATCGATTTGATCAAAGAACAAATTCGGATTGCGGCGGGCTTGTCGCTCGCCTTTCGCCAGCAGGATATCAAACTGACTGGTCACAGCTTTGAATGCCGGATCAATGCCGAAGATCCTGAAAAATTCACGCCCTGTCCCGGATTGATCACGCGCTACCGTCCGCCGGGCGGGATCGGGGTACGCGTCGATTCCGTCATGGAGTCCAACAGCATGGTCGTGCCGCATTACGATTCGATGATCGCCAAACTGATCACGCATGGGCGGGATCGAGAGGAGTCGATGGCGCGCATGCGCCGGGCGTTGGACGAGTTCGTGATCGAAGGGATTAAGACAACTCTGCCGCTGCACCGCCGGATTTTCACGGATGCGGAATTTATGAAGGGGCGGGTCTCGACGACCTTTCTCGATCGACTGCTGGCCAACCATGGGCCTGCGGCACGGTAGTTGTGACCATCGCAGGTTCCCGATCGGCGCTTCATGGTCTCTATCCCATCTTAGATCCTCGGTTGGTGCAGCGGCTTTCGCTGGTCGAGGCGTTGAAAGAAGCGGCCGCCGGGGGCGCTCGTCTGTTTCAATATCGCGATAAGGCGGCGTCCGGAAAAGATGCCTATCGTCAGGCCGAGCAACTACGGCGTGCAGCAAGCGACGCCGGCGCCATCTTAATCGTGAACGATCGTTGCGATCTGGCACTGGCTGTAGACGCGGATGGCGTGCATGTCGGACAGGACGATCTTCCCGTAGCCCTTACCAGAGCGGTCATGGGACCGCATAAACTCATCGGCCTGTCCACGCACACTGCCGAACAGGTCACTCTGGCGACCGCCGACAAGCCTGATTATGTGGGGTTCGGTCCGATTTTTCCGACCGCTTCCAAGGCGGAGCATGAACCGGCCGTCGGCGTCGAAGGGTTACACCGTGTTCGTGTCCTGACGGACCTGCCGATGTTTGCTATCGGCGGCATCTCTCTTGAACATGCGGAGAGCGTCATGCAGGCGGGAGCCGACGGGGTCGCGGTCATGTCTGCTATTTGGAGCGCTCCCGATATTTCTGCGGCCGTACGGGCCTTTATCGAGAAGATTGAACGAGCCAGTCGGCCAATGAACGAATCGTAGCTGTCTGCGCCATTGCCATCATTCCGCTCTTCCAATCTTCACATGCCCTTGCCTCATAGGCAATCGGGTGGAAAACACGAACCCCGCTACGTTCTCGGATTAAATCGACCGTCGAGAGAACTTGATCTGTATTCGTATGCGCCTCAACCTGATTGAGCGCAATGGCGATAATCGGGATCGCTCGTTGCCTGAGAGCTTCCACAGTGAGGAGGGCATGATTCACGCCTCCCAAGGCGGCGCGTCCAACGATCAATGCAGGTAGACGGAGCGACGCGATGACATCGCGAACATCCATCTTGTCGGAAACAGGCACCATGACTCCGCCCACCCCCTCCACCAAGACGACATCCCGCTCTTGAGCCATGCGGCGGAAGGCGGCGGCAATTCGACCCATATCAATAGGGGTCCCTGCCGCACGCGAGGCAGTCAACGGCGCTACCGGCGATGTGAACCGATACGGACTAATGAGGTCGATAGGAGATGAGTCCGAAATAGAAGCCGTGAGTCGTTCCGCGTCCGAATTGCTCTGTGGCTCGTCTGGACACCCTGTCTCGATCGGCTTCATGACGGCAACGCGAAGTCCGCGCTGCTTGAGACAGTGTGCCAGCGCGGCAGTTATGAGTGTTTTTCCAACACCGGTGTCCGTGCCGGTGACAAAACATCCAGTCATGCTTACCAAGAGAGGTTTAATGAGACTGTTCGCGAATTCTAGAGCAGGCGTTGCGTGTAAGCAATGTGGCGCGAACTCAAACGATACGGCTATCAAGGTTCCAGATTTGCCCGGAAATATCCTCGGCTACAGCGAGCCGATAGATGGAGCGAACGACGTCATCGATGTCAGGTGTTCTCCCCAAGGTATGATCCGTTAACTCGTCATGGGACATCGGCCCACCGGAAAGCTCCGTCCGGTGCCGGCCTGGTAAGATAGCATTCACGCGAATATTGTTGTGTCCCCACTCCAGCGCCGCCGATTTGACAAGTCCCAGCAGTCCGGCCTTCGATGCGGCATAGGCGGATTGACCGGTATCTCCATGCAGGCCCGCATAGGAGCTAACGACGATGATCGAACCCTGACGGCGTTTCAGCATGTGCCGGCCTGCGGCTTGGAGGCAATGAAATGTTCCGGTGAGGTTGGTCCCAAGGATCGTGTCCCATTCCTCACCGGCAAGGCGAAGAAGCAGATTGCCGGACGCGATGCCCGCATTGCACACCATCGCATCGAGGTGCCCATACGCAACTACCATGTGCTCAACCATCGTTTCGACTTGATGGGCCTGGCGAATATCGGCTTGCAGCATGATGGATTGCCCGCCATCTTCTCGAATAGAGGTGACTGTTTGTTCGGCTTCTGTCTTGCGCTCATGGTAATGAACACCGACGTGCCATCCTTTTCGTCCGAAGTGTCGACACAGCGCTCGGCCGATTCCGCGAGACCCTCCGGTTATGAGAATCGTGCGTTTTCCGGGAGTCTGATCTGAGTGAGTCGGCATGAGGCAGAGATTACTGTTGAGTGCGTGCAGACATTATCGGCAATTGCGCCGCTTCTTGGCAACGCCCGCCCTTGCTGGTGGTGAATGGGTTGTGTTATGCGTAAAAGCAATGCGGAGGTTCCTATGCAGCGCGATCAGCACTGTTACGTGTGGATGTTTATTGTCTCGTTGACTTTATGTGCCTCTTTCCCGTCTAACGTGGGGGCGCTTGAGGCGACCACGAATACCGAAGATTATTTCCCCGACACACAAGGTCTGCAATGGCGGTATCGCGGTGAAGTGATGGAGGGTCCGTTACAAACCATTGCGCGCACCGGCTTTGTCAATGTGTCCACCGTGAAAGGATCGGATAGGATCAAAGGCGTCAATGTGAAAATCTTCCACGATACAAATCCAGGAAATCACGGTCCTTCCGATAGTTATTATCGGAAAGATCCGGCAGGCATTGTCTATTATGGATCGGATCCCGGCACGCCTCTAGAGAAACAACTCGTCCCGTATCAAATCGTTCGATTCCCTGTAGAAATCCCATCGTCGTTTCAGCAGTTCAATCGAAAGGGCTTGGATTTTGGCAGCGATCTCGACGGCGATGAGCAGAATGAAGTGGCCGACATGGAGGCCGTCGTGACCGTGATGGGAAAAGAGACGATCACCGTTCCGGCGGGGGTCTACCCGGATGCGATTCGGGTTGAAGCGCGCATGACGATGCGGATCACGCTCTCCGGCAATCATCGGTCCGCCATCGGGACCGATGTGATGACCGCATGGTTTGCCAATGGCATCGGTCTCGTGAAGTACATTGAACGCCAGGAGCTGCCTCCCTTAAAGTCCGATCGGGGAATGGTGACGGAGATTACCGAGGAACTCGAATCGATGTCGATGAATCCGCAGACAAGCACATTTCCCGGCAGGCATTAGCTTGGCTCTCACTCCCATTCCGAGGGCGCGAATCCACGACGAAGCGTATTTTCACTCACGACGCGTGAAATCATAAACTGATCGAGATAGTCTTCTCCCCCCGCTTTCGCGCCGACGCCGGAGAGTCGGTGCCCTCCAAACGGTTGCCGGTTCACAAGGGCCCCCGTAATGGGCCGATTGATGTACAGATTGCCGACGTCGAATGTGGCTCGTGCCAACCGAATATTTTTGGGACTGCGAGAATAGATCCCGCCGGTTAACGCATAGGAAGAGTGATTGGCGATGCGGAGGGCATCCGCACAATCGTTTGCGCGCATAACCGCCAGCACCGGTCCGAAGATCTCTTCCTGTGCCAGGCGGTGTTCGGGAAGCACATCCGCCACGACCACCGGGCCGATGAAATAACCAGGTCCCACGGTGCCTCTCAGTGCCACGATCCGTCCTTCTTGCTTGCCGATTTTGATATAGGCTTCGACTTTCGCCTGGGCCCTAGCATCGATCATGGGACCCATCGTGTTCGCCGGATCTTCAGGCGGACCGATCCGGAGGCTCATCACCGCGTCGGTGAGGCGTCGAAGAAAATGCTCGTAGACCGAGTGATGAACGATGGCGCGAGAACAGGCCGAACACTTCTGCCCTTGATAGCCGGTGAACGATTTCATGACTCCGAGAACCGCCTCATCGAGATCCGCGGTCTCGTCAATGATGATGGCGTTCTTTCCACCCATTTCCGCGATAACCTTCTTGATCGTTCGCTGATCGGTCCTTGTTTGTATGCTCTCGGCCAACAATCGCAATCCAACATCTTTCGATCCGGTAAAGGCTACGAGATCCACCTTCGGATGGGTCGCCAGGGCATGCCCGAGCTCACCTCCGCCCGGCAGAACTTGCAGGACATCTCGTGGAACACCGGCTTCGTGGAGAAGTTCGACAAGCAAATGACCCAGAATGGACGAACGTTCGGACGGTTTAAAGAGGACGATGTTTCCCGTCACCAGCGCGGCTGACACCATGCCCGTCGGAATCGCGAGCGGAAAATTCCACGGCGCGATCACGGCGACTACGCCGCGAGGCTCATGAATCAATTCGTTGAACTCTCCCGGTTCATGCCCCAATCGGCGAGGCTGGCCGATGCGTTGCATGTCCCGAGCATAGAATTCCAGGAAGTCGATCGCCTCGGCCACGTCCGCATCGGCTTCCCGCCAGGGTTTGCCCGTCTCGAAGATTTCCCACGCGGCCAGCTCAAACCTGCGACGTCGCATTAGCGCGGCGGCGGCGGTCATAATGGTGACGCGCCTGTCTATCGGCACGGCGCGCCAACGAAGACGACTGGAGAGACTGGCGGGAAGAGCGATTTCAATATCTTGAATTGAACAGGTCTGGATACGACCGAGCACACGATCCGGCTGACTCGGATCTCGTGCGATCAATTCGGGACCCGACGGCCTCCTGCCGCCGGCCAGCGTCATCGACATGTGTCGGCCGAATTGTGTCTTTACGCCGGCGATGGCCTCAGCCATGATCACGCGGCAAGAAGCGTGGGAAAAGTCAGTGAGCGGTTCGTTGGTAAATCGCTCGCCGGATGCGATTGAGTGATTCGACTCGTCGGCCCTAACGGAGGTCTCATGAGTGCTGAATGCGGAATGGGGTGGACGTAAGAGGAGATCGAGTGATTGTTGCTCAGTCGACTCCTTTCGTAAAAACGATTCGTTCGACGTGTTTTCCAGCAGACGGCGGACGAGGTACGCCATGCCGGGAATCAGCTCTCCCACCGGGGTGTAAATGCGGACGCGTCGCCCGGATTTGGCGACGGCTGTCTGGAGCGACTCGGCCATGCCGTAGAGCATCTGAAATTCGTAGGCATGAGGGGGAAGCCCGGCAGCTTGCGCCGCCGCTTCGGCATGAGCGAGGCTACGAAGATTATGAGTGCCGAACGCGGGGCGAATGAAGTCAATATGGTGAATCAGCGTGCGGGTAAGCCGTTCATAGTTGGCATCGGTATCGGCTTTCGATTGAAATACAGGAATGGCCCAACCGCGTTGCTGAGCGCGAATTATCTCTGAGTCCCAGTAGGCCCCTTTGACCAATCGCACGGTCATCGGCGTGCCGCGCTGACGAGTCCAATCGATCAAGTGATCGAGGTCGGCTGCCGAGTCGGTAAGATAGGCTTGTAGCGCAATTCCCGCATGCGCATAGGATCGATACGGCGCTTCTGAAAATAATCGCATGAAGATGGTTACGATGCTGTCTTTGATCTCGGCCTGTTCCATATCGAATGTGACGGCGGCGGGCATGGTTTGCGCAAGATTCAACAATGGACGGACGCGTTCCGCAATCGCATGATAAGCGCCCTCGGGGTCGATGGGATCGAGTTGCGAGTACATCGCAGATAATTTGATCGACAGATGAATGCGAGGCAGGAGTCCGAGATGATCGTGTTCCAAGAGAGAGGAGGAAGGCCAGCTCGCCGTATCTCGGCCGAGGAGTGTGAGGGCCTCTCGGCACCGCTTCACATAGTGATCGGCTTCGCTTTCCGAGACGCTCGCTTCTCCAAGGAGATCGATGGAACAGGCGCACCCATTCTTCCACAGTTTGACAAGGGTCGGCTCTGCATCCTCCACCGTTGTGCCGGCAATAAACATCTTGGCCATTTCCAAAATCTGCCGACGCAGGACTTGGCCGCCCACCCGCGCGCCCAATGTGGTGGCGGATAGCGCTCGAAGGCCCCATTGCAGCGGCGCGGACAAGGAGGGCAGATCGCCGAAATACTCGTCGATGAGGGCGGTGGTCTGACGATCATCCGTCACAGACGGCAGCACATCGATGAAGCGGAAGAGGCGGATCTTGAATGGTTCATCCTTCATGCTCCAGTCCATGAGCGTATCGGACCACCACCGTCGATGGAATAATGCGGGAACGAGATCGGCAGAATGGTCGGCGAGGCCTCGGCCTATCCGTCGAATGTCCGATTCGACGGCGGCAACGTGCTGATTTGTTAGGGCCTGCTGCTGGGTTGGACTATTCATCTCATTTAGTATACAGTGAAAGGGATTCTTCTTGAAAACTAACCCGTCGATCGCTATCATGATCGGCGTTTTTCTACCCCGACCAACCAACCCAGACAGGCTGAATGGAGGACCAGAGTGGAGCAACCGCAGGTTAAAACAGATTACCCAACGATCATTATCTTTCTCTCGATGATGGTGGCGACCGTCGTCGGCGTGCCGCTCTTTGGGTACTTCTACGGCTATTCCGCTGTCGATTGGGCCATGTTCGTTGTCCTGTATCTAATCACAGGCTTGGGCATTACCGTCGGCTACCATCGTCTGATTTCGCATCGCAGCTTCGAATGCAAACCCTGGGTGAAGGCCTGCCTGCTGGTGGCGGGCGGATGGGCGCTTGAAAACTCCGCCTTGCGCTGGTGCTCGGATCATATTCGACATCATGCGCGCTGCGACGGGCAGGAAGATCCCTATAATGCGAAGAAAGGGTTTTGGTATAGCCACTGTGGCTGGCTCTTTATCAAGTCGCCCTATCGTGACGAGAAGTATGAAAAGCAGCTCCGGAAAGATCCGCTGATTATGTGGCAACATCGGTATTACATTCCGGTTGTCTTGTCAGGCCTCGCCTTGCCCTTTATCGTGGGCTTTTTCTACGGCGGTTGGATGAGCGGCCTTAGTTGTTTTATCTTGGCTGGCGTGGGGCGCACCTTTTTTGTGCTCAACTCCACGTTCTGCATTAATTCGATTTGCCACATGTGGGGAGAGCAGCCCCATGGCACCGGCGACAGCAGCCGTGATAGTTGGTGGATTTCCCTCATCACGTTCGGCGAGGGCTACCACAATTATCACCACATGTTCCTGCGGGATTATCGAAACGGCGCCGAGTGGTATCACTTCGATCCTTCCAAATGGCTCATTTTCACCTTGTCGAAGATGCGGCTGGCGTATAACCTTCAACGCCATCAGGGCTAACGTCTTTCTGCTTCCTCGCCGATCGGTTGACTTGTCTCGCTGAAAACGGATGCCGTATGATGAGCGGTGTGCGAATCAATCGCGCACCGCACCGCGCGACTGCATGTTCTGAATGGAAGGGAGATCTGCGTGGCTGAAGGAAATCCCGGGACGCCCGGACAGGCGCCAGAAAATATCGTCCCCGGCGTCAAACACGTTATTGCCGTCAGTAGCGGAAAAGGCGGCGTCGGCAAATCGACGGTGGCTGTTAACCTCTCCGTCGCGCTCGCGCAGTCCGGCGCACGCGTGGGATTAATGGATGCGGACGTCTATGGACCGAATATCCCGATGATGATGGGGGTCACGCAGCCTCCGACACAGGAAGACGGCAAGATTAAGCCTGCCGAGAGTTATGGAGTGAAACTCATCTCCATGGGGTTTTTCGTGCCTGAAGAAACGGCGGTCGTGTGGCGCGGGCCGATGATCCATACCGCCATTCAACAATTCTTTCGCGATGTCGTATGGGGTGAGTTGGATTATTTGCTGATCGACCTGCCGCCGGGAACCGGTGACGCGCAACTGACCATTTCGCAATTGGTGCCTCTAAGCGGCGCGATCACCGTGACGACTCCGCAAGAAGTCTCGCTGCACGATGTGCGCAAAGGCATGATGATGTTTCAGAAGGTCAATGTCCCGCTGCTGGGCATCATCGAAAATATGAGTTTTTATGTCTGCGCGCATTGCGGTACCCGTGAGGAGATTTTTTCGCATGGGGGCGGGGAGCGGGCAGCCGAAAAGCTTGGAATTCCATTTCTTGGAAGCATCCCCATCGATCCCGCCATCCGCGAAGGCGGGGATAACGGTAAGCCAATCGTTGTGGCAGATCCAAATTCTCCTCAGTCGCAGGCGTTCAAAAGCATCGCCGGGAAGTTGACCGCGCAGCTGACCGTTGAGGCCAAGGCCGGAAGCGAATCGACTCCCATTGAAAGTTTGTTGAAAAAAATAAAACGTCCGCAGGCCAACGGGTAAGCGGACCTGCGTTGGAGTGTGGTGGAGGAGTTCATGGCGGAATTTACGCGCGTAGCCGGACTCGATGACGTCAAGCCGGGTGCCGGCATGGTTGCGGAAGCAAATGGACAATCAGTGGCGCTGTTCAATGTGGCAGGAACGTTCTATGCCATCGATAACACCTGCGTGCATCGAGGCGGCCCGCTTGGCGAGGGCGAGTTGGATGATGATGTCGTTACGTGCCCCTGGCATGCCTGGCAGTTCAACGTCAAAACGGGTGTCTCGGTAAATAATCCCTCTGCATGCGTGAAAACCTATCAAGTCAAAGTGGAAGGATCTGATATTAAGGTCCTGTTGTAGGGTTCTTGTCCTCCTCTTTTCGTTTCAATGCGCGGTCGGCGTTGTCTGCGCAACACGTTCTGCCCAGTCCTCTTACCTTGTGTCCCCTTCGGCCATCCGGCATAATGATCGCGTGGAACGTGACGATCTCTTCTCCCTTTATCGTCAGATGCTGCTCATCCGCCGATTCGAAGAAAAATCGGCAGAGATGTATGCGCTTGCAAAAATAGCCGGCTTTCTACATCTCTATATCGGCGAAGAAGCGGTGGCGGTCGGCGCTATTGCCGCCATCCGCCCTGATGACTATGTGATCAGCGCATACCGGGACCACGGGCATTGTCTTGCCAAAGGATCGGACTCAGGCAAGGTGATGGCCGAACTGTTCGGGAAAGTCGGAGGATTGTGCAAGGGCAAAGGCGGATCCATGCATTTGGTCGATGCCAAGCGTCGGTTCATGGGTGGATATGCCATTGTCGGGGGGCATCTTCCGTTAGCGACCGGGCTGGCCTTTGCCGCGCAGTATGAGAAGCGCGACCATGTCGTGCTATGTTTCTTCGGAGAGGGCGCGGTACCGAGCGGGCAGGCTCACGAAGCGTTCAATCTGGCCGCACTGTGGAAACTGCCGGTCATCTTCATCTGTGAAAACAATCGTTATGGGATGGGTACGCCAGTCGAGCGCGCCGTGGCGTTGTATTCCAATCTCACCGACAAGGCGCGGTCTCATGGAATCGATGCGACACAGATGGATGGGATGGATGTCTTGGCCGTGCGCGAGGTGATGCGTAAAGTGGTGGATGTGGTTCGACAGGGCCAAGGACCGCATTTCATCGAAGCTGTGACCTACCGTTTCATGGGCCACTCGATGGCCGATCCCGCGCATGGGCATTATCGATCGAAAAAGGAAGTGGAGCAGGAGCGCAAGCGAGACCCGTTGGTTGTATTGAAGCAGCGCATGCTGGACCAACAGATGGCCGGTGAGGACGATTTCAAGCGTGTCGAACGAAGTGTGAGTGAAGAGGTGGCTACGGCCGTGAAGTTTGCGGATGAAAGTCCGTTTCCTCCACCAGAAGAACTCTATATCGATGTCTGTCTGTAGCCGTGCCAGGTACTGAACATGCTGACCTCCTATCGTGATGCCTTGAATCAAGCGATGCGGGAGGAGATGCGCCGCGACGAGAAGGTATTTTTAATTGGGGAAGAGGTTGGTTACTATCAGGGGGCCTTTAAAGTCAGTAAAGGATTCGTCGAAGAATTCGGCCCGAAACGCGTATTGGATACCCCGATCACGGAGGCCGGGTTTACGGGGTTGGCGATCGGTGCGGCGATGGCCGGTTTACATCCCATCGTCGAGTTGATGACATTTAATTTCGGGATTCTCGCAATGGATCAGATCGTCAACAACGCTGCGAAGATCCGGTACATGTCGGGCGGACAATTGTCGGTTCCTATCGTGATCCGCGGACCGGGCAGTGCAGCCCACCAATTGGGCGCACAACATTCGCAAAGCTTGGAAGCCTGGTTCGCGCATGTGCCGGGGCTTATAGTCATGGCGCCTGCCACACCGCATGACGCCAAGGGTTTATTGAAAAGTGCCATCCGCAATCCCAACCCAGTCATTTTCATCGAAGCACAGTTACTGTACGGCACGAAGGGGGAGGTGTCGGACGCGGACTATACGATTCCAATCGGTCGTGCGGAGGTGAAGCGTGAAGGGCGCCACGTGACGGTCGTGGCCTATTCAAAAATGTTGTTACTAGCTTTGGAAGCGGCGGAGGACCTAGCAGGGCAAGGTATTGATGTCGAGGTCATCGATCCGAGGACGTTGAAGCCGCTTGATGTAGGCACTCTTGTTCGCTCGGTCAAAAAAACGGGTCGAGTCATCGTCGTCGAAGAAGGGTGGAGGTTTGCCGGGATGGGCGCCCAAATCGCCGAGAGTATCTACAGTGCCGCCTTTGATTATCTGGATGCGCCGATCGTCCGTGTGACGGGCGAAGATGTCCCGATTCCCTACACACGTCCGCTGGAGGATCTGGCGATTCCGGATCGGAGACGGATCGTCGACGCGGTCAAAAAGCTTCTCTCAGATACATAACGTTTAGATAAAGGGGGGTGTATGGCAACGGCAGCAGTCTCTCCGCGTCACATTGAAGTGACTGAAACTTTGGTGAGATTGTACGTATTTCTCGCCAACTATTTGGATCGGTGCCTCAATGAGGCGGCACGTCAAACCTATCCGGAAGCGGAACTTCAGAAGCATCTTGCCGAGACCATCGCCAGGCTATCGGAAATTCTGGCGATCAATCGGGTCGTGAAGACAAAAGTGCAGGAGGAGTGCGATCGAATCCTGGCAATGGGTGCCTCGTGCTTGCAGACCGGCGCAAAGGGCGCCATGGCGGATGATATTAAAGCCGCCCGGGCGGTTCTGCAGAATAAGACAATGGCGTTGAGTGATTTGCTCGCAGTTTTCCGCTCAATTTAGGAGGATGCTGACAATGGTTCTATTACACCCACCAGCCCCAGGTGCGCCAAGACGCGCCCCTTCCCGAAGGTGCGTTCTCGGCTCAGAGAAATCCTCAACGTACCACTGGGAAAGAGCTGGTCTTGGCCGGCTCAGGGCTGGACGGGTGAGATATCGGTACGCCTGCGCTGTTGTCTTCGGCTGCGGCCTTGTTGGATGACCATTTTGAGCATCCTCTATTTGTCGCACGTTCAACTGGTCAAGACATGGGAAATGAGATCGTTGAAAAGCATCAAGTCGCCGGCCTTGATGAAAAAGAGCGCGGCTTTAATCGTCAAATTGATGTGGAGCGAATCGATGGGGGCTATCGCGCCAGTCTGCGCTATGAGCAGACGCTGGTGGAGACATCCGCATGCGAGACCCCGGTGCAGACCGTCGATGAATTAGTACGTCGGCTACAGGATCGCGGGTATGCTCAGTTGCGAAGTCGGTTAAATTTTAAGGGGGAGGCCTATCTAGGAACCCAAGAGCCGTGGATCGAATATCCGGATCCTCATGCGCCAGCCGAGGACTCTGAAGGACCGATGCCTGAACAATTGGCACGCAGAACAGGCTGGATCGGGCGAGTGTTGCAAATGTTTAGGGGATAACAGTTCCAGATAAAGAGAGGATGTTCAAACAGGTCAACCAACACGGCGAGAACGAAGTTGGGCGCCTGTTTCAACATCCTCAGGAGTGACACGATGGCGACGCGCGTTGTGATGCCCAAGCTCACCGATACGATGGAAGAAGGGGTCGTGCTGGGATGGAAAAAGCACGAAGGTGATCAAGTGGCCGCCGGCGACGTTCTTGCTGAGATCGAGACGGACAAGGCCGTCATGGATCTGGAAGCCTTCGGGTCGGGAACGCTGAGGAAGATCCTGGCTGATGAAGGGCAAACAGTGAAGTCTGGCGCATTGATCGCGCTGATTGCGGAGCCTGATGAGGATATTGATTCCGCGATGAAGGAAGGCGTTGCACCAGGGCCGACTGCCGCGCCAGAGCCTAAGCCGACACCTTCCACCGACGTCAAACCAGAGACACAGCCCCAACGCGGACAACCGAAGCAAAACAAGACAGAGAAGGAAACGGAAAGTCCTCATGAGGTCGAGATCAAAGCGTCGCCGCGCGCACGAGCGCTCGCGTCAGAGCGTGGCATCGATCTACGTTCCATCAAGGGGAGCGGTCCTGATGGACGGATTATTGAACGTGATCTTCCAATAGCGAAATCCGGTGCTGAGCCGGCCGCCGCGTCTGACCGGCCGCTGAGCCAGATGCGGAAAGCAATTGCGCGCACAATGGTCCAAAGCAAAGCGCCGGTCCCGCACTTTTACCTGACGGCTGAAATTGGAATGGACGAGGCCGAACGACTGCGTCATCAGTTGAAGCGGTTGCATCAGGTCCATCCAAGCGTCACGGACTTGCTGATCAAGGCGTCGGCGCTCGCGCTGACGAGGCATCCGGAGATCAACGTCTCATTTGTCGGAGAGGCCATTCGGCAACATGGAAGTATCGATATCGGTATTGCGGTCGGGCTGGACGACGGGTTGATTACTCCCGTCCTCCGAAATTGCCACGCCAAAACGCTGGGTCAGATCTCCAGTGAGGCGAAAGAGTTAATCGATCGTGCTCGGAGCAAGCGACTACAGCCTCACGAGTATGAAGGCGCAACGTTTTCGATTTCGAACCTCGGCATGTTTGACGTCGATAATTTTATTGCCGTGCTGGTCCCACCAGAAGCGGCTGCGTTGGCGGTGGGCACGATTCGCGATCTTCCGATCGTCGACAACGGCACGGTTACGATCGGACGACGGATGAACGTCACCTTATCGTGCGACCATCGCGCGCTCGACGGCATGCAAGCGGCGAAGTTTCTTCAAGAGTTTAAAGCCATTCTCGAGGCACCGCTTCAACTGGCGGTGGGAGATGAACGACGATGAGCTTTATCCCCCTACATGACATTCGGTCGGCGGCCCATTTGCCCGCTCAGGATCTCCACCCGACGCTTGATCAACGAAGGCGCTTGCCTCCCTGGTTTAAGGTCAAGATCCGGCAAGGCCCTGACTACAAAGACATTCGTCACACCATGGACCGGCTCGGCCTCCATACGATCTGTGAGGAGGGCCGATGTCCGAATCTGTGGGAGTGTTGGAATGCCCGGACGGCCACTTTCCTGATCCTCGGCGACATCTGCACACGCCGTTGTCACTATTGCGCTGTCACAACCGGTAGGCCCGAGCCGCTGGATCGAGACGAGCCGGGGCGCGTCGCTCAAGCGGTGCAGGCCCTTGGACTGCGGCATGTCGTGATCACGTCGGTAAACCGGGATGAATTGGCCGATGGCGGCGCGCACATATTTGGGGAGACTATTCGTCAGATTCGTCGCCTCACCGATTCGTGCACGATTGAAGTCCTCATTCCGGATCTGGAAGGTAATGAAGAGGCCCTGAAGACGATCGTCGCTGAAAAGCCGGAGATTCTCAATCACAACATCGAAACGGTCGCTCGTTTGTTTCCTGCCATCAGACCCCAAGGGAAGTATATGCGCTCACTCACGCTGCTGGATCGGGCCAAGCGGCTGGGCTCTCGCACAAAATCCGGCCTGATCGTCGGGATGGGTGAAACCCCCGAGGAAGTTCGTGGGGTCATGCGGGACCTTCGAGCGGTCGGCTGTGACATCATGACGATCGGACAATATCTTCAACCGACCAAACAACATCTTCCCGTGGATCGCTTTTACCATCCGGATGAATTTGCCATCTTCAAATCAGAAGGCATGGCGCTTGGATTTAGCCATGTTGAGTCCGGTCCCCTCGTCCGCAGCTCCTATCATGCCGCTGACCAGGCCTCATAACACCGTTTGTCTATAATCTCGGCCTAGAGGAATGTTACTATCGGCGATGCCCGGCCTCTTTCCTGCTCCGCGAGCGATACCCCATATTCTTGCCGAGGGGTATTGTGGAAACAATTGATCGGTCAGCCGCTATCGGTTCCAACCTTGTTTAAAGAAAGGCGATGTTTAGGTCAGGTCTTGCTCTGCGCCGTGCTGATAACGGGTGTCGCGTGGACGCCGATCATCTTCATCACCAGTCTGCCGTCTGTTGTCGGTCCCCTGTCGGTCCATGTCACATTTATGGGCTTGGTTATCACCAGTCTCATCGGGATGGCCGTGTTCATCTATGCGATGGTCTCATACACGTTTTCCTATCTTCTCTTGATGGATCTACGAGAACGAATCTGGCCGGCGTTAGAGCAAAGTCGGCAAGTCGTTAGCAGGCACTGGTGAAGGATAAGCGGTCTTGTCATCTTGTTGGCGACATTGAATGTCGAAACCTACTGTCTCTCAGGAGCGATGATACAGATCGTCTCTGGTGGATTGGCATTCAATTGGCTGTGCATGGCTAACAAGGGGTACGGCCAAGGGGCGCTCATCCTCCTCGTGTCACCGCTCTTGGACGGGCTCTCGCCGGCTGTGTCCTCGCCGTGGTATATGCAGATATCTATGGATTGCCGACCGCAATCACAGAAGCACGCCCGTCTCATCCGTTCAATTGACTCTCTTTTGACCCCCTCATATAATGCCGTAACGATTCGACTGAGTTTCCACTCTTCATGGCCACGTCTTTCACGCACAATCTAGCTCAACGGCTCCATGGGTTATCGGCCGGCTTGCGCCATGCCTTTGCGGTCGAGCCCGAAGGCCGTCCGCTCGACGCCGAAGATATGGCGCTGCTTGAACCCATGGCCGATGCCGTTGTTCGACGCGGCATGGAGTCTCCGGCGTTGCTGTTCTTGGAGTCGATGGGACCGATGAATTTTCTCGGCAGCCAGGCGCTGCATTTTTTCACGCCTCTGCTGGACGTAGTCTTTCCTCAACGCGATATTGAGCGCGTCGCCCAGCTGTTGGAACGGCGCGACACGCTTACGCGGCTCGCGACGCTGATCGATAGCCGGGCTGACGCCCGGCGGGCCACAAACCGACGATGACTTCTGGCATTCCTTCCGATCGTCCGCTTCAAACCATCATCGCCACCGATTGCGGCAGCACGACGACGAAAGCCATTCTCATCGAAAAGAAACCGGAAGGCTATCGTCAGACGTTCCGCGGGGAAGCGCCGACCACGGTGGAGGCACCGTTCGAAGATGTGACGCGCGGCGTGCTCAACGCAATTGCGGAAGTCGAAGAGCTGTCCGGCCGTACGATTTTGGATGGAGAAACCATCATTACGCCGAGCGCGGCGGGCGGAGATCCCCAGCGCGGCGTCGACATCTATATCTCGACCAGCAGCGCAGGCGGTGGCTTGCAAATGATGGTAGCCGGGGCGGTGCAGAGCATGACCGGGGAAAGTGCACAACGCTGTGCGCTGGGTGCCGGCGCAATCGTAATGGATGTGCTGGCCTCCAACGATGGCCGCTTGCCGCATGAGAAGATTGAACGCATCCGTTCGCTACGCCCCGACATGATTTTGCTGTCCGGGGGAACGGACGGCGGAACGGTCACGCACGTCGTCGAGATGGCCGAATATATTGCCGCCGCCGAACCTAGGCCACGGCTCGGCATGAGTTATAACCTGCCGCTCATCTATGCCGGCAATAAGGACGTGCGGCCACGGATTCAAGAAATCCTTGGCCAGAAAACGGCTCTGACGATCACGGACAATATCCGTCCAGTCCTGGAACGTGAAAATCTCACGCCTGCCAGAAATAAGATTCACGATCTCTTTCTCGAACACGTCATGGCTCAGGCGCCAGGATACAAGAAGCTTATCTCGTGGGCCGGCGCCCCAATTATTCCGACGCCCGCTGCCGTGGGAATGATCATGGAAAGCCTCGCACGTCGCGACGGAATCAACCTGATCGGAGTGGATATCGGCGGCGCGACCACCGACGTGTTTTCCGTATTCAATGGTGTGTTCAACCGGACCGTGAGCGCGAATCTCGGCATGTCATACAGTATTTCCAACGTCCTCACCGAGGCAGGCTTGGCGAACATCATGCGGTGGGTGCCGTTTTCCATTGAAGAACAAACGTTGCGGAATCGGATTAAGAACAAGATGATCCGCCCGACGACGATTCCCCAAACGCTCGATGAATTGCAAATCGAGCACGCGATTTCCCGCGAAGCATTGCGCTTGGCATTGGATCATCACAAGTCGTTGGCGACGGGGCTCAAGGGCGTTCAACAAGAACGCACCATCTCCGACATTTTCGAACAAAAAGGCTCGGGCAGTACGCTCATCGACATGCTGAAATTGGATTTGATCGTCGGCAGCGGCGGCATCCTGTCTCATGCGCCGCGCCGCGTTCAGTCGATGCTGATGATGGTCGATGCGTATCAACCGCTGGGGGTCACGACGTTGGCGGTCGATAGCATTTTTATGATGCCCCATCTTGGAGTCTTGTCGACGGTCAACGAGCAGGCGGCGACCGAGGTCTTCGTCAAAGATTGTCTCGTCTATCTGGGAACGTGCGTGGCGCCGATTGGACAAGGCAAGGACGGCGACCAGTGCCTAGCGTACACTATCACGTTCGAGGGCGCGCGGGGCACGGAGAGCGGATCTCTCGCGTTCGGCGAATTGAAGCTGATGTCTCTCAGCCTAGACGAACAGGCGAAGATCGAATTACGACCAGCCAAGGGCGTGGATGTGGGTGAGGGCAAGGGTAACGCGAGCACGCGCTCACTCAAAGGCGGCGTGGTGGGTCTACTCTTGGATGGCCGAGGACGCCCCCTCCAGTTACCTGTGGACCAACAAATGCGGGTCTCTGCATTGAGTCGTTGGTATAAAACGGTGGAGCTCTATCCGAAATGAACGTGAAATCCGTACGTGCAGAGTTCAGTCTGCTCAAAAAGGTCGGTGATCTCACCCTCCAGCCCCAGCCGCGCCAAGACGCGTTTTTTTCCGGCCAAGGCCGCAGGGAGCGTGGACGCTACAGCGTACGGGTTGGTACGTGAGGAGTCCAACCGACCGAGAATGCAGGTTGGGCAGGGGAGCGTCTTGGCGCGCCCGGGTAGGGTGGGTGCAATGAGGCCTTTTTTGTCAGCCTGATATGGGACATTCATATACACCAGGCCTCACCGTCACCGAGCGCACCGTCATCCGTAAGCGGCGGCTGCTACCCATTCCCGGCACCGTTCTTGTGCAAAACGGAGATCGGGTTGGATCGGAGACGGTGGTGGCGCGAACGGAACTACCGGGCAAAGTACATCCGCTGAATGTGGCCAACTTGCTCGGGGCGGCTCCAGACGAGATCAACGAATACTTGATCAAGAAAGCGGGCGAGAAGGTGCAACGGGATGAAGTCGTCGCAGAAAACAAACCGCTCATCAAGTGGTTTAAAACCGAAGTGCGCTCGCCGATCGATGGAACGCTGGAATCCGCCTCGACAGTCACGGGGCAAGTGCTGTTGCGGGAGCCCCCGCGGTCGTTGGATTTGTTGGGATACATCGATGGGCGCGTGGTTGAAGTCCACCCGCATCAAGGCGTCACGGTCGAAGCCACCTGCACGTTGATTCAAGGCATTTTTGGCATCGGCGGAGAAACCTGGGGCGAACTGACCATGGCGGCCTCGTCGCCGGATGAAGTGTTGGCGCCGTCGCAGCTCGTGCCGTCGATGAAAGGGAAGATTGTTGTCGGGGGGGCGTTTCTCGGCGCCGAGACGATGAAACGGGCGCGTGAAGTCGGTGTGGCGGCTCTGGTGATCGGGGGGATCCACGATAAAGATTTGCGCGAACTTCTGGGCTACGATCTCGGCGTTGCGATCACGGGAACGGAGCGCGTTGGGTTCACCTTGGTGATCACCGAGGGATTCGGGACCATTCCGATGGCCTCAAAAACCTTCACGCTCTTGAAGGCCCACGTCGGACAAAAGGCGTCGATCTCCGGGGCGACGCAAATCCGGGCCGGCGTGATCCGTCCCGAGATCATTATTTCCCGTGCGGATCAAACCGTGGCCCCTCAGTCTGCTCCCGGCGACGCAAATGCAGAAGGACCGACTGGTCTCAAAATCGGAGATCAGGTGCGCATTATTCGCGATCCGCAATTCGGGCGATTAGGCCAGGTCGTCGGGCTGCCGCCGGAGTTGACCAAAATTGAAACCGAAAGCGAAGTCCGTGTGCTCCAGGTTAAGTTTTCCGACAATGCGGTCGTTACGATTCCACGCGCCAACGTAGAAATTATCGAAGGGTGAAATTGCTGGACCGCATGTTCTCTCATGCACGCCGCCTCGTGACGCATCTTGTCCTTGTGACGATCGCTCTTGGGATTTTCCCAGCGATCGCATTTGCTCAGGAAACCATTTCGCCCCCTCAACAGGTCAGAGCCTTTGACGCGCCCAGCGATGCGGGCGGGGTCATTGCGTTAGTCTGGTCCGCTTCGCCCTATGACGGGCCTGGCGTGCGCTATTCAATTCGCATGCGGGAATCTGAAGAAGCGGCACGAGGGCCAGACGCAAAAGTGATAGCCGAGTTTCCTTCCGACACCCGGTACGTTCGGGATGCGAAATTGCCCTGGTGGACGCGGCCGGCTGACCGTGGCGACCATTACTTTCCGGTGAAGTCTGGCAAAGGTCTGGAACTAAAAAATGGGAGGACGTACTCTTTCACGGTTTCGGCGGTGAAAGGGCAAGCGCACGCGGATTCGCCGGTGGTCCAGGCGATTCCGGAGCCGAACTGGGTCAATTGGAACGCCGTGAATAATCTTCTGGTCGTGTTGCTGTTCGGGGCGGTTCTGGCCGGATCGATTTATGCCGCGAAACGCCGTGAAATCTTTTTGCGGCGTATTCCGGGGCTAGACGCGGTGGATGAAGCCATTGGGCGGGCGACCGAATTGGGAAAGCCCATTTTATTTCTCACGGGAGCGGGCGATTTAAATGAACCTTCGACGCTCGCCGCCGCCGTCATTCTCGGTCGAGTCGCGAAGCGCGTGGCGTCTTTTGAAACCGATCTGCTCGTCCCGCACCGCGATCCCATCGTCATGGCCGTGTGCCAGGAGATTACGAAACAAGCGTATCTCGAAGCCGGCAAGCCGGATATTTTCAAAGAAGATTCCAACTTCTTCATTACGACCGATCAGTTCAGCTATACCGCATCGGTCGATGGTCTGATGTTACGCAAACAGCCGGCCGCGAATTTCTTTATGGGGTCATATTTTGCGGAAGCTCTCTTATTGACCGAGACGGGCGCGAGCACCGGCGCGATCCAGATTGCAGGCACAGATTCTGATCACCAACTGCCTTTCTTCGTGACGACGTGTGATTACACCTTGATCGGCGAGGAGCTCTATGCCGCCAGCGCCTATCTCTCTCGCGAACCGATTCAGGTCGGGACGCTTCGCGGCCAGGATATCGGGAAAGGAATTGTGATGGGCCTGCTTGTGATCGGGACGGTGTTCGCGACGGCGGGGGTCATGTTGGGAGCGGAATGGCCGTCGATTGTCTTGGACCTCTTGAAGGATCTCAAATGACATTTCTGCGACGCCAACTTCCGCTGCTGATGACGTTTGTGATGGGGATCATCTTCATCGCGCAATATTACGTGCCGCATCCGGTGTCTGAAGATCTGCTGACGACGGTGAGCAAATGGTTGCAGATCATCGGCGGGTTCGCGTTGATCCTTGGCGTCACGAGCTTGTTTCACCAGCATGCCGTCAAGATCAGGCGGAAGGAGCCGGGCTGGGGCTATAGCTTCGTGCTCTATGCGGGCATGCTCGGCACGATCGCGGTGGGGCTCTGGGTCAACGGGAAAGAATCTGCAAATGGGGGCATGACGGCCTTCGGGTGGGTCTATTCCTATACGATGGTGCCGCTGCAAGGGACCATGTTCGCCATTCTGGCCTTCTTCATCGCGTCCGCGGCCTATCGCTCATTTCGCGCCAGAAGTCGTGAGGCCGCCGTCCTGCTGATCGCCGCCATTATCGTCATGATGGGGCGCGTGCCGCTCGGAGAATATCTCGTGCCGATTACGGGTGATATCACTCAATGGATTCTCAACGTCCTGAATGCGTCCGTCCGCCGGGCTATTTTGATCGGAGTGAGTTTAGGCGCCGTGGCACTCTCATTAAAAATTATTTTCGGTGTGGAACGGTCGTACCTGGGTGGAGGTAAAGAATAATTCCGCGATGGACGATTTAGCCAAGAACGAAACAGTCTCACAATGAACTTCGCCGAAAAAATGCTGCAGATCGACCGCCGGATCATCTTTGTCCTGATCGGGATATGCACGCTCATCCCGCTGCTGTATCCCGTCGGCCTGGCGATCAAGGTCTCTTCGGAGGTGCGAGGCGTCTACGATTATATTGAAGCGCTACCGGAAGGGTCGGTCTTTCTGCTGTCGTTGGATTTCGATCCTGCCTCCAAGCCCGAGTTGTATCCGCAGGCCATTGCGCTCATGCGCCATGCCTTTAAAAAAAATCTGCGGGTGATCGGCATGACCTTGTGGGTGTCCGGCACCGGCATGGCCGATCAAGTCGTGACGCAAGTGGCCAACGAAATGGGCAAGGTCAGTGGAAAAGATTATGTCTTTTTGGGCTGGAGCCCTGGGGTGAGTTCGTTGATCATCACGATGGGACAGGATCTCTACAAAGCCTTTCCGAGCGACTATTACGGCCATCCCACGAAGGAGCTACCGGTATTGAACGGCGTTCAGACGTTGCGGGACGTCAACTACGTCGTCAGCCTGGCGGCGGGCACGGCCGGGATCGAGAGCTGGTATGTGTTCGGCAAAGACAAATATCGATTCGAATTGGGCGGGGGATGCACGGGTGTCATTGCGCCGGGTCTCTATCCCTTGCTTCGGAGCGGACAGATCAATGGTCTCATCGGCGGGTTACGCGGGGCCGCGGAATATGAAGTGTTGATCGGTCAGAAAGGGCGTGCCGTAGCCGGGATGGACGCTCAGTCCGCGACGCATTTTGCCATCATCGGCCTCGTGATTCTCTGCAATCTCTTTTATTTCTCTCTCAGGACGTCGCGATCCAGAACGGGGCAATTATCATGACGCTGATGCTACTTCGCCGATGTTTCAGGCTGCTCAAAAAGGTCGGCACTACACCCGCCAACCCCAGGCGCGCCGAGACGCGCTGCTTCCCGATGAAGGCCGCATGCGAAAAACAACCGAAGGCGTACCCTCTGGTGTACGTTGAGGATTGTTTCGAGCCGAGAACGCAGTTTGGGAAAGAGCGCGTCTTGGCGCGCGTCGGGTGGGTGGGTGGAACTGAGATCTTTTTCAGCAGCCTGCCGGAGGCGTGCAATGAGCTTTGAGACCATCCTCGGCGCGTGGGTCGCGACCGGGCTGACGCTGTTTATCTTTACCTTTCTCTATAAGGACAATCCGCTGTTCAAGCTGGCGGAACATCTCTATGTCGGAATCTCTGTCGGCTACACGATCGTCAAGGCGTGGGATACCGTGGTAATACGCCTGATCTATGAGCCTATGGTGAAGCAGGGCGACTGGACGCTCGCGTTCCCGCTCTTCATCGGGTTGTTGATGCTGGCGCGCTATGCGCCGAAGGCCGCGTGGATGTCCCGGATTGCCTTCGCGTTCGTCGTCGGCGTCGGCTCTGGAATGGCCATCCCCAGGGTCATTTCTTCCTATGTCTTAAAACAGATCGAAGATACGGTCCGTCCTCTCGTCACGATGGGCTCCGACGGAGCCACCTTTACGGCAAGTCTCTTGAACCCCGCGAGCAACCTAAACGCGATCATTCTCCTGGTCGGCGTCATCACGGTCCTGTTCTATTTCTTCTTCTCGATCGAGCATAGTGGACCGGTGCACCTCGCGGCCCGGACGGGAATTATCTTCCTGATGATCTCATTCGGTGCGGCGTTCGGGTACACCGTTATGGCGCGCATGTCGCTGCTGATCGGTCGTTTGGGCGATCTCATCGAATATGGCGGTCCGCAATACGGGCGTCCCACGCTCTTCCTCGGTCTCATTACCGTCGTCTTGCTGATCGTCTGGAGCCGGCGTCAGCGATCGCACCCTGCCGATCGTCCGGAAGTCTAGCCATCTCCTGCGAGTTGCGGGGGGACCATTCGCTCAGGTACCATCCAGACGGAGGAGTCTTACTGCCATGAATGAGCTGAAGCCACATGCCTTGCAGCCGCCGCGACTGCGTAATTTGCAATTTTCTCCCATCAAACAACAGGACGAACAATACATCTTATTGTGGGACCCGACCGGGTTGAGCGCTGAAAAACTCATCATTCCGTTGAACTATTTTTATTTGATGCAGTTTTTTGACGGTGAGCATTCGCTGGAGCAAATTGGGGCCGAGTATTTGAAAAAGTTCGGCGAGTTTATTTTACCGGATCGCATGGCCAAGTTGATTGCGGACCTGGATGAAAAATTATTCCTGGAAGGTGACCGATCCGACGCCGCGCGTCACGCTGCCATTGAAGCGTATCGTGCCGCGCCGGTGCGCCCCGCGGCGTATGTGGGAAAAGCCTATGCGGCTGAGCCGGACGCGCTCAAGCGGGAGTTAGAAGCGTTCTTTACCTCGAAAGAAGGGCCTGATTGGAAACCATCGTCCCATGCTGGTCAAAGTCTCAAAGGCATCATTGCGCCGCATTATGATCTTCGGCAGGGCGGGCCGATCTATGCCTGGGCCTATAAAGAAGTACAGGAAGCCGCGGTTCCCGATGTGTTCGTCATCCTCGGTACGTGCCAAGCGGGCCTGGAACATGGCTATGCCTTGACCGATAAGGATTTCGAAACGCCGCTCGGACGAGTGCCTGTCGATCGGGATGTGCTGGACCGCGTTCGCAACGCGGGTGGCGCCTCTTTTTTCAACGAAGATATGAGCCATAAAAATGAACACAGCATCGAGTTTCAATTACCCTTTCTTCAGCACACGGTCGGCGCTAAGAAGTCCTTTACCATTATCCCTATCCTGACGTCTTTTTCGCCGGATGATCTGACCCATCCAGAATTCGCTGAGCAGATCGACAGATTTCTCGGCCTGATGAAGCAAGCGCTCGCCGAATCGGGCAAAGAGGTCGCATTCGTCGCCAGCGCCGAACTGGCGCATATCGGGCTCCGCTACGGCGACAACAAGCCTCCCACCGACTTTTCCTTCCACAAATGCATGCAGTGGGACATGGAAATGCTCAAACACGTCGAAGAACTCAACCCAGATGCCTTCGCCGGATTCATCAGAAAAGAAAACAACGCTCGCCGCATTTCCGGCTTCGCTGCAATCTATACCCTGCTCAAATTGATGAAGGCAGAGAAGGGCGAGGTGCTACGCTACGACCGCGGCGTGACGGATCAGTTCAATTCGACGGTGACGTATGCGAGTGTGGTGTTTTTCTAGAGTAGGCTGCTGGAAAGGTCTCTACGTCTCCCGAACACTTTTGGCGCCCAATTTGTACTACTTGTACTATGAGAAGCCAAACATGAATATTTGGCAATCTCGATCTCTTTTGCTCGGCGTCACATACTCGCAACGGTCGACACCAGTTAACCATGAGCCTTTGACTTCAAGTTGGTCAGGTATCGGTGCGCGAATTCCATTCAGAGCCGCACAGTTCAGATTATAATTTTCGCCGCTGTGCACACCACTTTCAACTTCTCTAGCCAGGTCAAGCCAATCATTCTGAATTGATTCTTTGTCGAACTTCAGGTCGGAAGCACGAACGATCTCTTTCCCCGCAATGTCTTTCTCAGAGATCCATACTTTCGCGGAGGGTTGATTTAAAGATAGATGGAGGAAGTCTGCTTCGATGCCCGGTTCTATAGAGACGGCAAGTCTGATCAGTGGTTCGACGATTCTGGAGAGCAGTAGATGGTTTTTAGCATGGCCGTGATACGGGCTCTTGTAGTATTGCGCTCGTATTCCCATGCGCCCGTTGAAAAATGCGTCAAGCAGAGTTCGATCAAGTTGGATCCACCAAGCTGGGCGCGTGCATTTAAGTCTTTTCAAGAGGCGGTCCCCAGAATCGTACTTCCTATTCTTGGGTTCAACAACAAAACGAATCTGTGCTTTTTGGGCTGCACAGACGGCGACGGATAACTTTTCGGCCAGTTCATCGAAAGAGTCTTCCCCCATCAGGTACTCGCGGCCTTTGATGTTACTACCATATGTCCAGCTATTCCGTCTGAGCATCAGCACCCCCCTGATGAGTATTTAAATCGAGATGCAGCAGGGATTATGTGAATTTACTGAAACACAGAATACCTCAGAACCGACCACGTGTAACATTGTCCACACTTCTTTTCGTTTTCCATGCCGAGCGAGTCTATAACCCATTAATTATAATGACGCAGTATATCTGATTGGAATTTCCGACAAACCATGATCCAATAAGTAAAACTGCAAGCAAATCTACAGAGCGTAAAAACATGGAGGCGTGCCGATGGTCAAGATCTATGAGAACAGCAGCAATCGCTTGCTCGGACAGATCAGTGAAGCGCAATTACAAGTATTGATCGATCAGCTCGAAGAAGAATCGGGGAACGATCAAGATTATTTCCTCAATCGAGATACGCTGGATCTGCTGGCAAAGGGCGGGGCGGAGCCGCAGACGTTAGCGATTTTGGAGACGGCACTAGGCACGTCGGGACAGGGAGAAATACGTTGGGTGAAGGAGTAGTTTCCCAGATAGGGGCGGCAGGAACACCGGGGGGCCGACGCTCAGGTATCTTTTTCAGTTTGCCGTTCTCTGATTTGTTGGAGCAAGGCGGGAGAGATTTCGCCGGCCTTTGAAAAGTCGTGGCGGGCGTTCTTCAGCTCATTGAGGGCAAGGTAGACGAGTCCACGCGCAAGATAGGCTTCGGCATTGGTCGTATCAAGCGTGATCGAAATGGAAGTGTCCGAGAGCGCGCCGACCAGATCGCCGATCTCAAGTTTGGCGAGGCCCCGGAGCAAATACGGCTCGGCGTAGCGCGGGGCGATGGACACCGCCCGTGTCGTGTCGTCCAGCACGGCTTGATAGCGATGCAGGGTTAATTCGACGCGCCCGCGTGCGGCATACGCATATTCGTAATTGGGATGGAGTTGAATCGCCTGTCCCAAGTCTTCCAAGGCGCCCTGCGTATCTTCCAGAAGAAATTTGGCCCATCCGCGATTGGCGTAGACGATTGGATCGCCGGGTGCGAGACGAATGGCTTCCGAATAATCCTCAACGGCTTCCGGCACATCGCCGAGCGACAACAAGGTTTTGGCCCGGGCAAAGTACGTTTTCGGGTGATCGTCACCCAATGCGATCGCCCGATTGAGATCTTCCCGTGCCGGACCGAACTCTCCAAGCTGCATATGCGCCTCAGCTCGCAACACATACGCTCCCCTTAGCTCGGGATTATAAGTCATCGCTAGGGAAAAGTCGGCGAGGGCGTCCTGCGGGTTGCCGCTTAAAAGTTTGACCCACCCACGATTGACATAGGCTTCGGGATGATGAGGATCCTGCTTAAGAGCGGCTTCGACGTCGCGCATGGCTCCTTGCAAGTCTCCCAATTGGATGCGTACATGACTGCGATTAGCAAAGGCGTGCGCGTCGGCGGCCGTCAACGTCAGCGCCTGATTGTAATCGTCAAGGGCGGCCGACCAATCGCCGATATCGCCGCGAACGTCTCCGCGTAAGCGATAGCCCCAGGCATTGGCGGGGGCCAACGCGATCATCCGTGACAAATCGTCGAGGGCGCCGGGTACATCGCCGAGTTTGCGTTTGGTGCCGGCACGATTGGCGTATGCCAGCGCATGGGAGGGGGCCAGCTCAATGGCTTTGGTGTTGTCTTCAAGCGCGCCGGGATAATCTTGCAAGTTGTACTTGGCGATCGCGCGAATCATGTACGAGTCGGAGGGCTGTTGCGAGTCTAAACGAAGCGATTCCGTGGCGTCGCGGTTGGCCCCGGCATAGTCGCCCATCTGCAACCGTATCGCCGCACGCGTTGCATAAGCCACCGCATACTCGGGGCGGAGCTGGATAGCGCGAGACGCGTCGTCAATGGCCCCGACAAAGTCCTTCGCACGATACTTGGCCACCGCTTGTTTGGTATAAAAAGTGGCGCGGCCGTCGGAGTTGACTTCAGAAGATACAAATGCTGGGGAGCCCTCAGTCGGCGCGATCCGTGATTCGGGATGAGCGCATGCTCCAAGAATCAGGACGGTGGCGGCAATTGCGCACCATTGAGAGGCAACGATAACGATGCGATGCGGCATAAAACCTCAGCCGCATTGTGCCGCTGTCTTCTTATTTCGCCTATCATCTTTTAGGAAGGGATGAAGAGTTGTAGGCCCTACACGGAACAAAGTAGACAGGCGATTGGAACGGATGGGCTTCGATGCTTATTCCTTGACCATAATGACCATTTCGACCGGGTCCAGGGGATTATCCCGATCATCTCGTGGCACCGCGACGATTTTATCCAACACTTCAATACCACGGTAGACTTCGCCGAATACCGTATAGCGTCGATCGAGTCCGCTCGAGTCCGCCACGCAAATGAAAAACTGAGAGCCGCTGTCGTTGAAATCGCGCGTGCTGTTGCTTTCGCGCGGCATCTTGGCCATGGAAATGGCGCCGCGTTTATGCGGCTGATCATTCGGTTCGGGAGGCAGGCCGTACCCCGGCCCTCCCGTCCCGTGCAATTCTCGCGGGGGAGTTTTGCTTGCGGGGTCGCCCCCTTGAATCATGAAACCGGGAATGACGCGGTGGAAACAGATGCCGTTATAGAACCCAATTTTTGTGAGATTGATGAAATTTTCCACGTGCCGCGGCGCCGCATCCGGATACAGCTTGACCAGCATATCACCGAATTTCGTTGAGATCACGACCCGAGGATTCTTCTTTTCAAATTGCATGGCCATAGTGAAATTTAGCAGCATGGAACGGCGTTTCGCAAGGAAGTCCGACCGTCGGTTGGACGCAAGTGAAAAGGCATCCGGGCCGCCTATCTCTTGACATTGCGCACGACTGAGAGCAGGGTGCCTTGCCTGGGCACGTAGATATACGCACCGTTCGAGAAGAAGAAGTCAGATCCCGCTTGTGTCAAGAACGGTGGCTAACGACCCGACTGCAAAGGCTAGACGCGTAATGGTACACAGCGCGTGATGCTTACCATGAATCGTCTCTCCGTGTTCTGGAGCACCGATCGCAGTCTCAGCGTGTTCCTCGGCCTGCTGCTCGTGGCCGTCTTCATCGTCCTTCCTTTGGCGGAACAGGAAGGGATGCTGATCGCGAGCGTCGGGTTTTCGGTGCTGCTTGTCGCGGGCGTCGCTCTCGTTGCAAAGAATCGGATGACCAGAGGGCTGGTGGCGGGGGCTGCGGGAGTGGCGCTCATTATTCACTGGACTCAACACGTCGTGCCGGGCACGGGCCTCTCCATGATGAGCGCCTTTTCGTCGCTCTGTTTTCTTGGGATCCTTGCGGGCGTCGTCTTTCGTGAGGTGTTAAACAAGGGGCCCATCACACTGCATCGGGTGCAAGGCGCCGTCGCCGTGTATCTCTTATTGGGACTGATCTGGGCATTTGCCTACGATATGGTTCTTCTTTCTGCGCCGGACGCGTTTCACTCCTCCGAACTCACGGTGCAGCATAAGACGGTCACCCCTCCCTTGATCTATTTTAGTGTCATGACGCTCACGACGGTGGGTTACGGCGATATCACGCCCATTCATCCTATGGCCCGGGCGTTGGCCATGTTGGAGGCGGTCATCGGACAACTGTTTCCAGTCATTCTCATCGCGCGCCTGGTCGCGATGGAGTTACAATTTCGAAACAGCAGATAGCTTCCGCGTACCCTAATCTTTTCGTGCGCGCAGACCATCACCCGGTTTGATTCGGCTCCACATCGCGGCTCCCGCCAGCGCGGTGCATGCGGCTACTCCTAATGCCGCGGACCAGCCGAGCCGTTCTGCCAGCCAGGGCGTGAGCGTAGGCGAAAGCACGCCGCCAAGATTCGCCCCCGTATTCATGAGGCCGGACAGTACGCCGGCATGACGCGGACTGATATCGACTGTCGAAGACCAATAGGCGCCGACGGGGAAGTAGAGCCACCCCGCGCCCAGCGAGAGAAACACAATGGCCGCATACGCCGACTCGATGAACGCGCCCACGACAATAGAGACGGCCGCCAAGGCCATACCTATTCCGCCCACGACTGCGCGGCCTCGATTCACGCCCCACCGAGTCGCCAGCCGATCGGTGACCCATCCGCCGAGAGGGCAGAACACTGCCATGGCCAAGAACGGGCCTGACGCAAAGACTGCTCCGCGAAGTACACCAAATCCGCGCACGTTGACGAGGTAGAGATAAAACCAGGACATGTAAATATAGGCGACATAGCCCAGGCAGCTGTAGCTCATCACGAGCCACCAGACCGTGGGCGTGGTGGCGATCGCCTTCCAGGGGGAATCTGTTTCGGCGGGCAAGGGCCGAGGCGTCAGGGCATCTTCGATCAGTGCAACTTCTGCCGCATTGACATGCGGGTGATCGGCGGGCCGATCAGTCGCATAGAGAACCCACAGCATAGCCACGAACAGACCGAGCAGGGCAGCGGCATAGAACGCCGTTTGCCAGCCAAAGTTGACCATGATCCACGCCGTCACCGGAGGCGTCATGGCCGATCCGATGCCGATGCCGCCGATAGCGATGCCGATCCCGAGTCCTCGCTCATGCGGGGCCAGCCAATTCGCCACGGTGCGGTTGAAGTTCGGCAATGCGGCCGCCTCTCCGACGCCGACCAGAAATCGCACGAGGATCAACGATCCAAGCGCACCGATCGTGACCGCTACGGGCAGGACCGCCGCCACCGCAGTCAGGGCTGTAAATACCGACCACCAGATGATCGCCAAGGTCAGCACGCGTTTGGCGCCCCAACGATCGCCCAGCCATCCACCCGGGATTTGACAAAGGGCATAGCCAAACACGAAGGCGGAAAAGATCTGACCCATCTGCAGATCCGTCAATCCGAGGGCGGGCATCATTTGTCGGGCGGTCACCGAAATGTTGACGCGGTCGATATAGGTCACGATGCTGATCGCACACAACAGGGCGGCAATGCGCCATCGTATGCGTGTGGGAGCGGCATGGGTCATCTGGGAAGCCGTAATCGGTGAATCGTGCGCATAATGTCGGCGAGGCACTGTACTGAGCATGGGCTAAGGAATCAAGCGCGTATCGAGTCGCACTATAGTTTGACGGCGATCTGCGGAACGGGCTATAGAAGACGACCTCATGATGAGTGAAGTTCAAAGACGACGCCGTCGTCGGCGCTCCCGCCGGCTGTTGGTCATGATGCTCATAAGCCTCGCGGTGCTGAGTGGGGTGTTGTTGGTGCGCACGGCTCTTGTCACCTCAAGGCAAATGACGGTCGATTCGGCATCGCCCATCTCTGTCGATGCTAAGACGGCCGCGTCCCGGTTGGGACAGGCCCTGCAGTTCCGGACCATCTCGTATCAAGACCGGTCGTCGCCGAATCGTGAGGCGTTCATTGGGCTGCATCAGTATCTTGCCAAATCATTTCCGGAGACGCATCGCAAAGCTTCAGCGAGACCTCATGAACGAATACAGTCTGCTCTATACCTGGACGGGGACGGAGCCGACCTTACCGCCCATTCTCTTACTAGGGCACTTGGATGTCGTGCCGGTCGAGCCGGGGACGGAAAAAGAATGGACCTATCCCGCCTTCGCCGGGACCGTCGCCGATGGTCACATTTGGGGACGAGGCGCCATGGACGACAAGGTGGCGGTGCTCGGGCCGTTGGAAGCCGTCGAGCACTTGCTCCAAGAGCGTTTCGCGCCGCGCCGAACGGTGATCATGGCATTCGGCCACGACGAAGAAGTGGGTGGGGAGAAGGGGGCAAAGTCCATCGTCGCACGGCTGGCGCAACGCGGTGTGCGTCCCGCCTTGGTGCTCGATGAGGGAATGGCCATTCTTCAAGGCATCGTGCCGGGGATGTCGCGTCCCGTTGCCTCGATCGGTGTCGCTGAAAAAGGCTATCTCAGTCTTGAATTGATTGCCGAAGGGGAAGGGGGCCATTCGTCGATGCCGCCCCACGACACGAGCGTCGGTATCTTGGCGTCGGCGATCCATGCGCTGGAATCCCATCCCATGCCCGCGCACACCGATGGCCCCGTGGGCGCCTTGTTTCAATTTCTCGGTCCCGAGATGCCGATGGGACCGCGTGTAGCATTGGCCAATCTCTGGCTGTTCGATCCCGTTCTGAGGTATCTCCTCGACCGTGGCCCCTCCACGCGCGCCCTGATCCGCACCACGTTTGCGCCCACCATGCTGGAAGGAAGCTTGAAGGAGAATGTATTGCCGGGCAAGGCCCGAGGCGTAGTCAACGTACGTGTGCATCCTTCGGACACCATCGATGAGACAACCGCCCACGTCACACGCGTCATCAACGATTCACGGGTCACAACCAGGCCGCTCTCCGACATCCGAAGCGATCCATCTACCGTCTCGCCGACTGGATCGTCGACCTTTACCCTGTTACAACGTACGATCACTCAACAATTTCCAGACGCGATTGTCGCGCCGGGATTAGTGTTGGGCGCGACGGATTCCCGCCATTATCAGCCGCTCAGCGACCAGATTTTTCGCTTCCTCCCCATCCGCGTCACTGCTCAAGATATCGCGCGCATCCATGGCGTAAACGAGCGGCTGGCGATCGACAACTATGGCGATATCATCGCCTTCTATATTCGATTGATCCGGAACTTCAACGAGTAGGATTCGTTTCGCGAACGCGTGACAGGAGGTCCAGCTTTGGCGACGGGCGGATGTCCGCCTTGAGCATGGTCGCCATATGGTCCAAGGCTTCGGCATTTGCGCGCGGGCTATTGGAGAGGATGCAATCGGTAGGAACGCAGAGTTCAAAGTCCCGCATATAGGCGTCGGCGGCGGTATACAGAATGCAACTGTTGCCGGCGATGCCGGTTAAGATGAGACGCCGTGTCTCCAGGACACTCAGAAGCAGTTCCAGCGGTGTCGCGTAAAACGCAGAGTGCTTGGGCTTCAAGACGAAATAGTCGTCTTCATCCGGATGCAACTGTTTGGTAATCTCCTTGCCGCGACAGGGCTCTTCCAGGCAGCGCGCCACCAGCTTTCGAAAGTCCGATCGCCATTGTCCGAAATTATCGTTGACGTAGATGACCGGAAGTCCGGCTGTCTTGACGCGACGCTTGAGCTCCGCAATTCGTTCCGCTGTCGCGAGGATAGCCGGAAACATCTTGTCTGCATCCTCAAAGGAAAACTCGTTAATCATGTCGATGATCAACAGGCACGTGTGTGCACTCGTGAAGGCCGGCGATGGTTCAGGAGACACGGGTCGATTCCCTAGGAGTGTCCAATTGAGTGAGCTTGCGGCGAACCTGACGCAGGTCGTCCACAAAACGCTGATAGTCCATTTCCTGTTGCGCGTGATCGATCTGGCGCAAGATCGAGGATGGATGGATGGTCACAAAGGTTGTGGGCGCCCATGGCGTTTCCGCAAAGCGGCCTCGGACGTCTTGAATGCGAACCATCTTACCGAACACCGATTGCGCGGCGGTCGCGCCAAGACAGACCAGGATGCGCGGGCGGATCGCGTGCAGCTCCGATTCGAGCCACGGGCGGCAGGCGGCGATCTCGCCGGCCGACGGGCGTTTGTGTTTGCGGCGCTTGCCTTGCGGCTCCCATTTAAAGTGCTTGACCGCGTTGGTCACATAGACCTCATGGCGAGCGATGCCGGCTTCTGCCAAGGCTTTGTCCAGTATCCGCCCCGCCGGTCCTACGAAGGGATGGCCTTGGAGATCTTCCTGATCGCCGGGCTGTTCCCCGACGAAGAGTATCTTTGCGTGAGCGACGCCTTCGCCGAACACGGTTTGCGTCGCATTTCGATACAGATCGCACCCCGTGCAATGTTCGGCCGCCTCGCGTAATTTGCGAAGGGTGGGTTTCGCGGGAATAAATTGCGCGGCGGAACGCTCGGGCGATCGTGTCGGCATGGCTCACGATACCACGCCCTTCTCCTGCCATGTGCCCATTGGATAGTGTAGCGTCGTATCCGGCGGTTTGTGGACAGCCTGTAGGTCTATGACCGTCAGGGTCACGATGCCGAAGCTGCTTTCTACCAATCCTCGCAGCACATAGGGCTGGTGCGAATTCAGGAGATGGCAGCAGCGGCGATAGATGTCCGGAAAAAGCGTGGCATCGTAGAGCGCCGTTTCATCTTCGAACGTGGCAAATTCCATCGGCAGACCGTCTTTAGTCTCGGCGAACTTTTCCGTGATGAGCCACCCGATCATCGTGATATGCCGCCCGACATGCGCGGCCATGTCTACACTGAAGACGGGCCGAAGGTGTGCAAGCTGCGCATGATAGAGACGGAGTGGGTGGCGGCTCACGACGAATCCGAATGACTCGGCTTCGTGCGCGATCTTTTGATTCGCGTCATAATCCTCGGGAATCGGAAGGCCGGAGACCGCTTTCTTTCCGGCAAGAACGCGCCAGAGGAGGGCCGGGCGGGTGAGTTCGCCTGCGATCGTATCGCAACAACCGGCTTTGATGAGCGCTCGGGCTTGCGCCGCCTCAGGCTTAACGCGTGCGAGAAAATCTTGAAACGATTGAAAGGGACCATGGTCGGTCCGTTCGGTGACGAGGCGTTTACCCAATGTGTCGGGAATCGTCTTGACCTGCATGAACCCCATGCGAATCGTGTGTCCCGAGCCGGTGTAGGTCCAGTCGCTGAGGTTCACATCCGGCGGCAACACGGTCAAACCCATCCGACGGGCTTCCGAGATATAGGCAAAGGTCGAATAAAATCCGCCTTGATTGCTGATGACCGCGGCAAGAAACTCCGCCGGATAATGGACGCGCAGATAGGCGCATTTAAACGACACCTGCGCATAGCTGGCGGAGTGCGGTTTACAGAAGCTGTAGCCCGCGAAGCTCATGATCATCTTCCAGATCACGGCAATCGTCTGAGCGCTGGCGCCATTGCGTGCAGCGCCTTCACAAAATTGGCTGTAATAATCGCGAAGCTGTTTTTCCTTATGCTTCTTGCTGATGACCTTCCGAAGTTGATCGGCATCGTCCACGGAAAAGCCGGCTAACGCCATCGCGACCTTGGTGACATCTTCTTGATAGACCATGATGCCGTGCGTCTCTTCCAAAATCGTTTTCAAAAGAGGATGCCACGGTTCATACGGTTCGCCTTGCGCCCGCCGGATAAACTCTTCGATAAACGGATTGGCCGCGGGCCGAACCAGGGACGAGACCATCACGAGGTATTCGAAGGCATCCGCATAGGGAAGACGATCGGCGGGCATGCCGCTCCAAAGTTTTTTCAACAGCAATCGCGTGGCGGGCGATTCGATATAGAAACACCCCATCGTATCGCCGCGGCGGATCAGCGCCTGCGTCGCCGGATCGTCGATCGGGTCCCACGCGGCATAGTCGATCTTCCGGCCGGTGTTCCGTTCGATTGCCTTCAGCGCGTCCCGGATCACCGCCAGGGATCGATTGCCTAAGAGATCGATCTTCACTAATCCGGCCTCTTCCGTTTGATCTTTTTCCCATTGGATCACCGGCACCCCTTTCGCCGCGGTCTCGACGGGTACGTACTGCCGGATCTCGTGAGGCACAATGACGATGCCTCCACAATGGAGTGAGAGGTGACGAAAATGATTTTGAACCAGGACGGCGGCATGCAGGATGTCCGGCCAGGGGGCCTTGAGTTGCAGGTCTTTGCAGAGTGTTGTGGCCCATGTGGTCGCGGACGGCATTTGACCGAACCACAAAAAGTCCTTGCGACGCATCACCAAATTCGAGGTCCGGCCTATTTCTTCGGCGGGCATGCCGTAGACTTTCGCGATTTCGCGGATCGAGGCGCGAAGACCCAAGGTGTTTTGATTCGCCACCATGGCGGCTTGCTCCCCGCCATACGTCTTGAACACCCACTCAAGAATCTTGTCTCGTTCGTCCCAT
Organism: Nitrospirota bacterium; assembly: GCA_963700335.1. Lineage (GTDB taxonomy): Bacteria > Nitrospirota > Nitrospiria > Nitrospirales > Nitrospiraceae > JAICXS01. Next base: position 264,368 of record CAVOXE010000007.1, on the reverse strand, counting down.
GGGAAATCGATGTCGATGTCCGGAGGATCTTTCCGGCCGCGATTTAAAAAGCGTTCAAAAAATAAGTGATGTTTCATGGGATCGACATGGGTGATGCCCAGGCAGTACGACACGATGGATGCGGCGACCGAGCCTCGCCCGCATGTGCGCGGCGCCTGTCGGACAATTTCCTCGACGATCAAAAAGTAATGCGCAAAGCCTTTGTCGTGGATGAGCGTCAATTCGTGCTCAATTCGTTCGCGAATGTCTAACGACAGCGTCCCGTAGCGTGTGAGCGCACCTCCGTAGGTTTTGTCCTTGAGGAGATCGAAGCTCTCTCCATCGGAGAGTTGCCGGAAAGTCGGGAAAATGGTTTCGCCAAAGTGCCAATCGGTATGGCATGCAGCGGCAATGCGGCCCGTATTCTCCAAGGCGGCAGGGACGTGCGGAAAATATTGTTCCATCAGCGCCGCCGGCATGAGCCAATGCGTAGGCGCACAACAGACGCTGGGCGAGAGGCGAGACAGCGTCGTATTGAGGGCGATGGCTCGGAGCAAGCGATGCACGTTGAAGCCGGCGGGGTACAGAAAGCGCGCGCGGGTCGTCGCGACCGGCGGAAGACCGGTCCGTCGGCTAAAGGCAAGCGCGGCTGACATCGTCGGGCCGGGCGTCAATTCGACGTAGAGATCTTCTGCCGACTCATGCGCCCATGCCGTGAGCGCCTGTTCGTCGTCGGTGATGCAGATGAGCCCCCGGCGGTACCGGCGTACGGCATCGATCAAATTGAAGGCACGATCGCGATGCCGGTCCGAAAGCAAACGGCAGAGATTTCCATAACCGTCGGGCGTTTTCGCGAGCAGGACAGCTCGGTGAGTCTCGGGAAGGAGCGCGTCCGATGGGACAAGAGCCTGTCTTGGCAGGCTCGGGGCGGGAGGGTGAGATGACGCTTGGGACGGGGGAGTGTAATAAAGCACTACGTCTGCTCCCAAGATCGGCTTGATTCCCACGTCGCGCGCGGCTTGCAGAAAGCGAATGGCTCCATACAGGCCGTTGGTATCGGTCAAGGCCATGGTCATCGCGCCTTGCGCTTTGGCGGCTTGGCATAGGGCATCGACAGAAGACACGCCCTCCATCGGCGAGTAGTCCGAGTGGACATGGAGGTGGACAAAGGAGGGCATTATTCTTCCTTTAATGAAAGAGTGCGTCCTCGTTGAATGGCGCGCGCTCCGAATCGATCCCGCACGTGATCGAGCGCCAGCGTCAGGCGTTCGGCGCGCGCGCACTGCGCAAGTGCGCGCGATCGTTCTGCATCGAAGAGCGGCAATTGCGGCCCCCACGGATCTGCCGGTGATTCAAAGTGGTCGAGCCGAACCGTCATGGTCTGTAGACAGACCCGCCGTCGAAAGCAACGAAAGAACAGGGTGCGAAGATGGGGGAAGATCTCCGACTCCCACCACGTGCCGGGGTCGAGCGGTTGGTGCCTGGAGGCCTCCACGTGATCGCTGTGTCGAACCGTCAATCGCAGGCGCCGGCACACGCGATGCTGCGTGCGTAGCGTTCGGCACAACTGCTCAAGGAGTCGATATAAGACACCGAGCAACCGTTCATCGTCGATCTCATCCGGCGAGACAGAAATCGATTGCTCCAAACACGGTTGCTGGACTGTCGGCAGTACCGGCGAAGGGTCGATGCCACGCGCCCATCCATGCAATGTGGCGGCAGAATGGCCAAGCACGAGCTGGAGATACGGAAGGGGTGTATCAGCAATCTGACCGAGCGTCCGAAGATTTAAATCTTCAAGTATTGATAGAGATATATTAGGCAAAATACTGTTTATATGATGAAGTGAAAAAATTGAAAAAGGGGACATGAAGGTGGGTTCAAGGCCGGGACGCACTTCGCAAAGTTGAGGCGGTTGCACGAGGGTCGTGGCGACGCGGGACACTAATTTATTGGTTCCTAGACCCAGCACGCCGGTTAAACGCTCGCGTCGGATGACCTCGCGTTCAATCCTCATCGCGGTATCGACTGCCGGACCGAAGAGCCGCTGCGTGCCGGTTAAATCTAAAAAGACATGGCCGGGACCTACCGGTTCCCACACGGGCGCGTATTCGGCCATGATGCGCTGAAGACGCTGATGAACCGCGGCGGCTTGGAGGGGATTGGGGGGAGAGATCTGCATGCCAGGGCACAAGCGACGCGCCAGCTCCACCGACATGCCGGGCCGCACGCCGTCTTCATAGGCTTCCTGCGAGACCTCTCGCAGGCAGGCCCGCGCATTCTGCAGCGTGCCGATGGCGATGGGCCGACTCCGCAAGGCGCTCTCTTGACGGCGGACGAGCGCAATCTCGAACGACGGAATTTGGAAAAAGGCAATGTGGCGATCCATTGGCTAAGTCACAAGTGATGTATCCAATGGTTACATAGGAGGAGAAGTGAGTCAAGGAGGGAAAAGTGCTCTCTCAAGAAGTCTATAAGGGAAATGCAGAAGAAAGGGAAAGAAGTTGTAAATCAAGATTAGCGATGCGATGCACGCTCAAAGACATCCACCAAATGCCTTCTCGTTTTCAACCTACCTCATCCTCTTGACTCATCAATAAATATTGATGTATATGATTGGCGATGGCAGTACGTGATGAAATAGCCCGCACGGAGACGGCTCGTCTGTTCCACGCGCTTTCTGACGAGACGCGGCTGGAAATTCTGGAGTCTCTGCGGACGGGCGAGCAATGTGTCTGTGATTTGATGGAAGCGCTCGGCGCAGCGCAGTCACGTCTTTCATTTCATCTCAAAGTACTCAAGGAGGCGCGTCTGATTAGTGACCGTCCTGAAGGACGCTGGATCTACTATTCCCTCAATGAAGAGGGGGTGCATGCGATTGAAGAGGTGGCGCGAACCTTGAGGGAACGACCAGCTAAGCAATCGTCGCCTTCTCGCTGTTGCTGATTTTTTTTGGCTTCTACGTATCAAGAAATCTTGATTGAATGGAGGTGCGTTATGAATACGCCCGAGGAAGTGAAGGCCATCGTGCGGGGTGAGTACGGGCAGGCGGCACGACAAGCCAAGCAGGGAGGAAGTTCGTGCTGTAGCACCGTTGGCACTATCACCATCGATCCCATCACCGGCGATTTATATCATCCAAGCCAGACGGCAAACCTACCACAAGCCGCGATCGCCGCTTCATTGGGGTGTGGCAATCCAACCGCATTGGCCGACATCCATCCCGGCGAGACGGTGCTTGATCTCGGCTCCGGTGGAGGCATCGATGTCCTGTTGTCAGCCCGTCGTGTGGGCCCAACCGGCAAAGTCTACGGGCTCGACATGACGGACGAGATGTTAGCGGTGGCGCGTGAGAATCAAGCTAAGGCAAAGATACACAACGTCGAATTTCTCAAAGGGGAGATCGAGGCCATCCCGTTGGCCGATGCCACTGTTGATCTGATTATTTCGAATTGCGTCATTAATCTCTCACCTGAAAAAGACCGAGTCTTCGCCGAGGCGTATCGTGTCCTCAAGCCCGGAGGTCGTCTCGCGATCTCGGATATTGTCGTTCGAGGCAGCGTGCAAGCCCAAATTCGAAAGAACCTCGAGCTGTGGGCCGGCTGCGTCGCCGGAGCGCTCGAAGAAAGCGACTATCGCGCCTTCCTGGCGAAAGCTGGATTTGACGCCATCGAAATCGTGCCCACCCGTGTGTACAGCCTTGAGGATGCCCGAGGCTTTTTAAGCGGCGCGGGGCTTGATGTAGACGCCGTGGCGCCGCGCATCCAAGACCGCTTCATGAGCGCCTTCATTCGGGCGCGTAAAGCAATGGACGACCAATAACATCTCTTCGCAAGGAGCCCCATGGAACACCCAAGAAGTCCCCGCTCTGTCCCGGTCCCGCGGAAACGTCTGGGAGTATTTGAACGCTATCTGAGCGTGTGGGTCGGACTGTGTATGGTCTTCGGCGTGCTCCTTGGCCAGTTCGCCCCGCAAGTAGTTCAGAGTCTTCGCAGCCTGGAATTCGGAACGGGTAGTCACATTAATCTGCCGATTGCGTTGCTCATTTGGCTGATGATTATCCCCATGATGATGAAAGTGGATTTCGCCTCGGTGCGACGGGTCGGCGACAGCCCAAAGGGCCTCCTTGTGACGCTTGTGGTGAATTGGCTGGTGAAGCCGTTTTCCATGGCCCTCTTAGCCTGGTTCTTTTTTCGGATCGTCTTCTTGGCCTGGATGAGTCCTACGGAAGCCGATCAATACATTGCGGGGTGCATCATTCTAGCGGCGGCCCCGTGCACGGCCATGGTCTTTGTCTGGAGTTACCTGACGGATGGCGATCCTGGGTATACCTTGGTGCAGGTCTCCGTGAACGATCTGATCATGTTGGTCTTGTTTGCCCCGATCGTCGGTCTGCTGGTGCAAGGCGCGTCTTCATTGCAGATTCCTTACGCCGTCCTATTCTATTCCGTCCTCGCGTTCATCGTGATCCCGCTGGCCGTAGGCATGCTCCTTCGCTACATGCTGATCCAACGGTTGGGACGTCGTTGGTTTGAGGACAGTTTTCTGCCACGACTGGGACCGATCACCATTCTCGCGCTGCTGTCGACCCTCGTCCTCATCTTTGCCTTTCAGGCCGAAAACATTCTAGGCAAAGCGTGGCACGTCGTGTTAATTGCCGTTCCAATTCTCATTCAAGTCTATTTGAATGCGGGGGTGACCTATGGGGCGATGCACTGGCTGCGCGTGCCTTACCCCATCGCGGCACCAGGGGCATTGATTGGAGCCAGCAACTTTTTCGAGCTAGCGGTTGCGACGGCGATCGCACTCTTTGGACCCGAGTCAGGAGCCGCGCTCGCTACGGTGGTGGGGGTTCTCGTGGAAGTCCCTGTGATGCTGTCGGTGTGTGCGGCCTGTAATAGAACGCGGCACTGGTTCCCCATGGCGCCTGGCGAAACATCGCCGTCTGGCCAGGGTGGGCTTCGAGCGCAGCGAATCATTCGGCAAACGTAAAGCAACCCTTTCGCCGCGCCTGCCTATCTTAGTTGGGAACATTTTAATTACTTAGAATTTAAGGAGGCACTATCATGAAACGCCTGCATATCCATGTGAGTGTGGATAAACTTGAAGAGTCCATTCGATTTTACAACACGCTGTTTGGCGTTGATCCTGTGAAAAGAAAATCGGATTACGCCAAATGGTTGCTGGAAGATCCCCGGGTGAACTTCGCCATCTCCACGCGTGGGAAGACCAAAGGCATTGATCACTTGGGCATTCAAGTCGAGGAAGAAGAGGAACTGGTTGAACTGCGCGGACGCCTTACGGCAGGTGACCTGCCGGTGGTCAATGAAGGCGAAACCGTCTGTTGTTATGCGGTGTCGGACAAATCTTGGATCCAAGACCCGACCGGTATTGCATGGGAAGCCTACCGAACAATGGAGGACGCTCAGCTCTTCTCTAGCCAAACTGATCAGGCTGAGAGTGCTTGCTGCACGCCACAAACGATGGGTGCGACTAATTGCTGTGAACCTTCCGAAAAGACGGCTGGATGCTGCGATTAATGGGAGCTGATCCAATCAAAGTGTTAGTGCTGTGCACGGGAAATTCCTGTCGTTCGGTCATGGCGGAGGCTCTGATTAATCATCTCGGTCGGGGGCGATATCTGGCATGGAGCGCGGGAAGCCACCCAACGGGATCGATTCACCCACAATCGATCCAGACGTTGCAGCGACATGGAGTTCATCCTGGTCAGCCGCGTAGCAAGTCATGGACTGAGTTTGCGGATCAGCCGTTTGATTTGGTGATTACGGTATGCGATCAGGCCGCGGGCGAAAGCTGCCCTCTTTTTCCCGGTCAGCCAAACAAACTGCATTGGAGTACGCCTGATCCGGCGAAAGCACAGGGATCGGAGGCCGAAAAAGCGATGGCGTTTGATCGCGTGTTTGTCATGCTCAAGATCCGGATTCAGGATCTCGTACAGCGCCCGCCGTCTCATTTTGCGTCGTATCCTGAAAATTGAACACTGACCTCATGAATATGGCACCTATAACCGTGACAGATTCTTGTTCTTGCCGACCAACGAGATCGCCTGAAAAGCTTTGCGTGATTCATATCCTGTTGTCGGCTACCGTTTAATGCCGTCGAACTTCTAGAGTCCCCCGACCTTTTTACCGAGACAAATAATGCAGGACTGAATAAAAGACGAGCCGTCGACAGAGACCCGTGCGGTAAAGGCCCAGAGGTCATGAGTCGGTATGGCGTTTTTGGATCAGGCGTTTGTGGATTAATTTTCGGCTTAACGCCATCAGCGCAAACGACAGCCCGACGGCAACCGGAACGAAGAGCGCCGTCGCCACGGCCGGCTGATGGAGCCATCCCATTTCGTGCAGACCTTTAAAAATGTACCCGCCCAACCCGCTCAGGTAATAGGAGATGACGATGATCGAGAGACCTTCGACGGTGTGTTGCAGAACGGCTTGGCTTTTGGTCGTCTGATCCACGCTCGACAGCAATCTCAGATTCTGCCCTTCGACCAGCAAATCGATGCGCGTGCGAATGATTCCAATGATGCCTTCAAATCCACTTTTTAAGGTTTCAATCCTCCTCAGTAATTGCTGATAGCCCTCGGCGACACCTGTCACGCCGGTGACCAAATAATCGGACAAGGGGCGGTACGGCGGGAGATGATCCTCCTGAAGCGAATGGACCGATGCATGCACAATCTTGTCATAGGGAACTGCCGCCGACAGTTCGAACTGCAATAGACCCGCCAGGCGGTTGACCTTCATCACATCTTCCGTCAGCCCATTGAGCCAACGCTGCAAGAGGGTGGATCCGGCGGCGGCCAATTGGGACGTGATGATTTCCCGCTGTTTCAGATGTAGTTGTTCGAACCGGTAAACCTGATCCACCGCCGAAGAGAACATGGGCTTCTGCATCAAGATGAGATGGTAATAGGTTTCGATTTTCACGATGGTTTCGACGAGCTGCTTCACATGAAGCACCGGCGTGGGGGAAGGCGCGGTAATGAGATAGCGCTCTCTCCCGTGTTCATCGGGAGTAAAGCTGGTGGTGACCGCCATCTCTTCCCCAAAGACTCGACTTCCATAGATCGCCGTTCCCGGCATCAGGCGACGGACATCCTCGACGGAGGATTGGGGGGCGCGGACGACCAGGATGTCGAGCGCATTCACCCGGAGCCCCAGTGGCGAGAGAGGAAAGACGTACTGAGGAAAAGCCAGCGGACCAAACGACAGTGGGGCCGTCTTCTTTGAGGGAATGTGCCAGACCTGATAGCTGTAATATTCCGTGTGCGCTTGCCAGACAAGAATCAGTCGATCACCGTTTTCCGCCGTTTTCACTCCATAGCCGAATGTGTCGTGCAGGACTAACTCATCAGGCGAAATGGTCAGGCTCTGCAGAATGTGAGCAAACTGCTCTCGACTCTTGCGACGCTCCTCAGGCGGATTGCTCATCCGATGGGCCACATGGTGTACGTGTGCGGGAGCGTCCAGCCATTCTTCAAGGCCTTTGTGGGGCCGCTCGTGCAGCCGCCGCAGAAATTCCGGATCATCTGCCGGGTGTGGGTGGTCAGTAGCTTGTCGGGTGTCCATACATTTTCCTGGTGTGGAGGACCTGCCATCACCGACGAACCGCGGACAAGCCCACAGCACGAAGCTATACCAGGTCGTTTCATCGAGACGGCAATTCGCGGTCGCGTTGAAGAACGCCGCATTCTAGCAGAACGGTCTGTAGCTTTCGTCCTCAGACGGACAGTAGTGGCGTACCAGCCTATACGTCTCGCAGGAGGAAGATGCTGGGATAAGCCTGGTCCGACTTCTTAGTTGCGTTGTTCGCTGGGTGCGTGGTTATTTAGGGACCTGATATTGATTTGTGAATGCATCACGTTGCCAGTCTAAACGAACCTGGAGTCATAGAGGGAAGTATGAAGAAACAACCATCAAGCGAGAGCGAAACAAAAAAACCGAAGCCCGTGGCGAAATCACGGAAGAAACCTGTCATTCGGCGGAAGCCGTCCAGTCAGCCTCCCAGCAATCCCGCACATTCAACGGACGTTCCCGTGTCCGATCGTATTGCCCATCGTGCCTATCAAATTTATTTGGAACGCATTTCCCGCGGGCCTCTGGACGATTGGGTGGAGGCGGAGAGGGAGATTGCCCGTCATGAGCCGAGCGAATGATGCCATCGCAGTCGGGATGAGACTTGTTTTGTTGACCGTGGTCGGACTTAGTCGTGAATGGCCATTTCTCAGTCGCTAAGCTTCGCTACCCACTTACGGAGGAAGGTTTGATGAGTAGAGCATGTGATGAGCTTTCGGAACTGCCGGCATCGTCCACCGAAAAGCTCGTGACCTTGGAAGACTATGGGCATCGTGTACATGCTAAGCGTGCATCTCGTTGAGGTTCTCTGGGTGGAACGGTAGACTTCTCGCCTTACGAGGTCTGCCATGGAATCTGAGCGCTGCTCGGAGAGATCACCGGGGTGGAGGGTACGACGATCTCTTGCCGCATACGATCCCTCTCAAGCTGTTTGGAGTGCACTGTCGCTGTCTGGGCTTGCGTCGTCTCATTGAAGTGAAACGAGCTGCGGGTCGGCCAAGGATATGGAGGCCATCGCCGAGCTTTAGGCGCTTCATGAAGAAAACGGAAAAACCTGATTGAGTATTTCGTGCAACGGCCTGGACCGCAATGTTCTTCAACTGCTTGCCGCCTGCCGCCATTCCATCCTTCATAACTGCAACACCTCATCGTAATTCAGCAGGCGAATTGTTAATGGAACCGTTGCGGTCAAGATCTTCAGGAATTATCTGACGCTGCCGAGGTAGGTTGCGCGCAGATCAGGATTCAGATGAACGTAGATAAAGTTCAAGCCCGGGGTCGTTCCCCAGTGTCCCAGCAGCCGAGGTTTGATGTGTTCTATGGCCAGCGTGGGATTATCGAGCAGATAGATTTGTCCGACCGATAGATAATTGGCGGCTCGCCAATACGCATTCATCTTCTGTAAGACGTCAGGCGGTAAGGGGTCCTTTGCGACCACTGTCATTGCATCTCCCTATGTCTTGTATCTCATGACGTGCGACCTTTGCCCTGTCGATTTTCTACGATAGGTGTTTCTGTCGCAATGGTTCAAAACACGGACGAGCTCCACTGTAGTGTTCACATGAGTAACAGACGTGAGCAATTGACTTGGTTACAAATTGCGAGCAGGGTAGAGCCGTACAGACTTCGTCTGTACACATATTCATGAGGGGGGACTCGATGAAGAGAATTATGGTGGCCGTCGTTGCAGTGCTGTGTCTGCTAGGGGTTAGCGCCGTCTCATTTGCCGATGACATGGGCAAGGGGAAAGAAGGGATGAAGGGCGAGATGAAGGGTGATATGAGAAAGACCCACGACGACATGGGCGACATGAAGCATGACAAGGATAAAATGCAGGGCGACATGAAGAAGGAGATGAAGGGGGACAGCGACAAAATGAAAGGCGAGGTAGAGAAGAAGGACGACATGGGGAAGATGAAGGGCAAGTAAGCATGACGGCTCGCAATAATCTCTAACTGGTCTCGATGGCCCGCCGGTGATAAGCCGGCGGGCCATTGTGTTTGACTCTAGAGTGATCGAAAGACAAGCACCTCATGGATGAGCGCGCAATCGACCCACCACTCCCTGAGAATAATGCGGAGCTCATCGCAGGCATCGACGCGGTTTCCCTGACCCCTCCCCCGGCCGAGATACCATCAGGCGATCTCGAAAACATAGTGGCGCCCGGCGCTGAAGCATCGCCTCCTTCCCCGGTAGTTGAAACAATCTATCGCCATCGGCTGCCTGTCCGTATCGGCCACTGGGTGAATGCCATCTGTCTGCCCATTCTCGTCATGAGCGGCTTGCAAATTTTCAATGCCCATCAAGCGCTCTACTGGGGGGAACGATCGGACCGTGATCGGCCGCTTTTGTTGATTAAGGCGGTGAAGACAGAGTCCGGCGAATTCAAAGGCGTGACTACAATTATGGGACATTCGTTAGACACGACGGGCGTGTTGGGCTTCTCGTCGGGGTCCATAAGAGGATTTCCGTCATGGGCGACGATTCCCAGCGGCAAATGGCTTGCGATGGGACGGCAATGGCATTTGTTCTTTGCATGGGTTTTTGTCTTGAACGGCATCTTCTTCACGCTGTACTCGCTGGCAGGCCGGCATTTCTGGCGCGACCTCTTTCCCAAGCTACACGATTTGCGCCGCATCGGCCGCGATCTCGTGAACCACTTGCGGTTCCGTCACGCAGGCGGGGAGGAAGCGAAGCGCTATAACGTGCTGCAGAAGCTTGCCTATACGGGCATGATCTTCGGGGTGGCGCCGCTCATCGTGCTGACGGGACTCACCATGTCACCGGCCGTCGATGCCGCATTACCAGGATTGCTCGGGCTGTTCGGCGGCCGACAGTCGGCGAGGACGATTCACTTTCTCGCGTGCTTTGCATTCATTGGGTTTGTTGCCACACATCTGTTCATGGTCGCGACGACGGGCTTGCGAAATAATATCGGTTCGATGATTACCGGCTGGTTCAGAATTGCCAATGATCACGAGAGAGAAAATGAGAAACCATAGTGGTCAGGGAATAGGCCGTCGTCGATTGCTGGTTGGCATGGCTCAGGCGGCAGGTCTGCTGTTCCTGACGGGCTGCGATAATCTGTCCCGTAGCGAATGGTTCACGAGACTGCTTGACAAGACGGAAATCGTCACACAGCGTGCTCAGCGCCTCATCAGCCCCAAGAAAGCCATGGCGAAGGAATTTATTGAAGCGGATCTGTCCCCGGTATTTCCTCCCAACGGCAATCGCGATCCGGAGAATCCGGACTATCAGCGCATGGCGAATAATGGGTTTGCAGACTGGAAATTGGAGGTCGGTGGTGTCGTGCAGCAGCCGATGACCTTCTCATTGGTCGAACTGCGCGACTTGCCCTCACGAACGCAGATCACGCGCCACGATTGCGTGGAGGGATGGAGCGCGATCGGCAAATGGAAGGGCGCGCCACTCGGTCAGATTTTGGAACGCGTCCAACCGTTGCCATCAGCGCGGTACGTCGTCTTCCATTGCGCCGACCCCGACGAGGACGGCACCCTTTATTACGAGAGTCTGGATTTCGACGATGCCTTCCATCCCCAAACCATCTTGGCCTATGAGATGAACGACCAGGCGTTACCCACCGCTCACGGAGCGCCGATCCGTCTCCGCGTCGAACGGCAACTCGGGTACAAGCACGCAAAGTATGTCATGCGCATCGAAGTGGTCGAGAGTTTCACGTCTATTGGTGGAGGAAAAGGGGGCTATTGGGAAGATCAGGGGTACGAGTGGTACGCGGGGATTTGATAGTTTTGATTCAGTGGTCAATGTCATGACCAATGCCAATCTCATGGCGAGGGGCCTTGACCCCCGACGCCTCGTCGGTGTATCCACTGGTTACCATGGTGAGGCGCGGTCAGATCACATTAGGAATGGCGCTTCGGGCTCGAAAGCGAATTGGTCCGGCCGTGAAAGGCACTGTTGCCCGTGTGACTGCCGTCAGGGAAGAAGGGTGGCGGCATGCGTGGGGCTTTACGGTTCAGTGGCAAAATTCAAGGATTAAAAATCCGCACAGTCTGTTCTTTGAAGTAACAGCTCTGGAATGGTTTGACGTGGTGGCTGACGGGCCGGTAAATGGAGAACGAAGCGAAGCTCCTTTCACGTATTCGCAATTGATCTTGCCGTTTCATCAATGGCATTCCTATCACGGGACTCACATCGTGGGCGATTTTGAAACCTGGTGATGGATAGGCTCACACGATTCCGGTAAGTCCACTCTTCTCATGACACCGGCCGATTTTCGTGGGCACGGACGACGGCTTATTTTGGGATCAATTTGCCCAAGCGCCCTGTGATCGACTCTGGATAGAGTTTTTGTGCGCATTCTTCGCAAATGCCGTGAGTAAAGTCGGCTTCCGACCGATGGCCGATATAGACTTCCCACGCCATCCAGCGGCCTTGTTCATCTTCGATCTTTTTACAAGCCGAGCACACCCGGATGAATCCATGCAGCACCTTGATCTGCATCGTCAGGTATGCGACTCCCCAAATCAGACATACGATCAAGAGACGGTTCACGATCACAATCCAGGCGATCCCACCAGGGGGAGCGAGAAAAAACTGTAAGAGGTTGAGCACGGTACACACCGTGGCAAAGGCGGGCACCATCCAGAGGCCGGGCAAAAATCGAGTGAGATAGATCGGAATCGCGAACAACATCGAGATCAGTACCCCGACAGGCGTCAATACATCAATTAGAAAAATGGTTGCGGTAAGGCCAACTATCAGTAGAGCTAGCCACGTCCGGTTACGAAGAAATGTGCGATTCATGAAGGTTCCTATACTAGGTACGTATGGGGAAGGAGGCAAGTAAAAAGACTGGCAACCGCCGTTACGCTGACGAGAAATTGCCTAGCCGTTTTCCTACCATTTCATCTCATGGATTGTTATGCTGCCCCGTTTAAGTTACGGAGGAATGGATGGCAAAAGGCGAAAGTCCTCAAACCAAAAAGACGGCAGCCGGTAAAAAACCGCGTACCCAAAAAGAAACTTCGGCCCGGGTTCCAAGCGAACCTTCGTGGGAGTCGGATCAGTTTCGCCTCATGGTGGAGGCGGTTGTAGACTATGCCATCTACATGCTCGACCTTGAAGGCCGCATCATGAGTTGGAACCCGGGCGCCCAACGGCTGAAAGGTTACTCGCAAGCCGAGGTCATCGGCCGGAATTACTCCATGTTTTTCACGGAGGATGCGATCCGCGCCGGTAAACCACAGCAGGAGCTGGAACAGGCCAAAGCAGAGGGGCGGTTTGAGGAGGAAGGGTGGCGTGTTCGTAAAATAGGCCCGCAATTTTGGGCCAATGTGGTGCTCACCCCCATGTACGATCAAGGCGCGCTACGGGGTTTCGTCAAGGTCACACGGGATCTGACCGAGCGAAAAGCCGCGGAGGATTCGGTGCGGCAATCACAACAGTGGCTGTTGATTACCTTGCAAAGTATCGGAGATGCCGTGATTGCGACCGATGCAGCCGGCGATGTGAAATTTATCAATCCTGTCGCCGAATCTCTCACGGGATGGACGCAAGAGCAAGCAACCGGCACGCCGCTGGATAAGGTGTTTGTGATCGTCAATGAAGAGACTCGAAAACCGGTGTCCAGTCCTTTCTTCAAGGTTGTCTCCACGGGAAAGGTAGTCGGCTTGGCGAACCATACTATTCTTATAGCCCGGGATGGGACAGAACATGCCATCGCCGATAGCGCCGCGCCGATTTTGGACCGCAAAAAAGATATTGCGGGTGTCGTAATCGTCTTTCGTAAGGCCGCACCGTCGTCTTGAATCTCATCTCAGCATGGTGACGCGGAATCAATTCCACTCACCGTATTGCTACCATTATAAATTCCGACGCGTAGGCCACTAAAGCATTGTTTCAGGTCGGAATCATCCAGACAATGTTTACGATCGATGACTCTTTGCCCGAAAGCACGTCGAGGAATGATCATTCACCATGCCCACTGCCTGCATGAAGGCATAACAAATCGTCGGGCCGACGAATCTGAAGCCACGCTTTTTGAGTTCCTTACTCATGACGACGCTGATGGCCGTCGCCCGTGTCTTTTCGTGGCCAATGAGCGGCTTTCCATTCACAAACTGCCATAAAAACTTATCGAAGCTTCCGAATGCTCGACGAACTTCCAGAAACGCCTTTGCATTTTCAACAACCGCATTGATCTTCAGACGATTGCGAATAATCCCGTCGTTATTGAGCAGTGAGGATTGCTTACGCAGGGAGTAACGGGCAATTTTCTTGGCATCAAATTGATCGAAGGCCAGCCGATAATTCTCACGTTTCTTCAAGACGGTGAGCCAACTCAGCCCGGCTTGCGCCCCTTCCAGATTCAACATCTCAAAGAGCAGGCGGTCATCGTGAACAGGCACGCCCCACTGGCGATCGTGGTATGAAAGTAAGAGTGCATGAGATTCAGCCCATTCGCATCGTGTCTTCTTTATTCCAACTTGCTTATCCATTAGATAAGGCGCACTTCAAGTATTGAAATAAATCCTCTCGAATCCAAGATACTTTGTTGACACCCTGTGTTCCTAGAGTGAAAATGTGCAGACGGTAGCCTAGATTTCCTGATGTCGCCTTTCGGTCAATAGAGATTCGACTCAGTTCGAGGTCTTCTCTATTTTCTGAGACGATGTCCCTAAGAAGAAGCATGATGGAGCAGGCTTCGCAACGTCGAACTATTCCCTCCCGTCTCTTGCTCGTCGATGATGATCCAGTTCTGCTGGACGCGCTTTCCGGCACTCTTCACAACCGATTCGGCCATTTCCAACTGGATCTCTCCCCTACGGCGGACGAAGCCATCGCCCGCCTGCATGGCACACCCTACGATACGGTCATCAGTGATGTGAACATGCCACGTATGAACGGTCTGGAACTGTTGGGCAAGGTCAAGCAACTCACCCCGAAGACGCCTGTGATCCTCATTTCCGGTCACGTAGACGACGCATTCATTTCCAAGGCATTTGAGAAGGGCGTGGCGGGATTCATCGCGAAGCCTATTGATCGTGAGGGCTTGGTGCGCACCATCCGATATACCTTAAATGTCTCGCGGCTGCTCGCGCTGTTTGACCGTCAACAAGCGACGATCAGCCGAGCTAGAGAGCATTATTTGACGCTGATTGAGAGATTGGCTCAATCCGCTGAAGACGGGATGCGGTGGTCTGAACGATTACGTGAGTGGAACCCTGACGTTTATGTTGAGAGTCCCGACGAACAGATGAGAAGTGAACACAGTCTGCAAGGCCTGAGCAAGAAGACAAATCGACACCTGGCTGCCCTTGATGCATTCATGCTGAAAACTATCGAGGCTTCCCGTCAGACCTGCAAGGAACTCGCTACCGCTGAAGAAAACATTCGTCGTCTTGCTTTCCAATCGTACCCGCCAAGTCGTTCGTAATCTTGTATTCTTCTTGATCTGCTCGTCGCTTTCTAATAACCGTTATAACCATTGATTACCATGGAAAGCCGACACGAAAGCATTGGGATGAATCAGGAATTGGAGCGGGCAAGACTAAACTTCGATGTGTTTTTAAAGAATTCTACTCACCAAGCGTCTGAAGCATGATCTTCGCCTGTGTATGGGCGTCCTCTTCGAGCGACCTCAGTGTTTCATTCTGTTTGCCGAGAGCCTCCGTGACGCGAGAAATGACTCGTTCGATTTTGCTAATGGAGACGCTCCCGCGTTGTTGTCCTTGTTCCATTCGTGTCACAGCATCACGCATGTGGTGAGATAAACACGGGAGGGCGTGCGCTCGTTTGAGCAATTCCGACAGTCGAGCCAAGCGCCTTTTCCCAAACCTGACCTGTTCTTGCATTCGGCTGCACTGGAGGGCTAATCGAACAGCCTGCGCCACATACCCACGCTCGATCGGCTTCTGGATGTACGCAAATGCGCCGGCTTCTATCACGTGCTTCGCCAGGCCCCATTCGGTGACGCCCGACATAATCAGCACGGGCATGTGTTGACGTATGTGACGAACCTCGCGAAGCAACGTCAGGCCGTCCATCTCGGGCATGCGCAGGTCGGCAAGCAAGACGTGATAATTGGCGTCATGAAGAACTTTCAACCCGGTAAGTGCAGAGTCACATGTGGTGAAGTTCACATCTGGCAGCCGAGACCTGAGCATATCTGGTAGGGCAATCAAGGTGGTAGGATCGTCGTCTACGACCAACACGGAGGCTTGGAACGACATGGTGCCGTCGTCCTTCTAGGGCTGACGAGTGATTGAAAGGGGCCGGAGGTGATCGCGCCGAGTCGTGGGAGGCGAGGTCATCTGGGGCCGCATGGCAAATCGGCTCAACACCGCGCACATGCGTCCGATGTAGAATTTAAACTAGCACGTCCAGCTACGTAAGTAGGTAGGTCGCAATGACGGTAGGGTTGTCAGAATATAATGAAGTTGACCGTGAAGGATTACTTGGTGCGGTGACTCGTCAGACTGCTTGCAACCGTTGCTGTGCCAGTCGATGCACTTGCTCTTCCCGCCGACGAAGCAAACGTTCTGCACGTTGAATCACCGCCTCCGTCTGCTTGGCAGCCGACTCCATCCGTTCAAGGGACGCGCGCATTAAGGATCGGGACTCATCGATGGCAGCGGCCGTGGCGATGGAGGGGGCATTCGTCCAGCGGCGTTCCAATGTTTCCCGCACTTGGCTGAGGTAGACTTTCCGTTCATCTAGGCGGCGTCGGAGCCGATGCATCCTCACCGCCATGTCCACGGACGAGATCAATTCTTGTGAGTCAAACGGTTTCCCAATGAAGTCATACGCGCCCTCTCTAAACACGTGCTCCGCGAGGTCTCTATCTTTTTTTCCGGTAATAAAGATGACTGATGTGCAGGGTCGCCTCTCGCGGATATGGGCCAGCACCTCGAGCCCGTCTAGCTCCGGCATCGTCACATCAATAACTGCGACATCGTAGTGCCCTTCAGACCCTTTCTGAGCTGCGAGACGAGATGAAGAACAGGTTTCTACTGAAACGTGAGGTAGCCTGTGCTTGAGGATCGGCGGCACGACCTCTAAAAACACGGAATCGTCATCAACGAGAAGTACCGTTGGATGCGACGGTGCTGGAAGGGAAGAGCATAAGCCTAATGGAATGGTGTTCATCGAACCCATTATGCCCTAGGTTAGGGCTCTCCGTCTGCCATCTAGGCATCAAAAAAAGATTCAAAATACACCTCTGAATACCAATGCCAGATAAACCTATTTCGTTGAGTGTCAACGGCCTATTCAAGATCAAGATGCTGATTGTACCAGCCGTCTTTTAAAAACAACCTTACTGAATGGTCGTTGCGGTCCTCCATCAGGCACACGCATGATAAAACTCCCATGACTGCAACCTTCATTACGATGCGGATTGCATGGCCAACATCCGCTTTGCCTCCGTCCGATGGTGCGCGGCAAGCTGTCGCAGCTCTTCCACAGCTTTGGCCTTCGAAGATGCCGCGGTCAGCAAGCCCGCCCGCCGAATACCCTTTGGGTCCATGTGTGGAGTTATCGAAGCCGCCGTTCGATGGTACTGCATCACTTCGGCCTCAATTTGGTCAGCGTGCTGATCATATACCTCCGCCTCTTTGAGCAGGTCATCCGGACCGAAAGGTGTTTCGTCTTCCTGCTGTGTCGTCATATCGGCCGCATTCACCGGAATCGTACTGGGCAAGAATGAACCGCCTCTGAGCGCCACCATCGCTACTGATATTCCCAACAAAAAACTGACCACGACAATGAGCTTCAATCGCATGGATCACCTCCTGGAAGTGAGAATATTTGCTGCCCTGCTGCTTGTCCCAATGTGATGATCGGCAGGGCT
Source organism: Nitrospirota bacterium (assembly GCA_963700335.1). GTDB lineage: Bacteria > Nitrospirota > Nitrospiria > Nitrospirales > Nitrospiraceae > JAICXS01. The sequence goes on along the minus strand of CAVOXE010000007.1, from coordinate 246,956 downwards.
TTTGGTGTATGGCGGAGAGGGTGGGATTCGAACCCACGGTCCAGTTGCCCAGACAGCAGTTTTCGAGACTGCCCGATTCGGCCACTCTCGCACCTCTCCGCTCGAGGAATTGCTATGTAGTTTCGGCTGGTTCAGTCATTTGATCGGATGCACGCCTCAATGGTGGGTGCCTGGGTTGCGGATTCAGCATCGGAGCACCGGTTTCCCCACAATGGTTTTTTGGAGCATCATCCAGGTTATTGGAAGTGAGGCCGGTGATCCCTTGCATAGAGGTGAGAGTATACATCGAGCGTGATGCTGATGCTAGCGTACCAACACTGACGAGATCGCGCTTGTTCGGGCAAGGAAGGAGTAGAGGCTGTTTACTCGGGCTCCACAGCGGCCGTGAGAGCCGCGATGTAGACGTGGTGCCCCGTCTCATCTTCGTGCTGAATGACCTGTAAGGCGGACAACTCGTCGCTCGGCCACTGTTGGTGGCACTCGTCGCAGACATACCATCTCATGGGTGTTGGCCCTCCTTGGGCTGTCCCTGCTTCCATGATTCTGGCCTATCCTGGGCATCCTGCGCCAATACGTAGGCCCGCCACTCTCGGCAGTAGGCAACCACCCAAGAAAAAAGATTCTCGCTCCGGGCGTGCGAGATCAACGGCTGAATGGGATCTGGAAGAGAAAGGTATTCGGACGAGGAGGGTCGGCCACCTCTTGCGAGGTGCGGCCTGCAACCTTGGAACCGGACGAGTCTTTAATTCGGCGCATCTTAGGCAGGTTCGAAATGCCTGTCTTCCGATGTCTTCAGTCACACTCACGCCGATGAATACCCATGCGGGTATACAGTGTTTTCAGTCTATCGCGATCTAACGTTGAATTGTGCACACACCCACAGGAGCATGGGGCGCCACTCAGCACGCAAACGAACCTTGACAACGCTCATTACAGTATTCTACAGTCCCGGCCACATAGCATCCCCGTGGTAGGGAAGAGGGTGCAACTCCCTCGCGGTCCCGCCGCTGTAACTGGGTACGAACGCCGCACGTCATGTCACTGTTCGCTACATGCGAATGGGAAGACGCGGTCAGTAGGATGATCCAGGAGCCAGAATATCTACACGGAGAAAAGACCAACTTCCTTCGTGGGATAAGGAAGGGTGAGGACTGAATGCGGGAGCAATCCTCTGGGTCGCTTAATTGCCCGGAGGTTGTGTGCCCATTGTCGTTGAGCAGTTCTATCTTCTCTCGCCCTCGACTCTCCTCGTTGAGAACAGCGTCCTTCTTTTACCCCATCTGCATAAGTTTTTAAAAACCTTAGGGTTGATTTACAGCAATCGCTTCTTCGATCCGGGTCAAGGAACACTTATCCGGACTATCGGTATTCCAAGCGTTGTGGGAGGGGTCCGTACCCGATCCGCCCATTCGATGTTCAGGGTACGTCAGATGTTGTGGGAGACATTCCTTGGCGCCGGGGAAGATGGTGAGAAGCCATCACGGTGCCGCCACTGTGAGCGGGGAGCGACTCTGCATTGATGCCACTGTCATAGACGTGAATCGACATTCGTGAATGGAGGGTCGTATTTCCGTATCCATCACAATTAGAGATTCACAAGAGATGGGAAGGCGCAGAGAGCGACGATCCGCAAGTCAGGAGACCCACCCAAGGGATTGGTCACCCCCTTCGAGCAAAAAGGGGAGGTTGCAATGGGCAAGGTCCGTATGGGAGCAAGCGTTTCGTGGTGTCCCGTGGTGTTTCTGTGTGCGGTATTCGTGTTTGGTATAGATATCCAGCGAGGATCGGCGGAGGTTTCTGAACCATCTACGGTTGTCGAAGGGAACCAAGAGACGCCAGAGCAAGAAGGATCAAAGGGATCAACCTCTGAAACGGGAGGCGTCACGAGTTCCTCGGAAGTCTTGGACACACATCTGCCTGTCTTTAAAGAACGCAATGAGGAGGTTGCCGTCGAAGATGCGAAGTTAGAGCAAACAGACGAGGTCGTTGTCAGTGCGATCAGGGCCAGGCAACCAGTGAGTCATGTCACCAGTGCAGTAGAAGTCATTACAGGCGAACAAATGCAGAGGCGCAATATCAAGACCGTGGCAGAAGCACTTCGCCTCGCTACTGGCATGGCGGTGTTTTCAAATGGAGCTCAAGGTACCTCAACCCAGGTCCGAGTTCGCGGCTCCAATCCAGAACAAGTCTTGGTCATGATCGATGGAGCGATTGTGAATAGCGCCACGGCTGGAGGGTACGACTTTGCCTTCTTGACAACCGACAATATTGAACGGGTAGAAATTTTACGCGGTAACCAGAGCATGCAGTATGGCTCCGACGCAATGGGAGGTGTGATCAGTATCACGACCAAACGTGGACGAGGACCCCTCACAACCGGGGGGTTTATCGAATACGGGTCCTATAGTTCGCTTCGTGGAGGTGGGACAGTCAGCGGGGAGAAGGGACCCTTCGATTTCTCAGCTACCATGTCTCACTGGGATATCAACAGTGTATCCGCCATCAATTATCGGCGTGGAGCTTCGGAGCAAGACGCCTATCGTAATTGGCAAGGGTCCGGCCGGTTGGGATTAAACCTGCCCACCAAAGGCCGGTTGGAGTTCGATTTCCGATGGATGAATAGTTTTAGCGATTTTGACGGATTCAACGGCAACAACCCAGCTGACGTCCTGGGAGCCGGCAGCCGGGACAATCAGTTCGTCTATTCAGGAAACTTCTTTCAGCCTCTGACCAATTGGTGGACCACCAAAATTACAGCCGCTAGAGCCACGGAGAATCTGACTACACAACCAGGAACGTTTTTCCGCGATATTCTTACCGGCCAGACCGGCGTGCCATTTCAATTTCTTTCAGATATTCGCACCTATAGCAATCGTATCGATTGGCAAAATACATTCCAGATTGCCAAGCCGCTGGCGGTGGTTGCCGGCTACCAATTCCGAGAGCAGATCGGCAACAGTGTCGATAACTTTCCAGACAAGCGAGTCGCGTCGAACGCTGGATATACTGAAGCTCAGCTGAATCTATGGGACCGAGTCTTCGGTACGGCGGGGCTTCGGCAGGATAACTATAACGTCTTTGGGAGTGCGACGACCTATCGATTGACCGCTGGCTATCTACACAAAGAAACTGGAACCAAACTTCGAGGAAGCTATGCGACGGGCTTTCGTGCTCCGACCATCAACGAACTATTCTTCCCCAATTTCGGTAATTCCAACCTGCGTCCCGAGAAGAGTCAGGGCGGGGATGTTGGAGTCGATCAGACCCTCTTCGAGAAACGCGTGACGTTGACCGCGACGTATTTTGCGACAAAGTATCGAGATCAAATTCTCACGATCTTTGATCCGGCTGGCTGCCCACCGGCAACGTTCGGATTTTGCCCACAGAACTTCGGCAATACCTCGGCAAAAGGTGTTGAACTGGGCATAAAAGCCAATCTATTGCGGGATCTTCGTTGGGCAAAAAGCCTGGATGTCCAGGGCCAGTATACGCACACGTTAACACGCAATTACTCCGGTCCGGAGAATGACCGTCTTCCGCGTTGGCCCGTCCATCAGTACTCGGCGATCATCAGCTATCAACCGATCGATCCATTTCGCATGAATGTTGAGTTTCGATATGTCGGTCAGCGATTCAATGACGTACTCAACACGCAGCCAATGCCAGCCTTCGATGTGTGGAACCTGTCGGCCACCTACGACGTTCTCAAGCAGGTACAAGCCTACCTGCGTGTCGACAATCTATTCGATAGACGGTACGAAGAACTCTTGTATTTCGGCGTACCGGGTCGCTCGATCTATGGAGGTGTGAGGGTCAGCCTCGATCTCTTATAAGTCTAGAAGAGGGCTTCTCGTGAACGAATTCAATGGCCCTATGGTCACGATACCTCGCCTCGAGCGGCAGGGATGGCTTGTTTCAGTCATTCTGCATGGCGTGATCGTGACTACGGTTGTATTTGGCCTCGGTCTTAATCTGGTGATCGAGGCGACAGAACCAGTTCGTTTTGACCTCATCGTTGTGGAAAGAGACGAGCCTGTCCCTGCAGCTGCCGAAACGGTTGTGTCGGGCAGCACTTCGCAAAAGCCGTTGAACCGGGAGCGACTTGACCGCTCTTCTCCGCCGCCAATCGTACACACACGAGAGGCTTCTCGCCCTCGCCCTCTCCCACAGGCCCGGGATACTGTCGAACCCATTAGACCCATAGTGAAACAGATCTTGGAATCGAAGCTTGTGAACCGGGAAGTTGAGCAACAGCCTGATGCAAGCAGCTCTGAACGGGGCGACTTGATCAGAACAGAGCGAGACCAAGCGGTCATACAAGAACTAAGACATGAGCAGCCAGAGGTGGTTGTTTCAGATGTGACAACTCCCATTGTCTCTGAAGTCATTACTCAACAGGTGACGGAGCTCGAGACGACATCGAGGAATACAGAAATGAGATCGCGCTCTGTGCAGGACGCGGCCAACTCAATTCTTGATTCAGATGTCAACCCCGATGGTTCTCAGAGGCAGAAGCATGTGGTGCAGACCGTACCAGGCACTGTAGAAAGTCCATCACAGGCTCCTGCCACTGGTGGGGCCGACTCAACCTCTGCTCCAGGTGTTAACACCGATGGTGAGAGCAGGAAGCACGAGGTCCGGGCGGTACCGGGTACCGTAGAAGTTCCATCACATGCTCCGGAGGTTTCACCACCCACGCAAATGGGTACGTCAATCGTGCCCGGGGGAGAGAAAGAAGGGTCGGTTCGCAATATGGCTTCAGCCTCTCCCTCGGGGAAAGGCGCCGGCCCGGATTACGGTTGGTTGAAGCGCTTACTCTGGGAGCGCATCAATCGTATCAAGCATTATTCGGATGAAGCGTTTGATAAAGAATGGGAAGGCCGAGTGGTCATGGTCGTGACCGTCTGGGCCGACGGCCGGATCGACGATGTGAACGTAGCTGAAAGCTCCGGTAACCGATCGCTGGATCGCGAAGCCGCGAACTTGATTGCGCGCGTCTCTCCGATTGAGCTGGATCGCGCACTCGGTGCCGCACGGGTCAAGTTGCGTGTTCCGATTTCCTTCGGTCTCGAATGACTCAGAAAGGAAGGATGGGGCGACACTAAGCTTTCGGAAGAACCGAGACGCCTTGATGGAGCCGATGGAGCATTCCCTCTTGGCCTTGGCTAAGGATCCCTACTATACGATTCCTATGCGACGCATTAAATGACGGCGACGACGCTAATGTCGTGGAGTCCCTTCGATTCGACACGCGCAATCACTGGTGCGTGTAAGTCCATTCCTGAAAGGAGCTAGATGTGTCCATACTTGCGACATGCTTGGGATACCCCCGCATCGGTGCCAACCGTGAACTGAAAAAAGCGCTTGAATCGTTTTGGGCGAACCAGAGCACGGGAGCCGATCTTCAACAGAGCGCTGCTCGATTACGGCGTCGACATTGGTCGACGATGAAGGCTGCCGGTATGGATCATATTCCGGTCGGGGATTTTTCTCTGTACGATCATATGTTGGACATGGCCGTCACCGTCGGCGCGGTCCCTCAGCGGTACCGGCGCATGACGGATTCCTTGACGCGCTATTTCGCGATGGCCCGCGGCTATCAAAATCACCAGGAAGGCATTGATGTGGCCGCATTGGAAATGACGAAGTGGTTCGACACCAACTATCACTACATTGTTCCAGAACTGGAGGTGACCCAATCGTTCACTCTCAATGCATCTCGGCTGCTGGGCGAGATTGAGGAGGCGATATCGCTTGGCATCGAGCCCCGTCCCGTCATTCTTGGCCCGGTCACCTTTCTCGCGCTATCGAAATATGGACCGGGGGCCCCGACACATTCCACGACGCTTAGTCGCCTGAAAGATCTGTTGCCGGTCTACGAAGCGTTGCTAAGCTTACTGGCGGCACGACACATTGCATGGGTGCAACTTGATGAGCCTTGTCTTACGATGGAGCTTGAGGCCGACACCAAAGCGGCCTATCGACAGGCCTTGACCTACTTGGTCAACTGTCCGAAGAGACCCCGTCTTCTCTTGGCTACCTATTTTGGCGCGCTTGCAGACAATCTGCCGATTGCCGTGGAATCTGGTTGTGATGGGCTGCATGTCGATCTCGTATGTGCGCCGGAACAACTCCATTCGGTCTTGGAGGCCCTTCCGGGTTCGATGTGCTTGTCGGCAGGGATTGTCGATGGCCGGAATATTTGGCGCACCGATCTCGACGCGGCGCACGCAACGATTCGACGCGCCGTCGCAACCGTAGGAACAGCACGTGTGCTCGTTGGCTCGTCCTGCTCGTTCCTTCATGTGCCGATTGATTTGACTGCTGAACATACGATGGATGACGAGCTCAAGAGTTGGCTGGCGTTCGCGACCCAAAAACTGGACGAAATTCGTACTCTTGCTGACGCCGCGCAATCGTCACGGCCGGCACAGGCGCCATTTCTAGGGGCGAGGGCGGCGCGTTCCGCGCGGCGGACGTCTTCCCGAACGCGGAATGCGGCGGTACGCAGCCGCGTGCAGGCGGTGACGGATGCGATGTTTTGCCGGAGCGTGCCATTTGCAGAACGCGCCCCCAAGCAGCAAGCCCGTTTCAATCTCCCGGTGTTTCCCACCACGACCATCGGGTCGTTCCCGCAGTCCAGCGCGGTGCGTGGTGCTCGAGCCGCGTGGCGGGCAGGGCGATTGACGCAGGAGGCGTATCGAACCTTCCTCAAGGCGGAAACGCACCGATGTATCGAAAAGCAGGAAGCCATCGGCCTTGACGTACTGGTGCATGGAGAATTCGAACGTAACGATATGGTGGAATACTTCGGTGAGCGACTCGAGGGATTTGCCTTTTCAGACAATGGATGGGTCCAGAGTTATGGGTCGCGCTGCGTCAAACCGCCTGTGATCGTCGGGGATGTCTCTCGGCCGGGTCCTATGACGCTCGAATGGTCGACGTATGCGCAGACCCTCACACGGCGACCGATGAAAGGCCTCCTTACGGGGCCGGTCACCATGCTTCAATGGTCGTTTGTCAGGGACGACCAGCCGCGCAAAGACACCTGTCTGCAAATCGCACTCGCGCTCCGTGATGAAGTTATCGATTTAGAACAGGCGGGCATCACCATGATTCAGGTGGATGAGCCGGCCATCCGCGAGGGATTGCCCCTTCGGCGTTGCGAGTGGAAGGCCTATTTGCGCTGGGCGGTCGATGCTTTCAAGCTGGCGACGAGCGGGGTACAGGATGAGACTCAAATCCATACCCATATGTGTTATTCTGAGTTCGGCGACATGCTCGGGGAAATCGCCGAGATGGATGCCGACGTGATGTCTATCGAGACATCGCGGTCAAAAATGGAACTGCTTCTCCACTTCGCCCGGTTTCATTATCCCAACCACATCGGCCCAGGAGTGTACGATATTCATTCCCCGCGTGTGCCGACACAACAGGAAATGACGGAACAGTTGACATGCGCCGGTCAGGTATTCCCGGCGGCTCAATTGTGGGTTAATCCGGACTGTGGACTTAAAACGAGAGGGTGGCCGGAAGTCGAGGCGGCGCTTCTTAATATGGTGAACGCCGCGCAACAGGTTCGCCGGCAGGTGGCCCCTTGAACAAACCACCCGACTCGGCGCTTGATCCTTCTCGGTGTCCGCTCTGCAAGCAATTGAATGACTGCGGGATGGCTGCCGGCACGGGGATCTGCTGGTGTTTTGATAAGTCCGTTTTGCAGTCGGATCTCGATCAGGTTCCCTATGGGGCGACCAGTCTTGCGTGCATGTGTCAAGCTTGCCTTGTCAGTGCACGCTCTCGGACCCCCGCGTTGGAGAAGTTTCTGGAACAGATTCGACAGTGCAGATAGGAGATGGTCTCATTCAACACGTCATGTGGTGGAGTGGTTTAAAACCGAAAGAAATTATAGGCGTGTGGCCATGCTTGGCCACGCGGATCCTAGTTGAACCCCCCTTCGACATGGAGGTTTGAACAGGTGCCGGTCATCCGGTCTTCGCTCATGGCTCATAGAAGTTGAAGACGTGTGGAGCTTCTGAAGGTGATTCGTGAGCGCGATGTGCCTGATAGTTGGGGTGAACGTCCATGCCAAGGGTATCGAAAGTAAGCCACGTGACGGACATCGCTAGCCATTCATTTCGACAGGAGAGTCCGCGAGGGGGGACGTCGGCTTCAACTTCAGTCCTATCGTGCTGACTGTGTACATGAGGAATTGCTTGGTCCGAAACGATGACACTTCGTCGCCTCCTCGGGAACGGCTGAACGCCTCCCAGATTGCCGTGTTGTCCATGACCTGGGCCACGGTCGCCATTCTGGGATGGATAGTCTATTGGAAAGCATCGTAACGGGACCACCGTATGTCATGAAACTGGAGACCAAGCGGGATAGGAAGGGGATTGCTTTGAAGATTGCCGGAATGAGGATCATACGTAACGTTGGGGCTGATGATCTCAGAGGTTCGGTATGAACAGATTTGCCCAACACGCCACTAGTCAGCGCTTAGGTCGGTCCTGGAAACCTCTCCTTCGTCACTGGGATGGCATTCCTTTTTTGAGTATCCATCTGATGTGCTTCTGGGCTTTTCAGACGGGGGTGCAACTGGATTGGGTGCTCCTGGCCATCGGCAGCTATTATGTGAGAATGTTCGGGGTCACCGGGGGGTATCACCGGTATTTTGCACACCGATCGTATAAGACCAGCCGGATATTTCAATTTCTGATGGCGTTCCTCGCGATGACGTCCGCGCAGAAGGGGGTATTGTGGTGGGCTGCCCATCACCGGCACCATCATAAATATTCTGACCAGGAAGCGGATTTCCATTCTCCCCTTCAGCGGGGCTTTTGGTTTTCTCATGTCGGATGGATCCTCTCGGAAAAGTATGCACAAACCGATTGGCCTCTTGTGAGGGACTTTTCTCGCTATCCCGAAATCTGTTTCCTCAACCGGTTCTATTTCATTCCGCCCCTGTTGTATGGCCTGTTGATTTATATGATTTGGGGATTTCCCGGCGTGATCTGGGGCTTTTTTATTTCGACGACCGCGCTCTATCATTGTACGTTTTTCATCAATTCTTTGACCCATCTGATTGGTCGAGTGAGATACCAATCGAAGGACGGCAGTAAGAACAGTTTTGTCTTGGCGGTGCTCTGTTGCGGCGAGGGCTGGCACAATAACCATCATCATTATCAGTCGTCCGTCAATCAGGGATGGTTTTGGTGGGAAGTGGACCTGTCGTATTACATCTTGTCAGTGTTGTCCTGGGTCGGATTGGTCTGGGGTCTCAGAAAGCCACCTGACCACATCAAAGCCGGCACCATTACCGTCCAGCGTTGGCCGCCACTCTCTCTGCGTCAGGACAATAGATAGTGTACGAACACCGAAGACTCGCTGTGATCAGGAAGGACACTCGTTACCATGAACCCGAAGCAGGTTATTCATCAATTGCTCACCAAGGCTCACATCCACATTAATGGGACCCAGCCTGGAGACGTCCAGGTGCACAATGATCGTTTCTACACCCGGGTCCTGGCCGAAGGGTCCTTGGGGCTGGGCGAGTCCTATATGGACGGATGGTGGGATTCGGAGCAACTCGACGAATTTTTTTCAAAATTTCACAGCGTCCAACTGGACCAGGCTGTAATCGATAAACGTCTGATCTTCAACGCGCTGAAAGCCCGCCTGTTCAATATGCAAAATAGACGGCTCTCCAAACGAGTCGCGCGGCAGCACTACGATTTAGATACCCAGTTCTATGAAAGAATGTTGGGCCAGCGCATGCAATATACCTGTGCCTACTGGAAGCGGGCCGAGGATTTAGCGGAAGCTCAGGAACACAAGCTGGACCTGATTTGCCGGAAGCTTCAGCTTCGCGAAGGTGAACGCATTCTTGAACTCGGATGTGGATGGGGCGGATTTGCACACTATGCGGCCACCCAATACGGCTGTTCGGTAGTGGCCTACAATATTTCTTTCGAGCAGGTCACCTACGCGCGTAGACGATGTGAGGGGCTTCCCGTCGAGATTGTTCAGGGGGACTACCGTGAGGCCACTGGCGAATTCGATAAGGTGGCGGCGATCGGTCTCTGCGAACATGTGGGGTACAAGAATTATCGGACCCTAATGGAAACAGTACATCGAACATTGAAACGGCGCGGCCTCTTTTTACTCCACAGTATCGGCAACAATGCCTCGGTATCGACGTCTGATCCTTGGTTCGATAAATATATTTTTCCAGGCGGAATGCTGCCCTCCGTAGCACAACTGAGCGGAGCGATGGATGGACTGTTCGTGCTGGAAGACTGGCACAATTTTGGTCCTGATTATGACAAAACTCTCATGGCCTGGCATGACAATATGGCCACGCACTGGGAGGAATTGAAGGCCACATTTGACGAGCGGTTCCATCGGATGTGGCGCTATTATCTCCTATCTCTCGCCGGGGCATTTCGCGCTCGAAAAATCCACCTCTGGCAGGTGGTGATGTCGAAGCATGGACTCCTGGGCGGGTATGACCCCGTACGATAGCCGCATGATCTCCTCTGACGCGTATGCCGATAAGCGAGAGCACATACTCACCTCCCTGCACGAGATCGGCGCCGAGCAACCCTTAGCGCTCGACAAGTCGACGTCCAATCTGTTTCGCCATCGGGTGCAGACGCGTGGGCATCGATTGGACCTGCGCGGCTTCAACCAGGTAATTCAAGTTAATGCCGAGGAACGATTTGTAGAAGTCGAAGGTCTTACAACCTATGAAGATCTCGTTCGGGAAACGCTCCCGTTCAATTTGATCCCGACCGTGGTGCCTCAACTCAAGTCGATCACTGTCGGCGGGGCCATCGCCGGCATCGGCATCGAGTCCTCCTCCTTCAACTATGGGTTTGTCCATGAGACGATGAAGGAGCTCGAGGTGTTGCTTGCAGATGGAACGATCGTGGTGGCCACCCCGGAGAATCAGCACCGGAACCTTTTTTATGGGTTTCCCAACTCTTATGGCACGCTGGGCTATGCCCTCCGAGTCAAGATCGCGCTTGTCCCAATCAAGCCGTTCGTCAAGCTGACGCATTCCCGGTTTTCAGAGCTGGATGCCTATTTCGAGGCTCTGGCACGGGTGAGCAGCGAACGGTCGGTGGATTTCGTCGACGGCACCATGTTTCACGCTCATGAGCTGTATCTGACCACGGGCGAGTTTGTGGATCACGCCGAATGGCTTAGCGACTATACGTTCATGAATATTTATTACCAATCAATCTCACGTCATAGAACCGACTATCTCACGGCCCATGACTATCTTTGGCGGTGGGATACTGATTGGTTTTGGTGCTCTAAACATTTTCTTCTGCACTATCCGATGATGCGGCGTCTCTGGGGGAAAACGCGTCTTCGTTCGGCGGTGTACTGGAAGCTGTGGAAACAATGGCATGAGTCCCGCCTGGCTCAGCTGGTTAGCGGAGTGATCGGGGCTCGCCAAGAGGCCGTTATCCAGGACGTCGAGATTCCCCTGGAACATGCCGCTCGTTTTGCGCAATTCCTTAATCAGGACATTGGTATTCAGCCGGTATGGATCTGCCCCGTGGCAGCCTATGATTCCTCGTGCGTCTATCCGTTATATCCGATGACTCCGGGGAAGCTCTATGTTAATTTTGGTTTCTGGGATGTGGTGCGAACCACACATGACGAAGGCTATTTCAACAAGCTCATTGAAAATAAGGTGCGAGAGCTTGAGGGCCATAAGTCTCTCTATTCCACCTCCTATTATTCGAAGGAAGAATTTGGACGGTTGTACAACGAGGGTGACTATCGTCAACTGAAAGCTCGCTATGATCCCCTGTCTAAGCTCAAGAATCTTTACGACAAATGTGTGCTTAAACAGTAAGGTCCGATGCATCGACACCGCTTACCCCGAATCGACCGGAGACCGCGAGTTGAGCACTCCTGACTTTCCCTCGGCCAGAGAGGTGATCCGATTTCAAAGGGAGTGACCTCGCGAGAGCCGTATCATCTCGACCGTTGGGCTGGCGTGTTTCCGATCTTGACAAGAGTTTTGACCAGGTGATACGCCACTTGCACTTGAATCTCACTCGGGTGCCCCCCAGGGCATAACAGGGAAGCCGGTGAAACACCGGCGCGGTCCCGCCACTGTAAGTGGGAAGTCGTCCTTCATGAAAGCCACTCAACCATGGGTTGAGGAAGGCGGAGGGCGGCGTTGAAGGGGCAGGCCCTTTGAGACCCACGAGCCAGGAGACCTACCCGAGATGATGAGCCTTGATTCTCCGCGCGGTAACGGAGATTGCGCCTGACTGGTCGGCATGTAGCCTCTCGTTCCCGTTGCGGGACTGGAGGTTTTTTTATGTCCTCCGTCGTCGATCAGCGGACAACTGATCGCATACGCGTCGCTGTGTTGGCGTTTGTCTTCCGCACCTCCCCCGTATGAGTACGGGATTGCTCATTGTGGGGCACGGCAGCCGAGATTCGAATGCCAATGTTGAATTCGAAGCCCTGGTTGCGACCTATCGGTCGGCTCGCCCCGATCTCACAGTCGTCCATGGCTATATCGAGCTTGCGCAACCCTCTCTGACTACGGCCCTTCGCGAGTTGGCCCATCAGGTCGATGACGCCGTGATCTTGCCGCTGTTTCTTTTTGCAGCCGGCCATGTCAAAAACGACATACCCCTCGGCTTGGCCCAAATCCGCAATGAGTGTCCCCGCACCCGTTTTGTCATGGCCCGACCCTTAGGGGTCCATCCCTCCCTGGTAGATTTGGCGTGCGCGGGCCCAGCCCGAGTTAGAGGGTGCACGGGAGGAGATGAAAATTGCGGTTATCGTGATTGGGCGTGGTTCGAGCGATCCGGATGCGAATGCCGATTTCTGCAAGGTCGTGCGTCTGTTCGGCGAAGGCCGAAACCTTGGGTGGGTTCTTCCGAGTTTTATCGGTATTACGCGGCCGTTGTTTGAAGAGACGGTCGAACTCGTGGCACGAACCCGTCCGGAACGCATCGTGATTGTGCCATATTTTCTCTTCGGTGGACGGTTGATCGTCAAGCTTTGCCAACAAGTAGCCGGCGTTCGCTCGCGGTATCCTTGGATCAATATCCGACAAGCAGCCTACCTAGGGAGCGACCCCGGTCTCTTTAGTCTCATGGACGACCGTGTCAATGAAACGCTCGCAGGCTCGCGCCCTTTGCCATGTGATACCTGTCAATACCGCGTTCCGGTTTCCGGTGTATCCGACAAGGTGGGGGGAAACAAATGCGCAAGAACTGGCTCACGAACATCTTTTATACGATCGCTCATCGCCATTGACGGATTGTCGGGCCTGGATCGGGTTGGTATGTATATTGACTCGCGCCGGTCAGCAGCGCGCTCAGCGTGATTAACAGGAGGTAAAAAAACTGTGCTTGGGTTCTCAGTTCGGGCACAAGTGGCGATCGGGATCGTCTTAGCCCTGCTGATGGGGATGACTCGCGGCTATCACTTCACACCTCTTGAACACCTGCCGAGCGCGTCCTGGGCGGTGTTCTTTCTCGCCGGCGTGTATCTGCGTTCTCGTTGGGTCTTTCCCGCATTCCTAGCGGAAGCGGCCTTATTCGACTTTGCTGCCATCACGTGGGGTGGAGTGGACAATTTCTGCGTCAGCCTCGCCTATGGGTTATTGCTGCCGGCCTACGGCACACTCTGGTTTGCTGGCCATTGGTATGCCGAGAGTCACCGGGAGACAGCCACGACCCTCTTTCCATTGGCGATAAGTGTGTTCAGCAGCGCAGCGATCTGCGAAGTGATTTCGAGCGGCAGCTTTTATTTCCTCTCGGGCCGCTTCGAACAGACGAGCGTGATGGAGTTTGCTGCGCAGTTCGCCCGATACTTCCCCCAGTCTCTCTCGTCCTTGTTGTTCTATGTCGGTATAGCAGCGATTCTGCATGTCGCGTTCGGCGCCGTGAGGACATTAAGGACACCAATAGATCGATTTAGAACATCCAACTAGCGACGAGGGCTTTTGCAGTTCGCAGTCCTCGAGTGGTAAGGCACTCGGAGATCTCGAATCTAATCCATGCACTCTCAGCTAGCACTTCTCCACGCAATGCTTTGTTGGGAAAGGCACTTACTAGAGCTCAACAGCGAATGGAAGGTTCTGCCGTGTGAAACTGATTCGTCACAAAGATGAAGTAATCATTGACAATTGGCCGCCCTGACTGAGATCGATGCCCAGCCTTACACAAGTCACACCGCGCCTTCCGGTCAGTGACTTAAACCGTACCATTGCCTTTTACCGCGACCACTTCGGGTTCGCAGTAAATGTTATGTGGCCACGTCTGTGCCCCACATTCGTGATCCTTCGTCGTGATGGGGCGGGTCTTGGCTTCTTCGAGCCACCTGGACATCAGCCTATGGTGATCGGTTACGCCGAGCTTTATATTGAAGTTACAGACTCCCAGATGCTTCACGACTCGGTCAAAACTCGATTGCCGATCGAATGGGGCCCGGAAGTCTATTCCTACCGTCGCCGCGAATTCGCCGTGCGAGATCCAGATGGCTATCTGCTTATCTTCACTGAGACGACGAACGACCCACCGACCACGGATGAACCCATCGAGTGAGGGAGGCGTTTAAAACCACCAGACTCGTATCTCTCGCACTCCAATTAAAACGGCACATTGTCCGTATACCGACCGCACGACGATTGTTCGATGTAGCATCATTGAATGGGTTCAGCAACTGACTCCGCCGAATTAGCGGTTGTAGCCCCTTCGATTCCTCCTTGCGAAATGACCCATGCAAATCGCGTTGTAAGTAATCCTGTCGCTTTTTAATTCTCTCACTCCGGTGGTTCGGACTGACGGGGCATGACGCTGCTTCACCCTTGAGGGAGCCTGAAGTTTTTTCGCCGGCCATCTTCCACTTTTCTAAATAGCGTTTCTTCTTATAGTCACTCATGCCTACAAATGTATCAGGTGCACACGTACATAATGCTTCACTAAGTGCTCCGATAGTAACCCTAGAAAAAACCCTCAAAGGTGGTAACCATGAAAATTGTCTTTGCAGTAATTATGTGCCTTGTGTCGGCTCCCGCATTCGCGATCGTTTACACGCTCGATGCATCGAATGCAATCCAGTCTGGAAATCTGACGGACGGAAATGCACACTGGTCGGGCTTCGCAACAACAACGACCTTCGTGTGTCCCGAGTGTCATGTTTCCGGCAATCCGTCTCCGTTCGTTGAGACACGGTTGACCTTCGACGTCACGCCATTAGGCGAGACACGCATTGTCGATAATGTGGGTCGCATCCTAGCAGAGGGAATCACGACGGGGTACAGCATCATGCCTGGAATCGCTGGTCGGACACAGGCTCAGTTTACGTCGACGTTCCTTGGTCGAATTGTTCCGGACTTGACCGAAGGCGTCACGTCGAATCTTTGGATAGGCACCTTGACGGCCGGATTTCCTACCGACGCAATCAACACCCTCAATGGCCTCTGGTCCTTACATGCGACGACGACCGCCACCACCAGTTCTGTGCCGGAGCCGTCGACGTTAGCGTTGATGGCTTCTGGGGTAGCCTTTTGGTTGTATCGTCGACGCGTCGAAGCGCCTTCTGAGAAATGATAAAAAAGTTTAAAAGAAGAAAGTAAAACTTGAGGAAGTAAAGAGAAGCGGCGTTTGAGGCTACGGTTTTCCCAGGCACCTCTCCGCATCTATTTCGCCGGGTCAGACGTTTTCTAGCGGAATGCGCTCGCTCACATCTTGCCGCAGGCGTCGGAAGAATGTCTGCATCAATACCTGACTCTCCAATTCAAGTACGCCGCCGCACACTTCGACGCGATGATTCAATCGGCGTTCGCCCGGCAGATTAAATACGGAGCCGCAGGCGCCCGCTTTGGGGTCTCGCGCGCCGAAGACCAGGCGTGTCACGCGGGACTGAATGATGGCGCCAGCGCACATGGAGCACGGCTCGATTGTGACATACATGGTGGTGCCGGTTAGGCGCCAGGTGCCGAGATGCTTGGCGGCCTCACGGATGGCGATGACTTCGGCGTGCGCCGTTGGGTCCTGCCACACTTCACGGAAATTGTGGACCTGCGAGAGGATGCGGCCCTCCATCACGATGACGGCGGCGATCGGCACCTCGCCGAGCGCGGGCGCCAGGCGGGCCTGATCCAACGCCATCTGCATATATTCTAGGTCGCGGTCCGTGATGAATGACATAACACTCCTACTGCTGCGCGGTCCTTGAGCAAACGGGCGATATCTTACCACAGTCGTTTTTAGCAATCAGTAGCGATTGATTCGTGCGGAGAATATTCCTGGGAGAAGCATTACGCGTGAGAGCGTGATCGCCCATCACAATTGACCGGCCAGATAGATGGAGCCGGTGGGTTGTGGCCGGCCGCCCTCCGGTTCCAGGCTCACCGCGAGTTTGGACGCGCGCGACAAATCCGGCAGGTTCGTCAGGACGACCCTGCTTTTCTGGCCGCTGTCAGTTCCAAATGTTCCGGCGCTAATCGGCTTATCCACAATAGCCCAGAGCTGGTAAGTCTTGCCGGGAGGTAGCGGCGGCATGTTGAAGGCGTAGAAGAAGGCTTTCTTCGTCTCTTTATCATAGAGCAGGAAGGCGCCGGCCGATTTCGCCGACTCGACACCGGATAATGAGACGACTTTGACGTGCGCCGACTTCAAGAAGGTCAGCATATCGTCCCGTTGGACGACGGCTTTCCGAAGGCTCGCCGTTTCTTGCTCTCGTTGGGCGAGTTCTTGGCGCGCCACATCCAGCTCGGCTTCGCGTTCGATCAGCTTGGATCGCGTCTCGCCGATAGACCCCGCGCGTTGTTCGACCTCTTCTTTCAGAATCGCCAGTGCCTCTTCCTGTTGGGTGAGACCTTGTTGTAAGGCGGCGGTCCTTCCCACGGCGTCATGCAGGGCCGTTTCGATTTGGGCGCGTTGCGCGTTCTCTTCTTCGACCTGCATGTGGGTGGTCCATGCATACCATCCGGTTCCAACAAGCAGTACCAGGAGTGCCAGCGAAACCGCCGGCTGCCATACGGGCGAAATGAACAAGGCCATGATGTCATTGAGCCATCCGCCGATCCCTCCGCGATCGCTGAACGCCATGCCGCTGTCTTCCTGCGCGGCGCGCTCGAACACGCGGGCCAATATTCTCTCTCTCGGTGGCGGGGAGAGGGGACGCAACGCCGACGGAAGCAATCCTGCTACGACATGGTAGTCCTTGACCAAGACATGACACGTGGGGCAACCCGTCAGCAGGTGTGACTCGATCACCGTCCGTTCCGAGCGGTCCAACGCCCCTACGGCATAGAGCGGAATCGCGTCTTCGATTTCTTCATGCGTCATAGCGACTCGGCATCCCAACACGGCTGCAAGGCGGATTTCAGTTTACTCATCCCGAGCTTGATGCGCGTCTTGATCGTGCCGACGGGCTCTTTGAGCCGGTCGGCAATTTCCGAATGCGACAAGCCTTCATAGTACGACAGTTCGAGCGCCTGCCGTTGCGCGGCGGGGAGTTCCACCAACGCTTTCATGACAAAGGTTCGCACTTCGGCATCGGCTCGCTGATCGAAGGGCGTCGGATCGTGTCCTTGGGTCTCGCCGATCGGCGCATCGTCGATGGAATCGGTGATGCCGTGCCCGCGCGAGGCCCGAGCCCGCAGGCGATCGATTGCCCGACTTCTCGTCAAGGTCACGAGCCAGGCCATGGGCGAGCCGCGGCGTTCATCGTAGCGCACGCTCTTGCGCCAGACCTCCGTATAGACTTCCTGCAAGAGATCCTCGGCTTCTTCCCGATCGGTGAGAATGCGCACCAATAGCGTAAACAGAACGGGGGAGGAGCGGTCGTACAACTGACCGAAAGCTCGACGGTCCCCCTTCGCGATCAGTGTCAACAGGTCGGCATCTATCGAGGTCGATGTCTTCGGATCCATGCGCGTGGTATGTCCAGGAAAGCTGGAATGGCCCAACGGACGCGCATCATACCATACCTTACGGAGAATTCTGACAAAAGGATGTACGGAGGGGAAGAGAGGGGCGGTCATGATGTCTCCTTGTCTCGCACGCCGCGCACGTCGGAAGTGCTCGGCCATGCGCGCAGGGGCGGAGACATCATGACCGTCCCTTGAGAGAGGAATGAAGCAAAAGAGGAAAGATTAACAATTCAACTTGAAATCCAAATGCAGTAGCCATGCGTAATAAAAACTGAGGCAGATAGCGCGGCTCATTCGTCGTATCGCTAGGAAACCGTATTCATTAACAGGGGTCATGTCGGACCCTACAACAGGAGGGACGTTATGAGGCAGAATGTAATGGTCGGCTTTGCGGTGGCATGCGTATTGATGCTGACGGCTGCATGTTCAAGCGACATGTCCGGGTCGAGTCAAGGCATGAAATCTGATTCGGGCATGAAGCAGTCGATGGGGCCGTCACTGTATGAACGGCTGGGGAAGAAGGACGCCATTACCGCCGTAGTCGATGATTTCGTCGGCCGCGTGGCGAACGACACACGGATTAACGGCAAGTTCGCCAATGCCAACATTCCTCGGTTGAAGATGCTCTTAGTCGAACAGATTTGCGCAGCATCCGGCGGACCGTGCACGTACACCGGCCGCGATATGAAGACGACCCATGCGGGCATGGGGGTGACAGGCGAACAGTTCGACGCTTTGGTCGGCGACCTGGTGGCGAGCCTGAATAAATTTAAAGTGCCGGAGCGCGAAAAGAACGAATTGTTAAGCGCCCTTGGGCCGATGAAAAAGGATATTGTGACGGCGATGTAACGAAGCCGGGGAAGGGAGCGTGCGCTCCCTTCCCCTACAGATAGGTTTTAAGGAGATGGGCGGCGTCTTCGGCCCCGCCCGCGAGAGGAGCGGAAGTCTGAGCGGCGGAAAGTCTCATCACCGCATCCATCGTGTCCTCCCATCGTCCGTCGAGAAAATCACCCGCCGATAGTTCGATTCCACATCCACATCCATATCGATGGAGATAGTCGATCAGGACATCCTCGTCGGCGAAATTATAGCGACGTACATACACGACGCGCCGTCGTGTGGCCACGGCATCCACAATTGTGCCGTATCCGGGCTTCGTCAGGAGGAGATCGCTGGAGGCCATGATGGACGGGAACGTCATCGGAATGCTTTCGGCTGATATGATTTGCCGCGAGGACTGTGGGACCTCACCTGGAATAATAAATCGATAGCCATGCATCTGTTCGATGCGCGCCCATGGCAACGAGGTCAGCGGAATTCCACCGAACGCGACGGCTACGATCCGTTCGTCTGAAGATGCGTTCGTCGCCCGGCGTAATGCGTCCGCCTCTGAAGCTGCGGGAGCGGCGATGGGGGCGATATCGAGAGAATGTCGGAACGCGGGCATCGGAAGCGCAGGGGCGACACGAATCATGAGATCCGCGTAACGGTACGAGTGCCGAATTTGCCGAATGATGGGGACATGTTCGTCACGAAGATTTGTTTCCAGGCGCTCTAAGACGACATCCCAGGAGAGGGAGCTAAGTCCCACGGCGGGCACAGAGGCGCGCGCGCCCGCTTCGAGGGCGAGATAGGAGATGTCGGAGAGGACCAGATCGGGAGATCGGCTCTCGATGGCCGAGACTTCATCTTTGACTCGTGTCTCCCAGATCCGATGAAAGTCAGCGTAGGCGATCCACGTAGCCTCTATATCGATGTGGAGCGGACCTTGCTGAACGCACCCGATATCTTGTACGTGGCGGCTTATCTCCCACGGGATCGTGAGGCGATTCTGAAAGAACCACGGAGGTACTGTCGTGCGTAGGACGGCTGTCAGGTTGGGAACGAGTCGGCCGAGCGCATTGAGCGTCGGCACGACCTGCGCGGCATGGCCAAAGCCGTGGCCGGAGATGGAACACCAGATCAGGGCCATGCTGAGTACGATAGGTGAGTCACGAGGCAGGCAGAATGAAGCCGATCGACCTCACGCTTACGCCATTGCTTTTGAGCTCGTTTCAGGACACTCACGCGCCAGAGCCCGAGCCGTCCGGTTCGCTGGGAGCGATGTTGTAGAGCAACTCTAAATCAAACTCATCGATCAACTCGTTGGCGGTCTCGATCCCTAGATCGGACCGAGTTTCGTTGATCACGAGATCGATCGCCATGCCGGCGTGTGGACCGTATTGATCGATAGCGCTTTGGATGCGTGCGCGAGCATCGTCTTCAGTCATCATGACTCCTTGCTGAATGTGATTCAGAATGTGGCCGGAGCGTCTGTATGCGCTGCAAGCGCGCCGCGTCCTCTTGCCAGGACGGTAATCCGTACCGCTGACCGATCTGGACGATCCGCTCCAGGCAGCGCGCCGCCGAGACGAGGTCGCTTCGCTGTTCGTAGAGATCGGCAAGCAATCGAAGCGCCGCCGCTTCGCCCTGTTCGTTGCCGAGCTTCACGAAGTGCTCGGTCGCATTGTTCAAACATTTTTCGGCCGGCGAGTTGCGCCCCGCCAGCAACAGGGTTTTTCCAAATTGGCTATACGTTATGGCCAAGCCCTCTTCATTTCCCACCTGCCGGTGACTGGCCAGCGCTTTTTGAAACTGCGCGACAGCGGCCTCGGTATGGTCGGCGGCCGCGTCTTGCAGCGCCAGATTGGTGTAGAGAATACCAAGGGCGCGATGGTCGTGCAGGGGTTCAAGAAGATCCAGCGCTTCGAGGTAGTATGAACGCGCCTGCACTGAGTCGCCGGCATCAGTATGTAGATTGCCGAGGTTCACCAATGTCTGCCCGATCGCGTGAAGGTCCCGTTGCTCCCGTTGAATCGCGAGCACTTCACGATAGCACCGGGCGGCTTCCTCATGATCACCCATCATCGCGCATACGTTGCCTAAATTGCCGAGCGAATCGGAGAGTGACTGCGAGGCGGCGCCGGCGCGATCGTCTTGGACGGCCCGTGCATAGGCCGCCCGCGCCTGGGCGATGTCGCCGCGGTGCAGAAATATTCGCGCGCGATGTTTGTCGTTCTCAGACATCGAATCAATTCGCTATCGTGAGATGAATATTACATTCGCCCGCATCGCGGTGATCCCTCTACTAATCCCCTCCTTTAAACACATCTTCATCATAGTCATTGTCTTCAGTCTCATGAATGCCGAGGGCAGCCTGAAACGATGTCCGCAACTCTCGAATGTGTTTGGCATCCGTCTGTCCATCATTCCATGCGGCGAGATAGCGTTCGCTCAGTGAGAGACCGGTATGGACATGCTTCGCCGACGTTTCTTCTACAAACTGCTGCCACGTGATGTAGATTAAAAATGCCTGAAAAAACTTGGCCGGCGCGTGGCGGGTCCCCAGGGCTTGTAATTGATCGTACGCTGCAATGGCGTCGTCGCCAACGCTGGCTGAAAAGGTCGATTCGGCCTCGAGCACTTGTTCGAGATCGTCGCCGAGTTCACCGGCGTCTTGCGCGCGCTGCAATGCGTGTTGGGCGGCAATCGAAGCATCGAAGGTCATGACAGGAAGCATAACGATATTCGTGCGCAGGGGTCAATCCGGTTTACTTTGAGGGAAAGCGGCGGATAGACTCGCCTTGGAATGACGAAAGAAGATTGTCGATGAGCGATCGCCGGGCCGAGGACCTCATCCTGCAAGTGATCGGGTATCACCAAGCCACGAAGCATCATTTCTATCGGTATGCGCGCGGCCCTGGGTATATGGATTGGGCGAATCAGCCGAATCCATTTCGCCGCTATGAAGGATCCCGACTGTTTCATTTGCCGTTGTTGCGGCCGAACGATGCGCCGATCTCGCCGCCGTACGAGGCGCTGTTCCATCGGCACCAAGTGCCTGTCCAGCCGGTCACCCTTCCGACACTCTCCAGATTCTTAGAATATGCCCTCGCCGTGTCTGCCTGGAAAGAGGCCGGTGGGGTGCGATGGGCGCTCCGGAGCAATCCGTCCAGCGGTAACCTGCATCCCACGGAGGGCTATCTGCTTTTGCGAGAAGTGTCCGGCTTGAGCGCCGGGTCCGGACTCTATCATTACGCTCCCAAGGAACATGCGCTGGAGCGTCGAGCCGACTGGCCCGACGATCTGTTTTCAGCCGCAATGCAGACGTTTCCCCGCGACGCCTTTCTCCTGGGCTTGTCCTCGATTCATTGGCGAGAGGCGTGGAAGTACGGGGAGCGCGCGTTTCGCTACTGTCAGCACGACGCGGGCCACGCGATCGGCTCGGCGCGTCTTGCCGCAGCGGCATTGGGATGGAATCTGATTGTACTGGACGATCTCGCCGACGATGAGATCGTGGCGCTTTTAGGCCTCGGGCGTGATACCGACTATGCGCGGGCAGAGCGGGAACATCCTGATTGTCTGGCCGTAGTCTGGCCGGATCGCCCTCCTGAGCACACGAGTCTTCCGCTCGCGCTCCCGGACGGAATCATGGAGCAGGCGGAGCGGGTCGCCTGGCATGGCGCGGCCAATCGGCTAAGCCGGGATCAAGTCGATGCTTGGGACATCATCGACGTCGTGTCCGGCGCCTCCAAAAAACCGCGGACGCATTCTTGCACCGTTGAAGTACCCTATAGCGATCCCGCTTCGAATCTTCCAACTCTCGCACTTGTCGAAGAAACGAATCACCCATCGGCAGGCGATATCATTCGGCAACGTCGTAGCGCCGTCTCGTTCGATGGCAAGACCTCGATCTCTGCCAAGCGATTTTTCCACATGCTGTCGCGAGTCATGCCGCACGCTGACACGACGTTCCCTGATCGTCCCGTGCCGTGGGATGCAATTCCCTGGGCGCCGTCGGTTCACCTGGCGCTTTTCGTCCATCGGGTAGATGGACTTTCTCAGGGTCTCTACGTGTTGGCTCGCGATCGTAATGCCATGGGTTCGCTGCGCGAGGCTATGCACGGCCATTTCCTATGGACCCAGCCGCCCGGCTGTCCGAAGGATCTTCCGCTCTATCTGTTATTGGAAGGCGATGCGAAACAACTGGCGGTTCAAGTAAGTTGTCATCAGGACATCGCGGGTGACAGTGCGTTTGCGCTTGGAATGATTGCTGAATTCGAGCCGACGATCCGCCGACACGGCGCCTGGTATTACCGTCGGCTGTTTTGGGAGACGGGTGTGATCGGGCAAGTCTTGTATTTGGAAGCGGAGGCGGCAGGCATTCGCGCCACAGGCATCGGCTGTTTCTTCGACGATCCCATGCATCAGGCCTTCGGTCTTCAGGAGACCCGCTTTCAATCGCTCTATCATTTTACGATGGGCGGGCCGGTCGAGGATGCTCGACTCACGACCTTGCCCGCGTATGAACCACGCGCCGAGCGATCCGATTGATGAAGAGCGTTTCAATAAGGTAGAGTCGCCATCATGTATAAGATTAAAAAGAAGCCGATCAAGGCCGACAAAGTGCCGGTGCTATATAACATCATCGAGGATTATACGGAGTCCGATCCCCCGGGCAACGTCACCGTGTGCGCGATGACCGAGCCGGAAGATCTCGCGGTGCATGCGCGGGTCCTCTCGGAGAGCTATGAGATCCCGCTTGATGAGATGACGCGGTTGCTCACCGATGGCGGGACCTATCGCTATCCGCAGACGGGTCTTCTCGTGACGCAAGGACTCTTCAGTTGCAAGCTCGATCCAGCCGCGGGTCAGCCCAAAGAGACGTGGGTGCTGGATGTCATGCAGTATGCCGAAGCTGAACAGTTAGTCCGAGCGTACGGTCTCTCGATAGACACGGCGAGCGAACGAGTGTTTTATCGTACGCTCGCCCCTGAGCTTCACACGAAACTGCAGCAGAAAACCCTGGGCCAAGACACCGAGAAGTCGGGTGGGGCGAAGGCGCCGGCAGGGGCGATTCAGTACATCGATTTTCGAAAGGATTGGTCGCCGCATTTCAAGCGCCTATGTATCATGCCGGATGGGCGGCTGGTCGAAACGGGCGGGCTGGCGGACTTTGCGAACGTGCACGGCATTACCGTCGCGCAGGCAAGGACCTTGATCGAACAGGGCGGCACGTTAGAAGTTGCGGGTGGCGAAATCCTAGCGTGCCAGATTGTGAACGAACAGCCCTCCGTGGCACGATTTAGTCGTGCACACTCTGCCAAAGCGAAGGACCTTGTTGCCACGAAGGGACTTCATCTCCTCGATGCCCTCAGTGAAGTGGCGCTCAGCGATCCGGTGATGATGCGTGCGCTCAAACGTTTGGAACAGACTATCCGCTAGCATTCTCGATCCTAATTGGAAGGGACGGACCCTCCATCACCCACTGTCTTGGTCAGAGGTTTCGTCAGCGGTCCCGCCAGTAAACTGTCTTCAATGGCGTCTTCCCACTCCTGCTGCTTCTCGCGATTCAATCCATGATTGGTTTCCGCGTCATATTGGATATTCATCCGCGTGGCGACAGCGTTCAATAAGATCAACATGGCCTTGGGATCTCCCCCATTGAGAAGCGAGAGGTTGGCTTCGCGAGCCAACAGGCAACTGATTGTATAGTGCAATTGCTCATGACGGAGGAGCTGTTCGGAAGAACGTATCTTGAGAGGATTCATCGTATATGCAAAATCAGCTCGGACCCATGACAGTTTGGGATCGAAGAGGGCCAGGATGCGAGGAGGGGAGTGAGCTTCCAGATGAAAGCGTACGGCGGTCTCCGCGGCCCGCCGGCCCGCTTCCGCCTTGGGACGAAAATCTTCCCAGGTCAATAGGCGATCCGGTACGCAACTCGGTACGTTCGGTGGATCTTGAGCCCAGCGCAATGTGGAGGAGCAACCGGTCAACAGAATCACTAAGAGTATTACGCCCGTGTTGGTCACTCTGTTCGGCATTGCCTCGTGCAGTGTCGCAAAGAAGAGTCCTCAGCAAAGGTGATGATTGTAGGCTCGTTTCTTACAGGACACAATATACCGAGCAAGAATGTCGAAGCGCTGACGACTTCATCAGAACTGTAGCTCGTCCGACGAATGACGACAGATGATAGAAAGAGCCTCCGATAGCTGATGCAGGCAATGATCGGTAGGGTGGACTGAAGTTCATTGCAACGGAGGGTAACTATGGGAATACCAGGCGTACCGGCGGAAGGATTAAAGACCGTGGGCCAGATCACACCGACAAATTCCGTTCAATTTCGATTCGACCAGGATGCCGCGTCGATCGCCGTGGACCTCGTCAAGGACCATGCGACGGGAGGACCGGTTGTCGACGTGGATGGGCATATCGTCGGCTTCATCAGCGAGATCGATCTTCTGGAAGCTGCACGCGCCGGACATGATCTTCGCCGGCTTCGAGCCGCGGAAATCATGACGCGCTGTCCGATTTCGATTCAAGAAAGCACAAGCATTGCGGATGCCATCGATGTCATGGCGAGCTGCCATCTTCTCAACCTGCCGGTGCAACGGAATGGCGTGGTGAGCTACTCCGTGACGCGCCATGATTTACTGCGCGCAACATTAGGGCTGGGGCCTGGAGTGGAAGACGTCGCATAAGAATTCTGCGAACAGCGCGGATCGGGAGGCAAAAGGCTTATCGCTGGGAATACCAGCGGAAGCCTTTTGTTTCTTGAAAGACCGGTCTGGGAGCAGCGCCCGGTTTTTCCAGCAGCAACACTTTGAAATCCCAAAGTCCGAACCACGCCGGATCGATGAGTTCGTGGTAGTGACAGCCCATCAGCCGCGGGAGCATATCGCCTAATGTCGTCTTCAGCTCGCCCTCGGTATAGGCGCGGATCGCGAACGGCTTTCCAACCGTCTGGCAAAAACGTTGGATCGTATACGCTGCACCCGTGCACAGTAAACGGGTGTCTGGTTTCAGCACCATGAACTGTGGCAGCGCGAAATACTGCTCGTGAAATCCCAGCCATTTCACGGCGTGCCGGAGATGGGAATACTGCACTTCGTATTCCGTGTGCCCGGGAAGTTTCACGGGCGCCGGCCATCCCGCTTCGATCCCGAATTCGATCAGCACGGCGTGTCCTCCTGGACGCAACACTCTCCAGAGCTCCGAGACAAAACGGAGAGGCCCTAAATTGAACAGGAATTCGGCCGGCATGTCTTGGTCGAGCGGCAGGCGAATACGCCGAATCCAGTCGATCGCTTCTTGATTGAGCGCTGAGACTCCGGCGCCGGATTCCACTTCCTTCCGCGTCAGTTGCACCGGGGTCATGTCAGCGAGATTTTCATTGTCGATCACGAGATCGATGCTGGCGTCTCGAATCGGAAGCCATTCGCCATTGGCCTGCACCCCATGTGTCTCCCAGCCGCCTTCGCTGCCGAGGGTCAGTTGCGACTCCAGAAACGGTTTCGTGATATCCAAAAACAGATAGCGCACGCCGTTCCGTTCGGATGGGGTCAGTTCGGCCGCGAGTTCGCGCGCAACGTACCCCAGGCCTCCTCCCACTTCCAGCACGGTGCGCGGCTTCGGACTCCACCAATTCCGTCGGCGGAGATGCCGGGCCAAGAGGCGGCCATAGGTGAGTCCTTGCAAGGCTTCGCTCGGCTCGCGGAAAAGATGCGAGACGGTCGTCTCAATGGTATCGAAATGACCCTCGCGCTTGGTGATGTCTTTCAGATGAAACTCGGTGAGATGATCGCCGCCTTCGAATCCTTCTTTCCCCGACCAGCCTTCGCGAATCTGCTGGAGGAGCAAGTCCCACTTGGCGCCGTGCCGATCGCCGCTCGGCGCGTCGGTTCCGAAATAACAGAGCGAGTAGTTGGGCAAGGACCACCGCTCCAAATGCCACTGACCGGTTTCTCCATCGGGACCACACACCCATTTTCCAAAACGATCCAGCAAGCTGCTCACCGTGTGATGGCCATCGATGGCGGTCACGAGTTCCAGCCCCATACGGTTGAGACGAATGAGCGGCAGGTGATCGTCTAATGGCGCAATCCACCATTCTTCATCCGCATGCTGATACAGCAGCATGTCGGGCATTCGCCACGCCCGCAATTTTAGGATGTCACCGTTCAGCGTGAGGGGAGGGTGCAACAGCGCGGTTTGTTTCATCGTTCGAGTAGTCGTATGAAAAAAATCGGAAGCAGAGAGTACACGAACAATACTGAAACAGGCAAGAAGCCGGCTCGTCTCAAATTGAATCAGGTCTGGGACGATACGTCGGGCGACTCGACGATGACCAGCGTGCCGCGCATGATCGGATGGAGACGACACTGGTAGGGATAGCGTCCGGGGGCAAGGCCGGGAATGGTATAAGTGTCATTGGGGTGCACGGTACCGGAATCGAACGCGCAGGGACCATCTTCCATACAGCCGTCATGGGTAATTGTATGAGGAGAACCGGTTGGATTATCCCAGCGGATTGGTGCGCCTGCCGTGACTTTGGCGGAAGCCGGATAATAATAAGGTGAGCCGCCATCGATCACGATTTCGAACGGAGGAGCGGTTGCATGGCTGGGAACTAACCCCAGTCCCACAAACGCCACCACCATTATTCCTTTTCTCCAATCCACCACGAGTCACCTTTTTAAGACGACCTCATTATAACACGATAGTTTTGTAAAATGAACCCACATGTCTTTGTAAAATAAGGCTCTTTTCTCTTCATCGGCAAAGAGGATGAGGAAATATGTTCGGTAGTTTCTGTCTTGGAACCGTGAACAAGCCATGGGTTGCAAGCCGTGATCGATTCATGCTAGATGGTTGCCCCAGTCACAGCCAGTTCGGTCACTGAAGAGGAGGGAGCGATGGCGACGAGTAAAAAAGGGAAGCCGGCTAAAAAACAGAAGAAGGCAAAGCGAGGCCCGATGAAAGCGAAGGCTGTAAAAAGGAAGAAGAGTACCTCCACGAAGCGGTCGGCGGCGAAGAAAGCGTCACCAAAGACGAAAAGGTCTTCGTCGAAGGCGAGGAAAACAGCGTCCTCGAAGACCAAAAAAGCTTCACCAAAGAAAAAGGCTGCCGTAAAAAAGGTCCCCAAGAAGAAGACTCCGTCGATCGCGACGCCTCGGCGTAGTTCCGACCGTCCCACTCAAAAGTCAGAGTCCTCCAAGATGGAAGAAACCGCCAGGCCTGTTCATGGGGACATGCATGATGAACCTGAACTGAGACGCCGTACACCGGCGGTGCCCGTCGATATACCGGACGAGATGGAAGATGAGATGGGTGAGGATCTCTCCTTAGAAGAGGATGAAGAGACCGAAGCCGATTTCCTGGATAAACCGGAAGATCTTTCAGGCGATGAAGATACGGAATAACATGGCTTTATTTCTTCATGAGTGACTGCTCCGCTTTGTGGGCACAATGCGCGCGTTTTCCTTTCTTCAGCAATGACCTCATCAAGAGCGGGGCTCGGCAAGAGTCCCGCTCTTACAATCTCCGTCCCGTCATCACTTCATAGGCTTCCTGGATAGTGCTCACTTCTTTGATCGTCAGATTGAGTTGCATGCCGAGTCCGATTAAATCCCACCGGGGATCGTTGAGTTGTCCCTGTGGAATCAGCACCGTGCGGTAATGTTCTCGGGCGGCGGCGCGAATCTTGTCCGGTATACTGCCGACTGGACCAATGCGGCCATCCGGCTCCAACGTCCCGGTCATCGCAATCCCTCGAATAATAGGATCGCCTCTAAGTACTGCCAGAAAGCCCACGGCCATCACGGCTCCTGCACTGGGACCGTCGCTACTGATCGGCTTATACGACGCGCCGTAGAGAAAGAGCGCCCCGGTCATCCTCGCTGATGCGGAGTGTTCGACGGCATATGTAAATGCCTGATGGAGCGCGCCCATGCCGACATCCTTGATCCGAATGCGTTGGTTTCCCCATCGCAGTTCCATGGGGTCCGGCATGGATTGTCGGTCCCAATCGAGCACCATCACACTAAAGGCTCCCTGATTGTTGCCCGGCAGAGCGGCGAGTACCGGTACTTCAACTGTGCTGCCTGCACGCGATTCAACGACCAAGGGTCCAGCCAAGAGCCCTAGAAGGATCGGGGCACAGATCATCGCTGATAGTTGAAGCGTCCGCGCATTCACCATCATCAACCTTTCATTCAAGAGGGTGGTGACGATTGTTGAGGATCACGGGGTAAGTATAGCAGCCGTGCCGCGCCTTGCATTCACACAGGGCGTTCCTTATAACGACGGCCATGAGAACTTTCCGCCCATACCCTTGGGTCGGCGCCGTCGCCGTGTCCTTGTTGCTTATATGCAGCGTGTCTGCAGGATGGGCTGAGTGTGTGATCGAAACACGATCGGATCGGCCTGAAAACTTTGTGAAGCATCTCAGCCAGGCCTGCACAGCCGAAGAGCGTACTACGCATGCCATTCGCGCCGACGAGATAGTGATGGCCCTGCAACAGGGAAAAGCGATCGATCTGGCCGGCGTGGTCATTGAAGGTAACCTCGCATTCGATCAGTTGCCCGTAGTCGGTATACGGACGATTGAGCAGCTTCCTCCAGCGATCGATCAATTTTTAACGTCCAGGAATGTCACCGCTCTTCGCGTGATCACGCAATCGGTTTCGATCCGAGATTCGTATATGCGCGGGTCGATCTCGCCCAAACTTAAAGACGGATATCTGTTGGCTCTGCGGTCGATCACCATGACCGGCACACGGTTTGAAGGCTTAGTGGACTTTTCACGCACCCTGTTTAGCGAGGCAGTTGATTGGTCCGATGCCGTGTTTTTGCGGGAAGGTTTTTTTATGCAGGGATTGTATGAGGCGCCTGTGCGATTCGATCGGGCCACGTTTGACGGTCATGCTCGTTTTCACTTGGCGCAGTTCAGAGAGGGAGCGTCGTTCGCACGTGTTCGGTTCAAAGGCTTGACCGAATTCTTGGAAGTGAACTTCGGGAAGGATGCCGATTTCGCGGGATCGACATTTCATATGGGGACGGGTTTTTCCGGAAGCCGCTTTCTGGGCCGCGCGGAGTTTTCAGAAACGGTCTTCGAACGAGAAGTTTATTTACTGTTTACGAACGTCGCCGCTGAGACCTCTTTTCGGGGAGCCGCCTTTCGAGGCGTCGCGGATTTTTCGGATGCAAAATTTCAGGGCGCCACTGATTTTACCCGTGCCGATTTTGCTGTCGATCCGCTGTTTCAACGAACCACTATGAAGGGGGTGCTTCCATCCCGTGGGAGAGCCCAGGATCCTCGGGTCTTGTATGCCATCGCGGCGGGTCTGGCTAGCTTAACGGGCGTGCTAATATGGAGGACCAGAGGTCGCCGCTGATCAGTCTGCATCTGACACTATATATAGAATTTTTCTTGCGCCTCTCCCCCTATAGTGGTATAAGGCTCACCCAATACGGAGGGTGAGTGGAACCGGAGCAAATCGAACTACCCTATCATGTCCGGCTGGATCAGTTTGAAGGGCCGCTTGACCTCCTTCTTCATCTGATCAAAAAACACGAGATCAATATCTACGACATTCCGATCTCGTTGATCACGCAGCAATACCTTGAATATGTGAGCTTGATGACCTCGTTGAATCTGACGGTCGCGGGGGATTTTCTCGTCATGGCGGCCACGCTCGTCCATATCAAGTCACGCATGCTGCTGCCGGTCGATGAAACTGAAGGCGATGAAGAAGACGGCCCCGATCCTCGAGAAGATCTCGTGCGTCGCCTCTTGGAATACAAACAGTATAAGGATGCGGCCGGGCGTCTCGACGATCGGGAACGCCTCTGGCGGGACATCTATGCGCGTGAACAACCTGTTCCGGTGGCTGTGAGATCGGACGAGTCACTGATGGACGATGTGACCCTGTTCGATCTTGTCGATGCCCTTCAAGGCATTCTGGCTCGGACGCCGGATCGTCGCCTGATCGAAATTATTCCTGAAAACTTGACCGTCAAGGACCGTATGAACGCGATTCTTGAATTGTTGGCAGAACGGGAATCGATGACTTTTGTCGCACTGTTTGAACCCCAACAATCGCGCCTCGTGATCATCGTCACCTTTTTGGCATTGCTGGAGCTCATTCGCATTAAGCTGCTCCGTATTTTCCAAGGCGAGGCGTTTGGGCCTATTCTGCTCACGCGAACATTTTCCCCGGTGAGTGAGCAAGATGCCGGCTCGGTTCTGGATCATGGCTGGGAGGAACTATGAGCACGTCGACCGAACATGCAGAACAGGATTCGTTGAGTCAGGACACCGCCGAACCCACGGCGGATGTCGACCAGGAAATCGTGACTGCATTTGGAATTGAGCAGACCATTGAAGCTGTCGTAGCGGATGCCAATGACGTTCCCCCGGCAGCCATGAATGAACGCGAATTGCATGCGATCTTGGAAACGCTTTTGTTTGTCTCCCACGAACCCGTCACTCTCGATCGGTTGGCTGCCGTATTAGGAGGCATGTCCAAATCCGATGTTCGACAGGCGCTGGAACAAATGAAGTCGGACTACGAGCGCAATGAACGGGGCATTCATATCAGCGAAGTGGCGGGCGGGTTTCAATTGGCCACTCGGCCCGAGTATGCCCCCTGGATAAAAGCCCTCGGGAAGACCAAGCCTGCCGCGAAGCTGTCGCGCTCCGGTCTCGAGTCGCTGGCGATTATTGCGTACAAACAACCGATTGTCCGAGCAGAAATCGAGGCCATCCGCGGCGTGGAAACTTCGGGGGTATTGCGTACGCTCCTGGAGCGTAAGCTCGTGCGGATTGTCGGCCGGAAAGAAGTGCCGGGCCGACCGATTATGTATGGGACGACAAAATTCTTTCTGCAACATTTTGGCTTGCGAGATCTCGCTGAATTGCCGCCGTTGAGGGAGTTCAAAGAGTTAGGCGAGTCAGAACAGGCGCTATTGCCTGTAGGAAACGAACCGCTGCAGATCGAGGTGGATTCCTCCGAGACCCCATCGGATTCGGAATCGCTCCATTCGCTCGTTCCCGAGCCGATCGAGAATCTATCGTCCTGACCGATTCATCCTAGGCGATGGGCCTTCCCGAGGCCTTGTTCTCCCTTCATCTCCCTGCCTACAATAATGAGATCTCTGGCGACACCGCATCATGCCCCTTGTAATGCCGGACAAAAAACTGCCGATTGCCGAGGATCTGAAACGTCTGATTGGATCCGAAAAGATCCGTGACGACGCGCCTGCACTGACTGCGTATTCAGTAGATGCCGGCATGTACAAGATCCCGCCCCAGGCGATTGCGTTAGTGGAATCTGAAGACGACATTCAGCGGGTCGTCAGCTACGCCGTCCGTTCCGGCGTGCCGTTGACACCACGTGCCGGCGGTACGAATCTTACCGGTTCCGCGATCGGTTCCGGCATCATTCTCGATGTCTCGAAATTGAATCGTATCCTTGAGGTCAATCGAGAGGAAAAATGGGCGCGGGTTCAGCCCGGTGTCGTGCTCGCGGAATTGAACAAGCGTCTGGCTGGCCACGGCCTCATGTTCGGACCTGACCCTTCGAGTGGGGAGATGTGCAAGCTGGGCGGCATGCTGGCCAATAACTCCGCCGGTCCGCATACGCTCCGCTATGGTTCGGTCAAAGATAACGTGGATGGCCTCCGTGTGCTTCTACAAACGGGAGACTGGCTCGATGCG
The DNA here is from genome assembly GCA_963700335.1 of Nitrospirota bacterium. Classification (GTDB taxonomy): domain Bacteria; phylum Nitrospirota; class Nitrospiria; order Nitrospirales; family Nitrospiraceae; genus JAICXS01. The sequence goes on along the minus strand of CAVOXE010000007.1, from coordinate 214,488 downwards.
CGCGTCTACGATCTTGAGAGCGAACGGACTCAGGAGATGTGTTCCCGTCATTCCGCCGTCGGCGATGTGCTGACGATGGTTCGTACGCACAGTGCGCTGATTCGATCCAAGCGTCCAACGGTCAGCAAAAATAGTTGCGGATACAACCTGTTCGGGTTAATTGATGGACTCGAACGCGGCGTCTTCGATCTCCCGAAGCTGTTTGTCGGAAGCGAAGGCACGCTCGGTGTCATCAGTGAAGCAACGATCCGCCTCGTGGACCGACCCACCTCCACGACGACGGCGCTGATCCATTTTCGCTCGCTCGACGATGTGGGCGGGGCTGTCAATGATCTATTGTCGCTGTCGCCCAGCGCATTGGAAGTGATGGACGGCAACACGCTCAATCTTATCGGTCGCGCGCAGCACGGAATTCCGGCTGATGCCTCGGCGACGCTGATCGCGGAATTTGATGTAACGGGAGAGCCGACACGATCCACATCGTTCGAGCACGATATTCGGCGCCTCTGCCGGACTTTCCACTTGGCTGCCGACCCGCTTCTGGCATTTACGCCGGAACAGCGCGAGCAGTTATGGAAGGCGCGCAAGGCCCTGTTCCCCACGCTCTACCGCTATGGAAATGGGAAGAAGCCCATTAATTATGTCGATGATGTGGTGGTGCGAGCAGAGCAGATCAGCGATCTCGTGCGCTACCTTGAAGGGTTTTTCAAGGGGCAACAGGTGCCGGTCGCCATCTTCGGCCATATCGGAAATGGGAACGCGCATATCGTACCGCTGCTGGACGTGAATGACTCGACGGACTTCTCGCGCATGGTCGAAAGTTATCATGCGGTCCATGAGGCCGTGCTGACTACGTTCGGTGGGTCCATCTGCGGCGAGCATGGGGACGGTCGTGTGCGGGCTTCGTTTGTGCGGCGGATGTTCGGAGACGACCTGTACGATCTCTTCAAGCAGATCAAACACGATTTCGATCCTGCCGGGGTGTTGAATCCTGGCGTAAAAATATCCGACGTCCCGTTCACCGAGCACATCGACTACACTCGCCTTTCAAAGGAGTGCGCGACATGCGCGAAATGCAATTCCGTGTGCCCCGTGTACGATGTCTTTCAATCCGAGGATATGAGTTCGAGAGGCTGGTACGAAATCGTGACGGCCCAGGACTATAGTTATCTGGAGTCCAAGCGTGTCGTTGACGCCTGTCTCAATTGTAAATCGTGCCGGACCATTTGCCCTGCCGATGTCGACGTGTCGGATTTGATCCTCAAGCGACGCGCCGAACATCCGAATTGGATGGCCGGCCTGATCTTCCGTCTTCATGCGCACCAATCGCTATTTGAACCGTTACTTAAGCTATTGGCCAGAACACAACGGATATGGGACCGTCCAGCTGTTCGTGGATGGCTAGAAAAGCTGACGCGGCCAGCACTTCGCAAGATCGCAGAAACAGCGCGTCTACCCAAGGACATGCTGCTTCCTCGTTTGGCGAGCCAACACCTACCTGAGCGTTATCCGGAATTGACCGCGCCCGAGTCGTCAAGGGCTTCGAGCGTCGCATATTTTCACGGCTGTGCGGCGAAGTATTTTGAGGATGGCGTCGGGGATGCAGTCATTCGTGTGCTGCGGCGCGAGGGCATCGAACCGGCGCTCCCTCCGCAGCGGTGTTCCGGAACACCCATACAGACCTATGGGCACGTTGGACTGACCAAGGAGGGGGCCCGCTTCAATCTGGCCTCCTTCGAACACTATGAAACAATTGTGACAGGATGCGCGTCCTGTACCCTGATGCTGAAAGATTATCCCAAACTGTTTGCGGGGGAAGAGGAAGAAGCGGCGGCCATCTCGTTTGCGAAGAAAGTCAAGCATGTGACCGAAATGGTCTCTCCAGCGCTTTACCGAAACGACTCATCTCTGTCATCTGAACACTCTCGAAAAGTGACCTATCATTCGTCCTGTCATCTCCGTGCCGCCGGCGTCACAAAAGCGCCTCGACAAGTGTTGGCCGGCTTGCCCGGCGTAGAGTTCGTCGAGATGCAGGATGCAGATCGCTGCGCCGGGGGAGCCGGAACGTACATCGTAAAGGATTACGAGACGTCTCAGAAAATCTTTGAGCGAAAGCGGCGGGCGATTGAAGAAACCGGCGCGGAGGTCGTCGCCACAAGTTGCCCGGCCTGCATGATTCAATTACAGAATGGCTTGCGAGGCAAGGTCGAGGTGAAGCACGTCGCTGAATTGATCAACGAAGCCTACGAGAGCGGTCGGATGTCCGACGATCGGACAACGCCGACGTCATGAAGTGGAGGCTGCGGAAAACGGATTGGTTGTTTGTTGCCGCCGTCATAGCGGTTGTTCTCTTTGTTTCTCTCCTTCCCACGCCGCGAGAGCGGAATCCCTTGGTGCCGGCAAATGAAACGCACCGGGCCATCGTGTCTGAAAAGCAGTGTGTACAGTGCCATGCGGAGCAAGGCGTGCAGCCACTTCCGGCCCGCCATCCCAAGCGTCAGGATTGTTTTAAATGCCATCGTCGAGCCGACGCTTCATAAAGGCCAGATAAGAATGAGAGAGGAGTTTAGATGGTGACGCTGTTATTATTCGGGCAGACGTTAAAGGATGTTGTCGGCGCCTCGGAGGTGGAAGTGGAGATTGCCGAGCGCACGACCATCAAGCAGCTAATCGAGTCTCATGAGCAGCTCGGCGGTCTTATGCCTCTGTTGGCCAAGAGCGAAGTGCTGGTGACGGTCAATCGCAAGGTCGCTGCCATCGACTCCGCCGTGCATGACGGCGATACGATTAAATTGACCCATCAAACGAACCCAATTTTTGAAGGCGCGCGCTGGCATAATCCGTAAACCCACGTGAGTCAGGTCGCATCCCTCCCCAAAATTAGATGCAGATCGTCCGGCTTCCGTAACAGCCCAGGATGCTGACACTGAGGTGTGTTTACGATATACTGCTGCATGGCTCGTCAGACTCCGCCACGAACTGACCTCCCTCCTTGTGACACCGGGGATTTCGTCGATCTTTTTGAGAACGGCACAATCGGGCTGCATTTCGTCGGGCCGGACGGCATTATTCTCAACGCCAATCAAGCTGAGCTGGAGTTCCTTGGTTATACACACGACGAATATATCGGACGCCACATTGCCGAGTTTCATGTCGATGCCGGCGTCATCGACGATATTCTGAAGCGATTGACTCGGAAGGAAACGTTAAAAAACTACGAAGCCAGGCTGCGCGCGAAAGACGGCTCCATCAAGCATGTGCTTATCTCGTCCAATGTTCTTTGGAAGAATGGAGAATTTGCCCATACGCGTTGCTTTACCCGAGACATTACCGATCGAAAGCATGCGGAGGAAGAACGGGAGCAATTGTTGAGAGACCTTCAGCGCACCCAGGACGAACTTCAAGAAAAGATCAAGGAACTTGAAATTTTTCATGATGCCGTGGTGGATCGTGAGTTAAAAATGATCGAGCTGGAAAAAGAGGTCAAACAGTTACGCGCGGCCAATGAACAATTGCACAGCGAACTCGGTCGGTCGACACGATGATGGGCTCACGATCCATTTTGCCGCCTGATCGCGAATAGACCACTCCTGCCGTTGTCGTCATTCCCCTTACTCTGAGTGAGATAGACCTGGATCTAGGCAATCTTTTGCGAGGAAGTTATGCCCGAATTCCTGGCCTATCTGTGACAAACCGAACGAATTCACGCAAACAGCAGAATGGTCGTTGAAAGACAGGTTACGTTTTCTGAGGAGCGGGTTCGACCACGACGCCCATGTTTCGATATTTCTGGTCTCGTCCACTAAGCAGTGCCTCTGGGCTGAGATCGATTAACTGACCGAGATGGGTGGTGAACGATTTGGCGATGCGTTTTGCGGCGGTCTCCGGATCGCGGTGGGCGCCGCCGATCGGTTCCGGGATCACTTCGTCGATCACGCCGAGCTTGAAAAGATCGTCGGCGGTCATTTTCAGCGTCGCCGCGGCATCCGGTATTTTTGCAGGATCGTCCCACAGAATTGCGGCACATCCTTCGGGCGAGATGACCGAATAGACGGAATGCTCGAGCATCAGGACCCGATCCGCCACTCCGAGCGCCAGGGCTCCGCCGCTTCCGCCTTCGCCGATCACGACGGAAATAATCGGGACGGTGAGTCGCGACATCACCAATAGGTTGCGCGCGATGGCCTCGGCTTGCCCGCGTTCCTCGGCGCCGATTCCGGGATACGCGCCGGGCGTGTCGATAAACGTGATAATCGGACGGCCGAATTTCTCCGCCAGTCTCATGAGTCGTAACGCTTTGCGATAGCCTTCCGGGTTGGGCATGCCGAAGTTGCGCTCCATGCGCTCTTTCAGCGTGCGCCCTTTTTGATGGCCGATGACCATAATCGACAGATCGTTAAAGCGAGCGAAACCGCCGACGATGGCCCGATCATCCGCAAAGGCGCGATCTCCGTGGAGCTCTTGAAAGTCCCGGCAGAAAAAATTGAGATAGTCGAGCACGGATGGGCGTTGCGTGTGACGCGCGAGTTGCGTGCGTTGCCACGGTGTGAGCTTGCCGTACAGCTCCGTCTCGTCTTGCGCGAGGCGGGCCTTCAACTTGCGCAATTCTTCCTGCACGGACGCCTTCGCGGAGTTCGCGCCGGACAATTTTTCAATCTTCTCTTCAATCTCGCGAAGCGGCTTTTCAAATTCCAGATAGTCTCGCATCGAGCCCCTCTCGCCGGATTACAGTAACGCGACCGCGCCTTTCCCCAGCACGTCTTCCACTTCCGCCACAAAGTTCTCGTTGGGGGAAATGGTCAAATTGGGAAGGAGCGCAGTATCGGCTTCTAGGTTGGGTAAACAAAACGTAATGGAAATAGCGGCGTGACCGGGATGGCGCAAGAGCACTTGCTGGAGCTGAGAGAGACGAGCCGTCATTTCCGCCGCCTCAGCCAATCGGAGGTTGACTCGGGTAATGCCACGCGTTTGCAGTTCGGTCAAGGATTCTACCTTCGTCCCTTTGAGGCGAGTACCCTTTTCCGCCCGATCAATGGTCCCCGTCACTCGGATCAGACTTTCCGGAACGATCAACGTACCAGAAGAACGATAAAGGTCAGGGAAAGCAATTACTTCTATCATGCCATGAAGATCTTCAAATGTAAAATAGGCCATCCGATCGCCCTTCTTGGTCGTCATGGCCTTGACGGTTTTGACAATGCCGCAGAGTCGTACCTCGCGTCCATCTTGAAGATCCGACAAACTATCGCACTTGCCCGAGGCAAACTTGGCCATCATCGCTTCGTAGCGGGTCAGCGGATGCCCGGTGATATAAAAACCTGTCAATTCCCGCTCTTGGCGAAGCCGTTCCCCAATGTCCCATTCAAGGATGTTGGGGAGCGGAGGATCGGGGAGCGAGTGCCCGGTAGGACTATCGAGATCGCCCCCGAACATACTTGTCTGACCCCGGTCACGTTCGCGCTGCGCCGCAACCGCATCTTCGATGGCTTGATCCAGTATCGAGGCGAGTTGCGACCGCTTGGCGCCGGTGGAATCGAACGCGCCGGTTTTGATCAGACCTTCCAGGACGCGCTTATTGACCTTATGCAGATCGATCCGGCGGCAGAAATCATAAAACGAACGAAACCGCCCGCTCTCATTTCTGGTCGCGATGATCGATTCGACCGCCCCTTCGCCGACATTTTTTATGGCCGCGAGTCCGAACCGGATTCCTCCTTCGACAACCGAGAAGGTGGTCTGACTTTCATTCACGTCCGGCGGCAAGATGCGAATATTCAGATCGCGGCATTCGGTGAAATAGCCGACCATTTTATCGGCGTTGCCCATGTCGTTGGTCATGAGCGCGGCCATGAATTCGGTCGGATAATGCGCTTTCAGATAGGCCGTCTGGTACGTCACCAGCGCATAGGCGGCCGAGTGGGATTTGTTGAATCCATAACCGGCGAAATAGGCCATGAGATCGAACAGCTTCTCCGCTTTCTTCTCCGAATAATGGAGCTTCTTCGCGCCTTCGATAAAGAGGGATTTCTGTTTCTCCATCTCTTCGGGCTTCTTTTTACCCATGGCGCGCCTGAGTAGATCGGCTTGGCCCAGCGAGAATCCAGCAATCTTGTTGGCGATGGCCATGACCTGTTCCTGATAGACGATGACGCCGTACGTGTCTTTCAAGATCGGTTCGAGCGCCGGGGGATCGTAGGCGATCTGAGAGGGATCGCGCTTTCTCTTAATGAAGTCATCCACCATGCCGCTTTCCAACGGTCCGGGCCGATAGAGCGCAAGGATCGCTATCACATCTTCAAAGTGTTCCGGCATGATACGGACGAGGAGATTGCGCATGCCGGAACTTTCCAATTGGAAGATGCCCGTCGTGCGCCCGGATGACAACAACTCATAGGCCTTCGCGTCGTCCAGGAGCAACTTCTCGATATCCAAGGGTGGGTTGGGCTCCGCCCCCTTTCGCTCATTGATCATCCGAACCGCATGATGAATCATCGTCAGGGTTTTGAGACCCAGGAAATCGAACTTCACCAGGCCGATCTTTTCGACATCGGTCATCGAATATTGGGTCACGATTTCGTCGTTGGCCCCTTTATAGAGAGGCACATGATCCGTGAGCGGTTCCTGCGAAATGACGACGCCGGCCGCATGTGTAGAGGCATGGCGCGCCAAGCCTTCGAGCGAACGCGCGACCCCCATCAATTCGTTGATTCTCGCGTCGGTGTCGACTAATTCTTTCAATCGCGGTTCCTGAGCGAGCGCGCTTTCTAACGTGATGTTAAGTTGATTGGGGACGAGCTTCGCGACCTTATCGACTTCGGCATACGGGATTTCCATGACGCGCCCGACATCGCGGATAGCCGCTTTCGCGCCGAGTGTTCCGAACGTGATGATTTGGCACACATGATCGTTGCCGTATTTGTCGATCACGTAGTTGATCACTTCGCCCCGCCGGTCCATGCAAAAGTCCATATCGATATCCGGCAGTGAGATGCGCTCAGGATTGAGGAACCGCTCGAACAGCAGACCATAGACCAATGGATCGAGATCCGTAATCCGTAAGGCATAGGCCATCAAGCTGCCGGCCGCCGAGCCGCGCCCCGGGCCGACGGGAATGCCTTTCGATCGGGCAAAGTTGATGATGTCCCAGACGATCAAGAAGTAGCCGGCGTAGCCCATCGTCTGAATGACGGCGAGTTCTTCCTTGAGCCGAAGCTGGTAGAGCTCCGAAGGGGAAGAACTCGGACGTTCACGCAGGCGCGCCGCGAGTCCCTTCATCGCCAATTCTTCCAGATAGGTTTCGCGCGTGTAGCCGTCCGGCACACGGTATTGCGGTAAGTACGTTTTGTTGAACGCGAGTTTCAGATCGCACTGGTCGGCGACGCGGCAGGTGTTTTCGACGGCATGTGGAAATTCCGCAAATGCCGCTACCATTTCTTGGGTCGACTTCACGTACAACTGATCGGTGTCGAACTTCATGCGATTGGGATCGTTCAATGTCTTTCCGGTTTGCAGGCAGAGCATGACATCGTGCGGCCGGGCATCGTCCTTGTTCAGATAGTGACAATCGTTTGTCCCCACCAGCGGAATATTCAGCTTCTTGTGAATCTCCATCAAACCGATATTGGCGATCCGCTGATGCTCCAAGCCGTTGGCTTGCACTTCCAAGTAGTATCGATCCTTCCCGAATATTTCGACGAATTCTCCGGCCACGCGCATGGCGCCATCCATGTCACGTTGCCCGATCAAATAGGGGATTTCGCCGCTCAAGCAGCCGGACAGCGCGATCAATCCCTCGTGGTGTTCCTGGAGCAGTTCCTTGTCCATGCGCGGCTTGTAGTAGAAGCCTTCGAGGTAGGCCTTACTGACGAGTTTGATGAGGTTTTGATAGCCGGTCAGATTGGTGGCCAGGAGGATCAGGTGGTAATAATCGTTATGCGCCAGTCCGCCTTCCCGATTTTTTCGGTTACCGGGCGCCATGTAGGCTTCACAACCGATGATGGGCTTGACACCGCCGGCCAAGGCCTTTTGATAAAACTCTACCGCCCCGAACAGATTGCCATGATCCGTCATGGCCACCGCCGGCATGTCGAATGACTTTATTTGCTGGACGAGCGGCTCAATCTGATTCGCGCCATCCAACAGGCTGTACTGGGTATGCAGATGCAGATGAACGAATGACTGGGAAGGCAAGTGGGAACCTCGGGGCGGATTGTAATCGGACGGGAAGGGGAAGTCAATCGAACCGCAGAGCAGTTAAAAGAACATCATCAAGAGCACCATTATAAAATCTCAGCGAGCATCTCAAGTGTTCTGTTCGCTCAACCGATAGAGAAAAGTAGCCGTCTGTATGCACCGCGCTGGGAGATGCTTACATGAAATCACTTCTCTTCGTCGATGATGATCCCGTGGCCACGGAGGTCGTACGGGGAATCTTGGCAGACATGCAGAACGAGTGGAGTACGCAATGCGTGGCGACGGCAGAAGAGGCGTTACAGGAATTGTCTCGTTCAGCTTGTGACTTGATCGTGAGCGACATACATCTCGTGGGAACCGGCGGAATTCAACTGCTCACAGAAGTAAAAAGCCGCTATCCTCAGACCATTCGCATCGCCTGCTCCGGATGCGCGCACCCCAATACGATTGTCCAATCGCTCGAGGTGGCGCACCAATACTTGCCCAAGCCATTGACCCAATCGACCTTGAAGGCCACGCTCGCTCGCGCGCATGATCTGCGCAACCGAGTCGCCAACGCCGGGCTGCAACAGCTCGTCGCCAACATTCGCACCCTGCCGAGCATTCCGACGGTCTATCAGGAACTGGTCGAAGCGATGCAGTCGCCTCAAGCCAACATGGAGACTGCCTCAGGCATCATTGCCAAAGACATGGCCATGCTGTCGAAAGTTCTGCAGGTCGTCAACTCGGCGTATTTCGGTCTCCGGCGCACCATCTCCAGTCCAGGACACGCGCTTGCCTTATTAGGGTTGGATCGTGTCAAGGCGCTGGTTCTGACGGTGAAAGTTTTCGAGCAGTGCGAACAGACCGGGAACTTACCGATCTCCTTGGAACAATTGTGGCGGCATGGGCTGACCACCGCGGTCAATGCGAGAGCGATCGCGAAATCCGCGGGAGCCGGGTCCTTGGCCGTGGAAAATGCGTTTATGGCGGGCTTACTGCACGATGTCGGACTGCTTGTGTTGAATACCAATTTCCCCGATCGATATCGGGAAGTGTTTCGATTGATCCAGGAGGATACTCGACCGATGCTGGAAGCCGAGTGCGAAGTGTTCGGCGCGACCCATGCCGATGTCGGGGCGTACTTGCTTGGGATCTGGGGATTGCACGAAGTAATCGTCGAGGCCGTCGCCTTTCACCATGAGCCACCGGTGTCACATCAGGACAATGCGCATGTGCTCGCCGCGGTACACGTCGCAAACATCGTTGATGAAGAGCAAGGTCCAAGCATCACGGGGGGTACCGCGAGTACGATCGCTCAAGAGTATATGACGGCCCGCCGTCTCGCCGATAAGATCCCGACGTGGCGGGATGCCTGCCAGTCATCGGCATCGGCCTGACCCTCCGCAACAATAGCCTACAGTAATCGCTTTCCGTTCATCTATCCTTACTACTCGCCTTGGGTTATTGTCTCTGCGAGCTTATTCTTGAACTGACTTCAGGCATCTGATATTCTGCGCGCGCATTTGTTTTGCCACACAATATTGAGTGAGGATTGACTCATGGCGGGCGTGAAGCGTGCGTTGATCAGCGTGTCTGATAAGACCGGTATCGTGGAGATGGCGAAAGGATTGGCCGGGCTCGGCGCCGAAATTCTATCGACCGGCGGTACGGCGAAGGCGTTGCGGGAGGCCGGCGTGACCGTCACGGATGTTGCGGCCTATACAGGATCTCCGGAGATTTTAGATGGTCGTGTAAAGACCCTCCATCCCAAAATTCACGGCGGATTGCTCGGCCGCCGAAAAGAACCCAAGCATGTCGCGGAAATGCAGAAGCACGACATCGGTCCCATCGATGTCGTCGTCGTCAACCTCTATCCGTTTGAAGCGACAATTTCGAAACCAACGTCTTCATTTGAAGAGGCCATCGAAAATATCGATATCGGCGGACCTTCCATGCTGCGGTCGGCCGCCAAGAATCATGACGATGTGCTGGTCGTGGTCGATCCTGCCGACTATGCGCGCGCGCTGGAGGCTTTGAAAACGGGAGGAGACGTCCCGGGGTCATTGCGCCGCGAGTTCGCCATGAAGGTCTTTCAACATACGGCGCGCTACGATAGTCTCATCGCCGGCTATCTTGAGAAACAAGTACAGGGAAGCGCGACGACGTTCCCCCCGATTCTCTCGCTGCAATTTGAACGCGTAGAGACGTTACGGTATGGAGAGAATCCCCATCAACAAGGCGCCTTTTATCGGGAACTGAACACCACAGAGCCATCTGTCTCCCGCGCGACTACGTTGCACGGCAAAGCCATGTCGTACAACAACTATCTCGATGCCAATTCGGCCTTGGAGTTAGTCAAAGAGTTTGCCGAGACCGCCGTCGTGATCGTGAAGCACAATAATCCCTGCGGTGTGGCCCTGGGCGCTACTCCCGTCGAGGCTTATATCAAGGCTCGCGAGACTGATCCCGTATCGGCATTCGGTGGGGTCATTGCCTTTAACCGATCCGTCGATCTGGCCGCCGCCAAGGAAATTACATCGACATTTGTAGAGGTCATCGTCGCACCGGGGTATGCGCCGGATGCGCTGAGCGAGCTCAAGCGAAAGAAGGATCTTCGGTTGCTGGACGTGGGGTCGCTGAGTGGAACCTCCCGCGGTGGTCTGGATCTTAAAAAGCTGGTCGGCGGTTTGATAGTCCAAGATCGCGATCTGGGCGAAGTAAAGGACGTAAAGGCTCTGCAAGTCCCCACAGTGCGGAAGCCAACAGAAGAGGAATATGCGGCCTGCGCGTTTGCGTGGAAGGTGTGCAAGCACGTCAAGTCGAACGCGATCATCTATGCGCGTCCAGGCCAAACCGTGGGAATCGGCGCGGGACAAATGAGTCGCGTCGATTCGGTGAAACTCGCGGGCATGAAAGCGGTATTGCCGATTAAAGGCTGTGTGATGGCGTCGGATGCCTTCTTTCCATTTCGCGATGGACTCGATGCCGCCGCGCAAGCCGGGATTACCGCGGTGATTCAGCCTGGGGGTTCTATCCGGGATCAAGAACTCATTAAGGCAGCCGACGAGCATCAGATGGCGATGATTCTAACGGGCATGCGCCACTTCCGCCACTAACTACAGGCTGCTGAAAAATGGCGCTATTACACCCACCGAGCCCCAGCCGCGCCAAGACGCGACCTTTCCCGAGCTGCGTTCTCGGCTCACAAACATTCTCAACGTGCCCATGGGTCAGAGCCGGTCTTGGCCGGCTCAGGGTTGGGCGGGTGGAATGTTGGTACGCCTCCGGTGTGTCCTTCGGCTGCGGTCTTGCTGGACGACCATTTTGAGCAGCCTAGCCATACTCTCTCAATTGATCCCATCAAGAATATCCATGCTTCGAAAAATTACGGCCATCGCTTGATGGCACGCGTGCCACAACACTTTCTTCCGTTTCATTCTATGGTTTACCCGTGAAAGTACTGGTCATCGGCAGCGGCGGACGTGAGCATGCGCTCGTCTGGAAGCTCGCGCAGAGTCCACGGGTCACGCAATTGTATTGCGCGCCCGGCAATGCTGGCATTGAGTCGCTGGCCACCTGCGTGCCTCTTTCTGTGGAAGACATTCCCGGACTCAAGCAATTTGTCACCAGCCACGCCATCGATCTGACTATCGTTGGCCCTGAGGCGCCATTAGCCTTGGGCATCGTCGATGAATTCCGCAAGTCCAAGTTGAAGATTTTCGGACCGACTCGTGCAGCAGCGCGTGTGGAGGCGAGCAAGTCTTTTTCGAAAGAGTTGATGCGACGCCATCGCATCCCCACCGCGTCGGCCCAAAGTTTTGATGAACTGCAGCCTGCCTTGGCCTATCTGGATCGCCAATCCCTGCCCATCGTCGTCAAGGCCGATGGCTTGGCACAAGGAAAAGGAGTCGTGGTGGCGACGACGCGCGAAGAGGCTCGTCAGGCCATCGTCTCGATGTTGGAACAGCATACGTTTGGGCAGGCCGGTCGCCGTATCGTGATCGAAGAATTTCTCGATGGCGAGGAGGCGACGATCATGGCGTTTACCGATGGCCAGACCATCGTACCCATGGTGGCCGCTCAGGATCACAAGCGAGTCGGGGATGGGGATACCGGCGCGAACACCGGCGGCATGGGCGCGTATGCGCCTGCGCCGCTGATCACACCGGATCTGGTACAGGCGGTGATGCTGGAGGTGTTTCGTCCCGCCGTCGATGGACTGTCGAGAATGGGAAGTCCCTATCAGGGGGTGCTCTACGCCGGCCTGATGATCGTGCGCGGCAAGCCGTATGTCTTGGAGTTTAACGCGCGGTTTGGCGATCCGGAAACACAAGTTGTGTTGCCCCTCCTTCGCAGCGATCTGATCGACGTTGTCGAGGCCGTGGTGGAACATCGGCTGGACCAGTTATCGGTCACATGGCATGAACAGGCGGCCGTCTGTGTGGTGATGACGTCAAGGGGATACCCGGGCCCATACGAAACCGGCGCTCCGATTTCGGGGCTTGATCATGCTGAGGAAGACACGATGGTGTTTCATGCGGGGACAAAACGGCACAATGGAGCCACCGCCACGGCCGGCGGCCGTGTGCTCGGCGTGACGGCTACCGGCGCTGATTTGGCGACGGCTCGGGATCGAGCGTATCGTTCCGTTGTGAGGATATCGTTTGACGGGTGCCACTTTCGGCACGATATCGCCCATCGTGCCTTAAAATTCCACGTTCAATCATGAGCCATCTTGCGTCACCAGCGGCGCCATCGATGAACCTCCGTCTTTCACTCGTCCCGGACCTCTCACCGGATGTCTTAGAGGTAATCACTCGTCTCGTACGCGGACACGGCGTTCTCGCGATGCCGACGGAAAGCTACTATGCGCTCGGCGCCTCTCCATTCGATGCGGGGGCTGTGCAACGCGTGTGCGATATTAAGGGACGCTCACAGGACAATCCGATTCTCGTCCTCATCGGAGATCGACGCCAGTTGACGGGGTTGGTTGCAGACGTGCCCCCTGCTGCGGAGGCGCTGATGCAACATTTCTGGCCGGGACCACTTACCCTGGTTCTGCCTGCCGTCTCGCATTTGCCTCGCGTGTTGACGGCTGGAACGGGCACGGTCGGCGTTCGGCTATCCTCTCATCCAATTCTTATACGGCTTCTCCAGCATGTCGGCCCGCTGACCGGCACGAGCGCCAATCGAACGGGCCGACCTGCCGTCTGTTCGGCTGCTCAAGTCGAGGCCGACCTGGGCAGGGATGTGGATGCGATCTTAGATGGGGAGGACACTCCGGGAGGAGCGCCATCTACAGTGGTCGATGCGACCGGCCCCATTCGTCTCTTGCGCGAAGGGCTCATTGGTCACCAGGCCATCCGAGACCTGCTCGGTGCGCGAGGATTCCCGTGCGCCTGATCCGCTCACTGACGATTTAGACGACGATGGAGGTAGACGATGAAGGCACGATTGACCCGTCACATTTTCGGAGCCGCCGCGCTGGTGGCGTTGAGCATGATCGTCAGCGGCTGTGATTATTGGCCGCCCGCGCTCCAAGCCCAGATTGAACAATTGCAACAGGAAGCGCAGATCGCGACGGCCGAGCGGACGAAAATGATTGCCCAATTGAATGAAGAAAATACGATTAAGCAAGAGTTGCAGGCACGGGTCGAGGATCTTACCCGTACTAATCGTGAACTGATCGGGCGGATATCCGCATTGGATCAAGCGCTGAATGCCGAACGGGACAAAACCAGTCGCCTCGCTAAAGCTTCGGCTAAGCCTGCGCCGGTGAAAACCGCTGCCAAGCCGGCGCCCAAGAAGCCGGCCAAGAAAAAGCCTGCGCAACGAACAGGGCACAGTATTCGGTAACGATCTATGTCGAGGAGGACGTGGAGGTGGTTGGAGTCGGCGTGGGGGTGGGCGCCGAGGATGATTTTTGGCTGGAGTCACCGCTGCCACCGGAAGCGGGCGTCGCAGTGCTGCTTGGGGAAGACGCGGCCGAGTCATTGCCTGGTGTCGGGGCCTGTGTCTTTTGCTCGGATCCGGAAGCGGATGGCTTGGCCGCGGGGTCCGTCGACGTCGATCCTTCCGGAGCTTTGAGTTTGTCCGAATAATCTGTCACGTACCACCCGCTGCCTTTAAACATAATCGCCGGGGCGGAAATAAGTTTTTTGACGGCTTGCCCGCATCGTACACACGCAGAAATAGGATCGTCGGAAAACTTTTGTTTGACTTCAAATTGATGCCGGCAACTTTCGCACAGATATTCATAAATCGGCACGGTCATCCCTCCCACTATCGATTGATCACCGACTCAACAGATAAGGCTCATTGTCGCAATGTCAACAAGAGCTCTTATGCCTGTGTTCGAGGCGCCAGCCTACGCGGTGAGCTTAGCCAGCGCGGTTTCCATCCGGTCCATGCCGCGGATGATGGCGTCCATGCTCGTCGCATACGAGAGCCGAATATGCGAGGCGCTTCCGAAAGGTTCGCCGGGCACAAGGGCCACTTTCGCTTCTTGGAGCAAGTAGGTCGCCACGTCCGTGGCTGTTTGCACTTTTCCCGTCGTATGGGTTCGGCCGAAGAGACCGGAGATATTTGGGAAAGCATAAAAAGCTCCCGTCGGCATGCGACAGGTCACGCCGGGCATCGCATTGAGTCGTTCCACCATGGTGCGCCGCCGTCGGTCGAACTCTTTCAACATCGTTTGCGTGAACGACTCGCCCTCACGCAGCGCGGCGACGGCGGCTTTTTGCGATATCGACGACGGGTTCGACGTGCTCTGACTTTGTATGTTGGCCATCGCGCCGATGAGCTCTTTCGGGCCCGCGGCATAGCCGATACGCCATCCCGTCATGGCGTATGCTTTGGACACCCCATTCACGATGACCGTGCGGGCAGCGACATCCGGCCCTAATGTGGCAATGCTGATGTGCTGAATACTGTCATATACGATCTTTTCATAAATCTCATCTGAGATGATCACTAGATCATGGCGCTGAGCCACCTCGGCAATATCTTGCAAGCAAGCTCGATCGTAGGTGGCGCCCGTCGGATTGCACGGGCTATTGATGATGATCGCTTTCGTCCTCGGGGTGATCTTCGCTTCCAATTCCCGGCGACGCACCACATAGCCTTCGGCCTCTTTTGTTTCCAGAAACACGGGCGTGGCGTCGTTGAGCAGAATTTGGTCGGGATAGGATACCCAAAATGGGGCAGGGATGATCACCTCATCCCCCTGCTCGAATAGAGCCTCGGCAATATTGTACAGCGTGTGCTTCGCTCCGCATGAGATGAGGATCTGTGACTTGTCATACCGCAGCCCTTGTTCCGTCTCCAGTTTTTTCACAATCGCTAATTTCAATTCATCGATGCCGGAGGCAGGCGTGTATTTTGTGAAACCTGTTCTTATTGCCAGTTCCGCCGCAGCTTTGACGACATCCGGCGTATCGAAGTCGGGTTCACCCGACGCGAAGTCAACCACATCGATCCCCTGAGCCGCCATGGCTTTGGCGGTGGCGGTAATACTTAATGTAGGAGAAGGGACGATACGGCCGGCACGGGCGGCAAGTTTCATGGGGTGTTTCTCCGAAAGCGATCGCGCAGCCGCATCGCGACTTCAGGATGGACGAAATCGTCCAACGCTCCTCCCAGACTGGCGACCTCCTTCACAATGCTCGACGTGAGATATGAATATTCTTCGCTCGGCATAAAAAATACGGTTTCAAATCCTTGGTCGAGTTTGCGATTGATCAGGGCCATCTGCAGCTCGTATTCGAAGTCTGAAATGGCTCGAAGGCCACGGATGACGGCACGGGCCCCGCGTTGCTTCACATACTCCACCAACAACCCGCTGAAGGGCTCGACATCCACATTCGAGACGTTTTTCGTCGCCAATTTTACCATCTCGACGCGTTGCGTCAGGTCGAAGAGAGGATGTTTACTAGGATTGAGTGCGATGGCCACAATGACTTTATCGAATACTTGCAAGCTCCGGGTAATGAGATCGGTATGGCCGTTCGTAATGGGATCAAAGGTGCCGGGGTAGACGCCGATTTTCATGAGGCCGCCTCGTCAACGGCTACCTGAAAAAGCGATAGAGAAGTATCACCATATCGATATTGCCGAGCCCGGTTCAATGCACCAACCTGTAAGGGGATCTGAGTCGTGGTGGGATGCTCGAGAATCACAACGGTGTGAGACCGGATCATAGCACTCTGTCCCAGCATTGGCAACAATGTGTTCACGCTGTCATCGCGGTAAGGAGGATCGGCGAATACGATGTCGAATGCCTCCGCCTGATGGGACGCATGCAGAAGATAAGACCTGGCGTCCCCTGCGTATACCTCGGCACCCTCTGACAGACCGCATCGGTTGAGATTTGTTTGAAGCAGACGCAGCGAGTCCACGTCCGATTCCACAAACACGACTCGTTCGGCGCCGCGACTCATCGCTTCAATGCCAATGGCTCCGGTTCCCGCACATAGATCCAAGAACGTCGCGCCGACGATACGGTCTCCCAGTATCGAAAACAGGGCTTCCTTCACGCGGCCGGACGTAGGGCGGACATCATGCGTCATGGGAGTTAACAGGCGCCGACCTTTATGTGATCCGGCAATAATACGCATCCGCCACCGCTGACGACGGATGACTGTAACACGCGATTTTTTAGAGGGTCAAGGTTTGGATCGGAAAGACTTTTGACGGAGGAAGGAGTGGTTCGCTATACTACGCATGTACCCTAATCCGACGCTTGACGAAGAAGGTCTCTCCGCTCGCCGCGAAGGGCTGACATCGTCGACGAGCGGAGGAAAATTTACAGCGTAGAAACAGGCTCGCTTTCCGGCTTCAAGCTGCTGCGTTGCTGATTGACCGAGATCGTGTGATCCAAGATCGCGCCGCAGTTAATGCATTTCCACGCATGGAACACGAGGAAGAAATCGGAAAATCGTTCCAGCGTCATCAGCCCTTTACATCGTAGACATTTCATCATTCGCTCCCGGTTAAGGATCACTGCGTTGAGAACAAAAATAGCAAGTCTCAGGCCGAAAATTGCACCTACATAATTTCAATGATTTAGATAACTAGGTAGGTGAAATAGGGGTGATAAGAAAATGCAAAGTACCCAAAAACGTCATCTGAGTGTCAATTCAGGTCATCGACGTCATGAAAGTGGTATCTCCTCATGAAAGAAACTGCGAAAAAAGATACGCTGAGTAAAGGCATCCATCAGTGGCCGGCAAGCGAACGACCACGGGAATGCCTGTTAAGAGACGGTGCGGAATCCTTGTCCGATGCGCAACTCATAGCGATCCTCCTTCGAGTAGGACGGCCGGATTCTTCGGCCATCCACGTTGCCATGGAGCTCTTACAGCAGAGCGGTGGATTACAAGGATTAGCGAACCGTGGGATTGACGAGTTATGCCGGGTCCCTGGCGTGGGGCCGGCCAAAGCGGCGCAATTGAAGGCAGCTCTCGAACTCGGAAAACGTGCCCTCTCGACTCCGCTTTCAACCGGCAGGCGGATCGGGTCCAGCGCTGATCTCTTCCAACATTATTACCCTCTCTTGCGCGACGTACGGCGCGAGCTCTTCAAAATCATTCTGTTGGATGCCAAGCACGCAGTCATTCGCGATGACACGGTGTCTGAAGGCTCACTGACGCTCAGCATCGTGCACCCTCGCGAAGTGTTCAGCCTTGCCATTCGGGAGGCGGCCGCCGCGGTCATCTTTTTACACAATCACCCCAGCGGAGATCCTCAACCGAGCCACGAAGACCGTGAACTCACCGAGCGCCTGGTTGCAGCCGGCGAATTATTGGGGATCCAGGTTCTCGATCACCTCATCATCGGCGACGGTCGTTATGTCAGTTTTGCCGACCAAGGTTGGCTGCATTGACGGTTCTTCTCGTCTCTCCTACACGCTCGTTCCTCCCTCAATTCTAGTGCCTATGCAGCCCGTTGACAGCGTTTTTCCTCAGGCCTAGGATAGGTCAACATTATCGAGGAGGGATGCTATGCAAGAGCCCCGAGTCGACTCGATCAGAAACATTGCGCTCGTTGGTTCAACCGGTGCGGGTAAGACATCGCTCGTCGAAGCATTGCTTCATACGGCCGGTGTTCTTCCTTCGATGGGATCGGTGCTCCAAGGAAACACCGTGTCGGATTTCGAGCCGGAGGAGATCCATCGCCAAATATCGGTCGGGAGTACCGTCGCACATTTTTCCTCGAAGGACAGGGTCTTCAATATTATCGATACCCCGGGGGCGGCTGGGTTTGTTGGTGAAACGAAAGCGGCCCTGCGCGCAGTAGACGGGGTGATCATCGTGATCGGGGAATCCGGCGTCCGTTCCGACCTGGAGTCGATCCTCGCCGTCGTCGATGACTTGCGATTGCCGTGTGTGCTGTTCTTCAACCAATTGGATAAGGACCGGACCGATTGGTCGGCGACGTTGAAAGCGTGCCAAGAAGCCCTGAAGAAACCATTACTGCCGGTGACCATTCCTATCGGCGCCGAGCGGCAACTTGCCGGCGTGATCGACCTCATGCAGAAAATCGCCCTTCGGTCCGCGAAGGATCATCCCAAAGTGCAATCGGGACCCATTCCCGCCGATCTCGAGCAAAGTGCGATGGACTCGAGGAAGGTTTTGATTGAAGGAGTGGCTGAAGTCGACGATCGATTACTAGAAACCTATTTGTCTGGTGCAGAGGTGTTGAGTCAAGATATCAGCGACGTCCTGAAGCGAGCGACTCACGCAACGACCTGCATCCCGACGCTATGCGGCTCGGCCATTCACACAATAGGGATAGCCGCTTTACTGGACGCTGTCGCCGCCTATCTGCCGTCTCCCAAAGAGCGGGCCTTACAGCATCCGGTGATAGGCACTCATACCAACGGGGAAGCAATCACAAAACAGGCGACGACCTCCGATCCCTTCTCAGGCTTTGTCTTCAAGACTATAATCGATCCATTCGTCGGGCGCCTCTCGTATGTGCGAGTCCTGTCCGGAACGTTGGAGGCGGATGGCGCCTTTTATAACGCAACGAAGCAGATAAGGGAAAAGGGGGGGCATCTCTTTACCATCCTGGGGAAAAAATATACCCAAGCCTCCCGCGCGACGGCCGGCGACATTATCGCCATCGGAAAGTTAAAAGACACTCAAACGGGCGATACGATTTGCGATGAACACCATCCGATTCGATTCCCCGCATTGCATTTGGCGCGCCCTGTCATGTCATTTGCGCTCGAACCCAAATCGAAGGCGGACGTCGAAAAGGTCAGCCTTGGCTTACACAAATTGGTCGAGGAGGATCCCACCTTGGAGTTTTCACGGAATCAGGAAACGAAGGAGATGATTCTCAGCGGAATGGGTCAACTCCATGTCGATGTGACGTTCGAGAAGCTTCGGCGAAAATACGGCGCCGAAGTCATTGTACATACGCCGAAGGTCCCCTACAAAGAGACCATCCGAAAGACCGCACAGGCGCAAGGCAAGTACAAGAAACAGACGGGGGGGCATGGGCAGTTCGGTGATTGCTGGCTGCAGCTCGATCCGCTTCCGCGTGGCGCAGGGTTCGAGTTTGTCAATCGCATCGTCGGCGGCGCGATCCCGCGCAATTTCGTACCGGCCGTCGAAAAAGGCGTAATTGAGGCGATGCACGAAGGTCTTTTAGCCGGCTTTCCGGTGGTGGATATCCGCGTCACGGTGTACGACGGGTCGTATCACACCGTTGATTCGTCGGAAATGTCGTTCAAGATCGCCGGATCGATGGCCGTGAAGAAGGCGCTGGAATCGGCGCATGCGGTGTTGTTGGAACCGATCATGAACGTAGAAGTCAACGTGCCGGACGAGGTGGTAGGGGCGGTCATCGGTGATCTCAATTCGCGGCGCGGACGCATCGTCGGTGTCACGGCGAAAGGGGGTACCGAGACCATTCATGCTCACGTCCCCCTTGCGGATATGTTGAAATATTCACTGGCCTTGAATGCCGTCACCGGTGGACGCGGGCAGTATACGATGGCTTTTTCGATGTATGAAGAGGTGCCCCGCGATCAGGCGGTCCGCGTGATCGAAGAACATAAATCCCTCAAGCATGCGGTGGCCCATTAGTTATTTATCAGTCGGCTTGAGCACGACATAGAAGGCTCGATTCTCTCGGAGTATTCGAAGCAGCACCGTTTCTCCGCGCTTCGCTCTGGAGACCGCCGTAGCAAATTCACTTGCCGATGTGACCTCCGCGCGGTTGACCTCCTTGATCAAGTCTCCTTCGCGTAAGCCCTCGGCCATGGCCACGCTGCCGCGATCTACCTTGGTCACAAGCACGCCTTTCGGTTCCTTCAATTTAAATTTCTCGGCAAGTTCAGGGGTAAGATCTTGCACGTCGATGCCAAGCCGCAGGTCCAAACGTGCGGGCGGGATGGAAGCCAACACCGCCGTTTCTTTTCGCTCAATTAACGGAACGGAGATGAGCCGGCGTTTGCCGTCGCGCGCCACCTCGACGGTCACGGCCGCTCCAGGGTCCAGTCCTGCGATCAACCGGGAGAGACTATTCGGAGTATCCACGGTTTTTCCGTCCACCTTGGTAATGATGTCCCCGGGTTTGATGCCGGCCCGAGAGGCCGGATCGTTCTCGAATACTTCATTGACTAAGACCCCTTCGTTCTCATTCACCCCGAATTTGCCGGCGAGTTCGATCGTCAGAGGCTGAATCCCCACGCCGAGCCATGCTCGCACGACTTTTCCGCGCGTGATCAATTGTTGCATCACTTGCTTGGTCATGTTCGACGGGATCGCAAATCCAATTCCTTGAGCGAAGTTAATAATAGCCGTATTGATCCCGATCACCTCGCCGTGAATATTGAACAAGGGTCCGCCGGAGTTTCCCGGATTGATCGACGCGTCGGTTTGAATAAAATTTTCATATTTGGACAGATTCATATTCTCGCGGCCGATCCCACTGACGACACCCAGCGTCACGGTGCGATCCAATCCAAACGGATTACCCACGGCGAGCACCCATTGGCCAACCTTCACGGTGGCGGAATCCCCCAGCTGCGCGAAGGGAAGCGGACGATCGGACGTGATTTTCAGCAAGGCCAGATCCGTATCCGGATCTTTGCCGATCACCTGGGCGGTAAACTTCGTCTTGTCGGACAGTCTGACTTCCACTTCGGCGGCATCTCCGACGACATGATTATTTGTGATGATATGTCCCTCGCTGTCGACAATCACGCCGGATCCGGAACCCGGCGCGTTGGGGAGTCGTTCGCGTGGGCCGGCGGATCGGGTAGTGGACGCGGGGAACACATTCACGACCGAGGGTTTCACGTGCTCCGCCAGATCGGTGATCACCGATTCAAGGTCCTCCAGCATTCGCATGCCTGGCGAATCCACGGCAGCGCCGACGGGATAGCTCAGACCGATAAGAAAAAGGGTCGCCAAAGCCAAGGAGAGAAAAAAAGTGTTACAGCGGATGACGACCTCAGTCATGACAGTCACTACATCCCTCCTTTTTTATGAGCGGCGATTGGTCGATCGGCAGCCCTTGTTTCATCAAGTTTGGGGTGTCCGCGCAAGGCCGCGGCAACGAGCTGGACTTCCGGTTGCGGTCCAAGAAGAATCAGGATATCCCCGGAGCGAACCGGCGTCTTTTCATCTTGCGAGAGAAGTACCGGTCCGCGCAAGACCCCGACGACTCGCGTCATTGGAGGCAAGTCTAGTTGTTCGACCAATCGTCCAATAGCCGATGAACTAGGCGTGATGATCACACGCGCCATACCGGCCGAGCGACCTATCAAGTCCCGCTGGATATGAATCAATTCTTCATGTAGTACTTCAGCTTCAAGGCTACGAATTAGTTCTTCGGTCTCGTGTAGCTCTTTTTTCAAGAGCATGACAGAGGAGGCTGATTCAACAAGGCGTGTATCCGCATTGTCTGGTGGCGTTTCTGGACGGGCGCCTCCATGTGAAACTCCGGTTAAAGTGTTGCACAGCAGATGACCAACCCGTACATATTCTGCTTCCATTTGATGACGGACAACGGCCGCCCGCCAATGTAGGCGAAGCGTTTGCGTTTTTCGGTTGACACGTTCTGAGATCGCCAAGACTGACTCTCGGCTTCCCGCAAGGGTTATCTTCGTCTCTTTGATTACGCGCTGAAGAATATCTGCCAGCAAATGGTTCATGTCGGATAAGATCTATTATGTAAAGTTATAGATTTGGTTGGCTGTGGGCTTGCGCCAATTTCGAATGCTCCCGGCGAGAAAACTGTGAACGGCCATTCTTGACGCAATTCCATACCATTCTATACTTGGCTTACAAGCCTTATCTTACATGCCAAACCTGAAAGCCATATCGCTCTCGGTGTCTGCCGTCGCCATCTTGATTTGCCTGGCGATGGCCTTCTCTAATCCATCGCTCGCCCATTATCGACAAACTATTCTAACGAGTGTTGCCGAACAAGAGGCCAGCCATGAGGCGCAGGTTGAACGCGATGCGATTGAAAAAGAGGCCACGGCCTTGAAGTCCTATTTTTCAGCCGCCCATTACAACGGCAGCCAGTTGGATGCCGTCACCATTCAACGACGTTTCCCAAAACTCGGCCGGTCGATCGTCGGACAACACACGCCCGTGAGTGCGTCCCTAAATGAACGGCTGGGCCACATCAAGGAACAGGCCTTACAGCGAGTCACCGTGACACACGAAACGGTGCTCTATAGCTTGAAAGCCGATCTTGCAGGTCACAGCATGCGCGAATCGTACGGTCTCTGGTCCTACTTTTCGACCTGCCATAACAACCGCCTCCTGACCTATCTTGGCGTCGCCGGACAATTTCACGAAGAAGAAAGTGGCACGTGTGTGTCCAGCCGGTAGATCGCTTTATCCGGCCGGCTCTTTGCGCTGACCGATTTTCGGCTCCGTTCCTCGCCACAGCCGAACCATATTACCTCGATGCCTGGATAGAATCATTCCGCTGACCACCATGCAAAATACAACAAAATGATAATCGGCCTTTGTGAGAAGTGCCAAGACCGGTAACAGGAGAAACGCAGTAATCGCCGCGCCGGACGAATAGCGCCATACTCCAGCTATGAACAACCATATCACCAACACCATTAGCCCGATCCAAGGAGCGACTCCGAGCATTACACCCAGGGCGGTTGCGACTCCCTTGCCGCCACGAAAGCGAAGAAATATTGAATAAAGGTGGCCAACGATCGGACTGAGCGCAATCACCCATGGCCACCAGGTGTGATCGGTTACAAAGGTCGCCAACCACCCTACCAACCAGCCTTTGCCCAGATCTCCCATCAAGGTGAGGATTCCTGCCCTTTTCCCCGAAACCCGCAGCACGTTCGTGAATCCGATATTTCGGCTTCCGGCCGTGCGTGGATCTACAGCGCCGAGACATTTAGAAACGACGATGCCGAACGGGATGGATCCGAGAAGGTATCCGCCGACCATCATCGCGATGAGCGGCCAAGCAGATTCGATCATAGAGATCGGACGTGTAGAGTGCGTGGGGAGATGGCTACAAGCCCTTGAGCGATATTTCTCGCCAGAACGTCACGAGATACTGCGTGCCGGAAATCAATCCCAGCATTAAGGCGCTATAGAGCAAGACATTTCCGATCGTGGAAAAGTTCCACGTCGGATCGACGCTCTCGGCCATGATCAAAAATAAGATCGCCAAGACCTGCGCCGTCATTTTGTATTTTCCGGTCGTTTCTGCCGAAAGCACGATGCCTTCTGCGGCTGCAATGGCTCGCACGCCGGTCACCGCCACTTCGCGCCCGATCATGAGAATCGCCACGACTGCGGAGACGCGCTGAAATCCCACCAGCAAGATGACGCCGGACAGGACCAGAAGCTTGTCCGCAATGGGATCCAGCAAGCGTCCCAATCGAGTGACTTCCGACCGTCGACGGGCCAAATAGCCATCGAGCAGATCCGTGATCGCTGCAATTCCAAAGACCGCGGCGGCCGCCATGGATCGATCCGGAGTGGGTTGAGAGAACAAGAGGACGAAGATCGGGATGAGCAGTAGGCGGGAGAACGTTAATAAGTTGGGCAGATTGATGTTGGCTTCCCGAGCCGCCAGCTTTGCAACAAGAGCATCCGTCTGTTTCGCATCGGTCAGGGGCATATGAGCCATCTGTCCCATCGTTAAACGATCCCGCTCTTCAGCAGATCGTGAAGGTGCAGCACTCCAACTACACTATCATGCCCATCGAGCACGACCAAAGAGGTAATCGAAAATTCTTCCATGACTTGAACGGCACGAGCCGCCAGGGCATCGTGGCTGATTGTCCGTGGTGAACGGCTCATCAGTGTGTCCGCCCTCATGGTGGAAATGTCCAATCCTTTCTCGAGACATCGCCGAAGGTCGCCGTCGGTAATGACGCCGACTAAGTGTTCTGTTTGGTCGAGGACGGTCGTCATGCCGAGATGCTTACTGGTCATTTCGAGAATCGACTCATGGACCGTGGCCGTTTGAGCCACGCGCGGGATGGCCGGACCGTGATGCATCAGGTCCTTGACTCTCAGCAAGAGACGCCGTCCCAACGCGCCGCCGGGATGAAATTGCGCAAAGTCTTCTTCGCTCAATCCCCTCTTCTGAAGCAGTGCGATGGCCAACGCATCGCCCATGGCTAATGTGGCGGTGGTGCTGGCGGTTGGCGCCAATCCCATTGGACACGCCTCTTCGCTGACCGAGACATCGAGCAGCACATCACAATTTTTCGCTAACGTTGAGAGAGCCTTTCCGGTCAACGCGATGACGGGAATATTCAGCCGTTTGACGAACGGTAAGAGTTTGAGCACTTCTTCGGTCTCGCCGCTATTGGATAAGGCGATCATCGTGTCGTGCCGAGCCAGCATGCCCAAATCGCCGTGTATGCCTTCTGCGGGATGGAGAAAAAACGCTGGCGTGCCAGTGCTGGCGAGCGTGGCGGCGATCTTCTGCCCAATGAGGCCGGACTTCCCCATCCCCGACACGACCACTTTGCCCGTGCAGGCAAAGAGTACATCGACGGCTTGAGAAAAGCGATGGTCCAGGCGATCGACTAAATTGGCGATCGCGCGCGCCTCGATCTCGAGCACGCGTTTGCCGTGCTCTACGCTCATTGCACCGCCTCCCCTCCCTTGCCTGCCGCTTGACAGATGCGCAGGAGCCGCTCCAACAACGGCTTTAATTGATGCAAGGGAACCATATTCGGACCGTCTGACAGGGCGGTCTCGGGGTGCGGGTGCACCTCCATAAAAAATCCATCGCACCCTGCCGCTGCCGCCGCACTGGCTAACGGTGTAATGAATTCCCTCTGGCCCGACGACTTCGTACCGCCTCCGCCCGGAAGCTGCACACTATGCGTCGCGTCGAACACGACGGGATAGCCGAAACCACGCATCACCGGTAGGCCACGCATATCGACCACGAGATTGTTGTACCCGAATGAAGATCCACGCTCGGTCAAGAGGATACGGGACGTGCCGCTCTCCTCCAGTTTCTTCACGACATTACTCATTTCCCAAGGGGAAAGAAACTGGCCTTTTTTGACATTGACCACACGCCCCGTCTTTGCCGCCGCCACCAGCAGATCGGTCTGCCGGCAGAGGAACGCGGGGATTTGCAAAATGTCCGCAACCTCGGCCGCCCGGATCGCATCCTCGACGCTGTGGACATCCGTGAGAATCGGGACGCCGACGTCTCGCTTAACCTTCTGCAGGATAGCCATTCCTTCTTGAACGCCGGGGCCTCGGAACGAATCAATCGAGCTTCGATTCGCTTTGTCGTAGGACGATTTAAAAATATACGGCATGCCGAGCGCACGAGCTATTTCCGCAATCCGATGCGCCGTTTCTACCACGAGGTGTTCACTCTCGATGACGCAGGGACCGGCGATGAGAAAATGTGGATGCGATCCGCCGACTCTAAAAGTTCCTATATCAACGTCGTGAATCACGTCCGGACCTTTCGCGGTTCGATTATGCTGCTCAAAAATATCTTCCAGCAAGGCCGCAGGCGTCGAAATAACCGGAGGCGTACCCTCCTGGGGTACGTTGAGGATTGTTTCGACCCGAGAACGCAGCGGGAAGTATTTTTCAGCAGCATACTTTATCGACCGCATTTTCGCTTGAGCGCCGCCCCAACAAAACCACTGAACAGCGGATGGGGATGGTGCGGACGGGAGTTAAATTCGGGATGAAACTGGGTGGCGACAAACCAAGGGTGATCACGAAGTTCAACGATTTCGACCAATCGCCCATCGGGCGACAGACCGCTCAGCACGAGGCCTTGTTTCGTCAAACTATCGCGATAGGCATTATTGAATTCGTAACGGTGTCGATGACGTTCCTTCACCTCCGCAACGCCGTACGCTTTATGCGATTGACTGCCGTCCGCAATCCGGCAGGCATACGTTCCCAGCCGCATGGTACCGCCTTTGTCGCTGACCGATTGTTGATCGTCCATGAGGCTGATCACGGGATGGGACGTGTTTGGATCGAATTCAGAACTGTTTGCACCCTGGAGGCCGGCGACATGACGGGCAAATTCAATGACGGCACATTGCATGCCCAGGCACAAACCGAGAAAGGGAATCTGCTGTTCACGAGCATAACGAATCGTCTGGATCTTCCCCTCGATCCCTCGTACGCCGAAGCCGCCGGGTATCAGGATGCCGTCCGCTTCGCGCAGCAGCCGCTCGGTCCCCTGCCGTTCGATGTCTTCCGACTCGAGCCAGTGAATGTTGACGCGCGTTTCATGATCGATCCCGCCGTGGACAAGCGCTTCAGCCAGGCTCTTATAGGATTCCTTCAAGCCGATATATTTGCCGACGAGCGCCACGGAAATTTCGTGTTTGGGATGTTTGATCTTCTGCACCATCGCATCCCATTCGCGAAGGTTCGGCGGGCTCGTATCCAGATGGAGGAGGCGTACGATCAGCTCATCCAGCCCTTCCTTGCGAAAGACGATCGGCACTTCGTACACGGTCTCGACGTCCTTGGCCGTAATGACGGCGTTTTTTTCGACATTGCAAAACAGCGCGATTTTTTCCTTCAGATCGAGCGGCAAATAACGATCGGTTCGGCATAGGAGAATATTAGGCTGAATACCGATCTCGCGTAGCTTATTCACCGAATGCTGCGTCGGTTTCGTTTTGAGCTCCCCTGCCGCGCCGATAAACGGCACGAGCGTCAGGTGCACATAGAGCACGTTCTCACGGCCCACGTCGTACGGAATTTGGCGGATGGCTTCCAAGAACGGCAGACTTTCGATATCGCCGACCGTGCCGCCGATTTCCACAATTGCCACATCCGTGCCTTTGGCCACTTCCAAGATCGAACGTTTGATCTCGTCGGTAATATGCGGCACGACTTGGACGGTTCCGCCAAGATAATCTCCACGGCGTTCCTTGGTAATGACGGCGTGATAAATTCTGCCCGTCGTATAGTTATTGTCCTTGGTCAACGTCAGCGACGTGTAGCGTTCATAGTGACCGAGATCCAAATCCGTCTCGGCGCCGTCATCGGTCACATAGACTTCGCCATGTTGATAGGGATTCATCGTCCCGGGGTCGACATTAATATAAGGATCCAGCTTCAAGAAGGTGATCTTCAGCCCTCGACTTTCCATGAGGTTGCCGATCGAGGCCGAGGCCAATCCCTTTCCCAATGAGGACACGACGCCGCCGGTGACAAAGATAAATTTACTCATGACACAACCTTCTCTTGAGGTTGGGGGTTAGGTCGGCTCTGTAACATCGTCGCGGCATGGGCCAGGTCTTCCGGCGCATCGATCCGCAGTGACGGATGGATCGTCTCCCACACCCGGATGGCAAGTCCATGCTCCAGTGCCCGTAGTTGCTCTAATTTTTCCGCTTCTTCCAGCCGCCCGGTCGGCAGTCCGGCAAATTGCAACAATCTCGCACGCGTGTAAATGTAGATGCCGAGGTGAATGTAATACAGCCCGGAGGAAATGTCACCTGGTCCATCACGAAGATGCGGGATGGGCGCACGAGAAAAATAGAGGGCGTTGCCATTCGAATCCGTCACGACCTTTACAACACCGGGATTCTGCACCTCATCGTGCAAAATGATGCGGCGTTTGAGCGTGCCCATTCCGGTCCCACTCTTTAAAAATGGATCGATCAGATCGGTCATCAATCCCGGATGCATGATAATCTCGTCGCCCTGAAGGTTTACGAACACATCGCCGGGGACGGTCTGCGCGACGGCGGCGACGCGATCGGTGCCGGTGCGAAAGGCGCCCTCGACCATGAGCGCGGTGCCCCCGAAGGCTTGCACAGCCTTGAAGATGCGGACGTCGTCAGTCGCCACCAGCGTCTGTGCAATTCCAGGCACGGCCTGCACGTGTTCATACACGTATTGAATAAGCGGCTTGCCTGCTAGATCTACCAATGGTTTGCCGGGAAAACGAGACGAACCAAATCGAGCGGGGATGACAACCGTCACGGATGCGGGAGGGACATGGCGATCACTCGATCGGCTCACACTGGCCTCTCGTCAGGTGAGATGGAGGACTTACGGATCATGTTCTGAGCATGCCAGCCGCCTGAGGCCGGATCAGGCATGCATGAGCGCGTCAGTTAGCTGTGGCGCACTGACCGTCGCGGTTCCAACCATCCCGACGACAATACCGGCGGCGTAATTTGCCAGGATGGCGCCATCGCGAATCGAGGCCCCGGTTGCTAATGACAAGGCCAATGTGGCGATCACGGTATCGCCGGCGCCGGTGACATCGTAAACCTGTCGCGCCATCGTCGGAATATGGAAACTGCTTCCATCCATCTCAAAGACGCTCATTCCCTTTTCGCCGCGGGTAATCAGAACCGATTGGCATCCCAATCGCTGACGGATCGTCTCCCCCGCTTCGTTGATGGCGGCATCGTCGTCGCCGTGGACGCCGGCCGCTTGCGTGGCCTCCAAGTGGTTCGGCGTGACGACCGTGACACCCTTGTACGACGAAAAATGTTCGACCTTCGGATCGACGACCAAGGGAATTCTCCGGAGCGTTGTGAGTCGAACCAATTCCGCCATCAGCGGTGCGGTCACGACCCCTTTGGCATAATCCGAGACGACTACGCACGACACTTCCCGCAATCGTGACTCAACGTATCGTATGATGCGTCCCTGCAATCCCGACTTGATTTCCGTACGTCGTTCGACATCGAATCGAACCATCTGTTGATTGTGGGCGATGATGCGGGTTTTGCGGGTGGTCGGACGATCGGCATCGATGATCACGCCTCCACGTCCACCACGATGATTCCCCAATTGCTGCAACAGTCTTCGGCCGCCTTCATCCGATCCGATGAGTCCGCACAGATCGGCCTTTCCACCGAGGGCCAGAATGTTGTTATAGACATTCGCGGCGCCACCGAGATTCAACGACTCGGATTCGACATGGACGACCGGCACAGGAGCCTCCGGAGAAATCCGGCTCACCTTGCCCCAAATATAATGATCGAGGATCAAATCGCCGATCACCAGCACGCCGGCTTGTGGAAACCGCTGAATGTGAGTGGCAAGTTTTGAATTCTTAGTTTTTACTTTTGAATTCATGACAGGAGTGCGAATCGCATTCTTACAGGATGGTCAAAATGGCCTCCAGCAATGCCGCAGGCGAAGAAGGCACCGGAGGTGTACTTATTCCACCCGCCCAGCCCCGAGCCGGCCGAGACCGGCTCTTTTCCCATGGCGGGGTACGTTGAGGAGGCTGACAAACCGAGAACGAAGCTGGCGACCTTTTTCAACATTCTACCTACCGAATGGCTTGGCCGATGCGTTCCCATCGCACCCATTGCGTCCACTCCCCATGGCCGCTCCAGGACCAATAGATACGAAAAGCCTTACCTCTGATTTTCTCCAAACGCACATAGCCCCAGAACCGGCTATCCAAGCTTTGGTCGCGATTATCGCCCATCACGAAATAGGACTTGTCGGGGACGGTCACGGGACCGAAATTATCACGTGGATTGACCGAGCCATGAATGATGCCTGGGTCGACGCGCTGGGTGAAGCCTTTATCATCGAGCGCTTTTCCATTGACGAAGACGATTTTGTTTCGCACTTCGATGGTATCGCCCGGCAAGCCGACGATCCGCTTGATGAAATCTTTTTCTTCATCCTCGGGAAATCGAAAGACAATGACATCCCCGCGTTGCGGATCGCCGAACGACACCAAGGCATGTGAGGTATAGCAGGTGACCGGTGGAAAACTGATTCTGAATTTGCAGTCACCGGGCCACTGAATGCCGTATGAGAGCTTACTCACTAAAATATGGTCCCCGACAAGCAGCGTGGGGATCATGGATCCAGAGGGAATCTTAAACGCCTGCACCATGAAGACACGAATCGCAAAAGCGAGCAGCATCGCCAGAATAATGGCTTCGGAATATTCCCGGATCAGCGACTTGCGCCGCGGGGAGGCGACGCTCATCGTATTCGGGGTCGTCGTGGCATCTTCCATATGAGGTGGCTGATCCATTAGTCCCCCGTCACTTTCAAGAGAGCCAAAAACGCTTCTTGCGGCACTTCGACGCGACCGACCTGTTTCATGCGCTTCTTACCCTCTTTTTGCTTTTCCCACAGTTTTCGCTTTCGACTGATGTCGCCGCCGTAACATTTGGCGGTGACATTTTTCTTGAGCGCTCCGACGGTCTCCCTCGCGATGATCTTATTGCCGATCGCCGCTTGAATAGCAATTTCGAACATTTGCTTGGGAATAAATTCCTTCATCTTCTCCGCGAGCTGCCGACCCCGGCTGAGAGACTTCTCTTTGTGGGTGATGAGGGACAGCGCATCGACAGTTTCGCCGTTCAACAGAATATCCAGCTTGATGAGATCTGACTCCCGATAGCCGATGAGTTCATAATCCAACGAGGCGTACCCTTGTGTTTTGGATTTCAATTTATCGTAAAAATCCAGAATGATCTCGTTCAATGGCAATTCATACGTCAGCATCACCCGCGTGGGATCCAGATACTGAAGCCCGAGTTGAATCCCTCGACGCTCCTGGCACAGTTGTAAAATACTGCCCACATAGCGCTCGGGTGTAATAATGGTGGCTTTGATGAACGGCTCTTCAAAGCGTTCGATGGCCGTCGGCGCCGGGAGCTTGGCCGGATTGTCGATGGACAGCATCTCCCCTTTTGTCGTGTAGACGTGATAGACGACAGTCGGCGCGGTGGTAATGAGTGTCAGAGCATATTCCCGTTCCAATCGCTCCTGGATAATTTCCATGTGCAACAGGCCGAGAAACCCGCACCGAAAGCCGAATCCTAATGCCAACGACGTTTCCGGCTCGTATACAAATGAGGAATCGTTCAAGCGTAATTTCTGCAGCGCATCGCGGAGATCTTCATACTTCGCCGTATCGGTGGAATAGAGTCCACAGAAGACGAGCGGCTTCACCTCTTTATAGCCTGGAAAGGGCGTGTCCGTTTGTCGCACGGCATCCGTCAACGTGTCGCCGATTTTGACATCCGCAACCTCGCGCATGTTCGCGCACACGTACCCGACCTCCCCGGTGTTGAGCGCGTCGGTCTTGTTCCGCTTCGGTGTGAACTGTCCCACTTCCGTGATCTCGAACATTTTGTTGTTCGACATGACGCGAATTTTCATGCCCGGCCGTATCGTTCCGTCCACGACGCGCGTTAAAACAATGACACCTTGGTAGTTATCAAACCATGAATCGAAGACGAGAGCCTTGAGCGGCTTATCCGGATCACCGGTGGGCGGCGGCACGCGCTGAATGACCGCCTCCACCACTTGGCGCACGCCCTTGCCTTCCTTGGCACTGACAAGGAGCGTATCGGAGACGTCCAATCCAAGCACGTCATGGATTTGCTTTTTGACGCCTTCCACATCCGCGCTGGGAAGGTCGATTTTATTAATGACTGGAATGATGACCAGATTGTTGGCGATCGCCAAATACACGTTCGCGATGGTTTGCGCCTCCACACCCTGGGTGGCATCGACCAACAAGAGGGCTCCCTCGCAGGCGGCGAGACTACGCGAGACTTCATACGTAAAGTCGACGTGACCGGGGGTGTCGATCAAATGCAGCGCATAGGTCTCGCCGTTATCGGCTTTATAGCGGATCGCGACGGCATGCGCCTTGATGGTGATCCCCCGCTCACGTTCAAGGTCCATCGCATCTAAGATCTGTTCGCGAGACTCTCGGGCGGTGACGGCTCCCGTCACCTCAAGAAACCGATCGGCGAGAGTGGATTTCCCGTGATCGATGTGGGCGATAATGGAGAAGTTGCGGACGTGGCTCTGCAAATCGTGGCTCATGTGAAAAATCGGTTCATTATATGGGCTGCCCCAGACGTTGTCAAAGAATACTCCCCGTAGAAATGAGCGGTCGAAACAGGGTTTTCCCTCTTGTCTGCATCCATGAAATCATTTCCACTCGCGAATAGCCGTTCGACTTCTGCCAATCACGTAAGGTGGCTGTTATAATCGCCAGCCAGTTGAATACGCATAAGAACGGAACGAACCGCGATGAACAAGCGTCCACGATTGTCCCCTGCCCATCTCGTTCAATGGGATCGTATCTACCTCTGGCATCCCTTTACTCAAATGCAGGAATGGGAGAAAGAGGAACCGATTATTATTGAACGTGGCAAGGGCTCCTACCTCATCGATACGCAGGGCCGCAAATATCTCGATGGCACGTCTTCCATCTGGGTGAATCTGCACGGGCATCGACATCCGACCCTCGACAAGGCCCTTCGAGCGCAGCTCAAGAAGATCGCCCACACCACGCTGTTAGGTCTTGCCAATCCCCCATCAATAGAACTCGCGCGCGAACTCATCCGCATTGCGCCGAAGGGACTGACGCGAGTGTTTTACTCAGACGATGGGTCTACGGCGGTGGAAGTCGCCCTTAAGATGGCCATTCAATATTGGCAGCAACGGACGCCACTGTCAGGACCGAAACATCTCTTTGTCAACCTCACGGGCGCGTATCATGGCGACACGGCCGGAGCCATGAGTGTGGGCAACATCGAATTGTTTCATGCGCGCTTTCGTCCGCTACTGTTTCGTTCCATCAAAGTCGAGACTCTGAAGACACGCACTTCTGTCTCTCGCCGGATAGTCTCTGTTGAATCTGTCGAACGACTCTTCAAGCAGCGTCACAAAGAGATTGCGGGATTGATTGTCGAACCGCTTGTGCAGGCAGCGGCCGGGATCATCCTTGCGCCTTCGGGCTATCTCCGTCGCCTTCGCGAACTGTGCACCAAATATCAGGTCCTGCTGATCGCCGATGAAGTCGCCACCGGATTCGGCCGGACAGGAAAAATGTTCGCCTGCGAGCACGAAGGCGTGACGCCCGACCTCATGGCCATCAGCAAAGGTTTGACCGGCGGGTATATGCCGTTGGCAGCCACGTTGGCAACTGAAAATATTTATCAGGCATTTTTAGGCGAGTACCGAGAGTGGAAAACCTTCTTCCACGGCCACAGCTACACGGGCAATCCGCTCGGGTGTGCCGTGGCGTTGGCCAATCTTGAGGTCTTCAAAAAAGAAAAGACCCTGGCGAGATTGCAGCCGAAGATCAAGACGTTGAAACGGTTACTTGCGCCGCTGGCTCTACATCCACATGTCGGTGAAATCCGCCAATGCGGCTTCATGGTAGGCATTGAACTGGTCCAAGACCGAACAACTAGCAAGGCCTATCCTCTCGAAGCGCGCATCGGCCATCGCGTTGCCATGGAAGCGCGCAAGCAAGGGCTTCTCATAAGACCTATCGGCAATGTCATTGTCCTCATGCCACCATTGTCGATTACTAGATCTGAACTCATAGACCTTTTTAAAATGCTTGTGGTATCCATTAGGAAAATAATAGGATGATTAGCTGTCCTGTTGACCGTCAGATACCCCAAACGAGTTTATAGGCTCTATGAAGAATGTACGTCCTGCTTGTCATGGCACTGTGATTCTCGAAGGCTGTCAGGAGTGGATTCCACGATCATTCCATGAATTTCTACAGGAACTTCGACATCTAGAAAGTCAATTTAATACAGAAGATCGATTGCTCGTTTTTCGAGGGCATCGAAAAAGAGAATGGCTCCTGGATTCGACGTTTGTTCGGTCTTGTAAGGTACTTCTGTTCGGACTTAAAGAACATCATCGTTTCTCAACGCGACTGGTTGGCTCTGTTAATTTGCATCTAGCCCTTCTAAATCTCTTCCTTTTTAAGTACGGCATCTTAACTCAGCCATCGGCAGAACTTTTTGAGTATAAAAAGTCACGCGGCATCGACCCTTGGTTTGAATTTATGAAACGTGTTCAGCAACATCCTGATGAAGCGCAGGATGGCCCTTTTTGCCTAAAGGGCACAAATATTCTGGATTGGACGGAGTCGTCGGATGTTGCCCTTTATTTTGCGAACGACAATAGAGAGGGGGAGGGGGCTGTTTACATCTGCGACGCGACGGCGACTGGCAACACATTACAAATTGAGCCGTTCGGCTCCATTCTCGAAAGGATGCATGAAGAGGGAAATGCCTGCAAAGCATTGGGTGTGCCTTTGATGTTTCATCCACCGCTGCAGATCTTGAACCAAAGGGCAAAGAATCAGCAGGCGATTTACTTTGCCCAGATGGATCTCAGAGTCGATATGGAAACTATTTGGCGTGAAAAAGAGAAAGAGCTTGACAACGAAACCATCATTATCAAGCTTATCTTGCCAAGCCGCACTGAATCACAAGTTAACGAGTATCTCTTTAAAAAAGAAATTACTGCCGAATTCCTTTATCCGAATAGTTGAATACCGCAAGACAATTGCGAACAGGCTTCTTAACAAATTGCCGCTCAACGCAACGACCTTGTCGTTCTCTAAAACCTTCCTTAAAACCGATACAACCCTTTTCTGTTCTCTTTCCTCACTCGGCCACTACCTTCACGCTGGTTTTCTTCAAATACTCCTCTCGATAAATCTGGATCGCCGTCATGAGAATCGCCAACAAGATGGGTCCGAAGAAGAGTCCGATCATGCCGTAGGCCGCGAGGCCCCCGATGATGCTGAAGAAGAGGAAGAGGACGGGCAATTGCGCGTCTTTGCCGATGAGCATGGGTCTCAGGAAATTATCGACCATGGTAATGACGCCGGCTCCCCAGGCCAGCATGGCAATGGCTTTCCATAGCGGGGCGACCCAATACAGATACACGGCGACCGGCAGCCAGATGATGGCCGTGCCGCCGAATGGAAGTGGAGCCAGCAACGCGGTCAGCGCCATTAAGACGACGGGAAACGGTACGCCCAACACCGCATAGGCGAGTCCGGCCAGAAGCCCCTGCACCATAGCCGTAATGATCACGCCCTTCACGACGGCCCGCAAGGTGACATCGAGGCGCGTGAAAATCTTCTTTTTGTGTGTCTCATCGAGCGGCACCACTTCGTACAGGTTTCGGTACAGGCGATCGCCGTCTTTGAAGAAGAAGAACAAGGTGAAGAGCATCACCAGAAAATTCATGATCAGTAAGAAAAGATTCGTCGCCAGGCCGGTCAGTTGCTCGACGAAGAATCCGCTCAGCGCTTGAATATTATGCAGCAACGAGGTTTCCAGGTCGCCTTGCGAGACTACGAGTCGACCGAGGATAGGCTGTACGTAGCCGCCAATAATCGGCAATTGCGACAGCTGCCCAGGCGCGGTCTTCAGCCCACCCCCATCGATCCATGTCTTGGCCAACACATAGGCGCTTCCGGCCTCCTCAATTAATTGCACAATAAAAATCACCAGCGGCACGACGACCAGGCCGATGACGGCTACCGTCAGAATCGCGGCTGATAATCCTTTCCGCTGGCCCAGCAAGGCCGTGAGTCGTCGATGGAGCGGGAAGGTCATATGCGCAAGAATGACGGCCCACAGAACCGGCAGTAAAAAAGGGCGAAAGATTATCGCGATCTGATAGAGCAGAATCAGCAGGACGACGAAGAAGCCGAGAGCAAACATCTGGCGCTGGTTCATTCAGGGTGTCCTTAACGAATGGAGGGACGATTGGTGGGAGCGCGCCGTTCATCAATGAATTTCGATCCGGTCGCCTTTTCCCACATTCAAGACTGCTGCCGCGCTGCCTTCTTTGAGAAATATTTCTACGTGCCCATTGCTATTGACCACTGCGCGTGGCGCATCGGTCTTTCCATCAGCATAGCATGCCACCAGATCATCGATGGTCGCTCCTGCTATGTGGATTGTCACCGACGTACGCTTCGTATACTTGCGCACTTCAGAGAGGTGGGGGGACGTGATATTCGAGATGGCATTGCCGAAATGATCGACATACATAATGCGGCCGACCAACGCTGGACCCTCCCACGCCGGTTCTTGCCCTGGGAGCGTGACAGGATCGTGAATGAGGCGGCCGAATGAACCGGGCGCCTGTCCCCTCGTCAGCCACGCCGCAGCGGGAGCAAAGATATCCCGACCGTCAAAGGTCGCGCCTTCGGAGTCCAGCCGATACTGCTTATTTTCAATCTGACGAATTTCGGTGGACCGCTCGTCTTTCAGCACAGCGCTGAGGAGTCCATTGTCTGGCGCGAGAAAGAAATACCGGGACGTGCTGACCAGGAGCGGGCGCCTGGCACTGCCTACGCCGGGATCCACCACGGCCACATGGATGGTGCCGACGGGAAAATAGTGGCAGGAGGATTTCAAGAGATAGCCGGCATCTTCGATGTGATAGGACGCCACGCGATGAGAAAGATCCACGATCCGCACTTGAGGGTTGATGTTCAACATCACCCCTTTCATGCTCGCCACGAAGTAATCCTGCTCGCCAAAATCGGTCAGTAAAGTGATGAGGGAAATAGCGGAAGGCATGGTCGTGATTCGTTGCCCGTTAAACGTTGGAGAAAGTCGGTCTTTACGATTAACGACTCACGAGAATCAAATAACGTTCTCAGAGTTCATCGAAACGAATATTCAGCACTTCATATTCAACGACTTTGGCCGGTGTCGTCACTTCCACCAAATCGCCGACGCGCTTCCCGATGAGCGCGCGCCCGACCGGCGATTGCACTGAAATCTTGCCGTCTTTGAGGTCGGCTTCGTCTTGCCCGACCAGCGTATACTGCTTTTTCTGATTGGATTGCGTCTCCAATAAACCCACCGTGGCGCCGAAGATGATGGTCTCGCTGGTGCGATTCGTATTTTCAATAATCCGCGCGTCGGCCAGCTTGCCCTCTAATTCTTTAATCCGCGATTCGACGAATCCCTGACGATCCTTCGCCGCATCGTATTCCGCATTTTCGCTGAGGTCGCCATGCGCTCGCGCTTCCGCAATGGCTTCGATGATTTTGGGTCGTTCCTTGCGAAGGCGTTCCAGTTCAACTTTCAACGCTTCATAACCTTTTTTAGTAATGGGTGTCGGCATCGACTCCTCTTTTTCCCCAGACGGATGAACGTCTATCTAGTGGACGATTACGCGGAATGATGTTCTTGCAACGAACGAATCGTCAATCCCTTTTTTTGAATCGCTTCGATGCCCATGATGGCCGCGCGCGCGCCGCGGATGGTCGTGAAGTAACAGACATTGTGTTGAAGCGCCTCGCGACGGATGGCCGCCGAATCGACGTGCGACGCCTGACTGCCCACCGTATTGACGACCAGGCTGATCTCGCCGTTTTTGATATGGTCGACGATGTGAGGCCGGCCTTCTTTGACCTTGTTCACCAACGTGGCATGCATGCCATTCTCTTGCAGATACGTACCGGTTCCTTGGGTTGCCTCGATGAGGAACCCGAGACGGTGTAATCGGTCGGCGATTTCGAGAGCTGCAGCCTTGTCCTGTCGCTTCACACTGAGGAACGCTTTCCCGGTTGTGGGTAGAGACACACCTGCTCCGGTTTGGGATTTCGCGAAGGCCCATCCAAAATCGCCGTCGATCCCCATGACCTCTCCGGTCGATTTCATCTCTGGACCCAAGAGGACATCGACACCGGCAAATTTCGTGAAGGGAAAGACGGCCTCTTTCACAGCGACATAGCCGTTAATCTTCGCGTCGGTGAATCCCAACTCGTCCAGCGTTCGGCCCGTCATCACCTTCATCGCCAATTTGGCCAGCGGCACGCCGATGGCCTTACTGACAAACGGCACTGTGCGCGAGGCTCGTGGATTCACCTCCAGGATATAGATGATGCCGTCCTTCACGGCAAATTGCGCATTCATCAATCCGATGACGTTCAGTTCGAGCGCCAGCGCCGTCATGTCTCGGCGAATCTGTTCAATAATCCCGTTGTCTAAGGTGTATGGTGGGAGGGAGCAGGCCGAGTCGCCCGAGTGAACACCGGCTTCTTCGATATGCTCCATGATTCCCGCCACGACGACGCGCCGCCCATCCGAAATCGCATCGACATCGACTTCGATGGCATCTTCCAAATATTTATCGATCAGGACGGGGTGATTCGGCGATGCTTTAACGGCGGAGCCCATATAGCCCAATAAACCTGTTTCATCGTAGACGATTTGCATGGAGCGCCCGCCGAGCACATAGGACGGACGAACCATCACCGGATAGCCGATGCCGGCAGCAATCCGCACCGACTCCTCCACCGATCTTGCCATTCCGCTTGCCGCTTGGCGAAGCCCGAGGCGATTCAGCAGCTCGCGGAACCGCTCGCGGTCCTCGGCGCGATCGA
Organism: Nitrospirota bacterium; assembly: GCA_963700335.1. Taxonomy (GTDB): domain Bacteria; phylum Nitrospirota; class Nitrospiria; order Nitrospirales; family Nitrospiraceae; genus JAICXS01. Next base: position 175,656 of record CAVOXE010000007.1, on the reverse strand, counting down.
TCGCATCCGGGCTCGTTCCTAAAATCTTGACGCCTGCGCGTTCCAAGGGAAGCGCTAGCTTCAGCGGCGTCTGTCCGCCGAATTGGACGACGACTCCCATGGGCTGTTCGCACGCGATGATATTGAGCACATCTTCTTCGGTCAGCGGCTCGAAGTACAGTCGGTCGGACGTGTCATAGTCGGTGCTCACCGTTTCGGGATTGCAGTTGACCATGATCGTTTCGATGCCTTCTTCGCGCAGGGCAAACGCGGCGTGGACGCAGCAATAGTCGAATTCGATGCCTTGCCCGATGCGGTTGGGTCCCCCACCCAGGATCATCACTTTCCGCCGGTCGGTGGGACGCGCCTCGCACGTCCGTTCATAGGTGGAATACAAATATGGCGTTTTCGCCTCGAACTCGGCCGCACACGTATCCACCCGTTTGAAGGTCAACTGAGGCCGCCGTTCTGTTTCGTCGGGAGCTTTTCGCCATGATGCAATCTGCGTGAGATCATATCCGGTCAGTTGGGCGATCCGATGATCAGAGAATCCGAGCTGCTTTGCTTCGCACAAAAGGTCGGCATCGAGTCGTTGATTCTGCTGACCGGGCGATTTGACTTGGGACAGCCGCTGCTCGAGTTCGATGATTTCGCGGATCTGGTCTAAAAACCAATAATCGATGTGCGTTAACGCGTAGATGTCGTCGAGGCTCATTCCCAACCGTATCCCGTCGGCGAGATGCCAGAGCCGGTCGGGCCGTGGGGTGCGCAGCGCATTTGTAATTTTCGACTGGATCTCCGCCCGCGTCTCCACCGAGGGGAGGCCATGATCCAGACCGTGGACCGAGACCAGTCCATATCGGTCCACTTCCAGCGATCGGATGACTTTGTGGAGCGCTTCTTTGAAGGTGCGGCCTATCGCCATGGCTTCGCCCACCGATTTCATTTGGGTCGTGAGGGTGGAATCGGCGCCTGGAAATTTTTGAAAAGCGAACCGCGGCATCTTCACGACGACATAATCGATGGTTGGCTCGAACGAGGCTTTGGTCACTCGCGTAATGTCATTCGTGATTTCATCCAGCGTGTAGCCGACGGCCAGTTTCGCGGCAATCTTGGCGATGGGAAATCCGGTCGCCTTCGACGCCAAAGCCGAACTGCGCGACACGCGCGGATTCATCTCGATGACGACCATGTCGCCGTTCTTGGGATCGATCCCGAACTGAATGTTCGATCCGCCGGTGTCGACCCCAATCTCGCGGATGATGCGCACCGCCGCATCACGCATGACCTGGTATTCCTTGTCCGTCAGCGTCATGGCCGGCGCAACGGTAATACTGTCGCCGGTGTGAATACCCATGGGATCGAAATTTTCGATGGGACAGACGATGACGACATTGTCTTTGAGGTCCCGCATGACCTCCAGTTCGAATTCCTTCCAGCCGATGACCGAGCGTTCCACCAAGATTTCGCCGACGGGACTCATGGCTAGGCCCCAATCGACGTAGCGTTCGAACTCTTCGCGATTGTACGCGATGTTGCCGCCCGTCCCGCCCATGGTAAACGACGGGCGCACGATCGCGGGAAATCCTACACGTTCGAGCACGAGGGTGGCCTCATCACGGCTTCGAGCCGATCCGCTGTCCGGCGTCTTGAGTCCGATCCGCCGCATCGCCTCCTTGAAGAGGTCACGGTCTTCCGCTTTATGAATCGCTTCAGCCGAGGCGCCTATCAGTTGCACGTTGTACTTGGTCAGCACCCCACCCTTCGCCAGTCCTACGGCCACGTTCAACGCCGTCTGTCCGCCCATCGTCGGCAAGAGCGCATCAGGTCGTTCGCGTTCGATGACGCGTTCCACCACTTCCAAGGTGATCGGCTCGATATAGGTGCGATCGGCCAATTCGGGGTCGGTCATGATCGTCGCCGGATTGCTGTTGATCAGGATAACGCGATAGCCTTCTTCCCGCAGCGCCTTGCACGCTTGCGTCCCTGAATAATCGAATTCACAGGCCTGACCAATGACGATAGGACCCGAGCCGATCAAGAGAATGGTGTGAATGTCCGTCCGCTTGGGCATGATTCCTTTCGAGTGCTCAGTGCTTAGTCAACCGCGTTCGTCGTGGAAAATTCATCATGAACCATAACATTAACATTGGAAATTGATTTCTACCCCATTTTTGGCATCGGAATAAAAATCGGGGGTGCCGATGGAATCGGCGCGCTGTCCGGAGACCCACCTTCGTGGTAGTGCTGCATCGCGTCCGGGAGCCAGGATTCGATTTGGTTGATGCGCGTCACGTCCGAGGGATGTGTCGAGAGAAATTCAGGAATCGCCGCTTGCGAGCGAAAACATAATTTGCCGATCAGGTTTTTCGGACATCCGCTCATGCGTTCCCAAAACGGAACGGCTTCTCGCGGGTCATAGCCGGCCTGCGCCATCAGCCGGAGTCCGATATAGTCCGCCTCCGATTCCTGCCGCCGGTTGAACGGCAACGACACGCCGATGCCGTACGCGCTCATCGCGCCCATGGCCACACCGGGATCGACGCGTCCGGAAGCGGCGCCGGCGAGCGCGCCGAGTTGGGCGATTTGTTCGAGAATCCCGCGGCTGATCCGTTCGGCGCCGTGTCGCTGAAGAGCATGCGCGACTTCATGGCCTATAACGGTCGCCAAGCCTGCTTCCGTTTTCGTGTATTTCAGAATTCCCGTGAACACCGCGACTTTCCCTCCGGGCAAGGCAAACGCGTTGATGGTTCTGTCGTCTTGAATGACGGCAAATTCCCAGTGATATTCCGGCCGGTTGGCCACCGCCGCGATGCGGTCTCCCACGCGATGGACCATCTCGTTGATCTCCGGACTCTCGTTGAGCCGCGCCTGCCGGAGCACTTCATGAAACGCCTTCACCCCCATTGAGATTTCTTTGTCTTCCGAGAAGAAGATCAACTGATCGCGTGCCGTGCCGGGGGCACGATAACAGGCGGACAGCGCGCTCATCAGACCTGTCGAGAGACAAGCGGCCGCCGAGAGGCGGACCCCCATCTTGAGGATGTTCCTTCGGTCCACCGGAACCGTCGAGAACCGGTGCCACAGATCATCGTGCGACGTCGCCGGCATGTTCGCGTTCCATAAATTTCACCTTAAGGTTACGGCATCCACAGATACATGAATTGAGGCGTGCCGCCACGGAACATCGCGGTCAGATCGAGGTTGGCCAGCGACATGGCATCCCCGTTACCGCCGAGCAGTTGGGAGTAAATATTACTTTTATATTCACCCGGCCGACGATAGGTCACCACGCTCGCCTCTTTGATCCCTGCTTCCTGTTTCGCCACGTCGATGGCATCGTCCAGATAGCCGATACCGTCCACCAGTCCGATCGCGGTGGCCTGTTCACCCGAATAAATTCGCCCATCGGCTAATTTCCGGATGGTCTCGGGAGAGAGATTCTTTCGCCCTTCGTGAATGACATTGAGGAACCGCTCGTAAAACGACATGATCACGCTATGGAAAATGCCGCGCTCTTCGTCCGTCATGGTGCGGAAAGGAGAACCCATATCCTTTCTGGGTCCCGACGTGATGGTGTTGGCTTCGAGCCCGATCTTTTCCAGCAACCCGCGGGCATTCACCGTCATCATAATCACGCCCAAACTGCCGGTGACCGAGGACGGATGGACCATGACCCTATCCGCCGCCATGGCGATGTAATAACCGCCGGATGCGCCGACATCCATGATAGAGGCGATGACGGGAATTTTTCGGCGTTCTTTAAACGCCTGCAGCTCGTGATAAATAATATCCGACGCCGTGACGGTGCCCCCGGGGCTATTGATCCGCAGCACCACGGCCTTCACATGTGAATCATCGCCGGCACGAACTAATTGCTCCTTGATTTGAGCCACCATGCTCGGATGGGAGATGAGTCCATCGCTGTCGTTCGAACTGATCACACCGGACAAATTGACGAGCAGTACTTTCTCGGGGCCTGTTCCGCTCACCCGTTTCTCTTCCAACGGGGCGGGCGCGGGCAACAGATTCACCGTGATGCATCCCGATAGGAGCGATGCGCCAAAGGCGGTCAAGAGCACCTTCCACACCTGTCTCTTATGCATGCGATTTCTCCATCATGGTCACAAATTGATCGAAGACATAGGCCGAATCGTGCGGACCCGGCGACGCTTCGGGGTGATACTGCACCGACATGACCGGCTGATCCAGCCACAACATCCCTTCGATCGAGTCATCATTTAAACTCATATGACTGACCGTGACTCGACCATACGGCGTCTTGATCGTGGGAACGGTCGATGCCGTACGATCGATGGTTGGAATCTGTACCGCGAAGTTATGATTTTGGGACGTGATCTCGACGGTTCGTGTGCGGAGATCCATGACCGGGTGGTTGGCGGCATGGTGTCCGAATTTTAGTTTGTGAGTCTGCAACCCATTGGCGAGGCCAAGCAGTTGATGGCCTAAACAGATACCGAGTATCGGCACGCGGCCGATCAACTCCTGAATGGCCTTCGTGGCGTACGGAACGCCCTGTGGATCCCCCGGCCCATTGGAGAGGACGACGCCATGCGGCTTCAAGGTCTGAACCGCTTCCGCCGTCGTGGATGCGGGCACGACCGTCACCATGCAGCCTACGTCGATGAGCCGGCGCAGGATATTGTGTTTGACGCCGAAGTCGTACACCACGACGCGATACTGTCGATCTGTCCGGACGGTCTGCATGCGCTCGGGTTGCCAGGCGCCCGATCCGGTCGTCCACTCGTATGATTGTGCGCAGGTCACTTCCGCAGCCAGGTCGCGGCCAAGGATCGAAGGAGCCAATTGCGCTTTCGCTGTGGCGCGGTGATGATCCAGATCGACATGAGAAATGATGCCTTGCTGCGAACCGGCGTCGCGAAGATGTCTGGTCAACTCCCGCGTGTCGATGCCCTCGATTCCAACGACGCGTGCCGCGCGAAGATAGTCATCGAGCGCTTGCTCCGATCGCCAATTACTCGGACGCCGACTCGATTCCTTGACGATAAACCCCTCCGCCCAGACGCGGCGCGATTCGGCATCGTCTTTGGCGATGCCGTAATTCCCGATATGCGGGCAGGTCATTGTGACGATCTGACCCTTATACGAGGGGTCGGTGAGAATCTCTTGATAGCCGGTCATGGCGGTATTGAAGACTACCTCCCCTACTGTCTCTCCCTCGAATCCGAGGGCGCGACCCTCAAAGACCGTCCCGTCCGCTAGCGCAAGAATAGCTTTATTCACGATAAGACCTTTTTGCATCTCAACCACGACGTGAGCTTCATGGGAATCAAGGCAAGCGCCAATCCTAGATTGACGACGTACAGCGCCCTGACCAGCGTATGACTTTTAAAAAATGACTCATACGCCGCCTTCCGTGCGACTTCATCCTTGATCGCAAACGCCGCTTCTTGCAACCGTACCGACGAAGGCTCCAACACAAAGATGATTGATACTGCCACGACGACCATGATCATCGTCACTATCCATTCAAGTCGGGAAAGCGCCATGTCGGGATGTGCGCCTCGACTCAAGATGGTCCGGTACCCAGCACTGAGCAGAAGGATGCCCGACGCCATCAAGATGGTCCGGTTGTACCCCTCAAACACCCGTGTCAGAAAACGCCCTCCCGGTTCCATGCCGAATGAGTTAAACACCGCCGGGATGACGGCCGCGACGATGATCACTAATCCTCCGATCCAGACCGCCAGCGCCATCAACTCCAGCGTATAGCTGATGAGCGCCCCCCGCGTGTAATTATTTGCGATTCGTGCAACGCCGACATTCTGATCCCGCTCACTAGCCGAAAGACGATTCACGTTTAACAAGCTTCACTGGACTCATACACGATTCGACCTCCGAGCAGCGTCGCGTGAACGCGTCCTTTTACCTTCCATCCGGCGAACGGCGTGTTCCGACTCTTCGATCGAAACCGCGCCGGATCGATTTCCCAGGTTTCCTGCGGATCGACAATCACGACATCGGCGTCAACTCCTGACGCCAGAGTGCCCGCATTCAGGCTAAACGCTCTGGCCGGCGCCGAGGTCAATTTTGCGACGGCCGATTCCAAGGTCAGTACTCCTTCCTCGACGAGCACCAGCGTCAAGGACAACGCCGTTTCCAGCCCCACGATGCCGTTGGGCGCCGCGGCAAAATCCTGAAGCTTTTCCTGCGTCGCATGGGGCGCATGGTCCGTCGCGATCACATCAATCGTCCCGTCTCGCAAGCCCTCTTTAATAGCCTGAACATCATCCCATGCTCGAAGCGGCGGGTTCATTTTTGCCAGGGTGTTAAATCCGCGCACGGCTTCTTCTGTCAAGGTAAAGTGATGCGGACAGGCTTCCGCCGTCACGCGAATACCGCGAGCCTTGGCTTCACGCACCAGGCGCACGGACCCGGCGGTGCTGAGATGGGCCAGGTGCAGCCGCGCGCCGGTCAATTCGGCCAGCGACAAATTGCGGGAGACCATCACGTCTTCCGCGGCTGCGGGGACGCCTTGCAGGCCGAGCTGCGTCGATACCACGCCCTCATTCATGCAGCCGCCCTCCGAGAGATGCAGATCTTCGCAATGGTCGATCACCGGCAGGTCGAACGCTAAGGCATATTCCATCGCACGCCGCATCACCAGACTGTTCATCACCGGCTGCCCATCATCTGAAATGGCCACGCACCCCGCACGCCGCAAATCGCCGATCTCCGCCAGCTCTTTACCCTCCGAGCCTTTCGTAATCGCGCCGACGGGATACACGCGTGCGTTGCCCGCGATTCGCGCCTTTTCAAGGATGAATTCCGTAATAGCCTGCGAATCGTTCACCGGCTGGGTGTTGGGCATACAACAGACGGAGGTAAAGCCGCCCGCGGCCGCTGCCGCCGTTCCGCTTTTGATCGTTTCCTTGTACTCGAATCCCGGTTCACGGAAATGCACGTGCAGATCTACAAAACCGGGCAACACCAGCTTGTGGCGGGCGTCGATGATCTGGACCGATCCGTTCTTTCCTTTGCCCTGCGCCGTCAAATTGGCGCCGACTGCCGCAATCTTGCCCTGTTCGATCAGAACATCGGCAATACCATTGATTCGTCCCGGGTCAATGACATGACCCCCTTGAATGAGAAGAGTCTGAGTCGATGATGCATTCATAGGTTGATGATTCGTCTCCGGTTAATCCTGCGCACGGTTAATTGCCCGCCCCGCTCAGTAAGTAGAGAACCGCCATACGCACGGCCACGCCATTGGTGACCTGATCGAGAATAACGGAGGAAAAGCCGTCCGCAATTTCCGGCGCGATTTCGACCCCGCGATTGATCGGTCCCGGATGCATAACGAGCGCGCCGGGCTTGGCGATTTTCAATCGCTCCGTCGTCAGCCCATAGAGACGCGAGTATTCCCGGATCGTGGGAAAGAGAGCGCGTCCTTGGCGCTCTAACTGCAGGCGGAGCATCATAATAACATCGACGTCTTGCAGACCTTGGTCGAGATCGTAGAACGTCTTCACACCGAGCCGCTCGATGCAGGCGGGCATCATCGTCGGCGGTCCGACGACGCGAACATCGGCGCCCAGCGTCGTCAGCGCATAAATATTGGAACGAGCGACACGACTATGGGCGACATCGCCGACAATTGCGACCCGAAGCCCACGAAACTCGAGTTTCTTTTCGCGAAGGGTGAAGAGGTCGAGCAGCGCTTGAGTCGGGTGTTCGTGCCAGCCGTCGCCTGCGTTGATGACCGATGACTTGACTCCCCTCGCCAACGTTTCGGCCGCGCCCGCAGACGAATGGCGAAGCACGATGATGTCGGCTTGCATCGCTTCGATATTGCGCGCGGTGTCGAGCAGGGTTTCGCCTTTCACGACGCTGCTGTTGGAGGGCGAAAAGTTAATGACGTCCGCGCTCAACCGTTTGGCGGCCAACTCAAACGACGTTCGAGTGCGCGTACTGGGTTCAAAGAAAAGATTGACCACCGTTTTCCCCCGGAGCGCCGGCACCTTCTTGATTTCCCGCCCACTGACTTCCTTGAATGAGTCGGCGGTTTCCAAGATTTGCATGATTTCTTCGGCGCTCAGCGACGCAATGCCGGTCAAGTCCTTCTGCTTCAGACTCATGGCGCGCCTCCGGGTTCTTTGGTGTCTTTTAAGATCACGACACGGTCGTCTTCTCCCGCTTCTTCGAAAAACACCTGGACGATTTCATCACGCGCGGTCGGAACGTTTTTTCCGATGTAATTGGCTCGGATCGGAAGTTGTCGGTGTCCCCGGTCGACCAGGACGGCCAACTGGATTTCGGCGGGGCGTCCCAAATCCATCAAGCTATCCATCGCGGCGCGGATCGTTCGGCCGGTAAAAAATACATCGTCGACCAACACCACTTTCAGACCTGAGATATCGAACGGGATGGTTGTTTTGCGGAGAATCGGTTGATCCTTGCGCATCGACAGGTCGTCTCGGTAGAGCGTGATGTCGAGTTCCCCGGTCGGCACCTGGACATGTTCGATCTCGAACATCCGTTTGAGCAAGCGATGCGCTAAATACACGCCACCCGTTCGGATGCCGACCAGGGCTAAATTCTCCGTGCCCTTGTTCCGTTCTAAAATTTCGTGTGCGATGCGGGTCACGGCGCGAGCCACTTCGGTTGCATCCATCACCAGTTTGTCTTTTTTCTCGCTGGTCATCATGGGCCCTAATGCCTGCTCGTGGAAAATCGTTCCGGAAATGGGCATAAAAAAACCTTCCTACCTGCATGGTAAGAAGGCTTCACGTCTGGGGGCGACGGACGGGGGTCCGTGGTCATGTCCGCAACTCCTTGCCCACCTCACTGGATGAGCGTTAAAGGTCCGTGCATCTTACTGACTCATTGAATGTGTGTCAAGCTGGCCCGATCATGACACGAGATGAAATAACGTCAGACCGGGCTTCAATCGTGCTTGCGGCAGGATGCTCCGATGCATCTGGAATGTCGGAAGCGCCTCCACGGATTGCGTCTGTAGAATGCGGAGACGAGATTTTGTGAACGGCTCATGGAGCGATGGCGGGCCGACGACAAAGGCATATCCACCGGGGGGCAATGAACGTTGGAGTGCAGCGGCCGCTTCGGCAAGGTCAGTCGGTTGGTCAAAACTTGAGAAGGGTATCCAACGATAGATCCAATCGTAACGTTCTTGATGAATCACATTGCGCTCTGTGACGGCCACGAACCTGGTGCCCGTCAACTGATCGAGTCGATTGGAAGAAGCCGCGTTGTTCCAGAAGAGCTGCGCCTGCCGTTGAGCGAAGGCGGGGCGTGTATACAGAACGATCTGGTCGATATTGGGAGACAAGACGAGGCAGGCTTGAAGAGCTCCATCGAAGTTGTCGATCAACGTTCGGCGAACTTTGGCCCGTCGTGACGATAAGTCGGGTGATTCCTCAATGAGGTCTTGTAGGTAGTCGGCGACGAACGGGACGCTGGAGACTTCTTCAATTTCCGATGCATCGTCCGGATAGAGAAGCACGGCTGAAAAGGCCTCGATCGGATTCACGATCGGTGGCGAGCCGTCGAAGAGATCCCTCCAGCTTGCTGACGACATCGGGGGCGCCGGCGTCCGTTCTTGGAGAGGGCCCCACGAGGGATTGATCGGCAATTCTCGTGTCGTATGTCCATCCATCAAAATAAGACGCTCGGGAGTCACCGCAACATATCGGGTGCCGCGGCCCTGCTCCCACTGCTGATACGGAAGTCCTGTCGGATCGTCGGAAAGGGTGACTTTCTGCACCGTCGAACCTTTCACGGTGACGCACAGATTTCGCGACGGGTCGAAATAGCGACGGGGTGGATTCGTGGCTGGCAACCAGGTCACCTCTCCAGACAGCGACGGATTCATAAACATCTCGAACGGCCTGCGCCCGCCCGATACGCGCGGTTCAAAAAATCCGCTGAACAGACGAAAGGCCGCCTCAGACGGATAGGTGGGAATGCCACGATAGCGAAGTGGGAGCGGATGCGCTTGATCTGCGTTTTGATCGTCGTAGAGCCCGCGAATCAATTCAAAGGCTGCCGAACCGGTACCGGGCAACAAGGACTGGAAGAGTTCCACGACCGGCAGAAAATCGATCCGGCTCCAATGCATGGCTCCCATGCACGCCATAAACCGACCGTGATCGAACGTGCCGTCATCGAGGATATACAATGCGTCTTTCCTGTGGCGGATGGTGGCCTGTCCTTCGGCATCGATCACGAGATCTTCATCGTTATAAAACAGCCGAATGTCGTCGAGTGAGACTGCGCAAGGCCTGGGCGGCCATGTGGCGCAGATCATCGGCGCGTAGCCGCTCCCACCCAGGTTTTCTCGACAGATCCAAAACCGTCGAGTTGAGAAGGCCACCCGGCTTCAATCCGACCCATTGGCCCCAATCCAACCGAAGACGCGCTCTCGCCAAATGGATGGCTCCATTGGGCTCCACTGTCCATTCGCATTCGTGCAGCGGGTGGCCATCAGGATCGGTGGCAAGGATGCGTCGGCCATGCGCCCCATAGAGGACGACATGGCCGGAGGGCTGCTGAAGGATGCGTCCACCTGCGGCGAGTAGATCCTGTGTACAGAGTAGATTGGAAGGAAACGATAGATTTTCGGGGCGAGTCAACGACAGTTCAGACAAAGGTTGAATGGTTAATTTTAGATTTTAGATGAGCGGACCAACTCACATTCATCATCTACATTCAGCAGGACTATTCTCTAAGCTGGCCGCTCCCGAACACAACAAACTTGGGGCACGTCAATTCTTCAAGTCCCATAGGTCCTCGCGCATGGATGCGGGTCGTGCTGATGCCGATCTCCGCGCCGAGTCCGAACTGATTGCCATCATTTAGCCGTGTAGACGCATTGACCAGCACGGCGCCGGCGTCCACCTCTCTCAAAAATCTCAAGGCCCGGCCGTAATCCTTCGTCACGATCGCTTCCGTATGGCGTGAGCCATAGCGCGCGATATGCTCCATCGCCTCTTCCATGCTTCTCACGATCTTGACGGCAAGAATCAGGGAGAGAAATTCTTGGCCGTAATCGCTGTCTGCTGCCGGCTTCACGGCGGGACACAGCGATAATGTTTTGGAACAGCCGCGTACCTCGACGCCCGCGGCCATGAAGTCATTCACAAGAGCTGGTAAGACGGCTCGGGCGATGGTGTGATGGACCAACAAGGTTTCCATCGCATTGCAGGTCGAGGGACGCTGGACTTTGGCATTGAGGGCAATCTGCTTGGCCATGGTGACATCGGCGTCCGCATCGATATAGGTATGGCATACCCCTTTATCATGTTTGATCACAGGAATCCGCGACTCTGCCGTCACGGTCTTCATGAGCGATTCCCCGCCGCGAGGAATGATTAGATCAACGTACTGATCCTGCTTGAGAAGTTCGGAGACGATGTCTCGGTCGGTCCGGTCAAGAAAGATGATGGCCCCTGCCGGCACGCCGGCTTTTTCCGCGGCCTCCGACAGGATCGCCGCAATGGCCGTATTGGAATGAATGGCCTCCGATCCTCCGCGAAGGACACAGACATTTCCGGACTTGAGACACAGCGCGGCAGAGTCCGCAGTAACATTGGGGCGCGATTCATAAATGATGCCGATCACGCCGATGGGGACGCGCACGCGCCCCACCTGCATGCCGTTTGGGCGGCGCTGCATGCTCAGTGTTTGGCCGACCGGGTCGGTCAATGCGGCTACTTCGCGAATGCCGTCGGCCATTGCCTTCACCCGCTCCGGCGTTAACCTCAGCCGATCGGCCATTGCCTGTTTGTCTTTGGATGAGCCGAACGTGTCGAGATCTTTTTCGTTCGCTGCAAGAATGTCTTCTAATTGGGCGATCAGTCCATCCGCCATCGCCAAGAGCGCTTGGTTTTTCGTCGTCGTCGAGAGAGAGGCCAGACGGCTGGCCGCAGCCCTCGCCTTCTGAACCAATTCTTCAACATACTCTCCATTCGGCTTTGGCGCGACGCTGGGTAAGGACGTGTCGTCGACGATCGGAGTCTGCGCTTCCATGAAACCTCCCGCACGGTGAGATAAACGATTGAGCATAACGCCCCGGCCGGAGAAGCGTCAAGCGACCCACATCGTCGTTTAGATTGGTGTAGCATGACACCTAACTATGAGCGAATGATCTCATATTGCCGCTGTCTTTGAGACTGTCACTCCGTCTTGACACGTCAGGAAGAGGGTTGTTATGGTGTCGCCCGTGCCGAGGTAGCTCAGTTGGCAGAGCACAGCCCTGAAAAGGCTGGTGTCGACAGTTCGATTCTGTCCCTCGGCACCACATTTCGCGCAGTTGGACGATCGTTCGTGTTAGGAAGGTGGCACCTGGTGGCAGTAAGTGGCACCTGAGTGCCGGATTCGGCAGTAAATGTACGTAGCGTAAACTCTTCGAGCCGGCTCACCGCATCCCGCAAGCGTCCATCCCAATCATGCAGGTACAGCTCCCCTGTTCCCGGTAGACGATGTCCGAGCAGTTTTTCAATCACGACATAGTCCACTCCGGCTTGCATCAGCCACGTTCCGAACGTGTGCCGGAGATCATGGAAGGCCATATCTGCACCCTGCCCGTTCACAGGCGCGGTTCCAGCGGTGCCCGCGTTTTTGGCTTCAGCCTTGATTGCCAATGAAACCTTATTGGAAGCCTCACTGGAAAGACTCTAGCTACTGTGCCTTTGTATAACTTGTATTGGCGCTCCAGTTTCTTCTAGCATTTTATGGACTTCCTGTCTCGTGAGTTTCTTGAGTTTCTGTAGCTTTGGGGATTCCTTATCAAATTCTTTGATTAATCTTAAGCGCCCTCTTGCGATCCTGAGAGCCTGAGAAACGAGCGTTTTATTGAAGAGCTCACTGGGTCGATGAAAACCATTTTCGTAGATGTCGCAGTATAGAGACATCAGTTTGCCCTGTTCATAAACTTGGCAATTACTGTCGAGTTCTTTTAATTCTTTTGCGGGAAAACTTCTAGCAAGAGTCATAATCTCAACGAACATGATCATGCTTGTCTTGTCAGTATGATTCCTGTAGTTCTTCCAAAATCTATTCCAATCGATAGTATCCGTTATTACGCCTACGCACGCTGATACAGAAAATATGTATTTGCCCATTTCTTCACCGGCTATTTGGCAGAGGAACACTGAACGAGCCCATGACTTGTTTCTATAAAGAATAGTCGCGTCTCTTACTAGTTCAGCAGCATTTGCAAGCGCCTTCTTACTGCCTTGGAAAACTTGTTCGACGCCTAATGTCTTTTGGTAGTGTTTCTGAACCATAGCTGTAGACAATCTAAATGACAACAATTAGAGAAGATAACTTGAACAATGGAGATTGAAGTTTCTCTTAATAACATTTTACCCATTGATTAAAAAGGGCCATTAGGGGCACCGTAGGCTCGATTTCATGTCGAAGCAATTAAGGCTTGTGAAGCTTAGACCTCCGATTTCAGTCTACTCAACATCGGAGCGATCCATGACATGCGCGCCGTGATGAAATGCAGAGCCCTTGAGGACCGCAGCCGCGACAGTGGGATAGACATAACAATGATCCAAAAATACGACCGGCGTTCGGCTGGTGTTCCGTTGGCTTTGAAAGGTTGAAATGATCAACAGGCGATCGATCGTACCCGCCCAATCACGCACAGGGGAGCCGGCATATGTGTGGCCTAGTCTGCGGCCGCACCTTTGATAACCATTCCGTTAACAACTGTTATCTGTATAGGGTGAAGTATCGTATTCGATCTGGGCTCTTACGCGAGGTTACGGAAGGCGTTGGCAATAGGATTTTTGAATAGACCGGAATCTGCGTTCTATCGGTCGTGGCGTCTCGTTAATACCCTAACGTGGAGGATTCTCCTGAGGTTTTCACGACGATTCTGATATCCTCATCAGGTCATTGGGTGACTCGGACCCAGTACATCAATTCCATTATAATCAATTCGATTGGCGTGGGCGCCAAGCTCAAAGCGATACGCGATCATCCAATAATACTTGGACACGTCCCGGCGGGCATGATCGTCATGGTGAGAGGGATTTTAATGTCGTGCGAGTGGTTCTGTGCCGTTCGGGACCTAGTTGTGACTGGGTGCAAAGCAAAAATGGGCGCAGTTCTGAAAAACCCCTACATGACCGCGTTTGAAACACTCACATGATCCCGCAGGGTTCCTTATTGTGGCTACATCAATGCCCTGTGTCAGACCCTAACGGCTCATTGCCGTCTACAGTTGAACGCTGAGCGGAATCTGTTCCGCTTCGGTCCGTGACTCTGAACGTATTGCCGTTGGTTGAACTATGTCCCGCCGGATCATCGTCGCGATGACCACGATCGTCTGTATCCTGTCTTTGACGGGAATCGTGTACGTCTTCGTTCATCCGATTCCCATTGTCCTGATGTTCCATGCTGTCGTTGAGCACCCTCAAGGACTTGATGTCTCACCCGAGGCCTTCCGGTTGATCCTCTCTTCAGTTCGCGCAGGATCTCATCGCGTTGTTGTGACGACCGATAGTTCGGATAAGAGCATGTACCAAATCTTCGCGCCCGAATTGCAGAAAGAAGGGCTGACCGCAACCGTGTTTCTGATGCCTCCGGTCATCGGTCGTGACGGTATGCTGACCTGGAATGAGGTGCGTGAATTGGACCGCGCTGGCTTCACCATCGGATCACACACGATGACGCATCCATGGTTGCCGGACCTATCGGACGATGAATTGCGGATTGAGCTTTGCGCGTCCAAAGAGCGGCTTGAAATAGAGATTGGCCATGACGTGACCGCGCTTGCCTACCCATACGGGGCATTCGATGAACGCGTGAAACAGGCTGCACAGCGATGCCGATATAGCCGTGCTTATACGACGGCCCCTGGGAGGCGAATCGGGGACGAGGACGTCCTGGCCATTAAACGTGTGACGATGAGCCACAGAATGGCCTCGAATCCATTCCTACGTTGGCTGGGGTTGTCGGGATGGTGGGTGACCGCGCGCGAGACGCTGTTGGTATTTGTTCCGGTTGACGTCCCTCGTCGGCCCCATGATTGGTCATATGAAAATTGGCGCAAACAGTGAAGCAGCAGCGATACTTCACCTTGTCTCTCGTGGAGCGACCGGAATGATGCAGGAGCTACGGTATGAGTTATGAAGTCAGGCGGAAGATGAGTCAGCCAGGTCAAACCGGGAGTGTATGGATTATCCTGATCGTTGGCGTAAGGCTGCTTCGGTACCCTTGACGCAGACGGTTCTTGCGGTGTGCGAAGCCAATTGCTGTGATGGTACTGACTGTGGCGTTTGACCTGCGGCTTACCAGAACCATGGCGTCTTTCTGCCGGGACAAGTCCTCTCCTATGGAAGGGTTCGGCCTAGCCCTAAGGGTCTGACATTCGCACAAGGACACCATTCCGCCCGGCGTTCAGTCTTCCACGCCCACGCCGATCACGATTAGAACCGCATAGTCCTGCTTCGTGCAGCCCTCGACCGGAGGCATCGGTCCCCCTGGCGCAACTGGAAACGCAGTCTTCTGCGCGTTTGCCGGCGAGCACGAACCACCAACCGCCGCCGGTGTATAGCGCGCGGAGCGGCAGGCCAGGTGAGTCACGTCATAGAGCGTCGCGCCTTTAGCGAGCTCCCAGCGTCTGTCGCCATTCCTGTCGGCGGGATGAATGGTCAGTACAGCCGTCACGTCGCGGGCGCCCGTGACCACGTATTTGCCGGGAGGGAGTGGAAAGGTCGGCTGCTCCATGATCAACCCGTGTTCTTCTAGCCACCAGTCTGTGCCGTCGAATTTCCAGCGCGCCGGGGCGACGCCACCTGCATCCTTCAACCGTTTATAGCTGTTCAGCTCGACGCCCCGAGGACCCGGGTCCAGAGGCCACAGACCCCACGATTGCGCGCCGCTCCCGGAAGTCGCACCTGGGTCGCCCAACGCCGCGATGAACTGTTTCGATATGCGCTGGAACTTCGTCTGACCTCCGCCTTTGGCGTAAACCGGCTGAACTACGGTGGCTATCGTCACTAGCAAAGCCGTCGCAAGGCATGCGCGGCGAAGTAGGCGCTGCGTTCTCCTCGTTAGCGCCAACACGACACCTCGCTGTAAATGGGTTCGCTCCCCGATCGTTCTGAGTTCTGAAATCATCTCTCGCCTTCCTTTCAGGACGGGTAAGCAAGAACTCGATCACCGCCGTGTCCTCAATGGACCGCAAATAACACGCCTTGGGATTTCTTGCAGAAGAGCTGGAAAGCTATTCCTAAGGAGTTAAGAACTCACTATGTAACCTACTCCACGCCCGCGGACAACAACAAGCCAAGAGACCACATGAGTTCAGGCGGTCCGACGTGCAACCAGCGCCGACGCTGCTCTCGCGCGCGGCGTATTCGGTTTGAATGTCGGCCTGCCATTCCTCGACCGAGGGCTGATGGCTCCGGCAGGAGAACATACCCCGACCCAGGCGGGACTCGACCCGACTCGCAGGCCGCCTGGAAGGCTTGGTCCGGCGTCACATCGCGGCTTGGACAAGGCAAGAGTCGTCGTACTTTATGTAAGCTCCTAACCATCGAGCGCATCAATGCGGCCCGCCGTATGGATGATTTCGTTCACGAGGCGTCGGACTTATGTCTGGTCCGTGAAGTCTACCTTGAGCCAAGCGACTCCTCGGAGCTGAACGGGATTCCGACGGTTCAGATCATGGAGGCACCAGCCGACACGAACACCGGCACGACAGTCTGCCCCAGTGCGGCAATAGCGCCGGTAATCAGGACAACCTTGCCTTTCATTTCCATGTTGACCCCTGCGTTATCGAGACCGAATCAAGGTTTCCATTGCCGCTTCGGCCTGCAAGCTGTCGAGGTCTCGTGAAATAGTCGCGACCGCCAGCGTGCGGCCTCCAAGTTTATAGCTGACCGCACAGTCCTTCGCGTCCAGGCTTCCGCTAATCTCGACGGCATCCCATTTTTCGGCATGGCCGACGTATCTAATAGACACATCGTACTGTTGCGTCCAAAAGAAGGGGACTGCATCGAACCGTTCACGGCGGCCCAAGATGTTCCGCGCCGCCACCTGGCCCTGACGCTCCGCGACGACCCAATGCTCAATGCGAACGAGTCCACCGGAATGTGGATCGGGCCAACGAGCGATGTCGCCCGCGGCAAAAATTCCCGGCACACTCGTTTCGAGGTATTCGTTCACGACGACGCCGCGGTCTGTTCTGAGGCCGGCTTGCTCGGCGAGCGCGAGCGAGGGCCGCACGCCCACTCCGAGGACGAGAAAATCGGCTTCGACGCTGCCGCCACCGCTCAGCATGACCTTCCGTCCATCTACGCGGGCAACCGTTTCGTCCAAGTGGAAGACAACGCCTTGCGCTTCGTGAAGGCCGCGAAGGAATCGGCCGACTTCCGCGCCCATCACACGCTCAAGCGGCTGCTGCTCCGGGGCGACCACATGAACAGCAAGACCTCGTGCGCGCAGAGAGGCGGCGACTTCGAGCGCAATGAAGCTCGCGCCCACGAGGACGACCTGTTGTGCAGAAGTGGCTTTCTGAGCGAGCGTTCGGCTGTCCGCAAATGTCCGAAGATAATGAAGCTGAACGTCGGATGCACCAGGAATGGAGAACTTCACAGGATCGGCGCCAGTCGCCAACAAGAGTGCACCAAAATTATAGGATCTGCCGTCTTTAAGTTGGATCCGCTTCTGCGTCACATTGAGAGACGATACGCGCGCATTCAGAACAAGGTCAATGTTCCGGTCACGGTAGTAGCCCGGCGATCGCAGTGGAATCCACTCATCCGGCGCAGTGCCTGCTAGGTAGTCCTTGGAGAGATTTGGGCGATCATAGGGAGCAGAATCATCCTCGCTAATCATGGTGATGGGCCTATCATAGCCTTCCCGCCGCAGCATATCGGCAGCGGCCAGACCGGCGGCGCCTCCGCCAACGATGATGACCGAATGGCGGATGGCTGTTCGACTCACTGGATGGGATAGCCCGTTTTCGAACAGGTGCAGGTAATTTGTCGCGCAGGAACACCTTTTCGCCGATGCGTTCAACGCGCCAACATGAAATCGGGTCGAACGCCGGTGCGCGCAAGGCCTCCCCTGTCCGAAGACTGAAACAGGCGTGATGCAGTGGGCAGCGGATTTCATCGCCGAGCATGAGGCCTTTCGCGAGCAACCCGCCGTAGTGCGAACAATTGGCTCCAACCGCAAAGAATTCGTTCCCGTGTCGTGCCATAATCACGTCTTCATCGCCGAATTTTCCCTGAAGCATTGCGCCGTCAGAGAGAGACCGAACGTCTACCCCGCTCCCAAAATCTGGTCCTTCGCTGTTGTCCATAGCCTGCACCCTTAGAGATTGGTTCCTATTGTCTTACCGGGTTTCTGCGTGATATTGGCTCGCGGCTTGCTCGCCTGATCCGTCGGCTCGCTATCTTCTTGAAGACGTCTTTCGTCTCTTGGCTGTGTCGTTCGGCGGCCGCTCATCGTCATCATTTTGTGACTCGCTCTTCTTTTGGTCCTTACCCCTACATACGGTTGTTCCGCGCTCGAGTTGGCGGGTCCTGAGTTCGATGCACATCACATTCCCTCGCTTGGTGCTCCGTGATGAGAGGGGTGCTTCCCTGACGTGTCAAATACGCCCATACCCACTGACTCATCACAGCGACCCGGTTGCGAAAACCTATCAGCAGAACAATGTGGACCAATGCCCAAAGAAGCCATGCAATGAAACCCGAAAATGTCCTGTGTCCGAATTGAGCCACCGCGCGATGATGGCCGATGGTCGCGAGAATTCCCCAATCCTGATAGGTAAACGAAAGGCGAGCATTGCCACGCAAGTCGCGCAGGATATTCTGTGCCGCAGCTTTGCCCTCCTGCACCGCAGCCGCGCCAAGACCCGGCACCGGTGTACCGCTCGCATCGGTGAGTGCCGCCATATCGCCGATCACAAAAATCTCGGGATGTCCGGGAACACTCAAATCTTGTTCGATGAGCACTCGCCCGGCTCGGTCAGTTGGTGCCCTCAGTTGTTTGCCAAGCGACGATGGGTAGACTCCGGCGACCCAAAGCGTAACGTCTGTGTCAATCCATTCGTCTCGGATTTTTATCCGTCCGTCCTCAACTGCCGTTACCATACTATTGGTGTATACTTCGACTCCGAGCTGCTCCAATTGTTGCTGAGCTTTCCGGGATGATTCTTCCGAATAGGTGCCTAATACCCGTGGCGAGCCCTCATACAGTCGGACGCGCGCTTTTGTCGTGTCGATCGCTTTGAAATCTTTGGAAAGGGCCAGGCGGGCGAGATCGGCAATCGCTCCGGCCAATTCGACGCCCGTCGGACCACCACCAATGACGGCGAAACTCAGCGGGTCTTGCCGTCCCGTCAAGTGTGCGCTGCGTTCCGCCGCCTCAAACGCGAGCAGCAATCGGCTGCGAATGTCCACCGCATCCTCGATCGTCTTCAGTCCCGGCGCGTCCTTTTCCCATTCGTCATGGCCAAAGTACGCGTGACGCGCTCCCGCCGCGATAATCAGATAATCGTAAGCGATCTCCCCGCCGTCGATTAATTTGACTCGTTGCGCCGCGGTGTCGAATTCGGTTACCTCACCCAGAATGGTGCGAACATTACGTGCTGTACGTAAGATATGACGCAACGACACGGCGATCTCGCCAGGGGAAAGCACTCCCACTGCCACTTGATAAAGTAGTGGTTGGAAGATGTGATGGTTTTTGCGGTCGATGAGCGTCACCTCAACCGCTTCATTCGCCAACGCTTTGGCTGCATGCAGACCGCCGAATCCGCCGCCGATGATGACGACTCTCGGGCCTTGAGGTTTTTCTTTCATTGAAACTCTATTTGGCTCCATACGAGTCGCTTCCATACCTCCTGTGAGAACATCGAGGCGATAGCCAATGACGCGGTGAGGAAACCCGGAAAGTCTAATGCCCCTTTGATAGACTCATTCGTCGAACGGTGCGTTCAAGAGCAGGTCCACCGTCGAGATCGCGGGCTTGTAGCCCTCGACGAAACGCTCGCCGAAATCCCGAATGAAATTCTCATAAGTAGTCTGCGGCCTCACTCGCGCCACATCGCAAAGGCACTCCTTCAACTGGCGCTTCATCTGAAGACGAGGGAACTCGGCGAGAATGCGCGCCGTGCCCGCCTTCGGAATTTGCTCGTAGAGCAGTCCGGCGAAGTCGGCACCCGCACCGGCCGTACAGATCCCGACCTCCGGCTCGGCGTAAGGGCTGACCGAAAGCGTCGCGTTCAGCGCCACGCAGTACCAGATGAGCTGAGCTCTCCGGTCGTCCATGCCTCCTGCCTTCGCCAGCGCCCGCGCCGCGTCCGCTCCCTCGACCTCGAAGCGCCTCTTGCCTTGGTACTCCCTCGTGAGGCCGACGTCGTGCAGCTACGATGCCACCGCAACGACTTCCTCGTCATAGGACACGCCCTGCAGCTCGGCGAGTTGCACCGCGAAGAGCCACGAGCGAACGACGTGGTTGAACAGGTACGGCTCGGAGAGAGCACGCGCCTCTTCCATCGAACGTGCAACGAGTGGCGTGTCCGGGACGGTCACTCCGGCGATCTCGCGTCTAAGGGTGCTCGTGGTTCGGTTCACTTCCCCAAGGATGGCCAGCAGCTCTTCGTTGACCTGTCCCTGATGCGTAGCGGTAATCCCGTGCGGCACGGGTTATTAGATGTCCTTCGCTCCCTCGATGAGTCGGGCCGACTCATGGCCGAGGCCCTCATTGGAACGCTCTGATCGTCCTCGCCGCGCAGCACGAGCGTCGGGACGTCGAACTTTGGGAAAGAAATCATGGACGTACACCTGCCATGCAGAACGAGATCTGATGCATCGTCTCCATCGGCATAGCCCTTTGTTCTCTGTCTCATTCACCTAAGCGACACGCGTCTTTCTCTCTTCCTTGAGGAAGTTAAGGAGCAGGCTGGTCAGGCTTTGTAGCGCCTGTTTCCTCCATGTCCTCGCGGCCGCTGACTAGTGCCTCCTACGCAAAGGGTTCCAATTTGGACAAGACGGTGGGGAGAAACTCATACATGACGTCCAGCAACACGTGAATGACTTCGTCACCTCCGGTCCCAAGAATGGCCGTACCCAGAATGTGTTTGGTTTCCGCATCAACAGAGATTTTGATGAAACCTTGTCTCTGATCCCACAAGGGGAGAGTAGCACAGCCGTGGCTTTTCTAAGAGACGAAGTCGAACCTCGTCGCTGTCTCTCATCCTATCTTTAGAGAGTCCTTCGAAACCATGTGTTCCAAATTGGCAATGATCGCTAAGCCTTTGTGAATAAGTTCAGTGCTTAGATCGACGGCGCTTCCAATGCAGAGAGCCAATTATGAACCTGCACGAGGGTTGATCAAGTTCAATAGTTCTCGCAAACAGGTAGGTAGGTCAATACATTTGGGAGCGTCTGATCGAGGACGATTTTCCTAATTAAAAACTTAGTTGGGACGTCTTTAGGAGCATTCTTATTGCTGAATTCTAGGAGGAGACTGGGAACCGTATGGCTTGATGTCAACGAAGGAGGGTAAAGATGAACACGCTTGCTCGAGTCGTCCTTCCGCTAGTTGTCATAGTATGGTTTACATTGGTATGGTTTACATTGCCGTTGGCTGACGCCAATGCGGATAGTAGTGTCGTGATGAGCGGCTCCATTCGTACGAACACGACGACGCCCGTTCCGTTTGATGATGTCTTCCTCTCGCTCGAAGGCGCAGGCTTCTCGCTCACCAATAATTTTCTCCAAGATAGTTTTCATTTTAGCGGTACACCAAATCCTGCACCAGTTCCTAAGGGCTGGAACGATGGTGGCCTTCACAGGCCAGGCGTCTCTTAGCTCTCCAGACGACCGACTTGTCTTTAATGGGGCGTCATATCGAGCAACGGGTACGGTCACCGTCACGACCTCATCCTGAACGGCAGGCGTTGGTGTTGCGCTCATGCCTGGTTCGCGGCCCTACCATCTGCACACCTTCCCAAGCACCGATATTTCTTACAACCTGTAAGTTTTGACAGTTCACACCACTAGCCAGATTCCATAACCTTAGTCTTTGTAGAGCAACCCTTGCCAGCACAGCCATACGTTTACGGGTCACAGCAGATAAAACCACGACGCACGGGTTCATATGAGCGCCCAGGTGTTGTCGATTCCCGAACCTCAGCCGTTCGATAGCCTGCTGTCGCTCAAGGGCCGATAAAAGAACTGGCCGAGCACCGGATCCTGGTCAGTGCGCACCTCCGGCTCGACCATCACCGAAGAACGGATCGCGAAGTTAACGGACGGCACGTTGGGCGCATCCGATGCGCCGGCGGGCGCGGTCAAGACCAGGGAGAAATGCAGGCCGCCATGGAGAGCGGCGCCTTCGCCCAGATGTTAACTACCATGATGCCGCTAAGCCGCCCGGGTTATCCCGACGAGATCGCCAAGGCGATGCTGTTTCTTGGCATCCGACATCGCCAGCTACATCAGCGGCGCCAATCTGATCGTCGATGGCGCACAGACCCTAAGGTGAGACCGCGCAATAAACCCAGCGCATTGTCCCTGAACTGGAGAGCAAGGATGAGCGTTCCCTCGGCTATGACACTTCGACGAATAACCTGATCCGCCGCTATGGGGAACACAAGTAATCCATAAATCGGATTTGTAATTTTTTAACATCATGTGATCACTTCCAAAGGAGGAGTTTTCATCATGCGGCTCGGAATGATTGGGCTGGGGCGGATGGGTGCGAACATGGTGAGGCGGCTTCTGAAGGGCGGTCACCAGTGCGTGGTCTTCGACAGATCTCCGAAAGTAGTCGAAGATTTAGTTCGAGAGCAAACCATCGGTGCGTCGTCGCTCGCTGACCTCGTGAGACAAATGGAAAAGCCGCGAGCAGTTTGGTTGATGGTTCCCGCGGCCGTGACAGACCAGACCATCGCTGACCTTCAGCCGCATCTCGAAGCGGGAGACATTGTCATCGACGGGGGCAATTCGTATTACATCGATGATATCCGGCGTGCGAAAGAACTCGCGCCAAAGGACCTGCACTATGTGGATGTCGGCACGAGCGGCGGTGTCTGGGGACTCGAACGCGGGTATTGCATGATGATCGGCGGTGAGAATGCAGTAGTTAAGCAGCTTGATCCCATCTTCGCAACATTGGCTCCCGGAGCCGGCACGATCGCGCGCACCCCGGGACGCACGAAGGTCGGCGGTACGGCCGAGCAGGGATATTTGCACTGCGGTCCCAGTGGCGCAGGCCATTTCGTCAAGATTGTACACAACGGGATCGAGTATGGTCTCATGGCGGCCTATGCCGAAGGTTTGGGCGTTCTACACGGTGCCAATGCTGGCAAGGAACAACACGAGGTCGATGCGGAGACGACGCCGTTGCGTGATCCCCAGCACTATCAATACGAGCTTAACCTTTCGGATATCGCCGAAGTCTGGCGACGTGGGAGCGTCATCGCCTCATGGCTGTTGGATTTGACAGCCGCCGCGTTAATCGAGGATCCCGCGCTATCAAAATTTGCAGGCCGCATATCCGATTCAGGGGAGGGAAGATGGACAATCAAGGCTGCGATCGATGAGGCTGTGCCTGTGCCGGTGCTGTCCGCCGCGCTCTACCAGCGATTCAGTTCCCGGGGCGAGGCGGATTATCAGGACAAACTGCTATCGGCCATGCGATTTCAGTTCGGCGGTCACCACGAAAAATCGACGAAGCCATGAGAACCAGATGAACGCCCTCCATTCGGACGCACTGGTGTTTTTCGGGGCGACAGGCGACCTCGCCTACAAGAAGATCTTTCCTTCGCTGCAGGCGATGATGAAACGCGGCAACCTCGACGTGCCGGTTATCGGCGTGGCCAAGAGCGGATGGACTCTGGACCAACTGCGGGAGCGGATGCGCGACAGTCTCGAAACACACGGCGCCGGTCTCGACCGATCGGCATTCGAGAAGTTGTGCGGCTTACTGCGCTATGTGGATGGTGACTATCAGGATCCTGAGACGTTTAAGGCCATCCGAAGAGAACTCGCCTCTCTGCAGCAACCCTTGCACTATCTCGCGATACCGCCCGTGCTATTCGAAACTGTGGTGGAGCAACTGGGAAAATCAGGGTGTGTCCAAGGGGCCCGTGTGATACTGGAGAAACCGTTCGGAACCGACCTGGCTTCGGCGCGGGAGCTCAATGGCGTTCTGCATCGAACATTTCCAGAGACGGGGGTCTTCCGCATCGATCATTACCTCGGGAAACGACCCATCAAGAACATGTTGTATTTCCGCTTTGCGAATGCGCTACCTGAGACGTTTTGGAACCGAACCCACGTGCAAAGTGTTCAGATCACCATGGCAGAGGACTTTGGAGTCCAGGGACGAGGAGCCTTTTATGACAAAACGGGTGCCATCCGCGATGTGATCCAAAATCATCTGTTCCAGATCCTCGCAAACCTGGCCATGGAGCCTCCGATCAGAATGGATAGCGAATCGATTCGAGATGAAAAAGTGAAAGTCTTGAAAGCCATCCCTCCGCTGGATGCGAACAACATCTTGCGCGGTCAGTTTCGCGGATATCGAATGGAAAAGGGAGTGGCCCCGGACTCGAAAGTGGAAACCTTCGCCGCTCTGCGGCTGGAAATTCATTCCTGGCGCTGGCATGGAGTGCCGTTTTTTATTCGTGCCGGCAAGCGCTTGCCGGTGACCTGCACGGAGATCATGCTTCGACTCCGTCGGCCGCCGACGGCCTATCCAGCGGCGAGCTTATTGCCGAACCACCTCCGATTCCGGGTCAACCCTGATACGACACTCGCGTTCGGCATGATGGTCCCGAAAAGCGATGACGAAGCGGTCGGTCAAGCATTTGAGGCCATGGTGAGTCGTTATCCCCAGCCGGATGAAGTGGACGCATATGAACGGGTATTGACGGATGCTATGGTCGGTGATGCGACATTGTTTGCCCGTCAGGATTATGTAGAAGAGGCGTGGCGAATTGTCGATCCCATCCTGAAGCAAACCACGCCGGTCTATGAGTACGAGCCACACACTTGGGGGCCGGCCGAGGTTGAACGAAAAGTGAGGCCTCCCGACGGCTGGGACAATCCGACTGTGACGAGTTAATTCGGATCGAGGATTGTAACTCGTAATAAATTCTTGCCACTCATCGGACGGTTGAGGAGAATCATCTATTGATTTTACTCATCTGTGGTGCTTTTAGGACGAGGGTCCTACCAAACCTAAGTTCAAGTCGCGGTTACCACCCCTTGGAATGGTATTGTCCAGGGGCCGCTTCATCGGAGCAATAGAAGAGGGCATGTTGGAACTCCTTGGAGGTTAAGCGGCCATCGCTCGAATATCTATATTGAAGGTGAAAGGATTGCTTCCCCCTGTGGTTAATCCCGTTGGGGATTTGAACCCGTGTCAGGGTATAGCAATGATTTGGAGCTATACAATTTTTGAATGGGCAGAACAAGGTATCTGTTACCATGCGGCTACCAGAACAGCCGATTCGCCATGATCGATCGAGATCATTCCTCTCCCAAAACTGCCTATTTTCCTTCTGATAGATCGTGTTGGGTCTCGCCAGGAAGGGTATTGTCGCAACCTCATTTAGAAACAGTAGGTCAACTCCATCCCGGCAACTGGCTGCGATGATTCGATTAAACATAAGTTGAATCCTGGTATCTTCAACGTAACAGGCTCCCATGCTTCCCAAACTCGCTGACGTTCGTTTGCATTGTACAATCCACGCAGGGCATGCACGGCCATGGAGGAGAGCGGCGATGGCTCGACGCAGACTGTTCTTACGGTGTGCACAGCCGATTGCAGTGATCGTACTCATTGTGGCTCTTGGCTATTGGGGAGAGATCAAAGCCGAATCGCTTGATCGTCTCGTGGAAGAGGGGGTCCACATCCTGAAGGAGAAACACGAAATCGTGCATCTTCAGGTAACTCGGCAATTGGATGTGAGGCAGGCTCAAGAAAAGCTGTTGGCAAGCAGGCAACGGTGGGATCAATACACTCGAAAGCTGCCGCCGCAGAAGCAAGCGGCTATTTTGGAACGAATCAAGCAAAAAGATGCCGTGGTTTTGACTGATCTGCAACGGAAGTGGGCCGCAGAGCGGCTTCAGTTGCGGAAGTAAGGCAGCACCTAGGACTGTGTCCCCGTCCAGGAAGAACAAGCCAGGATAGTCGCGTCACGATAGCGAGCATTATCACGGGTTGAATTATAAAAGTAATTATTAGTAAGTGTTTTTATAAACCATTGGGTCTTTGTTAAGCGCTGGCCTCATTGCTATCATTGTACTGCCACCAGGAGCGACGCCAAGGAAGAAGTGATGCCGAGGGACTGGTACATCAAACGAAGGCAAAGTGGTACAGCGGAGACCATCAGGTACTACTCCCGCATGTTGGTACCTCGCCCACTGCGTGCTATCCTCATTCATCGGAGATCGTTAAAAGCCTACGGAGAACATGTTGCTCTGATGCCTCTATGGGGGAGAATATTTTAGTCTAAGCCTATGTAACATAATTAAAATTACGTTCACTCATGGACTCTACCACCCGCGTACGTATTTCCTCCATCGCTGAATTTGACATCTTTGCAAAACTTCCGGCACCGCCTACACTGCCAACCCGTGACACCTAACAACGAACCACTCAAGCCTCGCACGGCTCTTATGGAGGACTTCGTGGAGTACCTCAACGAACGCTCATGCGACGCTTATATCTGGTTCCTGACAGTTGGCATCTGCGCCTTCGGAGCCGGCATCGTCGCACTCGCCTGTTTCTTAGCTATAACCTAAGCCCTAGAATGAGACCCTCGATGGAACAAGACTGGCTTGCCAGAACACCACTCAAACAACTCCACTCCATGAGGGAGATCATCCTTGAGCAGCGTGTAGCGACTCCCGATGAGAATGGCTTCCTCTAACGTCTCGACATAGCGATAGACCACAGAGGCAATCCATCTTCCGGTGTTGCTGTTGACTGGGCCTAGCATGGAGAGGTAGTGCGCCCCTTCTGCGGGCTATGCCTGCACTCTACTTGCGTCACGCACCCTTGCACCGTTGACCGCCGATAGGTTGAGGCGCAGGAGAGTCCAACGTATCAACACGTTAGACCCTCCCGACTGAACCGCACCTCCTTCATATATATAGGCTCTTATATGGGACAGTAGACGGTTCCCCGCCATCACGAAACCTCTATGACTTTCCTATGTTCTCTTCTCTTAGGAACTTTATAGAGGTTTGTTTTATGCTGCCGTTCATTCCCGAAGCTGAATATGACGGACTGCGCTGCATACCCCGTATGTCAGTTGAGCAGGCTTGCATACGCCAGCTATGTTCTGATCCTGTGAGGAAGCGAATGAAGATCTTGTAGATGGTCATGGTTGGAATTTGGCTCGATGCTACCCACGCTTACCCTGAGACTATTTTCATCAAGTTATTTCTGCTCATAAGTAGTTTAAGCCAGGGAGGGTTTCTATCTTTACAAATCTCTGATATGCCCCCCATGATACGTAAGATACGCATTACTGCGTTGTATCCGTATAGCCTACACATATAACCCAGGAGATTAGATTTGAGCAGCGCTACACCAACGTGGTTAACCTGGACACCCCTAGCCGAGCTTCGCACCATGCGGCAGGCGATCCTTAACGCTGGTGTCGTCACCGAGGAGCAGAACAACTTCCTACGTCGCCTCAACACGGAGATCGACGCTCGTGAAGAGTTGAATTCGAGACTTACAGAAAGGATGGTGAGGCCATAGGGTTTTTCGAGTGATGCTGACACGCCTCTAGCCTGACAGATTTTCCACCGAAATTATTTCACCTTCGTAGCGCGATATCCGGTTCGATGCCAGCTTCAATGGAGATATCTTTGACGCCTGCCTGAACCGCCATGCTCTCCATTGATGCCTTCGCTTCGGCCACTGCACCCTTGATCCGGTCTGGCGCATCGATTTGGCTGTAGTCGATTTTCGGATGCCCTGAAAAGCTAATGTGCGCGTTCCCTCGTGCATGAGCGGAAGCGTAATTATCGGCCATTCGAATCAGGCCGCATGTGGGACAACTAATGAGAATGGTGGTGGTGAGATGGCGTTCCATGAATCCTCCTAATTACTTATCGACAGAAAAAGCAGAAGTGTACTAGTTGTAGTAGAAGTGATGGAGAAGAATACGGCATCCCGGAAGCGTCCGTCCCAGTCGTGTAAATACAAATCCCCTGTTCCCGGTATCGGTGTCCCAGTAGCTTCTCGATCACCATATAGTCACCGCCCGCCTGCATAAGCCAAGACGCGAAAGTGTGCCTCAGATCGTGGAAATGAAGATCATGGACCCCTTCTCGTTCATACGTCCCGTCCCAGCGATGCTTGAAGGAATTCCCATCTTTCCACTGACCAAAAAAACGACCACCGATCCGCGGTACGTCTCCCCGTAGCGATTCGAGCGCAAGGGTGTTAAGTGGAACCGAGTTGGGAACACCTTTGATTCTCGTCCGTCCCGGTGACGGCACAACCCACCATCTGTCCCCGCGTTGAACGAGCCATTCTTCGTGAACTTCGATGAGCTTGTTTTCCCGCATCCCGATCTGCAGGCCAGCATAATCAGTCGCCATACCTCAGAGGATGCTCTCTCGCGTAGTTTTTCAACTCCCACGGCTCGGCAAGCCGCTCGCGTTTGACTATTGCGAAGTGGACAGACGACGAAGCCGATTCTTATCCAAGGCTTCCATGTCGACTGGAGATTCTCGATATGACATTGATGACTTAGCTAGCGGCCTCAATCCACAACTAACAGAATGACCTTTCTGCGATCCGTAGAGTCTGTTATTTCTGACAGTTGTGCTGCTGTGCTAATTGTATGACCCTGTGTGCGGGTGGAAACTGATAACCGGTGAAACCGCCTAAACCTTGCCTCATGAGAGTTTCAGCGCCGCATCTGGCTTCAACTATCGGTGACATCGCGGAGATCGCTGGCGCGCTGGTCTGCCAATCGCATATGTCGTAGGTACGAACTCGTCGCAGCCAGACGACGGGCTCGGGAAATCTTTAAGTATGGAGCCGTCACCGAAACCCGCAAACCCACCCTCTGACGGTCAGTCGGAATTTTCCCTCATGTGCGGTGGACCGCTGTATCGATTCTATCTCTCGACCAAAATGGGAAGAGAGCCGCTGGCGTTGCTCGGTCGGCGCCTCATCGTGGTCTCCTTGATCGCTTGGCTGCCGCTGCTCATCCTCTCGGCGATCACAGGAGCGCTGATAGGCGGTCCTGTTCGGGTCCCCTTCCTCTACGACATCGAGGTCCACATCAAGTATCTCCTGAGCCTGCCGCTTCTGATTGCGGCGGAGATGCCAGTGCACCGTCATCTCTTGCCCATCAAGCGAATGTTCGTCGAGCGCGGCTTAATCAGCTCGGAAGATCGGCCCAGATACGAGCGCATCTTCGCCTCTGCGACGCGCCTCTGCTACTCGGGTCGCGTCGAACTGTTGCTTCTCGTGGTGGTCTATGCCATCGGGCATCCATTGTGGATACGAGAGATTGAGCTGCCAATCGCGACGTGGTATGCCTCACCGAGCGCGGAGGGTCTTCGGCTCACGCTGCCCGGATATTGGTATGCGTTCGTCAGTGCCCCGCTCCTTCAGTTCCTGTTTTTGAGATGGTATGTACGTCTCTTTGTCTGGGCACGACTCCTGTGGCAGGTCTCTCGGCTGAATCTGCACCTCAAACCGGCTCATCCGGACCGGAAAGGCGGCCTCGGATTTCTCGAAGAAAGTGTCATGGGGTTTGCGCTCTTCCTCCTTGCTGAGGGAGTCGGGCTGGCCGCCCCGATTGCCGACGACGTGTTTTATGAAGGGCTGCAACTGGTTAACTTCGAATGGGTTTTGGCCGGCGTGATTCTGCTGCTGCCCGTCATTGTGCTCAGCCCCTTGGCCTTCTTCGCGGGGAAGTTGTTTCGTGCCAAGAGCGAAGGACTCGATGAGTACGGCAATCTGGCCAGTCGCTATGCCGAGGAATTCGATCAGAAGCGGATACGAGGCGGGGCTCCGGAAGCGGAACCACTGCTTGGAAACGCCGATTTTAAATCGTTATCCGGTATGACTACAATCATCCGCGGGATAGAAGAGACGCAGTTGATTCCTTGTGGAAAAGAGACGCTGATCCAATTGGTCGTCATCACCGCGCTACCATTTGTTCCATTGATGATGACGTTCTTTCCCATGAAAGAAGTCCTCGTCAAGTTCCTCGAAATGCTGATCTAGCCGGCGAGTTTCCGAAAAACCGGACCTTCGCGATTGAATGAGCAATCGCAGCGCTAACAAATAAGGCTTGCAGTCCATGCGGATCGTCCTGATCGCCTGGGTTCACTATGCTACTTCTTGACTGGCTTGCTCACCACCTTCCCTACTCTCCTTCTCTTCCTAGATCGTAGAGACGCCTCAACCGCGCTTGTCTGTAGACATCGCCAATGGCGCAATGGGGCCGTGTCGCCTCGTGAATATTCTGAGCAGACCTGTCAGATTTGACAGTTCCGACAGCTTCACAGTTTGAGTAAATCAATTCAGACAGGAGAATAGGCGGTTTCAGATGAATGACAATGCGGCGATAAGTCGTAAGCGAGCCGGAATCGGTTCTGTCTGGAACAATTGACGTGATCCCAAGCCGAACCCTCGCACAGCAGATTCGAACATGAACATGATCAAAGAGTCGGTGCTGTTAGATGCAAACAATGCTGAGAACCCTCGTCACATTACGGAGGATGCCATGCGGATGCGATGCATTATCTTCAACCTCGTGGTGGTAGCGCTCTGTTTCCATGGTTGCACGGGTCCCGACGTCAAGACGGATTTTGATCCTTCTGCCGATTTCAGCAAGTTTCATACGTTTGCCTTCCTCGGGCTGACTGATATCAATAGAGGGGGCGACATCCTGGACAACTCGCTGACCCGGAAACGGATTGAGTCGATCGTGGCAAGGGAGCTCACGAAGAAGGGACTCCAGCAGGTCGAAGTGGGTCAACACCCGGATCTGTTGGTGCACTATTGGATCGGCGTGAGGGAGAAGCAGGAGGTCGTTGATACCGGTGGGGCGTACGGCGCCTACGGTTGGCGCGGGGGCGGTGCCGCATACGGCGGCGTCAGGACCTACAATTACAAGGAAGGGACCTTGATCGTGGATTTGGTGGAGCCGAAGAAGAAGGAACTCATGTGGCGCGCGACGACAGTGGGAAACATGCAGGATACGAGTCAAGAGAACATCGCCCTAGCTGATAAAGCTATCACCGAAGCGTTTGAGCACTATCCACCCCCGGCCAAATCATAGCGTAGTATTTCTGTTTCCGATCGGCCAGAGCGCAGGAGGGGGGGATCTGCCGAGGTTTCCGAAGCAGAAGATCACTGACGGTCAAGGCTTGCTTGATTACCGACTGGTGGGTTCGACGCAGGTTGCTGTACCAACGTGAGGTCCGTCACTTTCCTGCTGAGGCACACTCAGGTACGCATCTCCATGTGGGTTTCTGTATGTGTTCTCGCGGGTGCGCTGCCTGCCAGGTTCAGAATGATCCGTCAGCACAGACACAACACCCTTTTACACGGACGATTGAGGAAACGGACTAATAAGTTTTAGGGCAGAATGCTGCAAAACAAGGATTGATTTCATCATCCTTCACCTCATTGTTCTACAAGGACAAGACAAACTAGTTCCATCTCGGGTTACGCTCAGGGAGAATCAAAACTCCAGAGTGCGGAGAAGAAGAGTAGATTTTGTGACGGAGTCAACCCAATGATTCCAGGGGCTACCTCGCCCCTTGTGTAGAAGCCGCCCTGAGGTCCCGTGGAATGATCGAATCGGTACTCTAGCCGAAACAGCGTCGTCGTCCAGCCATAAAGTAACTTGTACTCCAGTGTGGTGGTGATGGCCTTGATGAATTGCCGAGCACCTGTGAGGGCACCGTCCGGATCGTAATAGAGCTCGGGCCGGACGGCGACCGCCCAAGGCGAAGCCAGTTGCCAGCGGGTCCATATCGCCCCGCCGGTCCAGAACACTCGTCGATCTCCTGCTTCCGGGATCGCTCGCTCCGTACCGATATCGTAGGCCAGCGCGACCGTGAGCGCATCCTGCTTCCACTCCAGAATGCTGTCTGAGAAAAAGCGCCAAAACGGAAGATTCGTATTGGATTGATCAGGGCCGTAGTAGAGGTTCTGCGTTAACGTCAGGTGTCGCGTGGCGGTCCAGCTAATCTGGGTTCCATAGCTGGGTAGATTGTTGGCATACGAAAGATAATTGTATCCATTGATGACATAGAACGCACTTTTGACAGCCTCATTGAACCGGTATTGTCCAGAGACTCCGAACATGAAATAGGGAGAGTTATCCGCAAGATAGGATCTCGTGTAGTTGGAATTATCCTTGGCGTAAAAGGAATCATAGCCAATGAAACTATTAAACAGGCCGGCCGTAAGGGTGAGGCCCGTTCCGATAGGGGCCAAGTAGGACACATTGGCGCGCGAGAAGTGGCTGAACGCATCAGCGCGCCCGTAGGGGTCGCCGAATCTCTGACTGGCATTCGGAACCTGTCCATCGACATCACGTCCAGTCTGAAGTCCGAATTCCATCCCCCAACGCGACGCCTCATTCACTTCCTTCGTGACATAAGCCAGCGCCATGTTGAGCGCAAGCTCATTGACCCGTTGAGTCGTGACCTTGCTGCGCCACAGTTGATTCTCGGGATAATTAAAATCGATGGCATAAGTGAGATCCACATAGGCACCGTAATGCCAGAGCGATTTTGGCCATGGTTCTCTATCGGGATTCGTCACTCCCTCCGACATAATCGACACCGGAGGAGATTGCTGTGCCCATATATTTCCACTCCAGATGGACACGAGCAAAACGAGAGAAAACAGGCCGGGCACCAGCTGTTCCCCACTTTTGCCCCCTCGCTCCATCACATCAGCTTCATGATCATGACAAGTGTGCCCGATTAAATTAGCTGGGGAGAACAATAGTCTTCAACTGACAGAAATAACAGAGTATTTCAACCGCATCCGCCGGTCTCGTTCTCATGTGCTTGGTCGGTCCTCGTGCTGAATGTATTCGAGCCTGTGCACCAAAGTCCGTAAATTCACGAGAATGCTTTCTGGGGCGCACATGGAGCGACTTCTGCGGTGTTCTTTTGGCCTTCCTGAATGCCCTCATTGGGTGTGAATGTTCGTCGAGTACAACACCTCTGAGGTGCGCGGCTCTGACGTTGCTGATCGCGGCCATACGGTTGTAGGGCTTGTTTGATAGTATTGTGGCTGCAGCGGTTGGTGGCCAGAAGCACCCTCGGGAGGTAACGGTCGAGCGGACGGTCAACGCATGTGGCACACGCGTATACCCCGACTATTTGCAAAACTTGCCTGGAAAGACGCTGGCTGCCGCCTATAGCGTGCGAACCAATGAGAGGGCTGGGGTCTCTGCGCCGGACTCTTTGGCAGGAGTTGAACCGAGGAATTCACCCGGACGAGTTCACGATCGGCACCATGAAGGCGCGTCTCGCGAAGAGCGGGAATGTATGGGCGGCACTTCGTGACAGTGTGCCTATTAATTTGAGTAAGCGTCAGTGAAGAGGCTGCGCTTCTTAGTCTTGGTCGGCAAACTCAATCCAATTCCGGTGATACCGCAGAGAAAGTCCGGTTCTTAATCTGAGGGGGATGAATGCTGAGGGTAGTCAATTAAGTTTATAAACTGAACGATGGAGGGGATATGTTAGGTTGTCTTCTTGGATTGGTCTTTAGTGGTCAGTGTCTGCAGTGGTCGGTCTTTCGCCAGCGTTCGCTCGCCGATTGTGCTGAAGGAAGCTCCTAATTCTTTGCGCCACTTTAGAACCGACCATGCACATCAGGGCCAGTAGTTCGAACAGTCAATAGATGAGTGAAGGGCGAATGGACGGGTAAATGCGCTTTGGGTTATTTCCATTGCAACGAAGGCTGGAGCAAGTACGCACGACGAAAACGAAATGGTGTCCAATTGCCGAGCGGCTCTCTTTCGCCTCAGTCTGTGAGATATAGGCACTATCGAAGGAGGTAGAGGGATGATTAAGACATATGGAATGGTGCTGGTCGGTGTGATCGCCGGCGCGATGGGCGGCTTTGTTGCGTCATTCATCACGGGAACGCCAAGCATTGCCCAACAGTCGGATCAGGTCATACGTGCGCAGCAATTCCAACTGATTGACGCGCAAGGGCGGACGCGGGCCAGGTTAGGCTTCTCAGCCGATGCGCAACCATTCCTCAACCTTAGCGATGAGAACGATGCCCGCGGCGTGTGGATCGGCATCTCTCGGGAAAGTGGCGTGACCGTGCGCGACATGGATGGGAGAACTGTGTTGGTTCTCAGTGTGGACGATAGGGGACATGCTGCACTTATCGTCAGCGATCGCGATCACAATACACGCGCATTCCAACCAGAACGTTAACGAACGTCATCGCTAAATATCTTCTTCCAGTAGTTGCCCATGCTCCTTTGACCACGTCCTCGCCTTTTCCATTTTGGGTGAATATGCTCGCATGATGTTCCAAAAACGGGATGTATGATTGGCTTCAATCAAGTGGGCGAACTGGTACGAAGAGCGCTGCCCTGGTTAGGAATCTCCCTACTACCTCCTGCGACATAACCTCACAAGAAGCCACACCCAG
Organism: Nitrospirota bacterium; assembly: GCA_963700335.1. Classification (GTDB taxonomy): domain Bacteria; phylum Nitrospirota; class Nitrospiria; order Nitrospirales; family Nitrospiraceae; genus JAICXS01. The sequence continues at coordinate 141,006 of CAVOXE010000007.1, read as the reverse complement.
GTATTTCTGACCGGGACCAGCTGGTGTGGATTTGTCCTCTCCTGGCAGCCGCGTGGTAGCAAAATGTAGATGCGAATAGGGAAAAATAATGTCTGTTACTTTTGACAGTCGTTTTATCAAGCAAGATGCGTGACTTTGATACGCGTAATGTCTCCAGAATAAGGGGAGATTGACACGATGAAAAAGAGGTTTGTTCATACCTAAGCATAACGACGTTAGCCAGGACTATGGTAGTCGGCATCTTGTTTCAAGGCATGGCTTTGGCTGCCACTGACAAACCAAACATCCTCGTGATCTGAGGGGATGATATCGGCGTGCACAACATTAGTGACCAACCATTGGAATGGTTTGCCGGGAGGAGGAGCTATGAAACGATCTGCAGTACTCTACAGCGTGTCGGTCCTCATGGCGATGCTGATCAGTGTCGCCGTGCCGGTGGATGCAGCCGACAAGCCCAACATCGTCGTTATCATGGGCGATGATGTCGGCATTTGGAACATCGGCGCCTACCATCGGGGCATGATGTCAGGCAAGACGCCGAATCTGGACAAGCTGGCTTCGGGGGGTGTGATATTTACCGACTACTACGCCGAGGCGAGCTGCACGGCCGGTCGAGCCGCCTTCATCACCGGCGAGATTCCTCTCCGCACGGGTCTCACAACTGTGGGACAGGCCGGCGCCGATGTCGGCATGCCGGACAAGGCCGTCACGATCGCGGCCGTGCTCAAGTCGATGGGTTACGCCACCGGCCAGTTCGGCAAGAATCACCTCGGCGACTTGAACAAGTATCTGCCGACCTTGCACGGCTTCGATGAGTTCCACGGGTATCTGTACCACCTCGACGCCTTGTCGGACCCGTACTGGTCCTCCTACCCCAAAGACCCCGCCTTCCGTGCGGCGCACGGTCCGCGCAACGTCCTCCATACCTGGGCAACGGACCAGGACGATTCCACCGAGATGCCACGCTGGGGCAAGGTCGGCAAGCAGAAGATTCAGGATGACGGCCCGCTCCCGCCGCATCCGGTGCAGGGCGTCAAACTGAACATGGAGACCGTCGATGACGAGTTTCTCAAGTCCTCGCTCGGCTTCATGGACAAGGCCAAGAAGGACGGCAAACCGTTCTTTGTCTGGCACAACATGACTCGCATGCACATCTTCACGTTCCTCTCGCCGAAGTATCAGGCGATGCAGAACGGGGAAAACAATTACGGCCTCGAAGAGGCCGGGATGGCCCAGCTCGACGACATCGTCGGCGATATCATGAAGCATCTGCAAGATATCGGCGAGGCTGACAAAACCCTCGTCGTGTTCACCACCGATAACGGCACCGAGACGTTCACCTGGCCCGACGGCGGCAACACGCCGTTCAAGGGACAAAAAGGCACAATCTATGAGGGTGGCTTTCGCGTACCCGCAATCGCCAGCTGGCCGGGTCATATCAAGCCGGGCTCGGTCGAGAACGGGATGTTTTCTGCACTTGATTGGCTTCCCACGTTCGTAGCCGCCGCGGGCGATTCCGACATCACCACCAAGCTTCTGAAGGGCGTGAAGATCGGTGACAAGACGTATAAGAACCACCTCGACGGATACAACCAGATGGATATGCTCTTGGGTAAGGCGCCGTCTGCCCGTCATGAATTCTTTTACTTTGCCGGGCCAAAGCTTGGCGCCATTCGCCTCGGCGATATGAAGTTCCGGTTCTATGAACAACCGGAGGGATGGCCGGGCCCAAAGGTGGAGAACGATATCCCCACCATCGTGAACCTCCGTCAGGATCCGTTCGAGCGATTTGTCTCTATCCACGGAGAAACTCTCCTAAACGGGGCACCAGGTTACATGAATGACTTTATGGCTCGCGAATTCTGGAGATTCGTCGTCGTCCAGCAAACGGTGGCGAAACTGGCCATGACAGCTATCGACTATCCGCCGATGCAAGATCCGGCGTCCTTCAACCTGGATGCGGTAAAGAAGAAGATTGAGGCGGTGATAAAGGAGCATGGCGGTCGGTAGAAATATCGGGTTCCGGGGGCGTCAATCTGACGCCCCCCACCTCTTTGAAGAAGCAGTCGAAATTTTGAGTTGTTTGGCTTGTGCGGCCCAACCGGCTCCTCGTTACAAAAGGATCATCATGAAAGTCACCCGCAATCAAAATCTTATTTCGATCGCGCTTGTATCCGCGCTAGCTCTTGTGACAACCGTTGCATATGCGGCCGATGCACTTCCGTCCTGGAATGACGGACCAGCCAAGAAGTCTATTGTTGAATTCGTGGTCAAAGTCACCAAAGAAGGCGGATCTGATTTCGTGCTGCCAGCTGATCGTATCGCTACGTTCGACAACGACGGCACGCTTTGGGCTGAGCAACCGATGTATGTTCAGTTCCTCTTCGCACTCGACCGGGTCAAGGCGCTTGCGCCCCAGCATCCAGAGTGGAAGGAGCAAGAGCCATTCGCTTCGTTGCTCAAGGGCGATGTGAAGGGAGCGCTTTCAGGCGGAGAGCCGGCCATTTTCCAAATCATGATGGCCACGCATGCCGGCATGACGACGGAGGAGTTCGAGCAACTCGTAACGGATTGGGTCGCGACCGCGAAACATCCCGTGACGAAGAAGCCATACACCGACATGGTGTATCAGCCGATGCTCGAGGTGCTTGCCTATCTGAACGCAAATGGATTCAAGACGTTCATCGTGTCCGGTGGCGGGGTCGAGTTCATGCGACCCTGGGTCCAGAAAACCTATGGCATTTCCCCTGAGCGGGTAATAGGAAGTAGTGCAAAATTGAGATTTGATCTGCGCGATGGGACACCGATGCTGATGAAGCTGCCGGAACTCAATTTTTTTGATGACAAGGCGGGGAAACCCGTCGCCATACAGACCTACATTGGCCGCCGGCCGATCGCCGCATTTGGGAATTCGGATGGCGACCTCCAAATGCTTCAATGGACCTGTGCTGGTTCCGGCGCGCGCTTCTGTCTCTACGTGCATCACACCGATGCGGCGCGCGAATGGGCGTACGACCGCCAGTCGCATATTGGGCAAATCGACAAGGGGCTCGATGAAGCCAAAGCCAAAGGCTGGACGGTGGTCGATATGAAGAATGATTGGAAGACTATTTTCCCATTTGGAGACAAGTGACCTGCGAAGGGATCCGATGACGGAAATCTTACTCATCGTGACGGGGATGATTGAGGCGGGGGCGGGCTTAGCTCTGGTGGGGTGGCCATCCCTGACGATTACGTTCCTACTAGGGTCATCGCTCGAGGCACCAGCGGCGTTGACGGTCGGACGGGTGGCCGGGGCGGCGCTGCTCGCCCTGGGCGTCGTCTGCTGGTGTGCTCGTCATGACGGACAGGGCCGCGCCGTAAGGGGGTTGGTCATAGCCATGTTGCTGTACAACGTAGCGGCTGCGGCATTTCTCGCGTCTGCCGGCATCGGCTCAGAGCTGGCCGGCGTCGGCCTCTGGCCCGCCGTTGTTCTTCACACGGCGATGGCCGTGTGGTGCATCGTGTGCATTTTTTGGAATAAGGTGGTGCATGTGCTCGGCGGAACGTAGTCGACCAATTGATTCAAGGATATGGCCATGAAACTCACGCACATCAGAATCGTCTACGGAGCTGTCATTCTTATAGTGTTGTCTGCGGTAGCCTTTTGGGGATCGGACGTGGCTGCTCAAAGGGCCGACACACCGGTAGTAGGTCACTACCCAGGTGGACACGTCGGGCTGAGAGGGGGGGCGACCCCGCCTGAGGACACGGTGGGCGTTTTCAATTTCTTCCGTTACAACAACGCCGGAGATTTGAAAAACGCCAATCGTGATACCATCACAAAAACGCGAATTGTCTGCTGTCTCTGCGACCGGAAGATCGAGATTGAGGCGGGCAAAGAGCTGGCCGCGATCGACGGCCAGCGGTTGAGCAACAAGGACTACTGACCTGCCGGAGCCGCCGCAGGCTTGTTGCCAGGTAATTCCTTCACGACATTCTCCGGACTAGATAGCGCATCAAGTAGGGCGTCTGCCGGAGTGTACCGGAAGGCCGTCCTATCGTGCGTTAGATCCGAGATGATGCTACCCCAGGTAATCAGTCCCGCCTCCCGAAGGTACACTGGGTCACCAAATAGCGCTTCCTCCTGGAAGCTTGCCTCTGCTAGAGAAGCCCATACCAATTCGCCAGTTTCTGTATCCCACAACTGTAAGGACAATCGTAGGATACTCACGCGAGTTCGCACGACCTTCACATTCAACCCTGGGAATTCCCAACGGTCGTACAGAGTCTGATTAAAGGCCGCCAGTCGGGGTTGGAAGACGTAGCGCGTCCCGAGCGCAACCCCGATTTTCCGCAGTGGCTCACGATCTAGGATGTCACTTCGCTCGTAATCCGTCCTCATGCGGGCGTACTCGGCCGCCAATCCCCCCTGATTGATTCGGGTCGCTGTCTCTTGGGAGGACACCAGCTTCCACTTCGGTTCGACCCTTTTCAGCATACGACTGAGGGAGAGCGCGAGACCGACCTCATTACCATGGAGACCCGGTGCAGGAAGCGCTGCCAGCACTGCCACAGGTTGCTGCTCGAAGACAGCGGGATTGAATGAAAGGGGCCTTGTTGTGGATTCGGTTCTAACTTCCCAGAGATATTCCGCCCCAGGGCAACCGGCCAGGCAGGTGAGCATTATCACCAGACCTGTCCGCAACGCGACACTCCTTAGGAACATCGCATCCTCCCGTGAAATGTCATGAATTGTGGCACGTCTTCCTCAAGCTCCGGTCCTAACGTGTGGCACTCTCATGGATCCAATTGCCCTTCCGATCAAAATGTGATGTACGTATTGAGGTAAAAGTAGTCCGACGGCATGCGGTAGTGAGTGTAAAGGTCATGGATCCAAGAGAATGAGACAAGCAGGTTGTCATTCACGACCCAGTTGACCTGCGGACCGAGACCCTGAGACGTACTCCTTAGATCGCTTGCGCTCAGATTCAGTAAGGTCAAGGCGGCGGTTGTCGAGGGACCCGGACTGTCATCGGCGATCTGGTCATAGAAGTAGCCGTGCAGACCGACAGATAGGAAATTGGTCACGAATTGGTTGAGGACGTATTCGAGGTGGAATTCGGTGCCGGTGTGGTAGTCGGTGTGCGTATTCTCGGTATTGGCCATCAGGCCAGCCACCGCAGACACCTCTGTCCCTGACTTTTCGTTGAACCAGGTCAATGCAACATTCGTATCGAAGCTCCAGTATCCACGATTGAGGTTGAGCGGGTTGTTGGTGCTGTACGAACCGGTAGGAATATAGATTGCTTCGTACGCCGCGAGAGAGAAGTTCCCGCCCAGTTTCCAGGACAGGTATACCGGGATCAGGCCCGACTGACCGATCCCGAAATTGGAGTGGCTCGACTGCGCCGACCCGGCAGTGGTGGTGAGCGTGGCATCCAAAGAAGCCCAGGGAAAGGCGAGCCATCCACCGACAGAGAAGAGAGCACCGCCCAGGATCGGAGTCTGAAAGGTGTACAGACCCAACGGCGCGTCAAATGCTTGTTTACTGTCGACGCTGGTAGCTGCCTTATTATTTAAGACAGCCCTATCAATAGTACTGGACACATACCCCAGATAGTTAATCACTCCGAAAGATACCCGCCTTTGGCTGCAGTGCCACGCCAAGGTTGCCGTACGTTCCGGGCGTGTAGTTGCTGCTCGCCCCTTCGGCTGCCTGCGAGGACGGGTTCCCCCATGACTCAACGACGACTAGAGCGATCACCGCGAGAGCGCACATCTTGAGGGTGAGACGCATCACACAGTTACCAACCCTCTTGCGCTAGTACACAGCGATGAAGAAGAACAGTCTCACACTCCGCTTCATTCTTTCGGTCGAAATCACTTGGTGTCGATTCGAACCTTCTCGATCTTGCCGGTGAATTTGTTCCCGTACTGCTTGTACGCCGAGCTCACGTTGGTCCCTTCGTCCACGCCCACGTCGGCCGCGTCGTCGGCCGAGAAGATGTTGGCGTTGGTCTGCTCCACGCGCCCGGACCCGACCGCCTTGCCATTGATGTAGAGGGTGGCCTTTCCGCCCTTGCCGCGTCCGCCGTCGTAGGTGAACTCGAGTTTGATGGTCGCCTTGCCTGGCACAAGCGCGTCGGTGGAGTTGACCGTGTACTGGTGAAGACCTACATGGTTGTAGGTGTACGCGGGCTTGCCGTTCACCACGTACAGGCTCCATCCGCCGAAGCGTCCGCCCTGGCAGAGGATGACGCCATTGGCGTTGGAAGGAACCTCGACGTCGGCAGTGATGGTCTTCGATTGGTTTTTCACGTTGATGAACGCGTTCTCCATCATGCCGGTCATGCCCGAATAGACCGTCAAGGACTTTCGGCCGGCCATGAGGTCCGGACGGCCCGCCATGGCAGGGTCGAACCGTTCGATCGACCGGTCGTCAATCGGCAGCACGCGGTACTTTTCCGCTTCCTTCATGAACAGCGCCTGCAGGTCTTTGAGCTTTTCCGGATTGCTTGCCGCCAGGTCGTTGGTCTCGCTAAAGTCCTCATCCACATTGTAAAGCTCCCAAATATCCTCGGCGAGCTTGCGTCGCGGAGTCGGTTCCCAGGGGGCCTTGTGCACGGTGGCGGCTACCCACCCATCGTGGTAGATGGCGCGGTTGGCGAAAATTTCGAAGTACTGCGTCGTATGCCGGCTCGGGGCCTTCGCGTCGTCGAAGGTGTAGACCATGCTGACGCCTTCCATCGGTGTCTGCACGATACCGTTGACCGTCTTCGGCTCCGGCAGCCCTGCTGCTTCGAGCACGGTCGGCGCGATGTCGATCACATGCTGGAATTGGCTGCGCATCTCGCCCTTAGCCTTGATGCGCGCGGGCCAGCTCACGACGAGAGGATTCCGCGTGCCACCGAAATTCGCAGCCACCTGTTTGGTCCACATGAACGGGGTATTGCCGGCGACGGCCCACCCCGCTGCCATGTGCGGGAAGGTCTCAGGCCCGCCCCACTTGTCGATGTTCTTCAGCATGTCGGGCACCGCCTCGTGAACCCCGTTGAAGTAGGTCATCTCGTTGAACATGCCGACCATGCCGCCTTCGGCGCTGCTGCCGTTGTCGCCCACGAGATACAGAATGAGCGTATTGTCGAGCTCGCCGATGTCTTCGATCGCCTTCACGACGCGCCCAATCTCATGGTCGGTGTGCGCCGCGAAGGCTGCGAACACCTCCATTTGCCGCGCGAAGAGCTTTTTCTCGTCGGCTGTCAACTTGTCCCAATCCTTGATGGCTTCAGGTTTCGACGCAAGCTTCGCCTCTTGAGGAATGATCCCCATCTGCTTTTGCCTGGCGAAGGTCTCTTCGCGGTACTTATCCCAGCCGCCGTCGAACTTGCCCTTGAACTTCGCGATCCAGTCCTTGGGCACGTGATGTGGAGCATGCGTCGCGCCGGTGGCAAAATACGTGAAGAAGGGCTTGTCCGGCGTCAGCGACTGCTGGGCCCGGATCCACGCGATCGCCTGGTTCGTCATGTCGGTCGTGAAGTGGTAGTTCGGATCGTGCGGCGGCTCGACCTTGATCGTGCCATCAAAGATGAGCGGCGCCCATTGGTTGGTTTCGCCGCCGATGAAGCCGTAGAACTTGTCGAAACCTGAACGCGTCGGCCAGCGATCGAACGGTCCGGACACGCTCACTTCCCATGGAGCGGTTTCGTGATACTTTCCGAACGCGGCGGTGCTATAGCCATTCTGGCGTAGAATCTCGGCCAGCGGCGTGACGCTGAGCGGCCGTGCGCCTGTGTTGCCCGGGTACGCTGTAGCGACTTCCATGATCGCGCCCGCGTTGTTGGTGTGGTGGTTGCGGCCGGTCAGCAGGGCCACGCGTGTGGGCGAGCAGAGGGCCGTGGTGTGGAAGCGGTTGTACTTGAGCCCCTGGTTGGCAAGGCGCTCGAGCGTCGGCATGGGAATGGCGCCGCCGAACGTGCTGGCATGGCCGAAGCCGATGTCGTCGATCAGAAAGACGATGACGTTCGGCGCGCCCTTGGGCGGCTTCACCTCGAACCTCGGCGGCGGCGTGGCATCACGCGCGTCGAGCTCAGTGGCGTGCGGATAGTTCGGTTCTGGGATCGGGAGCACCGTTCGATTCATTTCCCCAGACACTGTGGGTTGGGATGTCGCGGTGGTCTGCCTTAATCCATCAAAGGCGACAACGGCCGCCAACATGAGCGCCGCACTCAATGTCGCCGGGATGACATGTTTTCGCATGATGCTCCCCTCTCTTGTACTGTCCTGCAGAATTATTTCGTTCCAGTGAACAAATCCACCTGACCCTGATTTGCGAGATTGAACGAATGGCTCAGCTCGATCCGCACGCCCCCGACCTCAGCTCCCCCAGATGAAACTCACTTGAAAAAAGTTTAGGTAGCTGCTCGGAAATTGCCCGACGACCGCTCCGGCCAGGGGGCCTCGGTTCTGATTCACCGGCAGATCGCCGCTGTAGGCCAGTTCATAACTGAACTGCACATTTAATTTGGTGCTTGCCTGCCATTCGGCGCCTACGCCGAACCGAAAGACCTGACCGATTGGAACGGTGACTGTACGGTCCTGATCCTTGAGCATCGAACTGTCCCAGGCAAACCCTGAATTGAGGAGCCAGGCCGGATTCAGTCGATACCGATTGCCGAGTGCCACATGGAACGTGTCCTGGTAGTTAATGGCGGTAGTGAGACTTGGATTCGCCGTGCCTCCGCTGATGCCGATATCCACCTTGCCGAACTGGCTCCAGTCCTGCCAGCCGAAATCCAGCATCATCGCCCAGCGATCTGTGAACTCATGGTACGAGCTCACCATCACCGATTGCGGCACCGTCATGCCCAAATTGATCTCCCGATTCAATAGTCCTCGATTCTGTAAGGTCGTGCCGAGGGGGCCGGACAAACCGGTGAAGGTGGGTGTGTCTCCGAAATTCAGCTTCACCTGGGAATAATAGGTAACGCCGAATCTCGTGCCCTTTTTAGGTTCAAAGAGCAGTCCGACATTTCCTCCGGCGCCGACGGTCGTATCCGTCACTCGCATATCGCCATCGGGGACATTAAGGAACGCACGATTGTTGATGGCATTACTGTGGTTCAGATAGCCGATCATGACGTTGGCCGCAGCCCCAATGGAGAGTTTCTCGTTGAGGCGATAGCTGAGTCCCGGCAGCATGCTGATGCCGACGAGGGTATTGTCCAGCGCATAGTAGCGGCCAACCCATCCGGAGTTGTAGCTCATGCCGAGCCCGAAGGTGGAAGCGACACCAAATCCAACTTTCAGATCCTTGCCCAGCCCATGTACGTAGAACAAGCTCAGGCCTGGCAAGACCCCGACGGCATTCCCTCCACTATTGCCGTCCACCGTCGTGCCGGCACTTGGGCTAAAACTGAGTCCCGCCTGCAGCACTTGAAGTCCACCCTGAAACTGGTTGCCCTCCAATAAGCTCATCCCGGCTGGATTTTTGAGGAGTGTCGACGGGTCTTGCGCTCGGGCTGCCCATCCCGCGCTGGCCAGTCCGACATCCGCTGTCGCTACCTCATACAGCGAGAGTCCGCCTGCATCGGCAGGCAAGGTCGGCAGCATGATCAGGACTAAAATGCTAAAGGCCCAGTAGAGCAGAAGCCAAGGAATTTTGCCCTCATGATAGACCTCTTTTCTTGGGTCAATATCCTTCATGAGTCGCTGGAAACCCTTACTACCTCGCTTTCGATTTCCCTCATCGTGATCCATCGATACTCGGCCCTGGCAAAGGTAAGAAAAATGCTGTCGATCTATCTTGCCATTTCACGACATGCTCGACAGTACTGTTTTTTCGAGGGGGAAGATCATCATCCAATTCACAGGCCGAGCAAGCCCTTTTTCAGATCCTCTGAGGGTGGCTTCGGTCCCAGGAAGATTGAGAAGACGGCCTCGCTGAAGCCCTTTCCTGCGAAGGCGCCCAGCTCCTTGTTGCCGACCTGCAGCGTTGTGCCCTTTCCTGGCTGGTAGGTAAACGTCAGCGTATCGCCTTCCTTCACGTCGGGGATGAGCGTGAGCATCCTATCGAACGCAGCCTTCTGTTCGGTCTTGTCCTTCGCGTTCGCCTCGAAGCCAGCCTGGAGGGCCTCCACGAGCTGCACCTTGGTCAGATCGCGCAGGAAATGCATGCGGATGGCCTTCGCCTGGTCGGTCGCCAGAATTGCGCCTGCGTCCTTCGTGGGCAATTCAAGGTAGAGCCCGCCCACGTAGACCTTGAACATGGACTTTTTCCTGAGACCCAAACCGTTCAGCTTCAATGTCAAGTCGCCGGACTTGAGCGTGTCAGGCAGCGTTGCGCCCGCCAGTTCGCCAGCCAGGGCGACGCTGTCGAGTATCGACACGGCCAACATACACGGAATAGCGGCGCGAAATAGTGTCGTCACGATACAGCTTTTCATGCTTCTGTCCCCCTGGAGGTCCTTCCAGTAATGCAAAAAAAAGGAACCTTGCGGTGCACTATGGAGGCGACTGCTGCAAGAATTTTAGGATCTCGTCCTTTCGTGCTTCGACCAGCTTCGCTGCTGCCAAGGCCACTAAGTCGCGATCGCAATCGGACTTGAGCCATAGCCTGGTGACGACGCTCGCGAGGCGCTTTTTGACCATCGGTGGGTTCGCAAGCTTCACCTTCTCGTCCTTGCATGATGCGGGCAGATCGCTCATATCATCCTTCCACACCGCGTCAATATGCCTCAGTTGAAGGAATTTCAATCGGCTCTCGTCTGGCATCACGCCCTGCTCCGACATCGTGCGAAAATAGAGTATTCGGTAGGCTAACGCCCGTTCCTCCATGATGCCGGGAATTCGGCCATAGTCGTAATTGAATAACGTAAAGCCCTCGGGAAAATTATCCAGCCGATCTGACCCCACCTGGAAGGGGAACGAGCTGTCGAAGGCGATCAGGAGTACCCGGCGGACCGCATTCTCTTGGAGCGCGTGTAACGCAACCGTCGCTAGCGACTCCAGCCCCATATTGTCGGACAACCCGCCGTCCCCTACGTGCCAGTACCGTTCTTCTCCCTCAAGCTTGAACGTAATGGGACCGATCACTGGAGGGAACGACATCGATGCAGTCACGGCATCGCTTAATTGAATCGCGCACAGGTCGAGGTTCATCGCCTGAGGCGTCGCAGACTGCAGTGAGGCCCACTTTTCTTTCATCAGCTCGACGGATTCCTTCGAACGAGGGACTCCACCGCTTGCCCGACTGACATCTTTCAATAGGTCGTACTGGGTCTGCTCATGGGGCAACGTCGTGAACACGAGCCGACGCCCATCGTTGTACAAGGTGGTATTGATCAGCAGTCGAGGAATCTCGCCGCTCAATTCCCGCTCGCGAACATCTTTAAATGTCAGTTCATGTAAGAACTTGGCATTCAGATGTTCAGAGAGAGACACGGCAGTCCAGGCCGGATTGAAAAAGCGCAATCGGCTCATGTTCCGCCAAAAGAGGGGATCCTCGTAATCCTGGTTCATGGTTTTTTTGTACTGTGCAAAGAACGTCTGGTACTCCGTGCTGAGTTCGCCTGACGGAGCCAGAACCGGCACGTTCTTTCGCGGTTTCGTCGAGGCAAAGTACGACGTCGCCATGCTGCCGCCGGAGACGCTGGAAATCATTGAGACGTCTTCCAACAGAGAATGTGCAGACCCTACTTGCACATTCGCCAGTGCTTCGAGGCCGGCCGCTCCGAACAATGCCGCTCGACTCCCCCCTCCCGAAATGGCGATCCCGATCAGTGTGTCACTCGGTTTCATCGGATGGTTGCAGGACATCTGGTCCGGCTTTGGCGGCGAAATCGTATAGGTTGGAGAAGTCACACATCCGGATAGCAATGACAGCAACATGCCGACGGCAACCCGGGCTGTTAAGCGGTTGGAGGAACCCACGTTGATTTTGATGCCATTTCCGTCCGCCACGCTTCTAAAAATGTGTACTTTCTTTTCGGCGCTTGATGAAGTCATGAGCCAGAGTCCTCCGCAGGCTTTTCTGCTGATTCAAGAGGTATGCACTAAGTCCCGTCACCATGGGAACTGTCACTTCTAACAGTTCTCATGCGCCGCATATCTCCTATAGTGCAGCAACGTATCAGGGTGCCGGCGGCATGAATTGCCATTTCCCGACATTCTTGTGTTAGGGTTTAGCCCTTATGAAATTCGGCCACCGGGTGTGCGAGCTTGGGTGTGCCGTTCCCTATCTCCTTGCGAACGGAGAGCAGCCAGGGAAAGTCCTCAAGCGTGTGGGGATGCCCACTCACATGCTTCTTGATCCCGACGCCTGGGTTCCCCGCGAGCTGTTTCTTGCCCTGGTCAATGCCATGTCGTCTGCGACCGGCGATCCCCACTGCGGTATCCACGTCGGCGAAATGGAGTCCTTCGTACAGTTTGAAGCCTTCGGAGCGGCAATTCTCGATGCTCCGACGCTGCGGACAGCGATCGGCGTGGCCTGTCGCCGAACCTCCCTCATCCAAACCGGCACAAAAATTCGCTTGAGTGAAAATCGCCGCACGGCCCACCTGAGTTACTCTTTTCTCGGACGTACGGGAGAAAATCCAGCGCAGTACATCCAAGGCGTCCTCGTGTTTTTTCAGAAACTTCTGGCCCTTACCGGCCAGCCGACTGTCGTTGATGTTGCTTTCGATCATCTGCCGTGTCGGAACTCGCAGGAGTTGGAACGCGTGTTTGGCCCACGGTTGGCCTTTCGCGCGGAAGAGAATGCTGTTGTTTTCGATCGAGGGCTCCTCGACTTGCCCTTGCAATCGAGCAGGGCGGTCCGTCGGATGCTTCCCAATAGGCCGTCTGAAGAAGAAGTCGTCCGAGCGGTGCTCACCAACATGTCGGATCAGTTGGCTTACGAGACGCCTACTCTCGAAACGTCCGCCGGCGTTCTGGGGCTTCATCCCCGCACGCTCGAACGCCGTCTTGCCAGGTGGGGAGTCCCATTTGAATCCCTTCTCGATGAATTCCGCCGAACCCGCAGTCTTCAACTCATCCAAGAGGGGGCTTACAATCTGACCGACATTGCTTTCTTGGTCGGATATGCCGACTCGGCACACTTCACACGGGCGTTCCGTCGATGGACCGGTAGGCCGCCTCGAGACTATGTCAGGGGTCTTCGACTCGGTCGTGAATTTAATGCCGGCACCCCAAGTGTGGACATTCTCCATGCACAGTTTCCCGCTGTTTCCGAGAAGTGACTGGATGCTCCACAACATGAAGTCGTACGAACGTTGGACCGTCAGACGACCGCTCGTCGCCCTCATGTTGGTATGGCTGACGACGCCGGCGGCCGTTGCCGAGACAACCATTGAGGGTCGAGCGCTGCTGTTCTATACAGATGATGTGGGTATTTTTTCCGCCACACGACGATTGACCAGGGACGAAGATCCGACCCAACCGGCAATCGATACCCGTCTTACTGACAAGGGATCGGACGTGGTGTTCGAACCGGATGCCATCCTCCGGACATCCTTCGACAATCGAATGGGCACTACATCGTTGAGCGTACGGGGCCAGGGATTCATTTATGCGGACAACCCACGCTTCAACCACGGAACGCTGAACGTGCAAGCGCTCCAAGCCTTCTCGGCTGAGACACGGCTTCGCTTCCGATACTACTATGCGCCGAATCTCTTCCTCGGTGAAAATGAAGATCGCCGACCAGGGGAAGAAGGATTGGTGGATGAGTCCGTCACAAGTCATATCTGGAGCGCGCGGCTGGAACAGCGCCTCACGTCGAATCTCGAGGTGCGCTTATTGACCAGGTATGGGATTCGTAGCTACAACGATGCCTTCGCTCAGCGGGATACGAACTTCTGGACGATCGGGCCGCATTTGGAGTGGAGTCTATCTGAACGGGTCAAGTTGGGTTTTAGTTACCATTATGAACGCGGTCTAGCCGAGGGGCGAAGTCAGCCGCAATTGCGGGATGATGTGTCTTACGTGAACCACTACTTCAGTGCCGACTTGGACTTCGAAGTGATGAGGGGGCTGGTCCTATCGGGGGCTGTCCATTATGAGCGGAACAACTGGACCAGCGGGATCGTCGGGGACGAGCGAAACGGCGCCCATGAAGATATCATCCAAGGAGAGATCTTGCTGATTCGACAGTTTACCGATTCCCTGCGAGGCTTCGTCGGCTTCCAGCGATCAAACCGTAAGCAGAGCTTTGAGCTCGAGTCGGTCAAAAATACCAATGTGGGGATGGGCGTGGCGGCAGTCTTTTAGAAAGGACACCTCATTTCTGACCTGCGGTTTGTTAGTTTCCTGCGTCACCAAAATTCCTTCATAAGTCAAAATGGTTAGATATTGCTACCATATAACTACCAGGAGTGAGGAAGCCTCCAGGACGGCTTACTGGCTCTCCCTCTTTCATTTACAACGTCCGTTGAAATATTCAGATGCCAGTGCCTATCACGCGTCAAGATCAGTCAGACGACCGGCCCGCATGTTAGCAGGGAGTGCAATGCTCATTTTTGAAGGCGGCGGCACATTCCTGCCGTTCATCATCTCGACGAAAGCAGTCTTGTCAATGGAAAGTTTCAGGCGTTCGTTAAATTGCTTTTCCTCGTGGATAGTCGATGACATCCTACCGTTGTAATCGTGACCGGGATATACGATCGTCTCGTCGGGAAGCGCAAACAGTTTGCAACGAACGGACTCGAACAGTTTCTCTGCGGAGCCACCCTGCAGATCCGTGCGGCCGTTGCTGCCTATGAACAGTGTATCGCCCGTGAATACTGCGCCGGGGACTAGATAACTGGTGCAACACTCCGTATGTCCGGGTGTGGCAAGCGCTTGGATGTACGTATGGCCCACCTCCATTTCTTCTCCGTCGAAGAGAAACAGATCTGCACCGGTGACCATGCCTTTTGCGGCCCCACCATAAACGATCCGTGCACCGGTGCAATCCTTAATGAGGGACGCCCCGGTGATATGGTCGGCATGAATGTGCGTTTCAATCGCGAACAGCAGCGTCAGGCCTAGGTTTCGAATGATGGTGCAGTCACGTGCAACGTTTTCAATCACCGCATCGATGATCACTGCCTTCCCGGAACTGCGGTCAGCGACAAGATAGCTGCGTGCTTCTGCCCTATCATCTGGGTCTTGAGAATCGTTTACATCAAGCAAGACGGTGACGGTGTAAGCGTCCCTGCCTCCTATTGCCATATAATCCGCCGCTGAAGAGGATGATAAACGGTGAATTAAACCGCTGCAGAAATAGACGGTAGGCACCGGGATGTCAATGATTTTTTCATGCAAATAATATCCATCATGATCGAGAACCTCTACGATGGAAATCAACAATTCAAAAGAGGAACTTGGATATCGACATTCGCTTTCGGTGTACGCAATCGAGCCGTCGCAAACGGCAACTCAACAGGGTTCGTGGTCCGCAGATGCTGCCAGTGCGGTTGCAGAAATCGGTAGAAGGCCACGAGCCTGTCCCAATCCGCCTCCAGACACCGCGCCGCGTCGGGGAATCCCAGGTGCTAACACCAGTGCACTAACTGGTCGCGGCGCTGTTCCGCTTTCCGACGAGTGGGGTGCATACGGAATAGGGCACAGCAGCGCTTTAGCCGTGGTGTTGCCGTTTGGGGAGCTTATCGAGGACATTGTGGATCCGGTGATTCCAGCCCCGTTGCTCCCTCGCTTCTGGATACACGTGGCGCACGGCGCTCCAAATGCCCAGGTGCCCCTCGCTGACGATCAGGCGAGGGGCCCCGCGCGATCGCGGAGATCGCGCAATACCTCCGCCCAGTTGGCCGTGGATTCCCTAGTCGTCGGGTTTGCTTGGGTTTCATCACCCGTGAGGAAACATAGGTAGCCAAGCCGCACTCGCGTCGAACCTCGGCGATCCTCAGTTACCTGATAACCTTGTCCACAGCTGCTCGCAGGTCTTCAGATTTGCTGTTCTCCACACTCTGCTTGACCAGAATGTCTGTGGGTCTCACTTCTTTCCCGTAGTACGCCGTGTTCGAATCATTCGAGACGGTAACTAATGCCCCGTCCAAAGCCATGCCTGCGAAGAGGCCCTTGCTGCTGGCATACGAGAGCAGATCGGCCGTCACCCCTTGGATACCGCCGCCCCCACCGACCGGGCCGGCCGACAGCGCCGCATCGATACCCAGTTTGAAATCGTTCTTGTAAAACTGTTCCAGGCCCCTGGTCGTCCTAATCAGGAACACCATTTGTGTGACGTCCGCCCCGGCTTGCAAGCCAAAACTCACCGAGCTGAGAGTGTAAAACGCCGGTTGCGACCATCCTTTCTTCTCATCACGGACAAGCAGCACACCGCTCCCTCCCCTGCCGCCAAACACGAAGGCGCCCCTTAGCAACTGTGGAATGATAAAGATGCCCTTGGGATTTTTGAGGTCGCCCCGGAGCGCCTCTTTCAAGTCCGGATTGGTCCCAAAGGCTTCCACGGTCAAGCGTGCCTTTTCGACGAGCTGCTGCTCAGGCGTCACTTTCTCACTGGGTTGTCCGCTACTCTTTCCCTTGTCCATGTCCTTGGATCTTTCAGAGCCGGTCGTCGTCGTCTTCCCATCCTGCGGTCCTAGATGGCGATCCCGCTCGGCCGGGAACGCAGGATCCACTGACGCGCCTTGCTTCTCCGTCGTGTCTGCTGTCAATGCCGGCTTCGGCGGAATGGCCATAACCACAACGGTCAGTACGATAGTGAGAAGCGAAAATCCAACAATGAATCTTCGCTCGTGCCTGGTTTTGCTACGCATCTTCGCACCTCCTTGGATAAGCACTGATGATGGAACACTTTGCACATCTCAATGGACTGCTTGTCGGCCACTCCGGTTCGCACCGCAAGGAACAGCTACTTCACCGTGTAGCCCCGTCCTTCCATGCAGGCTCCGAACGCAGGCTGGTAGCCTTGGACACTGGCGTCATACTGCTGTTCGGTATGTTCGCAGCGGCCTCACGCTCCTTCTCTGATCGTCGCTTCTTCATTGCGCCACCGGCCGCGCCAACGCCTGCTCCAATTGCTGCACCTTTTCCTGCATCTCCCCCGATCGCGCCGCCGATGGCCTCGACAGCCGCGCCCTTCGCCTCGCCGCGGCCGGCGCCACCTTTTGCCGGCAGAAGATCCGCGTGTGTCACAGGTTTGTTAGGATCAAGCCCGTCTGCTCCTTGGCCCACTTGTAGCAAGCGAATTGGTCTTGCTCCTGTTGATCTTTACTTTGACCATTCTTGGGATACACGAAAACGTTCGACGCGAATGCGATGCCGACACCGACCACGACGAATGCGCTCACCGCAATGATCGTCATCATGCGTTTCATCAGACACCTCTTATGAATCTCTGTCCGAGATCTTTCGCATCGACCAACGCCTTCCGTAAGCAGATTCCATCGTAACCAACCTTTCGCGGCTTATAGGATAGGCGTTCGTCTAGTCACATGGAACTGTTGCTTTTGACAGTATCTTGCCGGGGTGTGTTACGCGCACGCTTCATGGCCGTGCCGAGGTTCAATGGGGTGAGGGAGAACGGGGATATCAAGTGAATAGGAGTCGTCCTTCGCTCTCGACGAGGACATGGACGTACGACACGATTACTTTTCTTCAGAGAAACCGATGAGAGTAAGGGCGCTGTGAGATGAAACAGTAGTCATCCCTTTTAGATGGCGTCACAAAGGTGACTCTGACCAACGTGGGAGTGCGGATCTCTTTCTGTTCACTCAGCTCCACCCCATGCATGGGGCGGCCATAGCCTCGATCTAGCAACGCTTCCGCGGCCCGAAGCGCGACGCTCTCATTCTTCGAATCCATAGTGTAACCAGTCGCTCGATGGCCTTCGCACCGTGATTCAATCACGACATAATCTACCTCGGCTTGCACCAGCCACGTTCCGAACGTGTGCCGAAGATCATGGAAGTGCAGATCGTGCATCCCTGCCCGTTCACAGGTGCGGTCCCAGCGGTGAAGGAATTGCCATCTTCCCACTGACTAAAAAACGACCATCGATTCGCGAGTCCTTCGACTCTGTTCCGTATGAGGACTCATCGTTCGTCCTTCACCTCACTTGGCGTCGGAGCGGCCGTCAGGGCAGATCACTTTTCGTCGCGCTTGTAATCGACGAGGTTGATCTGGTTTCGCAGTGAATCGGTCCAATAGCTTAAGGCGAGCCTTAATGCGAAGGAAGCAGATCAGGGAACTCCATCACTATACCTACGAAATCGCTGTTCACCCATGACGGGCAGTTGGTGATTACCGTGCCAAAAGGATTCGAATTCGAGAAGCTGGCACTAAGAGCATGGCGTCTATCTGGAAAACTGCGGGCGGGAACGAAAGGCAACTGGCCTTTATTCATGCCGGATTAGCATTCACGTGGCTAATACAAGTCCTGGCATGATGTATGTAAATGAACTCCCCACAGATTATGATCGAATTCCCCGATGGGCGGCTATTCTTCTTTATGCTTTGATAGTTTACTCGCACCTCACCCTCTGGCCAGGACCTGACCATGAAAAGATTCATTCAATCTGTTCTGATAAGCCTTATGTTACTGCCGGTCCACGCAGGTGCCCTGACATTACAGCAAACAACAATGGTGACAACAAATGCCACCGCCGGTGGCAGTGTGTTTAATCCCTTTCCCTTGTTGGGAGCGTCGGCACCCCTCGCGACGTCGTCGACAACGTTTAATCCGTCACCCGTCATCGGCAGCGCTCCCGTCACCCCTGCCACGGGAATCAGTGCGTTCAACCCATTCCCTCTCGCTGGAGCGGCAGCGCCGCTTGCCTCCCCTGCACAGCCCTTTACGCCAACTACTAGTGGTTCTGCCGCACCGCGTTTTCCAGATGCCGCCGGCGGCACCCTGACACCGGCTGCACAAGATGGTTCAACATTAATCCCCAGCACTCTACCCTCCGTTGCAACCATAACCACCACAACATTGGCTGCACAAACATTAATCCCCACGGCTACGACTCTACCCTCCGCTGCAACCACAACCACGACGAGCACCATCAACACAACGAGCACTACAGCAGGCATATCCCCTCTTGTTCAAACAACCACGACAACAATCGTTCCTCTCTCTCTTTCGCTCGGCTTCGCCCAGAGCTTGAGCAGCGCCGCGGATCCGATCTCAACGGCTCGATTGGTGCAGAACCCTGAACCGTCCACACTCTTTTTGTTTGCGTCAGGATGTGCGGTCCTCGCATGGTACGGTCTAAGAAGACGGCGAAACCTTTGTTCTTGAGAGGAGGGCGCAGGAGGAAGAGATCCCATCGAGTTAACCCACTCTTTTCCATGAAGGATCATAGCGGTCTTTGACCGTTTGATGCCCCGTACTACACAGCAACCCTTAACCTTCTCTGGTGTCCCTGCTGCTATATTCCCTGCGTGTAGCTTCCTTGACGTTATAAGCACTGAATAGTACATTGTCACGATTCTCTTCCCCTTAACGTCTTGATTGTTTTGTTTAGAGCACTCCCGAAGGCTGGTGTCGACAGTTCGATTCTGTTCCTCGGCACCACAGAGACCTAAATGAGTCTAGGTGAGGCAGTCGGCATGACGGTTCCTGCGCTCACGTGAGCCACTGGCCACGCTCCTGTCATCAGTCAACGATTCCTTCGGTCTGTCTTCGACAGCCTTCTGATCTCACGCTTTTTCTGCTGACTGCATTTCACCGGGCCGCTTTTGAGGAGGGACTTCTATGCCCCCACGTAATCCACCCCGCTATTTAGTGCAGCTTCCGGTTTCGTTTGTGTGGGATCGAAAAGCAAACGGCACGGTGCAAAATCTCTCGGTCAAAGGTTGTCTTATCCAGACCGAGAGCGAGGTGGCGGAAGGCGAGTATTTCAGTCTACAAATGAATTTGCATGGACAGAGGGGACAAGAAGAACCGGTGCAAATCAAACTCGCCGCAGTGCGTTGGTCGAAAGGCAGAGCGTTCGGCACCGAATTTCTTCTGTTGGACCCCGATGAGCAGCAGCGACTGCTGCGCTATTTGGCCATCTGTTGGCAGTGCTGACTCGCCTAGTTTTTCGCCTATAGTCACGCCTATCAAAATAGCTTTCGCTTTTGATTTCATCTTCGACGAACTACTTCATACGTGGTGTGTGAAGTGAAAGGCTGCGATCGCCGCGGATGCCGCCACATTCAACGATTCTGCTTCGGGTCGTATCGGGATATGAAAACGAAGCGAAGCCAGATTGAGAACCGATGTCGAGAGCCCGCGGCTTTCATTGCCCAACGCGACGACGGAGCGGGGCGGAATCTCCGAAAGGTTCTGAAGAGGTATGCTGGCAGGGCCGGGTAATTCTGCCGTCACGATGGCACAATCGCGTTCTACGAACAGAGTGCCGGATGTCGCGGTAAAGATCGGCAACGAGAGAAGCGCGCCGGCGGTCGCGCGTACGACTTTTGGATTGAACACATCGACTGAGTCCGGAGATAACCACAGCGCCTGTAATCCGAAGGCGAGGGCCGTCCGAATGATCGTACCGACATTGGTCGGGTCTTGCAGCGATTCCCCATAGAACCCCAAGAGCCGTCCGCGATGAAATACCGCATCTTGATTCCAGACGGGTCGTCGAAGGATGGCCAACATGCCGGTCGGAGTCGTCACATCCGACAATGTTGCAAAGACCCGCTCCTCGCATACATACACCGAACATCCACTCTTCTGGATACTATCGAAGATCGTGCCTTTGCTCTCATTCAGGCTCGCCTCTGTAAGTACCAACGCCTGAAAAGAGGTCGCGTGGCTTTTCAAGAGTTCGCCGATTGGTTTTCGTCCTTCCACAATAAAGGCTCGTTCGGCGTCCCGAACCTTTTTCTGCCGAACCAGGGTTCGAATGAACGCTGCGCGTGAAGCAGTCAGTTTATGCATACCCACCGTTATCCACAAGAAACTCACTGACACAATCTGGCCGTAAAGCGATCATTCCGTGCCGGTACCACCTCATCAACAGGTATTCACAGCGACTATTAAGGTCACGATTTGACAAAGCGCATTGCCAGAGAGAGTTATCCGAATGACGCAATTTGTTTCGTCTCTTGACCAAACTTGCCATTAAACATTGTTTGCGTCATAGTTTCGTCACCATGTCGAAACTTCAAGGGATCTTCAAGCTGCGGGTGAAGATCGACGGACAAGAGTTCGAGGCGGAGGGGCCTGCGGAACTGGTCCGAGGACAGTTTGAGGCGTTTCGAGCCATGATGCAAGAGATGCCCGGCCGCGAGGGTGCCGGCCTTCCCTGCCAAAACGGCAACGACCTTCCTGCGCAAAGCGAACAGACTCGCCGGACAGTGGCGCCTACACATCGTGAAGGTCTGGCAGACCTGTATCGTATAGCATCGCCGCCCCAAGCCTTGTCCCTTCGGCAGCTTCCCGCTGGAACGACCCCCGAAGCCGATGCCGTTCTTCTACTCCTCCTCGGTTACCAACGATTGCGGAACGAAGATGATGTTCCGGCCACGGCCCTAAACGCCGCGCTTGCACAATCCGGTTGTCGAATTAAACGGCTGGATAGAATCCTCAAGGCTTACTTGAACGATCGTTCCATCGTGCGAACCGGTCGGGGGAAAGGCGGTCGATACCGGCTCACCAATCTCGGCTTACACAAAGCGGAAGGTCTCCTGACGACCGTGCCCATGGCGGATGCAGGTCGATAGACCGTTGCAGCGTCATGAGCAATTCGCTATCATCCGCTCATGCCTATTGGATCGTATCTACAAGCCTGGCGAATGTCCCGAGGACAGTCCATCGCGGCGCTGGCGGCGAAGACTGGTTTGGAAGCCCGCTCCTTGGAAGAGATCGAAGCCGGTCAAGTGGATCCATGCGTGTCGATGATCGAAACAGTCGCCTCCGCGCTCGGCGTCCCTCCCTCATGGTTGCATGGCGACCCCAAGCAGATTGATCTGCTGACGAGCGATGCCGACGGCGATGAATCGGACGCGCCGTCAGTCCAGAGTCTCGATCCAGTCGTCGAACGCATTCTCCAGGCCGCCCAACAAGACCGTGAATTATATGTCTTGCTGACCAGGGTGCTGTATTCAGGCGACCCCAAATTGATTCGAGCTGCCGAAGTCAGCCTCAGAAGTTTAGTAAAACAAGCCAAACAAGCTACCGTCCCATGGCAAAACCGACAGCCGGGACATTTCGAACCCCCGAGCGACTAAGGTTTACCTCCAGCGACTTTCCTTGTCCTATCTGCCGATAGTTGTGATCAGCTGACACATCCTCCACGTCCCTATGGGCGGGATGCATCCGAAGAAGCCAGCCGATAGAGATACAATGCAATCACGCTCACCATGATGAGCCCAGGCCATCCATCGAATGGAGGAGTGTCGAAGAGTTGAAAGGGATCGGCGCCGATGTCCGGCATGAATGCACTGAATGCGAGCGGTACGGCCAAGAGAATCCCCATGAGCGCTTCACCGGTAATCAAGCCCGCGGCAAAGAGCAGGCCGCTGCGAGGAACGGTCCCATCCGCGAAATGCCTCTGTTTTTGAACCAATGCGGCCACAACCCCGCCGGCAAAAATTACGGCCGATAGTTTCAATGGGAGATAGATACCCAGCGCTACAGCCAGCACAGGCATGCGGAAGGCCGCTCCACGACGCTCTTGCCGTCGATCGATCGCAATGACGCCGACGCCGATTACAAGCCCAAGCGCGACTAACTTCCATGGCAGGTGTCCGCCAAACACGCTCTGCGTCAGGCTCGCCATCAGGGTTGCTTGCGGCGCACTGAGTGGATGAGGGTGGGCCGCGGACACATTCCCAATGCCATACTTGGCCTGCAACAATGTCAGGACCGGCACGATCACGACCGCACCGGTGAGGACGCCCACCACTTGCATAATTTGCTGTTTCCATGGAGTCGATCCGACCAGATGGCCGGTTTTGAGATCCTGAAGGTTGTCTCCTCCCATCGCAGCCGCACAGCACACGACTGCGCCAATGACCAAGGCGGCGGCAGGACCGCCGGGATGATCGTGGCCCATGAGAAGCACCAAGAGCAGCGACGACAGCATGATCGTGGCGATCGTGACGCCCGAGATCGGATTGCTGGAGCTGCCGACGAGTCCGGCCATATACCCGGCCACCGATGAGAAGAGAAAGGCAGCGACGATCATCATGCCTGTCATGACAAGACCAATGGCCGTGTCCTGCACGACAGTCGTATAGATCCAGGCCATGGGAGCAAGAACAAGGATCAAAGGCACGATGATCCAGACAAGCGGCGCATCGTGTTCGGTCCGCTGAGGCGCAGTACGACGGCCTGAGGCCAACGAGACGCGATAGCTGTGCGTGAGCGCGACGAGACTGTCTGCCACGGGACGGCCAAGTTTGGTCAACGTCCACAGACCTCCGACCAACATGGCACCGATGCCGACGTATCGGATTTGGCTGCTCCAGATCGCTTTGGCTGCTGAAAGACCGGTCACTCCATCCGGAAGACCGTTGAGCCAACCATAGAGTGGCAGAAGGACCATCCAGCCGAGCACCCCTCCAATGAAGACGACGAGAGCGGTATGCAAGCCGATGATAAACCCGACTGCCAGGAGCGCAGGAGAAAGATTCAGTCCGGCATACAGGACCGTTCGGCCCATCTGCACGGCGCCTTCCAACGATTCACTCCAGAGGCGAAGTCCGCTTTCTCCGAATTTGAGCGCGCCCCCCAGAAACCCGGCGATCAATAAGGTGTGAAAATCTCGTGAGGGATTCGAAGAACTCTTGGTCAAGTCCATATGAGTTCGCTCACTAGCCGAGCCGACTTTCAGGACTTCGGCGGTCGCCACGCCTTCGGGAAACTTCAATTGGGCCGTGACGATCAAGGCACGTCGCAGAGGAATGGTGAAGAGCACGCCGAGAATGCCGCCAACCGCCGCAATCGCGGTCGTTTGCCAATACTCGAAGGCGGACCAGTGCCCGACGAGGATGAGCGCCGGAATCGTAAAAATGACTCCCGCCGCCAGCGCCTCCCCCGATGATGCGGCGGTTTGCACGATATTATTTTCCAGAATATTGGATCGACGGAAAAGGCGGAGAATCGCCATCGAGGCGACGGCCGCCGGAATGGAGGCGGACACGGTCATTCCCGCAAAGAGTCCCAGATAGGCATTGGCTGCTGCAAGAACCGCCGCAAGCACGATAGACAGCACGATCGCCTTGACGGTGATCTCCGGCAGTCGGACGCTGTCGGGAATCACCGGCCGATGGTCATTCTTCATTAGCGCTCATACTGACTGAGAGACGTGCAGAGTTAAGCGAGCGATCGCTCCACTCCGGTCATCATAAGGCAAGCGATGCGGAATGAACACTTCGGCGTTTCCTGCCTGGACTTTCACCTGAGTGCAGGCTACAGTTTTTCTAGGGAGGCCTTATGGACACAATCGGCTCGATGCTGCTGGACCGGTTGTACGAACTGGGATTACGCCACATCTTCGGGATCCCCGGCGATTATGTGCTAAGCCTCTATAAACTGATCGAGCAGTCGCCGATCCAACACGTGGGTACCACGCGAGAAGATTGCGCCGGTTATGCGGCGGATGCGTATGCGCGCATCAATGGGATCGGAGGCGCCTGCGTCACCTATTGCGTCGGCGGGCTCAACGTCGTGAACGCGGTAGCCTGCGCCTATGCCGAGCGGTCGCCCGTGGTGCTGTTGTCGGGGTCGCCCGGGCTCTCTGAACGCGTGCGCAATCCCCTCCTCCACCACATGGTGCGCGACTTCACCACCCAACAAGAAGTATTTGAAAAAGTCACCGTCGCGTCCGTCGTCCTAGACGATCCTTTCACCGCGGCACGGGAGATCGATCGCGCCTTAGCCGCCCTCACGCGTTACAAGCGACCGGTCTACATCGAAATTCCTCGTGATCTCGTGCATGCGCCGATTGAGCTCTCCACGCGACGAACGTTTGTGCCGGATAAGAGCGATCCAGAGGCGCTGACCGAGGCGGTCATGGAAGTGCAGGATATGTTGGCGCACGTCAAACATCCGGTGCTGCTCGTCGGCGCAGAGGTGCACCGCTTCCATATGCAGGATGAATTAGCGCAGTTCATCGAGCGGCTGAACATTCCCGTTGCGTCGACCCTTTTGGGAAAATCGGTCATCAGAGAAGATCATCCCCTGTTTGTGGGTGTGTACGGGGGATTGATCGGACACGACGAGGTGCAGCAATTCGTCAATGATGCCGATTGTCTGGTGATGCTGGGATCGATTCTCACCGACCTCGAGGACCTCGACCCACAGTCGCCTGTCATGCGCGCCGGCCGAACCGTGCACGCGACCGCCGAGGCGGTGACGATTAAACATCATCGCTACGAGAACGTCTATTTCGAGGAGTTTGTTCGCGCATTGATTGCCGCGCCGATGCCGAAGTTTCCTAATCCGAGGCTGCCGGTGATCGACATGCCTCGGTTCGACATTCCGGCGCCCGGCGCGCCGGCCACATTGCGAGGCCTCTTTAGCCTGCTCGAACCATTGCTCGATGAAAAAACTTTGGTGATCGCCGATATCGGAGAGTCGTTGTTTGCGGGAGCCGATTTGCGTGTCCGCAGGCGTAGTGAATTTATGTCACCGGCTTACTATACCTCAATGGGTTTCGCCGTCCCTGCGGCGGTAGGGGCCGGCTTCGCCGATCCTGCGTTACGACCCGTGGTCCTCGTCGGAGATGGGGCGTTTCAGATGACCGGTTCGGAAGTAGGCACCTGCGTGCGTTATGGCCAGATACCCATCGTCATCATCCTGAACAATCGCGGTTACTCGACCGAGCGCGAGATTTTAGAAGGGCCGTTTAACGATGTTCACGAATGGCAGTACGAAAAGATCTGCGATCTTGTGGGAGGAGGGGTGCCGCACCGTGTCGCCACGCATCGCGACTTGATTGACGCGCTTCAAACGGCTTTTGCGGATCACACGCGCATGCATGTCATAAATGTACTGCTAGATCCGGCAGACCGTTCCCCCGCCATGCTACGCCTCGCTCATCGTCTAGCGAAACGCGTGATGTCGAGAGGTCAATAGCATCTGATCATTGAGAACGTGGGTCAACGTCAGCGCAGGTCTGCACTGACTCGGAACGGATGGACTATTCGCCGACTTGCTGAGATAGTTCGGCCGTTCGCTCGGCGGATTTCTGCAGAATACCTTCTACGGCCTTCGCTTTTTCGATCGGCGTGTTGAGCGTTCGCTCGATCACTTCCGCCGTCTTCTCCGCCTGATTATGGATCTGCTCAGTGGGACCTTCCCGCTGACAGCCGGCAGCGGTACACGTGAACCAACCGAGAACAATCAGAATCGCCAGTTGTTTCATCGCACACCTCTCTCCTAGGTTTTACTCGGGTAGAAGCGTCTGCACGAGGGAGCGCCTCCCAGCATCGAAGACCTGCATGATTTTGAAGAAAATGCGGCGATTAGAAGGACGCGGGCTCTCTCTCGCGTGACTGCTTTAATTCTAGCAGCTCTTCCTTATATTGGTGTTCGCAAAGGGGGCAGAGGCTATGAAAAAATTGTTGGATCCGGTGTTCTTCGAGATAGAGTTCGAGTTGACTCCAGTACCCGATATCATCCCGCACCTTTTTGCACGAGGCGCATTGCGGCAGCATCTCTTGTAACGTATGGAGGCGAGCGGCCGTCTGTTGCTGGTAGACGTAGACCAGTCCGATCGCCACGATCGTAACCAACGCCAGCGACCGATTCGCACAGACCATCCACGACACTGCACCGGGCGACAGCACCATCCCCAACACGGTAAAGACAGCGGCGCACGATGAGATGAACAGAAAAGGCACGTAGTGCAGGAAGCGAAGGGCAATCAGAATCGGAACAACATAGAGCACAGGAATCAAGACACCGGAAGGGGTCACCAGATCGAGAAGGAAGACACCGACGAGCAGTGAAGCGGCCAGCAGGAGACAGGAGGTTTCTCTGTTTTTATCAGCGGGGGTGTGAGCCGAGGAGCTATGGCAATGGGGAAACCAACATTCCATGGACGTTATCCGATCGAGGGTTTCGCTTTCGTGGCGAAGACGGTGGCATCGCAGGAAATATATTTGATTTGCTTCATCGGAATGATCGTGACTTCTTTGGCCGTATCCACCTCGAGTACTTCCATGTCGTCGCTGATGGTATGGCGGATCGCATCTTTAACCAGGAGTTCCTGATTATCGGCAAATACAACTTTGACCCAATACACCACGATCTTTCTCCGGTTCAGCGTACGGCAATGTCCGTGTGGAGCGGAACGGCAGGCAGTCTACTGTATTAGACGCAGCGGGGCAACTGTCTTATTGGGGGACAGTCCCAGTTCTCGGGAGCGAAGTGTGGCGGTCTCGACCGCGGAGATCAGTGTCGCGCGAAACTGTCGTTGTTCGAGCTGTTCGATGCCGGCAATCGTCGTTCCGGCCGGCGAAGTGATGCGATCCTTTAAACGGCCGGGATGTTCTCCGCTTTCCAGCAACAGGCAAGCGGAGCCGAGCACGGTTTGCGCGGCGAGCAATTCGGCGACCTGCCGAGGAAGCCCCATGCGGACTCCCCCATCGGCCAAAGCTTCAATGATGACATAAACATAGGCGGGACCGCTTCCGCTCAAGCCGGTGACGGCATCCATCAGCGTCTCGTTCACCAGCACGACTTTACCGACCGCTTCAAAAATCGTTGTCGCCGCATTCCGGTGCTTTTCGGAAAGCCCGTGCCCGAAGGCGAGCGCCGTAACCCCTGCCAAGACGCTCGATGGAGTATTGGGCATGGCTCGAACAATCGTGGAAACAGACCCCAGATGTTCCGCCACCCGAGCGATCGGATAGCCGGCCGCCACCGAGATGATCAGACAATCGGGCGAGACCGAGCCGCGGATCGATACGAGCACCTCATCCAAGTCTTGAGGTTCGACGGAGAGAATGAGGATGTGAGCCCGTTCCACCGCATGCCGATTATCCTTTGCAACCTCGATACCGAACCGAGTCTTCATATGCTCGCGGCGGGCAGGCACAATGTCGGTCGCGAAGATGTTGTTCGCCGGCGCGATCTCCGCCTTGAGCAAGCCGGCAACGAGCGCCTCCGTCATGTTGCCGGCGCCAATGAAGACGATGCGTTGATCAAGAGTCATGGCGCTATTATAGCGGTCGATGACCATTCGGGCAACGCACTCTCTGTTCGGAAGGTCACCCCGCGAGTTGCGCACCTGCGCGTCGTTCGGTAGAGTCAAGATAGATCGGCATTGTCTCATCATCATCTTATCTTCATCTTATTTTTCGGAGGTCGCTATGGTTGCGTGGATCTGGAGAATCATGATCGTCGTGATGATATTGGTGTCGGTGAATGACAGTGAGGCGCGCCGAGATGTGCTGTCCTCCGAACAGAAGGGTGAACTGGCAAAAATTCAGCGCCTGCTGGTTGAGGTGATTGCGATTACCGATCAAGGTCCGGCAGATCCTGGAGCCTTGACCAAGACGGTGGAGCGGCGAATGCAAGTACTCGGCTATACCGTGGTCACCGATCCGCAGCAGCCGCATGATGCGGTGCTCCGGGTGAAGTGCGAAGAGCATAAAGCGTGGGAAGGGACGACCCAGTCCGGTGGAGACGCCGATCTCCCCGATTCTCCCTCCCGCGTGTGGAAAGGTCCATCATGTCAGTTGACCTATCTTCTTCATGGGAAAAAGATGGGGTGGCATAAAGAGGTACGCACCGACTTCCATGATACGCGGCAAGCCGCGGCCGATGCGCACATGGACAACTCGGGGACGTACGCACTTACCACCTTGCAGCAACGGTTGGAAGATTATCCCTTTCCCATTCTCTTAGCCGCGGAATGGGGGCAGGAGGGTCGCCTGCTGAAGCGACTCGATGAACCGACGGTCTCGCCCGCGCTCAAAGCGAAAATCATCGCGCAATTGGGCGACATGTTTTCCACAGAAGCGGTGCCTCGCCTTCTGGTTGCGCTCAAGGACCCAGACGTCACGATTGCAACAGCGGCCGCCCAGGCGTTGGGGACGATTGGGCAGAAGGAAAGCATCGCGGCGTTGATCGATGTCTTGAAGACCGGCAGTCCCGAACTTCAGGCCGCGGCCGCCAAGGGATTGGGACAGGTCGGCGCCTTGCACGGCGACTTCTCGATCATTCCCCCCCTGCTGGACGCCTTGAAGACCGACAATCTTGCGGTGAAGACGGAGGTGGTCTGGGCGCTAGGAAAGTTGCCCGATAAGCGAGCGTATGAGCCGGTCTATGCGCTCTACCGAACGCTGCAAACGGCGGAGTCGAATGGCCAGGGACCGGACGGCGAACAAATGTATAAACTTAAAGAAGCCCTGAACTATAGCCTCAAGCAGATCGATACGTTCGACCAATTCAATTGAGTCGTCCTGTGGTCGAAGGTATTGCGACGGGTTTTAAAGAATGAATGACGATTAACGATTCACGCGGTCCTTGGCCGGGCATGCCGCCGGGGGGAGCTCGATGGGAGGGGCGGTATCGCCATAGATGTAGGAGGCGAGTGTTTTAGCCAGATGTGACGTGAGCTCTTGCTGCATCACACGGATTGCGCGGGACATGGCTTCGGAAGAAGTGAGATGGCCTTCGCGTCCACCGATCGACACGGCCCCGACGATCCGTTGCGTCCCGGCCTCCGTAACGACAAAGTCGCTGCACCACCGCGCATAACGGAAGCGCGGATCGGGAATGGACACGTCCCAGACGTGCACCGCACCCATCACCAGCAACCCCGGCGCTCTATCTGCCCCATTGGTAATGACCGGCACGCCTTCTCGAAGAAGGCCTTCCGTGACGGCACGTCGCGTGATGTCTGCTTGATCGCCTGCGACGTCGACCGCTACCAGCATGTGCTCAGTCATGAATTGTTCGAGTTCGGAGGTGAGATCAGCCACGCGATGCGCGGGAGGATTGCCTTGTCCGTTTGACCGGATCACCCTCAGATCGGCATTATACGCCTCGCGCAGCACCAAGTTTTTCACCGCCCGTCGCAGATTTCTGACCCTAGCTAAGCCATCTTGAGTTTGGTGTGCGTCCGCCAACTCTGTCTCCACCGTCTGATCCAATTCCTGCATCCGTTCCAAGAGCGCCGCCGCCGATTGCGCTCGGTCCATTCCCGCCAACACAAAGTGCTGGCCGGTCTTGGTCTCCGTCCAAGCATCGAGTACTTTTACGTTCTCGATGACCTTGTCTGTGGAGACGTTGGTAATCTGATCCAAGGCGAGATGTCGCTCGGTGGTGGACTGCCCTCGTTTGTCCAGGACAAGATAGGATTCCCAGTCCTTCGATTGTGCCACGATCTGTGCTTTGAAGATTTTCGCAACGGCGCCATAAGCGCGTTCGGTAGCGGCAGGTTTTGATTCCGCCTGGCCGACACCCGTAAGATAGCGCTCGACGGGATACTCCGCGCTCGCTCCCTCGATCCAGGCCGGCGCGCTCCGCCGCCCCCACCCACATCCCGGAACGGCCGTGAGCAGGTCCATGACAACCAGGAAGATGAGAAGAGCTTTGGAAATCATGACCGGGTTCAGCTTCACGGCAGTTCTCGTTCGCTGAAGAATTTTGTCTCGCCGCTACGAATGGTAACTTTCTGAGATCGAAGGGCGCCGGCCCGACCCGCCCCCTGTCCGGCGTATTGCGTCCGCACGTCATAATCGCCCGGAGGCACCCACAGACGAGCGATGCGAATTTCATCGGGCAACGTCCGCCAACTACGCTTATCCGCTTCTTCGGATGCAATCGCCCAGGCCTTTCCTAAACTCCCGACGAGCAAACCGACCAGTGGCCCTGCATCCTTGCCTGCCGCCGCTTGAGCGCCTCGACCGGCGCCTTCGGCCATCGCATATTTCACCACCGCCCGCGCGGACGCTTTGACCGAGATGCCGGCCAATCGATCGGAGAGCGCGCGCTCCGCGAGAGCCGTGACGTCCTCCATCAGTTCGGTCTGCGCACTGAATGATCCGGCGTCACCGATCGCCGTCACTTGACCGTACCCACCCGGAGTTTTTTGCGGTACCAAGGCAGGAATGGCGATCCGAACGACATGACCGTTTAGTCCATAAATCGCGCTTTCCGCGGCGCGCCGTTCCGGATTGCCTTCCCGGTGCGGATTCCCCAATCCTTTAGAAATCAAGACCAGGCCCAGCGCATCCATGCTGACCGGCACATCGATCATTCTATCTTCTTTCCGGGGGGCGCGGCCATTGTGCGTCACCACGACAATATGACCCAGCGCTTTCGTCTCTGCATAGGGCCGCCAGACGGCATCGGGAAAGTCCTGTTTATATTCCTGGTGCTCCTGTGTCATATGAAGCGCCTCGGTCATGCGTAAGAGATCGGCTTTCAGCATAGGGGGAACGGTCACGTGCGCCCATGTATGGGTGCGACGATATTCTTCGTACGCTTTGCGGTAGGCGATCAACGCATTATTCAGATCCCCGGAAATTTCATAAAGCAAGCCCGAGAGATATCGAGCAAAGGCATCATCGCGATAACCGGCTTTCGCATCGGTCCGGTCTGTCAGCACGTTAAGCCGATGATCGATTCGCCGTGCTTCGACCAACGCCTCCGTCCAATTGCCGAGGACGGCATAATTGAGCGCCTTGACCACGTTAATCATCGTCTGTTCGTACAGATCGCCTTCATAGGGCAACTTCGTATCATTGGTGAGAAAGGCCTTCGTTTCGACTGTCACACGTCGTGTGTAGAGGCGCTCGACTTCGTCTTCGGCCTGTTCCAAGGCGGCATTGCTGGCTTGGTACTGCCCGGCGATGTGCAGGGTCATGCCAAGATCCATGTCGTACAGGACCCGCCCTTCGGAGCCGTATTCGCGTTCCGCTTGTTCGATGATCTGAGGCGCTCGTTGGACGTCGCCGCTCACGATGGTTTGTTCGACCAACTCATATCGGTGTGACGCGGCGCACCCATTCAGGACAACCCCAAGTACGAGCACGACGCCCCAACGAAGAACGGATGGGAAAAGATAAGTGTGCGCTGCGCATCGGGAGCGCAGAGACGATGAGGTGGAGAGATTCACCGGAGCACGTTTAGAACAGCGTGCGTTTACGTTCGACTACTTTCTTGATCTTCTTTTGTCCGTACCAGGTCTTCACATTGCTTTCCAGATCGATCAGTTCCAAATCCACTTGATAGAACACCGCCTTGGTCCCGTCCGCCTCGTCGAGGATGGTCGAGATATTGCCCGTCATCATGTAATCCGCGCCCATCTCTTTGCCGGCCGACTTTTGGGTATCCTCGCGCGCATGGACAGCCTGCTCGCGCCGTTCGTTCCGGAGCTCTTCGCGTTCTGCCTTACCCGCAACGAAGGTCACCTTTTGAGAGTTCGTCAGCTCTCGCTCAAGATCGGTAATAAAGGTCTGGGTATTGATATGCTCATGGCTGCGGTTCACGACGGTCCCTACCACGACAATAGGTTGATGGCCTTTAGCCTTCACGTACTTCTCTAACCACGGATAGCTGAGGGCTTCCTTCACCATGGTTTCAGCGACTTGCTGAGAATCCGTATCGTTCCAGCGTCCACTCAGGTCGGTCACGAGGCCGGTGTCCACTCGGGTCACCTTGGTCTCTTTGCCACATCCACTGCCAAGGGTGGCAAGTACGATGAGCACTGAAGTGAGGATCTGCCGACTGTCTAGCAAAAGCCGCCCATCACCCATTCCAGTCTCCTTCATCCAAGGCTTCATCGATCTGCTTGCGGACGTTCTACTTCGCGGCCTTTTTATCTTCTTCCTTTTCAAGGCGCTCGAATAAGCGGTCGGCATTTCGGCGGACAAAATCGCGAACCTGGCCGTTGAGTTCCTTCGCCTGCGCCAATTGTTCTTTGACGTCGGCTAAATTAAGTTTGGCGAGGACATAGTACGTGCCGGTCTTTTCGTCTTTATACCGCTCTTCTTGCCGTACGCCGCTGAGTGTCACCGCGCTGAAGGTTTTAATCGCGCGCTCGATATTCTGCTCTTCCGTATTTCTGGTGAAATCGCCGGCCGTCGTCGAGGCGGCATAATCGCGCATCAGATAAGCGGTATAGGTTTCAAAATTTCGGGCGACCTCTGCCCGGGCGCGATTTTGAGCGGCCTCCCACGCCAGCGGCTCGTTCTTCACGCCGTTGACGGCCCCAACTCCATAAAAGGCTTTGTCGTTGAAGTTCGACCCTTGTTTTACCCATTTCGGGGCGCCACTGCACGCGGTCAACGTCAGGATCATCACTGCCAACATTCCGCCACCGATCCACCGGGGCAGCCGTTTCTTCGTAATCATGGAATCCTCCTTATGTCGTCTGAGGCACGCGCGCACTCTTTTTGATCCAGCGATATAGCAGATTTATCCTAGTAACGAAAGGGAAGGCACTCGGAAGTTCAAGTGTGTTTTATGCTAGCATTCACCCCCATCACTGTCAACGCAACCGGCAACAGTCGGTTGACGGATGCGTGGTCGATTTTTTCAGAAACGTCCTTTTACAAAGGGGGCACGGTGGCACAAGTAAGCATACAAGACGGTATCATTAAAGTCATGGACTTGGAAATTCAAGATCCCAAAGCTGCGGCGGTGCTGGCGGAGTATCCCGAGATACGATGGGCGGAAATTACGCGCCGCGCATTGAAGATCGGGCTGGGCTATCTCAAAGGCGGCGCTCGGGACTGACTATTGTGGAGTAGACGGCGCGACCGCGCCGTTCTGTTCGAGGTAGGACCTGGCGCGACTATCGCTTCCGCCGGTTTCGAGATAGCGCGTATAGGCTTGGACGGCTTTCGATGTATCTTTGAGGTCTTCCGCGTAGAGATCTCCGAGGGACAAATAGACATCGGAGTAATTCGGATTCACCTCGAGGGCCTTTTGCATTGCCTGCTCGGCGGCGGCAAATTGTCCTTGTCGTTGAAGGACCAAGCCTAACGTATAC
The DNA here is from genome assembly GCA_963700335.1 of Nitrospirota bacterium. Classification (GTDB taxonomy): domain Bacteria; phylum Nitrospirota; class Nitrospiria; order Nitrospirales; family Nitrospiraceae; genus JAICXS01. The sequence goes on along the minus strand of CAVOXE010000007.1, from coordinate 107,113 downwards.
GATGAATCGGGGTTGCCGGGGGCATACTTCACCGCCGATTGTGCGGCTTGCAGAGCTTCCGTCAAATTGGGAAGATGCTCAAGATACAGATAGCTCTTTAAGACATAAGCGTCGCCGAACCCGGGATTGTATTCCAGCGCTTTGTTGAGACGGATTAACGCGTCCTGAGCCGGTCGTTGCTGTTGCAGGATGGAAAATGCCTGTTCATATTCCTCTCGGGCCGCGGCAAGGCGGTCGGCCTCGGTTTTGCCACGGCTGCTTTTGAATGCAGCTTTCTGACCTTCAATCAAAATGGTGTCGCCTTCTCCATCCAGTCGCGCGAATTGAGGGTGCTGGGAGCCCCCGGACTTTTGCTGAATCTGAAGGGTCACGTATTCGGCTAGTTCGCTTGCGACGATCCACCCGTTGCCGTCCGTATCGGCCGCCCCTTGTAACCCAGCCAGAAGCGCCTGTACGAAGGCGTCGGGGGATTCCGTGCGACTCACCGTTTCTCCTTTATCGGCAGCGGTCAGGACTTGAATGGCGCGCTTATCAGTGTCCATTTCAGGCGCAATCCGACCTTCAAGAGAGAGTTGCTGAGGCGGTGTCACCTCCCAACCGGACACCCCCGCATCCAATAAAAATAAAATGTGCCTCGACATGACGCGACGGGAAAAGTCTTTGAGTTGGTCTAAGGTGATCGATTTGGCCGAATTGTTGACCTGCGCATCCCAAGGCACCAGATATCCGAGATCTTTCCCGTTCATGTCTTGGGTGACGCCGGCATGGCCGGCAAAATACACGACGAGTCGGTCTTGCCGACCCACCTTGCGCGGAAGGATGTCGTTGAGCAATGTGGTCAATCGTTTTAGGCTCGCATCCTTATCGTACAGTTCGATCACTTCATCGAAGCCAAGGCGACGAAACGACTCGGCCACAGTTTTGGCATCGGTCACCGCATGCTCCAATCTTGGAGCGACAACATAATCTTGAATACCGATGACGACGGCCCATGATTTATAGTACAGGACCTCCGGTTTTCCCATCTGACCGTGTGCCTGTGGCACAACGGCCAACAAGGTGGCATATACGATCATCGTGAATGACAACGGCAGCATGATTCTTTTTCGTAAGGTGTGATAACTCATGCCTGGATGCTACCGTTGCCTCGGGGCACTGTCAAGGAACCGCCGAGAAAGCTTGAACCCGCCCAGTGGGTGAATCATAATTGGCCGCCTGGACGAGTGGCGTTGAATTGTGAGGGACTCTACATGAGCATGGACGAAAAGCTGGATAGTTTGCAGCGGACCGACCGCGTGGTGCAGCCGACATCGGACACGATGGCCCACGCCTATATCAAAGACTATGAGACCGAGTACCAACGGTCGATCGCGGACCCGGACACGTTCTGGGGTAAGGTCGCGCAAGAGCTGGAGTGGTTTTCACCATGGAACAAGGTTTTGGAATGGAAGTATCCCTGGGCTAAATGGTTTGTCGGCGGCATGTGCAATATTTCCTATAACTGCCTCGATCGTCACGTCAAAACCTGGCGTCGAAACAAAGTCGCCATCATGTGGGTGGGCGAACAGGGCGAAGAACGTGTGTTCACCTATGGCGAGTTGTATCGGCAAGTGAACCGTTGCGCCAATGCTTTAAAAGCGTTGGGACTCCGCACAGGCGACCGCGTCACGATCTATTTGCCGAAGATTCCCGAGCAAGTCGTCGCCATGCTCGCATGCGCGAGAATCGGGGTAATTCACAGTGTCGTCTATTCCGGGTTCAGCGCGCCGGCGCTGGCCAGCCGGATACAGGATGCGGAAGCGCGTGTCGTGATCACAGCCGATGTCGGGTACGACCGCGGGAAAACGATCGACTTAAAAGGCGTCGTGGATCAGGCCGTTGCGAATTGTCCGTCGGTGGAAACGGTGGTCGTTGTGCGGCGCGAACCATCGGGAGTCTCCCTCTCCGCGACGAAGGAAGTCGACTGGAGCGATTGGATGAAGGGTCAAAAAGCGGTGTGCGAGGCCGAGCGACTCGACTCCGAGACCCCGCTCTATATTCTTTATACATCGGGCACGACCGGCAAGCCGAAGGGCGTCGTGCACGTGCATGGCGGCTACATGGTCGGGACCTATATTACGACCAAGTACATTTTCGACCTCAAGGAAGAGGACGTCTATTTCTGCGTGGCCGACCCCGGATGGGTGACCGGACACAGCTATATCGTCTATGGACCGCTGCTCAACGGCGCCACAATCGTGATGGCCGAAGGAAAGCCCGATTATCCCAATCCGGGCCGATGGTGGGATTTGATCGAGCGCTATGGCGTGTCGATCTTTTATACAACGCCGACTGCCGTGAGACTTCTGATGAAGTACGGCGAAGAATGGCCGAAGAAATACGACCTCAGCACGCTGCGAGTGCTGGGCAGCGTCGGCGAGCCGATCAATCCGGAAGCGTGGGAATGGTACTATCGTGTGACCGGCAGCAATAAGCCGATCATGGATACCTGGTGGCAGACGGAAACGGGCATGATTCTCATTAGTCCCCTCCCCACTGTCCCCTTGAAGCCGGGCTCCGCAACGCGGCCGTTCTTAGGCGTGGAAGCGGATGTTGTCGATCGGCAAGGCAAAAGTCTTCCGCCCAATGCGGGCGGCTTTGCCGTGATCACGAAGCCCTGGCCTGCCATGATGCGGACGATTTACAAAGATCCGGATCGATACCTGACCTATTGGAACACGATCCCTAACTGCTACACCGCGGGCGATGTCTGCCGCAAGGATGAAGACGGCTACTTTTGGTTTATGGGCCGCGCCGACGACGTCATTAAAGTGGCCGGCAATCGCATCGGTACGGCCGAGGTCGAAAGCGCGTTGGTGAGCCATCAAGCGGTCGCCGAGGCCGCGGTGATCGGCAAGCCGCATAAGACTGCCGGCGAGTCCATCAAAGCCTTCGTCATCTTGAAGCAAGGCCATCTTGATAGCCGAGAACTCATCCATTCGATGAAAGAACATGTCTTAAAAGAATTGGGAAAGATTGCGGTGCCCCATGAAATCGAGATCGTGCCGGCGTTGCCGAAAACGCGATCCGGAAAAATCATGCGGCGCGTGCTGAAGGCGAAAGAACTCGGGCAAGATCCAGGCGATATTTCGACCATCGAAGAATAGCGGTGGGTTGACAGGATGATGTAATGTGGCGTGGCTTGGCAGGTCCTCGCTGTGCTAAATCAGCCCCCGCTTATGCAGATACTCCTTGTCGATCACCGGCGAATGTTTGGCTGGCAGTTGCCCGCGTTCCTGCAAGAGGCGTTCGACATATTTGCCGATCAAATCAGGTTCCAGGTTCACCGCGTCACCGATCTGCTTCAATCCCAATGTCGTGACCTTCGCCGTATGGGGAATAATGGCCACGCCGAATGATCGCTCCGTCAGTTCGTTGATCGTCAGGCTGATCCCATCGACCGTAATCGAGCCCTTAGGAATGCAGTAGCGCAGGATCTCTTTCGGCGCCTCAATAGTGATGATCAGCGTATTGCCTTCCTGCCGACGATTGCGAATCGCTCCCATCGCATCTACATGTCCCGAGACGAGGTGGCCTCCGATCCGCTGATGAATTTTCATCGCGCGTTCCATATTTACCGGCGTCCCGGGCGCCAGATTGCCTAGTGAGGTGACGGATAGCGTCTCCGTCGAGATATCGACGGAAAAGTCTCGATCCGTCCGTGCCGTCACGGTCAAGCAGGCTCCGTTGACACTAATGCTGTCCCCTATTCCAAGATCATCCACCACAATAGAAGCCAGCAGACTCAGCTTGGCTCCGGCAAGGGTCTTTTCGATCGATTTCACGACACCCATTTCTTCAACGATACCGGTAAACATTTCCACCCCCACTATCTGTAAAGAAGAGGTACAGGCTATCAAATGACGGAAAGGGTCACAAGCTGACCGGGCCGAGTAATAATGCCAAACGTCGCGGAGCGGGCGATGAACAATTGTGGGGCATGAGCACGGTCTAAACATGCTCCGCTATCGGCTGCTTCTCACGAACCACCAAAACATGGCTGCCGCTAATAGTTGGATCGACGCAATAATGGCAAAGGCGCTCTGATAACTAAGGTGTGCGATCAGGAGACCGGCAAGGATGGGGCCGCTGGCATGGCCGATATCTGAAATGGTGCCTTGCATTCCCATGGCCGCGCCGAGCGTTTTCAACTCAGACACATCCGCGACAAAGGCGGAGGTGGATGATGTCACGACGGCTTCTCCAAACCCAAAGCCGGCGGCGAGCACTAACAGAAGCGGCAGCGATTGTGTATATGGAATGGCAACGAACGTTGCCGCGCAAATCAAAAGGCCGGCGACGATCAGCGGCTTGCGGCCGATGCGGTCCGACGCGCGCCCCATCGCAGGCTTGGACAAAAAGGACGTGACACCTTGCACCCCAAATAAGAGGCCGGCTTCACCGGGATTCAATCCAATAGATATGGCGTAGATCGGCAGGAATGCCATGAGGGCACCATTGCCGATCATTTTCGCGCCATCGGTGGCTCCGGTCACCAGCACTCGAGTGTTCTGAACGACGATGTGAAACCCTTTCCACATGTCGGCCAGTACCGGCTGGAGTCCTTTCTCCTTCACGCGCGGAACGGGCGGTGCTAAGCGCAGCAGCAGAAAGACCAGCGCACCCATGCAACCAAATACCCCGGCCGTCACAAACGTTGCTGAAAACCCCGCGGCGTAGACCAACCATCCTCCCAGCACGGGTCCAAGCAGCGCCCCGGCCTGTGTACACGCCGTGTAGGTTCCCAACGCGGCGCCTCGCCGTTCACGATACAATTCTGCAACCGTGGCCAGTGCGCTTGGAGCAAAGATAGCGGTCGCCAATCCATGTACGAATCGCAGCGCGGTGAGAGCCTCCACATCATGGATCAAGGGATAGAGAAACGGCGGCAGCCCGAATGCGATCACCCCTACGCGCATCAAGACCCGCCGGCCGTAGATATCCGAGAGTGCTCCGGACGGCAGTTTCAACAAGACACCGGTGAGCGTTGAGATGGAGACGACCAGACCGATGCTCTCGGGCCCCGCTCCGAGCGATTGCGCGAAGAGTGCCAAGACCGGCATTCGCACGAGGTTATAACTCAGAAAGCAGAAAATGCCGACACCGCACAGCAAGAAAAAACTGCGTGCCCGGCTCATCGGGACATCCCGCGAGGCGAGGATGAAGAGATCTCCGCTTCGAGGAGGGAAAGAAACGTCTGTCGATCGTCGGGCGTCGTATAGGTAAGCGCGGCGGCTTCTTCCAGCACGCGTTGAGGCTGTTCCATGATCCAGATACCGAGCCGATGAGTCATGCTGAATTCCTTGGCTAATGCGCTTGTGACCGCCCGCGTCACGAACGGCTTGAAAAGATGTAGGACCCGAGCCAGGATGCCGTCGTCGAATCGCGTGTATGAAACCAGGAGCGTTTCAACGTTGGAACGACTGTGCGCCGTCTGCCCGGGTAGGAGCTGTAAAAAGACAGCCGTTTTTGCTTTCACTGTCGGAAAGAGCGTACTGCGATGCTCTCCGTCTATATAATAGATACGATGATGTTGATCATGTGACACGATCCACAAGGATCCCTCCGCACCCTCCCCGTCGTTTACGTGATAACGATTCACCCCCTCTTCAGTGATCTGAAACGTCCCCATTCCCAGTCGTGCCATGAGGCGAGCCGTCATCACCGGATGGTCGAGAAGATAGCCATAGAGGACGAGGCCAATCGGGGTTTGGCTCGGACCGATGACACCCCTCGTGCTCGGATGATCGATCACATCGGCTAATAAACAGCGCGCTTCGGAAGTTAACAACTCCACCGGAAACGTGATCTTGTCATGTTGCGGCGCGACGATGCAGGTTTCCGGCGATGCGCCATGCGCTCCTTCAGCCAGCAGAAGACTTCCTGCAATGACGCAGAGGAACGTCAGATTCATGGTGTGGAATCGACGGAAATCGTCAGCACAGCCGGAAACAGAAGGGCGTGATCGTGCCGCCTGCGGGCTTCACGAAGCAAGGTTTCTACGCTCGCCGTCACCGATCCTTCGTAACTGACCCGCCCATTGGTCAGCACGGTCACCGGCTTCGAGAAATCGATTAGTTCTTGATTGAGGAAAAGACTATAGCGTTGTACACGCTGGGTGTTGACCTCAATACGATTGAGACCGGCTATTTTCGCGTCGAGCGAGGCGTACACGCGATGTATAATCGTATCGTCCCGCCGGTCTACCAAATTATCGCTAAACGCGGCAATTCGAGTTGTCGAATCGATACGCACCCAACCGAACGGAAGAAGATGAGTTGCATCTCTGACGACGGTCAAATGGGATGGAAACCGAGGACGACGCTGCTTATCGAACCATGCGACAAGATCGGGCAATTCTTCGCGAGGAAAATAATGTCCGCCGGCGACCGGATGGGTACGATCGTGTTCTCGATAGGTGAATGGATAACCAAGCCGGGTCAATTCTTTTGCGATCGTGCGACTCAGTTCAACCGGCATCACTTGATCGTGCACGCCATGGATCATATAGACCGGGGTCTGCCGGAGGTTGGCCAAAAACGGCATCAGCACGTCGTCCAACCCGCTGGCCATCGGGGCGAGTCCGGCAAAGAGCGGAGCATAATGGCTCCCGATCAGATAGACGCCTATGCCGCCGTTGGACATGCCGGTGAGAAAGATTCGATCGGGATCGATATGGTAGCGAGCCTGCACGTCGCGAAGCGTAGCGAGGACGACATCCGCCGCATCGCGGGTCCACCAATTACCCATCGGCATAGTCGGGCACGCCAGGATGTACTGCTCATTGAGTCTGGATTGCCAGCGGTCGAGATAGGCTTCTCCGGTAAATCCGGCGCCATGCAAGCAGAGAACAAGGGGATAGGCCGTTGCAGGCTGGTACCCCGACGGCACATAGAGCGCATAGCCAAAGAACCGCCCTCGCACGGCGATCGGCACACCGCTGTGTACGCCACGCGGTTGGTCCGTGTACACACGGTCACGCAAAAGACTGTCCTCCACCGCATGGACATCAGCGTCGGGGCGCTTCAAAATATCCGTGAGGACCGCATCGGCTTTTGTCCCGTCTGTTTCCTCGAGATACTCAGTGATCAGAAGCCGCAGTGATTGCGAGTCGTCCTCGGAGGCCGAAACGATGCTTGCGGACAAGAGTCCCGATGCAAGCATGAACGTGAAGGTTACACAGACAACGCGAATGGTCAACAGAGTGCTGAACGAGGCAAGCCGGACACTTCGAAGAATAGGCGGATGATGGAGGAGACGGTGAAGAGGACGAGACTTACACTGCACTGCAGGACGCTATCATCTTTGATGAAGTCATGTCAAAAGGACCGATGGCCGGCATCTCTACCGTCGATTCCTGCAGGCTGTTCCAATTCAAGCGCCGCATCTGCGGTCGTGAACTGGCGGCGTGAAGTTGACGCCATTGTGACTGCGAAACAGACATGAATGCCTCCACGATGCGAGGATCGAAATGCGTCCCTCGTTGCGTCTGAATATAACTGCATGCTTCGGACACCGTGCAGGGATGACGATAGGCATGATCGGTGGCCGTCAGCATATCGAAACAATCCGCGATCGCGCAGATTCTTGCGCCCAGCGGAATTTCTTCAGCTTCCAATCGATGCGGATAGCCCGTGCCGTCATAGCGTTCATGGTGCGCCAGGACAATGGCCGCCACTTCGGTCAGGGCAGGATTGGTGCTGACCATCGCGTATCCGCTGATCGCATGACCCCGCATGACTTTCCATTCCGATTCCTGCAAGAGTTCCGTCTTCTTGAGAATGCGATCCGGAATATGAATTTTGCCGAGGTCATGCAGAAATACCCCCCGTTCAAGCGTGAGCAATTGCTCATGGGACAAATCCATGATCCGTCCCAGGACCAGTGCAATCTTGGCCGTTCTCTGGCAGTGGGCATAGGTGCCGCTATCGCGACTATCAAGCACCGCTTCAAACGAGGTGAGTGCCGCGGCTTGTTTCATCTTCGCTCCTTTGGGGTGAGTGGCCATAGCTAGGATGGCATTCAGCAAAAGGAGTGCCCAAAAATTTATATCAATCATTGTTGATTGCTAAGTATTTGCGAGCGACATTCTGCGGGGCGATATAAATACGTAACAAATTGGGTTCTGTCTGTATCTGAATGGGTACGGTACTCGATTGAAGGCTGCTACTGCTTGCGGCGAGAGCGGGTGGTGGATTTGTTCTGAGGCGTCGCGACGATCAGCAAGTCTTTCCCGACCTGTTGGACTTGAAGGTCATTGAGAGGCCACGACGCCGAGATCGAAGCCGGAGATGCCCCACCGATCAACCCCTTGGCGTCCTGACCACCCAGCAAGGCGGGCGCGACATATAATTGAAGGCGATCAAGGAGGCCGGATCGTAGTGCGGTCGCATTCACTTCGCTGCCACCTTCCAGCAAGAGCGAGGTGATACCCTGCCGGCCGAGTGTTGTAAGGCACGCCTTTAGAGAGACGTTCCCGTGCTCAGCGGGAAGAATCAGAACTTCCGCGCCTCTCTGCTTAAGAGCGGCAATACGCGACGGTGGCGCGTGCCTGGTCGTCGCGATGAGAACGCCGGCTTGTCTTGCTTGAGATAAGACTCTAGCCCTTAATGGTATGCGAAGCCGACTGTCCAGAATCACACGCAGCGGTTGCCGAGCGTGTCGGTGGACCAGTCTTGCCGTCAGTTGTGGATCATCTTGCAGCACCGTCCCGATGCCTACCATGACGGCATCAACCTGGCTTCGCAGTCGATGGACCTGTCGCCTGGCTTCCTCGCCGCTAATCCATTTGGATTGCCCGTTGGCTGTGGCTATTTTCCCATCCAGTGTCATCGCTGCTTTCATGATCACGAAGGGTCTGCCCGTGCGAACCCAGTGTACATAGATTTCGTTCAACCGGTCCGCCTCTTCCCCTAGACAGCCTACCGAGACTTCAATGCCGGCCTGACGAAGTCGGGCGACGCCACGTCTCTTTACCAAAGGATTGGGGTCAGGCATGGCGACGACGATTCGTTTCAATCCGGAGTGAATCAGCGTAGGCACACACGGTGGGGTTCGCTTGCGGGTATGGCAACAGGGTTCGAGCGTGACGTACAGCGTGGCGCCGCGTGCCCGCGCGCCGGCTGCGTCAAGGGCTAGAATTTCGGCGTGAGGTTCGCCTGCACGGTGATGGTAGCCTTGTCCGACGATCTCGCGCCGAGCGACGATGACCGCGCCGACCATGGGATTTGGACTGGTGCGTCCGCGTCCTTTTTCGGCCAGACGCAGAGCGCGCCGCATATAGATGCGATCGAGATTGTCCTCTTTCACCGAGCTTTGCGTGAGGAGGATGTACGGGCCGGCCGAGATGGTGACTTCGTACGCTTCGAAGGCTTCGCCGCCCGCGCCGGCGCGCGTTTCAATTGAGCCGTTGCGGCACGCTTCGGAGCTTGTTTCTTCGTCGTTCGTGCCGCCGATTTCTTGACTCCTACTCGAGGTGCATTAAGCGCTGCCTGCGCCGCAGCCAAGCGCGCAATCGGCACGCGGAAAGGAGAACAGCTCACGTAATCCAAACCCAGCTCATGACAGAACTCGACGGAACTGGGATCGCCACCGTGTTCTCCGCAAATCCCTAGCTTGATATCGGGGCGCGTCAATCGCCCTTCGTGAATGGCCAACCGCATCATCGCCCCGACGCCTTCACGATCGAGCACGGCGAACGGATCAGCGTCCAGGATATTGTCGGCTTTGGTCGCAATATGGGAGCCGCAACTCTGGCAGATCATATCCTTCCAATTGACCTGCGGACTGAGACATTTTGGGCAGCAATCCTGCCGCTTCATATAAAAAGCCACAAATTTGGCGGCATCGTCGCGCGAAAATCCGAAGGTCGTTTGCGTGAGATCGTTCGTGCCGAAAGAGAAAAACTCCGCCTGTTCGGCGATGCGCTTGGCCGTCACGGCCGCGCGAGGCAATTCGATCATCGTCCCGATCAGGTACGAGAGCGTCACGCCGTTGGCGGCCAATGTCTCGTCGGCGACTTCACGGATCAAGTCCTTCTGCGCTTTCATTTCCGACACCATGCCGACGAGCGGAATCATGATCTCCGGAACGATCGTTTTTCCTTCACGGCCGAGCTCACAGGCCGCCTCAATGATGGCGCGAGCCTGCATGCGAGTGATTTCCGGCATGGTGATGCCCAGGCGGCACCCTCGAAGCCCCAACATGGGATTGAACTCGTGCAGTTCTTCCACGCGTGCCAGCAGGCGGCGTTTCTCGTCGATGATCTCCGGGGGGCCGCCGGTTAATTCCAATCGAGCGATTTCCACCATCAGGTCTTCTCGCTTCGGCAGAAACTCGTGCAGCGGCGGATCGAGTAAGCGGATGGTGACCGGATAGCCTTCCATCTGGCGATACAATCCGATGAAGTCTTGCTTCTGCAAGGGCAACAACTGATCGAGATACTGTTCGCGCTCTTCACGGGCTCGCGCCAAAATCATTTTCTGCATGATCGAAATACGGTCTTCCGCGAAGAACATATGCTCCGTCCGACAAAGTCCGATGCCTTCGGCCCCGAACCCTCGGGCAATCTGCGCTTGATCAGGGATATCCGCATTGGCGCGCACCCGTAACGTGCGAAACTCATCCGCCCAGTCGAGAAAGGTGGCAAAGATGCGATAGCGCTCCGATCGGCGCGCGTCGAGTTTGCCTTGGACGACCTGAATCACTTCAGATTCAACGACGGGAATATCGCCGTTGTACACATTGCCGGAAAATCCGTTAATGGAGAGGAAGTCCCCTTCCTTCAAGGTCAGCGACCCGATACGCACCCGCGTATTGCTCTCGACCGTGACGCCGTCGCATCCCGCGACGCACACTTTTCCCATTTGGCGGGCGACGACCGCGGCATGGGAGGTCATGCCGCCGCGCGCGGTCAGAAATCCCTGCGCCGCATGCATCCCGTGAATATCATCCGGGCTGGTTTCCTGCCGAACGAGAAGGACGCGCTCCCCCCGAGCGTGCATCTCGACCGCTCGATCGGACGTGAGCGCGATTTTCCCGGCTGCCGCTCCAGGTCCGGCCGGTAATCCTTTGCCGATCGGCGGATGCTTCCCCTCTTCCGTCGTATCGAAGATGGGATAGAGGTACTGAGATAATTGATCCGGGCTCACGCGCATCACCGCTTCTTTTTTCGTGATGACGCCTTCATTGACCATTTCATAGGCGATCCGAACGGCCGCAATGCCGGTGCGCTTGCCGACACGCGTCTGGAGCATGTAGAGCTTGCCTTCCTGGATCGTGAACTCCAGGTCCAGCATGTCGCGATAATGCTTTTCAAGTTTCTTATAGGTATCGACCAGCGCCTTATACGCCTGGGGCAGCGACTTGCCCAGTGCGCTCACGGGCTGGGGCGTGCGGATGCCCGCCACGACATCCTCTCCCTGCGCATTGAGCAAATATTCGCCGAAGAATTTCCGTTCTCCCGAGGCAGGATCTCGTGTGAAGGAGACGCCCGTTCCACTCGTATTGCCCATATTGCCGAACACCATAGCCACGACACTCACCGCCGTCCCCCAGTTGTCCGGAATATTGTAGAGACGCCGGTAGGTTACCGCGCGAGCGCCATACCAAGACGAAAAGACGGCATTGATGCCCATTCGCAGTTGTTCGAGGGGATCTTCGGGGAAGCTCCGCCCTGTTTCTTTCGTGACGAGGGCTTTCATGCGAATCACAAGATCTTTGAGCGCCGTGGCATCCAGGTCCGTATCGACCTTCGCGCCGCATTCCGACTTTTTGCGGGCAAACACTTCGTCGAATCGTTCGCGGTGCACGCCCATCACGATGTGGCCGAACATGGTGATGAACCGGCGATAGCTGTCCAACGCAAAGCGCTCGTTCTTTGTCTTCGCGGCAAGGCCTTCGACCGTGCGCTCGTTCAATCCCACGTTCAGGACGGTATCCATCATGCCCGGCATCGACGCGCGCGCGCCGGAACGTACGGAAACCAGCAACGGATTAGCGGGATCGCCGAACCCCATGCCCATCGACCGTTCGACCTTTTTGAGCGCGTGCAGGGCTTCTTCCCACAGTCCGGTCGGATACATTTTTTTTCGGCGATAGTATTCAATGCAGGCTTCGGTCGTGATCGTGAATCCCGCGGGTACCGAAATGCCGAGATTCGTCATCTCGGCGAGCCCGGCCCCTTTGCCGCCGAGCAGCTCTTTCATCTCGCCGGTGCCTTCCGCTTTTCCGTCACCGAAATAATAGACAAATTTCTTTGTGCCCACGTCAGCCTCTCTTCTTGGCAATTTCGCCCTGTGTATTCAGAACGATGACGACTCTTGCTGCAGGCGTATACGATAGCGCCGGATGAGAAAGCGTTTCAAGACGATTCCAAACACGATGATGGCCACGACCGACGCGCCGAACACCACCACACGATAATCTACCCGAGATCCGTACTCATAATATAGTCTGCCGTCCCCACCCTTGATGACTTCCGTGTCCTTCTGAAACGTGTGCGTCTCACCGGTGGGATCCGCAAGATTGATCCACTCCGCGCACAACCGGACCGGCTGTTGATCCCCTTCGACCTGATGCCACGTAAAACGCAAGCAGATGTCTTGGGCCGCATTGAACACATCGGGAAACCGTATCAGCTTGTCGATTTTGACCCCGCTGATCCACATCCCCCCTAGAAAAATTGCATTGCACAGGACCATCATGCCGAGCGTCACCCACATGCGATACTGCCGCAGGCGCGTCTGTTGATCTTCCGTTAACCCATCGGGATTCGGCGCCTCGGGCGGAGAACTCGATGGTTCCCCGCTCGACGAGGGCTCGGCCTCCATGTGTCATGCTCCTTGGACGGAGATGTGGGAAAAATCCGCCACGCTCAAAAAGAGCCGATCCACCGCGCATAACAAGGATAACCGATTCGCTCGCAGCCGCTCGTCGTCGGCATTGACCAACACGCCATTAAAGAAATCGTCGATGGCGGGTTTCATCCGCACCAGCGCGTCCAGTGCATGATGATATTCGCCTTTTTCGATCAAGTGCGGCACGGTCGTTTTCGTTTCCGCCAACTTGTTGGCCAATTCCGATTCGGACGGATGTTGAAAGAGCGCCGGATCGATCTCTTCCTTCGTCCATTTCTCCTTCTCGATCAAGCGATGCGCCCGCTTAAATCCGATCATCAGCGGATCGAACTCGGGCCGCGTCGTTACCCCTTGCAATGCCTTCATACGTTCGTACAGATCGATCAGATCGAAGCGGCCGTGTTTGCCATTCTGAAGCGCCGGCTTTACCAAGGCATCGATCACATCGTCTCGAAAACCGTGCACGACTCGCACATAATACCGCAAGCGATCGGTGATAAATTCAAGGGGATCGGCGCTTCCGTGCGCTCGAAATTCTTGCTGCGCGATGAGGTCCTTGGCGTTTCGAATCGTGTCGACCAGATTGACGGGAAGACGCCCTTCGATGATGAGGCGTACAACGGCCAAGGCATGGCGACGGAGACCCAATGGATCTTCAGAGCCGGTTGGCACCACCCCCACGTAAAAGAATGCGACGATCGTATCGAGCCGATCCGCAAGAGAGAGGATCCTTCCGGCCGCTGATTCCGGCAATCTGTCCTCCATCGTCTTCGGTAAATAGTGCTCGACAATGGCACGGCTCACCTCGGAACTCTCGCCGTCATGCCGAGCATATTCTCCGCCCATGATCCCTTGGAGCGTGGGAAATTCTCCGACGATGCCGGTAAGCAGATCCGCTTTGCATAACAGCGCGGCTCGTTGGCAGATCGTGCCCTGGGCGTTCGGTGCGGCCAACCGTTCGGCCAGTTTCATGACCCGCTCGGTCTTTTGGTGGATCGTCCCGAGCTTGTGATGAAAGGTCACGCCTTTCAGTCGGTCGACGCGGTCGATCAGCTTGATCTTCCGATCTTCGTCGAAGAAGAATTTGGCATCGGCAAGCCGTGCGGCCAAGACACGTTCATTTCCTTCCTGAATCAACCGCATATCCCGCAGTTTCATATTGGTGATTGAAATAAATGCCGGCAATAAGCTGCCGTCTTTCTTCACCAACGAAAAAAACCCTTGATGCTCTTTCATCGCCGTCATGAGCACATCTTTGGGAACGGACAGATAATCGGGATGAAAGGTGCCGAGAATGGCGTGAGGATACTCGACCGTAAACACGGCTTGTTCCAGCAGCTCTTCATCTCGATGGACGACCCCATGAGCTGTTTTCGCGAGTGCCGTGAGCTGATCGGTAATCATGGCTCGGCGTGTATCCGGATCTGCGATGACCCCGTGTTGTTGGAGCGCTTGCACATACGATTGTCCGTCTTTGACCGCAATCCCTTGCCGAGAGACCCCTGCAGATGCGACGAGAAACCGGTGCCCCCAGGTGCGCTGTCCCGACGCCACGCCGCCCACGTCAAATGAAACGGCGCGTCCGGCATAGAGCGCCAACAGCCATCGGATTGGTCGCGCGAATTTCAATCCCGTGGCATTCCAGCGCATGGACTTGGGAAAGCTCAGCGTGGTGACCAGTTGTGGCAGCAGATCGGCCAGCACGGTCGCAGTCGGGCGGCCCGCATCGCGCTTCACGGCATAGACATATTCGCCTTTCGGGGTCTCACGGATTTCAAGCTCAGGCAGCTCAATCCGCTGTCCGGCCATGAATCCTTGCAAGGCCCGCGTCGGATTGCCCGATGTATCGTACGCGACGGCTTTCGATGGACCCATCACTTCTTTAACGGCGGGCGCTTGCCGATCGGCCATGGCTTCGACCATGAAGGTCAGCCGACGCGGCGTCCCTAACAGGCGAATCGATCCATGAGTGAGACGAGCGTCCTTGAAGAGTGTTTCAGCGGATTCTCGGAGAGCCGCGAGGGCCGCCGGCACGAACTGGTAGGGTAATTCCTCAGTTCCGATTTCGAATAGGAGGTCGCTTGTAGACTTGCTTTTACCAGGCGATCGTTTTCTCGGCCGTGCGGCCGCGCCAGCTTTAGTCTTGGTCATAATCAACGCACCGTCGCCCGATGCAACGCGGACTTCAACAAGGGATGTCCCAGTTTCTCGCGTTCGACCAGGTAGCCATCGGCGCACAAGCGGGCCAGGGCGCGCACGCGCCCGATATAGCCGGTGCGCTCCGCCACGCTGATCGCGCCACGCGCGTCGAGGAGATTAAATAGGTGCGAGCTCTTGATGCAATAATCATACGCCGGCAACACCAGGCCCTTGTCGACCAGGCGCTTGGACTCGGTCTCATAGGCCTGAAACGTCGCGCGCAACATCGACACATCGGCTTCTTCGAAATTATAGGTAGAAAATTGCACTTCTGTTCGGTGGTGGATATCGCCATAGGTGATGCCGGCGGTCCATGCCAGGTCAAAGACATTATTGACCTGTTGTAGATACATAGCGATCCGCTCGGTCCCATAGGTAATTTCCACGGTGATGGGATTCAGCTCGATTCCGCCAATCTCTTGAAAATAGGTAAATTGTGTGATTTCCATGCCGTCCAGGCGCACTTCCCATCCCAATCCCCAGGCGCCGAGTGTCGGCGATTCCCAGTCATCCTGCATGAAGCGGATGTCGTGTTTCTTAGGGTTGATCCCGAGTTCCGCCAAGCTCTCAAGATACAGATCCTGAATGTTGTCCGGCGACGGCTTGAGCACGACTTGATATTGGTAGTAATGCTGCATTCGATTCGGGTTTTCCCCATATCGGCCGTCCGTCGGTCGCCGGCAGGGTTGGGGATACGCCGCTCGCCACGGTTCAGGACCCAAGGCGCGAAGGAACGTCGCCGGATGAAAGGTGCCGGCGCCCATTTCCATGTCATAGGGCTGATGGATCACACACCCGCGGTCGGCCCAGAATCGATGCAGGGACAAGATGAGCTCTTGAAAGGTCACGCGTGCTTCTCTGGCATTAGATCGGTGCGATGACTGAGTGGGATAGTGGCGATCGTACAGGACACAACATCGTGAATGAACGAGGCCAAGCTAGCAAGAAATTTGACGAACTGTCAAGCCATGAAAGCCCTACAGCTCTTATATTTTCGCGCGGAAATGCCATCGACATCACGTTAGTATCTCGTCCGTGATCTGGTCCGTGCGAAGAAAATTTCTTGACGGACGCTGTCCAGAAATCATAATGTCAGTAAAGTTCAGCGAAGAAGTCGACAAATGCGATTTTCAAAAAAAAGCGAGTATGCCCTTCGAGCGCTCATCGCGCTGACTGAACACTACGGCCAGCATCTCGTCCAACGCCATGAAATTGCCGAACAGCAACAGATTCCCATCGAGTTTCTTGAGCAAATCCTTCTGGCGTTGAAAAATGCCGGTCTGCTCGCGAGCCGGCGCGGTGTGAGCGGTGGCTATAGTCTTCTCAAACCTCCGGACGACATTACCCTGGGACAAGTGATTCGTATTTTGGATGGACCGCTTGCACCGATCGCATGCGTCAGTAAAACCGCCTATCAAAAGTGCAGCGACTGCCCATACGCCGACCAGAAAGGCGACGACGCCTGCCCGATTCAAGGCGTCATGTTGGACGTGCGCAATGCGATCTCGGATATTCTCGATCATTACACTCTCAGCGATTTCGCCAAACAAACGAAAGGAAAGGCCGCCCATGCCACACGCCCGTCACGTTGAATCTATCCGCACGACCTTGCCGGATGCTGTGCATGCCTTGCTCAATCATCTCCTTGTCAGTGTGGTCCTGCTCTGTGTCGGGGTGCCGGCAGCGGTCGCCGCGGATTCACGGGAATTGCTCTTGGCCATCTACAGCGTTCCAAAAGAAGCGTATGAAAACCGGTTGATACCCACGTTCAAACAGCAATGGAAACAGCGTACGGGCCAGGAGATTCGCATTCGCAGTTCGTACGGCGCATCAGGCGCGCAGGCGCGCGCCATCATCGGCGGCTTCGACGCCGATGTTACGGCATTGTCGGTTGAGGGCGATGTCGATCAGATCGTCAAAGCGGGCCTCATCACGCACGATTGGCGCAAGGCCGCCGATCGTGGAAATGTCAGCGCGTCGGTCGTCGCCTTCGGTGTCCGCAAAGGCAATCCCAAAAGCATCAAGACCTGGGAGGATTTGACCAAGCCGGGAGTCGAGGTTCTCTATCCCAATCCCAAGACTTCCGGCGGGGCCATGTGGGACATCATCGCGATGTACGGCGCCGGATTGAAACTCGCCGATGCCAAACAGGGCGCGCCCGAGGCGCAAGCGGCCGGTCTGATCAAACGAATTCAAAAGAACGTCAAGGTGATGGATAAGAGCGGGCGCGAATCCGTCACGACGTTCGAACGCGGTGTGGGCGACGTCATCGTGACCTACGAAAACGAACTGTTGCCCCGCATCACAAGCGGCCGGCCGATAGAGTTGGTGCTGCCCGCTGAAACCATCTTGATCGAAAATCCTGCCGCGCTGATCGATCGACACGTCGACAAGCATCAGACGCGAGACGTCGCGGAGGCGTTTATCGCTTTCCTACATAGCGAGGACGCGCAACGGGCGTTCGCCGAATATGAGTTCCGGACGGTATCGACCGCTCGGGCTGCCACGTCAACTTCCAAATCCTTCTCCCAGCCGGCGCATCTCTTCACAATCGCGGACCTGGGGGGATGGGAAAAAATCTCCTCGCTTCTCTTTAGTCCGCAAGGAGTGTGGACCCGCGCCGTCGAAGAGGTGGCTCGAGGAAAATGAGCCCCTCACCGTGGTCATCAAAATGAGCAGGCGCCAAGCCGAATGACCGGCCATACCCTGACGAGATTGGCGTTACGATCCGCCACGGTCGGATACGTCCTGTGTCTGATCGTCCTGCCTCTCGCAGGGATCGGATGGCAATCGTTCGCTGACGGCTGGGGTCGCTTTATCGACGATATTCTGCAACCACAAGCGCAAGCGGCACTGGTCTTGACCCTTCAAGCGGCATTGATCACCACGTGCGTCAACGCCGTCTTCGGCACGCTCTCTGCCTGGGTCTTGGTGCGTTTTGACTTTCCCGGCCGCGCTTTCCTCAATGCGCTGGTGGATCTCCCCTTTGCTATTCCCACACTCGTCGCGGGCATCATGATCGCGGCGGTGTACGGAGCGACCAGCCCGCTCGGCGCATGGTTGCAGCGCGGCGGGATTGAAGTCCTTTACAATGTGCCCGGCATCGTCCTCGCGATGCTCTTTGTCACCATGCCCTTTACGATTCGTGCGCTCCAGCCCGTACTCATGGAACTGGAACAGGATCAAGAGGAGGCGGCCTATACGCTCGGCGCGACACCGTGGCAAGCCTTCTGGCGGGTGACGGTACCATCTATTCTGCCGGGACTACTGACGGGCGTCTTCCTCACCTTTGTCCGCGCGTTAGGAGAATTTGGCTCTGTCGTCATCGTGGCGGGAAATATTCCACTGAAAACTCAAGTCGCGGCCGTCTATGTATATGGAGAAATCGAAAGTTACAATCCGCAAGGCGCGACTTCGGTATCGGTCGTGGTTTTGCTGTTCTGTTTTCTAGCGTTGATGCTATTGGAACGGCTTATTCGACCGCCAGGGGAACGGCTTCCGGCGTTTCTCATAGGAAAGCCTGTGCCTTCATAATGTCATCTTAGCCTCGACCATTTGACGATCATGATTCGCCGCCTTCTCATCTTCATTGTCTGGATATACTTTTCGGTTCTGCTCATCGGACCGATGGCATACTTGTGCGTGCAGGCGTTCGGAGAAGGGCTTTCGGTGTTTTGGCGCGAAGTGACACGGCCGGAAGCCCTGCATGGATTTTGGCTGACGGCAGAGATCACGCTCATTGTCCTCTTCGTCAATCTGGTCTTCGGCACCATCACGGCCCTCGTGTTGATCCGCCAACGGTTTTGGGGACAGACATTCTTGAGCGGCCTGATCGATCTTCCCTTTTCGGTCTCGCCGGTCATCACAGGATTTATGCTGATCCTTCTCTTCGGGCCTGGGACGATCCTCGGTACATGGTTCGGGGCGATGGATATCAAAATCCTGTATGCGCTTCCGGCCATGGTGCTCGTGACGGTGTTCGTCACGTTCCCGTTTGTCGTTCGAGAGCTGACGCCGATTCTTATGGCGATCGGCACGGAAAGCGAGGAAGCGGCGCGAACGCTCGGCGCCAATGAATGGCAGATTTTTCTGCGGGTCACTCTTCCGGCGATCCGGTGGGGCATGGTGTACGGCGCCACCTTGACCATCGCGCGGGCTATCGGTGAATTCGGCGCCGTGCTCGTGGTGTCGGGCAACATCTTGCAGCTCACACAGACGGCGACGCTGCACATTTATCAGAGCTATGTGGATTTTAACTATGTCGGCGCCTATGCGGTTGCCGCCATCCTGCTCGCAGTCTCGTTTGTCATCCTGATGATTCTCGAACTCGTGAAAGCGCGATCTTCGACGGTCGGCGAGACCTCCCTTCGGATGGTGAACTCGTGAAGATCGAAGTGCGTGGTCTCTCGAAATGGTTCGGCTCCGTTCAGGCTGTATCGGACGTCTCCTTTACCGTACAAGCGGGCGAGCTATTGGGACTGCTTGGCCCCAGCGGCAGCGGGAAGACTACCGTCCTGCGCATGATCGCGGGATTGGAGTTACCGTCGTCCGGTGACATCTTCATCGATCAGGTACGCGTCAACGATCTGTCGGTTCAGCAGCGCAATATCGGATTTGTATTCCAGCACTACGCCCTCTTTAAGCACATGACGGTCTTTGAAAATGTGGCGTTCGGACTTTCAATTAGGAAGACAGCCAAGTCGGACATTTCGGCTCGAGTCACGGAATTGCTCCAGCTTATGGGTCTGCCCGGACTCGGTGATCGCTATCCGCATCAACTGTCAGGCGGGCAACGACAGCGGGTCGCGATCGCGCGAGCGCTTGCTCCGCGGCCGACGGTCTTATTGCTGGATGAGCCGTTCGGCGCCGTCGATGCGCAGGTGCGTCAAGAACTTCGCGAATGGCTCATCCGTCTTCATGATGAATTGGCCGTGACCAGTCTCTTTGTGACGCACGATCAAGAAGAAGCTATGGAAGTCTCGAATCGGCTGATCGTCTTTTCCAAAGGCCGCCTGGAACAGATCGGGTTGCCGGCAGAGGTCTATGAAGATCCGGCCACCGAATTCGTGGCGCGATTCATCGGCTCGATGAATATTGTCGAGGCGGAAGTTAAGGGAGGTGTGGCTCACGTCCGGGATCTAGAGTTCCCCGCGCCCGATTTTCCTGATGGGCATCTGGTTCGAATCGGCTTTCGACCGTATTACATCAAGTTATCGGAAGACCCTCGTCATTTTCGCCAGCGGGCACGCTTGCGGCACGTCTACTTTTTGGGAATCGCCTATCGATTGGAGATCGAAACCGAAACAGGTCTCATTCTCCGTTCGCGGATGAATAAAGAAGAGTTTCGGCAGCGTCGATTCGAAGTCGGTCAACCCGTGTCCTATGCCATCACGCACTTCCGTATCTTGCCTCAGCAGCACAGCCCGGCGCTTCCAGCCGTTCGCGTTCCGGAGAGTCCGCTGACGCCATAGCACGACCGGTCGATGCCCAAAGCGGTCGCGATCAGGTAGCCCACCCTAAAAGACCCTCGTAATTGACGCGTTCTCCATGGTTTGTTACAACGTACCCAGATGTCTCAATAAAGGAGAGAACCATGGCCGTGAGAATGACCGAGGATACGCTGCTCACCGTGCTTCAAAATAAGGCGACCCAACTCCGCATCGACAGCGTGCGAGCGACGAGCGAAGCCGGGAGTGGACATCCGTCGAGCTGTACGTCGGCGGCCGATATCGTGGCAACATTGTTTTTCTCCATCATGCGCTACGATCCCAAACATCCGAAGCATCCCGCGAACGATCGCTTTATATTATCGAAAGGCCATGCCGCTCCCCTCCTCTACGCCGCATGGGCCGAAGTCGGCTTATTCGATCGGAACGACTTGCTTCGTTTGCGCACTTTGGGCTCTGACCTCGAAGGCCATCCCACCCCTCGACTACCCTTCGTCGATCTTGCGACCGGTTCATTAGGACAAGGCCTGCCGGCCGGGGTCGGCATGGCATTGAACGCCAAGCGATTGGATCGTTCGCCTGCACGGATGTATGTCTTGATGGGCGACGGCGAGTCGGTGGAAGGCTCCGTATGGGAGGCGGCTGAAGTCGGCAAACATTATGCGCTCGACAATCTGTGCGCCATCATCGACGTCAATCGCTTCGGACAGAGCGATCCCACGATGTTGCAACACGACATGGAGGCGTACCGCGCACGCTGGAGTGGATTCGGCTGGCATGCCATCGTCGTCGATGGGCACGATATATCCAAGTTGCTGGCGGCCTTCCAAGAGGCGGCCTTCACGAAAGGAAGGCCATCCATCATCTTAGCCCGCACGCTGAAGGGCAAAGGCCTGCCCTCCATCGAGGATCAACCAGATTGGCACGGTAAGCCGCTCAAGAAGGGCGAGCAGGCGGACAAGGCCATAGAAGCGCTCACCCGACAGTTTCGACAAAGCGCCGCCCAACCGGATATTCAACCTCCTGATGCGTGGACCAATGGGAAGAAACCGGCTAAAGCCATGGCGCCACCGAGCTATAAATCCACCGACTCCGTGGCGACCCGCGAGGCGTTTGGCGTCGCATTGGCCGCCTTAGGCGAGGCCAATCCACTCGTCGTCGCACTCGATGCCGATGTGAAAAATTCGACCTTTACCGATAAATTCGGGAAACAGTTTCCCGACCGATTTTTCGAGAATTTTATCGCCGAGCAAAATATGATCGGCGCTTCGGCCGGACTCGCTGCCTGCGGAAAAATTCCCTTTGCTGCAACCTTCGCGTGCTTCCTGACGCGCGCCTACGATTTTATCCGCATGGCGGCCATCAGCCGATCTAACATCAAATTGATGGGATCCCATGTCGGCGTGAGCATCGGCGAGGATGGACCGTCCCAAATGGGACTGGAAGATATCGCGATGATGAGTGCGCAGCCGGACATGGTGGTGCTCTATCCCAGCGATGCCGTCTGCACCCACCGGCTCGTCGAGTTGATGGCGGCGCACCAAGGACCCGCATACATCAGAACCGGCCGGCCGAAAGCGCCCATTGTCTATTCCAACGAAGAAAAGTTCACGATCGGCGGCTGCAAAGTTCTGCGCAAAAGCGAATCCGACAAGATCACGATCGTTGCGGCCGGGGTGACACTCTTCGAAGCGTTGAAAGCATACGACCAGTTGAAGGCGGGGGGTATGGCCGTCCGCGTGATCGACCTGTACAGTATAGCGCCGATCGACCGAGCCACATTGGTCGAATGCGGGCGCGCCACTCAGGGACGATTGCTCACGGTCGAGGACCACTACGCGCACGGCGGTCTGGGTGATGCGGTGCTCGGGGCCGTCAGCTCGGAAGGATTCCGTGTCCATAAAATTGCCGTGCGCGAAATTCCACATAGCGGGAAACCGGATGAACTGGTGGATCGCTATGGCATCAGCGCGCGCTCCATCGTGGAGGCCGTCACGCGCATCTGCGTATGAAGAAATCGGATCCGCTGAAAATGATCCCGCTCTTCAATCTGGTGAAAGGATCGGAACGAGTCCGCTTAGCGGGCGAAGTCAAAGAAACTCGGTACCGCAAGGGACAATTTATTTTTCGCGAAGGCGATCCCGCCGAGTTTTTTCACATTGTCAAAGAAGGCACGGTGAAATGCGTCAAAACGTCCCCGGATGGAAAAGAAGTGACGCTCAAAGTATTAATGCCGGGGGATCTCTTCTGTTGCGAAGCGGCGGTGTTCGACGGCGCACCTCATCCCGGTTGTGCCCAACCGATGGGAGAGGTCAGTGTGTTGCGCCTCCGCAAGCAAGCCTATTTTGACATGCTGACGCGCAATCCAGAAACTGCCGTGGAAGTCATCAAATATCTCGGCACGCGCTTGAATGAAGCTCAAGAACAGAACAAAGTGCTGGCGCTCGACGGTGCGGAACAACGATTGGCGGGTCTCCTTATCAATCTTGTAGAACGATCCAGCATACGGGAGGGAACAGGACACCGCCTCACGGTCCATTTAACCCGCCAGGACCTTGCCAATATGGTCGGTATCACGACCGAAACGGCTATTCGCATCATGAGCCGGTTTAAGATCGCAAAGTTGGTGACAGGAACGGCCAAGAAGCTGGTCATCCTCAATCTGCCGCAGTTACGACGGATCGCGACCCCTCGCATCTGATCCGAATCCCCTCCCTAAAAAGGCTATCGACTCTCTTTTAAAAACATGATGTACGTCATGTTTTAATGATCGCCGCTGAGGTATCTTGCGCCATTGCACCGCTTCTATTGAGAGAGGACATTCATGATGAACGAACGGCAAGAGACGGCGAAAACTTTTCTGGCAATCCTGATGGCCGGCGTGGGGCTATTTCTATCGGCTGAAGCACACGCGAAAACGGTGAAAGTGGAAATGACCGCCGTTGAAACGGAAGTGGTGGTCGATGGTGAGGGCACGAAGTACAGCGCGTGGACGTTCAATAATCAATTTCCAGGACCTGTCATTCGTGTCAAGCAAGGCGATCAGGTCGACTTTACGCTCACCAATCCTTCCAGCAACACGCGGCCGCATTCGATGGACTTTCATGCGGCCAAAGCCAGCTTTCTGACTCATTATAAAGAACTCAACCCTGGGGAGTCCCTTCACTACACCTGGGAGGCCAAGCGGCCCGGCATCTTTGTCTATCATTGCGGAGCGTCTCCGATGATTCAACACGTTGCCCGTGGCATGGTGGGCGCGATCATTGTCGATCCCAAAGATCCGAAAGCGATGCCCAAGGCGGATCGCGAATACGTACTCGTCCAAACCGAACTCTATAAAGACCCGGATGACGTGCAAGCCATGTTCGACCGGCGCTATGAGAATGTCGTCTTCAATGGAGGCGTGTTTCGCTACGATCCGGTTCACGCCAAGTCGGGAGGGAATTTCTTGGAAGCCAAGCCGGGTGAGCGCGTGCGATTCTTTTTTATCAATGCGGGGCCGAACAACTTTTCAGCCGTTCACCCCATTGCGGAAATTTGGGATGATGTGTGGGATAGCGGTAATCCGGCCAATCGCTTGAGAGGCATTCAGACGCATGTTATCGGACCGGCGGGCGCAGCCATTCTCGACCTCGTCCTAGAGAAAGGCGAAGGGGTCTATCCAATTGTCACCCACTCGTTGACGGACGCATTACGGGGCGGGATTGCCATCCTCAAGGTCAGCAAAGACGCGAAGCAACTACCCCTTATGCCGTATATCGAGCCAGGACATCCTTCGACAGAGACGCCGTCAAACAAGTAAAGACGACGGGCAGCGCCGCAAGGTGCTGCCCGTCATTTAAGGATTCGGCGCAACAAATACCAAGACTTTGAGCCTGGTGTTTGTATGATTCAGCACACCATGCGCTTCGCCGGCCGGCGCCATTGTTCCCTCTCCGGGACCCAAGACGCGTTCCTCCGAGCCGACCTTGAATTGTCCCTGCCCTTCTAACACGAGATAGACTTTATCCTGATCGCCATGTACGTGACCTTTTTGTTCTTGACCGGGCTCGAAACAATAGACATCGCAGAAGAATCGCGGCGTTTCAAAGATATTGTTCTTCTTCATCTTATCTGATGCAAACTGCTGATACTCTGAAAGTTTAATGACTTTCATGACCCCTCTAGTTCTATGTTAGGACGGTAATGATTCGCGGTGTGTCGTGCGCCGTTTTTCCACCCTGCGTACAATCGAATCGACTGAAACAAGATGGCGCGCGACGCCTAAATCTTTCGCCGGTATGCCCATCGCCAGTCCTAATAATTGTGGCAAATGCAGGATAGGAAGATTCAGCGAGGTATGCACGGCTTGCGCGGCACGATCTTGGTAAATGTCGAGACTCATATGACAGAGCGGACAGGGTGTGACCATGAGGTCCGCGCCATGGTCTTTGGCCTCCTTCATGTTGTTTCCAGCCATGGCGACGGCGATGGCCTCTTGCTCGAGGATAATCGGAAAGCCGCAACATTTCGTGCGCCCCGCATATGCAACCGATTCGCCACCTACGGCCGCGATAACTTTTTCCAATGATGTCGGATTCTCTGGGTCGTCAAATCCCAGGTCCCACGATGGACGAAGAATGTAACATCCATAGAATGGCGCGATCTTCAAATCACTCATCGGAATATGAATCTGTTCGCGTAAGCGTTGCAAGCCTACTTCACGCACAACAATCCATAAAAGATGCTTGACCTGGACGGAGCCGCGATAGGTCATGCCTTCGTGCGAGATCAAACGATTGATACGCTCCCGGGTAACCGAATCCTTGAGCCGTTTGTTCGCGGCTCCCATCACGCCCTGACAAGTGCCACAGATCGTCATGATGTCCAAGCCCAACTGTTCGGCTTGCGAAAAGGTACGCGCATTTAATGCCAGCGCGAGGTCTGGATCCGCCTCGCCAACCACTCCGGCCCCACAGCATGAAGCGGCCTGAAGCTCCACGACGTCGATGCCGAGCCGGCCGATGATCGCCATGGTCGATTGATAGAGCTCCGGTGTCGCCCCTTTCGCCGCACACCCCGGATACAAGGCATATTTCAACGACATATCGTCTACGCCCCTCTTTTTCACAGCGTACCATAAGCGTTTCGCCTTTCACAAAACACTCACTCATGGCGATGCGTTTTTGACATACCTTGATCCATTGCTATACTTTTTTTGGCCCTACGTATATGCAATGTCCTCACTGTCGCACATGTTTGATTGAAGTTCCCTCCGCGCAATCCCCGCAAATCGATGCATGTCCAAGGCGGCATGGCGTGTGGTTGGATGCGGGAGAAATGGATCTTTTTGTCGATAACGAGACGGTGTACAAGTCATCTACGGTCACCGGCGCAGCCGTAGCGGTTCAAACCGCCACTTTGTGCCCGCGTTGCGCGACGTTGCTCGATGAACACCCTATCGGAGCCGAAGGGACATTTGCGTGCCCATCCTGTAAAGGATGTTGGGTACCCGAAGGCGTTCTCACCCGTTTACACGAGACGTACGGGCGCGGCGGGACATCGCCATTCGAGGAAGAAGCGCTGTATGTCCGAGCGGCAAAAATTCAAGCAAGGCAGGATCAACGGACCGCAATGCAAGATGTAGCCAAGCAAGGATCTTCAGCGGAACTGTTGTACTGGTACGTTATCGGCGGATTAATCTCACTGATTCTGGGCGTGACGACTTGGGAGAGTCTGCGGCGCGTCATGGCGCACAGCCATTGGTCCGGCAAGATTGACGAAAGATTTGTCCTTCTGCTCTTGGGGGTCGCCGGAGGCATCGCGCTTTTCGTCCATGGATTTCGACTGAATCGACGGAAGCGTTTCATCGAAACAACGCCCACGTCGACGATCAGATCCTTGGCCGTTGGACTGGTCGAGGTTACGGGGAAGGCGGAGCCGGCAAGCGCCATGCTCAGTGCCCCGTTCAGCGCCATGCCCTGCGTGTTTTATTATTATATGGTTGAAGAACGGCAGCGTCATGGCAAAGAAGAGAAATGGATGACGATCGCGAAAGGCGAGTCCTCTGAACCATTTGTCGTGCGGGATGCGACGGGTGGCGTGACGATTCTGCCGATCGGCGCTGACCTGATGCTGGAAACAAGAGGGACTTATCAGAACACCGGCTCGATAGAATTACCGCCTGCCGCCGAAGCGGGATTGAGGGCTCTTGGAATTGAGACCGCCGGATGGCTCTCTTCCAAAACGCTTCGGTGTACGGAGGGATTCATTCTTCCGCAAGAGACACTCTATGTGTTGGGATCCGCGCACGAGGGCGATCAGGAACAAAGCGCCAATGAGGCCCGGCTCTTTATTGGACGTCACCCTGACGAGCCCTTTCTTATTTCTGACCATGACGAACGCGCTCTAGTGTCTCGCATGCGCTGGCAAGTGTGGGCTCTCTACTATGGAGGGCCGGCGTTAACCGCAGCCTGCCTTTGGGGCCTGCTTCATACCTCTCTCACAGTTGTGCGATGAAAGCTCTTCAGCACTGGACTTTAGCCGGGAGAAGCCGATGTATAGCATGACGATCATAGGAATGTTGCTGCTCTTTGGCGCAATCGGGCTGATTGCCTATCTGGTCGGCACCTACAATATCTTCGTACGGCTGTCGAATCAGATCGATAAGGCCTGGTCCAATATCGATGTCATGCTCAAACAACGGCACGACGAACTGCCGAAACTCGTCGAAGTGTGCAATAGCTATATGGCCCATGAACGAGACACCTTAGAAGCAGTGACGAAGGCACGATCAGCCTACGACCGGAGCATGACAGCCGACGAAAAAGCGCGGGCAGAAAACCGTCTCAGCAGCGCGCTAGGGACACTCTTTGCCGTGGCCGAGCAATATCCGGATCTCAAGGCCAATCAGGAGTTCGTTCATGTACAGCAGCGCATTTCGGTGCTTGAAAGCACCATTGCAGACCGGCGCGAGTTCTACAACGATGCCGTTACATTCTACAACATCAGGGTCGAGCAGATCCCCGCCAATGTCGTGGCCGAACAGGCGAACTATCGAACGAGACCGCTATTGGATGTGCCGAAGGGAGATCGTCAGGATGTCACACTTGAATTTGCCAACCGAATTAAACGCGCCTAGCCCGCACCGGCGGCGGAACCGTGTGGCGATGAGACGGCTAGAGTCGCGCCTTTTCAGATTCGCCTTCAGGCAACAGGTCATAGAGAGTGATGTCGGGAGGCTCCAGAAGCAGATCGGGAATTTTCTTCATCAGGGCCTGGATGTGCGGCGTCGCGAAATGTTGATCGATCGCCTCTTTGGAAGTCCACCGCTCCACCGTAATAAACACGGCCGGGTCGACCAGCGAACGGTGAAGGGTGTATCGAAGGCAGCCAGACTCCTGATGCGTGGGAGTCACCACGGCTCGCATCGCCTGCTCCAATTCTTTCTCGCGTCCTGCCTTCGCTTTTGCACGGGCGATCACGGTTAATCCGGTCATAATCTCCTCATATGGGTAGCCAGCATGAACTGCGAGGGCCGAGTATATCCTCCCCGGTAATGCATGTCACCCTGCAGACCGCCGCTCTCTTTCCTTGGCTGAAAATCACCAGCTTGCTGGTGCATTTGATGCCGGGCCTCGTCTTGGTAGGCGGTCGTACGCAGGATGCTTCCCTCCGCCAGCCTAAGCACTCGAATTTATGAATGTCTGCAGAGCCATCTATCGGGCTATCCTAGGCACCCGAGTTGCTTCTATAAAAACAACCGCTGCGAAGCGCGGTGGAGAAGGGAGGGCGGAAATGACAGACCTCAGTCCACCGGGCCATGTGGGCTCGTCATGATGAAGCGCCTGCACGAGGTAGTGTTTCAATGTGCTACGAGAGCGCGATCGGCCACTAGCGTTTGCTATACACCCCCGGACAAAGGGGGAAGGGCTGGGAACAGCTCTCTCGCAGACGATTTATACTAATCGATATTGACGATACCTCGACCATCATTGACGAGTCTCGATCAGCTTACACTCACCTAGCGTCCTAAGCGCTGCACGGGGGTCTCTTCTGGGGACCCCCGTTGTGTTTCTTCGACGGGCTTATCTGCCGTTTCCGGCGCCTGTGAATTTTCGGCCTGTTTCCACATTTCCTCATACTTCAGACCAAGCACTTGGAAATCGCTCGATTTGGTTTCGGCGTCGAGCAGCCGAAGCATCATATCGCAGGTGTGAAACAATTTGAGAATCTTCGTTCGATCGGGATAGGTTTTCGCACCCTTCGCCGCGCGGAGATGATCTTTATCGAACCGCCGAAGCATTTTGACCAGGTCGGCGATCTCCTTGCGTACCTCGAGCGTCTGACCAGAAGACACCCCCGCGCCTCTCTTTCGCGCTTCTCGGATCTCACTCGCCCGGGTCATGACGTGGGGCTTTAATTGCTCGTATGCGGCAATAATCATGGGGAGCGTGGCCTCTTCGGGAGCAGCCGCGAGAGGATGGACGAATAGGGCCGTCACGGCGGTAGAAAGCACGCATAGGAAGATAAGTCGTACAGGGAAGGTCACACGCATGTGACGTACTGTATCATGACGGCGGGGCAGCACGGGAAGCGAAACAATTATTTGACCTTGAGTAAGTCCATCGCTTTGTCGAGTTGCCCTTTTCCTATCTCGACCTGAGCCTGATAGGCGGTGCCGGCATCTTTATTTTTTAACGCGTCGGCAATCGTTCGCAGTTGCTGCGCTTCCTTATAATGGCCATTGTTTGACTGAACCTGCGCGTCATGGCGCAATCGTTGAGCCAAATCATGCTCGGCATAGGTCACGCTAGCCATCTGGCCGGTGATCATGATTCCCAATCCTAGAACGAGTCCGCCGTAAATCGATCGCATAGCTCCTCCGCAGGGCAGTAAATAATGTATCCTAGGTAAGCACCCTATATGCCAGGTGCTCATTGGAATGGCTTAGGAGGTGAAATACGGAGTGGACCCTAGGAAGTGTCAACTTCTCCGTCATAGGAGACAAGGAAACAGGCAGTAGGTCGATAAAATTTGCGAGAAAACGCGGACGGGTACAGGAGAGAGTGGAACAGATTCGTGATCATATCACTGTCTATTCTGATTGACAGAGAGGAGGAAGCGAGTGATGACCTTGGCTTAACCCTTGATATTGCCGATAGGCCGAAGTTCCGCCACCTTTTTCGTGATTCCCGCCAAATCGCAGGTCTCAACGACATCTGAGATGTTTTTATAGGCCAGCCCCGCTTCCTCGGCTAAGCCGGAGAGAGAAGCCGTCTTGACGACGATACCGCGCTGCTCCATCTGTTTCCTCACCTGTTCGCCGCGAATCGTCTTCTTGGCCTGCGCCCGCGACATGGTGCGTCCGGACCCATGCATGGTTGAACCGAAGGTCTCATCCATCGCTCGCTCCGTCCCGACCAGGAGATATGAGCCGGTTTCCATAGAACCTCCACAGATCACCGGTTGTCCCGTCTGCCGATAGAGTTCAGGCAATTCCACACGGCCTGGACCGAACGCGCGAGTCGATCCTTTCCGATGCACGACGAGATCCCCTTCCTGGTACCGTTCAACCTTCGCAATGTTGTGCGCGACATCATAGATCAGATGCATGCCCAGTTCTTCCGCCGAACTCTCGAACACCGTGGCGAAGGATTCCCGAATATGATGGGTGATCACCTGCCGATTAGCAAAGGCGCTGTTGGCTGCGCAATTCATGGCCGAAAAATAATCTTGACCCTCGGGCGAACGGAAAGGCGCGCAAGCGAGTTGGGGGTCCTTCACCGTAATCCCATGGCGCCGCATGGCTTTCTCGAACGACTGCAAATAGTCGCTGGCCACCTGATGACCGAATCCACGGGACCCGCAATGAACCATCACGACGATTTGATCGTGGCCGTGAATGCCGAGCGCCGCAGCGGTCTCAAGGTCGAAAATGCGATCGTTCGATACGACCTGGACTTCGAGATAGTGATTGCCCGACCCGAGCGTGCCCAACTGGTTGTGGCCACGCTCGACGGCACGATCACTCACCCTCGATGGATCGGCGCCGGCGATGCAACCGCGCTCTTCGATGCGTTCCAAATCCTCCGTCCAGCCATAGCCGCGTTCCACACACCAGCGGGCGCCCTTTTTCATGACGTCGTCGAAGTCGCGGCGGTTGAGCCGTACGGAGCCTCTCGCTCCGACGCCCGCCGGCACCTTTCGAAAGAGCTCCGTCATGAGTGATTCCAGACGGGGTCTGACGTCCGACAAGGTGAGATCAGTTCGCATGAGACGCATCCCGCAATTGACGTCATAGCCCACCCCACCGGGAGAAATAATTCCGTCGCGAGGATCGAACGCGGCCACCCCGCCGATAGGAAACCCATACCCCCAATGGCCATCCGGCATGCAGAGCGCATATCGACGGATGCCAGGCAAGCACGCGACGTTGGTTATTTGCTCGAACACTCCCCGATCCATGTCTGAAAGAATCGATTCAGTGGCGTACAGACGAGCCGGCACGCGCATGCCGTCTTTCTCAGTCGTCGGAATTTCCCAGATCTGATCTGAGATTCGATGAACCATCATGTCGGTATTGAGTTTCATGAGTTCTCGAATTAAATATCGAGTACGACGGTGGCTTTCCACTGCCTGTCGTCCTGGCGAACATCGTAGAGATGCTTCGTCACCGCTTTCACGTCCGCGCGCAAGTGCTGTCGCGTCGAATCGATTGCCTCGCCGACCAATTCACCATGCAAGCGCCAAAGTCCGGACGCCTCGGAATGGACCGATGCCGACGCCCGGCTAAACACAACGCCATCGGCATCTTTCCAATAGACGAGCTCGGACAACCAGGCAAATAAAATTTCAGCGAGGGTCTCATTCTCTAACTCAATCGTTTGGTGCCACGTATTCGTCACCGTCCGAGGATCGGCCAGTGTTTCGATTAAGGCCTGAGCGGCCGCCAGGCACAGTTCCGATGGAGAGTTTCCGATGGCTTCAAACGCAATATCCGCAATCGCGATATCATCGAGCACTCGGAAGGAGGGCGGCATGGTCAACTGCGGCGTCTGGCAAAGATCGAGCGTACGTGATCGATCCCGGGAATCGGTGGGGCAAACGGATTCGGCACCTTGCCTTTCAGCCACATCCGGAGGCCTAATGGAAGCACCTGAAGCAGCCGCTTCAGATTCATCCCGACGACTTTCAGCGGCATGAGGGCTTCATTCAGCCGGCCTTCGTGCCTGATGAGATCGACAAACCCGAGAATGTGTCGCGCCCCTCCGCTTGAAGTGAGCCCGCGTTCAATCGCGCCGCGCCTCAGCCGTATGATGGCCTCCATCGGCTTGACGTCTTTGGGACAGACTTCCACGCACAGATTACATCGCACGCAATCCCACATGCCATTTGGCTGATCGAGTTCCTTGAGGCGCAGACGCTTCGCCGCCTCTGGCTCGCGCGGGTCTTCAACAAACCGGTCGGCCTTGGCCAAGGCGGCCGGGCCGAGGAATCCTTTCGACACCTCATGCGACGTGCAAGCCGCGACGCAGGCACCGCACATGATACAGGCGTCCACATTGTGAAAATCGTAGCTGTGCGGGCGAAGCGAGGTTCCGCCTGAGTCGGTCGAGATCGATCGCTCCGTTGCGGTGGCGAGCCACGGCATGATGTCACGCACCTTGGCCCAGAACGAGGACATATCGACGACGAGATCTTTGATGACGGGCAGATTTTTCAGCGGAGCGATGGCAATGCGGCCGTGACGCTCCAGTTCTTTACGAACGGACGTGCGGCAGGCCAGCTTTTCGTGACCGTTGATCGTCATCGAGCATGATCCGCAAATCGCCGACCGGCACGAATAGCGAAAGGACAACGCCCCGTCCTGTTCATGTTTGATGCGGATCAGCGCATCGAGCACCGTCATGCCCCGTCCCACTTCGAGGCGATAGTCTTCTTCGTGGGGCTGCCGATCGGTGTCGGGATTGAAGCGATGAATTGAAAAGGTCAGTCGCATTCTTGACCTATTCTGAAGTCCGAAATTTCGGGAAGCCTCTCACAGGATGCTCAAAATGGCCTCTAGTACACCCGCCTGCCCCAAGCGATCGAGACGGGCCTCTGACCCTTAAAAGGGGTACGTTGAGGACTGTTTCGAGCTGAGAACGCCGTTGGAGGGCATTTTCAGCATTCTGCTAGTCGAGCTCAAAGACCTTTGGAAACTGCGTGAGATTCCGGCAACCGTCTTTGGTGACCAACACCATATCTTCAATTCGGATCGCGCCAAGGCCCGGGTAATACAAGCCGGGTTCCACGGTCACGATATGTCCTTCTTGCAACAGCGAACCCGTTCGGCTGATGCGCGGCGCTTCGTGAATATCCAGTCCGACCCCATGCCCCGTCCCGTGAAAATACCCCTGCATACGGCCATTGACCACTCCCGTCCGATACCCGGCCGCTTCGAATCGGTCGCAGATGCCTTGATGGATCCTTGCGCCGTCGGCCCCATCGTGGATTTTCGTAATCGCATCTTCCTGCGCGTCCTTCACAATGTCATAGAGCTTTTTCAATTCAGGCGACGGCCGGCCTTTGATTACCGTGCGAGACATATCTGCAAAATACCGAGTCTGCGCCGAGCGCGGAAACACATCAAAAATAATACTGCGGCCGGCGGGTAACGGGCCGCTACCTTCGTTGTGAGGATCGCACGCCTGATCCCCTCCCGCGACGATCGTATGCTGGGCGACGCAGTCGCACTCCATCAAGGCGACGTTGATAAGCTTTTTGATCGACTCGGATGTAATCTGCTTGCCGTCGAGCCACAGAAAGCCATTGCGGGCCTCCGCGCGTCTGAGGGTCGCATGCGCCGCGGCGACGGCTTGCTCGGTTGCGCGCTGCGCCGATTCCACGTGACGGATCTCTTCCTCTGTCTTCACGGCGCGGTCGCCGAAGAGAGGCTCTTTTTTCGCCTCCAATTGATATCCGAGCTGCTGGAGGCGAACGGCATAGGCATAAGAGAAATTCGACGGCACCATCAGCCGTTTGATCCCCATCGGCTGGAGGACACCGTGCACGATGTCGATCGTTCCGGGGGTTGCGACGCCTTGGGCGCGAACCGTCCGCTCGACCTCGCTGTAGGAGACGACTCGATCGACCGTGGCCTGGCATCTGGCGCGATCCATCTCCAGATCGCTCATCACCATCAGCCGCTCCCCGTTCACCTCCATGAATACAAACGGATCGGGAGCGATGAATCGTGTGGCATAGTACAGATTCGAGTCGGTTTCGCTGGCGGCAATCATGAGCAGCGCGCAGTCATCGGCCATAATGTTCTCCTCGATGGTCTCTTTGTTGGATGGTAGCACCCGATCGGCAGGCGTTCAAGGCAAGCGAGATTCCGGCAGGTCCGGGGCGACGCTTTTTCCGCCACGGACGTCCGAGGCCGTTTCTTCGCTGGGAGAGATAATTTCTTTCGGCAGCATAATCGTATTGCGGAGCATGTCGAATGCTAGCTGGGCCAGTCCTGTTATCCCTTTGGCGAACGACCGTAGCGGCATATAGGTGACCTCGGGATTTTTGGCCGACCCCTTGACTTCGAAAATAGCCGTCCCTTCGCGTTCGCCTTTGAACAATTTTCCGAACAGTGGAATGCTTTTCAGCAACTGCGAGTATGATCCGAACGGGCTCACCACGACGACGGCGTCGAGATGATCCGCCATCAAATCGAAATTGCCGGCGACGCTCATCTTCATGACCGGACTATCGATAATGAGATGATCCTCCGTCAGCACGCCGTTCGACAGGGTAAAGGACCCGACGATCTTATCAAACGGCAAGCCTTCCTTCCCCAGATCCACCTTGCCTTGAAGGAGGGTCGGCAAATTGAGAATCGTAATAATTTTGGGAATGATGCGCCCACGCTGAATGCGCCCGTCCTCCACCACGAAATCCGTTTTTCCGTCGAGGCTGTGCAGGAACCCCATGGAATCGGTTTCGTTGCCGCGCACAGACCCATTGGCGGAAAGCATGCCCGTCATCATGCGCGAGTTGTCTGCCTGCAGCTGGAGAAGACTTTCCATCGCCAGACCGGAAAATCGAAAGCTCACATCGATCTCCGCCGGTTTCAGAGGCGGTAAAAACACAACCAGGCGTCCGGCCAGATGGCCGTCGTCCGTGTCGCCGCTGATGCGATCGAGATCGAGAACATTGGAGCGGATATTGAGACGAGCGGTTAGGCCGCCGAACGACAAACTCTTGTAGATGCCGCGATCGATGCTGACCGTCGCGACGACTCGACTGGTGTCCGCCAGAGTTTCGAGAAAGTCCCGAACCGGGGAGCGCTTTCCTTTCGGAATCAAGAGATCGATATCTAATTGCGCCGATTCGATATCCACGTTAAAAAATGGATTGCGATTCCAGTTCTTGACCGAACCGGAAAGGCGGACGTCGCTCTCCTGGATCTTGAAGGCCAAGCGTTTGATCTCGGCGCTGGTCCGGATGATCTTTGCCCGTAAGTACAGGTTGCTGAGCGTATGCTCGAGGCCGGGGGCCGTGACGAGCCCATCGGTCAAGGCAATCCAGCCATTGATCTGCCAGGCATGCCAATCATTGCCCTTTCCTTTCACATCGAGGGACACCTCAACAATACCGTCCTTCATCGGACCCACGGTCATCCCCTGCGGCAATCCCGCGATGGACACGGGGCCCGAGACGAAAGAGGCGTCGATGGCAAAGACGCTTCCCAGATGCACCTTTCCTTTCGTAGCCAAACGAAATGGAGGAAGCACCAGTTCGAGCCGCTCGATGGAGAGCATGGAGTCCGGCCCCATCATGCCTTCAAATTCCACCGATGCCGATGTTCCGCCGGGCTTGTGGACCCAGTTGACAATGGTCAATTCCGTATCTTTGACATCCACGAGGCTTTTAATTTTCGGCGAGCTGACCGGGCCGCCGAACGTCGTCAGAACGCTTGTGACGCCCTGCCAAGCCATCGCCGACGGCAGCTCCAGCGAAAGCAAATGGAGCAGTTGCCCGACATCGCCGCGTGCCCGCACGGTAAAATCCTGGTAGAGACTCGGGTCGCCGAAGGAAATGCCGCCGCCGACCTCGAACGAGGTGCGTCCCAGACGCCCGCCCAATTTGTCGAATTCCACCCCTGTCTTCGAATAGAGAAAGCGACCGTTCAAGTCGACGATCCGTTCGTCTACAAAGGGGCTTCGGAACCACACTTCCTGCGCGAGCACCTCCGCTCTGATGATCTGGAGGCTTTCCGATTCCTTCACCGGTCCCGCAATGTGCAAGGAAACTTGCGACTGGCCCTTGATATCGCTTAATTCGGCAAAACGCTGGGCTACGCTTGGCGCGCGAATGCTTTTGGCCAGCGTCGTAATCAAATCGGCTGCGGACACCTCGCCTTTGACATCAAGATCCAGCCATGGAATAGACTCCAGTGCGGACACCAGCGCTTTCCCTGTCTGGATACGCATGGTGCTGTACATGCCTGTGAGGTCGGTCGCGCGCAGCCGGTCGGGCTCGACAAACACTGTGCACGCGAGATGCTGAACAGGCAGCCGTTCCTGGCCGACCAACATGCGCCCTTCCTTGACGCGAAATTCGCCTGTCAGCGCGACGCGCGGCCCGAACGCAGTTGAACCGGTCACGGTGGCCGTCACGACCTCGACGGTGCCACCGATATCACGTTCGATGACCATCGTTTGTAACTGAGGAGAGAGCCATTGGACCGGAAATCGTGTCAGGAGTTCGTCGAGGCTGACCGCCGAGGAGGAAAACGTCACGGAAAAGGTAGGCTGGGCGGCCATCAACCCCGAGAGACTCGCATGACCGGTGATTGACAAGCGTTCAATGGCCGCTTTCATTTTCGACAGCACCATATCGTATCCCATGAGGCCGGGCACGAGGCTGACCTGACCACTGACATCCATCGTGCCGTGAATGCGCTCCGGCACCGGGCGTGGCCCGAAGAAGTCGGCGAGTTGCCGAATATCGACATGCGCAGCCTCAGCCTTGCCCTCAAAGGTAATCGCGGGAACAGGGGCGCTGTTGTCGTCGGAGGTTGTTTTCGGCAACGGCTCGCGTTCCGCAATCCGTCCGTCCATAGAAAAGGTCGACGCGACCGGAGTGGCGCCGAGTGTTCCGGATACCTGCACGTCGGCTTCCTTGCCTTTGGGCGCGACCGCGATCTTCGCCTCGAGGTGTTGGATTTCCAACGATCGCACTCCATCCGGGCGCATTTCGTCGATGATCGTCACCTGTCCTTCGGTGACCGTCGATTCCTTCACAAGCATGAGCAAGGCGAGCGGATTGCCCATGAGCACCTCCTCGTCCCCCGTGACGGCATCGGCGGGATGGAGAAAGTTCCAGCGCCCTTCGGCATCGCGACGGAGTTGGATGCGCGGCCGTTCAACAGCCAGCCGTTTTCCCACGACCTGCTGGCGCAACAGAGAGTAGGCGCGTAGGACCAGTTCGAGCCGGTCCGCCTGAAAAAATATATGCGACGGATCGGGCTCACGGATTACGACATCTGTGAGTTCGAGCCGAATGCGTGGGAAAACTTCGAGGTGCGCGGCCCGGACCTCAATTTTCCGACCGATCTGCCGCTCCACCTGATCGAGCAGAAATTGTTTGAACGAGTCGGGATCGTACAGGAGTGGAAAGGCGAGAATACCGACCGCAAGGAGCAGGATCGCCAAAATACCGAGCATCAATGTTCTGAGACGAACGGTGTGACCCCCCTTTCTCCGTGCAAAAGCTTACGCAGCGATCGAATCAGTGTACCCAAATCATCTGATAGAAATCCAGGAAGCCGGACCATAGAGTCTGTTTGATGGAAGACGGCGGTGCGAGCTCATTCCGGATTGCGGGCAGTCATGGCGGTGAATTCAAATCGGTGCTGTTGTACGTAAACAGAAAAAAGAACGTATATTGATCGAAGAACGTCGAGCCTGAGTACCAGGGCGTGGAAAACAGGAACCGGCCCGTGGACATCTCATACATAGCGATCGAGAACCGCATATATCCGCTCTGTGCCTGATGTTTATAGAGCGTCAGCTCGGGAAGCGCGAATGGAATGAGGACACTTTGAACGGGTGGCATGCCGAAGAATGTGAGGCCTTGCACGGTTCCAAGGGATTGCACGAGCACCCGCGCCAAATAGGTCGCTTCTTCCGCCCTTGGCCGAATGTAATATCCCAACTGCCCGAGTCGTTCGGCGATCGCGTCGTGTGCATAAGTTAAATCGGAGGAAGCCCCCACGTTTATCGGTGGAACGGCAAATCCGGCAGCTTCTATGGTCACGGATGCGCCTGCGGCCAGCGGAATGACGAGATCGTTGAGACTGCGTTCGATCGCCTGACTCAATAATAATTGTTCGGTCGCCGAACGAGAGGTTTGTGTCGGGGTGCGATTTAACGCGCACCCGGTGCTCAGCAACAGAACCAGCCCGTAGACAATCGATCGTACAGTCATAGCTAGGATGTCTCTAGGTCACTGCCTCTCTGAAAGATCATGACGTGACTCGTCCCTATTGTAAGAGAGACGAAGTATTCTCCGTGTCATCTTTTTACCTACCGACAAGACCCGAATTGATTCTCACGAATAGGTCAGGCAGGCTATCGGTCCAGCGGCAAACGCATCTCGATCTATCCACCCCTCAACAGTCGCGCTAGAAGTAGCACACGATGGCCGATTTCTACCAGACGGCGTCTATTGCCACCCTCCATCGCCTAGGGCAGGATAACCTCCGCCTCATCGAAAATGAGTTGTTGGAATATCGCAACAACAATCCAATCGCGTTGGTCCTGCCATGCCTGTACTCCGAACTACAAGGGCCCGCGCTGGGTGGGATCGTCGAGCATCTCAAGCACGTCTCCTATTTGAATGAAATCGTGATCGCTATCAGCACCGCGTCGGCATTGGAGTTTCGACGTTCGAAAGATTACTTCAAAGCATTGCCTCAAGACGTCCGGCTTATCTGGATCGAAAGCCCCCGCATTCAAGAGATCTTGAAACTGCTGGTGAACCAGGAAATCGATATCGGACTGCCCGGCAAAGGGCAATCGTGTTGGATCGCGTTTGGCTATGTGCTCGCGCGGCAACGCAGTAAAGTGATTGCGCTCCACGATTGCGATATTCTCAGCTATCATCGGGCGTACTTGGCGCGCCTCTGCTATCCCGTCGTCAATCCCAATCTCGGATACGAATTTTGCAAAGGCTATTACGCACGCGTCACCGACCATTTCGGAGGGCGCGTCACCCGACTCTTCATCACCCCGCTGATCCGTAGTCTGGAACGCCTGGTCGGCCATCATCCCATGCTGAATTTTTTAGACAGTTTTCGCTATCCCTTGGCGGGTGAATTTGCCATGGTGAGCGACCTGGCATGGACGAACCGTATTCCCGGGGACTGGGGGTTGGAGGTCGGGGTGCTGGCGGAAGTCTATCGGAATTGCGCGTTGCGGCGTGTTTGCCAGGCAGACCTGACCGATAGCTACGATCATAAACATCAAGCTCTCTCGGCGGATGACCCGCATAGCGGTTTGAATAAAATGTGCGTGGATATTGCCAAATCGCTATTCCGCAATCTCGCGAGCGAAGGCGTCGTCCTGTCCGAAGGCTTGCTCAAGACGCTGCGCGCCACCTACCTGCAAATCGCGCAAGAAGCCATCAAAAAATATGAGGACGATGCGGCCATCAACAGCCTTCAGTTCGACCGGCATCAGGAGCGGATGGCGGTCGAAGTGTTTCTGAAGGGAATTGCTCTTGCCACCGATGTGTTTCTGAAAGATCCCCTCGGCATTCCCATGATCTCCAATTGGAGCCGCGTCACTGCTGCCGTTCCCGACATTTTCGACCGCTTGGTGGCCGCCGTGGCGGCTGACCACGAATAACTTCTGATTATTCCTAAAATCAGATTGATCATTGTTCAATCCTTCCTACGTAGGAATACGGCGGACGCCCTTCGTGGTGCTATTCCTATATCGGTTCGTAGGGTGAACCAGCTAAGACTGACGTGGGTACAGCCTGAAAAGAAATGAGGAACAGCCTATGACTCTTTTACGTCGCGCATATCGCCGGTTACATTTTGCCGTCTTGGCATGTCTTCTCGCAGGATTATTTCCCGGATTGCCTTCCGCATCGGCTGAAACGCCCATGCAGGCGTTGGAGACGACAAGTCAGAAGGCCATCGTCCTCTTAACTGACACCGAACTATTAAAACCGGAAAACGCCGTTCAACGGCGAAAAGCCCTCATCTCCGTTGTCGGGGAACGCTTCAGTTGTGACGAAATGGCTAAACGCTCATTGGGCGATGAATGGGTAAAGCTTAACTCAATTGAACAACAGGAATTTGTTCGACTGTTTCAGGCGCTTCTCGCGAAATCTTACGCGGCCAAAATAGAGGCCTATGCCGGACAGCCGATTCAATATCTTGGCCAACAGATCGGCAACGGATATGCCACGGTAAGCGCCAAGGTCTATGCCGTGAAAAATGAATTTCTGCTGGACTTTCACCTTCTCTATAAAGATGGTGAATGGCTGGTCTACGATGTCGTGGTTGATGGTGTCAGTCAGATCAATAGTTATCGCGGGCAGTTCGCTCGAGTGCTGAGGTTTGCTTCCTATGAGGAATTGATCGAGCGGATGAGGGAGAAAGCCGAGTTCCCCATCCACGCACGAGCCGACTAGGTTCGCAGATGGCTGCATCCGTCCGGTTTCCGAAAGAATCGCTATGACCCGCCGCCGCGTCTTTCTGTTCATCTTCATCGTCGTTTTTCTCTTGCTCCTCTTTCAACTCGGGCTGATCCTAGCGCCCTTTTGTACGCCGATCCTGTGGGCACTTATTCTCGCCCAACTCGCCTATCCACTTTATCTTCGTGTACTGGATAAGGTGCACGGCAGATGCAGCATAGCGGCAGGTCTCTTGACGGCCTTGATCACAGCGATCGCCGTGTTGCCGGCGATGTATGTTATTTTGTTGGGCGCTCAGGAAGGGGTAGATGCTTATGAGCGGGTTGCTCAGTGGGTCAAGGCGGGTGGCCTGCACGAGATCGGAGTCACATTTTCCCGGCTTCCCGGTATAGGCCGGATCGGGCAAGAAGTCATTGGGCGGATGATCGTCGCGAATGGGGAAGTGGAAACGTCGATCCTTGCCGGAAGTAAGGCGGTCAGCGCCCTTATAGTCACGCAAGGCGCGGAGCTCGTTAAAGACGCCGTCGTCTTTGTGACAGACTTTTTCATGATGCTGTTCACCCTGTTTTTCTTGTTTCGTGACGGCGATCGATTGTACGCGCGAGTCTATCGCGCGATCCCGCTCGAAGACGAGCATAAAACGAAAATTACCGATCGCCTTGGCACGACCGTCACGGCGGTGGTAAGAGGCAATCTTCTCACCGCCCTGGCGCAAGGAGTCGTCTCGGGACTAGCCTACTGGCTACTGGATGTCCCCTTTCCTGTGTTTCTCGGAGCCCTAAGTGGATTGCTCTCGCTCCTACCGTTTGGAGGAACCGGCTTTGTCTGGGGACCCGTGGCGCTGTATCTATTGGGCACGGGGGACGTTGTAAAAGGTCTGATTATGTTGGCGGTTGGATTGGGGCTAGTCGGGGTCATGGATAATATTCTCGCTCCCTATCTCATCGGCACACGCGCAAAATTGCCCATGCTTTTTCTCTTCTTTGCCTCGCTTGGGGGGATGGCTTATTTTGGATTTCTGGGACTCTTCTTGGGACCGATCATTTTAGCGGTGGTGATGGAGGCCTTCGAGATCTACGAAGAGGAATTCAACGCCCTCCCCCACAACGGTCACGCTCTCATTCAGGAAGTGCCGCACAGGGAACCGAACGTCGTGTCCGGTCCCCCGTGAAATTTTCTTTGATTACCTATCAGTCATTGATTGTCGGGGCTGCTCCCCAGGTTCATCACTGTTCTCGCTGCCGAGCAGATTCTTGTTCTCCTGTTTATCGAAAGCAATCTAACTTCCGCCTTGCCGAAGATCCGGTCGCAATGGTTCTCCGCCCTTATGTTCGAAGTCTTGCGATTTGCCCGATCCTCCGAGATTCGGCCCGCCTTTTTCCAACTGCTGTTTGGTCGCATCCAAAACCAGACCAGTTTCGCTTTCCTTGATCGAATTGAAAGGAATCGGCATCGGCTGCATCTTGTCGTTGATTTTTAACATCGCGTAGACGTCTTTCCCGCTTTGCGTATCGACCATGACGTGGTCGACGGTCCCGAGCGTTTCGCCCTTCGGGTTTTTGACGGTCTTGTTGTTCCATTTATGGTTGTCTGCATTTTTGAGCGATTTCGGATTCACCGGCGGGATGGCATATTCACTGGGCGTGCTGCTTGAATCCTTACCCATGTCGGGAGGAATGCCGGCTCCCGATTGTTCCACTTCAGCCACTGCTGAACCCACCGTCGGCAGCGCACTGACAAGTAATGCAGCCAAGAACAACTGTGTGCGTGTCATACGAACCTCCTTGGGATGAATGTGAAGTGCTCTGACACAAAGAGATTACGCAAACCATGCGCCGGAATATTCAAAGGCAAGCATTCAATTTTACGAGAGGTTGAAACTTGCACCTCTGCTGAGCTGGAGCGACGAAACGAACAGGATGTCCAATGCGGACACGGCGTCCTGCTGTATTCAGGGTTTCCACTATCAGTCGATTGCGTACGGAAGATGTAAAAACTTAGAGTAAGGGGTAGGCCTATCCCATGGAGCGCTGGGGGGTTGCCGTAAAGGAGGCGCTCGTCTCGACTGCTTCTCCCCGAGCCAACCGTTCTAGCGTGGGCGGAATTTCTGAGAGTGGGAGCACCAGATCCACATGGTCTCTTGTCAGCGCGTTTAACGGCATGGTCGGCATCTTCGCCTCACGAGGATCTTGTACAATCGCAAGTCCCTGACGCGCTTTAATCGAAATAAATCCACTGACCCCATCATCGCCGCCACCGGTAAGAAGCACCCCGACGACGCGAGTTCCGAACAGCTCACCGGCAGATACAAAGAGTGGATCCACCGCCGGACGCGTAAAGTGTATTTTTGGACCGCGGTTCAGTTCCACATGGCCTTTGGTAAAGAACATGTGATGATCCCGTGGGGCCAGATAAATGGTGCCGGGCTTCAACTCAGTTTCATGTGTCGGCTCAATCAGCGGGAGCGCTACATTTCGTCCCAACACTTTCCCTAGATGTAGATTGTACGCCGGACTTCGATGAATGACCGTAGCGACGATGCCCTGAAAGTTCGCGGTGAATCCCTGAAACAATCGAATCAAGGCCTCGACACCGCCGGCCGACGCCCCGATGACAATCACATCTCGTTTTATGTGTTGCACATTGAGCATTACAGTATGAGTCAATTAAGTTCTTTCATCCGTCAGATGAGGCTCCATATCCGTAACTTCGGTTTCGTCGATCATGTGGCGAATCTGCCGTCCGTGGATTTCCGCTTGCCGGCGACGATTCTCAAGGCCTTGTTTATCAATCGGCAGACCTTGGCGGTCGACATATTGGATGAAAATGCCGGTGATCATCCGGATATGTTCCAAGAAGGCCGCCACGGACCAGAAGGCCCGTTCAACATCGTCTTCCTTGGCCTGCAGCAGTGTTTGCAGCGAATAGCTGTGGCCAACGCTACAAACAAATCGGAGATGGGCTCCGTCCCGCTCTTCAATCACGCTGAGGACACCCGTGCAACCGGGGCAGCTGATCAATGTGGCATTGGAATCCGGCTCAGGCATCGGCACATGGTCATTATAATTATTCATCGTACGATGAACATGGACTGAAGACCGATCAGTGTCTATCAGTCGATATAGGGAGGTTTCCTCGGGAGTTGGGACGCACAGTGTAGGAGGACAGGAGAGTGTGCTGTTTAGATCTTATCAGGCAGGCGTTTGCCATCCCATTCTTCCATGAACACAATAATGCCATGTGCTGACCGCGCTTGATGATCTTTGAGGGGAGAACAGGTCACGCGGCACGTGATCGATTTTCCGCGACGATTCACAGCATTCAGAATCGCGCTCTGACGAGCGGATTGCCCATCCTGACAAGATCGCAAAGTCTCGGCTAATTGCGAGACGGGCAACCCGATGTCCAAGTTCACAAAAGAGCGGCCTTTAACCTCATCCGCACGCAGTCCCCAGAGGTCTTCGGCCTCTTCGTTCCAAATCTGCACATGAAGT
The DNA here is from genome assembly GCA_963700335.1 of Nitrospirota bacterium. Classification (GTDB taxonomy): domain Bacteria; phylum Nitrospirota; class Nitrospiria; order Nitrospirales; family Nitrospiraceae; genus JAICXS01. The sequence continues at coordinate 63,412 of CAVOXE010000007.1, read as the reverse complement.
TGGCCATCCAACACGACGACGCCGGACTGCATGCTTTCCAGAATCAATTTCTGAAACACATTGGCGCGCTGAAGGTCGTCCGTGCGCTCTCGAAGTTCATTGTTGACGGTTTGTAATTCTTCATTCGTCGATTGCAATTCCTCGTTCATCGTCTCTAATTCTTCATTGGTCGATTGCAGTTCCTCGTTCGTGGTCTCCAGCTCTTCGACGGTGGACTGCAATTCCTCATTGGTCGTTTCCAACTCTTCATTCGTCGATTGCAACTCTTCATAGGCCGTTTCCAATTCCTGCTTGGACCGCTGCACTTCTCCCTGCAGCTGAAACGTGCGAGAGACGTCGTGAAAGGTAATGGCGGCGCCCATAATCTTGCTGCCGTTTTCGAAGAGAGGCACGATTTCGATATCAAGAAATTGCAGCGCCCCGCCAGGAAGCGTGCGTTGGACGTCTTTGAGGTGAACCCGTTTGCGCCCGCTATACGCTTGTTCGATGGGCGCACGTAACTCAACCGGACGAAATGACACCTCAAGATCCCGGAACGGACGGTCAAAATCGTTGGCGGTGAATGAGAACATGACTCGGGCGTGATCGTTCGCCAAGACCAAGTTGCCCTCGTAATCGATGACCAGCTGCGCAAGCGGGACCGACTCATAGGCCAATTCTCGCATGCGCCACTGCCGCGTGAGTCGAGTGCCGCCGTCTTCATCGCCGATTTGATTGATCAACAGCAGCCGGTCCCGCAATGTGACGTTCGCCACTTTCATGAAAATCCGGTACTTCAGTTCAATGGGATTGAACAGGTTCGCATGGGTCAGCAGCATCTCGGCTTTTCCAAGAAACAGATAGCCGGCACCGCTCAACGCGAAATGGAAACGGGCTAAGATACGGTTTTGCGTTTCGGCATTGAAATACATCAGGGTGTTGCGGCACACAAGGAGATCCAGCCGGGAAATTGGCGCATCACCAATCAGGTCGTGCCGGCCGAAAATTACCGCACGGCGCAGATCGGCTCGCACTGAGAAGCGCTCGCCCACCTGCTCGAAATAGGTGTCGAGAATTTTCTGGTCGAGCTCCTGGACGTCCTTGGGGCTGTAAGAGGCCGTTCTCGCTTCTACGAGTGCCTCTTGATCGACGTCGGAGGCGTAGATTTTCACTCGCTGTTGAAAGGCCTCCACCCCCATCAACTCGCAGAACAGGATGGCCAAACTATACGGTTCCTGACCGGAGGCGCAGCCGGCGCTCCAGATTCGAATCGAGTCTCCCTCTCGCGACTTGATGAGCTTGGGCAGAACCTCTTGTTTGAGAAAATCCCATGCCAGCTGATCGCGAAAAAAGCTCGTGACATTGATCAACAGATGATTGAACAGGAGAGCAAATTCTTCGGGGTGCACCTCGAGATAATCGGTGTAGTCCTTCATGGAGGCAATCTTGATGATCTCCATCCGTTTCAGGATCCGTCGCATCAAACTCGCGGATTTGTATCCGCTGAAATCAAAGCCGCGAGTGCGTTTGAGGTAGACCACCAGGCCTTCGAATTGCTCCAGCTCGTCCTGGGTCGGCAAATCCTGTGGCGTCATGTCACGACTCCTTACTCACCAATTTCGAAAGCGTCCCCGCCATGTCCTTGAGGGGCACGATCATATCCGCCAGTCCGGTGTGAATAGCGGCGGCCGGCATTCCGGAGAACTCGGCGCTTTCCGGATCTTGGACGATCACCGTGCCTCCCATTTTCTTGATCGCCTGCACGCCCATCGTTCCATCGCTTCCTGTCCCAGTCAGGATTACCGCGATAGCGCGTTCTCGATGACTCGCCGCGACCGATTCAAACAGGAGGTCGGCCGACGGTCGTAGGAAGTGGACCAGTTCGGATTGCGAAAGCGACAGGGTTCTGTCCGGATTGACCAGGAGATGCCGGTCAGGGGGAGCGATATAGACGGTGCCCGGAGCCAACCGATCACCCTCCTGCGCCTGTCTGATGGTCAGGGCGGTGACACGGCCGAGGATTTCCGCCATCAAGCTGCGATGTCGAGGGTCCAAATGCTGGACGACCACCACAGGGACCGGAAAATCTGCCGGCAGCGTGGTCAAGATATTGGTCAGCGCGTGCAAGCCTCCGGCTGAAGTCGCGACCGCCACAATGTCGAACGCCGATTTCACAGGCCGCACCGCCTTGTCGCCATCGTTGCCGGGATCACCTCGCGTGAATTCGGATCACGAGTGTACAGATCCTCGGAAGGTGGACTATTGTGCTCTTATCCGCCGTATGGAGCAACCGCCCTACTAGAGAACGGATAGTTACTGCCGGATAGTCACTTTGCCTGGGGCCATTCTTACAGGAAGGTCGCTGATAACAGAGCGGATCGCGGAGGAGCGCCCTTAAATGGGCACAGGAGCTATGAGTCCTGACGAGCTCTCATTCTGGAGGTGCGACCTTCTAACACCGATTGGTTTAAGGTGATTTGCTTCTGCACTCGCGCCTGCAATGCGAGCAGTTCCTCGATGCGCGTATGGGTCATGGCAAGACCACGTTCAATCCGTCCAGACAGGGGGCCATAACGTATGGCCAAGTTCAGCACTCTCTTCAGATGGCGACGATCGAAGGGCTTGGCGATGACGGCGAAGGCTCCGCTCTCACGGCTCTTCTCGATCATGCTCGGCGACGCTGAGATGAGGATGATGGGGATGCCCACATGATGTTTTTTAATTTCTCGAACCAGCGCCAATCCATTCATGTCCGGCATTGAAATATCGCTGATAATCGCCGCGAATCTTGAAGCTTGAAGGATGTCGAGCGCGGCAGGCGCGCTGGCGGCTGTATGCACCTTTGCGTCGGGCACAAATAATTTCACGGTTTCGGTTAATGCTTCCAGGAGGGCTGGGTCGTCGTCAATGAGGAGGATCCGTGTGGTATCCATAGGAAGCACTACCGGCAGAATGATTCTACATGACATTACCATAGCGTCGATTGGCTATGCCATAAAATATCCATAAAATATCTCTGTATCGTGGCCTAGACTTCGCGCCTGCAAGTCGGCTAATCTACGCGCGCCGATCATGTGACGCGCCGGAGAGGTGGCCGAGTGGCCGAAGGCAACGGTTTGCTAAACCGTCACAGGGTCAAAAGCCTTGTCGCGGGTTCAAATCCCGCCCTCTCCGCCAATAAGAAGTGCTGAGTATCAGAGGGAAGAGATAGACCCTGAGAGGGCGGGATTTGAACGGGGGTGTTGAATAGGGTGAACCCCTTTCGTGGGGAGTATACGAGGAGGCTGGCCCCTTCGTAGGAGCGCGTGCGGGACGCACCATAACGCGACTTCAAATGCCCGCCCTCTCCGCCATCCCTTGCTTGGCGTGTACCGTCCGCCTGTTCTCTAGTGGCGGACGGATAAGTGCCTCAAGTAGCAGTGCTGAGTTGCGAGTGCTGAGTTCTGAGTAGCTGGATGAATAAAGGAACTAGTCGGTGAAAGCTAGAAGTAATAGCTTAACAATCTACTGAACCTCAATCCTGGAACATAACGGAATAACCATGCCTAAACGCACAACGACACGAATGGAGCGAGGGCTGTTCGTCGATCGAAACATCGATCGAATCAATGATCTATTGACGCGGTTTAAACCATTTCTTTCGCGACGAGCCAATCTGATGAAGTTGACCGACTTCGATGCGGCGGCGGAACAGACCCTCGGCGAAATTTTCGGCGAGGCCTCCGATCTACTCGAAGCCTACGAATATGCCAAGGTTGGCGAGGCCGCGGGGTTAGTTAATTTACCTGAAGAGGCCCAGGAAAACGGCGCACAAGACATTGAGCGCGAAAGTTTGCAACAACGCAAACGCGTGTTGGAAAGCGCGATCTCCGAGCTGGACAGCCATCGCAAGAGCGCCGGGAAATCTTCTCGGAAAAACGCGAAGGGAGTCTCGACCGTGCGCGTTGCGGAGTACATGTCTCCCGAAGTGCGCAGCATCGCCGCGACCGCTACCATAAAAGATGCTGGCCGGCTCTTGCAAAAACTCAAAGTAGGATCGTTGCTGGTTGATGACGATCGCCGCTATATCGGCATCATCACCGATACCGATTTGAGCCGGAAAGCTGTCGCGCGGGGCTTGGACCCCAATACGACCAGCGTAAAATCCTGCATGAGCAAACCGGTCCTGACGATTGAAGACGACGAGCTATTGGATACCGCAGGACAGTTGATGAAGGAGAACGGCGTGCGCCACCTCGCCGTCACTGAAGATCGCACGATCATCGGCGTCTTATCCGTCTCCGACCTCTTGCGTTATTACTCCACAATCGCCTAGAGTCTCTGCCGGTTATTCCTTCCGTACGCGCCCGTAGCTCAATGGATAGAGCATCAGACTACGGATCTGGGGGTTGCAGGTTCAATTCCTGCCGGGCGCACCATGCACATATCCTCATTCCAGATGCTTAAACCATAATTTTCCTTATAATCTTTAGCGTTAACACAACAGGCCGACTTGTTCACATTAGCGGTTAGCCACGGTCATTCACGGCTGTTAGGCTAAAATTGGAGATTGCTACCACAGAATAACCACAGGCGGATGTAGTTCCGAGGTAGCTCAGTTGGCAGAGCACAGCCCTGAAAAGTCCCTCGCCTACCCTTTTGATTAGCTTCGTCCACTTCTAACAGTTTCATTCTATTTACGGTTCCTGTCTCTCTGGTTTCACCCCGTTTGACTGCCTTTTATCCCTTTTAAGGCGTTCTGGTTGGCACTATTGGTTGGCACTTGCGTATATAAGGCTCTAAACAAGTGGGCCTTCCCTGAGCTGCTGGCCGTTGGACAGTTTTAGAAATTAATCCCGAATCGCCCCTCGCCGTGAGTGATGCGCCCTCCTGGCTCAATGAGGCATAAGAGCACCACAAGCCGCTTTCAACTCTTTTTTACACGCTACATCGAATCCCGCCCTTGCAGATTTTCCATCAGAGGTTACTCTATAAGCCTAGCCGCGCAAATAATACGTCTAGTTCAGCGTTCCACGTCATTAAAGCTCGCCCATTTTGGGACGCCTCCTGCCGCGTCCTTCCTCCGCTCAGACTTTCGAACCGTCGGTCATGGAAGTGTCCCGGTCGTCGTGCCACTGAACGGTATAATGATCCTCGTGAAAATAGTGGGCGCCGCCATGATGCAAGCCGCCCTGACATTGCACGACTTTGAGTTGATCCCCATATACATCATGGCCGGATGGACAACGATCCGGATCATTCGTGCGCATAGAACTCTCCTATCTGAATGGTGTGAATTCCACTGAAAACGCGTAGCCCGCTTATCTAATCCCGCACAGGGAACAATAATAGATGACATTTTAATCAAGTAAAGATAGGAGTCTTTCGGCAGTGGTAGACGTGCATGACGGGGGTGGTTCGCCAAGCCGGGTTGATAATTCCCTTCCGTCGTATCGCCAATCGAAGCTCGGTGAGATACTCATTGCGGTCGACTCGTTTCGTGCTTCCCATCAGAAATGTCCCAGCAGAAACGTTCACCCTGGTATTGGCAACTACTTGCGCCGCGCTCCCTTGCCAGTTGTTTTCCTTTCGGTGTCCATGCCGGCACGAGATCCGCAACATTCAATCTCCAGGCTGCGTTAAGCACCGGCATAAGCACAATCGTCCGCACTGTAGGCCACCGGAGCATGTCACTCTCCAGCCGGGCCTATTACTACCAATTCCATATCGTCGTAAAGTGAAGGCGCCTCTTTCCCCCCGTTAGAGTCAGGGTCATACATGATTCGGCAATCAAAGGATCACAAAGCTCCCCGCCGACAAGGCACCTATACGCCATCCCCTGTCAGACTTAGCCTGCGAAACCCGCGTACATTCTTGGTCCTCTTTCGAAAAACGCTGTCGAAATGGCACGATGACCCCGTCTTACGGTTTGGCGCCGCGCTGGCCTATTACACCGCGTTTTCAGTAGTCCCTCTCGTGGTGGTCGTACTGGCGGTGGCCACGGCCGTCGTCGGGCCGAATGCCGAACCTCATCTCATCAAACAGATCGAGGGATTCATCGGTGAGCAGAGTGCAAAAGCCATCGGCGACTTGCTGAACACCTGGCAAGAGTCTCATTCGACATGGATTGCGACAGGTGCGGCCATTATCACCTTATTCTTCGCGGCGGCCGGCGCGTTTGACCAACTTCAGGATGCCTTGAATACAATTTGGGGAGTGGAACCCAAACAGCAAGGGGGGATGGTCGCTCGGGTCCGGCATCGATTTCTCTCGATCCTCGGCCTCCTGGGGACCGGATTCTTACTTCTCGTATCGCTAGCCATCAGCGCCGCATTAACTGCCTTCGGCCGGGCATTTTCATCACGGATACCCGGCCCGGATGTCATTGGCGTCACCATCAGTTCGCTGGTCACCTTTGCCATTATCACCCTGCTCTTTGCAATGATCTTCAAACTCCTGCCCAAAGCGAAGATTGCATGGTCTGATGTCTGGATCGGCGCTCTAATGACTGCCGCCCTTTTCACCATCGGCAAGCAATTCTTCATCCTCTATCTGGGGCGAAGCGTCATTGTCTCACTCTATGGGGCAGCCGGATCTTTTGTGATGATTCTGCTTTGGGCCTATTACTCGTCACAAGTCCTACTCTTCGGGGCTGAATTCACTGCGGTGTATGCTAGCGAGTGCGGCTCCCGCATTCTTCCGACTGATGACGCCGTCGCCGTCGGTGAGCCAGCCAAGACAGATGAGGAAGTCGAACAGTCTGGATAAACCTAAAATGGCAGGCTTGTGTCTTGTGCCGCAAATCGAATTACTCACGCTCCAGGTTGACGCCTCGTAATTCATACACTAACGCTTGCACAGTCAAGGGCGCACTTCCCTCTGAACAATTGTTCACCAAGACATATGCGCGTCCTTTTGCTGCATAGCCTGCTGAACGATTGTGATCGTTTCGTTTCGCATCTCCGGCAAGACTGACAGTTCTTAACTACCTCGGACCTTTTAGTAGAGGCTCTCATTTACATTTTTGCCCCATGCAGCTATTCTTCTTCCTACCCCCACTCGTATGGTGACTTTTCGCCTCCCACACCTTTTTCGACTCCAATCCATTCTCCTGCTCAGCGCTATCTATTACGTATCGGCTAAAGTTGGATTACTTCTGGCTACCGCGCACCCTGTCGCCTCACCCATTTGGCCAGCAAGCGGGGTGGCGGTGTTCGCGCTGGTGTATTTTGGCTCTCATTTGTGGCCCGCGGTCTTTGTGGGCGCATTTGTCGTCAATGTCACCTCAGCGATATCACCTGTGCCCGCTCTAGGCATTGCCTACGGCAATACCTTCGAAGCGCTAGTAGCGTGTTGGTGTATCAGACGATTAGCACTATCGCCGCAGCGTTTATTCTCCTCGCCCGAGAGCGGCCATTCGAACACCCAACCGCGAATCGTAGGTCGGATTCTAAGCGCACGACGATAGACTGCACGCGAGCTTTGGTTATCCAGGCCTGCTTTCTCCATCCAATGTTCTAATCCTGACACACTCCATCAATTGCCAACCGAGCAACCGAGTCTTGACTGTTCCGCGTCTCACCTGCGTACCCCTCATTAGGAGGCGTGAGCTTCTAGGCCATGACATTCATCGCTTATGCGCTAGGGATTTTAATGTTGTCCGAAGGTGACCTTTTTTAAAGTCCACTATGACTGACGTGAGGTTCCTTGACCCATGACCCTCGGTAACGCCGGTGCCGACATCATTTGATGCGCCTCTCGCTTAATATGAGTTTCGGAATGTTTAGCAGAGTACGTTGCGTCTTTAACAATACTCAAACATATAGGAGGTAGAGCATCGATGATTACCACACCGGTCACGCGGATGGTTGTCTTCAGCGCCTTGCTCGGATGGCTCGGCGGGGGAGCATCATTGGCCACAGAAATTCAGCATTCCACACCGGACCGCGATCAGTTGGGGACTTTGCAGATCGCGCAGAGTGAGACGCCCGGCGAGAAGTCATCTGCGCAACAGAGATCGCAGCAGTTGAGGCCAGGCAGTGCGAGTGCCCCAAAAGATCTGCAAGATCCGGAGAACATCACACGGGAAAAATCTACAACAAAGGCCAACATCGACCAGCAAAAGAATGCCTGTGAGGGTTGCCATCTGGTGAGGGGTCTGGTCCTAAGTTCCGATAGCACCTCGTTACTGGTGAGAGATTCTGCCAAGAAGGAAATACGGTTAAAGATTGACCAGTCAACCGATATCGGCACATTGAGCCAACCCCGCACCGGCACCTTCATGGAAGGTGACCGCATTGAAGCCTACGTACGGCCGGATGGCGTCGCCTGGTCCATCACAGCGTTGAAACAACAGCAAGGTCAACCCGGAGTGGCTGGAGCGCCCGGCGATTAGCCTCTTCACCAATCTGTTTAACCGAATATGTAAGGAGCCCCCATGAAACGATCGCAAGTCGCAGATGATGAGCAGGAAAACACGCAGAGCGAAGGACCGAATGCCTTGGAGATGTTACGCAATGATCATCAGAGGGTTCAGGAGTTGTTTGAGGAGTTTGAAGGCGCGGACAATCGCTCGCGGCAGGGAATTGGCAATCAAATATTAACTGAGCTGGAAATCCATGCCACGCTTGAAGAAACATTGATCTACCCGGCCATCCGGGAAGCGCTCGATGAAGACGACATGATGGATGAGGCGCTCGAAGAGCATCATGTGGTCAAAGCTATGATTAAAGAACTGCGGAAGATGCAGCCCAAAGATGAGCGGTATCGCGCCAAATTTAAAGTCTTGAATGAAATCGTGAAGCATCATGTGGAGGAAGAAGAGTCGGAGATCCTGCCCCAGGCTGAAGAGACAGACCTTGACTTTGATGCTCTGGGACAAGAGGCGTTCGCGCGCAAAGAAAAGCTGATCGCCAAGATGGAAGGGACTCCATCCAAACGCAAGTCTAACGGGAACAAACGTAAGGCAGCTTGATGGTGTGCTCTGCAAGCCCTTCTCCCCTTGTGGAGAAGGGCTTTTTATTGAATCTGCGCTCGGCACTCAGCAATAAAACTTTACCAAGCTCAAAAGAGCGAATCTCAGAGTCCCGAACGTCTAAGGGAGTCGATCTGAAGTCGGGCAAAATGAAGAACTGGATCGGCCACGGGCACGAAGCGTGACAGATCTCGAAGCGGTGCCGAATCCGGATCGAGTCATGGATCAGCACGTCCCCATACGAGGGGGCGAAACATGGATCAGTCTAGTGCTGGAACAAAATCAGTCGTGGAAATAGAAATAGTCTGGCCTACTAACCCTGAGGGTCGAACGGTTCCAACTATCCGGTGGGGATTTGCGATAGCGCTGTGGATGAACTCCTCATGGTGGGCCTGACGGTTCGGCGGGCTTATGAGAACACCATGGGAACTGTCGACATGCTCATATCTTCATGGGCGCTGATCTGCATGAGACGGAGGGGCAGGAGAAGCTCTACGATAAGGTACGAGACTTAGAAAAGTTTGAAGAGGGGTCGTGGGGCGTGAGCTTGAAATGATAAAGCTGAAAAGGGAGCTTCAAGATACCAAACAACTATTAGAAATACTTAATACGAAGCCTGTTCTGGTAGCAGCGTGGTAGCATGCGGCCGTCAATGGAAACATGAGGTGATGATCGAATGGCTAAGAACATAGTCTTATGCTGCGATAGCACAGGATAGAGACTAGACATTCATCGCGCTAACGTGGCCCGCCTTTTCGGCCTTCTGAAACGGGATGATCCTCATGTACAGATCTCTTGGTACGATCCCGGGGTCGACACGCTCCCGGCAACGGAGCAGGGGCCATGATCAAACACTTCGACCACGTCACCATTGTGGTAAGAGATGTCGAGGCGGCCAAGCAGTTTTTCGGTCTGCTGGGGTTCAAGGAAGACAAGTCCGTCGTGATCGCGGGCCCACAGTTCTCGACCTACATGGGGGTGGAAGGCGTCGAGGCTGAACACATCACGCTCGTCCTCGCCAACGTCTCACCGCGAACGGAGGTGCAGTTACTGAAGTACCGCCACCCAGATCCTCTCCCCGACCCGGCTATTGGCAACCTCACCAAACTGGGATTCAACCATGTCTGCTTCGCTGTAGACAACGTGGAGGGCGAGGTGGCAAGGCTTAAAGCGAAGGGCGTCAACCTCCGGAACGAGGGCATGGATTTCCATGACCGAAAGCTGGTCTTTCTTTCCGGACCGGAAGGCATCACCGTGGAACTGGCGGAATGGGATCGAAGCCACAGGTAGCTCCGAACCAGGCGGTGCACATGCCTCGGACTAGAAAGCTGCTGTTTGACGGCATGGCCTATTCGCTGATTGCTTATCAGCTCTGGGCCTCCCTATTCATTCAAACCACGAACAGTTTGGAGAAATGCTGGCGCACCAGCTGGCGGCAGTGCACAAGCTGGCCATGGAACAAATGGGACATGTTTCGCACGAGCGCGATGCGCCGGCAGAGACTAATCGGGTGAATGCCCCCACCCTGCCACCGGTATGTATAGACGGTCAGGGAAACGAATCGGGAGAACTACCCTGCTGTGACGATTGAATGTCAAAGGTAAGAATTAGTCATGCTTCTCATCTGCCCTCGTAGACTCTCAGACTTTCTTCCATACAACCGGTCCATAGGCCAAAGCGGTCGGTCGAGGTACCGCCTGCTTCTTTTCCAATGATGAGGACGCCATTGGGCCTGCGAAACTCTAGCATGGTTGACGTTTCACGATCTTCAAAATACCTGCACTATGGCGGCATGGCCTTTCCGGATGCTATAGAAGAGCCACGCCATCAGCGCTGCTTAGAATTTAACACTTAGAATAGTTCTGACCAGCCGCCGCAACCATGCAGAACACGAAGTGAGAGTTAGACTGTTGGAATTGAACAATCACAGTAAAACTTTCTGTTAGGAATCGTTGAGGGAAAAATCTCCAGCGAGTGCCAACGGTGGTGACTACCTGCGCTTAGCTCCAGGGAAGAGCCGGGGAGGGAAAGGAAGCAAGCAGTGTTGACGACTCACTCATTAGCCTCTCGACACCCAGCGCCTGTCGTTTCGTCAACTGTCGCCCAGATCATGCGAAACATTCTACAGGTTGCGTTCTGCCTGGTCTGTCTTGGCGCAGGACCTGCGCCCGACACCATCGCCGCGGATGATTCTTACATTGCTGGCTATGCCGCCGCCGTTCTGCACAACGAGTTCAAAGCCGCCCAGGCATCGGTGGTGGTACAAGATGGCGTTGTGACAGTCGATGCTGAGTCGCTCGGCACCGTGGACCAGGCCAAGGTGCAAACAGCGCTGGAAAAGATTCCCGGTGTGACACGAGTGGAGCTTCGACAAGGACCGGCCGTTGCTGCCGTCCCGGCCTCATCCCCACCGGAAACCATCAAGCAAGAACTGACTGAGATCGAGTCCAAATTTCTCCCTCATGGTCTCCTTTTTGCGCCGTTCCATGCCGATCCGCGGTGGCCTCATTTTTCCATTGCGTACCGTAGTATCTCCAGCGGGCTCGGACCGACTAAAACTGGCTCGGCTAACTTCGGAGAAACGTTCGCGCTCTATCGGGATGCGGCTCCTCTGAACGGCCAATGGGAAATCGCGATCCAGGCGGGCGTGTTTAGCACCTTCAATATGGGTGCCTCGTCCAAAGACCTTGTCAACGCCGATTATACGGCCGGACTGCTCACCACCTATCGGACCGGTCGGTTCTCGGGCTTCCTTCGCATCCATCATCAAAGTTCGCATTTAGGAGATGAATTCATTCTCGATAGCCCGACGCCAGTGCACCGAGTCAATTTAAGCTTTGAAGAAATCGATCTTAAATTGTCCTATGAGCTCTTCTCGTGGCTCCGGGTGTATGGTGGCGGCGGGATACTCATGGATCGAGACCCGAGTACTCTCGGACGCGGCACGAGCCAATTCGGGCTTGAGTTCACAAGCCCCAAGACTTTTTTAGATGGGAAAATTCGGCCGGTGGCGTATGGAGATTTCCAGATCAACGAGAGGGCGAACTGGGCAGTCAGCCAGTCCTTAATGGCGGGGCTTCAATTCGAGAATGCGCGTATCGGCGACCGGAAGGTGCAGTTGTTGGTGGAGTACTTCAACGGTCCCTCGCCCAATGGCCAATTTTTTACCCAACGCACCGACTGGATCGGACTCGGCTTCCATTTGTATTACTGATCCTCTATAGAATCTTTGCATGCTTGGATTCATAGAATACAGGCTGTTTAGGAAAAACCCCTCGTCGACTGGACGCTTTCCGCCTATATGAAGCGCGCATCATGAATGTCCGACCGTGTGCCTCAAGGAAAACCAACAGTCCAATAACGAGAAAGAATGCTCTCATGGAAAGAGTCCTGTTGACCTGCTGGGTTCAACACCTCGTGGATCTTCTAGACAATCGGGCGAGACCCTAAGCTGTCAGTCGTGACACTGGCAGGGCAACTTTCCCGAGCCCAATGCATCGCGCTTGCGGGAGAAGATACTGCCGACTCAACGGTTCATGAGCAAGTTCATAAGCGATGCGGTGTTGATCGTCGTTTCATCGGACCGGGAAGTAATGAACTGGGGCGGGATGGAACGCATCTCGCCCCAGGTTACACCTCGCCTGACTAACATCCTCGCCTGCCGTTAGGTGATTTCAATGCGTCGGGGTTTGGCTTCTTCCCGCTTCGGTAACCCCAACACCAGTACGCCGTCCTTGTACGAGGCCGAGACCTTATCGGGATCGATATAGGACGGAAGGCGGAACGATCGGCTAAAGCCGTCCCACCAAATTTCCTGGGCGAAATACCGACGGGCCTGATCCACGCTGTGCTCCTTGCGTTCGCCTTTGACCGTCAGTACCCCATCCTCAAACAGGATCTGCATGTCTTGCCGATCCACGCCCGGGATCGCCACCTGGATATGAAACCCATGTTCATCCTCGTAAGCATTGCAGGGCGGTGCCCACCCAGCGTTCATGGTACGAAGCGTGTCCTGGAGTAAACGATCCACATCGACCGATGTAAGTGCCATGGTGTCCTCCTTTCAGTGATAGGTGGTAAATGCGTTCCGCCCGATAGGTAATCCCGACAGTCCAATCGTCAAGTCCCCCCAACCTTCTCAGTTACATGTAAAGGGCACGGTGTTGGAACGCGTCGAGGGCGCGATGGAGATCGATCGATCCCTGCGTCGTCGCACGGTCGCCCATCGATCCACCGTCGCGGCAAAGCGAGGCAGGACGTTCCAGCCTCCTACCGGAGGGAAGCAGTGCCAAGGCCTGTCGGAAAGCGAGAAGGATCTTGCCACATATTTTTCTAGGCGACGCAATCATTTCCACGCATTGTGCCCTATGCCGAATCGACGTTCTTACTGACGCCTTATGTACGGATGACCGAGTCCAGAAAAAGCCGCAACAGGACACGTGTTCAATGTTGCCGCCGATAGTGACGCACCGACCGCGAGTGTTACGGTCCACTCCACGCATGCGACATGTTCTTAACAAAGGAAAGGGAATTTGAATGAAGCTGAACGTACGAAGTGGACGTAGGTCGGTTCGCCGAGGAACTCTCTTGTTAACTGCTTTATGCTCACTAACTTTTCTGCCCAACATCGGTCAAGCGCAAGTCGGGACGGAAGGGACGACGCCCGATGAACGCGCTCCGACACAATCCACACCCGATGAACGCAATCCGACCCAAGCCACGACAGAACGCATGAAAGAGGCGCAGGCGTTGTATGCGCCGCCGGCGTTCGTTCGGCGCGAAGAACACCATCGTCCCCACGAAACCTATATCGGCGGCTTCGGAGGCTACACGTTTGGTGGAAGCGGCTTTACCAATACCCAGATGTTCGGCCAACCCACCGGCGGCATTGCGTTGAACGATTCCGGCATTTACGGGTTAAAAATAGGCCATTTCCTGCCCGATCGTCTGAACTGGCTGGGATTCGAAATTGAAGGGTTCAACACAAGCCCCAACATGAAACCGTCGACTGGCCCGGGCGGTATTCCTGTACCCGGCGCCTCGCTTCGAGTGACTACTGTCGCGTTCAACGCGATTATACGCGGTAAATTCGCCTGCGGTCCCTCTCGCAATGAGCCGTCCCGACGGACGACAACAGAGTCCCATAGAACAACGACAGATGTCTCTGTGCATGATGAAGATACGTTCTGTCCGCTTCAACCATATGTGGGTGCCGGACTCGGGCTCTTTTTTGCCCATACGAATGGCATCGGCGGGGCAAATAGTTCGTCCGATAATGCGGTGCCTGGCTTCAATGGTCTGGCGGGTGTGCGATATTTCTTCAGCGAGCATGTCGCCATGTTCGGCGAATATAAATATAACCGTGCGACGTTTAACTTTGATACGGTCAACGCAGCCGGTGGATTGCGGGGCGATTACTCCGTGCATAATATTGTCGGGGGATTGTCTTTCCACTTTTAACGCGAATCACGTCACTCTCAACGCATGATCGCAGAGCGTGAGCGCCTCTAATGCTCGCGAGGGCCGGTCCTCCGGCCCTCGCCTTAACATTCCTTTTCTGCTCTGTCCCTCATAACCCAAGGGGACACATCGGCCGGCTACCGATCCCTCGTCGCCCCACGACCGGCTTCCTTGTCTACTCTATTCCGCTCTGAACGGCCTCTTTGCCAGTGCCAATGGCTGGCTTGCCTCTCTCACGTACTCGCTAGCATTTCGTCCAGCCTCGCTCATCGCTTGACGGCGGTTTCCCCATATTCCCTCCCGCGCTCATATCACCCCCTCGGCCTCCCTCTAGACGAGGGTGATTTTCCATGATAACAGTAAAAAAACAACCAAGGAGTATTGGCCTATGAGTGAAAAGCAGACGTCGAGGGAACACGCACAGCGTGCTCGCCACTCCGAGGAATTTAGCCGTGCCCCGAGCATTGAAGGTGAACTCGCAAGAAGTGAGACCCGCTTCCGATTGTTGGTGGAGGCGGTGGAGGATTACGCGCTCGTCATGCTAGATCCAGACGGGCATATTCTGTGTTGGAATGCAGGGGCGGCACGCATCACTGGCTATTCCGCAGAACACATAATCGGGCAGCATTTCGCGGCCTTTTATTCAGATGAGGACCGCCGGGCAGGGCGGCCCGAGCGCGAGATGAAGGCAGCAGCCGACGACGGACGATGGGAAGGCGAAGTTGCGCAGCGGTGCAAGGATGGCCATTTGTTTCTTGCGCATGTAGTGATCACTGCGGTTCGAGATGATGCGGGCAAGGTGCTGGCCTTCGCGAATGTGACCCAGGACATCACGGATCGGAAGCGCGCGGAAGAAGAAGTTCATCGGCTGAACCACTCTCTGAGCGAGCGATTGAACGACTTGCAGGATAAAATCCACCAATTGGAGCAATTTGAGGAGGCGGTGATCGGACGAGAATTCAAAATGATGGAATTAGAAAAGTTGACCGAGCAGCTGAGAGAAGAATTACGGGAATTGAAAGCACGGTTACCGTAGCAGGGATTCCGTGGGTACGGGCTATCTAGGATAGATCGCTGGTGAGAACTTATAACCCTGAGGCGTCAGTGATGACTGAAGCTATAATAGACCAGTCAAAACGTCTCCTAGCTGCGTCTGAGAGAATCCTTAAAATGCTCGTATCGAATGTTAGCGCAAGCGGGGGAACACGTTCGGCGCGTTAGAAAACACCTAGCGCATTTCAAGAAGCAGTCCGAGGCGAGAAGAGCGGCTCAAGAAGACGACCCCAGCCGAGGCTCTTAGAACCGAATGGACAAACACCAGGTGTTCCGTCTCGCGCCCGCTCTATCGGTTGACCGAAAGGTTTCGAGTTGCTTCTGCAAGAAAACACACGAGAAAGTGCCTGGAATCACGCTGCACGAATGATGGATGCCTGTATCATCGCGCAGCTCAGAGCGTCCGCCGCAACCTAATGCAACCGCCTTTTTACAAAACTTCCCCCGACATACCCAAAAAACTGATCCGTCATGTCGCCTTGGGACGCGTCCTAAACGCGTACACAGATTTCGAACTTTATAGCTTCCCTCCCTCACCACCCCCCGCGCAGGGGTAGATGGAGTTCATCACTAGGTAGTCCAAGATGCCTCGGGAGTGCCGTGGTGAACGTAGGGGAACGATCTGGTCCCAGATAGCGGCGATGATGACAAACACTAATGGGGATTAACGAACAACGTCTGAGCAAAGGCTGTAAAAGGTTGACGCCGGGAAGGGGCAATGTATACTCGCTACGTATTTAACCCTTTTCGGAGGTCACCTATGTCACCCTGTTATATATATGGCTTCATGTCTTCCACAGGCGTTAGTCAAGATAAGACAAGCGGCGCATTCTATTGCGCCAGGCACTCGGCGAAGCCGACCACTAAAGTCACCCCTCACCGCCCCTCCAGTGTAAAGGCCAAGTAGATAGCACAACTCGGTTGCGTTAACCGCTGTAACAGCAGCTTCCTATCTGTTCCTATACCGCTCATAATCCGACAAAGAAGACATGGAACACCATCCCATCACCGCTGTGCTCCTTTGTTGCAAGATTTGCCCCTGAGTGCCACGTGGCGCTTATTCGACGACGCTGAATTCATAGCGAGAGCCCGTGAGTGCAGCCAATAAATCCGATGCATGATCGCGTCCACGAGTTTCCATGGTGATATCGATCGCAGCTTCGTTGAGGCTGACACCATAGTGAGCGCGGTTATACGAGGTCTCCACGATATTGGCGCGTGCCTTGGCAATTACCGATGCCAGGCCTTCCAATGCACCGGGATAGTCCGGAAGCCTTACTCGCAGGCGCAATCGTCTTCCGTCCCGAACCAGGCCCTGCTCAATGATTCTCGCCAGCAGATTGACATCGAGGTTGCCTCCGGATACCAGCACCGCGATGTTCTTACCACGATGCTCCGTTTTTGCTTGCAGGACAGCGGAGAGGGCAATGGCACCGGCCCCTTCTGCAACAGTTTTCTCGCTCTCTAGCAACACCAGGATCGCCGCCGCAATGTCGTCTTCATCGACCGTCACGATCTGATCGACATATTCGCGCACTAAAGGCAGCGTCCGAATTCCCGCCCTTCGAACAGCGATGCCATCCGCCAATGTCGATTGGACAGGGAGATCAATGGGTTCCTGTTGGTGCAGCGCGGCTTTCATCGAGGGCAATCGTGCCGTTTGGACACCGATTACTTCAACCTGAGAGTTTCCTCCTTTTACGGCGCAGCCTACACCGCCGATCAGCCCTCCTCCTCCTACTGGCACAAAAACTACATCCAGTGTCAGGTGTTGGTTGACGAGTTCCAAGCCGATGGTCCCTTGTCCGGCAATGACATCATCGTCATCGAAGGGATGTATAAACGTGGCATTTCTCTGCACGCTCCGTTCAACTGCCGCCGCACAGGCTTCGTCATAACTGGCACCGTACAAGACGACATCCGCGCCGTAGGCACGTGTCGCGGACAGTTTGATGAGTGGCGTCGAGCGCGGCATCCAAATTTGGACTGGAATACCGCGCTGCGCCGCGTGATAGGCCACTCCCTGTCCATGATTCCCCGCTGACGCCGCAATGATTCCCCGTCGCCTCTCGTCATCAGTCATCGTCAGAATGCGATTCAGAGCGCCGCGCTCCTTAAACGATCCTGTCATTTGCAAATTTTCCAGCTTGAGAAAGATCGAATTCCCGGTCAGTCGGGATAGCGTTTTTGAATGCATCAGAGGAGATTCATAGATCGATGGCCTGATACGATTGGCGGCTGCTTCGATCGATTCAAGATTCACCATGCCCTGTTCTCCCTTCCTCTCGCCCTGGACAATAAAAAGGCCCCTGGCGGAACCGAATCCGCCAGGGGCCTTTGCTCGCGTAGATGATGCTCTTGGTCGCAGGCCGGCTCAGGCGGAACTGGCGATCATCATCGCCGCCGCCATGCTAATCCCGATGCTCTGCAAAATGGCCGTCATTGTTCGATATTTGAATAAGCTTTAATTCTCTACGAGGTGCACCTTATACCATCAGAAGGTAGACATATCAAGGAGTCCTCCCTCAAGGGGGCGATGCGCGCACCGCACATGGCCTTCACCATACTCCAGGCATGGACGGCTTTGAGGAGCCACATTCGCCAGTGATGTTCTGCTAGCATTTTCAAGTGGTGGCTTCCAAGGAACAAGCGTGAATTCGCTGCACTCAGTTCAAGAAATGAGTTACGGGCATTCGGTAAGAGATTCACTTCAAAGCGATGGGTAACTAGCAGGATCATAACGTTCTCCATTTCACCAAGACTTTAGGTCTCGCGGTTTCAAGGGTGGATAGCAGGCACTGATGGTTTCTTCAATCAGCATATAATTTGCTCCTAGGCATCAAAATCTTCGCCGCTCCTGTCGTGTCATACGTATGGTCGCCGGGCTAATCGGTTGCTGTTTATCATATGTTCCCGCCCTGGCGATTCCTGTGGCTTTCTTTGACACGGACACCTGTCTTCGGTAGCCTGTCGTCCACAAAACCCTGCAATAGATACGCGTCAGATAGGCAATCGCTTCCTTCTGCAGCTGACCGGGTCAAGATGTTGGCCGTTGTGCAAATACGTCGGTTGAATGCCCTCGATGAAACAGCGCTGCAAAACGGGCCACAAAACTTGCACGAAAGTGGAGCGTCATGGACATCTTTCGTCTCATACAAGAATTGCCGATCGAATATCTCATGCTCGGCGCTTCGACCTTGCTGCTCCTGAGCGTCTTTGCGAGCCAGGTGTCGGGAAGGATAGGTATCCCTGCACTCGTGCTGTTTCTCCTCATCGGAATGCTCGCGGGATCCGAAGGTCCAGGCGGCATTGGTTTTGACTATCCCGCTTTTGCTCAATCCCTTGGAGTCGTCGCCCTAACCCTTATACTTTTTTCTGGTGGTCTGGATACGAACTGGCAACAGATTCGACAGGTGGTCTGGAAGGGTTTGGCGCTGTCTACCATCGGTGTCTTCCTAACAGCAGGCCTTGTTGCCTGGTTCGCAATTTCGTTTCTAGGATTGGCTGTCCTTGATAGTATGCTCCTCGGAGCCATTGTTTCTTCCACCGATGCCGCCGCGGTATTCGCGGTGCTCAGGTCACAACAGGCAAGATTGAGGGGGCATCTGTCGCCACTTCTTGAGTTTGAATCTGGCAGTAATGATCCGATGGCTGTGTTTCTTACCGTCGGGCTGGTCGGTGTGCTATCTGAACGTGAAACCGCGATGAGCATTGTGCTTATGTTCTTCCGTCACATGGTCCTCGGGGGGCTCATTGGTTATAGCATGGGGGCTGCTATGGCGGCCTTGATGCGACATGTACGAGTAGAAAATGACGGACTATACGCGGTACTGAGTCTTGCTGTAGCTCTGTTTACGTATGGCATGACGGCGTCGGTTGGCGGTAACGGATTCCTCGCCGTCTATGTAGCGGGAATAAGAGCAGGGAGCAGTGAATTTGAACAACTGCATTCCCTGAGGCGCTTTCACGAAGCCCAGGCCTGGCTCATGCAAATCCTTATGTTCCTGACCCTAGGATTGCAAGTATTCCCGTCTCATATTCTTCCCGTGATCGGAATTGGATTGATCCTGTCCCTGTTTCTAATGCTTATAGCGCGGCCGACGGCGGTCTTTATCACCTTGTTCGCTAGTTCACTTACGGTTAAGGAGAAGCTATTAATCTCCTGGGGCGGTCTTCGAGGTGCCGTCCCGATCATTCTTGCCACTTTTCCACTCATAGCCGGACTTCCTCAATCTAAGATGATTTTTAATCTCGTGTTTTTCATCGTGCTGACCTCCATCTTACTGCAAGGAACGTCTCTGCCCCTTATAGCCCGCTGGCTGGGTCTCTCTAATCCAAAATTGCTGCCTGTACGGACTGTAGAAAACGGTTGAGAGAAACAGCCAGGAACACTCATTTCCTTTCTTCGTCTAATAGCCTGCAACTGTTAACAACAACTGACAGCAGTTTGTCCTATTTAGAAGCAAGCAATAGGAAGCTTTGGTTAAAGTCAATCTTGATTTGGTGATGCCGTTACTAATACATTACTCAAATGGTCGTCCTATTCCGTCATATCGGACTCGTACTTTGTCTTCTCTTGTGGGTCTGCTCTAGTTGTTTGCAGTTCATCGCGAATAGTGCAACCGGCCACCCCTCTGGTTTTCAGATTGAGCAGAACGAGGAACTTCAGCAGAAAGCTATAGCAGAACCCGCTCACGGTCAGAAACGAGACACCGTACGCCGTGACCATGGAAAATCCACTTCACTGGCAGTCTATAGCTTGCCCATTCCCTTTGTAGCTGCACATACCCCCCTAAAACCGGGTGGCCCAACGGCCATTTGCAGATCTTCGCGTCCGCTCCATCAGAGGATTTCCCTCTATCTCATTTGATTTGATCTATCCGCGAGCCACTCATCGCAATACATGCAACGTTCCTAGAGAAGCGTGATTTAATCGGCTAGCCATCAGAAATCACAGTCCGGCGTTCTCGTCTGGCTCCCTAGGATATTCATAATTCCCAAGAAGCAAAAACAGAAGAGGGCCCGTATGTTTGAAATCTTAGGAAAGACTTCAATCAATTTTATGGGATGGCGTCGCTACTCCTTTACGGTTTCCACCATACTGACCATTCTAGGGATCGTCGCGGTCATCCAAATCTCTCGCGGTGAAGCAAATATGGGAATCGATTTTGCGGGCGGAACCGCGATCCAGTTGAAATTTGATCGCTCGGTATCGATTGAAGACGTGCGTATCGCGTTGATTCGTCACGGGTGGGCTGATGTCGAACTGCAGGACTTCAAGACAGAGAATAAACTGCTCGTCCGGATCAAGGCGCAGGCCAGTATTGAAGAGAAGACCGCCGACCGGGTCATGGAGGCCCTTAAGGAAGCGTTTCCTGAAAATCCATATGTGGTGGAATCGAGCATCGAAATTGGCCCCACAATTGGTCAAAAGCTCCAGCATGACGCATTGCTTGCCACTACACTATCCATGATCGGCATCGTGCTCTACATTGCTTCTCGATTCGAACTTCGGTTCGGTGTCGCAGCAGCGATTGCCACTTTGCATGACGTCCTCGCCGTATTAGGCATCTTCTATCTCTTGGACAAGGAGATTACGCTCCTTGTGGTCACGGCTCTGCTGACCTTAGCCGGCTATTCGCTCACGGATACAGTGGTCGTGTTCGACCGGATTCGAGAAAATCTGAAGGTCCGGCGGCGTGAATCATTTGACAACCTTATCAATAGTGCAATTAATCAAGTTCTCAGCCGAACCGTCGTGGTGTCACTGACGGTGATCCTGGTTTTGATTCCTCTCACGGTCGGCGGAGGAGACGTGCTCCATGATTTCTCTCTAGCTTTATTGCTGGGGGTCATTATTGGAACCTACTCGTCGGTGTTTGTGGCGAGTCCCCTGTTGGCGCTGTGGAAGACATCTAGCAGCGTAGGGTCGCGCTAACGATGCGATAGGCTACGGTGCCGACGAGTAGGATGGGGCCGAAGGAACCGTGTCAACAATGGAGGGTCTCTAAATGTCTCCGCAGTGCACATTATTAGAAGAGGTCCTATGACACCTGACCCAGTCTTTTTCCGTGATCTGGCGTATGTCTTCCTCGCAGCGGTACTCGGAGGAGGGCTCGCCTGGATCGCCAGGCAGCCGCTGATTTTGGGATACGTGCTCGGCGGCATCTTCATTGGTCCGTTTACCCCCGGACCTGCCATTCTTGATATCCACACCTTCGAAGTGTTTGCTGAAATCGGCGTAGTCCTCTTGATGTTTTCTATCGGCATTGAGTTCTCCTTAAAAGAGCTGATGGAGGTGAAATGGGTGGCGCTGGTTGGTGGCCCCCTAGGCATCATGCTGTCGATTGGACTGGCAGTGGCCATCGGTAGCGTGGTGGGTTGGAGCGCGATCCAAAGTATTGTGATCGGGGCGGTGATCTCAATGGCCAGCACGATGGTGCTGGCTCGTCTTCTCATCGATCGTGGAGAACTTCGATCTGGGCATGGGCGCGTGATGATCGGGATCACTCTCGTAGAGGATCTAGCCGTGGTCGCCATGATGGTGCTCTTGCCTGCGCTGGGTTCGCTCGAGCCGGGCCGCGTTCTTCTGATCGGCCAGGCACTGGGCAAAGCGCTTCTGATCCTTGGACCCTTTGCGCTTTTGGCCGCCAAAGTAGTTCCCCTCATCATGACTCGCGTGGCCCGCACGCAGAATTCTGAGCTGTTTCTTCTCGTGGCCCTCGCCATTGGACTGGGGACGGCCGCGCTGAGTCAGATGGTTGGCCTGTCCCTCGCTCTAGGTGCGTTCTTGGCCGGTCTCATTGTCAGCCAATCAGACTATGCACACGAAACGCTAGCACGGCTGCTGTCCCTGCGCGATGTGTTCGTCGCCCTATTTTTCGTGACGATTGGTGTCCTCATTGACCCCTCGGTGATCATCGCAAATCTGACCTTGCTCGGAACAATCATTGTCTTAATTATGGTAGGTAAATTTTTGATTTGGACGATGGTCGTTCGGGTTTTTGGTTACAGGCTCTTGACGGCCATCTTAGTAGGGACGGGTCTCACCCAGATCGGCGAGTTCTCCTTTGTGCTCGTACAGGCCGCTCAAACGGCCGGACACATTGGCACGGAAGTGTACAACGCCACGCTGGCCGCCTCACTGATCACCATCATCCTGAACGCGGCCCTCGTGCGGTATGTCCCTGCATGGGTCACGCACGTGCCTTGGTTACAACGGCTTCATTCGATGGGGTTGGTTCCCCCTAAAACTGAGTCGGTAGACGCGGTTGCGATTATCTGTGGATTCGGACGTGTGGGCAGTGCTGTCGGCGCAGCCTTAGAGTCCTTCGGGCTGTCGTATGCCGTCATCGAACGAGATCCCGATATCATTGGGATGCTCCACAGTCGAAATATTACGGCTGTGTATGGGGACGCGTCGCATGCTGAACTTCTTGTGAGAGCGGGTGCAGCAGGCACATCCGTCGTGATCATGGCGCTTCCAGAAATTGAGCCAGCCAGGCTCGCGGTCCAACGCCTCCGAAGAATCAATCCCACGGTCCCCATTTTGGCTCGTGCTCACGGTCGAAAAGAAGCCGAATACCTCATGGCAGTCGGGGCCAGCGAAGTGATTCAGCCAGAGGTTGAAGCGGCGGGCACTGTGATTCGACATGTACTCGAACTACTCGGACTCCCGAAGGAGCCAGTACTCGACTATCTAGAAGGTTTTCGTGAAACAGGCCAAAGTAATGGCGTAACTCGGTTATAGGCCATTGAGTATCCACACAGCCGCATTCGCCTTTCGGTAAACGACCGAAGGAGTCTTCATTGGGAGGCCTTGAGTCGGTGACTAACGTCGTCCTGCTCCGCTGTACCTCACGAGGTTCTATATAGATGGCCTGGCGACCAGTGGCGCTGTATGAGCTGGCTGGAAGCTCACCTGCCGGGCAAAGACGCTACCACCAAATCGATGCACAAGATGCTCGAATATGGGGAAGGGATTCAGGAGGCCTTCGAAGAGGCGAAGGGCTTGAGTGCCGATCAAGATCTAAACGGGGCAGAATGGGCAAGGATGATGGCTGCGGAAATAAGAAAACAAGGCATGACTCGCAGCAAAGATGTCACCGTCGGTAATGGCGAAGCGGTGTCACCATCGACCGAGAAGTTTCTGCATGACACTCTCACTATTCCTGATCTCGCGGCGATTGAAGCCTCTTTCGATCGGAGTCGGCTCTTGGTCCAAAATGGGGCGGACGTCGCTGCGATGGGGTTGGATGCCGCCCAGTCGATTCAAGCCACGAACAGCCTTGAGTCATTTTGAAGCTTTTTCCTTTGCCGTAGGCGCTTCTGTCCCGACGAGGTCATACCCGGACGCCGGCGTGACAACGCGCACCTTATCGCCTTCCAATAACGCAGCGCTCGGGTTATTGACAATGCGGTCGCTCGGGGAAATCCCCTCCGCCACTTCGACGGCGTTGTCGAAGAGTTTACTGACGGTAATTGGTTGCAGGTGAATTCTGTCGTCCTTGGTCACTACGGCCACTTGCGTGCCATGCTCCTGGAACACCAGCGCGGTGGACGGAATCGTATGTATTTGCCTATCGACCGGCGCCGTGAGTTCCACCTTGGCATAGGAGCCTGGCCAGAGGGCTCTGTCCTCGTTGTCGAGCGTGAAGACGGTGATCACAGTGCGCGTGCTCACGTCGAATCCCCGGGCGACGGTCAGGAATTTGGCGGTGAAATGACGATTGGACAATTGCGGCACCGTCACGTCGGCGGTCATGCCCGGGCGCAGGAAGGGCCCGAAAGCCTCCGGCACGGAGACAAAGAGGCGCAGCATACTGACGTCGGCCACCGTAAAGAGGCTGCTGATCGCACTGTTACTGCTGATCGTCCCTTCCTTATTGACGTAGTCACCGACGTTGATGTTGCGGTCGATCACGACGCCGTCATAGGGCGCCACGATGGTTTTAAAGCGAATGAGCGCCTCGAAGTTTCTGACATTCTGTTCCGAGGCCCTGACGTTCGCCAATTCGGCTTTTGCGTGGGCTTCTTGCACCGAGATCGACTGCTCGGAGACCGCATGGTTTTTGCGCAGCGCCACCCAGCGCTTCGCGGTCAGGGCGGCAAGAGCATATTTGGCGCGTTCCGACTGCAGATACGCTTTGGCCTGCTCATATTGGGCATCGAGTGCCGGCGCGTTGATTTCGGCGAGGACATCGCCCTTCTTGACCAGCGCGCCGTAATCCTTGTACCACATCTTCACATAGCCCGAGACTTGGGCGTAGATCGGCGCTTGAAACCAAGCCTGAACATTGCCGGGGAGCGTAATCGTCTCGATCGGTGCCTCCAGCTTTGGAGTGATGACGGCCACGGGTGGGACGGTGTCTTCGAGCGTCTGTTTGCGTGGCGTCGCGGCGTCGAGTTTGCTTTCATAGATCCGATAGCCGACGTACAGAACGCAAAGCAGGATCGCAAAGAGTGCAACATGTCCTAAAAGGGTCTTCATTAGGCACTGTCTATTGTGGATGATACTGTACAGGCACGGTATTTCGAACGTAGCGAATCATATTCAGACCATCCTGATGGCTCTGGTATGGCCGTCTCTCCTGTCTCCCACGGTGTCCCACACTCTGACGTTAGGCTCACAGTATCGGGATTGAAGATCAGGGAGCCGTGAACACGTGCTGCCCAAAGTTAGGATGACCAGTTTGAGTATAAGCCCGCTCGGAGCGTCATACTCTCTCTATCTGGACCACGCCTGTATTCGCCGGGAAGGCTTTAAACGGACCTCGGGTTGCTCTACTGACTGGACCTGCGAGCCATAGGTAGCAGCATACACAACGGTAAATTCTGCCCCGAGAAAGAAAATGAGGGCCGAGTAGTACACCCATAAGAGAATGATCATCGAGGATGACGCCGCACCATACATCGTCCCAATCGGACTCGTCGCAAGATAAACCCCTATAGCCCATTTGCCGATAGTAAAAAGTGCGGCGGTGCTGACTGCTCCCAACCAGACGTCACGCCACGCCACATAGGCGTCGGGAAGCACCTTAAACATCGCCGCAAACACAATCACAATCACCATGAAAGACACTCCTACGTCGAGCACGTGCATCATCATGTCTGGCATGGGAAGCAGTTCGTCAAGGTACTTACTCAGTCCGGCCAGGACTGCACTGAGAAGAAGGGACACAAGGAGGAGAAATCCACTTCCGAAGACCAAGAGGAAGGACAGAAAGCGGCTTTTCATCGCCACCCATAAGCTGGAGCTATGCCCTGGCGGGATCCCCCAAATCAAGTTCAGGGCATCCTGTAGTTCCGTAAACATGCCCGTCGACACGACAATGAGAGTCACAAAACTAAGGATTGTGGCGATCAGACCGGTCGCGGGCTCTCGTGTCCCATGCAGCATACCCTCAATGGCGCCGGCACTGGCAGTGCCCAGAAGCCCTGCGAGTTGGTCCCGCATTTCTTCTTCTACCCACGTTGTATCGACGACAAATCCCGCCACTCCGATGGCGATCGTCAACAAGGGAGCAATGGAGAACAGCGTGTAGTACGACAACGCGGCACTGAGCCGTAAGGCATTATCGGTCCACCACTTGTGAAGCGTTTTGCTGACGAGCGTTTGAACCCAATGGTCATGCATCATGCCTCGCGTACAACATTTCATCTGATACTACTGACCGGCCCGTCAAAACCGAGCTGCCATGTCAGGTTGAGATGCGTCACCAATTTGAGGAGTAATTTCACGGGTTACTGGAGCGGTGAGCTTTGAAGTACCACACACCGCGAAGTCAAGGCTGCTAGCTTCGTCCACGCTCGTCGCTCGGGCGTAGAACTCACCAAACCGGTGGCCGGCGCGCCTGCCTTCGCCAAAGGCAGAGACTGCCCTATTTCCCCATGGCCTGAGTGGGTGGCGATGGTGGGTTGCGCGGCAATCCGGTCAGATCTTCCGTCATGACATAATTTGCAATTGCCGCCAACATTAACACCATCGCCACCCAGAAATACCAATGGTGATGTACACGCGCCCAGTCAAAGTCACGCATCTCTCATCCTCATGACGTCCGTTCGGGTGTACCTCTAATTCAGCTGCACGAGCGGGCGAGACGTTGATCTCATCTGTCGCTTAAAGACGAAGCAACGTGATCATCGTATTCGTTGCCTTCGCCCCCTTGGTCACCTTTTTTCTGGCTTTTCGGAGTGCGCGGACTGGTCCGTTCACGGGAACATGTACCGTTTCTTCTTTGGGAGTGTTGGCATTAAAGGTAATCGCCCATCCTTTCGCCTTCCGTTTTGACATATGTACCTCCTCATCCAGATGAGAGCCGATCGTTCGAGCACAGGACAGCAAAGCGGCCCCGCAGCCTACGTCGGATAGGGGCACCGGGATAATGATGAGAACGCTTAGACAGAGAATTCGACTGTGTAGGATGTGCGAGCAACCTCGCCCTGACGTGTCGATGAACCTTTCTCTCTAGTCAGCGGCCTCAACACCAAACACAGCAAAACGTCATGTGGACCCGAGGGATACCATACCGTCCTGGTACCTTACCCTCGGCCCGGCATGAACCCTATGAATTGTGATCTCTGACCTCAGGTTGCCTCAAGGGTCATGGCCATCATGGATGGTGCTTTGACTCTTTAGCGTTTGTCGTCATGTACAGAGGCGACTTCCGTGACGATGTTGTCTGCATCGACAAAGAGCATCACCGCCTGCCCCTTGGATAGCTGTGCTAACTTCTGCTGATGTTTTGGTCCGTTTCTTTCAGGGTGTGATCGCTCACGTTCGCCATCCTGATCGCCCTTCTTTGAAATCGTGACTTCCACATGACATCAATTCACCATACCCATGGGTTACTTCTTGCCATGATGTTCGAGGTGGGATTTGGAGGCTTCAGCAGCATGATGGGCAATATACAAATGGTGGGCGTGCGCGAGGTGGGCATCGTACGCCGCTTTCTCATGTTTGCCGGCTTCATGGTACGTTGCTTCTTCTTTGTAATCCTGCGCGGCCTGCTCGTGATGTTCGGCTGCTTTCCGATGATGGTCTACTGGTTGTTTTGACATGGCCGCCTCTTTTAAATGGTGTGTCACAGTATGGCGAAAAGACAGAACGGAATCTGTTCACAACCGCTCAGTCTGGAGATACTATCTGGGCAACTACAGGATGCTGTTCAGGCACGAAATTTCAGCCGCTGTACATATGCCTGGTCATGGAGGCGATTTTGTGCGTGCGCCATACTGCTTAAAATTCATATCGGTCAAAGTGTCCTGGATCTTTGGATCTGACCAAGACGGAGCTGGAATGTGTCTGGTCTAGCGCACCACCATTCATATTGCTCGTCTAGGAACTATGTTGGGAGGGATGCCATGCGAATGTTTCTGAACGCTTTAGGCAGCGGAATGATGACCCTCGGAATCACCGGACTGCTGTCGGCCTGCTCCTCCACGCTGCCCAGGGAGTACATTGATCAAGCCGAACCGGGCCTCACGCTGACGACACTGGCGGCAGACCCGGCACGATACTGGGAGAAAGTCGTGATCCTCGGTGGCGTGATCGTTGAGGAAAAGGAGATCGGCGATCAGGTGTTTCTGCGATTGAAAAACAGGCCACTGGATCAGGATTATAAGCCGCAGCGTCCGCTGTCGCTCGACGGTTCGGAGGCCGGCCATTACTGGGTCATGATCAGCCGGCGTGACTTGCCAGAACGGTACCGCGATTGGGCTCGTGTGACCGTGGTGGGCCAAGTCGCGGGCAATCGACCGAATGCCGCTGATTCGTCGGGCGCGCTCGAGCCCGTGCTGGACGCCATGTTCTTACGTGGATGGGGAGACTCAATCCTGAATACCGGCCCGTCGACCGTCCGAGCGAATCGCAATCGGACGATATCTGTGCCGAAAGGAGCCAGAGGCGAGTTTAGTCAGTAGGACCGTCACTCGATTCAGGCCGTTTGATCTCTAGGTCTAGCATCCCCTCAGGGCTGCCCATCGAGCGTCCATCTACGTAATGGATCTATAGGGGGCGCGGCATGCACAAGCATGGCCCGCTAGGCCCGTAGGCCTGGGGAGTCCGCATTTGGCACCCCCTATCCGGTGGCCTGATTCCTCGCCACGCAGCGAGCGGGGCGTGAGAGAGGAATGCCTGAAGGAGGCCGTGAGCTATATTGAACATACGTCTTGGTCCGTTTAGGGTTATGACTACCGACGATGCAGTAATAGTCTTGTATTAGATTCGGCGTCAGTCATGGCGACGGTGGTCATGCATTCCTTCGAGGGGGTCAGGTGATGTCTAGGCAACGCAATGGCGCGAACGAAATGGCAACTCTTCCGACTTCGCGCCTCCTTTTGGTCGATGACGACCCCGCGTTGCTTCTCGCCCTCTCCGAGACGCTTCGGAACCGCCTCGGCCCTTGCACTGTCGATGCCTGTGGATCGGGGGTGCAGGCATTGGATTTCATTGGGGCCCACACCTACGATACGATCATCAGTGATGTGACAATGCCGGGCATGGACGGCTGGCAATTCCTTAGAGCGGTCCAGCAATCGCAGTGCGATACGCCGGTCTTCTTAATGTCAGGCAGGGCAGACCATGAACTGACGACGGGGGCGTTAAAAGCCGGAGCATGTAGCATGTTTGCCAAGCCCTTTGACCGCGATGAGATCGTGGCGACGGTCCGGGACGGGGTGGCCTTATCACGGCTGAAGGGTATTCTCAGAGAGGAAGAGTCCGTGATCCGCCGTTCTAACGGTCATCACGCGACCCTTATCGAGAAGCTGCATCAGCACGACGCAGCGTCTACGATGCCCGCCCCGCGCACTCCCTTATCGGGGAGGCCGCCGGTGGACGAGGCCCTTCAACGACGGGCGAATTACCGAGCGACAATGATCCGACACCTGGCGAACTTAGACACGTTTCTTTTCAAACTGACTGCGATGCATCGCGGAACATCGAACAAGCTCAGCGTCGTTCAGGAAAACCTCCGCCGACATGCCCTATCTGGACTTCGTCGGCAATGACGTGGCACGCTCAGAGCGTGAATAACAGCCGTTAAACGGTCAATCGGAGTGCGCATGCCTCAGCCTCAACGAACACCCTTCAATGCCAAGCTCTTCCTCAGGAAGATCGGCAGCGGCAAGACCCTCTGCAAGGCCGAGAACAAACAGATTATTTTCTCGCAAGGGGATGCCGCGGATGCCGTCTTCTATATCCAGAAGGGCAAGGTCAAGCTGACAGTGGTGTCGCAACAAGGCAAAGAAGCGGTGGTCGCGATTCTAGAGCCGGCAAGTTTCTTTGGTGAAGCCTGTTTGGCTGGCGAGACGGTTCGCATGGCGACGGCCAGCTCCCTGGAAGACACGACCATCTTGCGCATTGAGAAACGAGCCATGATCGACGTCCTGCATCAAGAACCCGCCTTCTCCGAGTTATTTATGCGGTATGTCCTCTCACGAAATATCCGCATCCAAGAAGATTTGGTGGATCACCTGTTCAATTCAAGTGAGAAAAGACTGGCGAGGGTGCTCTTACTGTTGGCGCACTTTGGCAAAGACACCCCACCGGATACGGCTATTGCGAAGATCAGTCAGGAAACGCTGGCCGAGATGGTCGGCACGACGCGGTCGCGTGTCAGTTTCTTTCTCAACAAGTTTCGGAAGCTGGGCTTTATTAACTACAACGGTGACCTACACATCCACAGCTCCCTTCTCAACGTCGTCCTTCACGACTAGGCCATCTCATAAAGCGTCGCGTCACGCTGCCCTGTCGTCGTGGCTGATCCGTAATGTCGTTGATCGGCCTTTGTGCGAACATCAGGTCTGGTAGGTCGACATTGCGTCTTAGCGGTGTCTGTTAAACGGATGCGGCGTGTAACCTTACTAACGATTGGAGAACTCTCACCACTTCATCGCGGTCGAAGGGTTTCCGAAGAACCGCGTCGGCACCCTGTTGCTGCGCCTCCTGCTCTATCGATTCGTCAATGCAGCCTGTGATTAGGATGATGCGCTGGCCAGGGTTCACTGCTTTCACGTGGCGAATGACCGCTAGTCCATTCCTGATGCGGCATCTTGAGGTCACACACACGACGTCATAGTGTCCCTTTGTGACGTCTGCGACCACCTGGTCAGATGACGCCTGAACGATCACCACGGCGGGACGCAGACGGTACGTCAGCATGTCGCACAAACTCTGCAACAGGGCGGGATCATCATCGACGAGCAGGATACGGGGGATATGCATAGACGTTGTGCCTCTTCGTATCAAGCGCACGGCAGTGACGGTGTGAGAACCAGGGTAACCCTTCATAACGGAAGATAGGTGGAGTATTTTGGCCCTAGAGATACTTTGCTGAACCCACCTCATTCGTGTCAGGAATTTCGCACCATATGACGAGCAACTTTGACCAGACAAAGTCAATAAATCGGTAACAAAGTATAGCGTAAGGGAGCAGTCCGCATGGAAGGACCGTTTCAACGAAATGATTCAGGGCTACTCGGCTATCTCCGTTGTTTGACGCCACGTCTGAGGTATTGAGTACGAAAATGACGCGCAGTGCAGAGGAACGATCTGGAAGTGACCGTCGTCGCACCGGAAAGACGCTGGCGATTCTCGCCGCGCTAGGTGCAGGGCGTGTGACGGTTGCCTATATGCTTGTGCTCATCATCCTTGGGCTGGATGTGCTCGTGCCTCTGGGTACGGAAGTTTCCTTGCTCTATCTGATTCCTCTGGGTTTTGTTGCGATGTGGTCGTCCCCTAAACAATCCACCCACGTCCTGGTCATCGCGGCCGTCTGTGCGGTCCTCACGTGGGTCGGCTTTTTTCTGACGCCCCCTCACGCCGTCTGGTCTGCTGTCGCCAATCGCCTTTTGGCCGTCACCGTCATTGGCTTCACCGTCATGCTTTCCGTTTCGCGAAAACGGGCAGAGGACGACCTCACAGTGCTCCGCGGGTTATTGCCCATCTGTTCCTATTGCAAGAAGATTCGGGACGACCGGGGGTCTTGGGAGCAGATGGAGCGATACATCGCGGATCGATCTCAAGCGGATTTCAGTCATGGCATGTGTCCGGACTGCGGGGAGAAGCATTTTCCGGACATATTCAGTCACACACGCCCGCCAACCGTGTAGAGTTAGGCGGGACAAAACTGACCTACTGCTCCATCCTTGATGGAGCAACTGAATAATGATCGCTACATGAGCTATGAAAGTGTCGGGGATGGACCTCTCCCCATCAGATATGTGAGAAGCGGCAGCGGTTCGTAATCCCATCGTCACGCCTTCGGTCTAATAGCTATTCAGAAATCCCCTCTAATTTCTGCTGGGCGCACCATGTACTCAACGACTTGTGTCACGTCCTCTGCTTCGCCACTTTCCCGGTCACGGTATAGGTCACGGTTCGCAAGGAGACTTCCCCGATTCAGGCTTGTCCCGCCCGCGCGCAATGTGGCATCGAATGAATCGTGGGCGGCGCTTGGCTGTTCATCATAACGGTAGCTTCAGCGAGGACGCTCCCCCGGTTCCTCTTAGGTCATCCACCAAGCGGCGCACTTCCCTCCGAACGATTGTTCACTAAGACGTACCGTTGACCTGTCGCTGTATAGCCTTCCGAACTATCGTGAGGGTCTCAGTGCGCATCTCAGGCAATGGTTTAAGCAGCTTGGTATAGGGCTCATATGCCTTCACTACCTCATGATATTTCATCGTGCGCGGCGTGAGTAATCGCAGGATGGTGAAGGGCCAGGAAAGGACTGACCTAGTGCGCGATGCTGCTCTTCAAGCGACGGCATGCCGTACAAGTGATTGTAGACGTGAGCCACCCCATAGGCTTTGAGCGTGTCGTGATACCGAGGACCGAGAATCGAAGGGTCCGTACCTCTACGCCAGATTCATACCGTGTTGGGAGTTGAGAAAGGAATTTCTCTCGTCTTGGAAGGAACTCTTCCGGCTCGATACCGCTCCGCTGAAATTCAGACATGAAGGGGCCTGTATGGTCTCGAAAGCCTTCATCGAATGGCGGCAGTACCATCTTCCAGGAAATAGTTAATATCGAGGAACCGCGGGTTCGGTCCCGTCTTTCGATATCGCAGGCCGTCTGGGAATACAAGAACGGTGATCTTCCCACACTTTCGAGCAGGGTTTGAACTTGGGTGGAAGAATGCGCGGCGGTGTGCTGCGATAAGCAGTATAGCCCTATTTATGGATGCGATTGATGGGCTCGGCGGTAAACTTTTTGAACTGTAGACAAGGGCACTGTCTTTGTGTAGCTTCTTGACCCATGCTGAGGCATAAAGAAATTCAAAACCCGTTTTCTGACAGAGATGAAGTATCGTAAAGCACACCTGTTTGTAATCTGTTGCTCAGCAATTATCGTGTGGTCTCTATCCCCTGCCATCGGCAAAGCTCCTGTAACAGTCGTCAGCAAGCCCAGCACGTCAAGCCGAGCAAGTGACATTGAAATCAAAATAGAAGGCACGCGCCCTGAGTTCACTGCAGGTACCGGAATTGGAGTAATTGGCGAAATCACGAACAAATCAGATTTCATTATATATCTCAATGAAGCTTATCTTAATTTAAAAGTGCCCTCCGAACTCGAAGGACCTTTTTCTACTGCAAACAGCATGTGGTTCGCTTACTTTCCAACTGCAGATCACGGCCGTTTTAACGAAAACGAGTTCAAGGCTACTATTGTCCTTAAGCCGGGAGACACAGTAACAGCTTTTTGGCTCGTCAATCCGCGTATTGTTAGCGAAATGCAAAACATTGGTCCACCTCCTGATACTCGCATGGAGCAGCCCTCTGGAAGTCCACTAACTTTTCCGCCTCCTTTAGATCGTAAGGCGGGCCCGCCCTTGCAGCAGAACAAAATGTCTCCCAAGGCAGGCAACACTGATCCATCCACTACCCGTGTTCCTTCTCTAACACCAGTCGAACGCCCCCCTGATGAGATTCTACCTCTACAAACATCCCTACCACCTTTCACGCAGACGAGAAGCTATGCTGGCCCGTTTACGGCAGTTAAGAATCTTCTTGATGAAGTATTCACTGAGCTAAACTTTATTTTCTTTAACCCCGGAGATTATAAGATCACGGTCACTGCCAACTACTGGCACCATCCAGTACCTCCTTTTGATGATTACCGCATTGCCGTTCAGACTAAAACCGTGCGTGTTGCAGCGCCGCAATCAGTCATACTGTTCGGTGCCAGTATCGGTGGATTAATCGCATATTTCATTCTGCCCCAAGGTCGACGTAGACTGACGCAATCTAGTGATTCGAAAAATTGGGTATGGAACTCACTAAAAGAAATAGGGGGCATTCTCGGAGCAATGCTTCTAAGCGCAATTGTCACAATATTATTATCTAGGGTCTCTGAGAGCCAATTCTTGATACGAATATCAATTACAGATTTTTGGGGAGCAATTGCGATTGGTTTTATTAGCAACTATCTAGGTTATGAAATCCTAAAAAGACTAATCGGCTCGGATAAAAACTCGGAGACTTAGGCCAATACGGGATGAACATCAAGCAGAATGACTTGATGAGCAACTTTCAAAGCCGTGCAAGGCAAGCGCCGTCGGCCACGATCTCATTCATTCAGACTGGTACGGTTTTTGGAGAGAGCTCCAAGTGAGCTTATGATATTCCGGAGAGGGAGAAGATCAGTATACGAGAAACGGAGGCATGAGACATGGCGCTTCGCGATACATTGAAGCAATTGTTAGAGGCCGCGCAACGATTCGAGGTCAAGACACCACAGTACAAACGGATCGAATCGGAGCGGCAAGCCCTTCGAGAGGCCATGACTCACGCTCAATTGGTCCTGTCGGTTCAGGAATCAGTAAAAATGAGTGATAAAGGTTCCGAAAGGTCTTTGCGATCAATACCAGGTGGACGATCGGGGAAGAAAAGTAAATGAACATCGTCACTCATATGCCTTTGCTTGCGCTGTTCGCCGCGGTAGTCGCTGAATGAATTTACCGGTTGACCCGTTCAGCTGCTGCTCACCTAATCGGCTTTGGCTCGCGGATTCGGAGTGACCGCGTCATGATCGGCATCCGTTAAGCATTAAGTTAGCGCTGCGAGGACCTCGGCTGCAGGTTCCAGTGAATACAGGGGGTCCACTGCAACCACAGTCAGCCGCCACGCGAACTCTTCTGAGCCGTTTAATGCCTCGATGGCGTTGACCATGCTTTCACACGTTTTCATTTCGACAAAGCCATAGCCCATTGTAAGGCCATCAGCGTCCCTGACGACGCGAGCCGACAAGACAGGACCATACCGTCCGCAAAGGTTCTCGAGGTGTGCACCACTTACCCACTGCGGCAGACCGCTGACACATAATATTCTAGCCATTTTCTACCTCCGTCCCATCGTTCTATACCCTCCACGCGGTACGAACAATTGGACAGAAGTCTTGCCCATGCCTTGAGCCTGAGCGTTTGAAATGTTACGAGAAGGCATCTTCACTAGATTTATTGGGTGTATTGACCCAATGATTGCGAAAGGACTACAGTACGTTCTCACCCCTAAGAGGCTCCTATGAATACCTCTACCGACGCATCTTTCTCTCGCCCTGGTGCGCAAGTCGCGTTAGCGGATGTCGATATCAAGGGGGAGCTTAGGAGCCGAGCATTCCGACAACCCGATTACGAAGCTGAACACCGCGCTCTACTGCAGCTTGCGGCCGCCATGGCCGAACATCCATCTGATGTCTTGCAAAAGTTGATCGACATAACGTGTGAAGTGTGTCGAGCGCATACCGCTGGCCTGAGTCTATTGGAAACGCATAATGGTAAGGAACTGTTTCGCTGGGAGGCCGTTGCGGGCCGGTACGCCGATTGTCGCAATAACACCATGCCGAGAAATGCCAGCCCTTGTGGCACGACGGTTGATCGGAACGCTACTCAACTTATGTATATGGCCGAGAGAGTTTTCCCGGCCTTAAAAGCCGACCCTCCCGTGGTGGAAGCCTTGCTGGTCCCCTTTTCGCTCAACGGAAAAACGGTTGGCACTATCTGGGTGGTGGCCCATGACGAGTCCCGCAAGTTTGATGCAGAGGACGAACGTATTGTTATGACCCTGGCGAAATTTGCATCTGCTGCATGGCAAATGTGGACGGCTCGTAACGCATCTGAAGCCGCACGTCGAGAATTGGAAGATAAGATCATGGAGCTTGAAAACTTACATGACATTGTCGTGGGACGTGAGTTGAAAATGATGGCGCTAAAGAGTGATGTGGAACGGCTACAAACGGAGAACTTACGATTGAAAACTAACCGTAGTTAAGCTCTACGATTCTGCAACGCAACTTACCGATCTCAACGAGACATTACTCGCATCACGCAACACTTGCCCTTCGCAATGGCGGAGCAACGCCTGACTCGCCGTGCCTGTTCGTATACTGGTTTCAATGCTAGGCTGGAACCTCTTGATAGAGGCAATACAGACGTCAGAGGTGGCTCTTATTCATCTTGCTCAGGGGAAATCTGAGTACCGCCTGCCGGTTCATGGGATGCAGCACCTTGCTGAAGTCGATTTTAGAGCACTTCCGACGATTCAACTGCAATTTTGTTGGGGAAGAGAATATTGCGTTGTAATGCCTGAGCGCGTCAAGTAAGCTTCATGGTCGGCATCGGCTATTTGGCTACTTCAGACACCAAGAGGTCTCGTCATGATCGTTCAGCATTCCGACTATCTCAGGCATGAGAATATCGTTCGCGAAGCGATCATTCATGGAGTTCCCGCCTCAGTGTATGTCGTGTCTGCTGATGGTCATTATCTAGGAGTCAATAGCCAATGGACGCGCCTGTTCCACGTCGCCGACCCAGATCTCATCGGCAAAACAATCTTTGATACATTTCCCGAGAAATATTCTGCAGCGTTTCACCGGAACAATCAGCTCGTCCTGCAAGCGTGCAAGCCGCTTGAGTTCCTGGAAATCATCCCGAATGGTCCTAGGGATCGCACCAGTCTTACGCTGAAGATCCCGCTCTTCGACGAGCATAATCACCCCTTCGCCGTCTGCGGCATTTCGACGGATATCACGATTCAGATTGGGCAGGTCGAGGTTCTCGAACGGCTGGTCCGGGGCGACAAGCTGGAGACGATTTTAGAATTGTTAGCCCATCTCGTTGAGCAACTGGCGCCGGACGCCGTCGCTTCGATCTCTTTGCTGGATAATACGGGTCGGCTGCGCTACGGCGCCGCGCCAAGCCTTCCGGACGAGTACAACCGCGCAATTGATGGCATTGCAAGTGATCCAACTATCGGTACCTGTTGTGCGGCCGCGGCGCGCGGTGAAGTCATCATCACCCCCGAGATTGCAACAGACGCCGGCTGGGAGGCCATCCGTCACTTACCTTTGAGGCTTGGACTCAAGGCAGCCTGGTCTATGCCGATCTTATCCGGAAGCGGCAAGGTCCTTGGCACCTTTGGCACCTACTTTCGAGAAAGCAGACGGCCATCGGACCATGAACGCCGTACCGTAGCCCTGTTCGCACATACTGCTGCCCTGGCCATCGAACGAAAACAGTCTGAGGAACTCTTGCACACGCATGAAGCCCAATTGCAATCGACCATTGAACAACTCGAGACCAATCGCCTGGAGCTGAGCGAGAAGGTTCAGGACCTCGAACGGTTTTACGATATTGCGGTGGACCGGGAGCTCAAACTTATGGCGTTAGAGAATGAGGTTCGCGCGCTGCGGGCCGAAAACGTCCAGCTCAAGTCTGGCGTGCACCTCTCGGCGTAATTCATCCACTCCTCCTTCGATCCTCTCTGTCCCACATTTAATCCAAGCTGGAGATAGCAGCATCAATGAGAGAGCCTTCTGAAGTAATGTTGTCTATTTCTGAATCAACCACCGAAAAAGGGTCTCAATCGTTCCAGCGATAATGTGCGTCGCTGCGCATCTCGTGCTGACAATATGGGCACGGTTTTCGGCTCACGCCGGTCCAGCGACGATGACAGTCTTCACATTCCCAGACTACGACTGTTCCCAAAGGGGAAGCTGACAGACCGACTTCTTTTGTTATCATGACCGTACCTCCTGATAGAGTCTAACTTTGGAGGAAGCAATCTTTGCGCCATTGCTTTGTCATAGGTAAATGCAGATCGGATATAGAGCATCGGCATCCCTGAAATTGAAATCGCGAAGGGCGCGGGACAAAATGTCAAAGAAATTATCCGATCGCTGAAATACCGAGGGTGCCACTTCGAATGAATTCCCTGCGGTCACAACCATCTTGCCCTGAATTTGACGAGGATTAATTTCGTCTTTCTCTAATGGGATAGGCGAATGTTTACGACGAGAGGCTGGCATGGAAGAGCATAGAGACCGTGAGGGCTCTGGCTGGATGGCAATCACTGGAGACCATAATCGGAGTCGATCCGATCCGAGGTGGCGCATCATACGCCTGCCTCCGAGTTTTAAGGTGGCACCATTATCCTCGTGCCGCCTGTGTCCTCATCCAGCTCCAAGCCGATTCGATGATTGTCGTATAGACTTTGGCGTGTTGGTTGCCAACCTAGTTCAGCCGCGGTTTCTCAGCCGTGGCCACATTGGGTGCAGCTCAGCCACCGGCCGTAAAGGCGATGACAACAACAAGGATGAAGATGAATGATGATTTGATATGCTGACGATCACAGCGTTGCCATCTGGGCGCAATCTACTTTGCGTTATCCTCTTCTCCTTATGAGCATTATGTGCTCTTAGGGTAAGCTGAGAACCACATGAAAGAAACCCCGCGCATTCTCTCTAAAAAGATGTTCAGAGGCGCAGCGTAAGCGGGTTAAGTTGGCAGAGCCACAAGAAAGCCCTTCTCGGATACGAGAAGGGCTTTTCATGGCAAAGATTGTTAGGCGACTTTGCGTCCACTATTGCCTTGGCTTCGCGTCGATACGGCGGATTTACTTTTGGTCTGAGACTGGGCTCGCTCCATTTTTGCCATCAGTTTGTTTTTGTGTTCTATCGCCTCCTCCCCCAGCGCGGTAAAATCAAGGTCCGTTCCCTCGGCCTTCGGGAGAATCTCGGACTCCTCTTCCTCGACGTGGTGTTTGACGATCTCGCTCAAGACTTTGAATTTGGCGCGATAGCGCTCGTCTTTAGGCTGCATCTTCCGGAGTGCTTTGATCATTCTCTCGACCACGTGGTGCTCTTCGAGCGCCTCATCCATCATATCGTCCTCGTCGAGTGCTTCCCGAATCGCCGGATAGATCAACGTTTCCTCAAGCGTGGCGTGGATTTCCAATTCGGTTAATATTTGATTGCCTATCCCCTGGCGGGACCGATTGTCCGCCCCTTCAAATTCATCAAACAACTCCTGAACCTTCTGGTGATCCTCGCGCAGCATCTCCAGAGCATTCGGACCTTCACTTTGAGTGTCTTGCTTCTCTTCTGATGCTTGCTGTCGTTTCATTTTTCTCTCCTTTTAAGTTACGTACCGCCCGAAAAATGTGCAGACTGAGTCGCCGGGAGTGCCAGCGACACCAGGCTATTGCTCAACAGCCGTAATGAACCAGGCTGTGCCTAATAGTCAGAGCGACTGATGGATCAATTATCGTCCTCCGCCCATGCCTGAACTAGATCCGCCACCGGAGCCCATCCCGCTACCAGAGCTACCTGATCCCATCCCGCTACCGGTGTTACCGGAGCCCATGCCGCTACCCGCCCCGCTTCCACCGCTTCCTCTGCTCGAGCCCACGCTGCCGGGGTCCCCGCTTCCTCCCGGATTACCGGTCCCCTGAGTAGTACCCCCTGTGCTTCCCATTCCACTGCCGGGACCTGTTCCTCCCGGACCGCCCTTGCCAGTTCCGCCTGTTGACCCTCGGCCACTGCCGGGACCCGTCCCGGTTGGCGGCCCTTGGCCGGCTCCGCGGTCGCCGGAGTCTGCTACCAACAACACAAGGCCGCCGGAGGCCTGCCCATAGGTTCGGATGTAGTCTGATGCCGCGAGACCGACACTCCATGCTGGCGTGGACCATGCGAGGACCGTCGCCATTCCCATAACTGGCAATGCCAATGCCATACGTTTCGCGGGGGTGCTACATGACGTACTGTTATGTGACTGTGTCATTAGGAACCTCCTAGCCTGTTGAGCGCACCTTACATCGCCAACACTTCCGAGCGTGGGTTAATCCGTTTTAGAGGAGGTGGCTCTCGCTGCTTTCGCGGGGCTGTCGCCTTGGCCCTTACTCTTGGCGACCATGTCGGCCTCATCCGTAGCTGCTATGCCCTGGCTCAGCAATTCTTCCTTCCGTCCACGCATCTCCTCACCCAAGGCCTCAAAATCGATATTGGTCGTCTGTGCCTTTGGGAACATATCCTCTTCTTCTTCCTTAATATGGTGCCTGACGTTTTCCGCCAAGACCGTGAATTTGGCATCATAGTGGCTTTCGCTGCCATCCATCTCTTCCAATTCGGCGATTAAAATCTTCGCCACATGATGTTCCTCGTCCGCTTCGTTCATCACGCCATGCTCGTCCTCGATGGACTGGCGGACCGCGGGATAGAAGAGTTCCTCTTCAAGGGTCGCATGCAAACTGAGCTCTTCAAGCGCTTCATTGACGATGGTCGTCTTCATCGCCCTATCGTCGGTGTTTTCAAAGTCATCGAATAACGTCTTCACGTTCTGATGGTCGGCCTTCAGACCGGCAATGGCGTTTGGGCTGCGTTGCAATTTCGATTCAGACATTGATGCCTCCTCTTTAGTCAGTGTGGAAAAGTGAACTGAATGGTTGT
The DNA here is from genome assembly GCA_963700335.1 of Nitrospirota bacterium. GTDB lineage: Bacteria > Nitrospirota > Nitrospiria > Nitrospirales > Nitrospiraceae > JAICXS01. The sequence continues at coordinate 23,243 of CAVOXE010000007.1, read as the reverse complement.
GCTACGAGGGGCAGTTTCCGTATGGAGAACTGTCCCCGTCGCTCTTAACTTGCCTTACGGGTGTCCATTTGATGCGCGACGCCCAAGTCTTCCGGCGTTCGACGTCTCAACGTCCCAACCGCTCCTCCGCCTACCGATACCGCCAAAGACAACAGACCTAATAGAAAGAGCCAGCCCGCCGCCGCGCCCACTCGATTCAGCGTTGCGTTACCAAGCTCAATGGACTGGGCTTTAACATCCTGAAGTTTGTCCTTCAAAGGAGCGAGGATGCCAATTGTTGACTGCACGACTTGCTGCGCTTGGGCTTCCGTCATGCCGGCTTTCTGCACAAGCACGTTCACCGCAGCATCGTGATCTAATGCCGTGAGCTTTTGTTGCATCTCCTCGAGCGCAGAATCCGTCACTTGCCCAATTGATTGACCCTCTTTCGCGCGGTTCGCGAGCTGATCGGCAGACTTATTGATGGCTGCCGGCTGCAGTTCTCGCTTCCCGGTTGCTTGCAATGTTGACTCGATCTGCCGGCGTAATTCATTTGGCGAAATATTGAAGTTGCTCTTCTGGTCCATCTTATTGAGGGCGGCAGACGCTGCATTCGTGATGCCCTGCCCCGTCGTCTGTATGGCTGAACCGAGCGCGCTAAAGACACCCCCTAACATGAATGACATTGCGGTGGTGGTGAGCCATGCAAACACCAGCCATGTGACACCCCACACGACTGCACCATGATACATCCCGTCCGAGCGCACGGAGACGCCGGAAAGCCGCGCTGTGACGGAGCCTCCGATGAAGGCTGACAGCAGCAGCGACAGTCCCGTCCATAGACCGGCGCCAAGCGGAATACCCACGCCAGGCTGTGCGTCCTTCAGATCGATGGACCATGCGCCGATCGCCAGTCCGAGCAGCGTGAGAACCAGTTGACTACTCATGCCGACCACGAGTCCCGCCCACACGGCAGTCCATTTGATGCGAGGATGATGACCAGACCATTCCTGTATGTGTTCCATAGAACTCCTTGATTGAGATTGAAGCAAACGCTTGCTGAAGAACAGCGTGAGGGTTCCCTCGTGGCGCATCCCTTGACCAGCGTGAATGTAGAGTGAATCGGCGGCAGGAAGGGGAAAAGACCCGCACGACTATCATACGGATTATAGGGGACAGGCCTAGCCGGGCGATGTCGGCCGTTGCTTTCTTTTACGTGGTTCAGAGATTAAACCAGCGTAAGGAATTGAGTGTTGAGACCGAACGTGCTCGCTCTGAATAATGGACGCAGGAATTGAGCTCGTCTGCCAAGGATCAGAAGAGGAGAAGGCTCGCCCTCTACGCCACGACTGGAAAGACAGGATGAAAGGTTGGGCACCACACGACGTGCTTCATGTGGTAGAAGCGCCGGTCGCGCCATCCATGTAGGACGTCGGATTGTGATTCCACCGAGTCAGTGATTCGCCGAGTTCTGCATTTGCCAACCAACGAAGCCCCGTGCTCGCATCCGTGGCCTTTTCGCTGTCTTTCTTTGCATTGGCTGTCAGCTTACTCAGGGAGATATACATCATGGCATGCTGCAGAGCGGACACGCAGTAACTCCTATTGACGGGCTTCCGCATAAAACCAAACGCGCCGCTCTTGACGATCGACGGCATTAGATGGGGAATGGTGGTCATCAAGATGACGGGGGTGTGGGGTCTCAGGTGCTTGATTTGCGCGACAAGGGAAAACCCATCCACGTCGGGCATCTGCACATCGCTCAGAATAGCATCAAACTCTCGTGTCCTATTGATTGTGATTGCGGCGCGGCCGGAATCCGCGATGTGCACACACACATGCGGCAAATCTAACGCCAAAAGCTCATGGATACCGAGCAGACACTTCTGATCCTCATCAACAATCAGGATACACGCCGAATAGGCTGAGCGCCTTCCACACGCGCGCTGTTCGTGGTCCTCTCTGGCCGCAAAAATCAATCGCAATTGTTCCCCTTCCGGGGTAGCAGGGGCTACTACGGTGAGAGGCGACCCGCTTCCGCCCCCTGTTTCTGCGAGCTCACACGCCGCGCGTTTGGCTTCCTGTGCATTACGTGCCTCCACCATTGCCACAATTCCCGCGGGAGAATCCCGAAATGACACGGATACAGAGAGGTCGTTGCGAAGGAACCTTCTTAGGGTTGGCTCAGCAAGGCTGGACGGAAGATCTGTCAAAAAGAATGTAGAGAGCATCGCCATCTGGTCACTCCTCGTCTATGAAATCAACCGTACGCGAATCTACCACTCTAAATGTGGGCTGTCTGGTCAGGATTGCTCATGTAGCGAGCGATCCAGTGGACCGACCCCTGCGGCAGACGATCTGTAATCCTAGGCACAGTTGAGCAATATAGAGCAGACTGACTTGGTTTGAAGGTCTAGCATGGATCTGAAGGAAGGACTGCAAAGTTACTGCGAAGAAGAGAACTATAGAGGTCCGCTGCCGGTACTGATCAGGTGCGTAGACCAGTGCGGCTTCGCATCTGTCGATGGCAGCCAAGAATGTGGAGGTCACATGAGGAACACACAAGTCTATTTACTCACATTGAACTCACCGTCCCACAAAGCTCTTCGGCTTTGGACGGGTAAGAGTCTTCACACACTACGCCATTGTTCCACAAAGCAGATGAGTGGTGCGCTCGTGAAGATGCAAAAGACCCTGGATGCTCTGAAAGAAAACTTGGGGATTTTAAAACAGGTCAAGGAGCAGTTCGCCTCTGTATCGACAGCGCGCGTAAGAGAGACACGAGATCAGGACAACGGGACATCAAAGCAGAGCGCTCATTTGGCTGAGCACCGCAATCCAAGGATGTCCAATGACGTCCGAACTGGTGCCATGGACCACTCACCGCGGCGGGGAGGATTCTTTCGGAATGTCGGGCAAAAAGGCAGCACCTCATAAAAAAGGGTCGTCGCCTCTTCCGCCCGACTATCATGCCCCAGCCTCAACGCTTCGCACGTCCATAAGCGTCACATCTCATTGTCTCCATGGAGGACATTATGGCGAGTTCTAAAGTCTTCGTTACGAATGGCAACCTGCTGCGACTCACGACCGAGCAGAGACTTAAGGCATTCCTAGAAGATTATCATCCCGCCACCATTGCTAGCGTACGATGTGGTGAAGGAGTGCTGACGGTGATAGAAGCGGCCACATCCGAACAGGCCAGTACAGCGGCAGCCGCCCTTGCCTCCAGCAGCCTTAGTATAGAGCCTCTCGCTATGGTTCCCGGAGATTCTGTGCAGGGGCGGCAGCTTGTTCAACTGTACGGTGAACTGACGCAACGAGAGCTGGAAATTAGTTGGACCAATCGGCAATGGTAGCAGCGATACCCTTCCGTTCGATGTTTGTCTATGCTGAGACCGTAGGGAACCGCCCCACAATGTTGATCAAATGCTGATCAAAGGCTATTAGAGTTGCGAGGTACTTGATACGATCCGCTGGTGCCATTGTTTGTAATGTGTGCGTCCTTATTTCCAATCGGACGAAGATCTCGCACTCGCCTTTGCAAGTCTCCTCGGATTGCCGCAGGATTCATCCTACTTGTCCGAACAGTGCCCCGATGCCTGCCGTCACCCCCATGGCCAATGCACTCCAGAAAGTCACGCGCATGGTGCCTGTCAGAACATTCGCGCCTCCGACATGAGCGGAGACTCCTCCTAAGACCGCGAGAAACAGAAGCGAAGCGACAGACACCATCGGAATCACATTTGTCTCTGAGGCGAAGGCAACGACCGCCAGCGGCAGTGCGGCCACAATTGCGAAACTGCAGGCGGAAGCGAGGGCAGCCTGTAGTGGACGGGCGCGCAACGTCTTCGAGAGACCGAGTTCATCGCGCGCGTGGGCACCTAGCGCATCATGGGTCATGAGTTGTTCCGCAACTTGTTTCGCGAGAGCGGGATCAAGACCACGATCGATATAGATCGACATCAGTTCTTGATGTTCACCCTTGTTGTCGGCTTTCAGTTCAGTTCTCTCCTGATCGAGTATGGGCCTTTTCAGTATCGGCTTGCGACTGGACGGAGACGTATTCTCCGGTAGCCATGGACATCGCGCCGGCCACCAGACCCGCGACTCCGGCAATCAATACGCTGTTATGCGGAGCATGCGAGGCGGCAACGCCAATCAGAAGGCTGGATGTCGACACAATTCCGTCGTTGGCTCCCAATACCGACGCACGTAGCCATCCAATGGTTTGTATCCGGTGTCGTTCTCTAAGGGGGATAGTCATTTGAAATTGGTCTTGAAGTAAGCGCGGCTTTGTTCGGTTAAATTTCATCTCTCATCATGCGGGCCTCGTCCGGCATCCGTCAAATGAGGACGATGATACCAAGCGGGCCCTAGTAAGCCTCCCGGTTACGCGCGCCGAGTCCTTAGATCAATATTGAACATCCTCACCGTTCCCCAGGGCATACAATTGAGTGACCGGCCACGAATGAGCGAACGTGATCGTATCGACCCATCGATTTCCATCGACTCATGAGCGTGCCCGGTCGTGATGATGTCAGCAAGCGGTGCTCCCCCGGATGGGCCGGACTCACTACATGACCAAAGGGGTGCCCTATGCCTTCACAAGTGTTTCTGGTGAATGTTCCCTGGGCGATCACCCGATCGAGATTAGAAGATTGGCTCGATCGGTTTCCTCCGCATGCCGTTAGCTGGGCCATATGGAGGCACGAGCGGTGTGCTCAGATTGAAGCCACGACTGTTGTCGAAGCCAACAGGATTGCCTGTGCGCTTCAGTCGCTGTATATCCCTGCCGGTCCTCTGGAGGTTATACGTGGCGAGACCAAAGAAGGACAGACTCTTGCCCATCTCTTTGCATAAGGATGGTGGCAACGAGAATGGGGTTGTCGAGCCATACCTCACGCTCGAGGAGAGGTATCTAACATCTACCTGTCTAGCACAGTGCTTCCATAAGGCGGTCTCTTCTCTCGTAAGAAACTATCCCAACGCGCAGCTGAGACCACGCTAGTCCTGGTCGATCAACATGACATAGTCTGCGACGTACGTATACAGGATCACACCTAGCGCCGCCGCACCAAAGACGAATGCTGCCGCTGCAAGCCGATTTTGTATGAACCAATCAAGTACGGCTAACATGTTGTTCACCCATCCCTTCCGAGAGTCACCTCACCAGAGCCCAGCCTCGAGGATGTGAGGGTCCGTACAACACTGTGACGGTCTATCTTTACGAAAATCAGGAACCTGAAAGCTCGGACCCATATTGCTCTGCTCCGGATTTTGGAACTGAAATCCCATACTCCTCGATCGGCGTGACCATCTGTGCGAAGTTCGATAACTCGTCTGCGGCTCCTTCGTTGATACCATGTGAACGCGTGGCCAGCATCTTGAAGAAGGCGCCCATCTCCACCTTCACGGCCCGCCTGTCTCCGCGGCTCAGGGCATCCCCTACCACGTTCAATTTCGTTTGATAAGGGGCAAAGTTTGAACTGGGATAAGTGACTGTATACGCGTCCAGAGAATTCCTGATTTCTCTGAGCCAGGTGCTCTGAGCGGAATTTCCGGTGACCGACGCATCTCGTTGTATCATGGATGACTGTGTTGCCATGATGTCGGGAATGCCCTCACCTGGCGGTTGCTCGGCCGCATTCACAGATCCCGCGCCCATGGAGGCGCCGAACATGAGCCCCGCAATGATGAACTTCTGTAACGTAATGAGTTCGTGTCTCATCGCAGGGACCTCCTTTGAAATACACGCGACCGTTTCGGCGTCGTGTGCCGTCAGTAGACCGCCTATTGCTTAATCATCCTAAGCCAGCCAGCTCAGAGAATCTGACCAAAAGAGCTCAACGGCAATGTCGGAAGAGGTATTTCTATCTACAGGGAAGTGAGCGCGATCTGGCGGATAGGTCCGCGAATGCAGACCTATCGACCGAGGTATGAATTACTGTGCAGGTCGAAACCCGATAGCGAATAAGCCGCCTGGAGAGACATGAGGAGCCTCTCAACAAATGGCTGCAGAGGACGAAAGGTCACGAAGTCGATTTGACTTCTTCGTAGCCTTGATACCATCCGGCCCATTTCGCATACCAGCGATCCGCGGCTTTTCGTACATCGCCATGTGTAGCTCCGTAGCGTTGTTCGTTGACGCGATTGAATTTCTCTAAATCCCCATCAATCAGCGCATAGTCCTCTGTCGTAAATTTATCCCAATGCATCTTGAGATGTTTCTCGAGTTGACTCCAGCCATGTTTGAATTGTTCCTGATTCATGATTCTCCTTCGTTGTTTGACGATTGAGGTGCTGCGTTCTGGCACAACCGAGTGTCTAACCCGACTGATTGTTCCGAGCTCCTTACGCGATTTGTTGAATAGCGGACAGCAACCATTTGCCGTGCTGATGTCGCATGAAGGTCCAGGTTTCTGTGGTCTCCTGTGGGGCATGCTCATCTCCGTCGACGACATAGCCCGCCTCCCCTTTTTGTTTAGCAAGAGAGACCGTGTAATCGCGGGCCGACCATTGCAGAGAGACCGTGGCATACTCGGTGGCCTCCTCCGTCCATGTCTCACGGACGTCCGCCTTGACGACATACAGATCTTCCACGTGATTCGTCACTTCTTTGCTCGCATTTTCGCTCAAGCCCGCGCTGAAATAGTGCAACATTTCTGGCGTCACCAATCGTCGTAACGCGGCCAGGTCTCCCTGACTCCAGGCAGCTTGCACGTCCCCCAATATCTGCTTGAAGGCAGCTTCATCACTCGATGTCACACTTGGTTCAAGCCCCTTCGTGGCTAAACCACCCATCGTTACCGGTTCCACGGAAGAGTCCAGAACCGCTCTTTGTGTAATTCCCGAAAAGTCAGGCTGAGTCGTCCGACGCACTTTCATAAAATAATAGAGTGCGCCTCCGCCCAGCAACATCAGAAGGAGAAGCATGCCCGGAGAACCGAAGACTCCTGTCGCACTCTCACTCTCGCGTGCTTCCGAATCGGTGGTGCGGGCCGAGCTGTCGGTTGCACCAAACAGCATATGCCCAATCCATGACCCGGCAAGACCACCCGCAATTCCAGCCAGCAAGGGATGTCGCTGTATGAAAGACGGCTGCGCAACTGAGGGTTGCGTCGATGGAGCGGCAGCCGAACGCGCGGGCGCTGGTTGCGAGGGCGTCGTCGATGCATTCGGCGTGATCGTCCGTTCAATTGGACGAGATCCGTTATCATCATGAGTGCGCGATCCGCGACTTCCCATGCTTCCCGAGGTGCTACTCCCTCTTGACCCGCTGGTGTATCCTCCGGACCCTCCCCTAGCTTTTGCAAATGAGAGAGATGGCGCGCCGATTAGAGACAGTACGATAACCGCGGCGACTAGTTGCGTTGTTCTCAAGATGATTGTCCTTCCTGTAAATCAGTCAGCAGTCAGCCCAGTATGCCGCTACAACTCTCACTCTTTGCATAATCGGCATTCGTCGGTTGCTCAGTTCCAAGTCCGGTGATTTTCGCTGATCAGTTCGATCCCATGACGTGCCTGGATCTGCCATTTCACGTCGGACGGAATATTGACCACTTTTAAGCTGGCGCAGTGCCCATTGGCCATCGCACCCATCTCCTCCACCACCAGGACAAGATTCTGGTCGTCTCGCGGGATACGTGCGCCGAACTGGTTGAGGCTCGCCTCATCGGGAAGTGACCCAGCGGGCCAGTAACTGGCGATGTCATGCTCCTGTAAGGCGTCGTGTTGACCTAAGTCTCGCAATCGTAGAAAGGCTTTGTGACTGAGACTAAATCCACCATGACAGGTGTTAATGACGATTTTTGTGACGGGCTTGTCCATATGTCCTCCTCGGATAAGATTAGGGGGCTGACTTCGATCTTCTAGAGATATGAGCGATCATCGCGAACTGAACGATCGTGGGTCATCATGCGCGTACGAATGAACAGGAAATCCCACTGAATTACACCACGCGATTCACGTGACCTTGTAATCGCGGTTCAAATCGACGCGGTTCCCGATGGCGTTTGCGATTAGCTGCAATGCACGAATCGACGACATCGCCGCACAACAGACACTGCCATGCGCTGGAAGCGCAGGAAGAACCGCTCGTATCTTCAAGCGTGGTCGAGATCATGAGCCCATGACAGCGAATGCACTCCATACCTCCATCCCTTCTGGTGGGGACCCGCGTAAGGCGGGATACCTTTATCTACAGGACATCATTCGCTAGGATGCAACGACCGAAGGAATAAAGATCTGCTAAAGAAGGAAACTGGCGTAGGAAGCGGCGAAGACTGGGAATCAGACGCGCAGACGTCATCCAAAACTGCGCGAGGGACTGGAAAGTCGGCGAAGCTCAGTACGTCATGCTCCACCATACTCGTACCGGTAGGCCCCCGTCAAGGCATTTACCCCGGCAGAATCCTACTTAATGGGGAGAAGCAGTCAAATGAAGGCCGATTTCGCAGCGCACACCACACGTAGGAAAAGACCTGAGAGGGAAAGTCTCAAACCTTCACATGATTTCAGGAGAAGGACCGATAATGAATCGGCCTGTGAATACTTAGACTTACCTTAGCACTATCTTAACGAGCGTGGGCTCGCGACTGTAAGAAAGCATAGTAAATCGACTGATGGCTGAAACACGTGACAGCATTGCGGATATCTGGGGACCGCGCACACCCTATCATCGGGCCTGGCCCATACGCATAGACGAACGGACTGTAGAGACGCCTGACCGATGGGTCCAATCCGCATGTGTCCTCTGTTCGAACGGCTGCGGTCTCGATATTGCCGTAAAAGACGGTAGAGATCGTGGGCGTCCGCGGCCGCTCTGATGATCGCGTGAACCACGGGCGTTTGGGCCCAAAGGGGCTGCATGGGTGGGAGGCCAATAACAGCTCCGACCGGTTAAAAGTCCCATTGATCCGGCGTGGAAACCGGTTTATCGAAGCCAGTTGGGATGAGGCCATGAATCTCATCGTCTCGCAATCCAAAAACATCAGAGACCGTCACACCAGCAGCGCCATTGGCTTTTACACAAGCGGACAGTTATTTCTCGAGGAATATTACACGCTCGCCGTCATCGGCAAAGCAGGCTTGGGGACGCCGCATATGGATGGCAATACGCGCCTCTGTACTGCGACGGCCGCCGCGGCCCTCAAAGAATCTTTCGGCACGGATGGCCAGCCAGGGTCGTACACCGACCTTGATACCACGGACGCTATTTTTGACGTGGGCCATAATATGGCGGAGCAGCAGACTGTTCTGTGGACGCGCGTCCTGGATCGCCTAGCCGGCCCTCGGCGGCCCAAGCTCCTCATTATGGATCCTCGGCCCATTCCTGCTGCCAAAGAAGCGGATGTGCATCTCGCGCCTAAGCCGGGCACGAATGTCGTTGTGCTGAATGGCCTGTTACGTCTGATCATTCAAAACGGATGGATCAGTCGTGCCTATATCGACGCGCATACGATGGGATTTGAAGAGTTTGGAGCGCACAGTCGCGAAGTGGACACCCGAACTGGTGGAGCGCATTGCCGACGTGCCGCGAGCAACACTACATGCCGCCGCGGAAATTCTGGGTACGGCGCCGACGCTCGTGTCCGCCGTGTTGCAAGGTGTCTATCAATCCATGCAGGCCACTGCGGCGGCCTGCCAAGTCAATAATCTGCATTTGATCCGCGGTCTCATCGGACGCGACGGCTGCGCGGTTTATCAAATGAACGGACAGCCGACGGCCCAGAATGCGCGCGAATGTGGCGCTGACGGAGATCTGCCTGGGTTTCGCAATTGGAGTAATCCGACGCATATTGAAGAACTGGCGCGACTCTGGAATGTGTCATCCGACATCATTCCCCATTGGGCGCCCCCGACACATGCCATGCAGATCTTTCGTTACTGCGAACAAGGTTCCATCAAGATGCTCTGGATCTCAGCCACCAATCCGGCCGTCTCGTTGCCGAATCTGCCTCGCATTCGCCGCATTCTCGATCAGGAAGACCTCTTCCTCGTCGTTCAAGATGCTTTCATGACGGAAACAGCCGCGCGCGCGGATGTCGTCTTGCCGGCGGCCATCTGGGGCGAAAAGACGGGATGTTTCACAAACGTCGATCGAACGGTCCATCTTTCGCACCAAGCGGTCGAGCCGCCAGGCGAAGCCCGATCGGACTTTGATATTTTTCTGGACTACGCTCGGCGCATGGATTTTCGCGATAAGGATGGCGCTCCTTTAATCAAGTGGCGGACACCGGAGGAAGCGTTTGAAGCGTGGAAGGCATGTTCCAAGGGACGGCCATGTGATTACAGCGGCATGACCTACGCCAAGCTGACCGGCGGCTCCGGAATTCAATGGCCGTGTAACGAGCAGTTTCCCGATGGCGCGACACACCTCTATACGAACGGCGTTTACAACACTGATCCTCAATATTGCGAAACCTATGGGCACGATCTTGATACAGGGGCTCAGGTGACACCCCAGCAGTACCGCGCACACAATCCGACAGGTCGCGCCATCATCAAGGCCGCCGATTACATCCCGCCGTTTGAAGAGCCCGATAAGGTCTACCCGCTTTGGCTCACGACCGGGCGTGTGGTCTATCATTTTCATACCCGAACGAAGACTGGCCGCGTGCAAGCATTGCAAGACAAAGCCCCCGAGGTATTTATCGAGATCTCAAAGGCAGACGCGCTGGCGTATAACATTCAGAATGGCGATGCGATCGAAGCTCGCTCCCGGCGCGGCTATGTCGTCGCGCCGGCGAAGATCACCGATATCCGCCAGGGGCTCCTGTTTATTCCGTTCCATTACGGGTACTGGGATGACAATAGCCACCCCCGTGCCGCCAATGAAGTCACGCGTGAGGACTGGGATCCAGTGAGCAAGCAGCCACATTACAAACTTTCAGCCGTCTGCATTCGTAAAGTGTGAAATCCGAAGAACCATGCAATTGAGCTTGTACTTAAAAATGGTAAAGGACAGTGAAACGGATCTGGCAAAGGCCTTCACGACGGTTTCGGCCCATCATCGTCAGGAGCCCGATATGGAAGCGAGTTGCCATCTCCTCGCCTCCTGGTCTCGCCAAAAAGCTGAATCGGCATGCGGCTTCATTGCGCGCTATGGCAGCAAACGGGATTCGGAGGCGGATCATCTCTACAGCGATCTCTTTCAAGGACCGCGCCGTGGAGGACTGGCTCTCCTACGCGACCTGCATGACCTGTGGCTCTTGGCAACGGAAGCCCAGATTTGTTGGACGTTGCTTGGACAGGCGGCCCAAGCGCTCCGTGACGATGAGCTTATCCTTGCCTGTCGGGAGAACCAGGCGACCACTGCTCGACAAGTCGCATGGCTTGAAACTCGCTCCAAGCAGGCCGCGCCCCAAACACTCATCGCCGGATGAATGCTCGATTGCGCCACGAAATAGTATGGGCGCCATCGGGTGTGGCGGCGCTCATTGCAGCAATCGGCCTCGCCGGCTTACTCTTCAGGCAGCCGCTCCTCTTCGCCAGTCTCGGACCGTCTGCGTATCTTCTGGTTCATTCACCGATGCAGCCCGCAGCAAAACCCTATAACGTCATTGTTGGACATCTCATCGCACTATCAACAACATTTGTAGTGACGGCTTTGACGGGTGCCGCCGACGAGCCATCAGTCTTTGTGACACATGAATTAGTGTTTATTCGAGTCGTGTGTTCGGCGGTGGCGCTCGGATTGGCGGTTGCTATGGAATTGCTCCTGCAGGCCTCGCATCCACCGGCGGCGGCTACAGTGCTTCTCATTACGCTTGGCGGTTTTCCACCCTCTCTTCAAAATGCGGTCAGCATCATGGTTGGAGTAGCGCTTCTCTTCGCTCTTGGGGAGTCCGTCCGACGATTGCGTCTTAGGCAAAAGATGAACGAAGGTTGAAGAAGTAAGCCAATGCAAACTCAGCGCGCAAAAATGCTGGCCGGAGAGCTGTATGATCCACTCGATCCGGAGCTTGTCGCCGCACGTGAACGGTCGCGAGACCTCTGCCAGGCCTTGAACGCGACCCGCGAATCAGAACGGGAGGAGCGGCGGCATATCTTATGCGAATTGATTGGCGCGGGTGGCGACACCGCCTGGGTGCAGCCGCCTTTCTTTTGCGACTACGGCTCGAACATTGAATTGGGAGAGCGGGTGTTTTTCAATTTTAACTGTGTTGTCCTCGATGTGTGCCGTGTGCGCATAGGAGCCTTCACGCTTTTTGGGCCGGCCGCTCAAATCTATACTCCGATGCACCCATTCAATTCGACGTTGCGAAGGCAACAGGAGTTCGGAAAGCCTGTAGAGATTGGATCGGATGTGTGGATCGGGGGCGGGGCGCTGATCTTGCCGGGCGTGCGGATCGGCTCGCGCGCCGTGATCGGCGCGGGTAGCGTAGTCACGCGGGACATTCCGGAGGACGTCTTTGCCGCCGGCAATCCGTGCCGCGTCATTCGGAAAATCACAGACAATTTCTAAAACGGGAATGAGGAGTGATCATTGCTTCATCTTCATTCGAGGGTGACCTGGGCTTTGCATGACCTTTCCAGGGTTGACGCAGCGAGCGAAGCTGATTAAAAGCATTCTGTGACAGGCAACCGCAGTCGGAGTGGTTGGTGGAAAACTTTCAAGACAGAGTCGAGCAAGGGTTGAATGAGACGCGAATGCTTATGCTGGGTGCACAAGTCTTACTGGGCTTCCAATACCAAGCCGTATTCCAAACCGGATTTCATCGATTAGATTTGGTCTATCAGTATCTGGACGTAGCCGCCCTCTTTTTGTTAGTTATTGCGGTTGGCCTCCTATTGGTCCCCGCTCAGTATCACCAGCTCGTGGAGGAAGGGCAGGACACGCCTGCTTTTGATCGTCTCCTATCCGGTATTTTGCATTGCGCGGCGTATCCCTTTGCACTGGCGCTGGGTGCGGATCTCGCCATTGCATCCAGCCGATTACTCCCCTCTTTTCTGGCGGCGGGTATCGGTGTGTTGGCCACCGCAACGAGTGTACTCGCCTGGTATGGTTGGGCGCGACGGCACCGTACCTCCACAATTCATCACCATAAGAGGAGTCCCATGTCTATACCGACACCGCCGGGAACGACCTCCGTAGAAAATAAGGTCGAGCAGGTGCTGATCGAAGCACGCGTCGTCCTTCCAGGCGTGCAAGCGCTCCTCGGTTTCCAATTCGTCGTCGTACTTACGGATAGCTTTGAACGACTGCCTCCCTTCTCACAATATGTTCACCTCGCCAGTCTGGGCCTGATGGCGCTCGCGATGATTCTTCTCATGACGCCCGCCGCCTATCATCGGGTGGCCGAAGAAGGTCATGACACTGAACATTTCCAACGGCTCGCCGGCCGACTTCTAATGGCCGCCACCCTCCCCTTAGCCCTGGGCTGCGCCGGTGATCTCTATGTCGTCACCGCAATGGTGACCCAGTCGCAGCAGGGAGCCGTCACGATCTCGCTGGCCGCTATGATCGTGCTGTTGGGACTCTGGTTTGGTATGCCTCTCTATTGCCGCCGTACGAAACGCGCATTTCCAGTCATCCATGGGTCATGACTGCACGACTGCACGGAGGAGTCTGCTTGAGTAGAATTTGGGAATAAGGGATGATCTTCGATCGGCACAACAATTGTACGCGCAGTCGTTTCACGTCTTATTGTGTCCCTCATCACAGCAGTTCATAAAACGTCTTCCGATCCCACGCATGCGAACTCTGTTGCACAAATAAAGGCAAGGTCGATCACGGTTTCCTCCCAACCTAGTCTCACATGCCGCTGGGATAGGTATCAGGACCGTCCCCTGCCGGCCAGTTGCTGGGCGGATCCAGCGGTTCGAGCGCATGCGTCTCATCGAAGTGCAACACTGCGTCGAATTGCGCAGGCAAGCTCACATAAAAGTAATGGCTAAGGCGTTCCGTCTTCGGCAAGTAGATGACGCCGATCGCCCGTTCCAACCGTTGTTCCTTCAATGGATCGGCGACACTGTCATCGTTCAAGGTGAGAAGAAAACGCGGGATGCCCACCTCATGAAACAGCATGAAACAGCGCTTCATAACTGTCGGCCAGAGCCGGTTGCACGGCTTTTCGTTCCATGGGTCCATCCCAATTAGAAGCGGCGGTCACGGTGCCTCGATAGGTGCTGAAGCCGATCAACACCGCTTCACGACCGTAATGCTCGCGTATCAATTGCCCGACATTCAGCTCGCCGCTCTCGCCCATCTGGGTCGCGCGCGCGTCGCCGAGATGGGAATTGTGTGCCCACACCACGACTTTCGGCTGCGTCCGTCGTCGTGAGAGATGGGCCATCAAGGCGGTTAAGGTCTCTGCCATATGCTGATCACGCAGATTCCATGAGGACACACGGTCCTGAAACATGGATCGATAATACCGCTCGGCGTTCTTCACCAATCGAGCATTCTGTTCGGCAAAAAAGAATTCGTCTTCGGCCACGAATCCGTCGCGGTGGAGATAGTTCTCGGCGCGGCGATGCAGATCCTGTAGTTGAGCGATGACGTCGTCTTCGCAGGTCTTCGCTAATCCGAAGCCAGCCGCATATCCATACCGTTGAGAGTCTTCCCCATAATGATCGAAGCAAGCATATCGTGAACGGGCGCGCTGAGCAGATTCCGGATCGATTCGATCGAGATACTCGAGCACTGCCACCATCGAGGCGTGCAGGCTGTAGAGGTCTAATCCATAGAAGCCAGCTGCCGCTGCGTCACCGGATTGACTCTCGTTATGGGCACGCAACCACGTGACAAAGTCCAAGACGTCACGGTTTCGCCACATCCATGTGGGAAAGCGTTTAAAATCAGCAAGCGACTCGAGACCGTTCGCATCTCTGCTCCGTCCTAGCACATAGCGATTCACGCGGTACGCATCCGGCCAATCAGCCTCCACGGCGACCGCCGTAAACCCTTTCTCCTGAATGAGCCGGCGCGTGATGGTCGCCCTCTCTCGATAGAATTCGTGCGTGCCATGAGACGCTTCCCCCAGCAAGACGATTCGCGCCTCGCCGATGAGATCCATCAATGGATCATAATCTTTCTCAGCACCTCGGAGGGGGTTGACCGAGTTTTTGAGTAGTGCCGTAATATGATTGGCTGAGACACGTTGCATGCGGATCTCGAACTGGAATTGATTCCCTCGTCCTAGGACCGCGTTTTTCTGCTAGCTAGGACAGGACGGAGAGCATCATCGCTCATTTGAGTTTCGTTCAATCTTGCGCCTGCGTTACCCGTTCGAGGTCGTATGCCAATAGATCGGCGATCTGCTTGACGCTGGCGTCGCCAGGCGGATAACGTTTCAGCCTTTCTTCGTCATGGGCAAAGTGACCCTGTTGCACGAAAATCGTGGTGACGCGATCTTTCCAGCAGTCTTTGATATCGGAAAGAACGCGGACGTTATCATCTATCACGACGTAATGATCGGCTGGATGTCGCACAGTCACATCGTCGAGGCATTTCTCCTTATGCGCGTACACTAAGAACCGTCCTTCCACGGCTTCCGCAAGGCCGGCCTGCTCAATCTTGCGCGGTTGCAACACGACATCGCCATCTGAAAGAATCACGACCGTCCCCCAGGCTCTGCAGTGCCGCAATGTCTCGATTGCCTGTCGGTACAAGCGATCGGCAAACGGATAATTCAAGAGATAGGTCGCGATCTGCGTCACATGGGGTTCGCGGGGATGTTCATCGCACAAGCACTGGAGAGCTCCGAGGTAATCGGCATGATGGCACTCTTTCTGCCGCTCTTCAAAGATCTCCCAATACCGTGTGTATTGCGCGGCGTCTAAGTCATGCTTCAGACGCGTTTTCAGGTCGGCGACAATCCGATCATCATCCAATAATGTATTATCGACGTCGAAGAAACAGACGACTCGTTTATTCATCTATGATCCCGTGAGTGTGTGGTGCTGTTGGGGTCGGCAGAATTATGCTACCCCGCCTTCATCGCTTTCCTGATCGTTCGCTCCGCAGGTCGTGCGGCCGGCTTCTGCGCCGGTTGCTGGAGACTCTTTCTTAACGCATCCATCAGATCAATCACCGGCGGACGCGGCACGCGTTTTTGCGTCGGAAGAGACTCACCTTTGCGTTTCTGTTCGATAAACTCCAGCAGGCGCGCGCGATACGTACCGTGTACTGATCGGGATTCCAGTGGTCGGTTGCACGCGCGTCGATGACTTGTTGGGCCAACTGCACCTCTGTGTCACTTAAGGCCACGCCTTCAACGGCAATTTCGTCGGGCGACCGCTCCTCATGTTTCTTCCGATTGTCCAGGCGACACGAGCTGCTGCCTCACGCGTTCTCCCGAGCCACTATCGAGAAGGTGAAATTGGAGGCGCTTCGAAACCGCTGCGGTGTACAACCGCACCGGGACGTTGACGAGTCCAAATGCCAAAATGACCGATAGAACGGGACGCGGCATTAGCTCCCCCTGCTGAAATTACATCTGTCTTGCTTTCGTTAGCAATGAATAGACCAATCCGGCACGACCTCGAACCGCATAACTACTCTAGCTATCTGACTTGTAGCGACGGAGCTTCCAAATGAAAAGGGCCAACAGCCGACGCCTTGGAACGGCCTGTTCCTGGGGCGGACAAATATTCCGTGGTTTAATGTGGAGTTAGGCATACGCCACACAGAGATGGCAGACTGGTTGAAACACGAAGAGAGGGGAAAAGTCGAGATGAGGTTGGGGGTGTAATCAGCAGTATAAGGGACTAGTCGTCATGTCACGATGGAATGCCGTGTTCGGAGAAAGTTCTCCATCTCTTTAAGCGGCCAGGTGTTGACGACGTCCGCAGTACCCAGTCCGGCCTTGCGGGCAACATTGACTCCAAGTGCCACATTTGAGAATTCAGTCACGGCATGCGCATCGGGACTCACACAGAAATCGGACACCGTATGTTTTCGCAATCCGTGCCCAGCGCCAATCCAAGTCGAGACGATAGCGGCTGCCATTGATCTCGATCAATTTTCCATGCTCCGCTGCCGTCTTGATCACCTCGGTCATGTCGACACGATAGCCGGGTCTCGACAACAGCAGCCGACCCGTTGGATGCCCGAGGATGGTGACATAGGGATTGGCCAAAGCGCGACATATGCGGCGCGTCTGATCATCTTCCGACAGATTGAATCGGCTATGAACGGACGCGATGACGAAATCGAATTGTGCAAGCAGGTCGTCTGAATAATCCATGGCGCCATCCGGTAAGATGTCGGCCTCGATGCCTTTGAAGATGTGCACGTCGGGATACTTCTTCTGCACCGCGTCGATTTCCTGCCATTGCGCCCGAATCCGATCCTCTTTCAGGCCATTCACATAAAAGGCGGACTGGCTGTGGTCCGAAAGGCCAACATAACGATAACCGTGTCGTCGTGACGCGGCTACCATCGCTTCGATCGTATCGGCGCCATCAGTGTAATCCGTGTGTAGATGAAAACATCCTTGTATGTGGCTGGTGTCGAGAAGCTGCGGAGGCTGTGCGGATTCGGCGTGTTCGATTTCTCCTCGACCTTCTCGCAGCTCGGGAGGGATGAAAGACAACCCGACTCGTCGGTAGATATCTGCTTCTTCTTCACCGTCAAGATCCGATTCCTGTAAGCCGTGGGCAATGAATCGTTGACGCATTTGCATAAGATGTTCGGCATTGCCGGTCGCCTGCCACAAGGCATGTCCGTAGACCTGTCTTCGAGTGGTATTGATGACAATGGGCAGTCCGCTGGGCGAAGAGGCGATAATCGTCTGATCCTTGCAAGCCACCTCGGTGATGTTTGGGATCGCACGGATATACTCCGCCAGATCTGCGGCCGTAGCAGGTGGATTCAGTGTCACGACAAAACAGAGTTCATCAACGACTTCCAATTTTCGACGAATCGCGCCGGTTAGCGTGACGCTTTCCACATCGTGCATTGCTCGCAGCGCGGCTTCGACCTGTTCGGCTTCAACCAACACGTTCGCGTATAGCTGAAATCCCTGTCCGCGTTCATACTCGCCCAATGCAGCGAGCAGTTTGGTCTGAAGCTTGGGACCAAATCCTGGAATAGCGATCAGCCTGTTTTCTTGGCATGCTCGACGCAAGTGCTCGAGCGATCGCACATCGGCGCGCCGATAAAGACGAAGGATCTGTTTTATGCTGAGCCCCGGCACGGCATCCAGCTCAACCAATGAAGCCGGAAAATCTCCTTGCAGTTCTCGATGGAGTGACGATTCGCCCAGAGTGACCAGGTCGGCGATGACCATGGACGTCGCGGGTCCAATTCCCGGTACATCCTTCAAGATGCCGGCGCTCACCAATTCCGTGGCCTCGTGCGGGGCATGTAAGAGAGCGAACGCCGCCTTTTCGTAGGCCCGCGCCTTGTATGCGTTCTCGCCTTTGAGACGAAGAAAGAATGCAATTTCGCGCATGACTCGAGCGATCTCGCGTTTGCTAGTCACAGGCCTTTACCAAGTTGTTCAACCGGTCGTTGAATTTAGACTTTCCGTACAGCGTAACATGCCGACGTTCTAACGGGACACAGGGACGTAATGCACGTAAACATTCGTACGACCCCTTGTAATTTTCTGCCCGCATCTGTAAGGATTCTCAGAAGAACGACGACCCCGTGCGCCTGACTGTATTTTTAATCCAGCCAGGTTATTCTATCAGTAGTACGTGCCTCGGAAACCACATCTGAGGCGGGAGCGGTTGCACCTCGCGCGTTGGAAAAAGGAGAACTGACATGAAGGGAATTTCATTCGTAGGGATGGTGGTATTCGTCGCATTGGTGGGGTGCGCGGCAGGAGCGTACGCGGCCGATGCATCCAAGCAGTTGGACTCGCCGACCGAAAAAAAGTCACAGAAGAAGGATAAGCGGCAGGCTCCAGGCATGAAGCAGCGTGACTCAAAAGACCTCGGCAGCACGCGGCCCACTCAAGAGGGCGGCGTGACGGCGCCGACCGATCAGCCGGTGGGTCGCTAGCAAATGTTCAGGGTTGGAGTGGTTGAAATGCTTCTAGGCGTGCGTAAGGCTAAGACATGAGTCGGTTGTGAGAGGTGTAGCGAGGCTACCTCGCCATCCCCGCAGCAGGTCTTCTTGAAGATGGAATTCAATTGTGGATTCAGAACGTGCTTTGCACGCGGTGCGAGTGATGGATGATTGGGCCGCCAAAGTTGCAGACACCATTCTCGATAATTTTGTGAGCGACCAAGGATCAGATGATCTGATTAAACTGCACTTGGCCATCGCCGCGGCCGTTCAACATGCCTACGATTTCGGGCGACGCGGAAAGTCGCCTGACAACATGACTTAATCTCGCCTTAGTCACTGCCAGCCTGAAACTCTCTTCTTGGAAGGTTGCGTCGCGTCCGGTTTCTCTTTGCCACTCATCCATAAAAGACCATCCTTTGAGTGGGCAAGTAATCCATATGACTCTAAAGGAAAGCCTTGCACCATTAGAGTGGGCAGCAGATAAGGGCATCCTCGTTCCGCAATCTTCTGGTCTGAAAAAAAAGGGATGGCGCATGATCATCATGCCCATCCCTTTTCCTAGCCCCTTTAATGTGCAATCACTATATTACTTTATGATCTCATATCGAACTAATTTCCAATTGCATAAAAGGTGCGTAAAGCCTCCGCAATTAATTTCTGAAGGCGCAACAAATCCGCAGGGGTTTCGTCTGCGACAAATTCGTCTACGATAGATTCTGCTGTCTTTCTCGGCCCAATCTTCCATAATCGTCGAGCTCACGCTACCCCTTTTATACTAGTGACAAGATTGTATACCGGACCAGTCACCCTTCATGCAGTTCCTGCCGTCGCCCATGAACCTAGTCGCTACTTGGGACAGTGCGTCGGTCAGCTAATGGATCCTTGAAAGCCAGCAGTAATGTTAATCGAACTAGAGAAGGCTAAGTATAAGAAAAACTATTGTGCAGCTCTTAAGTTTTCATCGAGGCGAGATTTTGATAACACCTACCTAGATGGAGTGTCCTATAGGACCATGGGCCACTAAAAGAAAGCCTGGGCCGATATCATAGCTGTATTTGCTTGGTAATTGAACTGATTGACGTTGGAGTTTCTGTCTTCAAACACATATTGTAAACTCACGCCTATCCATTTGACCGCCCTATAGTTCAATCCAATTGCCGCATTTTTAATTGAATCCGTCCGTTGCGGCGTTGTCGATGAAGCTCCTGCAGAACTCGAGAAGACATCGCTCTCATACCCTAGATTCAGTGTAAGGTCCATACGTTCAGTTAACTCGCGCAAGGCAGAAATGTTTACACCTGTGGCGGTAAAAAATGATGTTCCTGCCACTACTGTTTGCTGGATAGTGCGATAAGGCTGAAGGGTCACCGTCAATCCGGTTAAGGGGTTCCAATAAATCTTGCCTGCAACAAACACATTCTCACTTGAGTCGTCATCCCTGCTAAATTGACTAAGCAGAGGAGGCGGCTGATTAACTTGGGCTTTATTAAATCTCAAAAATTGGCACCCCACAAGAACTTCCCCCCCTGTAACGCCAGTGGCCTCCCATTTTGCGCCTGTACTTATCGTATAAATTGTATTATCCAGATTCTTATTTTGATCATAAATTTCTTGAACCACACTAAAGTCTAGGAGCGCTGAGGTATTAGGAAACGCTTGGCCAGAAAATCTCACTCCAGTATAGTTCGTAAGACGATCGCGAGTGAGTCCCTGGTCATTGTTCAGATAAGTCCATCGAAGCGTTTGAGCGGTTATGGCTGTTCCTATCACTCCGCCTTGGTATTCGGCTCGTCCGAGAAATCCATTCGTGGTCCATTTATTGACTTCAACATTGAGAAGATCTACAGCAGTTCCCCGTGGGTCATGGCCGAGCTTATGTTCACCTTGCAAATTTAGTTTCAGCCCACTAGCGAGATTAAACTCGTAATAAACCGGATGCCGTTTGATCCTGGACATTATTTGATGGCGTCCGATGATAAAATTGAATGTTTGTACGGTAATCGGCCACAAAGATATGCCTCCCGAGTGGGAGTTGGGCTTGGATTCCAGGAGCCAGAGTCGTAAAAAAATCGCTGCGCTTGGAGTTCGTTCTGAATACGTTGTCCGTAAACATTTCAGCCACGCCAAAGAACGGATGCAACTGAAAGGGACCTGTACGAATGCCATCTTCTTGGTAGACACTCGTGAAACCGCCAGGGTAGTTGGGATAGATCCCCGTCCAGGGGAAGATAGGACTCATATAAAGCGCGCCACGCAACGCAGGATTAGCGAACTGGGAAAACAACATTGTTCCCTGTCCCCCTGATGTGGAGATTTGACTAAGCGGTATACCTCCTGGAACAGCCGATTGTTGGCACCAGCTTGCCGGTGGAGCGCACAGCAGAAGTGATAAAAGGAGGACACAGGCGATGAAGCTTGAGTTGCGAACTCGGGAATGGGAGGTCCTGCCGTTCGTGCTCAGAAGAAATCTCCCGAAGCACTTCTCCCTGCGAATTTCTTTCGACAAGCACGAAGCGGCTGCATCAGTCATGCACAGTGGCGATGTACTCAATTAAAAAGTCGCCAGGAGCGATTGGAACCTATGCACGTACCGGTTCACCCCTAAGCCCGAATTGATGCGTTAATTATATATCATTATTGTAAAGGAGTACATGAAGACTCCTATCAGACCACGGGTGACGCTCTCGATAACCGCAAAAGTCCATGAGGCAGCCAGTCTCTTACGCTCAGTGCCCGACGTCACAAGCTCCTTAGAGTAAGTCTCATCAGGCGTAATCTGCTGAACCTTATTCCATACGAAAAAAAATGACGCGGGTGTCACCGTCGGCCCGTGACCGGCGGATCACTGCACGGGCATTTCTCGTGGCCTCATTAGCAGTTACGCTCGTTCTGACAGTGAAGTAATCGCTTTCCAGAGTATAGGCGCCCGTCAGTTGGAGCTCTTTTGCGACGGGAGCGAATTCGACGACACGATCGACGTCTTGCATGGTCCGAAAGGGTCGCGCCTGCGCCACAGTGAGTGCCAATGCGGGAGTGATACGCGGACTCAAGACCTCGATAACAAGAGGGTCAGCCGTATTGATATTGACCCATCCATCGGCGACAGCGGGATACACCGTCACATAGCGAGCGAGACGCTCGACAATCTCGGAGGTCATGCCTTTGACGAGATGCAACTCGTCGAGGGTCTGCAAGGCCGTATTGGCCGGTTGGTATGGGGGATTCAATGACTCGTAATAGCGCCGTTCCGCGCCGTACTTTTCCGGAACATCGTCGGCATCGACCCAATCGACGATGGCGTCGATGAGTTCGGGGTTCACTTGGATGCGCACACAGAGCCGCTTGAATCGAAGGATGGTCTCGGTGTGCAGCGTCGGTTCCATCGCGCGAGACAAGTCGTTGAGGTTCAGCTTCCCCCTCTCGTCTTCAATCGAAACCGATACGATACCATCGCCGATAAGTTTCCCGGACGTCGGCGTCGCCCAGACATCCGTCAAGGCGTCATACGAGCGGCCGGCTTGTTTTTTGAGAACGACATCACGGTGAAGTGTCGCGCGGGCGGTCTGGATAGCGGAACGCGTGAGCGCAGCCGCCTTGTATCCGTCCCGAAATACGGCGGCCTCTTTGAGATCCCGCCTGGCATCGGCATCGAAGCCCAAAATGAGCGTAACCAAGACGGACAAGACAAAAAGGGCGAGTGGAAGGGCCATGCGGTGGTCCTCACTCTTTGTCAAAACTAGACACCGTCAGGCCGGCATCAAAACGATGCGGGGCATCGGGTCTCGGTTTGACCTGCAGTCGTTTTACTTGAATGAGATGAGGCGAGCCTTCCAGTTTGGCTAACAACTTCAACAGCGACGGAAACGGCACGCCTTCTAATCGAAGTTCCGCGGTCACTTCTCTGTAGCCTTGGGTGGAGACCGGCGCTTGAGGCTGCATGCCGGTAATGCGATCGCGTAGTTGCACCGCCGAGGTGGCCTCCTCAAGATAGGATAATAACGAGAACGTACCTTGACCGGCTTGGACGCGTTGATCGAACTCGGCCAGTTGGGCGCGCGCCGTATTATAGTCGGCGCCGACGATGGCAAGTTGGCTGAGGGCGCGCTGTTTGACGGCAAGCTGACGGTCCAGCAGATCTATTCGATCCAAAAGCGGATCAATCACAAGCGTAAACAACAGCGCAGCCACAATCATGATTCCGAGTCGAATCCGATTAGACGCTCCCGGCCGGAGAAACCATTCCACCGTTGTTGGAGCACCTGCGTCATGCGGCCCCTCGCGTAAGCGTGATACGAAACAG
>CAVOXE010000006.1:0-113611 GCA_963700335.1 Nitrospirota bacterium | reverse complement strand
TACGGATCTGGGGGTTGCAGGTTCAATTCCTGCCGGGCGCACCAGTAAATCAATAAGTTAATAAATTAGATGTTTGATAACGCCAGACAAGTAAACATGCTAGTAAACAGATTCATTGGGAGCTTAAAGCGAAAGGCCCCAATAAAGAGGAGACTCCTAGGAGACTCCCGGCCGATCCACTTCACCCTTCTATAGCTGACATGCAGATCTTCTATGCTGACACTTTTGTCCGCGCATGCAAGCGCCTAGAGCGGCTGAAGTGGCAAATCCACTCTTCAGAACAATGGAGAACGGAAGTTGAATACGATTTAATCATGCTCAAAAAGGAATTCGACCGCATTGGCTTCAATGCGCTTGCAGAACAAGCACAGCGCATCATCGGCAAAACGAAGATGCCTGTCTCAGTAGTCCCCGGTCCTACCAGACTAGACACAGCCAATCTTAATCGAGTGACTGTTTTGCTCGACGAATTGAGTAAGGCAATCGAACAGAAACTCAGAACATGCCTGTTCCTGAGACTGACAACGGATAAGAAGAGGTATTATCTAGAAGAGAATCGGTTATTTGGTTCGGAAATCAGAAGTAAATTCCCGCAGGCAGCGCATGATATTGGTGAAGCAAGCCGATGCTTTGCGCTTGAGCGATGGGATGCCGCTGTTCACCATTTGATGGTGACGACCGAAATCGCTATGCGAAAATGGGCCAAAGACATGAGACTCAAGACCAAATCGCCGCTTGATCTAGCGAACATGGAAACTATTCTCCAAGAAGCAGATGCAAAACTAAAGCTTTTAAAAAATCAGCCTCGAACCACAAGGCGGGACCAGACTGTTAAGTACCTGTCCGAAACATCAGCGCATTTCGCATTTATTAAGGACGCCTGGCGTAATCACTCAGCACATGGTCGAGAAAGATATGATGAAGGCAAAGCCAATAATATAATGCATAATGTCCGCGAATTCATGCGGCTCCTCGCTTCGAAACCTCTTACTGTAAAGCGTAATTCGCTCTCTCTAATCCTCTAGGGTCACACCAAATCCCCGTCGACGTTCATCGCGTCGAGCAGCACGTCCTCTCATCGGTCCGCAGGTCACGCTATCTCAGGCGGGATCACCCGAATCTAACAGCATATAACGTCTAACGTCGGATCGACATTCGTGAGTAGGAGAATGCGTAATCAAACGATCTGGTTGCGCCTCTGATTGCGACAGACGGTGAGCCGGGAGGATTGAAACATTTAAGAGAGAGGGGTACGTGCCATTTTCCTTTCGCGTGATGGGGTGCGCTCGCAATACCCAGCTTGCGGCCTTCATTGAAGGGCTGGCAATCCACCACAAAATGCCACGTCAGCTCTCTCACGGAGTAGTATGGTACTGCCTCCCGGCTCACCAAATCCCTCGACGTTTATCGCGTCCAGCATCATGTCCTCTAAACGGCCCTCAGCGCGTCCACAATGCCAGCGTTCGGAAACGGAGGGATTCGGTTGGGTTATGTTTCTGCCTGCTCACCAAACTATAAGGGCGGGGGGGTCGCACGCTCCATTCCCCTATAGAGGGATTTTGTGTGCGCCGTTTGGATGATCTGCCTCTCCATATCTGCCCGACTGAAAGAAATCTTCGTGGATGAAGTCGCGCATGAAAAGTAAAACAGATAAGACACGATAGGATCTAGCCGGCGAGGTGTTCAAGCGCCTGTCGGAGCTCATACATCAGCACGGCGTGCACCTTGCCGGCGTCCATCTCGGCGGCGAGGATCGGCGCGACGCGATCGGGAATGTTCAAGATCGAATCGCGCACGCGACGCGCCGTCCCGAAGGCGGCTTTTTTCACGTCATCGACGGCGACAAAGCGACCACGCTCGACTTCGAGCTTGAGCTCGCTGAGCGCGGCATCGGCCGAGAGCTTGCGTTCGCGCGCATCCTTCAACGGGATTGACGCGACGCGGCGATCGACAAAGGCGAGATATTGTTGCACGGCCGTTTCGGGATCGAAACCGGCTTTGCCAGGACGCGTGACGATGCCGTCGACGACAAGCTGATTGATTCGGCGTGATGTGACGCCGAGCGCGCTGGCGAGCTGTTTACTGGACCATGCCATAGGAAAGAAATTGATTTAAACGCCTATACCTAGATGAAAACTGCGGCCTGGCCACCCGCATCTCGTTTATCCCTAGGGAGGACCCGACGGCTGTCATCGCATGTCGCCGGACATCGGCGCTGTCTGCCCGCGCGGGCCTTTGTTACGATCCCACCGGTAAAGGCGATCACCGTTCGACCGCACGGTGACTGAACACGATCGATGCTTACATCTCAATCGCTTGCCCGGCGTCAGCATGCGCGCGGCCTCTGCGCACTTCTCGCACAGAAAATTTTCAGTCATGCTTTTCTCACTTGAATTCAGCGAGGGACCGATGTTCGAGCATCGGCCCCCCACCGTGAGCGGTCCGCGATGGTTCGGAGGCTCGCCGGAGCCCCATCGCGGCCCAACGGCTCCGGCCGCTTACGCTAGATGGAAATAACGCATTTCTTGATGCTCTGCATGTCGACCGCGAGGTGATAGGGTATCGTGATAATGCTTCCCACTTCCTGACTCACGCCTTTGACGCAAAAGGCCCGAAGCACTTTGACCGACGTCGGCCGGAAAAGCTTCTCATCATTTTTCGGTAACGGTCCATTGTTCACAAACGATTCAGCAGCCATATGTTTCCTTACCCATGACACCGGATCAAGTGATCGAGCTCGCGACGACGAAGCTGCTCGGATGTAGCACGCAAACGTCACAAGTCACGATGACGCGCGCCTGAATAATGCCGGCCTTGAAACCGCTCGGATCGAACGGATTGATCTCGATGACAAACCCCGCTCCCCATAGACCCAAAAATAAGTTCGACAAGTCGCCACAGACCATCGTCGCCGTCGGCACATCGGTCGAGGCATAGGCCCGCCGATCGGCGACCTTGGAGTCGACGGTCATAGGACTCGGCGCCCTCCTGTTGGTACTGGGCATGTGGTGGAAACTTGATCATGATCGCAAGAAACAGCACAACATGGTCGTCGTGTTATCACGGCTCGACCGTCGTCTCGCGCCCATTGTCCACAAAAGGGTCGACGAGGCGCTAAACGGGTACGTTCACACCATGACCTCGCAGGCCTTGGACAGTCTGCTGCAGGACCATCCCGAACTGACGCAGGCGCTGAGGCGAAGGGTCACCGCCACCTTGCGCAAAGAGTTTGCGAAACTCCAGGCAAGTGATGAGAGCGCAGACCAGTAGCCACAACGGACATGCAACTGCATATGAATGCTCACGACACGGCCGCTGAAGAGACAGGCGTCTCTGTTTCTTGACAACCCGATCTGCTCCCTGACAACATCGTGAAAGACAGTCGTTTATTGATGAGAGTAGTCCACATTTTGAATAAGCATATCGGATAGCACCTTCAGTGGTGGGATATCAGCATCTTTTTTCTAATCAGACGACCGCAGAATGAATCAACTCTTACGGCTATCTCATTCGGGTGACGAAGGATTCCCATGCGAATCACTCCTGGACGATGCGATGCCTGGTTCGAGTTTGCCACGAAGCGAGCCGTGGTTGAGGCCGGCTTGAAACTCTTTCATCCAAATTCAGCGTCAAGTTGCAATCCGAAAACTCAGAGGAAAGGTCAAGTTCCCGAAGGATTATGATTACAAGAAAATACGTGAGGCACGGTTTGGAAAGATCACCTCAATGGAAATCGGCGAGCGGGTCACGCAAGGTAGAGGGACGCACTGACTGGAAGATATAGGAATGGAGACCGGTGAAACACGAAAATCAGCGGGGCATTGCTGCTTCGAGATTCTTGGAGAGGCATGACGGAGTCGTTGCTTCTTAGGTTTTAGCGGTATAAGGATGTCCGAACCAGGGTTGTTTTTTCCTTCCCTCTACATTTGGGCTTTTCCCCGGCAAGTCTCTCTCGTCTTGTTGCCGTCGAGTTCCTCCACCATTCTCTGATCCACACCATTTTGCACCCATATATTCAGTATGAATCAACTTCAGAACACCTCATGCCTGATCCACGCTAGGTTACTTGTTTGCATTTCTTCCATTATCCGGCTCCATATGTTAATGGCATGATTATCCCGTGGATGACGCAGTGACGGTACGAGAGGACGGACCATGTAATATCCGTCGCGTACGTTCCTTTTTAGTTATGTGGGCTGAAGAGACGATGAACGAAGTACACGCTCACCTAGGAGATAGCTCGTTAGCTCCACACGCCTAGGGTGATCGTTTGATTCGTCGCAATCAGATTTTGGTTGTCCATAAAGGGACAGAGGCTGGCGACTGTCCTGAATTAAAAGTCAGCATGAATAAAGCCCCTTGTCATCCGGAGGGCTGGGCTCCAGCACCCTTTTGGGACGCCTCCTGCCGCGTCCTTTTCCGCTCAGACTTTCGAACCGTCGGTCATGGAAGTGTCCCGGTCGTCGTGCCACTGAACGGTATAATGATCCTCGTGAAAATAGTGGGCGCCGCCATGATGCAAGCCGCCCTGACATTGCACGACTTTAAGTTGATCCCCGTATACATCATGGCCGGATGGACAACGATCCGGATCATTCGTGCGCATAGAACTCTCCCTATCTGAATGGTGTGAATTCCACTGTAAACGCGTAGCCCGCTTATCTAATCCCGCACAGGGAACAATAATAGATGACATTTTAATCAAATAAAGATTAGGAGTCTTTCGGCAGTGGTTGACGTGCATGACGGGGTGGTTCGCCATGCCGGGTTGATAATTCCCCTCCGTCGTATCGCCAATCGAATCTCGGTGAGATACTCATTGCGGTCGACTCGTTTCGTGCTTCCCATCAGAAATGTCCCGGCAGAAACGTTCACCCTGGTATTGGCCACTACTTGCGCCGCGCTCCCTTGCCAGTTGTTTTCCTTTCGGTGTCCATGCCGGCACGAGATCCGCAACATTCAATCTCCAGGCTGCGTTTGCGAGAGCCACGGCTGCCGCCCCCGCGAGCACTACGTCCGCGATACGGTTGAGCGTCTTCCACCCATCCTTGTTTTGAGATCTCATCATAGCCTTTACTCATCGTGGCGAGTCATCTGTTCTTGTGCCGGACCATGAAGGCGTCGTCCCTGCACAGCGAAATCCAATCAGGTACGAACGATGGTCTGTCGGATTCGCGCCTCGTCCTGCCGAGCGCGCCACCTCCGGATCTTCATTCCACGATCCCCCACGAAAGACTTTTTGCTGCCCCACGCTAGGGCCATCGGGATTGTAGGAGGTCCCATACTGGTAGTAGTCAGGATCGAACCAATCCGCCGTCCATTCTGCGACGTTCCCCGCCATTTGATAGACGCCGTACAGGCTACGCCCCTCCTCGTACCGATCCACATTGGCCAGAGGCGGATAGATGCGGCCGCGCTTCGAGCCGGCATGGGCGATATTGCTTCGTCCCCACCCCGCCGGTTGCTTGCCCCATGGGAAGAGACGCCCCTCGGTGCCGCGCGCCGCTTTTTCCCATTCGGCTTCCGTCGGCAACCGTTTGCCGGCCCATCGACAATAGGCATCGGCATCATGCCAGCTCACTCCGATCACCGGATGGCGTGCCACCTTGTCCGGAAAAGGATCATCCTTCCAATACGGCGGTACGGCCGCTCCGGTACCCAATACAAATCTCAAATAGTGGACGTTGGTGACTTCATAGCGATCGAGCATAAAGCTGTCGAGATAGATCCAGCGCTGTGGCTGTTCCTGCGGCCCGGCATCTCGATCGACGGATGGATCGCTGCCCATGACAAACCATCCGGCCGGAATCGCCACCATGCCTTCGGGCGCATCCATCAGAGCCAGGCGCTCCGCGTTGACTTGAGACGACCACGGCGCCCGCACCGATTCTTCATGATTGCCGTGCGCATCGACGGCTATGACGATCAGGACGCCGACGACGATGACAGGCCACCAGTGCGACTTCATGTGTGATACCTATGCCTTCGGAGCAACACGTCCATACCAAAGCGGGGAAGCCACAATGTCTGCAGCTCCCCCGCCTCGCGTGCTAGTCCACGGTGCTTACTTCAACGCGGTGGGAATCACCATCGCGGCATCTGGATGCCGGTCCGATTCCGCGCGTTTGATCCCCGCCTGCGAGTTCGACAACGGGAGAATCCGTTGATCGCCTGTCGGTAGCACCCGGAAATACCCCCATTGCCCCGACTGCGTATACGGCAGCCGCTGATTGGACCACAGATAATCGCCTTCCAGCCGGAACGGTCCACCCGCGCCCTGACGCAGGAAGACGTCCAGGACTTCAGAACCGGAATATTCCACCACGCTGATCATGTCGGCACCGGCCATGTACGGTTCGATCGGCCACTCATGCCCCTCGACCGCGAACATGCCGTTCTGCTCGTTGTTGGCGCCGATCACGTGGATACGGACCGCGTCGCCCGCGTGCGCCTCGATCATCGGCGTCACGGGATCCAGCGGCTTATCCACCACGCACGGTTGGAACATCTTCCCGAGCGAGCAACCTTGCTCCTCACGGAACTTGTACGGTTCCGCGCGGTAGTTGACTGCCGTCAGCCCGGCGACGTTTTGCACATACGGCATGAAGCTGGTGCCGATGATGTTGTCCTCGTCTTGGAAAAAGAGGGCGACGTCACGGTAATTCGCCTTCCCGGCGTTTTCCGGCAAGCTGCGGTCGACCAGCACGTCCGCGCGCCACGCGTTTTTGTTCGAGAGATCTTCTCCGGTGATGGGATCACGATACCGAGACCCCGTCGGACCGACCACAACCGCCCCGAACAGCCCGTTGCGTGGATTCACGACGATGTTGCCTCCGTCCCACACCAGCGATGTCGTCTCCTTGTTCTCAGGATGCGCATAGTAGGTATAGGTGCGGCTCTCACTCGGAGCGATGGTCTGGTCGCCGGGGTTGTTCCCGACGTTCAGCCCCAGGCTGTCTTTTGGATCGAAGGCCAAGCCCGGCGCGAAGAAGGATGCGCGGCTCGCCTTCATCTTGTTTTTCAGATTGACCTTGATGCAATCACCAAGGTTCACACGCAACGTGAGCGGATTGGGCATCACGGCCGCAGCGACCCTGGTGACTTCCTCTTCGAGCGCGAAGATCTTGCCTTCCGGCACCGTCATTTCGATCTTCCGTTCGAAATCCACTTCGATGGCTTCCGGTGCCTTCGGATTCAACTTCAACGGGCGATCCATGGCCACCACGTTAAAGGTCTTCACAGGCGCATCGGCTGGACACACCGACTTCGGAACCATTGGGATCTCCGCGGACTTCGTGCCCGACGGCAACGGTCTCAGGTCCGGAACCACCTTATCGAGCACCCGTACGATGCCCCATCCCCCTTCGGCAAAGTGCGAACTTCTCCCGTTAAAGTGGATATAGTCGCCCGGCATCCCTTGAAAGCCGCCCGCCTTGGTGACGAGGTCATATCGCTCGGCGATTCCCACGTGAATCGAGTTCTTCCGATTGGCATCGCCGGCATAGCGTTCCGTGAGAAACGTATGACCGGAGACGGTCCACACGTGCGACTCGTTCATGAGCTGATGCAGTAGGCGAAATACGATGGTGTCGCCTACGTACGCCCGCAGGAGCGGCGTACCGGGGTCACCATGAATGCCGCTGCTGAACAGCTTCGACGTATCCGGATTGTTGGAGAGGCGTTGGGCAAAGGGCGCGGCTCTGAAGTTCAACCCGCTCCCCGTTGTATGCGTCCCGCCATTGATATAGGGATTTGGCGCCGCCAGAATCTTCTCTGGCATCGCGAACGACACGGTCTTGCCCGCCTCCAACGCCACCTCGATCGGCTGGCCGGGAGGATTGCCGGCCGTAATGGTATTGACCGTATGAGGGACCGTGTCATGAATCGAGACCATAAGTTCACGGAAGCTGCCGTTCACGCCGTATCCGATCGGTTCCGTGGTATGAATATCGGCGATCGGACCGCTATAGAGCTGCTTTCCGTTCTTCGGATCGTGATAGGTCGAGCCATACGGTTCGATGATCACGCTGCCGAACCCTCCATGCGGCCACGTCGTCGCGCCAAAGGCATGGTCATGCCAGAACACCGTCCCCAGATCCACGTCCACCCACCAGCGGTAGCGAACAAACTCTACGGTGGTAATGTCATGCTTGGGGTGATCGAACTTCAACGGCTGATAAAGATTGATGGTGTTGCCCTTGATCTCCTTGATGCGCCCGACCTCCGAGCAACTGATATCCCGCTTGATCGAGCTGGACGTATCCTTGCTCGGCTGCAGGCAGTCTGCGCCGACCAGCAATTCCGTGTTCACGTGGAACTGCGCGGCATTCTTCACGGTGATGGACTTCACGCCCTTCTTCACTGCAGCGGTCAGCACGGTATTCATCGGAGCCGGCAACCCGTGCTTCGTTGTTTTCTCCAACATCGTGAATGGCCGCATGGACTGCTCATAGGACAGTCCGCTGATCACGCCGTCCGATGCCTGATTGTCGAACTGCATGAAGTGGGGATGGATATTGATCTTCGACGACTGGAAGTTGGTGTAGTCGTCGTCATCCCACTCGCTGGTGAGAAGCACATCCACGCAGTCATAGACGTTGGCGCGAATGACGGCCGGATATTTGAGGTCGTCGTTCGCCCGAATGGCGGTCTCCTCTTCATGAAGGACGTAGATCAAGCCGTCCTTGTCGGTCATGGCCGGCTCTTTGCCCTGCGCCTTCGAAAGCGTGATGGGCATGCGGACGAAGTGCAGGTTGTAGAACTTCCGATTGGCATTGTCCGGACAGAGGCTCCAGCGCCCCTGTTCGCCGGGCTTTGCCGGCTCGGCCGTCCGCTCGCCCTGTTCATCTTGGTGAATCTGTTCCAACCAGGGCGCGCCGTTGTGGTTCGGAGGGAACATGATCCGCTTTCCGAAGTGCGGCTTCACCAAGGGAAAGGACACCTTTCCGGTTTTCGCCTCGAAGAGCATGGCCGGCCGGGTGCTGTCATCCCACTTCGCGGCTGCCGGATACTTCGGATTCGGCGCGGTGCTTTCCCGTTCTCCGAGCGCCTTATTGCCATCCCACTTCCAATCCCATACGGTGGCATCGTAGGCCAAAACCTGGCCTTTCTCGTCATCCTTGTGGCCGGGTTTGCCCATGGTTGGCACCTGCATCTCCACCCAGTCCTTAATGTTGACGATGCCGGTTTTCCAGTTGGTCTTCTGGCGCTTATCGACGATCTGGAATGTCTTCCCAAACCAGTCCAGTGTCTTTCCAACCAGCTTGTCTGAGGTCACGCCAACCTGAATGCGGCCCGAACGATCCGGCAGCTCCCGGAGATCGGGCATCGTATCGGTGTGGTACTGGCCCACTTGCAGCGTGTTATAGGTGCGGCCATAGCCCCACATCCCCGCCACATAGTGGTGCGCGACGTGGCAATGAAACAGGAAATCCCCCGCCAATTGCTGGCAAAGACCCGATCCGCACTCATTCTCCAAATCCAACGCTTCCGATGGTCCGATCACTTCTACATCGACCCGGTCCGTCTTCGTTCGGATGACCGGATACTTCACGGGACCGTCTTTCGCGGTGGCCCACAATTCCTGATCGACGGCGCGTGGGCTTCGAGGCCAACGAATGGTGCCGCCGTGCGGATGGTGAGAGTGAAACACTTCCGATCCGCCGTGCACGATCCGCCACTTGACCGGATCGCCGAGATAGGCGCGCGGGATCGTCGTCGGTGGATCACCAAATGTATACGCGCTATACGCAAGCGATTCGTCTTCGAAGCCGAAATATTCGTGCTGGAGGTGCATTTCATCGATGCCGAACGGTTCGCTCCGATAGTTCAAGGCACGGCCGCCGGGACGGTACGCATCAGTCAGCGGATCGCGTTGCGGTAAAAAGTCGCCCTTTTTATTCAACGGGCGAAACGCCTCGTCGCCGATCTCGTGATAGAAGATCACGTGTTCGCGAAAGTCCGGGCCGGAGCCATTGTCAATAATGACCTGCCATCCGCTCTTGGTATCTGTCGGCGTTCCCGTGCCGATCGGGTCCAGATATCGCGATCCTTTCGGTTCCACGACAAACGCGCCGAAGAGACCCATGACGGTCAGTTCACGATCGTTGCTATAGGAATGAAATTGGCGCACCCCTTCTTGAATCCCGGGATAGAGATACCACTCCATCTCATTTGTTTTACCGGGCTCCACGACCGAGTCCGAATTGGTAGTCGTCGCAGCTTTGCCGCTCGCGCTGATGACCATGCTGGAACCATGGATGTGCAGACTCCCGGCCTCGTCGCTCATCTGGTTGCGCAGGGTAATCCGCACGCAATCGCCTTGGTTGCCACGAATGACTAGTGGTTGGATCATGTCGCCCTGCAAGCCGGTACTGACGGCGCCCGGATCCCACTCCTGTTCCCGCGCGGCTTTGTTTTTGGCTTCCTCCGCCCGGACCTTCTCGATGTTTTCGGTCAGGACGTACATGTAGCCGGGATAATAATCTTGCCACCGGTTTAAGGTGATTTCGATGTTGATCATCGACACGTCGTACTGCTTCACGGGTACACCGGCTGGACACTTCCCGCCCGCTGATCCGACCGGCTCCGTCTTGTTGTCGGACATGAGCAAGAAACTGGAGCCGTCCTGTCCCATGTATTGGTGCATCATAGACATGTCGTTGTAGCCGCCGGACGTCGGTTGGGCGTTCGCCTCCTCGGTCATCTGCTGCTCCATCTGCCGCATGAGACGATGATGTTGCAGTTCGACCTTTTCGGAGCGGCCTCCGCGCCCTTCGAGAGCTTCTTCAACGACGGTCTGTCCTTTGAGGGCTTGCGTCCAACCCGGCATGGAGACGTGCGATGCATGACCCTCATGCGCGTGATGCTCGTTCGCATCGGGCTCGGCCGCGTAGACGATCGGCAACCCGATCACACCGCTGGCCAACAAGATGGCGTGCAGACCCATCGCCATAACGGCGCTGCGTCTACGTTGTGAATGTCGACTACTCATCAGAGTCCTCCTTCATTATTAAAACCGAGCCGAGTGCTGAACACAGTTGTATGACGTGAATGGACAGTCGCATGGGTCGGCCTTGGCGAATGCGTCATGCCCCCGTTGGTGAATCGCTAGGCATTGATCTTAAGAGCTGGAGAGGGGCTCCCAATAATGGGTGGGGCTCATATGGAGGCCGGTCCTATGGACCCAACCCCTTCACCAGCTCACCTCAGCATCCGCAACATGCATGCCGCAGCTATACTCTGGTGTGTCGGGGTAATACGTGCAGACTCAATGAGTTCCAAGCGTCACATCGGATTGAGGTCTGGAAATGTTCGGGCAAAATTCTACAGAGCTAGACGGCCACACAAGCCACAATCTTGAGCGGCTTAAAATCAAAGAGTTGCAGTGTCTAGATATTTGGACAGATCAAAGTGCAAGTGTGGCAAGAACGGGCAACATAACATCGTTCAGTGCGACGGGACGGCTGTGATAACGGGAGAGAGGAGAGCGACTAATCGAGTGGGTGAGGGATTCCATACTCTCGAAGTTTGATGTAGAGACTTGCACGACTGATGTTCAGCAAACGTGCCGCAGCCGCCTTGCTCCCTTTCGCGTGGCGCAATGCTTCATGAATGCGGGCACATTCGGCTGTTCGCACCGCCTGCTTCGTCACACTGGCCAGATCGAACGTTGCGTCTATCGTGTGGACCGGCGCGGACAGTAAGCCTTCGAAGTCCTTTTCAGTCAAATAGGAACCGGCTCCCGTCAGCACGGCGCGTTCGACGGCATGCTGGAGCTGGCGCACGTTGCCGGGCCACGGTAAATGTGTCAGCGCGCGCATGGCGCCAGGCAGAAATGGTCCGCACTGGTCGCCGATGGCGTCGGCACGAAAGTTCGACAAAATGCGCGGCTAAGAGCGGGATATCATCGCGGCGTTCTCGGAGCGCGGGAATCGTCAGCGGCAATACCGCGAGCCGATAATAGAGATCTTCCCGAAACGTTCGCTTTTTGATCAAGCCGAGTAAATCCTTATTGGTGGCGGAAATAATCCGGACATCTATCTTGACGGCCCGAGCGCTTCCGACCGGTTTGATCTCCCCTTCTTGAATCACGCGCAGGAGTTTCGCCTGGAAATGTAGGGTCGTGTCGGCGATCTCGTCCAAAAAGAGCGTCCCTCCGTCGGCTTCTTCGAACAGGCCTTTCTTGGACGACGACGCTCCCGTAAACGCGCCTTTCACGTGACCGAACAACTCGCTTTCCAATAGCGTCTCCGCCAACGAACCGCAGTCCACCACGATGAACGGACGCTCACGTCGATCGCTCAGCCGGTGAATAGTCTTGGCGGCTAACTCCTTGCCGGTCCCGCTTTCACCCTGCAACATCACGGTGGCCTGACTATCCGCCACCTGGTGAATCATCTTCACGAGCCGCTGCATCTCGACACTCTGACCGATCAGGCGAGGGTTGCCTGCCAGATGTCCTTCGCCTCCGTTTCGATTCAGCGGGGAAGTTACGGCCGGGCGTTCCGTATGATTCATTTCTAACATTACCAATGCGCATTCGATCTTCCCGTCCGCGTCCCTGAGCGCCACCACGTGTCGGATGCCGCAGAGCGTTGTACCCGCATCAGTGCTAAAACTCACTCGCGGACCGTCAGGCCGAGCCTGAAGGGCTCGCTCTGCCGGGCAGGCACGGCAGGGGGAAGACTGATTCGAGAAGATCTCGTAACATTTACTCTGGAAGTCGCTTCTGGGCCGAGCCCAAACCAATTCATTCGCGTATAACACATGCATATCATGACCGAGTACCATAACTCCCTGCGCCCGTGGACTCAGGAGCGGACTGCAGGTCTCTGTAGCAGCCAAGAGAGGACCAATACTCGAATGATCTAACAGGGGTTCGTGGGTTCGGGATCTCTGAGTCGTCATGCCACCACTCCAGGGGCTAGGCGTCGGTTGGGTCTAAAGGAGAGATCGTTCCATTGCCTTGCAAGCAACGTTGAACGGCCCCCTTCACCTCCGCCATTCGTACCGGCTTATCAAAATAGGCAGCCACACCCCATTGCATCGCCTCTGTTCTGGTGGTGGCCTCACCAAACGCCGTCATGAGAATAATGGGACAGTCTCGGCACGAGCGATAGAAGACGACGCACATAGTCTAGCCCTCCTGCAGGCATTCGAAGATCGGTCAGAATGAGCGCGGGGTAACACTTGGCGATTTGCCGGAGGGCCTCGTCGCCGTCCCTCGCTTCGATGATGCGATAGCCCAGTTCCGACAGTTCTTCGCAGAGCAGACTTCGCATCGCCTGGTCATCTTCGACAACAAGTACTGACAAGGTTGAGCGGTGTGCCACAGTCCTCTATGGGAGATCAGTTGGCGCGTGCGACTTGTTGACCATCAATTCTGCTTCGACGCAATGCTCATGCCAATCTTAGAATACGATTCATGAAGTATTAGACAAGCGAATGGTGAGGAACTCCACATTGGAGGGACAGCGATGGCGCGATATGCTACAGCGAGTATCGGTCACTCACCGCATCGCCTTCCATGTCTCCATCGCCACAAGGGGCATAAGTCCTAACCCTAGACGCAAGCAGCCAGTGCAGTGAGTCCAGAGCGGCCACGTCGAATACGGCACGGGTCCAGGGCGTGAGTAGAATGCCGGCCTGGAGAGCCATTGACCCCGCCACCCCCCATACTAACGGCCGATTCGTGAAGACCCCGAGCGAGAAGATGGACTGCCGATCGCTACGGCAATTGAACGCGTGAAAGAGTTGCGCCACGACTAGGACCGTAAAGGCAACGGTTCTGGCTTGTGTCAAGCCATCCTGCATAACATAGAGACAATACGCGAAGGCCCCAATGGTGAGTAGCGCCATAAAGCCACCTTGCGCGGTCATGGTGATGATTCGCTGGCGATCCAGGAACTGCGCCTCAGGATGTCGGGGAGGACGACGGAGAATATCCGGATCACCTGGATCGACGGCCAGGGCCAGCGCCGGCAGGCTGTCCGTAATAAGGTTGATCCAGAGAATCTGAACAGGAAGAAGGGGAAGTGGAAGCCACATGACGGCTGCGATCAGCATCACGAGCACCTCGCTCAAATTGCAGGACAGCAAAAAATGAACGGCCTTCCTGATGTTTTCATAGACCCCTCGGCCTTCTTCGACGGCGGCGGCGATGGATGCGAAGTTATCATCCGTGATGACCATATCGGACGCTTCTTTGGTCACGTCCGTGCCGCTCAGTCCCATGGCGATGCCGATATCGGCCTCCTTGATCGCCGGCGCATCGTTGACCCCATCGCCGGTCATGGCCACAATGGCGCCCTTCTGTCTCAAGGCCTTCACGATGCGTAGCTTGTGTTCGGCCGAGACTCGCGCATACACCGCAATGTGACCCACCCGCGCCTCGAGATCGTCATCATTGAGCCGGTCGATCTCTGCGCCGGACACTGCGGCATTCCGACCATCCTGCAAACCATCGAAAAGGCCCAACTCGCGAGCGATGGCGATGGCCGTGTCCTTATGATCGCCGGTGATCATGACAGTTCGAATCCCTGCGCCGCGGCACACCCGCACAGCCTGTATCGCTTCCGGACGCAGCGGGTCTTTCATGGCGGCCAGTCCGAGAAACACGAGGTTCTGCTCCAGCACGGCCGCGCCACAGTCGGCCGGCATCTGCGCGAGCGGGCGCCTGGCAATCCCCAACACGCGAAGCGCCTCGTGCGCCAAACTCTCGTTGGCCATCAGGATCTTGAGCCGGTCTTCTTCCATCATAGGTTTGACGCCCCCTTCGGGGGTCAAATGGGCTGTGCATTGTTGCAGTAAGAGGTCCGGAGCGCCTTTGCTATAGGCCATGAAGCCGTTTTCGACCTTCCGCACGACCGTCATCATCTTCCGCTCCGGGTCGAAGGGAATTTCGGTCACGAACGGTTGTCGAGCTTCCAGATCATCCTTCCAGAGATGCCGCTTGGCCCCCGCCACCAGTAAGGCAGCTTCGGTTGGATCCCCAACGATCGCCCACGAACCATGCTGCTGACGGAGAGCCGCACCGTTACAAAGGATCGAGGCCATCAGCATCTCATCTACGGGATGACCCGGCGGCAGAGATCCACCACTGTCAAGTATCGCCCCGACCGGCGCATAGCCCTCGCCCGAAATCGCGTACCGTCTTCCGCCCATGTACAGAGTCGTCACGGTCATTTCGTTTTTGGTCAGCGTGCCGGTCTTGTCGGTACAGATCACCGTCGCCGCCCCTAGCGTTTCGACGGCCGGAAGCCGACGGATCAGCGCCTGGCGGGCCACCATCCTGGTGACACCAAGCGCGAGCGTGATCGTGACGATCGCCGGCAGTCCTTCAGGGATAGCCGCCACCGCTAGACTGACGGCCGTCATGAACATCGTTACGAGCGGCTCTCCACGCATGAGTCCCAGGAAGAACACGACCGCGACGATGGCCAACGAAAGATACAGCAGCAGACGTCCTAGTTGATCCAAGCGTTCTTGGAGCGGTGTCTCCTGCTCGCCTGCCGTCTGAATGAGCGTGGCGATATGTCCCAATTCCGTGCGACGGCCGGTGGCGACGACGACACCGCGGCCTTTGCCTGCAGTCACGCTTGTGCCGAAGAACACCATGTTGTGCCGGTCCGCTAGCGGCGTCGTATCTGTCATCGATGACTGCGAGGACTTGTCAACCGGTGTCGATTCGCCGGTGAGCGACGGCTTCTTGGGCACGCATGGCGGTGGCATAGATGAGACGGGCATCCGCAGGCACATGATCGCCCGCCTCTACCTCAATCAGATCGCCCGGAGCAAGGTCGCGAGCCGGAATGGACTGCGATACGCCTTCGCGGACAACTCGGGCGCCCGCGACCGAGAGTTGTTTGAGCGCGGCCAGCGATCGTTCCGCCTTATATTCCTGGAGCACTCCCAGCAGCGCGTTCAACAGGACGATCGCGAGGATCGCTGCCGTATCGATCCATTCCCCAAGCAGGCCGGACAGGACGGCGGCCCCGATGAGGATCCAGATGATGATGTTGGAGAACTGCGACCGCACTAGTGTAGAGATAGAAACGGCGGGCGCGGCCGGAAGTTCATTAGGCCCGGCTTCGGCGAGACGGCGGAGAGCTTCGTCCGACCGAAGCCCCCACACCGGGTCGGTCTTCAACTCAGCCGTGACGGCTTCCGACGATAACGCATGCCACACGGGCATACGATGATTTTCATTTCGGTCGCGTATGAGGCGCGATCTACGCTTCCGAAACTCTCCACCAGCCTTCATGAGTTACCCGCTCGCACGGCTTATAGGTAGAGAGGTCCCTCAGTTGATGCAATGCTATTCGCCTACGGAGGTTGTGACGGTGTGGCAATTCATCGACCTCATAACAGATGCTTCGCACATGACGACCATACGACGTGTCTCAAAGAAGAGCAGGAGTCTGATGGCCTGTCAGTGT
Organism: Nitrospirota bacterium; assembly: GCA_963700335.1. GTDB lineage: Bacteria > Nitrospirota > Nitrospiria > Nitrospirales > Nitrospiraceae > JAICXS01. Next base: position 97,172 of record CAVOXE010000006.1, on the reverse strand, counting down.
CGCTCTTGAGTGCCCCTGTACGGGGATATCACAAGAGGCGGGTGAATCACCGCACGACGAGCACCGAACACGTGCTGTGTTGAACAACCTGCATGGAGACGCTGCCGAGGAAAAACCGGGCGATCGCGCCGAGGCCCTTGGCGCCAAGGACAATGACATCGACCTTGTATCGATCTGCGATCTTGATGATCTCCTCGGCGGGCTGTCCGATCTTCAGCGTTTCATTGACAGTGTATCCGGCCTTCAGGAGACGGGACGCGTCTTGGTCCAGGAGCGCCAGTCCGGCTTCTTTCAACTCCGGATGTCGCATGAACGGTATGATATGGACCAGTTCGATTTCAATGTTCTCAGACCGCATCTCCTCCATGACAAACCGAACGGCCTTGCTCGAACTTTTCGATCCATCCGTCGCTAAGAGGATGCGGCGAACCACGCGAGGCGGTTGCTTAACAATGAAGACGGAAGAATGGGCATGAAGCGTGATCCGCTGAGAGACGCTGCCCAGCAGGAACCGATCGAGTCCGGTCAGGCCACGTCTGCCCAGCATGATGACATCTCCATGTCGCGCATGCTTCAAGATCGCCGGCGCCGGCGCACTCCTTTCAACGATGACCTTGCCGGCGAGTTGCGCGGAAGCGAGAAAGTCCTTGGTCTCCATGGACACTCTTTTAGCCTGTTGCTCGAGCCGAGTGACTTCCGCGCGAATGTACGGTTGGTTCCCGATCACGACCGGCTGCATCATGAACGGAGCTTTGAGCGCCGCCAGATCGAGCGCATGGACGGCTACGACTTTAGGCAGCGTCACTAACGGAACGTGCGGCACCCATCCCATGGACCAGCGCCCATGCTTCGAACCGTCGACGGCCAAGACAATCTTCATCTGTGCCTGCTCCTCTTCAATCAGGCGGCGGTCACACAAAGCCCATGGCGCAGCAAGCGTTCATTGAACAGCGAACGATCGACATAGCCATCAGGTCTCCGTCACAAGATAGCCGGAGAGGGGCTTTACACGGGTCGTGTCGCCTTCCATAATCCACCGGAAGCCGTCTCGTATGCCCAGCACCGTATGGCCTCCGACAATGCATTGGATGGCCGCTGCCCCGATCACGCTGTTGATGCCGGGCGCAGGACCTCCGCCTACCAGGATGCCGATCGTCCCGAGTTTCTCGTCCCTCTTCACCGGGCTTATGTGATGAGTTTCCAATGCGCACCGCTGAGATCATCCGTCATGCTTTTCACAGAAGCACTGTATTTCTCCACCCGCACGGCCGACACTTTGTATTCGGGACACTTTGAGCTCTCGTCGGCGCTCGATGACAAGAGCGCATTGACATTCGTGGACGGAAAATGAAAGCTAGTAAACAATTCACCGGTCTGGACACGTTCGCTCAGGACGGCGGGCAGAAAAGCTTCACCCCGTCCGCTTACCAATCGCACCATCTCGCCTTCCTGAATATGCAATCGTTCGGCGTCGTCGCGATGCATTTCCAACACGTCCGTACTGACCATCCGCACGATCTTTGTCCGCCGCGTCTGTGCCCCACAATTATAATGCTGAAGAACCCGGCCTGTGATGAGAATAAACGGATAAGCGTCGCTGGACGATTCGCCGGGAGGTAAGTAGTCGACGGGCACGAAACGAGCTTTCTGTCTCGGAAATCGATCGGTATGCATCAGGGGCGTGCCGGGATGTTGCGCGCTTGGCACCGGCCACTGCAGTCCTCCAGATTGTTCAAGGCGCGCATACGACACGCCGGCGAGCATCGGCGTGAGTTGGCTCATCTCATCCATGATCTCGGATGGATGGCCATACTGCATCGGATATCCCATTTGTGTCGACACCCGGCTCACGACCTGCCAATCGGGTAATACGCTATCCGGCGGTTCGATCGCCTTGCGTATCCGCTGAATGCGCCGCTCCAGATTGGTAAAGGTGCCGTCTTTCTCCAAGAAGGAGGCACCTGGAATGACGAGATGCGCCAATTTGGCCGTCTCGCTCATGAATAGGTCCTGCACGACCAGAAATTCCAATCGGCCCAGCGCCTCTTGCACTTTCTTGAGATTCGGATCGGTCTGCGCGACATCGTACCCAATGATCCACAGACCCTTCAATCGTCCCTCCAGGGCAGCATCCCACATCTCTGGAATCTTCATGCCTCGCGCATGGGGAAGCGGCCGCCCCGTAATCGCCTCATGCTTCTGCGAAAGCTCAGGATCGCTGAACGATTGATACCCTGCAAAATAAGTGGGCAAACAGCCGGCGTCGGAAGCGCCCTGCACATTGTTCTGACCACGGAGTGGGTTAATGCCGGTGCCGGGTCGTCCGATGTTGCCCGTTGCCAACGCGAGATTGCAGAGCGCCATGACACCGTGGCTCCCCCAGCGGTGCTCGGTCACGCCCAGACCATGCATGCAGAAGGACGCGCCGCTTGTCGCATAGCGACCTGCCGCCTCCCGAATGAGGGCCGCCGGCACGCCCGTGACCCGCTCCGTCGCGTCCAGCGTGAACGGCCCAAGGGCGTCGCGCCACTCGTCCAAGCCGTCGGTTCGCGCGTGAATAAAGTCCGTATCCAGCAACCCCTCGTTCACGATCGAGTGGCCCATTCCGTTCAAGAGCGCGACATTTGTTCCTGGGCGCAACTGCAGGTGCATATCCGCTAGACGAGCCAATTCTGTTCGCCGTGGATCGATCACAATAAGCGGCACTCCCCGCCGGACTGCCTGCTTGATCCGTGCGCCAATGACCGGATGCGATTCAGTCGGATTCGCGCCCACGACCATGATGAGCTTGGCTTGGTCGAGATCGGCAATCGAGTTGGTCGCCGCAGACGCGCCGAGCGTCTCCATCATGCCGGTCACCGTCGCGCTATGACACACACGGGCGCAATTGTCGATATGGTTGGTGCCGATGACGCACCGCATGAATTTGGCAAAGAGATAGTTTTCTTCATTTGTCCCTCGGCTCGAAGAAATGGTCGCGAGGGCATTGGGACCGTATGTCGTCGTGATCCTCGCAAACTCTTGGGCGATGTGATCGATTGCGGCTTCCCAGGAAATGGCCTCCCACTGATCGCCCTTTCGCAGAACAGGCGTGCGAAGCCGGTCCGGCGCATAGACGTAATCCCAGCCGAACCGTCCTTTCATACATGAATGACCGAGATTGGACGGCCCGTCATCGGAGGGAATCATAGTGACAACCCGACCGTCCCGCACGCCGGCATCAAACGCACAGCCTACGCCACAGTATGCGCAGGTCGTTCGCACTGTCTGCGTCGGCGGACCGGATCGGATGATGGACGTCTCCACTAACGCGCCGGTCGGACATTCCTTGACGCACGCCCCGCACGACACGCAGTTGGAGGAAGCATACCCTCCCCCGCTGCCCGCAACTGGCCTCGCTTGGAATCCGCGCTCGATCATGGTCAAGGCAAAGGTGCCTTGTATTTCGTCGCAGGCGCGCACACACCGCGCACAGGAAATACAACGGGCATTGTCAAAGGTAATAAAAGGATTGGACTCATCACGTAATGGGGCACGCTGCGATCCCACGCCATATCGAACTTTTGTGAGTCCGGCGGAACGCGCGAGTGTCTGCAAGACGTCTGAAGGCTCGTTCCCCGTCGGCACCTCTGAAAGATACAGCTCGAGAATATTTCGCCGCACTCGTGTCAGCCGCTCCGTGTCGGTCCGTACGATCATCCCGTCTTGCACCGGCATGGTACAGGCAGCTGGAGTGCCCTGCTGACCTTCCACTTCACAGAGACACAGGCGACACGATCCGAATGGAGCCAGGTGACGAGAGGCGCACAGACTCGGAATGGTCACCCCGGCTTTTTTGGCCGTGATAAACACTGTGTCGTCCGTATTGGCGGTGATAGCAAGACCATCGATGGTCAGATGGACCGTCTCCCGCTGAACCGCATGCCCTTGTGTGACATCAATCAGCATGGTCGTTCTCTTTCTGAAACATTGCCGGATAGTGGCGCGCCATGAATTCATGCCCGAAATGCTCGATGGCCGTCAGCACCGGATAAGGCGCCCTCCCGCCAAGTGCGCACAAGCTGGCCGTCTTCATCGTCTCACCGAGATCGGCCAAGACTTCCAGATCACCGAGCCGGCCCTGACCACGCTCGATCCGTTCAAGAATCTCCCGCGCTCGCACCGAGCCGATGCGACACGGCGTACATTTCCCGCACGATTCATCGGCGGTGAACGCCATAAAATGACGAGCCATTTCGACCATGTCCGTTTCGTCATCGAACACGACAATTCCGCCATGACCGAGGATGGCGTCGGCTTTGGCGAACTCGTCATAACAGATCCGGATATCGAGTTTTTCAACCGGAAACAGACTGCCGAGCGGGCCGCCCACCTGCACCGCCTTGAATCGAGCGCCGGGCGCCATTCCACCGCCAAACCGATCCAACACCTCTTCCAACGTGGCGCCAAAAGGAATTTCAACAAGCCCCGGCTGTTTGACCCGCCCACCGATCTGCAAGGCGATGGTCCCGCTCGACTGCTCCGTGCCCATTGAGGCATACCACGATCCTCCGCAGGCAAGGATGCTCGGCACGGTGGCGAAGGTTAGGACATTGCTGACGACGGTGGGTCGCCCATAAAGACCAACTGCCGCCGGATAAGGCGGTTTCGGCCGAACGACTCCACGCCGCCCTTCCAATGATTCCAGCAAGGCCGTCTCTTCGCCGCATACATACGCGCCTGCGCCGCCAAAGACCTCAATGTGGAATCGCCTCCCTTCCAGATCGAGCATCCCGGCTTGCTCAGCGATCGTAATGGCCTGTTGCAAGACTTTCTGGGCGATCGGATATTCTTGCCTACAATAGATGTAGCCCTGGTCGGCGCCAATGGCCTGTGCGCAGATAGCCATGCCCTCAATCAGTCGGAACGGTTCTCCTTCCATCATCATGCGATCGCAATACGTTCCGGCGTCCCCTTCGTCGGCATTGGCGACGACATATTTACAATCGGCGTCGATACGTCGGGCTACGTCCCACTTCTTCCAGACGGAATAGGCTGCTCCACCGCGACCACGGAGGCCCGATATGTTCAGCTCCTTCACAATGTCTGCCGGGGATAGTTGTCTTGCTCGGTCCAGACCTTTCAGCCCCATCTGCGCCACATAGTCGGCCATCGAGAGCGGCTGAGTGATCCCGAAATCGGCATAGGCAATCCGGGTCTGGTCCGCAAGGAAGGAGAGTCGATTGATCGGCGTTCCCCCTTCGCCCGAAAGAATCCGTGGTAAATCACCGGGACGAACGTGGCTCCAGAGCAGTCGCCCATCCGGCGTATCGCGTTCGACGAGCGGCTCGAGAAAGAATGCCCCTCTGGCAGACGTGCGGATAAGATCAACATCAGCGCGTTCCGCCCAGGCCCGCACCAGCGCTCCGGTGCCGGCGGCCCGCGACGACGTATCATTAGAGAGATACAAACGAGTCATGGCTACCCATCGCTCTATCGAGATCCGACGATCGAATCGCGGACCAACCTGAACCGTATTTCATTCCATCGCATCATCACCACATCCAGTTCTTCTTAGAGATATTCCGCCAACAACGCCGCCACATCGGACGGCGTCACCCTCCCATGGACCTCGTCGTCCACCATGACGGATGGGGAGACGGCGCAATTTCCCACGCAGTACACCCGTTCAAGCGTAAAGCGCCCATCGGAGGTGGTCGCATTGAGACCGATTCTCAGCTCATCGCCCAGTGCCGACAGCACGCGCGTGCAGTGATTGGCGAGGCAAGATTCCCCCATGCAGATGCGGATGAGGTGTCGGCCGTAGGGCCGGGTACGAAGATCGGGGTAAAACGAGAGCACACCTGTCACATCGGCATCTGTGACGCCCATATGCTGAGCAATCTCACCGATCATTTCCAGCGGCACATACCCGATCGCTTCCTGCACTGCCAGCAGCGATCGGAGAATGTTCGGAGGCTGTTGCTCGACCCGCTTCAGGACATCGGCGAGTACCGCTCGGATCTCAGTGAGTGTCTGAATCATACGGTCGCCTCCGGCACGCCGACATGGGCGCGGAGAATGTTGTAATCATATCCGTGCGTGCCGGTCCGGAGACATCCCAGATCATCACGTTCCATCTCGTCAATGAGATGCGCCACGCGATCACGGTAAGCCGGCATGGCCGCGGCGTGGCGTGGTGTCAGCTGGTCGAGGGCGGGACAAGGCAGATCCGACCACTCTAAATACCGTGTCTCCAAGAATGTGCTCAACCGACGAGCTTCCTCGTCCCGGGTCACGACAACTGTAGTTGTAGCGACCTCATCTTCTTGAAGGTCGACGGCTGGCATGTCATGCGCCGGAACGCTGGAGATCTCGCCACGGAAATGAAGAGAGAACCCGAATGCGGAGGCCAGTCGATGCTTGAGGGTGTTCAAACGATCGGACGAATCGCATTCGATCGTCAGTTGCGTCGGAGTAAGCGTCAGGCGGGCGACATGGCCATGCTTCGCGTCGCCGCCGATCGATTTGTCCAACACCCAGACGCGAAGATCCCCGGAGCTCTCGAGTGCCGCGATCCGTGCGACGCCGATCTCCGCCATGCCCTCCGCAAGCCGGCGGAACTCCGCATGCTCATAGAGCGCAATGGCATAGAGGAATGGCTGCCCGTCCGGGCACCGATACTGTATCGCCGCATCCGCCGCAAGCATGGTACGCAATTTGGCTTGGGCAAAGGACCACAGCAGGACGTACCCGAAGCGCTTGGCGAATTCCCGCCACTCACCGAGTGCAAACGAACCCGATTCCGCCTCCATCTCCCGCTGCTGCCGGTGCGTCGCTTCCAGAATGGCTGCAGCATGGGTGGCGGACAATAGGATCGCGGTCCCCGGTAACACCGTATTGGTCTGAGCATGGGCTGAGACAATCACTCGGGTCAACAGTACCTGCCCAGGCCGCACCGGCCTTCCCAGCGCGCGAGTCGGTATCCGGAACGTCTGCTGATCCCCCAGCGATCGCAACACCAAGCCGTCTTCCAATGAGGGGTTGATATCCACGATCTCCAGCAGGTCCATCGATGAATGCTTGAGCGGATCGAGCCAGGCCCGCTCTTCCTCCGACACATGCGCATCGATCGTGTCGCGAACCTGCTCGATCAAGGAAAGTTGGCCGTCGTCGGGAAAATAATCAGTGAAGAGATAGAGCACAGCCAAATCCATCTCCTCGGTCAGGGGCATCCATCGAAGCTGGCCACTGTCGTCGGTATACGGTCTTAAGACCAGGCCGATTGCACGATCCCGCTGCGCCTGGAACATGGGATGTCGGGAAATTGCGTCCAGTCGCGCCAAGAGCGCTTCGAGTCCGGGGTCGATGGTGAACGATTCTTGCTCTGGACACATAGTTCACTCCCTTGCTTCATGAATCTCGTCCATGACGACGGACTCAGCTTCGAACCAATCCTCGAGTGGTGCCCCTCCCGCATCCCGCGCTGTTCGTACAGCTCATAGGCCTTTTTCGCGATCCGCTGCCACATCTCGTCCGGCAGTTCGATGAGGTCAGCCGGCGGATTCCGGGCCGACATGGATACCGCCAAGGACGAACGCCGGCTGGGGTGCCGCTTCATCTCAACACTCTTTGCCATCTGTCCTCTTTGTAGTCGCTAGACATTGCGATGCGAGGTTCTATTATCGTCGGCCGGCGCTTTCGATACGACTCGCCGGTGACCGGGCGCGAACTTCGGACTTTTCACTGTCAACACGGGGCACGAGGCGCGGCGCAAGACGGCTTCCGCCACACTTCCGTTCATGAGATGGGACAGTCCACGGCGACCGTGCGTGCCCATTACGACAAGGTCGCATTGATTGTCCTCAATGAAATGGACGAGCGAATCACCGGGCAATCCTCCTCGGATCGCATGATCAGCGGTGATCCCTTCTAAGACGAGGGCAGCCACGAGTCGATTGAGCCTTTCCTCTACCACGACACGGGTTCGCTCCCGCTCGGACAGATGGATCAGCGTCAAATCGATGCCATAGGAGATGGGCTCCAACACATGAAGAATGGTCACAGGAACCTTCAATCGTTTGGCGACCTGTACCGCATATTCTAGGGCATCCAACGAGCAATCCGAGAAGTCCACCGGAGCGAGAATGTGGTGAACTCCGCGAGGCGGTGTGACCGATGCCCCAGCGCCGTCCCGTGATACAGGGACACGGACGGTCAACACGGGGCAGGGTGCATTGACAACCACCCGTTCGGCCGTGCTGCCGAGAAGTAAATGTTCCAATCCCGTCTTTCCTCGTGTACCTAGCACAACCAGGTCGGCATGAGACTCTTCCGCCGCGGCACAGATCTGCGCACTCGGAACGCCGAAAACCGACCGTCCGCTTGCAGGGATCTGTTGGTCTTGAAAGCGGCGCACGGTCTTTGCCAGTTCGGCATCTGTCTCTCGATGCAGCTGGTCGACATAGACTTGCGTAACCGGATATTCGGGATCCAAACCCGGATACAATTCCATGACGTGAAACACATCGACTGCTGCACCCTCGAGCCTCGCCATTAGGACGGCATATTCTTCAGCCTTGTTGGCAGAGTCCGAAAAATCCGTTGCGAAGAGGAGCCGGTTGATGAGGGCCGTCATGGATATATCCTCCTTATGTGCCGTCTCTGGAACATCCACCGTCTTTTAAACGGCCTCGATGTACAACATGAGCAGCTCTCCCCGCATTTCGGGATGGATGGAGCAGCGAAATTCATAGCGTCCTGGCCGTTCGGTGGTGAATCGCACGGACGCTTGCTTGCCTGGATCTAGATACAGTCCTGCAACGCCCCGACCGTATGCCGTAACGCCGCTGCTTTCTATTTCAGTGGTGGAGCGCTCAAAGAGCATGGACCCGAAATCGTGTCGGACGTCATCGTCATTCCGAATCTCGATGACGGTTGGGGCGTTCGGCATGAGGGGGAGGGCCTGGGTCGTCATAAAGGTATAGTCTTTAATCTTGACTTCAATGCGTTGTACGCTTTGGGCACCGGCGTGTGAGGACAGGGCGACGAAGCTGCCCAGTATAATGATCGCGAAGACTCTCTCTATCGATTTATATTTAAAGGGCATCATCCATTCTCCTTCCGCCGCGATGCGGCCGTGTTTCGTGGTGACGGCAGGGACTGAACAAGCGGGACCGTCAATACAGGACACCCCGCTGTCCGCACAACCTTCTCCGCCGTGCTGCCGAAGAAAATTCTATCCACATCCCCTGCCCCGCCGTAGGTACCCATGACGACCAACGCGACTTTTTCAGACCGAACGGTACGGGCGATTTCGACGAAGGGGGAACCCTCTATAAGAAGACGACGAATCGACACGCCCTTCGCCGCATCGAGGGCGAGTAAGCGCCGCGCATTCAATCGGGCATAATGGCGCAATCGTTTCTTTTGTTGCGCCTCTTCCGAGGGAAGAGCCAAACCAAGCGAGTTTAATGCCCCTAAATTTTTGGTGTCGACCACATGGAGAACAATGACTTCCGACTGAAACACCCGCGCCATTGACATCGCCACACAAAACGCCTCTTCGGAACAGGGTGAGAAGTCAACCGGGACGAGAATTTTTTTGAACAACCGATCCGCCATGTGTCCTCCATCAACCACTATGCGGCCAACTAGCGGGTGTCACTACATCGAAGAGCGTCGTGCAATTATTTATGAAGGCCATTGAGGCTTGAGCCAGCCTGAGCGGATCTGAATGGATCGACGTACCACATCGAATGGATCTTTCCTGCCGAGACTGATTATTTTCATCCGTCATCTTTTTGGGCTCAGCCACTGCCGACAGGATGTGAGCAAGGGTAATGCCATCGCCCAAGATTCAAAATGTAAAACGAAAAGTGCACAATCGGCTCGAATTATTGGCTCTGCCTGCTGAAGTATGAATTCGACTAAGCCTGCAGGGGAGTCCTGCTACAGGCTCCAGGACCTGCATGTAGCGTAAGGCTACAATCTTCTTATCGAGGCAACCTATTCAAAGAGAATCGGCCCACGAGAAAGACTTCCGTCATTGGGCACATGGCTTGCTCGCTTCAGGTGAGGGGAATGCACCAAACGGAGGGGTTGCGTTGAATGAGATGGTAATAAGGCATCGCTGGTTGATTATCGGCGCAGTCGTCCTAGGAATAGTGACGATAGTGTACTTGGTTTTTTTCTGCCCGACGGAATGCCACTGAAACCGTCAAGTATGTACATGCAATGGTGAATACCATTTCCATGGCTACTTGTGAATGCTGAAGTCGTATCTATGCGTTACCTGCTGGCGATTGACAGTTCGGATCAGGCCTTTGACGCCGTGCGTGTCTTAACGCATCTCTCCCCGTGCGAACATACAATCCTGCTCCATGCCGTGGACGTCCCGAAAGCATCCTATCCAATGCTGGACCCCGAAGCCGCGCACGAGCTTTATCGAAGCCTTGAGCTGGACATGCGGGAAGAGGGTAAACGTCTGCTACAACGAGCGGTTACCCTCTTGTCCGACGGCGTGGGTCCGGTGGAGAGTCGTCTTGAGCTCGGCTCGCCGGCTGAGGTCATTGTCTCAATGGCCCAACGGGAGCGAATCGACTTGATCATTATGGGTGCCCGAGGGCTCACGCCGACAAAAGAGTTTGTCTTTGGAAGTGTATCTCATGGGGTCGTGACTCATGCGCCCGGCGCGGTTTTGACTGTGCCCGCCCCTATGCCGGCGTTACGGAATATCCTCATTGCGGTGGCGGGGCTGCAGGATGCCGGGACGGTGATCCGATTTTTTATGCACAAGCCGTTCAACCAGCCGGTTAACGCGCATGTGCTCACCGTACTTCCGTTGCCGGTCGGACAAGTGAAATACACGGCTGCATTCGAACCGATGCGGGACACAGCACTCAAGAGCGCACAACGATTCGCCGAAGATATTGCCGGTCGCCTCTCGGCTCTCCAGTGTTGCGCCATCCCAATCACGAAGATCGGCCCGCCGGCGGCCACCATCCTACAATATGCCGAGGAACTTCAGCCTGATCTGATTGTAGTGGGATCACGAACACAACAACCAATCGCGCGTTTTCTACTGGGAAGCGTCTCGCATAAGATTCTCCACACAAGCCATCGCCCGGTTTTGACGCTTCGATAGCGTTCGTTAAGAAATCAGCTGCCGTTCGCGAAGCACCGCCAGAATACGTTCAACGGCCGCCTGCGTAGATATGTGGACGCTATCAATACGAACGTCAGGATTTTCCGGCGCCTCATAGGGCGTCTGAAGACCAGGCACCGTCTTCGATTCGCCTGCGAGGCCTTTCCGATACGTGCCTTTCGTATCGCGCGCCATGCAGACGTCGAGCGGACACTCCACCGCCACTTCGACAAAGCGATCGATGAGGTCCCTCGCAAAGGCGCGATACTCCCGTTTGGTGGCCGTCGCATCGAACACAACTGTCACTCCATGAGCCACCAATCGGCTGCCCGCAAACGCCATGGCCCGATAGAAGAGATTCCGCTCAACGTCGGAATAGGAAGGCGACGGAGTCAAGAGGCGACGCAGCGTATCGGATTCCAGCACCTCCACCTGCAGCCCCGCCGCTTCCAATCCGGATTGTAAGGCCTCCGTGATCGTGCTTTTCCCAGAAGCGGGCAGGCCGGTAACCCAGATGGCGAAACTCATCATATTCAGCCTGGGGCCAGCACCCCTGCTCCCCTTGCGTCCCTTAGCCTTTCACGTACCGATTCACGTCGTGTGGATCGAACCGCTCTGTCGCGAGGACCTGCTCGACAAAATTAAAAATACTCCGCCGCACCGATAGCGCCAGATCCGGATACCACACTGGACTGGCGATGACGAGCCCACGAAATGCAAAGAAAGGAGCAGCGGCCTCAAGAATCATATGATCCTTAGTTTCCGACATGTATCGATCCCAAAATTCCCGAAACAGTATTTCGAATGGGCCGCGAAGATCTCCCCACCTCTGAAGCGAGGCAAACAGATAATTGATCGTCATTGAAGTCACATCGTCGGCGGGTTCGCCCCATTCGCCTCGCGACCGGTCTAGGACGCTAAAGTCGATTCCCTGACGAAACAGCACATTCCATGGATGAAAATCACCATGGACTTGCGCCAGGCGATCGGCTCGACGGCGGAGTCACCCAGCGCCGGCGGTTGCAGGCATCCTCGATGGACCTCAGTCGTTCCTCTGTAATGAAGTGGAAGCGCGGGGGGTAACTGTCGGTCAGCCCCATGATGCACTCGCCATGGCCGATCAATTCTCTCAACCGCCGCCGGTAGAGTTCCGGGTGTCGCTTTTTTTTCTGATGAATCCCTGCGAGATAGTGGACAAGCGCGTTGGCGCGCTGTCGATCCTGCGAGGACAATCGGCTGGTGCGGCTCATGCGGGCCAAGTCATCGTAATAGCTGTGGCCGTCGACCCATTGCGTGAGGACAAAAAACTCATGCGCCGGCGCCACGGAAAACAACGCGCCATCTGCGGTAAAGGCCCCCACATCAAGAGCAGGAACATGCCGAGGTAGCCTGCCATAAGATTCGTAATCCCAGAGCAGTGCTTGCGCTCGATCGGCAACATGCTCATGGCCGAACGGCCCCGGTTTCATGGTGACTAAAACGACGCGGTGGATGTGCGGACCGACCTGAATGGTCAGCCGAACGGGAGACCCATAGCCATATCCTTTCACGGACGAAGCTGACGTCTCCTCCCCGATCGGGCCAAACGTGAGCAGCTTGGCCGTCGGCCCGAATCGGCCCTGCACGTACGTCTGGAGCTGCTTTCTTTTCAATGTGGCCACTGGGGTGATTTAAGCAAACGACGTTCCCTCCTGCCTACTCTTTGTCTTGTTTCACAATCACTGCCGCATTCTTCTCCACTGCCCCATCCGTCACTGAGGAAAAATGCGCCACTTCGATTGAGCTACGTATGGGGCAGGAAGCATGACCATTCCCATCTCTTTAAGAACGGAACCTTTTAGTCCCTTATTCGCATTGTTTATTAGGGAAGCACTGGCATGGCTCTTGCGGACTTCAGGATCAGAACCCAACGCACGCGAGGACGAACATGGATCTTCAGATTGAAAGCCGGAACGTCGACATGACCCCCCGATGGAAAATAGAAATTGAGCAACGAATGGAAACTCTGCAGGTCGGTCATGACGATGTGATTCACGGACGAGTGACTTTGACGAAGAACAAGCACCATAAGAAGGATGCACGCGTGGCGGAGGCCTTGGTCCTGGTCACCATGCCCGGTCGGCACACGATCACGGCTCGAAAAGAAGAAAAGACCTTCGAAGAAGCAATTCGGGCAGCCTTCTCGGCCGTCGAAATCGAACTGCAGAAGTATCGAGACAAGCGTGGCGCCACAGACGTGAGGACCGAGCCGATCCCTCCATTGCGCGGCGTCATCAGTAAGCTCTTTCCAGAAGAAGGCTATGGGTTCATTCTCCAAGAGGGCGGCGGTGAAGTCTATTTTCATAAGAATGCGTTACGCGAATTGAATTTTCGGGATCTGAATGACGGGACGCAAGTCCTTTTTAACGCGGCGCCAGGGAACAAGGGAGAACATGCCACTGTCGTAGTGCCTCCACCGGCTCTTGGCGGCTATGAGTGACACCGTCGTCGGTCCAGAGGATGAATTATGGCCGAAGGTGCCGGCCACAGCACAACTACCGCACCGATTTTCGAAGTAGGAAATCTTTTGTCAATACTCAAGCAGGGAGGAAATCATGAACAGACAGGGAATCAAAGCGCTTTTCATTCTGGCGACAGCAGCTGTGGCATGGCCAGGGATTGGACTCCATTCCAGTGGGCTTGCGGCCGATCCTGAAATGAAGATCGAGGTCACCATGACCAATAAGGAGTATCAGGTGAAAGGCCATACGATGCCAGGAACCCTGACTGCGATTGTGCTCAAGAACAACGATACCGTCACTCACGGATTCAGCTCCAACCTATTTAAAGACGTACAGGTCCGCAAAGAAGGCGACGCAAGCGAGGTGAAGGCCAAAGGGCTCCGATCGTTCCACGTCGATCCGGGCAAGACGGCAACCCTCTATTTCACCAAAGGCCACAGCGCCGAACGCGAGACGATGCAATATCCATTCTGGTGTGATATCCACGCCAACATGAAGGGAGAGTTCCTCGTGGTGGAGACGACCGGTGAAGTCGGGGGAGGCTGATCCATCGCTCCGACGCAAGCCAACAGGACGCGCCTTCAACGGCGCGTCCTTGAAGTGCAATTAGGCTCCACCCAAGCTTCCGATCCGTCCTTCCTGTTTATGAGACGGCCATCATGATCATGCCTGAGCATCGCTGAGTGACAGAATGCGGCAGCGCGAGGTATTACGTAAATGCCGATGTATGACTATAAATGTCTGGCGTGCGGGAAAGAATCCCTCATCGCGATCACGCTAAAAGAGCACGAGAGCGGCCAAGCGACCTGTCCCGCGTGCGGCAGCAAGAAATTGGAGCAACTGATCACGAGTTTCATCGCACGGACGACCAAAAAAAGTTGATCCGGATTGGAGACCGACCGATGCGCATCGGCAGAATAGCATTCGGCTTCTTGCCCGTCGCGACCGTCTTCCTCGGTCTCTTTAAGCTCCACGAGACCGGCCATGCCCAAGATCTTGCGACCGACGTCGCGACGGGCAAGGCGATTTATGAGCAGCATTGCGCGAAATGCTTGGTCAGACCGGTCGCGGCGACGGGCCACAGGCACAAGAACAGATGGTGCGTCCGGCGAATTTTCACGCCCAGGCGTCCCGATCCAAATCGGACGAGCGCCTGCTTTTTTTCATTAAATGGCCTGAGCTTCAGTCCCATGCACGCATGGAGAGATCGGCTGTCGCCGGCCGAGCAACAGGATGTGTTGGTCTATATCCGCGTGTTCTCGGAACAGGGTCGATAGCATGGCTGTCAGCTTCCTCGCCGAAGAGAGTCCAATGGGATATTGATTGTGGTGTGCCGCATGAAAGTAGTTGGAAAATATGAAACCTGACACGATGTGCGCGACCGTCTTCCACAGCCCGCATCACATTGAGGTCGAAGCAGTCCCACGCCCGCGTGCTGGCGTAGGCGAAGCTGTCATCCGGATCACGCTCACCACCATCTGCGGAACGGATCTCCATATTTTGCGCGGTGAATATCCGGTCAAACCGGGGCTGATCATCGGACACGAACCTGTCGGGGTTATCGAAGAACTTGGGGACGGCGTCTGCGGCTACCATATCGGGGACCGTGTGTTGGTCGGCGCCATTACGCCGTGCGGGCAGTGTCGCGCCTGTCTGTCGGGACAATGGTCTCAATGCGGACACGGGACCGACTATGAAGCGATCGGCGGATGGCGGTTCGGTAACACGATCAATGGCGCGCAAGCAGAATACCTGTGCGTACCATTTGCACAGGCGAATCTCTCGGTGATCCCCCCCTCACTGAGGGATGAGCAGGTCGTGCTGCTCGCGGACATTGCCTCGACGGGTTTCAGTGGCGCGGAGTCGGCAGAGATCCGGCTCGGAGACACCGTAGTGGTTTTCGCACAAGGGCCCATTGGACTTAGTGCCACGGTTGGCGCTCGCTTGATGGGCGCATCCCTCATTATCGGAGTGGATGGAGATCCGACGCGGCTCCGCATGGCGGAACGCCTCGGGGCGGATGTGGTGTTGGACTACCGCGAGACGGATGTCATCGCGTCGGTAAAACGGCTGACAGGCGGCGGAGCCGATGTGGCGATTGAAGCGCTGGGCACTCAAGACACATTCGAGAAGGCGCTGCGCTGTCTTCGCCCGGGAGGAACCTTATCCAGTTTGGGCGTGTACTCCGGCAAATTGCAGATTCCCTACGATGCTTTTGCCGCCGGCATCGGCGATTACCGCATCGTCACAACCTTATGTCCAGGCGGAAAAGAGCGCATGCGCCGACTCATGGAACTGGTGCTTCATGGGCGGGTCGACCTCGAACCCCTGTTAACGCACACTTTTCCGCTTGCCCACATCGTCGACGCATACGCCCTGTTCGGCGAGCGCCGGGATGGGGTATTAAAGGTCGCGATTAAACCCTAAACCCTCCTCCGGACGAAGCCATGAATTCTTCTCAGCCAAGGCCACCCATGTCTCTCATTCCCGGGGATGCCTTATTGATCGCCGATGTCCAACATAATTTCTTGCTCGATGGGGCCCTGGGATCGTCGGCGGCAATGAGATCAATCCGGTCCTTCTGCGCTACATCAAGCGATTCGAGTCGCAAGGGCCCGTCGGCGCGACACGCGATTGGCCAGCGGTGGATCCAGCCTAGCGGCACCGGCTCGCGCGAGGATGTAGGCAACTAGACGCCAGAGAACATTTATCCAATGGAGGCACGGCGATGTTTAAGTTGACCAGTCCGAACATCAAAGAAGGTGACTTTATTCCGACCAAATACACATGTGACGGGGCCGACGTGTCACCAGCTTTCGTATGGACCGATTCACTGAAAGGCACCCGCTGTTTCGCCCTCATTGCCGACGATCCCGATGCCCCAGGGGGAACGTGGGTGCATTGGGTTCTATTCAACGCGCCGGCTGATACTCGGCAATTGCCCGAGGCGGTTCCTGCGGACGAATCTCTTCCTAATGGCATGCGCCAGGGCGTCAACGATTTTAAAAGGATCGGGTATGGCGGTCCATGCCCACCGCCCGGAAAACCGCACCGATATTATTTTACGCTGTACGCACTCGATACCCTGCTTGATTTAAAATGGCGCGCCACTAAAGCTCACGTGCTTGAGGCAAGTAAGGGTCATATTTTGGCTGAGTCGAAGCTGATGGGTCGCTATGGGCGATAGGTTCGTGATCTTGAGAAGATTGTGGAAGACTATCTCAGCTCAGGCGATGGGATGACCTGATCTGCTACGTACAGGGCTGAGTGTATGGCGATTGGAATGGCGTCACGAAATCCACGGCCCCATATCACCAACAAGCGCCTTCTACATCTACGAATGCCGCACCATAACGGTGCCCTTAAACTTGTGGGACAACAAGAAACAGTAGAAACCAAGGACAACTCCACGACTCCCGGAAGAATGCTGAGGACCTGGCAATCTGATACCTAATGAGATGCGCGCACATAAGTCACGCTGCGTCGTCTCCACATGTTCCGCAGGATGGGGCAACTCGCGTACCACAAAGGCAGTGGCGATCCATGTCCATACGGGGTTTTAATGTGCCCATCGCACGCCATGGACTTTCATAATCGGACATCCTGTCGTTCATCAATGACACAACAATAGTGGTTGTAACGAATCTTTTAATGTACCTCTGGGTTGCCTTCTTATTTCATCGTCCGCATTGCAATAGGCAAGAAACAAGACTACGCTGTGTCTCCATGCCAACCCACCGTCGCGTCTCACGCCGGGAAAAAAGGAAAAATCATGAACGGAGTCACAGATCACAATGAAGTAGGTCCGGACTTGAAAGGGAAGGATCCTAAACCTTGTCAGCACGCCCGCATGCTGATTGATCAATATACCGCTGGTCATCAGAAAACGGGAAAGCTCCTTTGCAAGGAATGCGGAGCAATCGTTTCTGATCCTCGCTTAGGTTGACCGGTTGCTGGCCGTGAGAGGTGTCGCCACAGTTCCCCAATGGCAGTCTTCTCTCCCACGAGAATCGGGTCGAGTAGGCCGCATTGAGCTGCCGCGGCCTCTCCCTCAATGACGTGTCGTTCCGTGGTATCCACGACCACGATCTTGAGGCGAGGCAGACACGTGGCCTCCCCCAGCAGGTCTTCAAATGTTCTGAGCTCCATGTCATTCATGTGCGGTGTCATCGTATGACTGTTAATAGGTGAGCATGGCCGCAATGTTTTTCCCATGCTCACGCGGTCAGCACCCCTTCTTTGCTCTTTAGAAATTCTTTCGTGATCCCCAGGGCCTGATCAGTCTTCTGAATCGACCGCTCGCCCTGTTGCTCCGCTCCTGTCAGAGCCCGCATCGCGTCGATCGTCTCAGGCACGACGATCGCTTGGTTGAAGACCTGGTAGGTGTAATAGGCTTCGTTGCCGTTCACCGTAAGGACATCTTCCCACAGCGCTACTTCCCACAGATCTCCGCGAGGGCGCCCCAAGTCGCTCATCAGTTCAATCGTGCTGTTCGTAGCCGCCACACCGTCGCTCATGCGAATAAAAGCGATTCGTGGCGCGGCCCGAAACGCCGCCAGCACCTCATCTTTGCTTGCTGAGCGGGTAAGTTCCACCCACCAGGTGTGGAGGTGGCTGCTATTATGAGACGCTTTGACGGCGATCGTCATGACGTCCAATTCTGGGTCAACAGTTTTCGCATCCGGCCCTTGATGGCTCGGAATCGTCTTCTCGGGGATGACTGTGTTCATGATGCCATCTAGATGCGCTTCCCATGGGTCGGAAGCCCGACGTATCAGCGTGCCTCGTGCACGCTTTAAGAGGCCGACTTTCTTCAGAGCGCCGAGGGTTCGCACGATAGAGGTGGTGTTGCACGACACGACCCGGGTGCTGGCCCGCCCGAGTGCCGTTTCATAATTGGCCTGCGCCACAAACGAATGCCCGGTCAGCATGTGCGATTCGCCCCCCTGGTAAATCGCCTTCACGCCGGCCCGCTCATAGAGAGGCTTGTTGGCCGCACCGATTTTCTTTGGCGTGCAATCCGCTACCACGTCGACCTGCTGCAGCAAATCATCCAGCGTGCCAACGACCGTAATCCCGGCCGCACGCATCATCGTCACCTTGTCCGGCAGCGCCGCATAGATATCCAGGCCCAGAACCGCCGCCGTCTTGATACGATAGTCGGTTACGACATCGGCCACGCCGATCAAATCCATGTCTTCCTGTTGTCTCACCGCATCGGCCACGCGCTTGCCGATTACACCATAGCCGTTGACTCCGATTTTGATCTTCTTCATAGGATCCCTCTCTCCAACTGGCCTCGCCACGGTTTACTGTGATTTCTCGTTGAGCACCTTGATCCCAGGCAGCTCTTCCCCGCCGATGAATTTCAACGAGGCGCCACCACCCGTTGACACATGACTGATCTCTGTTTCTAACACTTCCGCCTTGCGCACCGCCGCGACCGTGTCGCCGCCTCCCACGACGGTGAAGGCGCCGCGCCAATGCGCGAGCGCCATGGCTCGCGCGACGTCGACCGTTCCGTCGGCAAACTCGTCGACTTCGAAGGCCCCCATGGGACCGTTCCAGAACACGGTTCCCGTACCCCGCAGCAGCTCATGCGCGAAGGACAACGAGGCGTCGCGGCCGATGTCCAGTCCCTTGAAGCCGGCAGGGATCGCTCGATGAACGTTCTGGAGTTTGTCCCCCTCCTCCACGCTCCTGGCGATGACATGATCTATTGGCAGCAGAATGCGTTCCCGATACCTGGCCAGCACGTCTTTGGCCCAAGGCATGAATTCATGCTCGACCGGTGAGTCGCCCGTTGCCACTCCTTGTGCGGCCAGGAACGTATATGCGATGCCTCCGCCCAGGAGGACGGTGTCGGCCTTGGGAATAAGCGCTTTCAGCGCCGACAACTTGTCTTTGATCTTGATGCCGCCGACAACCACCCTGAAAGGGCGGGCGGGATAATCGCGAATCTGACTCAAGACCTCGATCTCCTTGCTCACCAAGAAGCCGGCCAACCGGTCACGAAACAGTTGCGCCGCCCCATAGGTCGAGGCGTGTGCGCGGTGCATCGTCCCGAACGCGTCGTTCACGTACAGTTCAGCGAGTGAAGCGAGCTGCTGCGCGAAGACAGAATCATTCGCTTCTTCTCCCCGCTCGAAACGCAGGTTCTCTAGCAGCAGAGCCTCTCCGGGCTTCATGTCGTCGAGCGCTCGCTTTACCTGCTCGCCAACGACCGCGCCGACGAACTTCATCGCAGGAACCTTCAACATTTCTCGGAGTCGATCGGCAACGGGTTTCAAGGACAGCTCCGGCACCAGTGTTCCTTTGGGTTTTCCCAGATGAGAAGCCAGGATGACTTTGGCGCCCCGCTGACAGAGATATTCAATGGTCGGGATGGCGCGGCGGAGGCGATAATCCTCCCGAATCTTGCCTTTGGAGATGGGCACATTGAAGTCCATGCGGACCAAGACAGGTCGTCCTGTAAAGCGATCATCGGGCAGATCACAAATCATTTTCTTCATACATCTACTTTCCTTTCATGCCTTTCATGTCTGCGCCGCACGCTGTGAAACCCCTTCCAACTGCAGGATCGCCACGGTTATCTCGATCGCATCGGGTGAGCATGAAACTGCCGATCCCTTGTTGGATCAGGACCCAGCGCAAAGTCCAGATAATCGCTCGCAGCTGCCGCAGACGGCGATCTTAGGCACGTCTTGTCTGCTGCCATGGCCAATGCAATGTTTGCTGTCACTGGGATCGTTTTTCCTCATAAATGGTGTGGGCGATGACTGGAGTCCTTCAGCTTCTTGCCTCTATTTGACTTCCTTCACCATGTCGATCGCCCCGCAGGGACACTCCTCTACGCATAAGCCACAGCCTTTACAGTAGTCATAGTTGATCGCGTATCGTTTTCCCTGGCCAAGCTTGATCACGGCATTATCGGGGCACACAGCATAGCAGTTGTCGCACTTGAAACAGTTGCCACAGGACAGACACCGACGCGCCTCTAAAAGCGCCGTGTCCACATCCAGGCCACCGACGATTTCTTCGAAGGTCGAGCGGCGCCGGATAAGATTTAACAACGGTTGTTTCGATTGGTCGGCGTCGGTGTAGTACCAGGTATTCAGGCGGTCGAACGTGGCTGGCGCATGACCTTCAGGCTTGACGTACCCCGTCCCTCGAAGGAACACATCGATATGACGCGCCGCCATCTTGCCATGACCCGTGGCTATTGTGACAGACTGGTTGCCGGGCACCATGTCACCGCCGGCAAAGATGCCGGGATGTCCCGTCATCATCGTCTGATCGACCTCAACGGTCCCGTCCTCTCCCACCTGCAGCCCACGTACCGATTTGAGAAAGCTCGTATCGGCGCGTTGCCCCAAGGCCAGAATCACAGTATTGGCCTCAATTGTCTCGAAGCGACCAGTGGGTTGTACTTTCCCCTGCTCATCAAGTGTCACTTCCTCGACCGTTAGGGTCGATTCGTCGCCCTTCGCAATCTTCCGTAACCATTGGAACTGCACACCTTCTTCCTCGGCTTCCATGATTTCGCTGGCAAAAGCCGGCGAATGGCCCAAGTCTCGGCGGTAAATGATGATGACTGGTTCCAGCCCTAACCGCTCAACGCTGCGAGCCACGTCGATGGCTGTGTTGCCACCGCCGTAGACCGCGACTCGTCGTCCCAGCTTGGGGAGATCGGCCCCTTCCATGCTGCGCAAGAAGGTGACCGCGTCAAGCACGCGCTTGGCGTCACACCCTGGAATCTCGATACGCCTGGCCTGGTGCGCACCGATGGCGAGGAAGGCCGCGTCGAACCGACCTTCCGCGATAGTAGCCTCCAGGTCTTCGACCCGGCTGTTTAGCGTGATCGTCACGCCCATGGATTCAATCCTCGCGACCTCGGTCTCCACGATGTCGCGGGGCAGCCTGTACTTGGGGACGCCGAAGCGCATCATGCCCCCGGCTTTCGGACCGGCTTCATGAATGGCGACCTCGTGCCCGAGTCTGGCCAGATGATATGCCGCGGAGAGTCCGCCAGGTCCTGCACCGACGATCAACACCTTCTTGCCGGTACGGGGAGCGCATTTCACCGTCCAGCCTTCCTTGATCGCTTGATCGCCCAGAAATCGTTCCACGGCGTGAATGCTAACAGCCTCATCCAGTTGTGCTCGATTGCAGGCGCCTTCACATGGGTGGTAACAGACGCGGCCGTGGATCGCCGGCATCGGGTTGTCCTGCATGAGCTGCTGCCAGGCTTCCTCGTAAGCCCCTTCTTCAGCGTGATACAGCCAGGCTTGGATGTTCTCCCCAGCTGGGCAGGCGTGGTTGCACGGCGGCAAGCGATCCACATACACCGGTTTCATGGTGCGCCAGTTCCCCGTATGGTTGGCCAGGCTTGTGTTCGGATCGAGCGTGATGGCAAACGGTTTGCGGTCCATAGGAGTCCCTTATCTCAGCAGTCCATAGAGGGCGATGTTGTGGTCTGCAATTGCTTGGATCCCAGCGATGGCGTCGGTGTCCGGTGGCGGACCGAACAGATGCGCGAACCGGTTCTGTAGCTCAAGATACCGCTCGACGGGAACCTTGCGGCGAATCGACGAGGACTGGATGACGGTACCCAACTCCGCCTCGAACAGTGGGAACAATCCCGACTCCACCGCCAGACGGGCGATCTTCATCGTATGTGCCGGGTCCGCGCCCCAACCCAGTGGACATGGCACCTGGATATGGATGTACCGCGCCCCGCAAATGCCGATGGCCTTTGTGACCTTGCGTTCCAGATCGTGGAGATCGGCGACAGATGCTGTCGCGACATAGGGAATCCCGTGCGCAAGGGCAATTCGCGGCACATTTTTACCGGCACCTAGCGGATTGCCCGGATGCTCACTCACGACAGGCGTGGTGTTCGTTTGGGCGAACGGAGGGGTGGCGCCCGAGCGCTGAATCCCGGTGTTCATATACGCTTCGTTGTCGTAACAGACGTACAACACGTCATCGTTGCGCTCGAACATTCCGGACAGACAGCCGAAGCCAATGTCGACCGTCGCGCCGTCACCGCCTTGCGCGATCACTTTCACAGTGTCGCGTCCCTTGGCACGAAGGGCCGCCGCGACGCCGCTGGCCACGGCCGGTGCGTTCCCAAACAACGAATGCATCCAAGGAATCTGCCAGGAGCTTTCAGGGTAAGGACTGGAAAACACCTCTAAACAGCCGGTCGCATTCACGGCGATCAATTGTTTGTGGCTCGCGCGCATGGCGGCATCGATCGCATAGCGCGCGCCCAGCGCTTCTCCGCACCCCTGGCAGGCCCGATGGCCGGAATTGAGCGAATTGGTCCGATCCATCCGCGACTGGACTGTCCGGGTGCCTTCGTCGAGCAAACGGTTTCCGGCCGTGAAGGTGCCGGTCTGGTAGAACTTGATGCGCTCAGTGGACATGGCGTCTCCTCAGATCAGTTTCACTCCGATGGCGTTCACGGCTCGAAGCACCTGTTCGGCCATTGGACCTGCACGCCGCGTATCCCGCCGGGGGGAGCGTTCCTGGTCGATGACGTTCCAGTTGAGGTCGAGAAAATGAGGATCGGCGAGTCGCTCACCACGGGCCTCCTGGATCATCTGTTTCAATGAGGCCTTCGAGATGGATCGACCTCCCAAGCCCGCAATGACGGTGTGGACAGGACCTTTGAGCGCCAACTGCACATCGGCGGATACGATCCCGCCCATACCCACCGCCAGGTCTTTCTCCACCACGATGACGCGTGTCACTCCTTCCAGCAACGCCCGCAGTTGCTGCTTCGGGAAGGGTCGATAGCATCCGATCTTGACGCAACCCACGGCGACGCCTTCATGACGCAGCTCATCTACCGCGTCTTTGATCGTGCCAATCACAGACCCCAATGCGATCACCACGACATCGGCGTCTTCCACGCGATACGGAGTGCACAGGCCTCCAGATCGTCGATGAAAGTGTTGTTCGAAGACCCCCGTCAATTCCGGTATTAGCTCCAGTGCGCGGAGATGTTGATGGTGCGACAAGTACTTGACCTCCATAAATGCCTCCGGCCCCACCATAGCGCCGATGGACACCGGAGCGGTGACGTCAAGAACTTGTACTGGGGAGTAGGGCGGAAGATAGCGGTCGACTTGAGAGGCGTTCGGCAGGTCCAACGGCTCGTAGGCGTGCGTGAGCACATAGCCGTCCATGCAGACCATCACCGGGCAACTGAGTTCTTCAGCTAGACGAAAGGCTTGGATGTGGAGGTCCGCCGCTTCCTGATTGTCCTCTGCGAAGAGTTGAATCCACCCGGCGTCGCGTAACGCCATGCTGTCCGAATGATCGTTCCAGATATTGATTGGAGCGCCGATCGCGCGGTTGGCGACCGTCATGACGATCGGAAGCCCCAGTCCGGCCGCATTGTAGACGGCTTCAGCCATAAAGAGCAGTCCTTGGCTGCTCGTGGCCGTGTAGGTGCGGGCTCCTGTGGCCGAGGCGCCGATCAGCACACTCAAGGCGGCGAACTCAGACTCTACATTGAGAAACTGGCAGCGGCCTATCTCGCCCTTCGCGGCCTTTCGAGCGAGACGCTCAACAATGTGCGTCTGCGGTGAGATGGGATAGGCTGCAACTACATCTGGCCGGCAGAGCGCCACCGTTTCGGCCACGGCTTGGGATCCTTCAATCTGTACGGTCATGGGCAATCCCCCCGTAGTACAGTGACGTGAGTGGTGACATACTCATATGCCTCTTGCGCTGCCGAAGCATTCGCCTCTCCGATCGGACCAGGAAATTTATGAAGAATCGCCGATTCTACGGAGGCAAACGTTATCAGTCCCGTGAGTGCGGCAAACCCACCTAGCAACGGCGCATTGGCTATGGGTCGGTTGAGGTACTTCAACCCGAGGTCCGACGCAGGAAAGGAGAATACATGGCCATTGGGTAAGGTTGACAGAAACTCCTCAAGGTGTAGTGCATCTAGGGACTGCGGCGAGTTAATCAATACATATCCCAAGGGAGCGAGCCCTGCGAAGACGTCGACCTGATCCAACAGGGTGGCGTCTTGCACGATCAGCGCATCTGGGCTCATGACCGCTTCACGAAGGCGGATGGCTTTTTCATCAATGCGGCAGAAGGCTGCAACTGGGGCCCCCATGCGTTCCGAGCCGAAGCTCGGGAAAGCCTGCGCGTACTTGCCGTCCGTGAATGCTGCTAGCGCTAGCAGCTCAGCTGCTGTAACGACGCCCTGTCCCCCGCGCCCGTGGAATCGGATTTGCCACATCGTTCACCTGTCTGTCATGATTCGAATTCCCACCAGGTGGATACACAGAGGGATGCCCGGGCGCTCAAACGGCGGTTGTAGTTCGTCTCTTCATTGAGACCATCGATCGTAAGGAATACTCGATTCCACATTTGAACCTTAGGAATTGGCGCACCGACGAATGATGACTCCTCCTTATTCGACATTCCTCTTAACGAGGTTTCCGATACGAATCCCCTTCTGCACGTCTTTCTCTGCCACACTGGGTTAAGCATAAGGAGCGTCATCTGCGAAGAATAGGCCAGACAAGCAAAGACTAAGTTCCCGAAGGTTGCGCGGGTTCAGAATGTCGGACCCCCTACCAGTCTGGGGAACTTTAGAACAGCCGGCAGCTGGACCTGTGGCCAAATTCCCCAAACGAGGCGAGCTAGCTGCTGACAGCGAGAGGCGGGACTGTGGAGCACAGGGTGTTCATCGGAAAGAGCTCAACGAACTTGCCAGAATTATGGGCGAATGCCTTAGCCAAGAAGACCATGCGAGGGAATGGGCATGATTACGAACAATATTTCAGCTCAAGAAACGGCACCTTCTAGCCTTGATTGAGCTTCACCCGCCTTGGGCTTATTATCACGACCTTCCGGGAAAGGTAGATTGCCTGTGGTTTAGTCCTGATTAGCCCTACTGGACGGCGGTTTGAAGCGAAACGGCCAGAATTAAACCGAACGACGCGCTCCAATGCGTTAGAACGTAGAAGGCTTTGTTGGTCGTGATAAGCCCGAATGGTTAGGAGAGCGGACATCGAAGGATTGTTAGCCTTTGGTGCACTTTGTGCTCCAAGGTTCATGTTAAAGGCATTAGCCATCACATTTGAAAATCATGTTCAATAGTCATGGCTTTACTCAGCGTCATATGGCGTTTGATTAGCAACTTTTCCGTGAAACCCTATCGGTCCGACGTACGCATCAGAAATCATGGACGGGGAACTTAAACCGACACTTTGTGAGCTGTTCGGAGTCACCCAACAGGAACTTGCCACGACGTGGTCCTTTCTTGGTTTCTCCAAAGAAGATGTGGCCAATATGGAACTCATTGAGCGTGTGATTGCAGAGGACATCGATCAGATCCTTGTGGACTTCTACACCCACCTGCAGCAGTACGACGAATTGCGGCGGTTCATCTCCGACAGCGAGACGGTCAAGCGGCTTAAACGGACATTGCGCGAGCATTTACTCTCGCGAGGTTACGACGAAACTGGTCAGCTCACCTATGCTGAGTCCTGTTTACGAATCGGCTACACGCACGAACGCATCGGATTGAAACAGAGATGGTATCTAGGAGCGTACGTTAAGCTCACGGAGCTGATTGCTGACCGTCTGGCAGCGCGCTATTCTAGCGATGCGGCCCGCCTTGGATCACTGCTAATGACCCTCACTCGGCGATTCAAGTTCGAGGAGATTTTGGCAGTCGAGACATATTATCAGGCCACGATGCAGCGCCTAGAAAGCAGTGTGTCGCAGCTAGAAGAGACCCGGCATCAATTACAGGAATTGTCACGTTTGGATAGTTTCACACGAACATACAATCGACAATACACGATGGAAGCCTTAGAGATGGAACTGGTGCGAAGTCGTCGATTCAAACATCCCTTCGCCCTGCTTTTTGTCGATTTTGATTTTTTTAAGGAGCTCAATGACCGGCATGGTCATGCGTTCGGGGATTTCGTGATCCAGACGGCCGTCGGTCTCATCAGACATATCGTGCGACCCACCGATATTTTTGGACGGTACGGCGGAGAGGAGTTTCTGATTGGCCTCGTGGAATGTGAGGAAGCGCAAGCGGTCCGAACGGCAGAGCGAATTCGTTTGAAAATTTCCCAGCACGCATTCACGCAAGATCAGATTTGTGAATCCCTTACCGTGAGCATCGGGGTCGCATTAATGACTCCCCACCTAGACACGATTGGAGGGCTCATGGGCAACGCCGATCTTGCCTTGTATCAAGCAAAACAAGCGGGCCGCAACCAGATCCGGCTTTGGGACGAGAATGCACGATGATGATTCGACCAATGCGTAATTGGAAACGATCGCTCTGTATTCCTTACAAATGAGCTTCCCCATTTTCTGGTAGTAGACGGCGTCCGGGCTGTGAGCCTCCGACCAAATAATGGACAGGGGACCGAAAAGGGATGGTTTTGTTTCGGCCCTGACATGAACCCGCAAGCAAGCGCGCTACTCACCGATCTTTATCAACTCATCATGCTGCAGGCCTATATCGAACACAGCATGGAGCACACTGCCGTTTTCGAATTCTTCATGCGCAAGCTTCCGCCGAACCGCTGCTTCTTGATGGCAGCCGGATTGGCGCAGGTGCTGGAGTATCTCGAATCACTTCCCTTTGAAACATGGGAACTGGAATGGCTGGACCGTAGCGAACGCTTCAGCAATGATTTCATCGATTATCTGTCCGTGGAGGCGATAACATGCACCGTTGCATCGAGGGGAAGACGACGCCATTGGAATGAACGCATCAGCAATTCTATTAGCATCGCGCGGCCATTCGTCGTAAGAAAGATCATCGAACAATCCCCATAACGCTGACTCGCCATTGACAAGGTCAAGCCTACGTGTGCGACGCGTTGATTGCGAGAAAAGGAACACGGCGGTTCTAAGACGAGTCGACGCCATACGGCCCCCGAGAAGAAAGGAACGAAGTCAGTGAGGGCACGGCCTATGGCGATACCTTGAGCCCTGTCCGGTGGTCCAAGATTAGAGAGGTTAAACTGCTATGGTTCACTAGGTGAGTACTCGTATTCTCGTGGGTTTCTGTTAGCATGGTCAGGAATGACAAACCAGTAGATGATGACCAGAAGGCTTTGCCCAATGCAGGTGAACGACTTATGACATTATCGAGACGACACAGTGTCGCTGCCATTCTGTTCGCGGTGGCTGCGGCGACGACTTACGTTAGCTACGAACATTTCTCAAACAGAGGACGCCTTCCCGAAGGCTTGATTCAAGTCAATGGTCGCATCGAGGGAGACCATATCGCTGTAGCAAGCAAGTTTACCGGGAAGGTCGATCGATTACTGACCCGGGAAGGCGACTCGGTTGCTCAAGGCCAAGTGATGGTGGAGCTGGACGATACACAAACCCGTGCAAAAGTACAGCAGAGCAGGAAAGCGTTCGATGCTGTCGAAGCGCAGGTCCAGGCAGCACATACCTCTCTAGCTATCTTGAATCTGGAAGTCCCGCTTGCAATTGAGGCCGCAGATGCGGGCGTTGCGAATGCCCGTGCCGTACTGGAAAAGACGAAGGCTGTCGAGTATGAAGCACGTCGCGATGCCGAGCGCATCAAGCCCCTGGCAGTCGAAAAGGCGACGTCCCAGCAGCAGCTTGACCAGGCCGAATCGCGATGGAGAGTCTCCCAGACCGAGATCGCGTCAGCCAACTCGGCGCTTGCCAAAACACTAAAGGAGCTGGCGCTAGCGGAACTAGGCTGGAAACGGATCAGGGCCAAGGAAGCTGACGTGGCCGCGCTGGAGCGACAGAGAGATCAGGCGGAAGCTGCAGTCGCCGAGGCTGAAAGCATCTTGGCCGATCTCACCATCACTGCCCCAAGCAATGGCACCATCACGACCCGGATGGTGGATATCGGGGAGGTCGTTGCGGCGGGCGCCCCGCTCTTCGAGGTGGTGGATCTCGATCACCTGTATTTGAAAGTCTATGTCCCCGAAGTACAGATCGGAAAGGTGCACCTCGGTCTGCCGGCACGTGTGTACGTGGATGCCTTCCCCGACCAGGCATTTCCAGGCACCGTGCGATATATCGCCTCCAAGGCGGAGTTCACCCCGAAGGAAGTCCAGACACCGGACGAGCGGGTGAAGCTAATCTACGCGGTCAAAGTCTATGTGAGCGAGAACCCCGAGCATCGTCTGACGCCCGGACTTCCCGCCGACGCCGTGATCCGTTGGAAGGACACCGTGGGGTGGATGAAACCGCGGTGGTGAGCAGATACAGACGACAGGCTTAGTGAATGTCGACTACGAAGATGAAGACTGAACCAGAACAGGCCGTCATCCGTGTCACCGACTTTGCCAAGGGTTATAAAAAGCATGTGGCCGTGGAGGGCGTCAACCTGGCGGTGCATCGGGGTGAACTCTATGGTCTGATTGGGCCGGACGGAGCCGGAAAGAGCACGCTGCTCAAAGCCATCGCAGGGGTTTTGGCACACGACAGCGGCACGGTTGAAGTGCTTGGGACGGTCATCGATTCAGAACAAGCCGCTGAGCACATTAAGGCACGGCTCGGGTTCATGCCCCAAGGCCTCGGGCTCAATCTGTATTCCGAACTGTCGGTCGAAGAGAACATAGATTTCTTCGCACAGCTGCGTCTGCTCGCCGATCCTGAGTTGACCATCCGAAAGAATCGCCTCTTGAATATGACACGACTGGAGTCGTTTCGCTCCCGAGCCATGAAGCATTTATCAGGTGGGATGAAACAGAAACTCGGACTTATCTGCGCGCTCATCCATCAACCCGAACTCCTCATTCTCGATGAACCAACGACCGGAGTCGATCCGGTGTCCCGTCGGGACTTCTGGGCAATCCTTGCCGAGCTGGTCCATGAGGGCAAGATGACGGCGATCCTCTCGACTGCCTATATGGACGAGGCGTCACGGTTCGATCGCTTGTCGCTGATGTTCCAAGGTCGGACGCTGGCGTCCGGCGAGCCGGACGCCATCATTGAGCTCGCGCCCGGATCTAAGGCAGTGCTACAAGCCACGCCGCAGCTTGTCGCCGTCGATCGACTCAAAAAGGCCAACCTGCAAGTGGAAACCGTGGGGCCATGGCTTCACATCTTTGGCGCCGGCGTCGATGCTCATACGCTGAGACGGCTCGTTACACAGGCTCTGGATGGATTGCCCATCACGGGGTTGGAATCGCATGAACCCGAACTCGAAGATGTCTTTATCAATCTTGTCCGGCGCGACGAGGTGGAACAGACGGAAGAGGTGGTAGGGATGGCCGATATTCAAGCCCCGGCTGCCGAAGGGCCCGCCATTGCGGCTGAGCAGTTGGTCCGGGACTTCGGTGCGTTTCGTGCTGTGGACGGGGTGAGCTTTACCGTGCTGCCGGGCGAAATCTTTGGGCTGCTCGGCGCCAATGGGGCCGGCAAGACCACTGTTATCAAGATGCTGACCGGAATCCTCAAACCGTCCGATGGGGAAGGGCGCGTGGCGGGAGCCGAGATCCGCCGGGGCGGAGGCGCCATCAAGGAAGGGATCGGATATATGTCCCAGGCCTTTTCACTCTATCTCGATTTGACTGTTGTGGAAAATATCAAGCTATTTGCCGGCATTTATGGTCTCAATCGTGTGGAAACGCACCGGCGGTTGGAATGGATCATGTCCATGGCAGGTCTGGTCGGCTATGAAGCGGAGTTGACGGGCAAGCTCCCGATGGGTGTCCGCCAACGCTTAGCGCTTGGCTGCGCACTGGTACACCGACCCCGCGTGTTGTTCTTGGACGAGCCGACGTCCGGTGTCGATCCCGTCGGTCGTCGCCGGTTCTGGAGCATCTTGGTTCGGTTGGCCCGGGAAGAAGCGGTGGCGATCTTGGTCACCACACACTATATGAGCGAAGCCGAGCATTGTGATCGCCTGGCCCTCATGTACGCCGGACGAATCATCTCGACCGGGTCTCCGCATGACATGAAGCAGGCGTTGGAGCGAGAGGCCGGGCAATTGCTCGAGATTACTACGAGTGCGCCACAAGAAGCGCTCCGTCGCTTGATAGGTATTGGCTTCGCCAGTGCAACATTGCATGGTCGTGCTATCCATATACTCTCGAAGCGTGCGAAGGAAGACCAGGGGCGGATCCAGGCTGCGCTTGAAGAAGCTGCGATCCACCTGACGGCCATTGTGCCTCGCACGCTCACGCTCGAAGACGTCTTTGTCTATCGTGTGATGGCCATGGAAGAGGCGCAGAGGGAAGAGGTCCTCCCGTGAACCTTAGACGGGTACAGGCCGTGGCTCTGAAAGAGTGGCGCGAAACGGTGCGGGATCGGATGTTCCTGCTGCTCGCTTTCCTGCTGCCCGTACTGTGGCTGCTGGTATTCGGCTACGGGCTCGTCATTGACGTGGAGCAGATACCGGTCGCAGCGGTGGATTATGACCGATCGGAGTTGAGCCGGGACTATTTGTCGCGGTTTATGCATTCTCGCTATTTCGACTTCCGTGGCCACTTGAATAGTGAACGCGAGGTGGATGCGCTGCTGCAGACGGCTCATCTTCGGGCAGCCGTCATCATTCCGGAACACTTCGCTCGGCGCCTGCAGGAAGGAAAGACGGTGTCCGTCCAGACCTTGCTTGATGGGACGTTTCCTCTCTACACCGATATCGCGAAGGGGTACATCATTGCACTGAACAATACTTTCAGCGAAAAACTGGTCAGCGAGTATCTGAGCCGGACTTCCGGTCTGTCGCTTGAAGAGGCGAGACGCCGGGCTCAGCCGGTTCGGCTGGAGGTGCGCTATTTGTATAACGAAGAAATTCGCGGGACCTGGTCACAGGTGCCCGCGCTTGTGATGTTCGCGCTCATGGTCGCCTCACCGTTACTGACGGCCCTCGGGATCGTACGCGAGAAGGAAAGCGGATCGCTCTACAACATTTACAGTTCGACCGTGACCCGTGTGGAGTTCCTCACCGGCAAGCTCGCAACGTATCTGGCCATCGCGAGCGTGAATGTCGTCGTGTTGTGGGCCATGGCGGTATGGCTCTTCCAGGTGCCGTTCAAGGGCAACTTCGGCCTATTCTTTCTGGCCTCCGTGCTTTTCGTCATGGTGGGCACCGGCATCGGCCTCCTTGTCTCGCTTCTTGTCCGCACTCAAATGGCCGCGTTGGTCGTCACGATGGTGGTGAGCATGGTGCCGACGTTCCTGTTCTCAGGTCTCCTCGTTCCGGTCTCTTCCATGAGCCGAGGCGCACAAGTCCAAGCCCATCTTTTCCCTGCCATGTACTACACGAACATTCTCCGCGGCAGCTTCTTAAAGGGAGTCGGCCTGGAGGTGCTGTGGCTCGATGTCCTTGCCTTGGTCATTTTCGCTGTCGCGCTTCGCCTCTGGGGCTACTGGCTCTTTACTAAGAGGCCCCGCGCATGAGGCGGATCGACCACCATCATGGGCATGTCGCGCGCTGGCTGCGCCGTCTGTGGGTCATGACCTGGAAGGAATTGCTTCAGCTCAGCCGGGACCTGCCTCTGCTGCTGTTTCTTCTTTATTCATTTACACTCTCCGTGTATGTCAGTGCGTCGGGCATCACGATGCAGCTTCGAAATGCTGCCGTGCTGGTCCACGACGCGGATCACAGTCTGTTATCTCGCGAGCTGATTCACCGGTTCCACCAACCGTATTTTCAAGTTCTCCGTGAAATTCCCGATGCGGACGAGGGGATGCGAGAGTTGGACCGGGGCCACGCGATGGCGGTCCTCGACATCCCTCCCCGCTTTCACGAAGCGCTCCGGGCCGGTGAACCAGTCGCCGTCCAACTGCAGGTCGACACCACCAATGCGGCCCAGGGTCTGTCCGCTGCCGCATATGCCGGTCGAATCGTCGCAGGGTTCGGGGCCGACACCGCAGCCGGCCAGCCGGTCTCCACGCTCCCGACAGTCCTGAGCGAGCACAGGGTGTGGTTCAATGCCGATCAGAACGAGACATGGTTCCAATCGATCACGCACATTCTCAGAATGGTGACGCTTTTTGCCATCCTGCTGCCGGCTGCTGCTCTGGTACGCGAGAAGGAACGCGGGACCGTGGAGCAACTGCTCGTCTCGCCGCTGTCACCATTACAAATCATGCTTTCCAAGGTGTTGTCCATGACCGCAGTAATTCTGGCGGCGACTGGAGTGGCGTACTACGGAGTAATACAGCCGGCCTTCGGCGTCCCCATGCGAGGCAGCGCCGTCCTGTTCTTTGTGTTGACGGGCGTGTACGTTGTCACTTCGGCAGGGTTCGGGCTGCTCGCTGCGACGGTGACCCGCAACCAGGCCCAGGTCGGGATGCTGACTCTCCTAGGGATTGCACCGATGCTCCTTCTTTCTGGTATAAGTGCGCCGTTTGAGGTGATGCCATTGTGGGTACAACGTCTCATGTCTTTATCACCACTTCGGTACTACATCGACATCACGACGGCTATTTTACTCAAGGGCGCCGGCATGGATTTGTTGTGGAGACCCGTTCTGACGATGACAGCACTGGGGGCGGCCGTATTCGGGCTAGGCATATGGCGGTTCCGTCACCAATCCGAATAGGTCCAGATATGATTCCTTGGCTGCGGAGCTAGCGGTAGCCGGAGCATAGCAACTAATGACGCGGATGGAAGTTGTTCTTGAAGGTTGTTCGAGACGGAGACCTGATGACGCTTATAGCTATGCGATAGCATCAGCCTGGCGGTAGGCACATTGAGGCAGAACGATGGACGTGGTCAACTCAAAAGATGTGGCCTTATGGGACATGCTTGCAGATGGAGAATGTCCCCTTATGTCACTGGGCTACATCTACGTTGAAAAACGCGCTGTCCATCCTCTTCAGACTCAAAGATCCGATCCTGCTCTCGACAAATCTTCGCTTGTGACTTCCTCATCGCTGATAGACTGCCTAGGCTACTGAATATAGAAGCTGGCACGGGGGTAGTCCTGCCACGGCTAAAGGAAGAGTGACTGGCAGGGAGCCCACTGAATACTTTCATCGATAATCGTAGAAGTCAGCCAGACGTGCGTAGCGCAACTGACTCATAAGCCATAGCGAGCTGAGCAGAACATCGTCGATGGGATAGTAACCCTTCCCTGCTTGAAGTCACTAGCAAGGCGGATGATGGAGCAGTGCTTGTCGGTATGACTGGGAATGACTAGAGAGAGCTGAACAGAGAAAGGTACTCCTGATCATCGAGAGAAGATCCATCTTTGGAAAGGGGACATGACACGTATATCTTCCAGATGTTCGTCTGGCGCAGGCTTTCGGCGATCACGTTCCTCATGGAGTCACTCGCTGAGTCTCGGCGGAAGGTTTCATCGCTACAATTCTAGTCTTAATCACCTGGGCATCGCCAATACCCCGGAAGCGCAATGCCTCTGCCCCGCTCGTATCCCGGACCACGATCGTCCCGATTCCTGTCATCCGTGCGATCGACCCCTGTTGCGTGTCCACCTCACCAACCCGCTCCAGTGGGAGGGCAACAATCTCGCGACCGGTGTATCCATTTCTGACCAGAAGTCGACGAGACGTAAAGCTATAGACTGCCCATCGTCGCAACAAGACGGCAATTAGCAGAAGCAGGACGGTTGCCACAAGCCAACTTACCCACCCCGGAATGGCGAAGACATAGAAAAGAAGACTTCGCAGTCCCGTCATCAGGCTGAAGAAATACAACCAACTGAACTGCCACCAGGATGGATAGGTCGTCCAGAGAACCCGCTCATCGGTGTTATCACGAAGATTCATTCCATCAGTCGTTGCTTTTGTATCGCCTGTGCGTCGCGCCGCCCCTGACAGACGTCAGGGCCTTCTCTCATAGGAGCTCTACGCAAGGACTGCTCGACCTATGCCGCATTCTCAGGGTACGATCAGCGTGGATGTCCCTTCTCCTCATGTTCATAGTCTCCCTTGTCGGGTCCATGTCCATAGCCGCGCATCATGGCCTGTCTTCTCTTTTCATGTGCGGTCTTTGCGTTCTCAAGTTGTTCAGGCGTCAATACCGCGAGCGCTGCTCGCCGAGCCTTCAATGCGCTCACCCGTAGATCAGCTTCCAGCATTTCGCTTTGTTTTACTTTGGCCTCGATCGCCGACATGTCGCTCTTCTCGTCCTCCACCAATCCCAATAATTCGCGCTCAGCGATGCGGATCTCCGCCTCAGACTTAATCCGAGCACGATCGTAGTCCAGATCGATGCCCTTCAATTTCTTCACCTGCTCCTCCGTCAACCCAATCGCCTTCTGTTGGTTCAGCAAATGGTGAAGGTGTTCGCCCGCTCGCGCATCGTGGTGGCCATGGCTGCTGGAATATGCATGTGGGCCATAATGTTCCTCATCGGCCCACGCCGGTTGATTGCTCCAGACCGCCGCGACGAGTATGGCGCATGTGGCAAGCGTTCGGTTTCGATTCATGGTGTCCTCCTTTATCCCCTTGGATGTTTTTCCAAAGCCCGATTACATTCTTGATCGACTCTCACATTGATCCTTATCATCGGGGTAAAAGACGTCCCCAGGCGGATAACTAGAGCACATCGCGCATGTCTTGCTCACTGAGGACATCGCGAAGTTGGTCTTTTCAACCAGTTGATCACCACCGATAATCTTTGTATGTGAGCGTGACTCTCGGTATGCCGTGGTGAAACGGAACTCAGCGCATCGATATAGCCGGTGTTTCTATAAATCCACCGTTCATAGCCGACCCTCCCTACTGTATGCTTGTCATCACGACGGCATCTCTTCACGTGCTTGTGCTACAGGTAAGACAGGTCACCGCTGCAGGAAGCGCTTCGAGGCGAGACCACGGTATCGCTTGGCCGCACACGTCACAAGATCCATAGGTGCCTGTGGCGATCTTCGTCAATGCCTTGTGGATCTCTTCCAGTTCAACCTTCTGACGGTCATCGAGGCGGGAGAGTATGCGAATGGAGGTTTCGGTCTGGCCACGCTCGACGGATTCTGATTCGACGTCCGTTTCCAACCACAGCAGCTCGTCTTCCAATTGCGCGACATCTCGGAAAAGCGCTTTACGTTGGTCCAACAGTTTTTGCCGCATTTCTTCGATCCTCAACATGGCCTCCTCAACGCATCACTACTTTTTACGACAAGACGATGCAAGAGCAACGCCATAGCGTTGGCGTGAATATGATCGACAAAAATGATGTTACCTTGATTGAATCCGGTCATTCGCTGGTTTGTTTTCCAAGTTGTTTATTGCCGGTTGCCTTCTTCACTTCCTCCCAATGAGGGCTGCAAAATGACATCAGCCGTCCAACCTGGCACTCACCGTGCCTTGCATAATAAAGGAGAGCGATAAAATCCGCTTCGTCTCTCACAGGGGTGGTGTCTTTGGTAAGCATACCTGATGTTCTAGGCAAGAGAGAGGAACAGTGTGCGTCACATGGCTCCAGAACTCTTGGTGCTGCTATTCCTCCTAGGCATGTCGGCAGTGATTCTCATGATGTACTTGGCATCTCGGTAAGAAGCGCGACGACATTTTCCATCTGGTCCCATGCACCGTTTCGACGATTGAAACAAAGATGCCCACCTGCTCCGCCGACACTCCACAGTAAGTTGCTAGAACAAAGACCTAGCATGGAGAGGTCCCCTCGCTTCTCATATGAGGAGGAGGGCCGGGAAACGGCGACGGATCGGGCACCGGTGGGGGCTCTGGCGTGGGAGTCGGTTCAGGCAACGGCGGGCCAGGGAAGGGCGACGGATCGGGCGGCAACGGGGGATCAGGCCTGAAGGATCGTCCAGGCGGAAAAGGCCCAGAGGTAACCATGGTCAGTTCGCCCTCTTTAGCATACATCGGCTGTTTAATGCTTTCCGCCCAGCGTAACCAGGCATGTTTTTGAATTCATCTTGACACAATCTTCTAAAGGACACACAGTGTTGAGCGTTGACAGGACCGAGCACCCCAACAGTTCCGAGCGATTCCAGTGTTTGACGTACCGAGGACGACGGTGCTCCAATTCTTATTCTCATGGACGGCTTGGAGTACCGCGCGAGTCGCAAATGAGACGCGCGTGTATTCGAGACCCGACGTTCAATCTCATGGGCGTCGTCGACGGTCAAGGTCGACACGCCGCCTCATCCAGTCCGCACGCCGCTGACGGTCATCGCGCCCGGGATGATAATTAACAAATTGGTCGCGAGACTCGTAATCTGGGCTTGAACAGAGGCTGCGGCTCCTTGTCCGAGGCTAACCATGGCTACCACGGCTCCCACTCCGATGATAATCCCAAGCATGGTCAGCGCCGCCCGCATGGGTTTCGCCTGAGCATTCGTAAAGCTAGGCGGATCGTCATGAACAACACGGACATTGGTCGCCTCGGCGTTTAGCGGGGTGTTCCGGGGACCAAAACCGGGCGGCAACGGTTTCGCCGCTGCGGGGTTATTTGAATCCATTCCCACGATGATGGAATCGCCTTCCCGGACATTCCCTTCGCGGACTTCTGTAAATACAGCGTCGACGATGCCCGTCTTAATCGGCACGGAATGGGGTCGACCCGATTCGTCCAACATCCAAACCTGGGTTGTTTTGACGTCCGATTCTCCACCCGGCATTCGAACGCGCAGGGCTGCGTTTGGCACACCTAACGCCCTCTCTTTTCGGGCGGTGATGATGGAGACGTTAGCGGTCATCCGGGGCTTGAGATCGAGATCGTGATTATCCTGCATTGATCACGACGTCATACGTCACAACGTTTTGGATGCTCAAGGGGGCGTTGCATGCGTGAGCACTCGCCGTGAGACACTCCCTAGAAAAAACGAACAGAATTCGGTGAGGCCACGGCACCTCATGACGATCAGATCACAGCCGTGTCGACGAGCAAACCGTGTAGTGCAGCTGCAGGACGGCCCTTCACGAGGTGGCTCTGCACACACCACTACGGAGCAGTGCGGCCTTTTCGGAACGCGTCAGCAGGGTGCGCCCCCCGACTGCGGCCATGGCAAGCGCCTTTGCAATTTCCTGGATTGCCTCCGAGCTCAGGCTCTTGTTTACTTTGAGCTGTTCCGTGTTCACCACATGCATATCGTGACCGAAGAATCGGCGCGTATTTTGAGGTATGACAGTACTTCAAACGCCGAGCGAGAGTACCGAGATCTATGAATTGAGCAAAGAATCTTCAACCCCTTCCTCTCAGATGATGTGCCACATTCACTCAGCAGGCTTGTGACTGGCAATCTCTCGCTCCGCCTCCAGCCAGTCATCTAAGGGGCCACGAGAAATCCGTTCCATATAGATTTCATAAGCGCGATGGGCCATACGAATAGAGGCATTGTCTTCTGTAGGCTGCCCTCCTAGTTGCTTCTCCAGTTCCGCCTTCTTGGGCTTCACAGATGTAGGACGTTTCTTCGGCGCATCCCCTGGCATCGGATGTTGCATAACGATTTTCTCCTTATTATTTACACGACCAACACTGTAGAGCCTTGATGCAGCCGTGCACCAGGTCGCGTGGAGCAACGAGGCCGACGAATTTCCCGTCCTACGACTGGAATCCGAGTGACATAGCGATCTTGAAAAAGGTTGGCGAGTTCCGCTGCCACGATAGGAGCAAAAACGGCTATCGCGTTTCAACCCAATAATTCAAATCTGCCGCAAGATATCCGAGGCGCCACGCAGGTATACATCCTTCGGTGAACCGAGCCATCGTCTGACGAACAAACTCGATCTGACTTGTACACGGCCTGTTCTTCGCTAAATCCCGTGAGTCTGGAAGATCCTGCGCGAGCAGGAACCAAAAGTCGCACTTAGCTCTTACATGCCGCCCTTGAATTGCCGAGGGCGCAGGACGTCAAATGATTGTAGGCGTTTATCGACTCTTTTACGCTTCCGTTCCTATTTCCAATCCCATGCCCACCCAAGCTCGCAGCAGGTCTTTTCGGGTCACGGAGTACAAAACCTTGCCGTCTTGCTCCACTGGCAGCGTCAAGAGATGCCTTCCCTCCATTATCCGTGCAACCTCTTTAAGAGATGTTTCGGCCGTCACGGTCACGCAGCTTTTCGTCATGATTTCACCAGCCGTTAGCTTCGATAAATCTCGGTTCTCTTCCAAAGCATGCAAGACATCAAACTCACTGATGAAGCCCATTAATTCCTGCTTGTCATTTACCACCGGAGCCCCAGGGACCTTTTCCGACATTAAATGAACAGCCACGGCAAGTGCACTCTGTCCAATATGAAACCGGATCCTGCTTTGAGTCGTGAGGCTGCCGACCGGCGTGTCTCCACCACAACAGGCAAACAGCGCATCTTGCTTTCCCATAGGTTCCTCCTCATTGCGTGCACCACCGTATCGGTCACCGTGAGTAATTGTATGCCGGTCGCATTGATCATTTAGTCGGTCCGTCTCACAGCATTTCCTCCACCGCCACCACGCACCTATCGCACGACATCGCCGTCGGCCTACCTCGGGAGGGCGACTATCGCGATTCAACCCAATAATTAAGATACGCCCGCAAAATGTCCCGCCGCGCCACGATCCCGACCAGTTTTTCCTCGGCCACGACCACCGGCACGTGAATCAAATTACTGACCTGCAACACATGAAGGAGCGTCGCGAGATCGGTGTCCGGCCTGACGGAATAGGGGTTTGGCGTCATGATGTCCCTCGCCGATACCTCTCCCCACTTCTGGTTTTTCTCCAATGAAGTTAGTAAATCGTGCTCCGTGACAATCCCGATCAGGCGTTGGGCTGGATCGACGATCGGAACCGCGCCAAACCCTTCGAGCATCATCGCCGCAATCTGACTCCCTGTCGTCTCCGAGCGCGCGGCCTGCACGTCGCTGACCATGAACCGTGCCACGGTCAGATGATCGAACCCCTTCTGCCGCTGGACATCTGGGCTGTTCTTCAATGATTTCATAAGAAGCCTTCCCTCCGTATCGCGGACTGCCCTCTCCTGTTTATAGATGACGGACACATTCCAACATCAAGGAAGCAAAGGTCTGGCCAACCCTTTGCAGTCTTCACCTAACAAGCAGGCCCGTATAGATGGACTATATTGAGGGGTATCACAACGTCAGGATTAACGTGGCTGCGGAAATTTGCTACAGCGACTCGTCGCCGATAGGTCAAGAGTCCACAATAGAACATGGCTATTTATCGTCTTACTGAACGAGACGTCCTAAAGGCGCTGGAGACTTCCCTTGGAGGACTCTCAGATGAGGGCGCTCGACTGCGCTTGACTCGCTATGGGCCGAACAGGCTCCCGGAGCCCACAGGCCCTTCGCTCTTCAGTAAACTCATTCGGCAGTTCAGCCATTTCTTAGCCATTCTCCTGTGCATTGCGGCAGGACTGGCCTTTCTCGCTCACTTCCTGAAACCGGGCGAAGGCATGGCGGCGCTCGGCTGCGCCATCGTCGCTGTTGTCGTTATCAACGCCATCTTCAGCTTTGCCCAAGAATACAAGGCAGAACGAGCAGCCCAGGCCCTTCGAAGTCTCCTTCCACCCACCGCGTGGGTGATACGGGACGGCGTCACACAGGAAGTGCCTCGCCAAGAAGTCGTTCCCGGCGATGTGCTCCTCTTAGAAGAGGGCGAACAGGTCTCGGCGGATGCGCGCCTGATCGAGGCGGTGCAGATGCGTGTCGATAACGCGTCCTTGACGGGCGAGTCCCACGCGCGCTTGCGCCAGACTGACCCTGAGACCGAACCCTTGATCGATCCGCTCAATGCAGCCAATGTGGTGTTTGCCGGGACCACCGTCCTCTCCGGCCATGGCCGTGCCGTCGTGTATGCCACCGGTGCTCAGACCGAATTCGGCAGGATTGCCGACCTCACGATGACGACGGAATCCGGCATGAGCCCGCTTCAACAAGAAATTGTTCGGGTGACGCATGTCGTTGCGACACTTTCGTTGGCCATGGGTACTGTCTTTTTCGTCATCGGCCTATTTATGGGCCTCGGCCTTTGGGTCAGTGCAATTTTCGGGATCGGGATCATTGTGGCAAATGTGCCGGAAGGTCTGCTCCCAACCGTAACGCTGGCGCTGGCCATGGGGAGCCAGCGCATGGCGCGGCGCCATGCGCTGATCAAGCAACTCACCTCGGTGGAAACGCTCGGCTGCGCCACCGTGATCTGCACCGATAAGACCGGAACGCTGACCGAGAACCGCATGCGGCTCGAACGGTTGTATGCTGATGGGGCCGACCTGGAGGTCCGGAACCAGTGCCTGCTCCGCAATGGTCGGCTGTTCGGCATGACTGATCGGAATGGACTGATGCCGCTCTTTGAGGCAATGGGTTACTGTCATAATGCCAAGCTTGTAAGGCGCCATCGTGGCCAGGTCGTGTTTAGCGGAGACCCTACGGAAGTGGCCCTGCTGGAATTTATGCAGGCACACGGCGCAGCGAATCGCCATCGGATTCCCCGCATGGGGGAGCTTCCGTTCGATGCCGATCGCAAGCGCATGAGTACACTCCATTGGAAGGAGGGAAAGCTGACCGCCTTTGTGAAAGGCGCACCCGAGTCCGTCCTCGGTCTCTGTACCCGGAGTCTCACTGATGGAAAACCGGTCCCTCTCTCCGATGCCCATCGGGCAGCCATCCTCAGCCGGAGTCAGACGCTGGCGCAACAAGCCTATAGGATTTTGGCTGTGGCGGTACGAACGATCGACAGCGGAACGGCGCACCATCTGACCCCTGAAACTGTGGAACGGGATGTTACCTTCCTCGGATTGGTCGCGTTATTGGACCCACCACATCAAGAGGTTCCTGATGCCATTGCCCGCTGCCGCCGGGCCGGGATCCGCACGATCATGGTGACCGGCGATCATCCGCTGACTGCGCTTGCCGTCGCCCGTCAGATTGGGTTAGCTCCGAAGGAAGCGGAGCCCGCACCAAACCAATCAATCGTCCTAGAAGGCGCGCAGTTGGATGGCATGAGCGATGAAGAACTGCAGCAGGTCCTCAGGCCAGTGCACGGTGCGCTGAACGATCCG
Source organism: Nitrospirota bacterium (assembly GCA_963700335.1). Classification (GTDB taxonomy): domain Bacteria; phylum Nitrospirota; class Nitrospiria; order Nitrospirales; family Nitrospiraceae; genus JAICXS01. Next base: position 55,608 of record CAVOXE010000006.1, on the reverse strand, counting down.
ATCTTTGCGCGGATGGCGCCCCGCCATAAGATGCGCATCGTCTCGACATTGAAGGAAATGGGGGAAGTGGTGGCTGTCACGGGCGACGGCGTGAATGATGCCCCCGCTTTACAAAAGGCCGATATCGGCATTGCCATGGGGATTTCGGGAACGGACGTCGCCAAGGAGACCGCCGACATGATTTTGTTAGACGACAACTTTGCGACCATCGTGAACGCGATTGAGGAAGGGCGGGCGGTCTACGCGAATATTCGCAAGTTCGTGACGTATGTTTTGTCAAGCAATGTCCCGGAAGTTTTTCCATACTTGGTTTATGGGCTCTTTGGCCTCCCGCTCGCGCTGACCATTCCCCAAGTGTTGGCCGTCGATCTGGGGACCGACATGCTCCCGGCCGTCGCGCTGGGCGCTGAACCGCCCCATCCCGGAATTATGGAAGCCGCGCCACGGTCAAGAACTGAGCGACTTTTGAATCGATCACTCCTGCTGCGAAGTTACGCTTTTCTCGGATTGATCGAGGCCGCGATTGCGATGGCGGCATTCTTCGGATTTCTCCTTGCACAAGGGTGGACTTGGAGTACCAGCCTTTCATCGTCGGATCCACTCTATCGGCAGGCCACAACCATGAGCTTTGCGGCCATTGTCCTCACACAGGTGGCGAATGTCTTCGCCTGCAGATCCGAGCACCTATCCATGTTCAGATTCGGCGTTGGCAGTAGTCCTCTGATCCTTTGGGGTATCGGAGTCGAACTGACGCTCCTCATGCTTCTAGTCTATGCACCATTCGGGAATTACGTTCTCGGCACTGCACCGCTGCCGTTCTGGGTGTGGATCCCACTCGCCCTCGCAGCCCTACTGCTGCTGCTTGCAGAGGAATGTCGGAAGCGCATCGGCCGTCCTCATGTTTTAGCTTAGTTAAGATCGGCTCGATGCAAGTGGATGTCGACTGCGGTCGACTGCGGTGCCTAATGGCGACAGTGTGATCGAAGGGAGAATCCCATGAGAAGTAACGGCGCCATTATCGCATTTTCCCTATCCTTTCATGAGATTGAACGAGGTGGTCGGATGTCTGCCACGAGGAAAATCAACTGGAGTGACTGCCCTTATGTCGTAATCTATGTTGAGCGTAATAAATGCGTTGGGTGACGGCACGAAAAAGATGCTGATGCCCGCCTTAACTCTCATTTTGTTCAAGTAGGCTCGACCTTCTCGACGCATCATATTTCGTGTCGAGCTAGGCGACCGTCTTGATGAGCGTGCTCGAGCCTCACTGTGGCCGTGTATTACCCAACCCGCGGATGTAGGCCATGACTTCTCGCAGCTCTTGCTCGGTGAGGCGATCACGCCAGGCGCGCATCTGGCTCCGTGCCTCGCCGAATTCAATGCTATCCAACATCTGTTCATCAGATCGTGATTGGAATGTTGCTGATTGAAAGTTACGAGGTGCGACCTTGAGACGGGAAGCCTAGGTCCGTCGCCTAATCGTTCGGACCATGGCATCTTGCACGGTGCAGATCATAGCTCAGTGTGCCGGGATGGACCTCCCCGGCCCAGTTCACCTCGGGTGTTATGGCAGCCAAAAAGACCGTACCGGCGAACGTACCCGCCATGGTCATTATGATACCAAGGGAAATACGACTTCGAGAGTCCGCCTGTCGTATAAGTACCTCTATCGGACGATGAGCACCGGACACGCCGCTCGGTGAAGCACCGCATGACTGGTGCTCCCCAGCATGGCGCGGCTGAGGCCTCGATGACGCGATCCCATGACAATGAGATCCGCATGTTCCGTGGCCGCCGCCTTGAGAATTTCCGAGGCGGGAGAGCCCTGCACCGCGGTACCTTTCGCTCGGTACCCGAGCGCCGTCAGCTTCGACGCGATCTGCTCGGCAAACTGAGTGGCGCCCATTAGGACTTCCTTTTGCCACGGTTCTGGAATCACCGCCCCTACGGGCCAGGCGGGATGGGCATATGGAATCACGCTGAGCACCGTGATGGCTCCCGTCTCTTTGAACGGTCGGCGCGCCAACCACCGGACCGCGACGTCGGCGTCTTTCGGTGCGTCCACGGCTAAGACTATCTGCTGCACAGGCCGCAGAGGAGTGCTCACCACCAAGACCGATGCGGCGGCATGCGTGACGACCCGGTGCGAGACGCTGCCGAGCGCCAATTCTCGTAAGGCGCCGACACCGCGCGAGCCCATCACGATCAGATCGATCCGTTCTCGCTCGGCGACGGAGAGAATCACATCGATCGGCTTTCCGACTTCAATGAATTTTAATACCGGTCCGCCGTTCAACGGCAACAGCGACTCCGCCGTTCGCAGCACCTGTTCGCCTTCTTCGCGCATGGCTCGTTCTTGTGCCGTGTACAGGTCCCGCGCGACTTCAGGCACCATCATAGGATACGCCGGCGCAGGAACATCGGTGGCGTGCAATACAACCACGGCGTCGGAACGCGTCAATTGTGAGCACGCGCGAACCGCGTCGTACGAGTGGTCCGATCCGTCTACCGCCAATAAGGTTCGCATCAACACCTCCACGTGGGTCGTCAGGCGTGAGGCGCTTGAGAATGGACGACCTCTCGCGACCGCTCAAGGCATTCCACGACTTCCTCATCGCTGACTTGCGCAAAATCAGCGTAGAACTGACCGATCCCGAAAAATAGGGCGGGGGTCTCCAAAATATTGATTTCGTCAACCTGCGATCGCAGGTCTAATGGGACGCGAGACGGGGCCACGGGCACGGCGGCAATCAAACGACGGACCCGACACGCGCGAAGGGCGCCCACGGATGCATAGAAGGTGGCACCGGTTGCAATCCCATCATCGACGAGGATCACGGTTCGACCGGCCAGGGCGGGCAATGCCTCCCCTCGTCGATATCGCTGTATCCGTCGAGTGATTTCGTCCTGTTGGCGCCGCACTTCATCTTCCAGCTCGCTGTCGGATACGTTGAACTGCTCAATGATATCTGTATTCAGATGACGGTAGCCGGTCTCAGCCAACGCCCCCATGGCCAACTCGGGATTCCCCGGCGTCCCCAATTTGCGCGTTACGAGCACATCCATCGGTAACCCGAGCGCCAGACTGAGTTCGACCCCCACCACGACTCCGCCGCGAGGCAACGCCAGGATGATGGTGTCCTGCACGGCCTTATACCGGCCAAGGACCTGCGCCAGTTGCCGGCCGGCATCTTGACGATCTTGAAATAAGTTGTCGACTGAATTCATCTCATGCTCTTGTGCCAGTCAGGCAACGTGCTGAGACCGAAGATCTCACTTCATAGTCAAGCATGGGCGGTGCCAGTCAAGCATGCCCTCTTTCAGGGTGACTTGCAGGCCGTCCTTCTTGAGCATCGATATCGCGTGGGGAATTTAGCAACACTGGCCCCATTATGCTTTGACCCAAAATACCCCAGCAAGGGGCGTGCATGGCCGACGAATCTGACCGATGAACTCTTCCTGTTGCTCTTCACGTGATTAGGCACGGCCCGGCCTCAGGCTCGAGGCGAGGCGGGTATGGCATACCGTGTGCAGATTCTATCCTTAGCGGAGGACCGAGGGCGTATGACTATGATTCAGACACAAACTCTAGAAAACCACATAATAGTGATTTTGTCCCACGGGCCCTCCTCCCTGGATGAACTCGTGTCGGCGTGTCCGGACGCGACGTGGGGTCAAGTTTTCGGAGCGGTGGACCGCTTAAGCCGACGGGGCGAGTGACGCTGCAGAGGCGAGGACGAGGCGTCTATATCATCACCACATCAAGCACAAAAGGAGGACGATCATGAGCATGTTAACACGGTGGGAACCGCTTAGAACTCGGATGAACCCATTCAGAGAATTGGAAGAAATGGAAAAGCGCTTGTCCACGATTTTCGGGCGTCAGAGTTTACGTCCAGACGGCGAAAAAGAAGCCATGACCATGGCGGAGTGGTCGCCGCTGGTCGATATTACCGAAGATGAGAAAGAGTATCTGATCAAGGCCGAAGTTCCTGAGATCAAGAAAGAAGACATCAAATTGCTGGTGCAAGACAATGTGTTGACCATCTCAGGTGAGCGCAAGTCCGAGAAGGAGGAAAAGGGCAAGAAGTATCATCGGATCGAGCGAACCTACGGCAGCTTCATGAGAAGCTTCACGTTGCCCGAAGATGCTGACGGCAGCAAGGTCGCGGCGGAATACAAGGATGGCATGCTGAATGTTCGCCTACCCAAGTCCGAAAAAGCCAAGCCAAAGTCGATCGAGGTCAAGGTCTCATAACACGAGAGGACACCATCGTCGCGAGTCTTACTGTAGGCGACGCATGAGGACAAGCATTACGGCATAGATAGGGACATTCTCGTTCATCATGACGAGGCGCACGAGTCGGCCTCATCGATGTATAGGCTGGATTGGTGGTTCGTCATCGTCCTGGTGCTAGTAGCGATCTTTCCGATCGGTATGGGAGTCACGGGCGGCATTCGGGGAATCCAAATGCCGCCCACCTGCACCGCTGATTGATGGTCCTGGTGAGGTGGACATCCCAATACTATCGTTCATACGTCGAAGTAGATGAAGCGAGGTCATTCATGGCAACACATTCGGATCATCCTCTTGAGTCACCGGCTCGACGAGGCCGCCCGGTTCAGAACTACGCGGAGGACACGTATAAGCTGCACGGAAAGCCGAAAGAACCCTCGGCGTGCCGACAGTGTGGAGTCGTTTTCCATAAGGGCCGATGGACCTGGGCTCCAAAACCTGCGGACGCCCATGCCCTCCTCTGTCCGGCCTGTCATCGGATCGCCGATCGCCATCCCCAAGGAGAATTAGAGCTCAGTGGACCATTCCTTGTCGAACACAAACAAGAAATCCTTGGGTTGATCGACAACGTCGCAGCGGCTGAAAAGGCGGACCACCCATTCGCGCGGATCATGTCGAGCAAAGACTCAGATAGCGGGATCGCCATCCAGACCACCGATATCCATCTCCCTCGCCGCATTGGAGAAGCTTTGCATCACGCCTATCAGGGAGAGTGGACCTTTCACTATGACGAGGGCGAGCAATTTATCCGTGCGAAATGGCACCGGTAGGACGGTCATGCGGCTCGGCATTGAAAGGAGACTCGCATGAATGTGAGAGACATCATGACACGGCCTCTGCAAACCTGCACGCTCCATGACAATCTCGCCACCGTGGCGATGCGAATGTGGGAAAGCGACTGCGGGGCCTTGCCGGTGAAGAATCATGACGGGCACGTCATCGGTATGATCACCGATCGGGATATCTGCATGGCAGCCGCGACGAAGCACCGCGAGATTTCCGACGTCCTGGTATGGGAGACCATCACCGGCGACATCGTGACGGTCCGACCCGAGGACGACATCTCAATGGCGCTTGATGCCATGGCCAAAACGCAGGTACGACGCTTGCCGGTGATCGATGATGACGGCCTGGTCCAAGGTATTCTCTCCATGAATGACCTCATCTTGAATGCAGACCACAAGATATCCGAACACGATGTCCTGCACACGCTCAAGGCGATTTGCCAACACCGTCGATTAGTGGGGATTTAGCCAGGGGCTCACATGCGCATCGCCGTCGCCGTCGATTGGTCCGATCAAGCGTTCGATACGGTGCGCAGCATTGCGCATTTATATCAACCGCAAGAAGTTATCCTGATTCACGCAGTCGATCTTCATCCATTTGAAAATCCTTTGCTAGCGCCCCCTGTGGCGAAGCAGGCGTTCGAAGAGTTCCGGCAGGCGATGCTGGATGCCGGCCATAAGCTCTTGGACCAAACCTCCGCATTGCTGCCGACCGGCACAATAACTATCACCCGGCGGCTCGAAATTGGACAGCCGGCTGCCGTAATTCTTGACGTGATACATTCGGCGCATCCCGACCTGATCGTCATCGGATCACGCGGGAGAAACCGCCTGACGGAAATGACGTTGGGCAGCGTGTCTCATCAAGTTCTTCTGCATGCCGGCTGCTCCACCCTCGTTATGAAACAGCCGATCACAGCGGTGCGCCGCGTAGTGGTGGCCCTCGAAGGGTCGGATGATGTGACGTATGTGCAAGACTGGCTTGCGGCGTATCCATTCAAACGGCCGGTCGAGCTATCGATCATCTGTGTCGTGCCGGTCCCTCAACCCGTCGACGCCGTGCCCATCCCCGCCTTCGACGTATGGGAAAAGGGAACGATCGAAGCGGCACAAAATATTGTGAAGGATGTGGCGGCGTTACTGCAGGGGAAGCATTACGTCACCATGGGGCGTGTCCTACGTGGACACCCTGCCGAAACCATCGCTCGCGAAGCCGGTCCAGAGGATTTGATCGTGGTCGGTTCTCACGCACGGCACGGTCTTCAGCGTTTCCTCCTCGGCAGTGTTTCTCACGCCATCACTCACCGTGCGCCCTGTCCCGTCTTAGTCGTCCGCAAGAGGATATGAAGATGAGCAGAGGCCAATGGAATCGTCGGATTGTTTCCCCAGCTCTTATCATCTTCCTCCTTTTCATTGTCTCGGCAGCTTCGTGGGGAATCGCCCGGAGTGACGGCGGTCGTATGCGTGTCGGCGCTGTAATCTATGAAGAAGACTGCGCCCGTTGTCATGGGCTCAACGGAAAGGGGAATGGTCCGGACGGCAAAATACTGATCGTACCGCCCGCGAACTTTCAATTGCGTCGTTCCCGCTCAAAAACGGATTTCGAGTTATTCACGACGATTGCCTATGGCGTGGCCTACAGCCCGATGCATGGATGGCGAGGACGATTGAGTGATGAGGAAATACTGGAGGTGATCGGATACATTCGAGATATGGCGCCGTTTGATTCAGGGTTTTAGGCAACCAATCTGCGCCATTGTTGACCTCTTCATTGTAAGTTCTGCAGAACCCAGAAGTGTATCCAGCACTCCACTAGAGCATCGCACCCTAACCTACACGGTTCACTCACGAATCTGCTCCGATCTTTGCTGGTGCACCCTTTGGATCAGATGGACAACCTCATCAATCTCATCCGTCACCGTATACAGATGGAGCCCGGATGGATCGAGACGATCACGGCCAATGGCCTCTTCGTTGAGCCATCTCAATAGTCCGTCCCAATAAGACCTCCCCATGAGAATGATCGGGGAAGGTTGAAGTTTTTTCGTTTGCATCAACGTGCTGAGCTCAAACAATTCATCCAGGGTGCCGAATCCACCTGGAAAAAAGACAAACGCAGTGGCATACTTGACCATCATGACGCGTCGCACAAAAAAATAATGAAACTTGAGAGAGAGCGTGGTGCATCGATTCGAGGGCTGTTCTTCTGCAAGATCAATATTCAGACCAACCGACTGACCTCCGGCGTTGAATGCGCCTATATTGGCGGCTTCCATCACCCCGGGTCCTCCGCCTGTAATAATTGAAAACCCGTTGCCGCCCAAGGCTGCGGCCAACGTCATCGCCGTCTCAAAAGACCAATTACCCGGTTTGGCGCGCGAGCTGCCATAAATAGTAACAGCCGGAAGTACTCGCGGGAGCGCATCGAAGCCTTCGACAAACTCTCCCATGATGCGAAACAAGCGCCATGATTCTTCCTTTGCAAGCGCATTGATCTGGTAATGATCCTGCATAAGCCCCCCTAAGTAGTGCCCTTAAAACACGAGCAAGGCCAATGCCAGTCACGTATAATGCTGCCTCTTAGTTTTGAATGGCCGGAAAGGAGAGTCTTACGAAGGCCAACCTTTATGAGTCCATGGAATGTAGGAGCAGAATGACGATCACCACTCTGCAATTCTTGGGGGCCACACGTTCGGTCACGGGATCCTCTTTTCTCCTCCAACATGGCTCCTCTCGTATTCTCATCGACTGCGGCCTGGTGCAAGGGTCATATGAGGCGAATGCGCGGAATCGGCTCCCCTTTTCCTTTGACCCGTCTACGCTCGACGCTGTGGTGCTCAGCCATGCGCACTTGGATCATACGGGATTGACTCCACGATTGATGGCTGAAGGCTTCCATGGCCGCATCGTGACCACGTGGATAACCAAAGACCTGCTATCCATCCTATGGAATGACTATGTACGGGTCCAGCAGTCAGATGCACGCGCGTCCCGTCGGAGGGTGCCCCCCTCTCCATTGTATTCCGAACGTGAGGTAGAGGCCGCGCTCGGACATTGCGAGGGACATCCCTACGAAAAAGTCGTGACGCTCTCGCCATCCTGTCGTGTCCGATTCTTGGACGCTGGCCATATTTTAGGCTCATCGATTGTCGAGGTATGGATAGACGATGGAAAACGGGAAAAGAAATTGGTATTTTCCGGCGATCTCGGACACCGCGACAAACCCATCGTGCGCGACCCAACAGTCGTCCACGATGCCGATGCGCTGATACTTGAATCGACCTATGGCGATCGCAATCACAAAAGCAAGGCCGACACTTTTTCGGAGTTGGGACGCGTCATTGCTGAGACGCTTGCAGCAGGAGGAACCGTCTTGATGCCCGTTTATGCGATTGGCAGGAGTCAGGATGTTCTCTATGTAATCAATCAACTCACACTGCATGGTGTCCTTGATCGACCACGAGTCTTTCTCGACAGCCCCATGGCCATCCGCGCGGCGGAGATCTATAGCAAACACGTTGAAGTTTTTGACGAAGAGGCAGTTGGGTTGATGCGAAACCCTCCCAAAAATCCCCGCGCCCCGTTGGTTCAATTCACGGATTCGCCGGCCTCTTCCAGGGCCCTGGCGCGCATGAATGGCGTCATCATCCTGGCCGGTAGCGGCATGTGCGAAGGCGGCCGCATTCAGGAACATCTCGCCCGGCACCTTGATGATCCCAGGTCCTGCGTCATCTTTACGGGCTATCAAGTTGAAGGCACATTAGGGCGGCGGCTTGTGGATGGGACGTCACCGGTCAGAGTAAAGGGAAAACTTATGCCGGTCAAAGCCAAGATCCATACCATCAATGGCCTCTCCGCGCATGCCGACCAGTCCGGCTTGCTGGAGTGGGTTGGCGGTTTCCACGATCCCAAACCACAGACGTTCTTGGTCCATGGAGAATGGCAAAAGATGACCGTGCTCGCCGCAGCCCTTCAAGAACGATATGGCATCAAAGCAATGATGCCGACGTGGCAGGAGAGCGTCATAGTGTAGGCGGCCCGGATGAGACAGGCCCTTTGAATGGGGATAGGATTCCCAAGGAGGTGTCTGATGGGTTCACGCAAGCAGTTCACTCCTGACTTTAAACGTGAGGCCGTGCAGTTATAGAGAGCGGGAGCTGTCCGTGTCTCCGAGATTACCCGCGAGCTTGGAGTCCAGCGGAATCAACTCTGCATGAGACGAATTGTTTGGTATAGAACCACAGTGTGACCAACCCGGAGCCAAGTAGCAGCAAGGTGGAAGGTTCAGGAACTGTTGAAGACGTCGGTGGCACAAAGGTTAATGACGTTTGAAACCAGGAGTAGTCACAAGAGGCAGAGGTAGGAGATATCTCACACGCAGAGTTAGCGCCTCTACCTATAAATGCAGTGTTCACAGTTCCCGTCCCCTCAAACAAGTAGTTCACAGAAAGTGGCGGACCTGGCAAATCGCGGTCTCGTGAGGGATCTCGCGTGGCCGTCAAAATCCCACTGAGCACGAAAGGCGCAGTCACCTCCAGTGTTAGATTCCCCCCAAGATGCGAGAGGAATGAAGTCGACGGGATAGTGGAAACATCTATAGAGTCTCTCACGCCAGATCCATGCACCTCCCCAAACAGCTGCCCATTGATATTTACATGTCCACCGCCAAGGTTTCCATGAACTTCAAAAGAGTATGGGCCACTTTGATCGATCACTTGGCTCGGAACGGGATGCAACCTATCGATATTATCCGGTATGCCAAAACTTCCGGTGTTGTCGTTGAAGCTAAATTGAAAGCCAGCGCCTGAGATGATGGCAAAGGGGCCGAGTTGTGATGAATCGTTAATGAAACCGCTCGTTGCCTCTAACGTCAGCACATCAGCCTTGCCCAATGAGACCGTGCCGATGACAAAAATAATAACGAGCAGTAGTATTCGTTCCATGGTTCTCACCTTTGTCTGCTAAAGAGTTGGGTAGGCCAAGCCAATCGAGAGGATATGATATGCCTGCGCGTCCGTTAAAACTTCGAGAGAGGCCACACTCATGGAGTCCCTTTTTCAGTGCAATGTGAGCAACGTCGATACCCTTAGCCTGGAGCCGCAGCCACCTACTTTAGATCTTCTCCTTCGCCCTAACAAGGCTAGCCAGATAAGTCTGCTGCCTAAAAGCAACCACGTGGATGGTTCGGGAATAGGCAGGACGTCATAGATCAAGCGACCCAACTGCCCTTTGCCAAACCTAAGTTCGTCAAACTGATTCGTGTCGAGGGTAACTCGAGCATGGGCAATGCCAAAGCCAGTTAAGTTGAAATCCACCAAGTCACCATTCACTGTGTTTCTTCCCTGAAGGACTCCGGACATCACCATGGCCGAGTCCAGAAAGATCAGCCTTCCTTGGAGATTGAAGGCATCAGGTTCTGGAGCCACAACCGGCGCTGCGGAGCCATTCAGGACGATGGATTACTCGTTACATAGTCAACGCCCTTTGGGGGAGCCCCAAGAGCCGACCGGCATGACTCTCACAATCCGCCTAATCGCTGAGAAGGCAGCTAACCCCGTGACGACCAGCAGCCAGGTCGAAGGCTCTGGAACAAAGGTGTGTTGAGCGGCGCGCACAATAAAATTTCCTTCTAGAGGAGGCCCACCGTTACTGTTGAAGCCAAACTGCACAGATGCGATGCCACTTCCCGTTAAGTCGAACGTTGCAACTTGATTCGTAGCTGTATCCAAACCTTGCAAGTGGCCGGTCATTGTAAATGGGCCACTGATAGTGACCGGTGCAATGGGAGGAAACCCACCCATCGGAGTTCTCGGTTCCGTTGGGAACGTGAGCACGCTTCTAAAATCAAGTGAGCCAAAGGCGCTGTTAGCTGGAACAGGGAGATACTGATCGCCATTGAATGTCAGGATACTTCCGAACGGACCAGGGAACAGAATAAAGTCAAGCGCTTGTGTCGTTCCAGGCATTTCCAGAGATGGACCCATTACGAACCCTCCTCCTTGCAAAAGGAAGTTCGTCCCACTCATGGTGAAATTGCCGACACAATCACCGAAGTCGCAGACGTTCACGTTGAAAAACCCAATTGAGATACTCACATTGACAGCGTTTGACTCCGAGGTGCGACCGACCACAGCAAATACTATTAGGTAAATAAAAATCGCTGTCCTTGTCATTATGACTCCTTCTGACGGGAATGGGCTATCGTCTTTGTTTACTGGTGCAGTATGGATATGTCGCGCTCCCAGAAGGATCAGCAAAACCAAATGGGTCTATGTGCGAGGGAAGATTACAGACATATGCTGGGGTGGCCCGGATTTGACAGACACCTTTGAACGGGGAAAGGCCCTGGAAGGAGGCGTCTGACCAAAATACCAATACCCCCTGAGCACAGGGTCAAAATGTGATCTGCCCTCCGAGCGAGGTAATAGTATCGTTGAAATCACGGAGTGCGTTGGTTGATGTTCGCTGCGTCCGTTGAACAGCCAGAATCAAGTTTGAACATGATGTGATCGAATATTTCAGCTCCGCGATACCCTGGTGGCTCTGATCGCGACGACCGTTGTGCGTGTCTCCAATGAGATCGCTCGTAAAATCTTTTCGCTGATACAGATAAATGAGCGAGACGGATAACACTGGCGTGAGGCGAACATCTGTGCCGAACGAAATAGAGTAGCTTCGATAGGAAACATCGTCGTCGAAAGTCGGATTTCCTCTTCCATCAGCCAAGCCCCGTTCGTAGAGATAGCCAAGGTTCAGGATGACGTTCGATAGCAATTGATAATGGACCTGCGGTCCTCCGGTCCAGAAGTGTGTGTTGCGTTCTGCAAAGGCTTCATTATAGAGACGCAGTCCATAGCGGCCGATGAGGCCCAGCGTCCAGGCGTCTGCTAAACGTTGCATCACTTCGGTCCGCCATATATGTGACGTGACGCGCTCGCCTTCGATCAACTGGCGCCCTGTGCGATGTTCAATATTAGGACCAAGAAATAAATCGGGGGTGTAGCGATACCGAAACAGGACGGACGTATCTGGAGTAAAGGCGTGCTCGATCTGCGCCCGATAGTTGCCGTGATCGAAAATGGGATTGTTGGTATAGAGCACACCTTGAGCTTTGAAGGAGAGAAAGGTATGCCCTAGGGAGGAAGTCAATCCATCCCGAATCTCGGCGGCGGGCTCCCACACCACATCCTGAGGTTTGTTCAGCGAGACCCCCGTAGGCTGCGAGGGATCTTCCGTGAATCGTAGCCGCCGTGCGTTGGAGAATTGGAAGGCATCGGTAGTATAGGAGGTCCGGTTTTCCGCAATCACCGACCATTCTGCATAGGCTGATCGAACGTGAGCCGCCAGCACCGCATACAGTGCGACCGCGATAAGTGGCCCACCGACATGCATATAAAATTTCCTACTGTCCCTTGAACGAGCGGACGTAGAGCAGCACCTGCCACGCTTCTTCTTCGGTCAAGACGAGAGGAATGAAGGGGGCCATATCAGTGCCTGGACTGCCGTTTTTCAGGATCCAGAACAATTCTCCGTCGGACCTGGAGTTCTGCCACATGACATCAGTAAAGTCGCGGGGCAGCGGACCTTTTAGAGCCAGATCCGTCCCCAATCCCTTGCCATCCCGCCCATGGCAGGCGATACAGAACGCCTTGCCCTGGTAAAGCGTTTTGCCTTTTTCAAGCAGTTCGGCGGAGGGCGACAGAGGGTTCGAGGTAGCCTTGGCGGCGTCCCGTTGATCGACAGGGACGCGGGGGCGGAGCACCTCGGCATCCGCCGACCAGGCGTTCAGCGAAGCGCAGGCTGCCATCACGGCAAGAGAGACGAAAAGAGAGGTCATGACGGTCTTTGCTGGCATTTGTCGTCTCCAGTGAATGGCACGCATCTCACCATTTGCTCATCGCATTCCTTTTCGCATTGTTATACCATTCTCTCCGCCATGCGTCAGCGTTTCGTCTATCCCGTGTACGTACAAACGACCAACAATAAATATCAGTGAATCCTTTTCACGATACGTTTCTCTCACCCGGTAGATGGCTCAGACGTTCAACCACATGCAACTTTTTGAAGGAGGTTTCCATGCTGAATCGTACAATTCCGATGATCGTTCTTGTCCTGACGTGTATGACCGCCACCGGCGGTGCGGCGGAAGAGCCCAAGACTACTTCATCGCCGGCCGAAGGGTTCACCATCCATGTCATGGCTCCTCATAAATTCGAAGATGGCACGGTGCATGGTCCTTATCACCATTATTGCAAGCCGATTTCGGCGGAGGTGCTCCAGTGCCTGCTCTTTGACTCGACCGAGTCGAATGCCCGCCTGACCGACATTGAGTATTTCATCGCCAAGCCGATTGCACGGGAACTTCCGCTCGCAACTTGGAACAAGTACTATCATGACCATGAAGTGGAAATTGCGACGGGACGCGTGCAGGTTTTAGATCTCCCCGAAGACAAAGCCAAGGAGATCGGCGCCGCGGCCGCGAAAACCGATGGAATCATTTTCCATCTGTGGCCGGACGGATCGCCGGCCCCCACGGGCGAAGTCGGCCATCCCCAGTCGGTCGGACATAAGGCACGCACGAAATAAAACGGCGCCGGGGAGGACTGGTCTTGAGCCGAACCCGTTCCATCTTTCACGAGAGCGGTAAGCTATCCATTGGCCGATTGCACCGGTCCCCCACTTACCCACCAACGAATTCGAGTATGCAACAGTTCAACCTCTTTCACAGGAAGGACAGTCATGAAAACGGGATTGTGCATTATGATTACCTGCGCTGCTCAGCATCGGTATCGCTGCTCACGCCCTCGCAAATGAGGCCAATCAACTCCAGGCTCTCAAGAAAGATTTCGGCCCGGTCTTGAAGTTGGAGGGAAAGGCAAAAGAGAAATCAATGCGCCAACCTGCTCACGCAGGATTCCAAACTGACGCCGATCGATGCGACAAGTGCCAGTAGTGAGATGTGGATGCTGGAGACAGTGTCTAAGCATAATATCGTGCACTTCTCCGGGTCGCCTGAGAAGACCACAGAAGATATCGTCTATTACATCAATCCCGCGACCTTTATTGCCAACGGCTTGGATGTCACCAAGCTGCCTCGTCAGCCTCGTGCACTGGGACAAATGAAACCGCTTCAATGGTATTACTATGACGGGATGTATGTGGAGCCTCATCAAGGAACGCAGATGAACAAGGAGTTTGTCATCATGGCCATCGACGTCAAATAACAATCGCCCCGCATTCGCACCGGGACTCATTTTGACAAGGCAGTCCCGGCATCTGTACGGTGAGAATGATGAAAAAGCTTCTTCTCTTCATACATAGGACCACGAGCCGGCGATGACGCGCACCAGACCCATGTATGTCGCATCGCTTACGGAGGGCGAGGCGGAGGCTGGATACTTGATCCTTCGTGATGGAACTACAGCCATGATCCGCCTGGCTGAATCTAAGGATCGTAGCGCCCTACAGATGTTTGTTGAGGGGCTTTCGCGGGAGTCAAAGCGACACCGATTCTTTTCCGAGACCAACCCTCCTGCTGAATTACTTGCATCTCTCTGCGACAACTCCGATCCCCGTTCACTCCTGACGTTGTTGGTGACCAGGACATGGAATGATGAACAGCATGTCATCGCTGCCGGCTCATACCTTGCGAAAGAGGAGAATACGGCCGAAATCGCACTCGCTGTGGATGATACGTTCCATGGAAAAGGGTTAGGGACATTACTCCTGGAACGACTGGCGCTGCTGGCCATTCGGCACGGTTTTGTACGCCTTTGGGCCGTGACGCATGCCGACAACCTTGCCATGCGGGAGGTCTTTAAGGAATCCGGCTTTGACGTCCATGAAGCCCTGGAAAACGGTGATATGGAGATGGATATATTGCTTGTGCCCACAGAAACAACCGTGACTCGTTCTGAAATCCGGGAACGCATCGCGACCACGGCGTCCCTCCGCCCCTTCTTTCGACCTCGATCGGTGGCGGTGATCGGGGCCTCACGGGATCCCTCTAAGATTGGTGCTAAGCTCCTTGAGGCCTTGATCGCAAATAATTTCAAGGGGACGATCTATCCGATCAATCGGCACGCCTCACAACTTCGTGGCCTGCGTGTATACCCATCAATGCGGGATCTGCCGCATCCGGTTGATATGGCCATTATCGCTGTTCCGTGCGACGCCGTCCTTGGCGTGGTCGATGAATGCGCGAATCGAAATGTGCGAGCGCTCATCATCATCACCGCAGGTTTTGCTGAAGTTGATCCGAAGGGACGTGCACTCCAGGAGCGGCTCGTCCAACAGGTGCGAGAGCATGGCATGCGAATGGTCGGTCCCAATTGTTTCGGACTCGTCAATGCCGACCCGCGGTGTGCCTCAATGCTACCTTCTCAACCCATTTTCCACCGTTTGGACGCGTGGCGATCTCATCTCAAAGCGGCGCACTCGGCCTCACTATTTTAGCTGCCGCTCGACGCCTCCATTTCGGCATCTCCACCTTTGTCAGTGTGGGAAATAAAGCGTGACGTGTCCGTAAACGATCTCCTTCAGTACTGGGAAGAAGACCCGAGCACCGAGGTCATCCTTCTCTACGTGGAATCGTTCGGCAACCCGCGTCGTTTTGCCCGCATAGCCAGGCGCGTGAGTCGCGGCAAACCCATTATCGCCATCAAAAGTGGACGATCACCCTCAGGCAGTCGTGCAGCGGGCTCTCATACTGCAGCCTTAGCCCAGCGCGATGTCGTGGTCGATGCTCTATTCCATCAGGCAGGCGTGATGCGTGCTGAGACATTAGAGGAGCTGTTCGCGCTCGCAACGGGTCTGTCCAGCCAGCCACTGCCGCCAGGACGTCGAGTCGCGATTGTCACCAACTCGGGCGGCCCGGCGATTCTGTGTGCTGACGCCTGTGAAGCCGGCGCGCTTGGTTGTGCCGGCGCTCTCTGAGCAGACCACAACTCGTCTCGCGACCATTCTTTCTTCTGCTGCCGCTCTGAAGAATCCGGTCGATCTCATCGCCTCGGCAACACCCCAGCAGTACCATCAAGCCATTCACACTCTGTTGGTTGCAGACGAAATCGATGCGCTGATCGTGCTCTATACCTCAGTGACCATGTCCGACAACTCGGCGATAGCTGACGGCATTGTCACGGGCATTACCGCAGGCCGTACTGCCGGCGCGAAAGGGCAAACCGGTGCTCGCGTGTTGGATGGCGGAAGGGGATCATGACCGGTCCCTTATGACCAATCACGAAACCGTTCCCACCTATCGCTTTCCTGAGACGCCAGCCAACGTACTTAGTAAAGCCGCTTCCTATGTAGAATGGCGTGCACAACCCATCGGCATGGTCGCGGACTTCGACGACCTCAATCTTCCGCTGGCACGAGAAATCTGTGAGAAGGCCGTTGCGCGGCGGGGCAGCGGATGGCTGACCACCGAGGAAATACGCGCCGTGCTGGCAGCCATGCACCTCCCTATTCTTCCCGGCGGGGTGGCTCCAACGGCAGACGAAGCTGTAGGGATTGCCGCATGCATCGGATATCCTGTCGCCGTAAAACTGGCCTCACATCGTCTCGTCCACAAAACGGAGATCGGAGGCGTTCGCCTGAATCTCCATACTGCTGGAGAGGTTCGCGAAGCCTTCGCCGCGATCCGAGAACGTCTGGCGCATGACGACAACCTGGACGCAATGGAAGGCGTGCTTGTACAGCCAATGCAGTCCGATGGGGTGGAGGTCATGATCGGCATGACCCAGGACCGATTGTTCGGTCCTTTACTCGCCTTCGGCCTGGGTGGCATCCATGTAGAGATCTTGGGCGACGTGTGCTTTCGCATCACCCCGCTCACGGATTGCGATGCGGCTGAGATGATCCGCGGAATTAAAGGCTACCGTCTCCTTGAAGGCTATCGCGGCCATCCTCCGGCCGATATCAAGGCCATTGAGGAGGTGCTCCTCCGCGTGTCGCGTCTCGTCGAAGAGGTCGATGCGATCACCGAGATAGACCTCAATCCCATCTTTGCGCTGCCGCCTGGACAGGGCTGCCGTATTGTGGACGCCCGGATTCAGGTGGGACCCGTGGAAGCCAAGGGCCACCATATATAAAGTCCGCTGTGAGTCCTCACTTTCGTAACAAAGCGACGACCGAGTCGCCTTACGACATCCCATTGGCCATGTCATCCGTCATCGATGACAGGCGCGCATAAAAGATCTTCTTCACGACTTCGGCGCTGATCATGTACAGCGCGACGATCGCCATCAGCAGGGCAAGAAACAACATTGGTAGCGGCGCTAATCCAAAAACAAGGCCAATCGGTGTGAACGGCAGCGCAAGAGTCACGGCCACAATCCCGACCGTCGCCAGAAACAAGCCATTCGCCGGGCGGCTCCGAAGGAACGGCCGCCGGGTGCGAATCACCAGCACGATCATGGCCGCAGAAATGACTGATTCGATGAACCAGCCTGTCCTGAACTGCGCCATCCCGGCATCCAATACAAAGAACAAGGCCGCGAAGGTGAGATAATCAAATACGGAGCTGACCAACCCGAACGTCAGCATAAACTTTTTAATGAAGCCGATATCCCACCGCCGCGGACGCTGAATCAGTTCATCATCGACCGCATCCGTGGCAATCGTCATTTCGGGGATATCGGTGAGAACATTTGTGAGCAAGATCTGTTTTGGGAGCAACGGCAGGAACGGAAGAAACAAAGAAGCTCCCGCCATACTGAACATGTTCCCGAAGTTGGCGCTGGTGGCCATGAACACATACTTGAGGGTGTTAGCAAACGTGACTCGTCCCTCGCGAACCCCGTCCACCAACACGCCGAGATCTTTGTCCAACAGCACGATGTCCGCGGCCTCCTTGGCGACATCGACCGCGCTGTCAACAGAAATGCCTACATCGGCTGCATGCAGCGCAGACGCATCGTTGATCCCGTCTCCGCTATACCCCACGACGTGCCCGGCTTTCTTGAGCGCAAGAATGATCCGTTCCTTCTGATTGGGCTCAACCTCCGCAAAAATCTGCACCTGGTTCACTTGTGCCAACAATGCCTCATCGCTCATCTGCCGGAGGTCCGCGCCCGTCACCATCTGCGCGGATTTGACAACCCAATCTGTTCGCTGAGATGCGCCGCGACGAGATGGTGATCGCCCGTGACCAGTTTGAACGAGACGCCTAATCCCTTGAGCGACGCCAGTGTCTTGGCGATCTCTGCCTTCGGCGGATCATAAAGCACGAGAAATCCCAGAAATGTCAGGTCACACTCGTGAACCTTTGAAATCTTCGATTCCCCGTCAATGCTCCGAGACGCGATGCCGATGACGCGAAACCCAGAACGGCTGAGATCGGCAAAGCGCATCAGAAGCTTGTCGCGCATCGCGTCTATGCCGCACGAACCTCCACCGTCCGAGTCCACTGACGAACAGACGCTCAAGACACTTGGCAAGGCGCCCTTTGTGATCATGATGCGCCGATCGCCGTGCGCAACGAGAATCGACAGTCGCTTGCGCACAAAGTCATAGGGTTCTTCATCCAGCTTGCGATAACCGGACACGTCGAACACACGATGGCGCCGGATCGCTTCATCGATGGGATTCAGAAATCCCGACTCGAACACGGCGTTCAGATAGGCGTGAAAGAGGACACGTTCGCTCTCTTTTCCCTCGACGTCGATTGCGGAGTGCAGCCGTACTACGCCTTCGGTCAGCGTGCCGGTCTTGTCGCAGCACAGCACGTCCATACTGCCGAAAGTGTCGATCGCCGCGAGCCGTTTGACGATGACCTTTTTCAGGGCCATTCGTTTCGCGCCGTGGGCGAGATTGATGCTGATAATGGCCGGCAGCAATTGCGGAGTCAGTCCGACCGCCAGCGCCATGGAAAAGAGAAACGCATCCAGGACCGGCCGGGCCAACGCCACGTTAATGGCGAAAATCGCCATGACCAAGACCAGCGTGACTTCGAGAAGCAAATATCCAAAGTGACGAACCCCCCGCTCAAATTCGGTTTCCGGCGGGCGCAGCGTCAAGCGTTGCGCGATGCCGACCGAATTCGGTGCTTGTTCCGCGTCCGAACGACGATCGCCCGGGCCCTCCCGCTAATGACATGCGTGCCCATCCACACGCAATTCGTGCGTTGATTTAGCGGCGTGTCGACTCCGACTACGCCCACGATCTTTTCGATGGGATATGTCTCACCCGTCAATGTCGCTTCATCGGCGAACAAATTTTTTGACTCAAGCACGCGACAATCCCCCGGTACGCCCGCTCCGGCTGAAAGCAAGAGGATATCTCCGGGCACAATCTCATCGGTGGCAATCTCCTGAACGGTTCCGTCCCGAACCACTTCGGCCGTCACTCGCACGATCGTCAGCAGACGTTCCACGGCATGACCGGCGCCATGTTCTTGCCAGTATCCGAGCAAACCACTCACGAGGACAATCGTCAGAATGATGACTGCATCCGTCGAATTTCCGAGAAAAACGGAGAGGGCGGCGGCCGATAGGAGAATAAGAACGATTGGATTTTTAAACTGCGACATGAAAAGAACCGCTTCTCGAAGGCGGCTCTTTCGTCGCAAGTGGTTGCCACCGAACTGGATGAGACGCCGATGCGCCTCCTCGCTGGACAAACCCTCCGATGATGTGTCGAGCTGCTGCAGCAACTCCGGAAGCGGCCAAGTCCAGAATGGGGTCGCGGCGGTCTTAGTCGTCATGCTGGAGATCCACTGTGCTCCCGGTGTGACAGCGGAGGCAACGGGCGAACCCGACGGGACGATGCGCCCCGTCCCCTTTCTTCGTCAAGTGGCGAACCGCGGCATTGTTGAACACAGGACATGACGATGGTTACGGCTCACATCGCCTGGCGCCCATAAAGGTTCGGGATCACGGGCCGACGCCCATGCCACCCAGACGGCGGTCACCCAAGCCAACCCCAGCTCCAAAGGAAACACCGGAAGCACGAAGGCCTTGCATCTCATCACAGCCCCCCGAAATACAGTGCGCGTCCGATATGCATCAGCACTAACACCACAAAAACCGCCGTCATCGGGCCATGAATACACTGCCAGAGACGGAGCGTTTCTTCATGGCGGGCCAATGCATGGACCTGCGCTTCGATGTCCGTCTCCGATAACCCTTGCGCCACCAGTTCACGGCGGTGGTCATTTACCTCCCGAAAGGCCAGATAGTGCAGCGCCTGGCCGACAATCCCGCTCACCACGACGACGCCCATCGTGAGCATCGCGGCAATCGGAACCAGAGCATGAAAGTGAGTGCCTGAATGAACCAGAACCACCAAGGGGCCGAGCACACCGAAGATCATATGAACCTGAAACCATCGTTTTGGCCAGCCGGGCTTTCGTCTGGATCTCTTCTTGATGGGGTAGATGCACGTCAACAGAATACAAGCAAATCCGACCCATCCGACCACATGCCCCGATTGAGTATGTCCGAATGGAGGACCGTTTCGCAGGCTCAAGGTCCATTCAACACCGAAGGCCGCGACGATGAAGAGGGACGTGCCCGCCAGGACAAGCAGGCTGCGTTGCGAGAGCGGACTCATGAGGGTAAACGGAGGGTGAGAAAGTCCGATAGTCTTTGGCCTCGCCTTGGGAGGGAACGGTGCGAGCCGAACCACGTTCGATCCAAGCGCGATCTTACCGCTTCAACCATCCGAATATTTCTCCACGCCCTTGCGGCCACCGCTATGGCAGCGAAAGCAATCGGCAAACCGGCCGGGGCCATGCGCGCCCTTCCCTTTAGCAATCAGGCCGCGCACGGCGCCATTGTCTAACACGGCGAGGCGTTCAGGCGAGCCCTTCACAGGCGCATGACAGTCTCGACAAGACGTCGCGTCCGTCACTCGAAAAATCAGGTCGCTGTGAGGATTGACGAGGCGCCCCAGGTCATCCTGTGTCTCGGCCGTCGACAACGCGGGCGTGCCAATTGCAGTGATGGTCGCGGCATGAGGCCTCCCTTCCAGATCAAGGCTGAACAACGCTGCCAGCAGCCCGAAGATGGTTGAGGCCATGGCCCCCCACGTTCGTCCGTTCATTGTCCTCCGCTTTGTCACACGAGCACAATCATTCGCCGGACACTCGATATTCCAAATGGCAGCCGACGCAGGCTTTGAGCACGCCATCCAGTTTCGGCAGAATTTGCTTGAGATCATGCGTCGGCATTACGCGACCCAGTTCCTCGGCGGCCTCATGATGCGCCATCGCGAGGTCGTGATAAGCCGGGGGAAACCGTTCTGGCTGCTGTTCCGCCATCACCTCCTGCCGGTGCATAAAAAATCCGAGATGCGCCTCGGTAAGCCCTTGCGCGCGTTCGAAATCCTCTTCAACGACGGCCGCGACAATGGCCTGGATGGTCTCCAAGTGCTGCAGCATGACGGTCCGATGCTGACGGCTCGCCTCGGCGGATATCGCGATCGGGATCCGGGTATCGGGAAGGTCTACTATGTGTTGATCCGGTCCCGAAACATCCTGAGTCGGCGCACATCCCCATAGCAGAGCTATTCCGACGAAACACCGAAGGATGGCCGTACTCCATTGCTGAGATGCATTGCGTCTCTGTGCTCGCATCTGTATCGACCTCACCTGGTCACTAGCGAGATTCCGCGTCGCAACAGTCGCTCTCCGCGGGACTCATGCCGCGCTCGGGACCGCGTGGCCCCATCCGTCCCATACCGTTTTCATCCATGTGACGGCCGCGCCCATGGCCTCCCGAAAAACTGCGTTCGTATTGGATGATGGCCCACATGTCATCATCGGACAGCATGCTGCCGAATCCGATCATGCCCGTTCCCGGCGAGCCGTGCTTGATCACCCAAAAGATTTCACCCTCGGTCCGATGACGCCAGAATCCGTGATGATGAAAGTTGCGAGGGAACGGATCGAGACCGGCGGAGCCGGGTCCATCTCCTCGGCCGGTTGCTCCATGGCAGGTGACACAGGTGCCTTTGCCTTCGTAGAGCGCTTTTCCCTTTTCAACGGTATCGGCAGATTCAGGCAAGGGGCTCGTCAACGCGCGCGCCTGTTCGATCTGATCCGCAGGGACGCGCGGCGCCATCATGGGCCGGTCGTCTGCCCATGATGGCGCCGACGCGGTCGCGCACAGTGCCAGAATAAACAGTGAACGACCGCCGAGACTCGCTACGTTGATGAACGGAATCATGATGCTCCCTGTAGCGAGATGTCGATCGCCGGCGCATGAATGATCGATTGATGGACGGTACAGCCATGCGCGACTTTCAACAATCTCTCCTGCTCTGAGGAGGAGAGTTCGGCCGGAAGATGAAGACGCAATTGAATGCGGCCAACCCGATGCGGCTGTTCGGCCATTGACCAATCCGTCTCGATGCAAAATCCTTCAGCGCGGATGCCGTGCCGGGTGCAATAGCGGGCTACAAAATACCCCACGCAGCCGGCAAGTGACGCAACAAAGAGCTCCACCGGACTCATCCCGGCATCTTGCCCTCCGTCTTCCTTAAGCTGATCTGTCGTAACGGCATGGTGGCCGTTTGATAGCTCGAAGCGGCTTTCCCCCTGAAATGAGACCGTAAGTGCCATAATGCCTCTTGGACTACTGGTTTACCCGTCTATTAATCTGTTAATGAATTTCCACTGGGTTCACTGCGATTCGCATGCCAGCAAGCCTTGGTTTACGTCGCCCTGTACCGGCGTATTACTACTGAAAAGCGAATGGAATGAAGAGAAAGGCAGCACCAAGAGACGAGCCGTGTCGCAAGACGCCACAGTCATTAGACCTCCGTGGTCAATCGGTATGACCGTCCGGACGATACCAGATGACCTATCCGTCGGTGTCATCGCCATCGGATGGCAGCAGGTCTTGAAGGGATCGCTTCACGCTGGCATACCGATGGATGGAAAATGCCGCCAGGACGATTCCGACAACAATAGACATGACTCCCAGCGCTTGAATGGCGAGTGTCTCGAACATAAAACTCGCTGGAATCCCGACCACGACAAACGCCAGCGCCGTCCGGACGTATGCCAGGAATGTCCGTTCGATGGCCAACTTCGTTCGCTCCCGGGCTAAACGATCTCGAAGCTGCCCCTCCGCTTCACTCTATCATCGCCACGCTCATTTGAGAATTGTTCGGTTACGTGCCGGTTGCACGACCGACAGGAGACGTTGCTGTCAACCGATAGCGCCTGCCATCGTTTTCACATACTACTATCCTGGCAGGGCTTCAAGCTGGTGTTTCCGGGAACGTTGAACCAAAAGAGGTGCCTATGAGTAACGCACTTCCTTCCACAACGACCCGTGTCTCGCAATCGACCGCTGAGGACGTGCAATCGACGAATCTATGACGATATCCGGACTCGCGTGAAGGCCTATACGACGGATGGAGATGCGGCGATCGAACGTCGCCTGCGCGAACTGGACCACGAGTGGGACATTGAGCGTGTGCTCGAGGCCAACGCGGCTCTGATCTCATTGCTTGGTTTGGGGTTTGGCACATTCATCCATCGGCGATGGTATACGCTGCCCGCGCTTGTCGGGACATATCTGCTCCAGCATGCCGTGCAAGGCTGGTGTCCGCCCGTCCCGGTCTTTCGTCGCCTTGGGATTCGTACCGCGACGGAAATCGACCATGAACGGTATGCGCTGAAAGCCCTTCGGGGCAATTTCAAGCCGTTGTGCGATTCGGCTACGGCGACCTCCGATACCGCGCTCGCGGCCGTCACACGATGAGGATGGTTCCGATTCACAGCCGGTGTCATTTCGCCAGCGTTCTGATGTATTGAAAAGCTGCCATAGGTGATCATCCGGCAGCGAGCCTAACGCCGGCTGCTGTCAAAACGCCACGTTACGGTCCCGCTCTGCGACCGCTTGGATGTATTCCGGCATGCCTTTGATGTCGCGCCAGACACCAAGTCCGCAGTAGCAATTTGCCGAGCGATCGCACACGCGCCACAGACCCAGATTGGTACCCCAGCCGCGTGCACCGCCGCCAAGAGTTCTTTGAGCGGCGTGAGATTGAAACCCGTCACATGATCGGCCGTCCCTTTCCGTCCCAACGTCACCGCTTCGTTCCACAACCACAGAATCACATCATGCCCTTGTTCCTTCGCCGTCTTCGCTGCCATGAACGGAAGCGTCGCCATCGTCGGATCGTCGGTTCCTCGGCTTCCTGAAATAATGAATCGCGCCATGGTGTCCCCCTGAAAAGATCAGCGGTCAGTTATCAACTCTTCGACTATCAGCGACGACAGACAACTGTCGTTCGACACCTTCTCTGCCTTTAAATGCTCGTCGAACATTTCGGCTCCCAGCACTGTGGCTCGTCTCATTTGGACAAGCTTCTGATGTATCGAACGAGCTGCCAGACCTGGTCATCAGGCAGCGACCGAACGCGGGCATGCCCGTACCGGGCGATCCATTCTTGATGATCCAATAGAGCTGGCCGTCGGCAATACCCTTCATCATTTCGCCACACGTAAAATTTCGAGGAGGAGGGATGAGCCCCGTTCCCATCAGCCCTTTGCCGTCACCTTTTTCGCCATGACAGAAGGCGCACGCCATTGGTTGGGCCGTCTTTCAGGAAGAGCGATTTCCCGGATTGAATCGTCTCCGACGTAGTCCGGCAACGGGTTTGTCATCTGCGCGTACTCGGCCGGCGCCAGCGACCGTCTTCCTCGCCTGCACGCACACGTCGGACGATGACGTCCCGGCCATCTCCGGCACGCCCTTGAACGTGACGTTGAGATAGGCCATCACATCCGCTACGCCTTGTTGTCCGATCGTGAGTCCCCAGTAGGGCATCGCGGTCGATTTCCCCATGCTTCTGCCACCGTAATAAATCACGTTGTACACATAGTCCGGCGGCAGTTTCTCGAACGCCATGTTCGCGTGAATGGCCGGCTTCGGATTGAGTCCCGATGCGGCAGGCCCATCGCCCCGTCCCGTCGCACCGTGGCACTGCATGCAATACTCTTTATAGATTTGCCTGCCCCGATCTACACTGGCACGTCCGAACTCCTCGCTTTTCCATGGTTCGGCGAAGCGAAACTCCGGCAGCCCTTGGATGGCGACGAAGCCGATCACGTACCGCAATCCCAATCCACTCGCGTCCGCCAAAAATTCTCCACTATGCGGATTGAAATCCTGCGGATTCATACCGAATCGATACAGCCAATCGACCTTGTAGCGCCGACCGGCCTTTACTAACGAAGCGCTCTGCGGCCCGCCGCTGATTTTTCCCTGCTCCTCGATCTGATGGCAGCCGATGCAGGCATGGTCGTGATACACCTTGCGTCCAAACTCCGCTTCCATCGCGCTGAACGTGGAGAGATCGAACGCGCCGACCGCGACACGCGGATCGATGAGATGTTGCTCGAAATAGTCGGCAATCACTTGCGCATCGTTCTCGGACACCGTCATATGCTTGGCGGGCGTCGGTGTCACATCCCATCGATACCCTTTCGGATAGAGTGGTTCCTCTTTTCCTGTCAGCCAGTCGATGACCCATTCGCGCTGATACTTGCTGCCGGCCCACATGAGGTCAGGCGCCTTGACATTAAACCGTGACTCAGGTTTCCCTTCGAAACGGTGACACCCGGCACAGGTCTTCTGAATCAGCGTCTGAGCACGTCCGTCGTCGCTCCCGAGCAGCACACGCGGGAAGGTCGCCGCGAGGACCACAAATAATACCGCCATGCCGCTGATCATGATGCGCCGTGCCTTCATTGGCTGCCTCCCTACGAGATCACTTCAACGTTTGAAGCCAACTGTGAATATCCGCAATTTCTTGCCCGCTCAATATCGTTCCCCAGGATGGCATGCCGCCACGGCCATTTAAGACCGTTTCCCAGAAGCGCGGTGCATCGGTCAGGACCTGGTTCCCCGCCAGTTTCGGCCCCACGCCGCCGATACCCTGCAGGCCGTGACACGGCACACAATTTTGCCCATACAAGTTTTGACCGCGCTTCGCATTGCCTTGGGCCTTGTCGATCGAGGGGAACAACGTTGGCGCAGGCTCCTCAGCGAGGACCGGCCCCGCGTTCGGATGATAGCGAGAAGCTAAATAGGCAACGAGGACTTCCTGCTCCGATTCGGAAACCTGTGCCCCCCAGCTCGACATTTTCTTCACGATCGTGTCCCAGTGATCTTGGTCGAGTCGCTGTTGGACAATCAGTTCGATGCTGTGGCACACGGTACAACGCGCCGCCAGGAGACGCTGTGCGACATGATCCGTGCCCGCGGTTTCCGCAATACCTACCTCATCGGCTCGAGCGCCGACGACGAACGCCACGATCAGAAGACTGCCGAAGGCCCAGGCGAGCGTCGATGGTATTTTCATCACGCGTCCACCCGCACGCGAATGCGATCCATGCCGTTCCAGAGAAACCCGCCGGGGTTCCATGGACTGGTTGGCGGTTGAACATGTCCTGCGTCATCCGTGGCTCTCGAGAGAACGGTGCAAGAACCGACTTCGTTGGCCTGCCATACGAGACGCCACTGACGCCAGGCGTACGGGACATCCTCGCGGGCACAGTTGGCTTGATTGCCACGTACGTCCGTCATCCGTCGAGATGTCGACCGTGGCAATGCGGCCCTCTCCGGTCCACGCCACGCCTTCAACGACCACCGGTCCACGGTGCACGACCATCGCGTCGGTCGGCTGTACGATCACCGATTTCACCACCATGGCTTCCACCGGAAGCATACGAATCCTATCGGCCGGCTTGCCGGGCTCGATCGGCTCGCTCGGATAGCGGTAGGCGGTGTCCATGTAATAGCCCTCCGCTTCATCCTCACGCACGGTGATATCGGTCAGCCACTTCATGCACGATTCCCCCATCCATCCAGGCGTGATCACACGCATTGGTGCTCCGTGCAGCAGCGGCAATGGTTCATCGTTCATCCGTAGGGCCAGCAATGTATCCTGATGCAGGGCTTTGGATAAGGGGATGCTCCGAATGAACATCGGTGTGCGTTCGGACACCGGTCGATCCGCTCCTTGCATGTGCACGTGACGCGCGCCGGATTGGATGCCTGCCCTTTGGAGCACATCGCGCAGCCTCACGCCGGTCCAGCGCGCATTGCCGACAGCGCCTCGCTCCCACTGCACACCGGGTGTTTGGGGTCGGTAAAAGGCTCGTCCGTTGCCGCTGCATTGCAGCACAGCCGTGACCGTGACTTCTTCGAATTGTCGAAGGTCGCCCAAGCGTAAGGTGAGTGGACGGTCGACGAGTCCCTGAACGCGCAACTGCCAGGGCGGACGCGTGCGCAAGATCGCCTGCCGGGGGCCCGAAATGGCTCCGAACGAAGAACCGATGATTGGGAGTGAGCCAAGAATGAAAGGCGTTGACCGGAGTTTCCGCGTCGAGTGGTCGAAGAACGCGTCCGATGAGCGGTTGTTCCGAGTCTGAATCGACATCGGCCAATTGGTCGCGGCTGAGTCCAAATGCGAGAGGTCCGGACAGACAGAGTCCAACCGTTCCGCCTATCGCATTTACAAGAAACGCTCGTCGCGATAGATCATCGTGTTGGTTCAACCACATCCCTTCATTTCATCCTTTTCTGAACCCGATTGTTTGAGCTCAGCCCGTAACTCGTCAGATCCTCCAACTGGGCTTCGTTGTGTACAAAGTTCGGGTATAGGAGGCCCAACGGTCCCCATTGTAGGCACGCTTATTGATCATAGACTTGCCTCGCGCCACAGGCAGGAGCAGGCCCATTCAACAGCGAGGCAAACAGGATACGAGACCGTCAGTGCGTCCAATGATCCATGACGCGCCGTTGTTGAAATAAGTGTTTTGATAACTACCCGTAAGACCTGTATCGCTAAGTCTACGCGTCCTGCCTGTTTAGCGTCCCGCCATTGCGAGGACTTTCGATTCCAACGCTCCAGTCGAGGCACACGTGATCGTCGCGGATTGCCCTGAGCTTTCAATACTCGCCGATCCCCTCGCCAATGTGCTGAAAGTTATTCTGCTGCTTGAAGGTACTCTTGGCTGACTACTGACCACGTGTCCCAGCCGATTCTTGAACTCAACTTTCTCCCCCGTTTTAACCGTGAAGACATACCGTGCGTTTACTGATACCGTCATCTGTTAATCGTTTGGCTCAAGATAAAACATCGGTGAGATCAGATAACTGACCAATGGAAAGCCGAGTTCCACTCCCACAAGGAACATGGCGGCGGCGGTCCTCCATTTGAATAACCGCCGTCGCCATCCAGCCGTAATATTGAGTCCTGTTTATTCGTGCATTCCCTCGTTGGTTCTCCGAGAAAAATATGGGCTAGGCTTCCAATCCCATCCCCATGCCCAAACCGATCCATGCGCGAAGTAAATCATGACGAGTCACCGTGTACATCACTTTGCCGTTTCTTTTTACCGGCAAGTTCAAGAGACGCTTTTCCTCCATCATTCTGACCGCATCTTCGATCGTCGTCTCCTCCGTGATGGAGATCCGATCCTTAGCCATGATTTCTCCCGCCGTCACCTTGCTCAAGTCCTTATTGACTTCCAATGCGCGCAGCACATCGAATTCACTGATGAAGCCGATAAATTCGCCGCGGTCATCCACGACAGGCGCGCCAGGCGTGTGAGTCGATAATAATTCCACCGCCACCGCTAAGCCGTTCTGGCCTGTATGAAATAGGAGATCATTCGTCCCAATTATCTGGCCGACTGTCTTCAATCCGCCCACCGGAACGCCCGCTATTGTCTTCGTTGTCATAGTTCCCCCTTTGTGGAAGGCCTAAAACTCCTAATATCGAAATAACGTACTCATTAAAACGTGCCGATTTTCCGGCTCGATGCGGTACGCAACCACATCGATGCCTCGATGGTTTTCAGATCGCGACCAAGTCAGTGAAAGAGACCTTCTAAGCCGCCCTCTTCGTAGTCGTCTCGACCTCGCATGTATTAATTCCCATCAAACTCCAGGCGGGGCAAAAGCCAATAACACTCGTCGCCAAGGCGACTACCCCTAAAACAAACAATGCGATCATCCATCCCATGGGGAGTGACGTGAACGCTGCGATCGCCAAGAGCGCTGCCCCCACGATCATTCTGAGCGGCCGTTCGATACCGCCAACATTGCGTCTCATACCGCACCTCCTTTGTATTAAGTCTAGTGCTGAGATTCCGTCTCGTCGCTTTCGTCACTCGTGAGAGTGCCGTTTCCCGCGTTCAATTTTAACCACCTGCGGTTAGCATGCCCCACGTTCTTCAGCCGGCTTTCAATGTACGTAGATAGGCGACAACGTCGCGAATCTCTTCCGCGGATAGAGCCAACCGCCATGACCCCATGGCCGTACCCGGCCGCCCCGTATGAACGGTCTTGGAAAGCTCGTCATCTGATTTCCGTTGAACCGTTGGGGAAGTGAGATCGGCAACCGGGGGCTCGAATTGCACATAACCATCTCCGCGTCCGGAGGAGCCATGACACGCCGTGCAGTTGTCGCGATAGATCGTTTTGCCCTTGGCGATGCTGGAAGTGGATGAACTCCAGACCGCCGCCGGCATCTGCAAACAGATCGCGAGCATGAACGGCCATGCGATAAACAACAAGCGGCGCATAAGGGTGGAAAGTGCGAAGACTATGCCACGCCGTCAGCGTGGCTTTGTATGATCTACGGTCGCTTATGAAGGCGCGGACAAGTAATGATGGGCAGATGTGGACAAACGCTACAGAAGCACTTTGCCGTTAGCGCAAGATGCTACAGCTCTGCAGAGCTGACGGTAGGATTCATCGTGATATGGCTCTTCACCGAGTTGGAAATCAGGCAGTTCGATTCCGCCTTGGTCAGTAGTTCTTTGGCCCTGTCCACCTCCTCTCTCGATTGTACGGTAACCCGAGGCGTCAAGATAACAGAAGTGACCTGAAGTTTGCCGGCAACCAGTTCCACGCGTCCTTCCGCGTCGCTTTCATAGCTGGCGAATGCGAGACCGGCCCGCTCCGCGAATGCCAGGAAAGTGCTCATTACACAGACATTCACGGAGGCCACAAACAGATCTTCGGGCGACCAAATCCCCTCATGTCCCTTAAACTCAGGCGGCGTGGCAACCTGCAATTCAGGCTTCCCCGGCGAGTACAGCAGGCCCATCTTCCGCTCGGTCCATTTTAAGCTCGTCCTATAGGTGTAGACCTTGCTCCGTACTTCCATAGTCATCATTCCTTTCTCGATAGTGTGAAGGGCGTTCGACGAAACTCAGTCAGTTCCACCCTTCGCGGCTATCGTCTTAACTCAATATATCGTCGATCCACTCACCGACGTAATGAGTGAGAATGACCACAATCCCGGCGATAAAGACGTGTTCCAGGACGACCTTCCACCGTGGAACGCTCTGCTGATTCGCCAGATGGACGCTCAATGCGACGAGTAACGATAGTCCCCATAGAATACTCACGGCAATGGCGATAGTCAGATCCAGTAGGAGGACCGGTACGACGAAGGATAGAGCCACGATGAACTTTGTCGCAAACGTCGCCAAAGTTGACTCCCAGATTTCCTTCTCGCCATGCGTATTCTTCGACTCTTCGGATATATGAATGCCGAGGGCATCCGAAAAGGCATCGGCGATAGCAATGGTGAGAATCCCACCGATCACGGCCCGCTGCGAGTGCGTGCCGGAATACAATCCCACCATAAGACCAAGCGTCGTAATGATTCCGGAGGTCAGCCCGAAGGCGAATCCTGTTTTGACGGATTCTTTCAACGAACCTCATCGTTCGTTCAGTGTTGGATAGGCGTGGCGAGTATACGGCCCGTTGATCCGATACGCGTTGTGCACGTATTGTTCGACCATGCGTTGGGTATGGAAGAAGGCGCCATTCAATGCAATCGTGTGCCGCATGATATCAACGAAGCGATCATGGTCATGGTAAAAACACGGCAGGACTTCTTCGGCCAGTTTACGATACAAGGCGTCCGCATGACAGCCATCCATCCCGGAGACCGGCTCCAGGCACGCATCGATACGATCGCCGATGGACCACCCCGTGACCCCTTCCACATGGCCCTCGACCCACCATCCATCCAAGATGCTGAAACTCGGCACGCCGTTCATGGCCGCTTTCATGCCGCTTGTGCCAGACGCTTCCATCGGCGGCAACGGCGTGTTAAGCCATACATCGATGCCTGCACAGAGCAACTTTGCCAAGGCCATGTCGTAGTTCGTCAAATACGCTACCGCAATGCGGCCTCGCAAGGCTTCCCGCATTCTGAAGATCTCCCGGATCATGTCCTTCCCCGCCTGATCGTTCGGATGCGCTTTGCCCGCAAAAACCACTTGAAACGTCCCGACCTTGTCGGCAATGGCCCTGAGTCGATCGATGTCCTGGAACAGCAAGGTCCCGCGCTTATACGCGGTCGCGCGCCGCGCAAAGCCGATCGTCATCACCTTCCAATCGAAGCCGGCATTGACTTCATGATTGACGGTGTCTACCAATATCCGCTTGGCCGCCATATGGGCGTCCCAAATTTCCGGGCCCGGAATACTGATCGCGTATCGCAAAGACAATTGATCTTTGCGCCAATCGGGAAGATGCCGATCGTACAGCGCTTGAAATGACGGCGCAGCCCAGGTGACCGGATGCACGCCGTTCGTGATCGAATGAATCGGATAGCCGGGAAAGAGACTTTGCGAGACCTCGCCATGCTTCATCGCCACACCGTTGATATATCGCGATCCCCGCAGCGCCAAATCCGTCATGTTTAGTCCCGACTCCTGGCCGCAGAGCTTCAACAGGTTCCATACGGAAACGCCCAGCACGGTACTGGCTAGGTCGGCCTGAAATTGATCGTGCCCGGCCGGCACAGGGGTATGGGTCGTAAAAACGCACAGATCACGGACACTATTGAACGTCGTAGCCTTCGTCCCATCCGCACCTGCCGTCAGTCGCTCATTCAACAATGCCACCACCAAAAGCGCAGCGTGACCTTCGTTGAGATGAAAACGAACGATCCGATCATAGCCGAGGGCGCGCAGCATCGCCACCCCGCCCAAACCGAGCACCGCTTCCTGGCCTAGACGATACGCGCGGTCGCCGCCATACAACTCTCCCGTCAGCTTCCGATCATCTGCGCTGTTCTCAGGCACGTCCGTGTCCAAGAGAAATACCGGCACATCGTATCCCGAGACCCCTTTCATCTCGTATTGCCAAGCCCGGATCTGCACCGGGCGCCCTCCGATCTCAACGGTGACCCTTGGCTTCAAGGGTTCCAAGAAATCTTCTACCGTCCAGGCGACCGGTTCTTCACGCTGCCGGCCTTCGCCGTCCAGTCGTTGGTAGAAATATCCATGACGATGCAACAGCGTCACCGCCACCATG
This sequence comes from Nitrospirota bacterium, assembly GCA_963700335.1. GTDB lineage: Bacteria > Nitrospirota > Nitrospiria > Nitrospirales > Nitrospiraceae > JAICXS01. Next base: position 23,218 of record CAVOXE010000006.1, on the reverse strand, counting down.
GGTACTTCCAAGTCGGCGGCCGAGCGAATCATATCGCCCGCCAGAATACCAAGTCCCCCGGCATAGGTGGGTATCGACGGCTCTAGACCGACTTCCATCGAGAAATAGGCGACGACCGGCTGCTCAATCATTAGAGGTCCCACTGATGTTCCACTTCCGGCACCGCGCTGCCCTAGCTACTAGGAGCCCATATCCGTTCATTCAATACCGTGCTCTAATCGCCCTTGCAGTGCCAGCTATACATGGAGATGTAAGAACAGAAACAATGATTCGATGATGTCCCCTTTCAACCAAGTTGCAGGAGGACTACTTAAGATGACCATGCTCTCAGTGACGCACGCAAGCCGGATGCCACGGGAATTGGATATGGAGGGCACCCCTCGCCAGTTAGTGCTGCAAGAGAGCGGAATAATCCTCTACGTAATGATGGGGCGAATGGCAGCAGAACGGCGCGTTGACTGTCGCACATTGCCTCAGGAAAGGCCATGAAGAAGGACAATGTCCGACAATATCGACCATACAGGGTAGGTCGACTACAGGGCCCCATCGTCGCCAACCACCCTCACTGGTGTACCATTTGCAGCACTAATCTCTGACAAGAGGACATCTCCTTCAAAGGGCCGCACTAGTTTATGTAGGCCGGTTCATGAGAAAAGTCGGATCGGGTCAATTCGCCAAGAGTCATTCGGCGTCAAGATCCTGCAAGAAATGCTGATCATGAGAACCCGACCGCTCCTTACAAGCAGTGATTCTGTATGAGTGATGGCCTATCCCAACTCGCTAGAGAAAGTGCACCTCTTGGGAGAATTGCGCAGGTGCAGGGACCTGTAGTCGATATCGCCTGTGAGCAGTTGCCGCCACTCCACCAAGCGCTCGGCTGCAGGATCGACGATGAGCATTACACATTTGAGGTGTACCAGCATCTCGATGAACAGCATGTGCGTGCCATCACGCTTCATCGGACCGGCGGGCTTCAACGCGGAATGGCGGTGTTCGATACCGGCGCCTCCCTGCAAGTGCCAGTTTCACCTGATTGTCTCGGTCGTCTCTTAAACGTGTTCGGTCAACCGCTCGATAAGCTTCCACCTCTGTTGGAGGGCGATGTCCGCAGCATTCTCAGTAAGCCGGTCGCCCTCCATGAGACACAAGGAGCGAGCGGAATTCTGGAGACGGGAATCAAAGTCATCGATCTTCTCTGTCCCTTCATCAAAGGAGGCAAGACCGGGCTCTTCGGCGGAGCCGGGATTGGAAAGACCGTCCTGATCACGGAATTCATGCACTCGATCGTTGCTCTGCACCATGGCGTGTCGGTATTCGCTGGGGTTGGAGAACGAATTCGTGAAGGCCATGAACTGTGGCACGACATGCGAAAAGCCGGCGTGATGCCACACACGTTAATGGTGTTCGGGCAGATGGATGAATCACCCGGCGTGCGCTTTCGTGTTGCGCTGACGGCGCTCACTTACGCTGAATACCTGCGCGATACGTTGCAGAAAGAAGTGCTCTTTCTCGTCGACAATGTCTTCCGCTTCGTTCAGGCCGGAAGCGAAATCTCGGGTCTACTCGGCAGGATGCCGGCCACGGTCGGCTATCAGCCAACCTTGATGAGCGAGGTGGCTGAGTTGCAAGAACGCATTATGTCGACGGCGAAGGGCGCGATTACCTCGGTGCAAGCCGTCTACGTCCCGGCCGATGATATGACCGATCCCGCCGTCAGCAGCATTCTCAGCCATCTTGACACGCTGGTCATTCTCTCGAGGTCACAGGCCGCGAAGGGAATCTATCCCGCGGTTGATCCGTTGCAGTCGAGCAGCAAGCTGATGGATCGCCATGTCCTGGGCGACGAACACTATGCGGTCGCCGAAGCCGTACGCGAGCACCTCGCACGCTATCGGGAGTTGGAAGATATCATCACGATGCTCGGCATCGAGGAACTCTCTCAGGCAGACCGGCAGGTCGTGCTTCGCGCCCGAAAACTTCAGCGCTATCTGACACAGCCCTTTCATGTCACCAGCGCACTCACGGGCATCAAAGGCGTCTCCGTACCGTTGCCGGAGACCCTGCGTGACTGCCAGGCCTTCGTCAATGGGGAATATGATGCCATCCCCGAATCAGCCTGCTACATGTTGGGTTCGATGAAGGGCGTGATTGGATGAAACCCTTTATCCTTCATCTGCAGGATGCGACGCACGATGAACGTTTCGACAGCGTGGCCAGCTTTGTGGGACAGGACACATCCGGGCTGTTCGGTATCCTCGCGGACCATGCACGCACAATGACTATGCTCGTATTCGGACTGTCTCGCTTTCGGATGATGGACGGCACATGGCAATTTTTGGCCTTGCCGGGTGGTCTGCTCTACTTCGTTGATAATGAACTCTCCATTGTGACACGCCGCTATCTTCGTGATCAGGATTATGACCGTATCAGTCTGGCGTTGGACCAACAGTTGGTCGCAGAGGAGGCCGCTCTTCACACCGTGAAGGAGAGCCTGCACCGGCTCGAAGAGGAAATGTTCAAGCGCTTGTGGAAAATAGGGCGTAAGCGTGTGCTGTGATGACCAACAATCACGATCTGCTGAAACGAGAAGTGGCCAAACAGGTGCAGCGCATGAAACGGGCCGAACAAGACCGGCCGACGATGCTGGCGCAATCCATCTATTTGGGGACGCTGGGCTTGCTCTTCGTGGTCCCCGTTGTCCTAGGAGCGTATGCGGGACGATGGTTAGATGGCTTGTATGAAGGGTATTCGATTCGATGGACCCTGAGCTTGATCATCCTTGGCGTCGTTATCGGCGCCGTGAGCGCCTATCAGTTCGTGAAGGACTAGGAAGGATTAGATGGAGAAGAGCACGGACGTTCTGTTCAACATCGGTGCCGTAACCATCTCCCAGACAGTGGTAACCACCTGGGTCTTGACGCTGCTCATGGCGCTGGGATCGTGGGCAGCGACGCGACGTCTCAGTTTGACCCCAGGCCCGATTCAAGTGGTGCTTGAGGGCGCTATCGAAGCCATTGAGAATGCAATCTTAGCGGTCCTGCCGGGCGCGGCCCGAGACGTGTTTCCCTTTATCGCGACCCTCTGGCTCTTCATCGTCGTCGCGAACCTCAGCGGCCTGATTCCGGGCGTGGATGCCCCGACGGGCAACCTGTCAACTACCGCTGCCCTCGCCGTTCTCGTCTTTCTGTCGGTCCATTGGTTCGGCATTCGTTCGGAGGGAATCGCCACCTATGTGCGCCACTACCTAGCCCCGATTCCGCTGATGCTGCCGTTTCATATGATCAGCGAGATGACACGGACGCTCGCGCTCGCTGTTCGCTTGTTCGGCAACATGATGAGTCTGGAAATGGCGGCGCTGCTCGTGCTGCTGGTGGGAGGTATCCTGGTGCCGATTCCCTTGTTGATGTTGCACATCGTTGAAGCGCTGATCCAGGCCTACATTTTCGGCATGTTGGCGCTGATCTACATTGCGGGAGCGATCCAATCACAGCAGGTGAGGCAACTAAGGGAAAGGATTGATCATGCGTGACATCAGCTGGTTTGCCGTCGCGTCGACGGTCGTTGCCGCGCTGGCCATCGCGGCCGGGACGATGATTCCCGCTCTGGCCATGGGACGTGCGATTACCCAAGCACTCGACGCGTTGGCGAGACAGCCTGAAGCGGAAAAGTCGATTACGCGAACCTTGTTCATCGGGCTGGCGATGATCGAGTCGCTGGCGATCTACTGTCTGGTGATCGTCCTCATCATTCTTTTCCGAAATCCTTTACTCGAATATCTCTTGAAATAGGAGCCGGCTGGAGCACGATTGCAGATGTACGCTGTGAAGGATAGTTGAGTCATGCAACTCGATTGGTCAACATTCATCCTTGAAATCCTCAACTTCCTGATCCTGATTTGGATCCTCAAAAGATTTTTATACAAGCCGATTCTGACGATGATCGCGGAGCGCAAAACCGCCATCGAGCAGACGCTCGCGACATCGGAGCGGACGCAGAAGGAAGCGCAGGCGCTGCGTGAGCAATACGAGCACCGTCAGGCCGATTGGCAACGTGAGAAGGAGACGGCGCGGGCACATCTTCTGGAAGAGCTCACCGTTGAGCGCAACCGACTCATGGCCGAGCTTCAGGCGTCACTCGACCATGAGCGCGAACGGGCTGCCGTCGTCGCCCAACAGCATACCGATGAAATGGCTCGGAAGGCTGAGGAAACCGCGCTGACGCATGGTGCGCAATTTGCCGCACGTCTCCTCACTCGCGTGGCTGGCCCTGAACTGGAACAAAGTATCGTGGTCCTCGCGTTGGAAGAAATGCGCGGTCTTCCGGAGAGTCGGCGACAGGCGATTCGGGCAGCCCTCCCACACAATGGGGTGCGAGCAGAGGTGGTCACCGCCTATCCACTCCTCTCCCCTCAGCGAGCGGCGCTTTCTGAGGTCTTGCAGAGTCTGATTACTCCGTCGCTCGGCTGTGAGTACCGCGAGGATCGAGTCCTTGTGGCCGGGATTCGAGTGAGCATCGGCGATTGGGTTCTAGGGGCCAATCTGCACGACGAATTGGAATTGTTTGCACAGGTCGCCGCACATGCCGCTGTACCTCGCGCCTAAGACAGCGCTTGTCCATCAACATGCCTGGCTCGAAGAGTACCGGTTCGGATTACGTGTGTCTGAACGAGGTACGGTCGTGTCCATCGGTGATGGGATCGCCTGGATCAGAGGATTGCCATCGGCGGCGATGGATGAAATGGTCCGGCTCGAAGACGGCAGTCGGGCACTCGTGTTCCATTTAGGCAAAGAGCTGATCGGTGTCGTCCTGTTGAACCAGACCGATGGTTTGACGGCGGGAGCCGCCGCGCACCTGGGAGAGCCCTACCTCAGTATCCCGGTTGGCCAGGCACTGCTAGGGCGTGTCATTGATCCATTAGGCGATCCGTTGGACGGCCTCCCGGCTCCCGAGCCTACGGCCCGCCGGCCTTTGGATATTCTCTCGCCTCCGATTACATCCCGTGACTTTGTTCACCAACCTCTCTATACCGGGAGCAGGGTGATCGATACGCTGATCCCGATCGGCAAGGGACAGCGTCAGTTGATTATCGGAGACAACGGCGTCGGCAAAAGCTCCCTGGCGATCGATGCCGTCATCAATCAGCGAGGCAAAGAGGTAGTGTGTGTGTATGTGATGATCGGGCAGAAACGTTCCACCGTGGTGAGCACGATTGAAACATTACGTCAGTATGGCGCGTTGAGTCACACGGTGGTCCTGGTTGCGGAGGCCACCGCCTTACCGGGGCTGAAATATCTGGCTCCATTCGCAGGATGCGCCGTGGCGGAGGCCTGGATGTGTCAGGGGAAGGATACGCTCGTCGTATATGACGATCTCACGACACACGCGCAGACTTACCGGGAACTGTCGTTGCTGCTGCGCCGGCCGCCTGGGCGAGAGGCGTATCCAGGGGATATTTTCTTTCTGCATTCACGCCTGCTGGAGCGGTCCACGTGTCTGGCGTCTTCCCTCGGCGGCGGCAGCATGACGGCGCTTCCCATTGTGGAGACCAACGAAGGGAGAAATTGCCGCCTATATTCCCACCAACCTGATCTCCATTACCGATGGACAAATCTACATGGACAAACGGCTGTTCGCCGCGGGCATTCTCCCCGCTATCGATGTCACGAAATCGGTGTCCCGCGTGGGCGGAAAAGGACAACATTCACGCATCAAGGCTAAGGCCGGTCGGATGAAACTGGATTATCTCCAGTTTCTCGAACTCGAAGTGTTCACGCGGTTCGGCTCCCGCCTCGAGCCATCGATTGAGGCCAAAATCAAACGAGGCCGCCTACTGAGAGAACTGCTGAAGCAGGATCGCTTATCGCCCGAACCCATCGAATTTCACATGGCCTGGTTGACCGGATTCGCCGACGGTCTGTTCGATTCTTTTCAACCGCACGACCTTCTCGGTATGCTCGATGACCTTGCCGATCGTATGCGAATGAATCCCCTGACACTCGACGACAGCGATGCGCAGTGGTCGCAGACGATGACAACTTGGATGAAGGAGTATCGGCCGACATGAGTAAACGTCATGACATTGATGAGCATCGACGGACGTTGGTGAAATCAGCGGGATCATGAGGGCCATGAAAAATCTGTCGCTGATGGAAACGCATAAGCTGGGCCGCTTGCTGGCCGCTCAAGAGCGGGTCGTGGCGAGCCTTGAAACTGCAGCGGCTGATTTTGTCAGTTTTTACCGCGACGTGATGAGGACGACTTTCAAGGGAAGAGCGGTCTTCTTATTGATTGGCTCGGAACGAGGTTTTTGCGGCGATTTCAATGAGGCGCTTGTGCGGGCGTTCGAAGAGCATAGCCGACATCTGGTCGACCGACCGCCGGTCCTTATCACCGTCGGCCGCAAACTCGAGCCGAAAGTCATCGGCGATGCCCGTCTCTATGCCGCCCTCGATGGACCTGCAATCGCGGAAGAAATTCAGCCGGTACTGATCCGTGTGATGGAAGCTCTCCAGCAACTCCATGCCGGTAAAAAAGATGACTCCTTCGAGATCACAGTCTTTTACCATGATGCCGGCAAGGAAGGCGTCTCGATCGTGACACTCCAGCCATTCGAGAAATTCACACAGCCTGTCCGTCACTTTTCGCACCCGCCTCGCTTAACCCTTAAGCCCCTCGCCTTTCTTGCCGAGCTCATCGACCTCTACTTCTTTTCCGTCCTTCATCAGCTCTTCTACAGTTCGCTCATGGCTGAAAATCGACTTCGGCTCCAGCACATGGACAACGCGAGCCGGCGCCTGGACAAAGAGAGTGCCGACTTGAAAGTCAGACGCGACAGGCTTCGTCAGGAAGAAATTACAGAGGAAATTGAAATCATCATGTTGAGCGCGGAAAGAGAACGACCATCCTGAAACGACAACATCCGCACCATACGAAGTCCAACGTTTTAAGAATGGACGCGACGATTCCTTGGCAATAGGCTTCTTTCAAAATATTTGAATCACTTCGCTGAGAACCGATACAGCTCATGACACGATGTGCATCCGCTCATGATGCTGCGCAGTCGCTGTACGGTTTGAGAGCCGACCTCTGCTTGTGCGACGCCGTCGGCGATGGCGTCGAAGTCGCGATGAGCGGACATGTCCATCTGCTTAAATGGCGATGGCAGCTTCATCATGATGGCCGGCTCAACATCGGGCCGCCATGCCCATACCGACGGCTTGAGCGCCAGCTTCGATGCCTTTTTGGCATTCTGCCATTCGCGGCGGTGACGATTCCTTGTAGGCCCTTCAAGAATTGTCCCATTTCAGCGAGAATCTGATCGCGCTCGGCCGGAGGCAATCTCGATTCGGCCATCCGATCTCGACATAGCAACGCCCTTGACAAAGAATGGCCTAACACCGTCACACCGACGATCCACAACCAGATGGCAATTCAGCACAGACACATCTTCATGGCACTCCTATTTTTCGGTCGCTGACTGTGCCCCATTCCGGCTTCCAGTCGACTGGTTGATCGTGCTGTTCTTCTCTGGCGATGGAGGCATGGCACGGCGCTTCCCGACCAATGTGTACTACAGGACCGGGATGACCACGAGCGTCAACAGAGTGGCCCTCCCTGCTCCGGTTACTGCCAAGCCTGCAAAGATCGGATCGAGAACGATCACAAACGCACCCTCCATCAAGGCTGCCGCGGTGAGGAGGATTGGCCGCGGTCGAATAGCGCCTGCACGAGTGATGTCCTCACTCAGCGGCATATCGCTTTGCGGTTGAATCGAAATACAAGCGACTAGGAAATCGAGTTCCGCACAATGACGCCAATGCGTTGCCAGGCAGGATTCCGATCAACATCAGTGGGATCGGCGCCATAACAATCAGTGGCGTCAAAGATGATTGGAAATGCGCGACCATGAGCAATCAACAGCATACGGCGCCCGAATGACCGCGAGAAATACCCGAATCACGCAAAGCGATTGGCGCGATATGCTACACCGTTTTGGGATGAAATTAAGAGGCGAGAGATGGCAGGACGATGCTGAACATGGTGCCGGAGCCAGGCTCGCTTTCGACGTCGATGGAGCCGCCATGCTCGCGCACAATGCCATGGACCACCGTCAATCCCAATCCCGTTCCCTTTCCGACTTCCTTCGTCGTGAAAAAGGGGTTGAAGATTTTTGGAATGTCTTGAGGCGGGATACCACAGCCCGTATCCGCGACTGTCAGCCGAACACCCTTGTCGTACACGCTGCAGTCCAATCTTCAACGTACCACCATTCGGCATGGCGTGAATAGCATTGATGATGAGGTTCAGCAACACCTGGCTCATCTGGTCCGGATCGGCATAGACCGACGGCAGATCGGCGGCCCACACGTGTTCGACTTTGATGCCATGTTGAGCAATCCGCTCCTGCATGACATCCAGACAGTCGGTGATGGTTCGCCGCAAATCCATCGGACGCCGTTCCAATGGACGCCGTCTGGCGAAGGTTAATAATTGGTTCATGATTTTCGTGATGCGCTCGATCTGGGCGATAATGATTTCCAGCCCCTTCCTGACGCGTTCGTCGGCGGCACGCTGCAAGAGGTGCTCCGCGCGCCCCAGAATCACGTTCATCGGCGTGCCGATCTCATGCGCCATGCCGGATGCCAATGTGCCGAGTTCCGCGAGCCGTTCTGTTCGGCGCAATTGTTCTTCTGCCAGCTTCCGTTCGGTAATATCACGCAAGATCACCGTATAGAATTTGCTGCCGTCGAGAGTAATTTGCGAGATGGCGGCTTCGATTGGAAACTCTTCGCCGGTCAACCTCATTCCGGTGATCGCCCCCAGCGCGCCCATCTTCCGACTCGTGACGTTCGTGTGACCGAAGGTGTGCACATGGCCTCGATGAGCATCGCGAAAGCGTGGTGGGATAAAGCGGTCCAGGGAGCCGCCGATAGCATCGTCTGCCGAACATCCGAACATTTGCTCGGCCGCCTTATTGAACAGAACGATCTCTTGTTGCTCATTGACCGTCAAGATGGCGTCCATAGCGGATTGCACGATGCCTTCGAGCCGCAAGGTACTACTAGCCAGCCGTTCCTCGACATGCTGACGCTCGGCGACGGCCACGGCCTGGCCTTTCTCCGCCTGTTCCCGCTCCGTCATGGCCACGGCCATTCCTTCGCGCAGCCTTCGTCGGTTCATCAGTATGACGACGAATGCCCACATGACCACGAGACCCAACATGCGATTCAGCGTCTCGACTGAGAGGGGTACACTCGTTGGTGAGAGGACAAGTCCCAGGACGGTAAGTACAGAGACCAGGCTACCGAAATAAATAGGATCGCGGACATGAGGTGAGTCGAAGATAATAAGCAGCGGGAGAAGATACAGCAGCCACACCGCCCAACTCAAGGGGGTTAATAGATCGAAGAGAAAAATGCCGAAGCTGACGACTAAGATGCCGCCAGCTTTGTAGCGAAATATCTTTGGGTCGTTGTTCCCACCTGAACTATTCGTGGATCTTCCCCTCGATATCGGCAAGTTTTCTGTAGAGTGTCTTTCGATCAATCCCTAGCACCTGCGCCGCTTGGTATTTGTTGCCACCCATCTTGTCGAGGATTCGAAGAATGTATTCCTTTTCCACTTCCGACAGCGGCAGGGTCCGTTCAGCCGCCTCGTCGATCACGCGTCGGTCTCCGCGCGCACCCTGAATCGCAGGTGGAAGGTCCTCTGGACCGATTTGAACGTCCCGAGCAAGCGTGACCGCTCGCTCCACGACATTTTCCAATTCCCGCACGTTGCCTGGCCATGGATAGTCGATCAAGAGCGCGAGGGCGGATTCTGTCAGCCCGGTCACGGCTTTCCGTCCGGACTCCCTACATCGGCGGAAGAAGGCTTCCACCAGCAACGGAATATCTTCCTTGCGGTCCCGCAACGGCGGCAGGCGGATCTCGATCACGTTCAGCCGGTAGTACAGATCTTCGCGGAAGCGCTTGCTCTTGACCTCATCCACCAGGTTAAGGTTCGTGGCGGCGATGATGCGAACGTCGACCGAGAGCGGCCGCGTGGCGCCCACGCGCCGGATTTCCCGCTCTTGAATGGCGCGCAATAATTTGGCTTGCAGCATGAACGGCATTTCACTGATTTCGTCGAGAAACAGCGTGCCACCGTGCGCTTCTTCAAACAATCCTCGCTTATCGGCCTTTGCGTCGGTGAATGAGCCCTTCATGTGGCCGAATAGCTCGCTTTCGAGCAACGCTTCGGGAATCGCAGCGCAGTTCACTGGTACGAAGGGCGCGTCCCGCCGGTCACTGTTATAGTGGAGAGCCTTTGCCACCAATTCCTTGCCTGTGCCGCTTTCGCCAGTAATCAGGACGTTTGTCGGGCTGTCGGACACTCGTCTGATGAGATCGAAGACGACCTGCATCGGCTTGCTCTTTCCCAGAATCTGGTGGAAGCTGTACTCCTTCAGCACTTCCCGCCGAAGTCGCTGGACCTCCCGACGGAGGCGCACCTCTCGAACCGCGCGCGCCGTGACGCGGATCAGTTCGTCGTTCTTGACCGGCTTGATCAGGTAATCGTAGGCGCCTTGCTTCATTGCTTCGATCGCGGTCTCGACGGATCCGAACGCGGTCATCAAAATGACGTTGATGTCCGGATAAGCTTCCTTGATCGATGAGAGAAGCTCCAGTCCCTGCATGCCCTGCATGCGAAGATCCGTCAACACCACCGCATACTCCCCTTCGCTGAGGCGCTGTAAGGCATCCCGTCCGCTTTCGGCAGTGGTGACTTGATGGCCCTCTTCCTCAAGGACATCTTTTACCAGCGCGCGCATCTCGAGATCATCATCGACGACGAGAATCTGTCCGGAGGTGTCACCCATAGCAATGGCTGCACGTATTCCTATCATGCCTCGGTTCCGCGGTAGGGTAGACCCCACACGGGGGGACCGTCAAGAAGGAAGCTCAGGCTTTCTGGTAACAGAAAAAGCTCTGGGAGATAAGAGGAGCGGTAGATTATTGCAAGACGTCTCTCGGCCTCGCAGTGCTGCACTACGCAACTCGAAGATCGGTCCGCACTGTAGGCCACCGGAGCATGTCACTCTCCAGCCGGGCCTATTACTACCAATTCCATACTGCCGTAAAGTGAAGGCGCCTCCTTCTCCTTATCACCGTCAGGGTCATACATGGTTCGGCAATCAGAGGATCACAAAGCTCCCCGCCGACAAGGCACCTATACGCCATCCCCTGTCAGACTTAGCCTGCGAAACCCGCGCACATTCTTGGCTCTCTTTCGAAAAACACTGTCGAAATGGCACGACGACCCCGTCTTACGATTTGGCGCCGCGCTGGCCTATTACACCGCGTTTTCAGTAGTCCCTCTCGTGGTGGTCGTACTGGCGGTGGCCACGGCCGTCGTCGGGCCGAATGCCGAACCTCATCTCATCAAACAGATCGAGGGATTCATCGGTGAGCAGAGTGCAAAAGCCATCGGCGACTTGCTGAACACGTGGCAAGAGTCCCATTCGACATGGATTGCGACAGGTGCGGCCATTGTCACCTTATTCTTCGCGGCGGCCGGCGCGTTTGACCAACTTCAGGATGCCTTGAATACAATTTGGGGAGTGGAACCCAAACAGCAAGGGGGGATGGTCGCTCGGGTCCGGCATCGATTTCTCTCGATCCTCGGCCTCCTGGGGACCGGATTCTTACTTCTCGTATCGCTAGCCATCAGCGCCGCATTAACAGCCTTCAGCCGGGCATTTTCATCACGGATACCCGGCCCGGATGTCATTGGCGTCACCATCAGTTCGCTGGTCACCTTTGCCATTATCACCCTGCTCTTTGCAATGATCTTCAAACTCCTGCCCAAAGCGAAGATTGCATGGTCTGATGTCTGGATCGGCGCTCTAATGACTGCCGCCCTTTTCACCATCGGCAAGCAATTCTTCATCCTCTATCTGGGGCGAAGCGTCATTGTCTCACTCTATGGGGCAGCCGGATCTTTTGTGATGATTCTGCTTTGGGCCTATTACTCGTCACAAGTCCTACTCTTCGGGGCTGAATTCACTGCGGTGTATGCCAGCGAGTGCGGCTCCCGCATTCTTCCGACTGATGACGCCGTCGCCGTCGGTGAGCCAGCCAAGACAGATGAGGAAGTCGAACAGTCTGGATAAACCTAAAATGGCAGGCTTGTGTCTTGTGCCGCAAATCGAATTACTCACGCTCCAGGTTGACGCCTCGTAATTCATACACTAACGCTTGCACAGTCAAGCGCGCACTTCCCTCTGAACAATTGTTCACCAAGACATATGCGCGTCCTTTTGCTGCATAGCCTGCTGAACGATTGTGATCGTTTCGTTTCGCATCTCCGGCAAGACTGACAGTTCTTAACTACCTCGGACCTTTTAGTAGAGGCTCTCATTTACAGTTTTGCCCCATGCAGCTATTCTTCTTCCTACCCCCACTCGTATGGTGACTTTTCGCCGCCCACACCTTTTTCGACTCCAATCCATTCTCCTGCTCAGCGCTATCTATTACGTATCGGCTAAAGTTGGATTACTTCTGGCTACCGCGCACCCTGTCGCCTCATCCATTTGGCCAGCAAGCGGGGTGGCGGTGTTCGCGCTGGTGTATTTTGGCTCTCATTTGTGGCCCGCGGTCTTTGTGGGCGCATTTGTCGTCAATGTCACCTCAGCGATATCACCTGTGCCCGCTCTAGGCATTGCCTACGGCAATACCTTCGAAGCGCTAGTAGCGTGTTGGTATATCAGACGATTAGCACTATCGCCGCAGCGTTTATTCTCCTCGCCCGAGAGCGTTTTCAAATATGTCGTCCTCGTCGGGATAGTGAGCACCTCGATCAGTGCGACCTTTGGCACCTCTAGTCTCACTTTTTTCACCGAGACAGGCTTGGAGCACTATGGGTCGATTTGGTTGACGTGGTGGCTGGGAGATATGGGCGGAACGCTCATTGTCACTCCGCTGTTGATCTTGTGGTACCACCATCGAACTATCGAGTGGAGTCCTCGCGAGTTGTGGGAGCGGCTCGCCGCGCTTTGCGCACTCATCATTGCCTCGGTCGCTATCTACGGCGGAGGTCTCCCGGTAAGCCGAGGCAACTACCCTTTGCAAGTGATGGTTTCATGTCTTCCACAGGCGTTAGTCAAGATAAGACAAGCGGCGCATTCTATTGCGCCAGACACTCGGCGAAGCCGACCACTAAAGTCACCCCTCACCGCCCGTCCAGTGTAAAGGCCAAGTAGATAGCACAACTCGGTTGCGTTAACCGCTGTAACAGCAGCTTCCTATCTGTTCCTATACCGCTCATAATTTGATAAAGAAGACATGGAACACCATCCCATCACCGCTGTGCTCCTTATGTTGCAAGATTTGCCCCTGAAGTGCCACGTGGCGCTTATTCGACGACGCTGAATTCATAGCGAGAGCCCGTGAGTGCAGCCAATAAATCCGATGCATGATCGCGTCCACGAGTTTCCATGGTGATATCGATCGCAGCTTCGTTGAGGCTGACACCATGGTGAGCGCGGTTATACGAGGTCTCCACGATATTGGCGCGTGCCTTGGCAATTACCGATGCCAGGCCTTCCAATGCACCGGGATAGTCCGGAAGCCTTACTCGCAGGCGCAATCGTCTTCCGTCCCGAACCAGGCCCTGCTCAATGATTCTCGCCAGCAGATTGACATCGAGGTTGCCTCCGGATACCAGCACCGCGATGTTCTTACCACGATGCTCCGTTTTTGCTTGCAGGACAGCGGCGAGGGCAATGGCACCGGCCCCTTCTGCTACAGTTTTCTCGCTCTCTAGCAACACTAGGATGGCCGCCGCAATGTCGTCTTCATCGACCGTCACGATCTGATCGACATATTCGCGCACTAAAGGCAGCGTCCGAATTCCCGCCCTTCGAACAGCGATGCCATCCGCCAATGTCGATTGGACAGGGAGATCAATTGGTTCCTGTTGGTGCAGCGCGGCTTTCATCGAGGGCAATCGTGCCGTTTGGACACCGATTACTTCAACCTGAGAGTTTCCTCCTTTTACGGCGCAGCCCACACCGCCGATCAGCCCTCGGATGGCAGGAGTTAACTGCTTGAGAAGTTTGGTGGGCCGTGTAGGGATCGAACCTATGGCCCGCTGATTAAGAGATATTTCTGGGCCGTTTTCACAAGGGCTTGGTGAATTTCTGGTTTCCCCCTTTCACGCATAAAAGTCCCTCACCAACCCCAAGAGTCGCTCCTTGTCGTCCTGTGGCATCTTCAGAAATTCCAGACCAAATCGATTCCGTTCTGCCCATCGCACCTTGGCCACTTCGATGACGTGACGAAAGCGGCCTTCGGGACGGCGCGCCGCGTGCGCGATTCGATCCTCAATATTCCGGATCGCGTCGCGCCGATCCTCGCGGCCGAGATGGACGCCGCGCGCATGCATGCGCTGTTGACGGACGAGCTCAGGCAGGCACTTGAACACCTCGCCGGCTAGATCCTATCGTGTCTTATCTGGTTTTACTTTTCATACGCGAATTCATCCACAAAGATTTCTTTCAGTCGGGCAGATATGGAGAGGCAGATCAGCCAAACGGCGCACACAAAATCCCTCTATGGGGGAATGGAGCGTACGAACTCCCTGCCCTTATAATTTAAGGTGAGCAGGCAGAAACATAGCCCAACCGAATCCCTCCGTTTCCGAACGCTGGCGTCGTGGACACGCTGAGGGCCGCTTAGCCGTGATGCTGGACGCGATAAACGTCGAGGGATTTGGTGAGCCGGGAGGCAGTACATACTACTCCGTGAGAGAGTTGACGTTGCATTTTGTGGTGGATTGCCAGCCCTTCAATGAAGGCCGCAAGCTGGGTATTGCGAGTGCGCCCCATCACGCGAAAAGAAAATGGCACGTACCCCTCTCTCTTAAATGTTTCAATCCTCCCGGCTTACCGTCTGTCGCAATCAGAGGTGCAACTAGATCGTTTGATTAGGATTACGCATTCTCCTACTCACGAATGTCGATCCGACGTTATATAGTGTTAGATCGGGTGATCCCTCCTTAGATAGCGTGACCTGCGGACATTACGCGTAATGGGGCGCTCTCCCCTCATGTTCGAAACTCTTTAAATCGTTCTTGCTGTCCCTAAAATCGTTTTCCACTCGCCACCCTTTTGGGTTTCATCAATTTCCCAAAAGAGATCTTTGTTTGTCGGGAAGGGGGGTCGGAAAAACTGCTGCTTTACGTTTCGGAAAGTGCGCGAGCGTCTACATGGCGTCTACATTGAATAATGAATGACAAGGATGGCAGGAGCTAAGTGCTGGAGATTTTTGGTGGGCCGTGTAGGGGTCGAACCTACTTGCCTGCTGATTAAGAGTGAATGCGGGGGGATTGTCGGAACTCATTGCTAGTGGCTAACATCCCCTTTCACTCCACGCTGTTCCGCCGAAGAAAATCCGTCTGTACTTGTTCTATCCGGTGTCCGGCGTTTGTCTCTCTCCTTAACACTCTAATAACACCAACGCCCCGCCCCCCGGCACCCCAAAAAACGGCCTGTCATGTCGCGTTGGGAGGCTCCTTGAACACGGGAACGGATTTTCGGACGTTTCAAAATCGGTGGCCGCATTTCAGGTCGGCTATGAGAGCCCTTCCCAATTTAAGAGTACAGCCGCTTGTTCGGCGCACCGCCGTTAAACGATATTGCAAACTTGCGAATCAGTACGGGATGATTTTGTCCGCAAAAATCAATCTCTTGCACCACCTTGAATGTTAGTCATGGGCTCAGAGTGTCCAAAATCCTTGTTTGGGTCCAGGTTCCTAGACAAGGATTCTTAAAGGGCTTTGCCCCAATCTTCATGGGTGTTCAAAAGGAACGGTTTTGGGACCATTCAAAATGAAGGGTCGATACCCAGAGAATTAGGCGTTTGTGGTGAAGACCATAAATCCCAGCGCTGCAAAGGACATGAGACAGACAAACAGAAGTTTCAATCATGGGTTCATTCTTGGTTGGAAGCGCGCCATACTGTCTTCCTTCATTTCATCAGCTGTGCGGTGCAGTGCCAACCAGAGCCTTTCACACCGTTGACGGCCGCCACTAACTGATCCGGCTTGGCTTTACCGGGCTCGACCTCCACGACAGCGTGACTTGGCATGCTCTTGAGGTCCACCGCCTTGACTCCCGGCACTTTCCTCAAGGCCGTCTCGACATCCTCCGGGTAGCTGTCACAGAATTTTCCTCCCAGCATCAGTGTCACCCTTTGTCCTCCGGCGGGAGGGCTCTTCTGTTCAGCTGCCCATGGCGACCCTATTCCCATCACGGTCAGCGCTCCCGCTGTCATCACGATGCTTATGAATGTCTTCAGCATGGCGTGCTCCTCTGACAGCCCGCATGCGGTGGGCCGCCGCTTTGTGTGGCGTTGCCTGCGCGGTCTTGGGGGCCATACTTCTGATAACGGGGGTCTGAACCGCTAGGATACGTTCCGTAGCGAGGAGCATCCGGTTCTTGTCGCGGAGGTCTGTCGCCACCCATGCAACTCGCACAGAAGAGGACCACTAGACCGATGAAGGGCAACAAAGCCGAGTATCTTCGCATGCACATCTCCTTGGGTTAGGCGTGTTCACTGATACGGTCCTATCATACGCTGACCGCCTCGCGATTCCTGTAATCGGCTCGCGTACGGAGGATTGGCTATAGGTTTACATGCAGTCTGTTGACTGAGATGGCTTTCGCCGCATTAACATTGGAGACATAAATGATCTGCCGGTAGCCGAAACGGTGCAGCGGTAGCGATTATGGTCTAGGACGCACGCACTTGGCTCAGGATTGACGAAGAATGTTCCGACCCCCAGGGACGTTTGAAGATTCGGTCCCAGAGAGGGACTTTACTTAATGCATTCGATGGCTTTATTGCGAGGAATGAAGCAGATGTTCTGTCGAGCGTGTTCCGAAGAAGCGTTTAAGACGTGGCAGGGTCGGCCTGTGGACTTGCTTGCCCAGTCATTTGGGGTCCTTTAAGAAGCCTCCGGCTTTGCCTCGATCAAGGAATGGCATTTGTCCAAAATGTGGGGGCACAAGTGTTCTGCCCGCTCATCATATTCACTAGAGCAGTCACGGTCTGGGCCTGCCGAAGTTCGGCCTCAAATTATTGCAAGGGACTACTCGCTAAATTTGTGAACCGCGATGTGCCGCCTCGATTGCAGCGATGTCGATGTTTCCCATTTGCATCATCGCATCGAAGGCGCGCTTGGCGGCGGCGGGATCGAGATCGGTTATCGCTTTCGTCAGAGCCACCGGCGTAATCTGCCAGGACACACCCCATTTGTCTTTGCACCAGCCGCACTCACTTTCTTCGCCGCCGTTGCTGACGATCGCGTTCCAGTAACGATCGGTTTCGGGCTGGTCGACGGTTGCGACCTGAAACGAGAATGCTTCGTTGTGCTTGAATGCGGGTCCGCCATTGAGCCCGAGGCAGGGAATTCCCATCACGATAAACTCAACCGTCAGCACATCCCCTTTCTTGCCGGAAGGAAAGTCTCCTGGTGCCGTATGCACCGCGCCAATGGATGAATCGGGAAAGGTCTTGGCATAAAACCGCGCCGCGGCCTCGGCGTCGCCATCATACCAAAGGCAAATCGTGTTCTTTGCTGGCTTGGTCATATTACTTCTCCATCGTGCTACTCGTTAGATGCCATCCTGGCACAAGTTCTCAAAAAACTTGGACCGAGCTTCACTTCGCACGTAAACCGTAATTAAATCTAGTTGTTTCGTCAATATTGGGTCGGTTGCAGGCACAACGGGTGTTTTTTCATCAGCCTATTCCGCCTCCAAATGGGCACTCGAAGGGCTGTCCAGATCAATAGCTTATAACCTGGGCAGATTGGGGCATCCGGTGCAATACCATCCAGCCCGGCTTCATTGAAACGGACATGACTGCGGGGATGGTGTCCAATCCTCTACTCAAAAGGATGACCAGCCGTACGTTCAATAACACGATTCTGCTACGGCGCGCTGGTAAAGCTGAAGAGATCGCCTATACCGTATTATTCCTAGCAAGCAATGAATCTTCCTATATTACCGGCACCGATATTGTGGTGGATGGCGGTGGCTTCACCGCAGCTCCATATCTCGGCAATGAAGACACACAATTTGCTGGGGTTGATACATAAAAAGGAGGGAATAGAAAGAGTGTTAGGAACATTTCTGAAAAGATTTAAGAAGCAATGACGATCTTTCCGTGAGTTGTTGTTGGAGACGCAGACCCTTTTTTAAACCGCGGGACCCGGCGAGGGGCTATACAGCCCTAATAAATCCGTGAATTTGCTGATTCGCGGACTCAGTATCAAGTGATGGATATTGTGCAAAGACCTGAGCAGGTGTGGCTGAAGTGTGGCTAAAATAAATGACGCAGGAACGTGAAGGCGATTAGCACAAGGCGGCTCACCACCCTAAAAACGGAGTAAACAAGCTCCATTAAATGGCGCGGGCGAGGAGATCGGGCGTAAGCTCCCTCATCGGCGTGTAGGCCAGGTCAAAGCGGCAAATCCCTGCCAAAGGTTTCAGCGGAGATTCGGGACCTTGCTCGTACCCTATCAAGTTAATGACCTGGACACCCACCCGGCTTAACCCGCCAGGGCCTGGGGGCCGAATGAGGTCTGCCAAGCCTGCGTACCTCTTACTGAGGTCTGGAACCAGGATCACGCCTCCTCACTAAAGGCACCCTTGTCTTGAACCCTGCAGGATCATCGGTTTAAACTATTCATATGAGAATGCGCTTGATAGCGGGCCTTGTCGTCGACTGTTGGAGTCAACACTTGGTTTTGCCGCCGACGTCATCCCTCCAGCCCAGCTTCCAGAAAAAGGAGCAGG
Organism: Nitrospirota bacterium; assembly: GCA_963700335.1. Lineage (GTDB taxonomy): Bacteria > Nitrospirota > Nitrospiria > Nitrospirales > Nitrospiraceae > JAICXS01. Next base: position 4,374 of record CAVOXE010000006.1, on the reverse strand, counting down.
GCCACCTCCGGCCACAACTCCCGAGGATCCGTCACAGTCAGGTGGTCCGGCCATTCCACCATCAAAAATGGATCCAGGGATAGAACGACGTCCGTCAGGGATTCCCGACCCTCGCTCAGCCGTCCCTCCGCCTAATGTCGATCCCAAAATGTCGGTGGATCCTGAGACAGCACCTCCTGCCAAGGACGCTCTCAAACCACACAAGGGCGAAAAGCCACCCGATGAGCGGCCGAGCCGCTGATAATCACAAAATCATCGCGCACCTCAGAATTCCTACTCTCCCTTACTTCTGGCTTAACGGAACCACCCTCCGCGTAATCAGTCGCGCTATGGCAGTTTTGGATTTATTCCTAGTGCTCCAATCAAAAGAAAACAGAGACTAGCGAGAAGGATACGACCTAGAAAAGGTAAGGCAGGCCTAGTGAACGGGACAAGAGTGAGCGATCAGACGATCCTCAGCGTGGCCTCCTCCAGGAGGCATTTTGCCTGAGCCGGTGCCCGAGCTCGTGCACGTTCCCGCCCCACGGTCTCTCGAACTTTGGCAGTCCTTCTGTGCGGCCGCTTCAGCTTTCTTGTCTGCCGTCCCTGCCTTAATATTCGCGCAGTCAGTGGGCGTATTTATTTTAGCGTCTGATTTGGATGGCTGTGCCGGTTTCGAGTCTTTCGTGCGGACGCATAGACCGCCGGCACACAAATGGATAGGGAAATCAGCAATGCGCCCATAATCTCGCCGTACTTCATTAGTCACCTCCATTTATGACGTGAAGCAAAAGTAACCGTTGTCAGCAAGCCAACTCTACGGTCCGTGTCTAAAGTTTAGGTTTCCGGAGATTATGCCTGTCGTGATGCAACGCCGTTCAATCGATTGTCCTTGTTCCATACTTCTCTAATACGGCCTTTCTATCCTTCTACAAATTCTAGTGCGAAGGAGGCTCCCATGCATGAGGCTGATATTTTAACGCTGCTGCGGGAAATCAGAGATTGGGTGAAAGTACTCCTCCTTCAGTCACCACAGCTCATGGACCTTCCGGCTGCCCTTGATAAGCCCCGCGCCGTCCAGGCATGGTCGACATGCGGTCATTTGGACGCTGACCATCCGAGAAGGAAACAACAGCTGGGATGAGCGCCCCGATAATTCAACCGGCAACCTTGCGGTGGGCGAAAGAAGATTTGGCTGCTCCCTGAATGAGGCTAGATGTAGCTGAAGGAGGCATGATGAGGCACCAGGGCTTGATGGGAAGAGACACACGAATTCCGGCGACGCCGGTGGACTTTCATAGCATGGTCGCAGCGCGGAAAAGTCCTGGGATTCTCATTCTGAACGAGTTCGGTGACGTCTTGCACCTGAATGACACGGCCTGGGGCAAACACTGTCGCTCCTGCGTGAGCATGGAACACTGTCGAAGGACGGATTGATGCCCGAGGCCATCATGGAGCTTCGTCACGAATTGCATTCTCTGAGCTCGGAGCCTACGCGCAGAATTGTCAGGGCATCTTTCAAGTGACGCGTCTGGTGGCGACAAGCCATGCCGAGTCCTTGTACGGGTAATAGCGTTAGAAGGGCCGAAGCATGGTCGAGATCACGAGCGAAGGGATCTGGTCATGTTGGAGCTCCTTGCTGAGCGAGCCCAAGTGAACGGGGGAGGAAAAGAGCGTTTTGGCCTCACAGAACGGGAGTGGGAAGTCACGCAGTCTCTCATTCAAGGCTTCACGAACAAGGAGATTGGAAATGCGCTCGGCATTACGGAGCCAACTGTTAAAGCCCATGTCAAACATATTATGGGTAAAATGAAATGTACGACGCGGACCGCCATTGTGTCGCATGTGGCCGGATCAATGGCCCTGCGTTATTGTTAACATCATGTCATGGGCATGGTGCCTTGTTCGCCTCCGCACCTTGCTTGCTCAAGTTTTGAGCTGTGTACCGATCAGTCCATGAGATGACTGACGCCACATTTCCCGTTGTCCACCGACGCGCTCTGGCCTACTCCCACAGACGCAATCCTCCCAAGAATGCATCTCGTTGTCGCCCGCTCGGCAACGTGAAGGGAGTGCTTTCAGTCTCTTGAGCGTCCCCCTCCCAACACCACGTCATCAGGCTCCAGCGCGCGGCAATGAGGCGAGCGACTACGTCCGCGACCTCGCGCCGCCATTTCTTTTCGAGGCGTTCGTATCCGCGGGCCCCGACGTAATCTTCGAAGGTGCGGCGTTTGTACGGCATATGGCCAAGCTCCATGGGTTCCACGATGCCGTCGACAATCATGGCGGACCCGAGCCCGGTCCCCAGCCCGAGGAACAGCATCTTTCCACCCTTGTAGCTCCCGAGGGCTTGCATCGCGGCATCGTTCAGAACCTTCACTGGATGCCCAACGCGGCTTCAAAGTCACATCTCATCCACCCCTGTCCGAGGTTATACGGCTCCGCGAGCGGTCGGTTTCTGAGGACCGGCCCGGGGTAGCCGATCGAAACTGCATCGTACTTCCAATCCCCGGCGAGCTTCTTGACGCCTGCGACCATCTGTCGGGCTGTCAACCCGGGGCCGGACTTAAATTTTCGAAATTCCTTTTGTCCTGTCGCGAGAATCTTCACGTGTGTTCCACCAACATCGACCACGAGCACATTCGTCGATGTGGATTGCGTTCGCCAGGTCGAATGCCTCGAACAGTATCGCAAGGTCACCACCACGAGACATGCCGCAATGAAGGTGAAGGGGACGCGGTGCAGTGTGTGCGTGACACGGCACACCTTCATATCTGCCTTGGCGTCGCCGGTATTAATCATGGCACTACCCCTGACTACATCAACTTCATTATTTCTTAGCAATGTGACAGATGCCTGCCTACACCCGTCTAAGTAAATAGTCGTGATAATGGAACGGCACACGCAACCTCACTGTTTCAAGCCCGCCGGAAGATCGCAGTTTGATTGTATGGTTTTTGTAGTAATGACAAGGGGGTTGTCACCGTCTTACACCCCAACGATCGGGCCGTCGATATTCGCCGCGGATGCGCTCAAGCTCGCTTTGTGGAATCAGAACGAGCCGGCCGATTTTTGTGTAGCCAAACTGCCGAGTCAGTACTTTTTTTCGGACCGTATTGACCGCATACCCACTGAGCGCCGCAAATTCATGGAGTCGGAGCTCCCGATCACCAGTCGGTTGCAGCACCTTCTACATGACCTGCCTCTGCTTTGCCATTCGACCTCCTTGGGCTTGGTGAAGGACTTTTAGGTGTGAAATAGTGCCGTTAGAATTTAAAATTACGCAAACCGCTAAAATTGGAAATAAAGACCAATCCCGACCATCTCGATCTTCTGATTGAAGAACTGCCCATAGGGATTGAAGCCGTGATAGTACGACAGGAGAGCCCTGAGGCGGCGTGTGCTGCCCGGCCGATACCACTCCAGGCCGGCCACAACATTTGCATTCAGATTCCACCCCGGCTCCTCCAACGTCTCGAAATCGGCCGCCACGATGGGCGCCATGTGCAGATCTTCGATGACGTCCCGAAACAACGGCGAGGCGCTCGCCGGCGGACGTAGCTCAAGACCCCACTGGACTTTGCCCCGCTGGAGCGCCGGGTCGCTATGCAGTAAATATCCGCCGCCGCCATAGAGCCGCAGCCACGCGAGATCGACCGACATCAATCCCTCCACTTCTTCGAACCTGAAATCGATTCGATTGATTCCGGCATTATCCAGCAGGAAATCATCACCCAGGTGGCTGCTCTGATGATAGAGTCGCACACGAGCCGAGAACGGTCCTTGCCGCCATGTCACCGGGAGACCGACGACATAGTCTGCATTAATCAAGTCCCTGGACGGCGCGTCGAGATTGAACTGCGCAAACACGCCACCTTGAATGCCCACCTGAAGCCCATTACAGTTGCCGTCGCGGTGTCCATACAGACCGAATGTCTCTCCGAAGGCCACCACTCCGGCGTTGATCGATTGATTCACATCACGGTACCGTATTCGCTGATAGCTCGTAATGAATTGAGGCTGCTTCGGGTCTGCGGTGAGGGAGCGAAATACGTCATCTTGCGGTAACGCTATTCCCCCTGGCTGCTTGGCCGGCGCGGACGAGCCCGTGGTCTTGTGGATCGATGGGTAGCGGCAATCCGTACGGGCGGGCATGACGTCTTCCGCCGAGGCAAGAGGAACCGCGAAGGTAATCAAGAACAGCTGCGCCACACGACATGACCCGCAACAACATAGTCTGTGATACTGAAACTCAGCGTATTTCACTATCGGTAATGCTCCTACGTGTAACCAACTTTCAGTATGTTTTATTTGTTGTCACTTGAGTGGTTCGGACTCAACACCCCCTCAAGATCGATTCTGACTTTCGCCTTCTGAGATCTGTTCGACGACTGA
>CAVOXE010000005.1:0-225925 GCA_963700335.1 Nitrospirota bacterium | reverse complement strand
CTAGGTCCTTCTTCAACCACAAGCCTCGGCTCGCACACTGCCCACGTTACTAACGGGACTGCCTGCGAAAGTACCGTTCACGCTAGGCCACTGCTCTCGTATGGCGGCCTTCGGCGAACTCGTCGATCATCTTCTGATTGAAGGCCGGAATGTCGTCAGATATCCGACTCGACACCCAAACAGGAAATGAAGTTCGGTGTGATGATGCGACCTCTGCATGCATCTTGATCAATTACAAAATTCAAGACCTCACCCCATTAGTTTCTGACCCCAATTAGTATGACCGGAACGCGGCAATCGGACTGAAAATGATAGATGCCACCACCCATGCATTAGCTTACTTGTCGATCATTGGAGCCTATGCTACGTTCAACGGATACACCTACCCAATAGACCGCCATACCTGGGAGTATGCAGCCCTATAGCTCGGGATGGATCAGGCGATCCTGAAAAAGTCATTCCCTTGTAGAATATGAACTCGCAACCTCTCCCTCTAAAGAAACCGCTCTGTGAGGGTAAAGCATTTCGTTTTGCTCCTGGACGACAAGGCAAGCCAGTGGCATTCTTCTGGAAGTTCTGGGCATGCGGCAACGAGGTTTACGCTACAACTCGTAGTGCAGGTAAGCATACGAAAATCAGCGTTCATGAATCTGGACAGATTCATATGCGAATTGAGGAAAGACAACTAAATCAACTTGCCCCACCTTTGTTTGTAGGGAACGGACAGTGGTTACATGCCTTTGAATTAAGGTTTCTTGTAAGTCCTGGAGCATATAGCCCAATAGAAAAACTAAAGGGCAAACGCGCATTTTTAATTGACGTTCCATTCGACAAAGTGCTGATCATGAACCTGTTGATTGGACAAACGGGTTGCTCAATTGAAACCGAGTTGCCACAAGAACTTCTGCCTGCAGTATCTGTTTGGCAAACCGTTCTCAGGAATCAATGTCCTATCACGCTTATAGGACGTGTTATAGAAATGGACAAAAGGAACCGGGATGAGATCGAATTTATTCGAAGGGAGCTGAATCCAAAGGCCAATTTCCGGGAACCTCTGACAGTTGCTCCATATATCGAAGTTACGCGGGTCGTGAGCGATCCCAAAGGTGGCAATATAATTCTTGTCGTGCCCATGGGAAAAGAATCCTTCAGAATGCCTAGTGACGCATCGAGTCAGCTACCATTAGCTATTGCTGATGCTCGAACGATTATCGTTTCTTGTCCAAGCGTTTCAATTTCGATTGCTGCGCCAAATGGTGCCGTCGTTGGGACTTTCTCAATTGCTGGCACAAACTATGAGTTGACGCTCCAAAAGAATGTGGAAGTGCGATGTCCTCTCGGCACCGTCACACTCTCAATAGATCCTTCCAATCTGATCTGTGGCCAATCGTTTAGTATTAGGCCTATTTTTTGTCGATGTGCGCCGACTGTCGATGGATCACGTCTACGGAGTTGGGAGTATTCGGTCTTTTCCTACTTCGATGGCACAATATTCAGAGTGGAGATTCGTCAGTTATCCATCAGTCTTCCCAATGTTAATCTTTCAGTACCGATCCCTTGCATGAGAGCTTCTGAAGAAATAATTATGTGCGCGCCTATCGGTGGATTGACTCTCAAAGCACACTCTTCGGAGCCCTTGTCATCTGCAACCTTAGAAAGCGAACTTATACTCCGTGACATTTAAGTACGGACAAAAGATGAGATGAAGAATTAGGCTGTTCTATTTGCATTGCTTATCCCATTACAAACTTATGCCTCCTGCCGACCTAAATCCTCAAGTAAGGCCGTCGGCGGCCGTCTATACGCATATTCATTTTGAACTACTTTCCATGTCCGCTGTATTGTCCCGATGAATTCTTCTTCGAACATCACGACTGCTCCAATCCTACGATTTCGAGTAGGTTGAAAACGTCGCTGAATAAGAGGAGCCCAGCCAACGATTCCATCCGGAACGTTCGTAACATCTATGATGAGAATGTTAGTATAGCCTAGTGAAAAGTGATCCAGTTCGCGGGTAAAGAGTTTCTGTGCACGATCGTCTGAAACTGCACGCCTAACACTAATTGAACTACCACCTAACATCTGAACCATGACCACGTACGCAGGATTCTCATCTCTATATGATGACTCGCAACTCACCGCGTTTCCAAATTTAATTTTTGCTAGCCCTTCAAAATAGTGGCTGTTCCCATCGGAAACTTCTAGCCCCGACATGACCTGAAGAATGGCTTTACATGCTTCATGGATGGGTCTACGAGAAGATCAACCTCAAGGTCAAAAGAGTTGAATCTCTTAGAAAGAGTCCGTGCGAATTGATCTAACTCCTGGCCGATTTCTATCAAGACATCCGCCTCTTGCGGCGCTATAACTTCGAAGTACACGGGCTCATTTCCAACGTGAATGAGGCAGTCTAATACCTTGCCATTAAGAGGCGGTTCTAGATCCGGATGATAACCGAGGCGGAGTAGTCTGTATGCGAACTTCAATTCCGCCGCCGCACCCTTTTCATGATGTTTTAATCTCACTAGAAGAGAGGAAAATCCTGTCAATGGCTCACAAGACTCCAGTGCCATGGCGAGATCGATTTCATGTTGGATAATTAAAGAGCCTCTGGCCGTTGTATTAAAGAGGTCATCAACACGTTCTGGCCATATTCGTTCAAGTGCTTGGAGATATTTCAAGCCTATATCGGAAGGAAAGGGAAACTTTTGTCCTAAATGCCACTCTCTTACTATAGATTCCCATCTGACTCCGAATCTAGGCTGTCGAGTCATGTACTGCACCTCCTTGTTCAGTGAATCTCGATGCAACATATCGGCATTGTGGTATGGGCCCTTGCTCAGGCTAACGCATGACCAGCATGTTTAACACAGTAGCTGATAATATGGTCAGATCTATCAAGTGCGCTGAAAGATTGCTCGAAGACTGAGGAGAGGACCGGCTACTCGCTGGGCCGATGGACCACACTAAATAGTGAATAGGGTCAGGTCTTCTTTCTTGTAACACCGGCCTCAACAAGTGATTGGGGTCAGGCCTTGTAATCTAACATCTTGCAGCTGAGGGCAGGCGTTGCAATCACATGAGGATTCCTCCCCGTTTCATGCGCGTGTTGTCTCGTGATGGCGAGCAGTCAAGAAGAAGGAGATAGGCTGTTTTTCTGACGCTCCGACGACCGTCCTCAGTTCCTAGACATCAATCCGCTCCTAGCGTCGCAGCATCGTTGCCTGATCTTCCGCCCAAATGGAGCACAGGATAGATGAGATATGAAAGGAGGCCCGCGCATGCGAATTGGAGTCATCGGGGCTGGCAGCATGGGAGGGATTCTTGCGCGCCACCTCGCCACGCTCGGACATCAGGTCTCGATTGCAAACTCCAGAGGACCGGAGAGCCTGACCGCGTTGGCGGCCGAGATCGGCGCGACGCCTGTTTCCGTTGTCGATGCCGCGAAAGCCGGAGACATCGTCATCCTCGCGATTCCCACGAAGGCCGTCCCCGATCTTCCGCGGGCGCTGTTTGCAAACCTACCCAGCACCGTCGTCGTCGATATCGGCAACTACCATCCCGAGCTTCGCGATGGCCGCATCGAGACGATTGACCGCGGCATGCTCGATAGCCAGTGGGTCGCGCAACAGATCGGACATCCCGTGATCAAGGCCTTCAACAACATCTTCTCCAAAAGCCTTCTCGAAAAGGGCACTCCGAAGGAAACGAAGGGACGGATCGCTCTCTCAGTCGCCGGCGATTCGTTGGCCGCCAAGGCAGCAGTGCTTCGCCTCGTCGATGATCTCGGCTTCGACCCCGTCGATGGGGGAGATCTGGACAACTCCTGGCGGCAGCAGCCGGGAACGCCGGCTTACTGCCAGGACCTTGAAGCCACTGCTCTCCGACGCGCGCTCAGCGAAGCTGATCGAAGCCGGATCGCGAAATACCGCAGCGAACAGGAGGCTCGTATCAGGAGGTCTATCGCAGCGCTGACAGCAAAACGATAAGAGGCAAAAGAAAAGAAAGAAGAAGAGGGGGACAAAATACTAATGGGGTCAAGTCTTGTTTCTTGTATCATTTTGTAAAATCGGCCTCATATCTTTTGCAAGAGTGATGAGAGGTCTTGCAATCCCATTTCCCAACGCGGGCGGTCCGGCTCCTCCCTCGCTTCCCTTTCACCTCACCCACGCTCCTACTCCTCGCCACAGTGATGGATACGCCTCCCGCTTTGCAGTACACTCGTCCTCATTGTCAGCCGAGCCTCATAATGGGAGAACCACCTATGCCTGAGAACAATCACGGCACACCAGAAACGGCGCCACCTCACGCGCAACTCGTCCAGATGGCCATGGCTCACTGGGTGTCTAACATCGTGTACGTCGCTGCCAAACTGAGTGTGGCCGATCACCTGGCGAACGGAGCGAAGCTCGCCGATGACCTTGCCGGACCCACCGGGACTCAGGCACCCGCCCTCTATCGCCTGTTGCGGACGCTCGCCCACCTCGGCATCCTGACCGAGGATGAATCGCACCGCTTCGCCTTGACGCCGCTCGGTGACGCGCTCAAGACCGGTGCACCCGGCTCGGCGCGCGCGTCGATCCTGACACTGGCGAGCGAGTGGATGTCTCGCGGATTGGGTCAATTACTCTATTCGGTTGAGACCGGGAAAAGCGGATTTGAGAAATCGCTGGGCATGCCCATCTTCGACTGGCTGGCGAAGCATCCCGAAGAGGCGTCCATGTTCAGCGAGACCATGGTCGGCATCCATGGCGCGGAGCCACCGGCCGTGGCCGCCGCCTATGATTTCTCCAGCTTCGCGACGATTGTCGACGTAGGCGGAGCCACGGGGCATCTTCTAACCACGATTCTCCGTCAATATCCCGGCCCTCGCGGCATTCTCTACGATCTTCCCCATGTCGTGCGCGACGCGCCTACGCTGATTCAGGCGCGCGGACTGGCGGAGCGCATCACGGTGGAGTCGGGCAGTTTCTTCGAGCGGGTGCCAAGCGGCGGAGAGGCATATTTACTCTCGCACATCATCCATGATTGGACGGAGGACCAGTGCCTCACGATCCTCGGTCACTGCCGGCGCGCGATGAAGCCGGGGAGCCGATTGCTGATCATCGAGATGGTGCTTCCGGCAGGCAATGCTCCTCATCCGGGCAAGATGCTCGACATGATGATGCTGGTGGGACCGGGAGGGCAGGAGCGGACGGAGCAGGAATACGCCACGCTGCTCGGCAAGGCGGGGTTCCACCTGACACGGGTTGTGCCTACTGCCTCTCCCGTGAGCGTGGTTGAAGCCACTCTTGGAAAATAAAAAGATATCAAGAACCTTTTCGGGTGCGTGGTGGCCCGGCTTCCTACCTCCTTCCCCTGAGACTGCAATAGACCATGCTAACCTGGGAAGTAGAATGGCCGAACTTCTTCATCATACGGCCAAGCAGGACCTATGCGAAGACGCTACGATCACATTGACCTGAGGGTGCGGAGTCTGGCGGAGGTGCGGTCCTTCTACGAGACACTTCTGCCGGCGTTGGGATTCACGCGGGATGTCCGTATCGAGGGCTGGCTGCAGTTTGAAGCAGCTGGCGCGGACGGTGCGACCGAGTTTTTTGGCGTCACGGAGTCAGCAGGACATACCGCCAATGAATGCCGGATTGCCTTCTGGGCAGACAGTCCGAGTAAGGTCGACCGGTTGGGTGAGATTATCGTCCGGGCAGGCGCTCGGAATGTCGAAGGCCCTGGATACCATGAAGGGCCGGGCTATTACGCGGTCTTTTTCGAGGATCCCAGCGGCAATCGGTTGGAAATCTGCCATCGAACTGAAGGAGCCAGATGAAGGCAATGGCAGCCGATTCTTTTCAGCTTAACGCCAGAAAATGTAGTACATTTTCATTCCTCAACGATCATCTCTGACATGGAGACGGCCGAACGGATCATAGCGATGCTCGGTCTCAAACGACACCCGACCTGTGGGTTCGTCGCCGAGACCTACCGTAGCCGTCAGCAAATCCCTCGACAGGCGTTACCCGCCTTGTACGAGGGAAGCCGCCCGTTTGGTTCTGTGCTCTATTTTATGGTGACACTGGAAGCACAGATCCGTCTGCACCGTATCCATTCCGACCAGATGTATCACCATTACCTGGGTGGGCCGTTGGAAGTCTTGTTATTGTATCCGGACGGAACTGGAGAGATAAAAGTGACAGGCTCTGACCTGACTGCCGGTATGCGCCCCCAATCGTTGATCCCCGGCGGCACGTTCCATATTTCTCGTCTGGGCGCCGGGAGCACATTCGCGTTGCTCGGAACTACGGAGTGGCCCGGCGTCGAATCCCCTGATCTCGAACTCGGCGATCCCGTCAACCTGATGGCGGATTACCCTGCCCTCCGCCACGAAATCAAAAACTTTATCGGGCTATCGGGTGGATAACAGGTGTGCGTGGACTCGCGGCTGCGTGACCCGCTGCAGTTACTTTCCGCCTTGAACGGACAGTTCCCAGCGGTAGCCGTCGAGGTCATGAAACCATATGCCCATGTTGCGTGAGCCGGGAGCTTCGGGGCCGATTTCATCGTCTGGATCTTCTACCTTGACCTTGTGTTTCTTCAAGTGCGCGAGCGCCTTTCGTAGTGTGGCCATGCTCGGCAAATGAAACGACATGTGCCCGATGGCTTTCGGTGACGGTTTGCCTTTCGACAAGACGATGGTCACATTATCGTTGCCCACGGCGATACCGTCCTCGAACTCGAACTGTTTGTGCAATCCCAGCGCGCTCATGAACCATTTCGCGCTCTTCCGCGGATCACGAACGGCTAGGCCGAAGTGTCCGACGGTACCGATGGTGAACGGAACCTTCATGGCTGCTCCTTTGTGCTCGATGATAGAAAGAGAAGCTCAAGCTACTGATCGGCTGAGATTGTGTCAAGGTGGTCTAGGGTGAAGGCCCTTTTTCTGCTTCCTTCGCCAAGTGCCGACAGATTTGCATTCCTATTGGAGATTGGAACATGACGAATGAGCCTACCCCCCCATCCGGCTTGTCGCCCTTTGGAAAGGGCAGATGATCGAGGCGATCAAAGTCGTCCGCCAAGAACGGAACCTCGGTCTGAAGGAAGCCAAGGATGCCGTCGACGCCTATCTGAAGACAAAAAATGGCGATGGCGCAAGCAGAGCAGAAGCAGGGCTGTGTCCGCTGGCTTGTTGTAGCTGTGATTCTTCTAGCCCTCGCTGCCTATTGGTTCTGGACACGCGGGGCTTAGTCGGAAGAAATAATCCTGGAGGTCAGGTCTTGCTGTGGTCGAGTTCAGCAAGATCGTTCAGCCTCGCATTCCCTGCTCGAAAAACAGCCCGCGGTTGATGTCGCCGATACTGAGCATGCCGACCAGCTTGTCTTTGTCGACCACGGGAATTCGCCGGAAGTTCTTGAGACCCATATAGGAGGCGGCTTCAAGAATGGGATCACACGATCCTACGGTGAGGGGGTTTCTGGTCATCACCTCTTCGACCTTCTTTCCGAGCACCTCAGGATAGCCCGCCTCCATTTCGACGAAATCTCGGCTATGCACGTTGTCGTGAATATAGTCTCCATAGTTGGGATAGAGCGGCAGTAGGACATCCCTCAAGGTCACCATTCCGATGAGCCGGGCGTCTCCCTCAATCACGGGAATCGCTCCGCAGTTGCGATTCATCATTTTCACCACAACAGAGCGAACTGTATCTGTTTTCTGGGCTGTCACAATGCCGGTTGACATGACGTCGTGGACAAGCATGGCGGCCTCCTTCTCTGCATGAAACAGCACGGGCGACCCTACACATACGTTTAAGGTCGCCCGCGTGTGGCGCTTGTGACGCCGAACCGCTATATCGTCGTTGTTCTGAGACCCGTGCGAGGCACTGTTTAAGGCAACTCGTCAGGGGAGCATCTAGTCATCCCAGGCGCTTGCGTTCCTCACAGTTAGCCTGAACTCTTCGCAATGGCTCTTTAGTTTTCTGTAGTTCCCTTTCGCGGGAAGACGAGAGCCGTCGAAGACTCGACTAGCATGACTGACGAAGTGCCCGCCCATCACTCGGCGGGCCATGGTGGTCAGGTGGATTTAGGTCTTCCATTTCGCCTCCTCCACTTTTAGGAGTGATCGAAGAAACCTCAGTGAACAATTTCATCTGTACGCTTCTTTCCAGTGGATGTCAATCAGCAAAATTCTTTTGCAAGGATGGCTGATGAAGAGATTGCTTCAGGGACATCCTACGCTGCCGGGACCGAGCTTTTCGCCCTGATGACGAGGAATTATATGGCGCGATGACAGGCAAAAAATGTAGCGGCATGGGCTTCTCATCGTCCACTTGCACAGCCTTCGACAATAGTCCCACTTCGTTCGATTCACTGATGGACCAGGTCGATATGGAAGAGTAGAGTATTCAAAGTTACCCCATCCATCGGTCCCTAAATCTGTTCGATCCAGTTGGCTTACGACTGTGTAATGATGTCAGGCCCACAGCCTTCGAGGAGAGACACGCTATGTGGAGAGCACTCGCAGCCATATCAACCCTCGCATTCACACTTGTCACGCCAATTGCCGGACGGGCTCAAGACGCCCCTGCCGGTCAGAAATCAGTTCCTGAAGAAGTGGTGGACTCCTTCAATGCTGTGTTCGGCGTCCATCCTGGAGCGCGCGCGACCCATGCGAAGGGCGTCGTGTTGGAGGGCAGGTTCACCCCGAGTGCTTCGGCGGCATCGGTGAGCAAGGCCGCACATCTTCAAAAGAAAAAGACCTCGGTTCCCGTGACCATTCGGTACTCCGACTCGACAGGACTTCCCGCTATCCCAGACACCGATCCCGGCGCGAGTCCACGCGGCATGGCGGTGAAATTTCATCTCCCTGGCGGGTCGATCACCGACATCGTGCTTAATTCGTTCAACGGCTTTCTCGTCGCCACGGCAGACGAGCTCAGAGATTTTTTCCTCGCGCTTGCTGCGACCAAACCAGGCGATCCCCAACCAACTGCCCTTGATAGTTTTTTGAGCACTCATCCGGCCGCGAAAGCGTTCGTGGAAGCGGCAAAGCCCGCACCGGTCAGTTATGCAACCCTGCCGTATTTCGGTGTCAACGCCTTCAAGTTCACCAACGCGAAGGGAGCCGCCACGTTCGGTCGTTACCAACTCCTGCCGGTCGGCGGCGAGGAATTCCTCACCAATGAGCAGCTCTCGACGATGGGACCAGACTATCTGACCACCGAGATTCGCGAGCGGGTTCGTCGTAGTCCCATCAAATTCAAGCTGGTCGTGCAAATGGCGGAGCGAGATGACAAGCTCGATGACCCCTCGATCGCGTGGCCGGATAGTCGTAAGAAGGTGGGACTGGGCACGATCACCATCACCAAGGCTGTGGCCGACAGTCAAACCGCAGAAAAGAAGTTACTCTTCATGCCGGGAGCTTTGCTTCCCGGTATCGAGACTGCTGATCCGATGATCGCCGCGCGTTCGGCAGCGTATATCATTTCCTTGTCTCGTCGTGCCCAGGCACAGTGATGAGGGATTCTCTTGCATCACGCGATTGAACTCGTCGCGACTCTGTGCACCGCGCTCTTTTCTTATCGGGCGTGGGGCATGTAAGCCATTGGCTGGAGTGGCAGATGGATATTGTTTCCCATGGCCTCTGGGGCGGGATTGCTTTCGGTCGAAAAAGTCGATCGAGTTTTTGGCTGGCATTCGTGTTCGGCTTGGCTCCCGATCTTTTCTCGTTCGGGATTCTCTATGCGGCGGCATGGCTGGGTATTTCCGACAAACCCGATTTCAGTCACGGCACACCCCCGGAATCTTCGATCCCTCAATATGTACATCATCTGTACAATGTCACACATAGCTTCATCGTGTTCCTGATCGCGTTCCTCTTGATCTGGTTCCTCCTGAAACGGCCGCTCTGGGAATTTTCGGCCTGGGGTCTGCATGTGCTGGTTGATGTACCGACACACTCGTTTGCCTTCTTCCCGACTCCTGTCTTGTGGCCTTTCTTCAATTGGAAATTCAACGGCTGGCAATGGACGACGCCAACCATTTTCATTCCCAACATTGTGCTTCTCTCGCTGCTCTATGCTTGGTACTTATCCCAGCCTTATAGGACAAAGAAGAGACAAACTTCGCAAAAGCTGGCTTCTCCCACAACGAGAGGGCTGGTTTAGTCGCCACAAAGGAGTCCGAGCATGAAACGATTTGAAGATAAGAATGTGCTCGTCACGGGCGGCAATAGCGGAATCGGCCTGGCAGCAGCGCTCGCCTTTGCGAAAGAAGGCGCGCGGGTCGTTATCACGGGACGCGATCAGGCTACTCTGGATAAGGCCACTGCAGAGCTCGGCGAGCATGCCTTCTCTGTGCGAAACGATGCAGGGAGTGTCGCAGATGGGAGCAAACTGGCTACATTGTTACAACAGCGACACTTGATGCTCGACGCCATTTTTATTAATGCCGGCGTGGCCAAGCTCTCTCCGTTCGAAGCCGTCGATGAAGATGTGTGGGATGTGTCGTTCAACACCATCGTGAAGGGTCCATATTTTTTGATCAAGGCATTGCTACCATGCCTGAACCGAGGAGCCGCCATCGTGCTCAACGGTTCGATTAACGCCCACATCGGCATGCCCAATACCAGCGTATATGCGGCCAGTAAGGCCGCCTTGATCTCGCTGGCGAAAACGCTGTCCTCGGAGCTGTTGAGCAAGGGCATCCGAGTCAATGTGGTCAGCCCCGGCCCCATTACCACGCATCTCTTAGAACGCCTCGGCCTTCCTACAGAACAGCTCTCCGAAGTCGCGAACGGTATCCTTGCCCAGATCCCACTCAAGCGCTTCGGGACGCCCGACGAGGTTGCGAGCGCTGTGCTGTATCTGGCAGGCGCCGAGTCGGCGTTCGTCGTCGGCACCGAGCTGGTGATCGACGGCGGCATGAGTCAGCTGTGATCTTCCCAGACAATGTTTCACACCCCTGCTGAATAGAACCATCGTCCTCCACCTTCATTGATCTGCCGGCAGAAGGACGATGCAGTTCGGATTGAACCCTTGATTCTTTAAAGTGTCGATGCTGGCTACAGGCTCACCCTTTGTCACATCGATCACCGTAATCGACCCGTCACTCATGCCGGGCAGATTTAAGAGACTGTTCTGGACAAAGAGGTAGTGCTCATCTGGAGAGAGGACCAGATGGTGTGCACCCGCAGCCGCGGGAATGGTTTGGAGAAACTTCGGACGTTGGGGGTCGCTATTATCATAGATATTCACGTGTCCGGGCTTGGCGGTGGTGACGAACAAACGATCTCCCTTTCGGTTATACAGCATCTCCAATGGCATCCCCTGCCCTCGAAGGCTATAGTCGTCGACCTGCTGAAAGGCAAAATCCTTGGAGGTCGGATTCCAGACACCAACCCACAGCGTGCCCTCGAGCATCACTGTGATGTGAGCCACGGGCGGCTCCGCTCCATGAGAGAACATGACTTCGACGGGCGCCGCTTTCGAAGGGGAAGGTTTGAGAGAGACCTTATGGGTGGAGAGCACCTTCCCGCTACTGGCTTCGAGGACTGTCACCGTTTCCCCAGGCTCCCCCATATCAGAAGGCCTCAACGTGCTCGTGACGAGGAGGCGATCGATACCATTGTGGACGGTGATCCCGTGGGGGTAACTGATAAACGGCGTTTGTGAGGCCGGCGCGCTGACGGTTTTGAGTGGCTTATCCGTCGTCGCATCACCGATGACGACCGTGCTCGACCCCATACAGGTCAAATACCAGGTGCGATTGTCTTGAGAGAAGACGATATCCTCCAGCACTTGACAGTCCGGTGTTTCCACAGTCTTCATTCGATACGGAAAACGGGTGAGGTCGAGAACATGCAGGAGACTCTTGCCAAGGGCCGTGATATAGGCCTTCTTCTGATCGCGGTTGTAAAAGATATGATGCGCCACTAGATCGGACGGGAGCGGGATGTCCATCAGCATCTTTCCAAACGTCGGGGACTTTGGGTCCACGTCGAGAATGGCAAAACCTTCTTTCCTTACACTCTGTTCCGGTTTGGATTCATAATTGAGCATCGCGAGGATTTCCGCCTGCGCGAGAGTCGTGACCAGTACCATCAAACACCCCGCCAACAGTCCGGAAAAGTGTGATCGTCTCATGGGATCCTCCTTTTGGAAGAGGCCAATTGCTCGTCGTGTTTATCTTGGAGCGAAAACGAGATTCATTGCGTAGTTTCTCCAGTATTCTTTCAACAATCTAAAGCGCTACAGAGAAGCATCACGTTCACTTCAAGGCGTGCGTGCCGTGGGTGATCGCCCCTCCCGCGCGCAACGCCGCCGCGACGAGCACGGCTTCGGCGATCTCTTGATCGGACGTGCCGGCTTTACGCGCGTTGTTGGAGTGGATCTCGATGCAATACGGACATTGCGTAGTGAACGCGACACCTAGCGCTATCAGTTCCTTGTACTTGACCGGGATCGCTCCCTCAGCCACGGCCGCTTTATCGAAGGCCACAAACGCTTTCATCGCCTCGGGTGCGAGATCTGCTAGGGTCTTCATCTTGCTCAGATTCTTTGTATCGTACATGATGACCTCCTGATGAACGTTAGTTGTTGAATGATGCCCTGTCATTGATCGCATTTTCCCTATCTCTCGTTCTCTCACAGGTTTGGTCTTCTCACGGTGCACGATGACGGTTTGCCGAAGACCATCCCATAGATGAAAGAAGGCACGCAAAAACCAATGCTGACGTTCGCGAAAGCTGCCGCCACAAGCGACCAGCCGAGGATGTGTCCGACCAGAGTATGTCCGGACTGAAAGCTCCAGGCCGCTCCAGCTATCACGACCGTCGCCATCAGGCATGCCAAACGCCGGGGCAGTGGATACCTCGGCAAGCGTGGACCATGCACCACGTACCGAAAGCCATAGTTGTACAGTGCATCGAAAGGATGGCCGGTCAGGAGAGCGCCCAGTGCGGCAAACGGGGCCAGCGACCACAAGATTGTTGGTGAGTTCAGAGCTGTTCCAACAGCTGCCCATAGCATGCAGATCGCGGGAGACAAGCGCAGCCAATAGTCGATCTGAGCCAGTGGCCCGTCGTCAAGACCAACAAAACCCTGCGCTTCAATGCGAGCTTTCGCGGTGGAGGAAATCTGATTCACTTCAGCCTCCCATGTCCATTAACGAAATTCCGTACACTGGACATTCACACTCGAGTGCCGATCACTTCCAGGTATTCAGCAAGGACCGTGGTGCAGCCCATCCCCGCTTGATTGTGCGAAGCCCAGAGGGCGTCGAGTTCCTGGCGAAGACGCTCGCCGCCGTCGACGTCAAGGGACGCAAACGCCTGATTGATTGGTCCGTAGTAGAGTCGGAAAAACTCCACGACCTCCGAAGGAGGGAAGGGATAGGTAAACGTATAGTGTCGTCTGATCAGCTGTAGATCAGACAGTCCCTTGCCGAGCCGTTCACGCACCGTCGTTTCGTCGCCCCACAGAACCGGCGAGGGCATCCCGGACGGCGCAATGAATGCCGAGACGGTCTTGAACATCTGCCCGACGAACCCCTGTGGCGTCCAATTAACCATGGCAATGGTGCCTCCCGGTTCACACACGCGCAGCAGTTCCTTGGCAACAAGGTCCGGATGTGGCGCGAACATGGCTCCAATTAAGCTTGTCACCACGTCGAAGCTCGCATCGTCAAATGGTAACGCCTCTGCGTCCGCTTCCTCGAAGCGTGCCCGGAGACCTTCCGCTTCTGCGCGCACCCGAGCCCGCTCCACCCAATTGCTGGCGATATCCACGCCAGTCACCTCCAGACCATCCTTCGCGGCCATCAGGGCGAGCTGACCCGAGCCACAGCCCACATCCAACAATCGGCATCCAGGAGCGACAACGAGGCGCTCGTAGAAATCCCGCGCACCGCCTTCCATGTACCGCGAGAATCGATCGTAGTCGCCGGCCATCCAGATCTGCTTGAGACGGGTCTTCACACGTTCCACGTCAGGTGATAGTGCGCTGGTAGTCATGGTGTTCCTCCTTGGTGTGAATTGTTGGATCAAAGTGCGATCGTCATAGCCGCTGCAATTCATGTCGCACTATAGGACGATTACTTGTCGTTGTTCTTATCCGAGAGTCTGGTTCTCTTGATAGGAGAGTGCTAGGCTGTACTTCACTTGCTTTGGCGTCCGGCACGCTTTGCTAAGGCTCTGTTACTGCAGTGGGGGAACCCCCATGGATGTGTTGTCCGAAGTCCTCAAGGCCGTCAAGCTCGACGGGGCCATGTTTTACAATGCTGAGTTTTCAGCGCCCTGGTGCTTTCGCTCGCCCGCCTCGCACATCGTGGCGCCGTATCTATCGCCTGACTCCAGACACGTGATCCTCTATCATTTGCTGACCGAGGGCCGCGGCTACGCGCACATCGAAGGAGATGGGCGGCGGACTCCTCTCACTGCAGGGGACATCGTCATCTTTCCGCACGGTGATCCACATATCATGGGAAACGGTCCACCCGTCACTCCGGTGGACAACGAGCAAGAGGTGCAACGAATTTTATCCGAAGGCCTCAAGGTCTCCCGCCTGGGCGGAGGTGGAGAGATCACCAAATTCATCTGCGGCTACATGGCCTGCGAGCCGCAACTCTGCCGGATCTTCCTGGGCGGGCTTCCACCTGTACTAAAAGTTAATATCCGCAATGACGCGTCAGGCCAATGGTTGGAAAACTCCATTCGCTATTCGGTGGGTGATGCCGATACGTCCCGGCCAGGTGGTGAGGCCGTGCTCGCGAAACTGTCCGAAGTCTTGTTCGTCGAGACGCTGCGACGCTATATTGCACTCCTTCCGCCGGAACAAACCGGGTGGCTGGCCGGCATCCGCGATCCGGAAGTCGGGAAAGCCTTGGCCCTGCTGCACCGCAAGCCGGCCCATCCTTGGACGATTGCCGCGCTCGCGAACGAGGTAGGCATTTCGCGGTCGGTACTGGCCGAGCGTTTCCGGCGCTATCTCTCGGAGACCCCTATTGCCTACCTCACGCGCTGGCGGCTTCAGCTCGGCGCGCAGATGCTCAAATCGACGAGCAGTAGCGTGGCAGAGATCGCTGCTGAAGTGGGCTATGAGTCGGAGCCGTCCTTTAACCGCGCCTTCAAACGTGAGTTCGAACTCCCTCCGGCTCGTTTCCGCAGCCAATCGAAATCAGCTCGCCGCAGAGCGGACGCATAGACGACCGGTCGCCGAAGCGCAATAAGGGGTGCATGGTGAAGAAGCCTTCCCATCGTTCATGGATATGGACGCTTCATCAATTCGCTGGCGGACTCGTCATGCTGGGCATGCTGGCGAATGTCGGATGCACCGTCGGAGGTCCGCGGATCGGCCCTCTTGCCTTTGAACAGTCGCGGCTCATCGATCTCACGCATGCTTTCGGAGCGGACACGATTGTGTGGCCGACTGAACAGGACTTTCGGCTGGTCGTCCAACAGGAAGGAGAGACGCCGGGCGGATACTACTACGCATCTAACCGCCTGGAGATGGCTGAGCATGGCGGCACTCATATCGATGCGCCCATTCACTTTGCCCGAGGTGGGCAGACGCTGGATCAGATTCCAATCGAACGTTTGGTGGGAGGCGGCGTTCGCATCGATGTATCGGCTCAATGCGGACGGGAGCGGGATTACCGCGTCACGATCCAAGATTTCAAACGATGGGAGGCGGCGCACGGGCGCATCCCGACCGGGGCGATCGTATTGGTGGATACCGGCTTTGCGCGGTTCTGGCCGTCGCGGCAACAGTATTTGGGAACGGAACTGAGAGGACCCGATGGCGTGCGTGTGCTCCATTTTCCTGGCGTGCATCCTGACGCGGCCGCGTGGCTGCTACGCGAGCGAGAGATCAACGCCATTGGGATCGACACCGCCTCGATCGATTACGGCCAATCCACCAGCTTTGAGACGCATGTCGCGTTCCTCACCAAGAACGTGCCCGTCTTTGAAAATCTTGCCGACCTCCGGGATCTTCCGGCTCTTGGCTTCCAGGTGATCGCCCTACCGATGAAGATTGCCAGCGGAACCGGTGGTCCCTTGCGTGTGATCGCGGTACTCCCGGCGTTATGACGCGTCGATGCGGCCCGCGGTCGATCAGGAGCTGGGAAGACAATCGTCGGCCATCCGTCTATGACTTCGACGGCTTCGCACGGTCGACCGCCGCTTTGACGACTTCATATGGCTGGGCGCCGGAGATGATTTCCGCATCTTCAACTGGTCGGTGGGCGTAGCCGATCATGACCGTCGGCACTGCAGTGATGCCGATGTTTGCCGCCTCGCGTTCATCTTGAATCACGCGCTCACGATAGAGTCCTTGCTCCAGCGCCACACGCACCGCCTCGCCGTTCAGTCCGGCAGCCGTTCCAATCTCGATGAGCGTGTCCGGGTAATCGAGATTCCGGCCATCCTCGAAAAATGCTTTGAAGATCCCGCGATGGACGTCATCGAATCGATCTTTCGTCCGTGCAAACTCGGCTAACTCGAAGGCCCGTCGGCTGCGTGGCTGTAGCGGTGGCAGACGGAGCGTCATGCCGCGCCGCTTCGCCATCGGATAGACGGCTTGATCCCATATGGTTTTGAGATAGTCACCGGCCGGATCGAGCGTGGGGGTGGGGGCGGGCCTTAATTCAAAGGCCCGCCATTGGAGATCCAGGGTTTGGCCGTATTCCGCGCGAACTCGGTTGAGTACGGGCTCTTCCAAATAGCAGAACGGGCAGACGTAATCGCTCCAGACCGTGATTCGAATATTTCTGTCATGACTCGGCTTCACGGTTTTTAGAGGAGGCTCGCTGGAGCATTTATGACTTCCGCGTATAGGTAATCTCCATCATCTTCATTTCTTGCCCACTCTTATCGGTGCCGTACATCTCGAAAATGTTGGTGTTCTGATCAACCATTTTGGTTACCGAGCGAAGCTTCATTTCTCCTCGAATGGGACACGTGTATTGGCCCTCTTGCGTGATGGTATTGTCGTCGCCGGAAGCGCCTTCCATCACATGAAGCGTTGTAGACATCGAATCCATCCAGGTGGACGTGTATTTCTTGGTTTGATTGTCGTATCCGGTGAGGCCAACCCCTTCGAACGTCTTGCCCATCATGTCGCCCGAACATTTCTGTTTTAGGAAGCGCCCTCCGAGAATCATCTTCTGTTCGCACGTGCCCGCTGTTTCCATAGGCGGCTTATTCGGTTCCATCCACGACTTGGTCTTGGTATTCCAGCTGCCTTCCATACTCGCCAGCCGCTTGTGCGGTTCGCCGGGGGTCCCTTGTTTCTCGAACTTCTCCATCATGGCTTGCATGTCCATCTTCTGTTCGTCGGCTATCGCGAACGATGCCGCCATCATCAGACCAACGCAGGATAGGACCATAGTTTTAAATCGCATGCTGTCTCCTTCTCTTGACTGTGGTTGTACTGGACTCCCATCAGTCTATCCAGATCATCGCACCCTTCGCAATGAGCTTATCCATGAACCGCTTTCGCTTGGCCCACCACGCCAGTGGAAGCGAGAATCAGCCGAGCGGTTTCTGCGGGCACATTCTAGTGCGGAAAGAGCCCGCAGTTATCGAAGCAGTGCAGCCGCGCGCTCGGGAACAAGGCCGAGGCTCGCTTCGCCAGCCGCTCCAAAATCCGTTGGGATCCAGCGACACCACCGAATCCCAAGACTCCTCGACGCCTAAGCTCCAACACGAGGCGCGCGCCCATCGAACTTCCGACTGCATCGACCTCGACGAGATCCTGCACCGTCAGAAAGTCTGTCACTGCGTCGGCGAGCGTTCGAGTGGATACTTCTCAGGGCAATGGCTGCGTTTCGCGGAAGCCGGTCAAATCGATCACGATTACCTCCCGCTCGGCGGCCAGCGCATCGAGGAATCGTCTCCCAAGAACGCCAATGCGCAACCCAAACCGTTGATGAGAAACAGGGGGGGACCGTGCCCTCGTCGGATATGGTGCAAATCCATCGCACCGTCCTTACCGCTCTTCTCCATCTTTGGCATCAACGTCAAGAAGGCAGCTTGGCCGCGAGGACATCGACTTTCTGAATCTCCGGCGGCTTGGCAAATAGATCGGATGCCTTTTCTTTTAGCGCGGCCGCGACCTTCCCCGTCAGATGCGCTTGGCGGCCTGCTTCATCCGGAAAGGCATCGAAGATACCGAACGTGCTGGATCCTATGCGAATCGCAAACCAGGCCGTCGTGGCCGGCTCACCTTGCACGATCGGCAGACCGTCGCGAAGAAATTTTTCGACCTCGGCCTCTTTGCCGGGCTTTGCTTCTAAACGAACCCACAAGGCAAGTTTCACCATGTTGTCTCCTTTCACGATCCATAGAACGGAACACTCTACACGCACCCGAGCGAAGAGCCGTCACGCCGCCGGTCGAAGAATCACCTTGGTCCAGCCGTTTTCGCGCGAGTCGAAATGCTTATAGGCATCCGGCGCGTCGCGCAGCGGCAGGGTGTGAGACACGATGAAGGACGGCTTCGCACGACCTGAGTGGATCAGGTTGCAGAGCTGGCGGTTATAGGCTTTGACATTCGCCTGGCCCGTGCCGATGCGCTGCCCCTTCTCCCAAAATTGACCGTAGTTGAAGGCGATTCGACCCTGCTTGCTCAGCTTATCCGGTGCGCCAGGATCCTCCGGCACAAAGACGCCGACCACGCCCAGCAGTCCGGTGGGCCGCACGGATTGCACGAGGTTATCCATAGTCATATTGGCATGTTCCTCGCCCTGCGGATCGTGCGCTTGATAGCCGACGCACTCACATCCTTTGTCTGCACCCTCTCCGCCGGTCAGCTCCAAGACCTGTTCAACCGGCGATCCTTTCGAGTCGTCAATGGAGATCACGCCGATCTTCTCCGCTAACGCGAGTCGATCGGGATGGCGATCTACGATCATGACTTTGGCCGCGCCTCTGATCATGGCGGAATACGCGGCCATGAGCCCCACAGGACCCGCGCCATAGACCACCACTGATTCCCCCGGACGCACGTCCGCCAGTTCCGTCGCGTGATAGCCCGTCGGAAAAATATCGGACAGCATGACGTAGTCGGCCTCTTTCTCTTCCGCGTCGTCCGGCAGGCGCAAGCAATTGAAATCACCGTAGGGCACGCGCAGATATTCCGCCTGGCCGCCTGAATACGGTCCCATGCCGGAATATCCATAGGCCGCGCCGGCACTGCCGGGATTTGCCGTCAGACAAAACCCAGTCAGACCCCGCTCGCAGTTTTTGCAAAATCCGCAACTGATGTTGAACGGCAAACAGACTCGGTCCCCGACCTTAACCTGGTCGACGGCGCTTCCAATTTCGATCACCTGACCAAGGTTCTCATGGCCGAGGACTGTCCCCGGCTCCACCTCCGTCCGGCCTTCGTACATGTGTAAATCGGACCCGCAGATATTGGTCGTGGTGATCTTGACCAACACATCGGTCGGCCGCTCGATAGTAGCGTCCGGCACCTCTTGCACAGTGACATTGCGGGGACCATTGTAGACTAGGGCTTTCATGTGTCCTCCTTTGCACAATCGCCTGAGACAGGGGCCTGGGCATACCCACACCGGTTATCGTATTGCACCGGCGTGCCATCGATTTTCGTGCGGAACAGACCGTACGGTTTCACGCGTTTGTCTTTACCGTCATGTAGTCCGGCTGGCGATGCAGCTGGTTGGCGGTACAAGTACAGAGACCATCGGATGCGGGCTTCACTGTTCATGCTTATGCATACAGGTTGGATTCGGTGAGGATGGTGAATCGGGCATAGCGAATGAGCGCCGTTTGCATGGCCGATAAAGAGAATCGCTTCAGTTTGCGTGTTCCGGCAATCTCATTCTTTTACAGCCTTCATGATTCGCTCCATCCAATGACAAGAGTCACCTCTCAACTGTACGAGGCCAAATGCTTGAAGCATATCAGGGGCTGGATTATTTTCAGGTCAACGTTATGATCCCCACCGGTAAGTATCGTGCTGACTGTCTAGTGAGGATCAGGCTGAGCCATCGCTCGGACTGTTGACCTTGGCGGGTGCAGGCACGAAAGAGGTTACTGCGGAGGCGGGGACTGGGGCACGATGCCGAGTTTTTTCATTTTTGAATTGAGTGTTGTCCGTTTCATGCCCAAGCGAGCGGCGGCTCCCGCGGGACCGCCAATGACCCACTGTGATTCGCGGAGGGCGCGTACGATGTGTTCGCGTTCCGCGTCATGCAGCGTTCCAGCCGGGGCAGCATTATTTAAGCCACCTCCTTTTAACTCCGTCAGCGGCACGTGTAACTCGGAGCCTTGCGAGAGGATCACCGACCGCTCGATAAAATTTTCCAATTCGCGCACGTTACCCGGCCACGGGTAAGCCGCCAACGCCGTCATGGCTTTGGTGGGAATGGTTCCGATTGCCTTGTTCATTCGTTTGGCATAGCGACCTACAAAATAGCGAACGAGCAACGGAATATCGGCAACTCGCTCCCGCAAAGACGGCATGCTAATCGGAAAGACGTTCAATCGGTAATAGAGGTCGCTTCGGAATCGGTTCTCGCCGACCATGCGGATGAGGTCTTGGTTGGTCGCCGCAACCAGACGGACGTTGACCTTGATCGTTCGATTTGAACCTAGGCGCTCGAATTCCTTCTCCTGCAGCACGCGCAGCAGTTTTGATTGAAGCTCGATTGGAATATCGCCGACTTCGTCTAGGAACAGTGTTCCTTTGTCCGCCAATTCAAATCGACCGATCTTTTGTCCGATGGCTCCGGTAAACGCCCCTCGTTCATGACCGAACAGTTCGCTTTCCAACAAACCGGTAGGGATCGCGGCGCAATTCAATTTGACGAACGTGCGGCCTCCGCGCCCACTGAGCCGATGGATGGCGCGTGCGACCAGTTCCTTGCCCGTGCCGGTCTCTCCCAATACCAGAACAGTGGAATCGGTCGGCGCCACCACCTCGACCTGCTTCAAGACATTCTTGAGCGCCTGACTCTCGCCGACGAGTTCTTCAAACCGGTGCTCAGTACGAATCTCCTCTTCGAGGTATAATTTTTCCTCCGCCAGTTTGTTTTTTAGCTCGGTGATTTCCTGATAGGCGAGCGCATTTTCAACGGCGATGGCGAACTGCCCCGCCACTTGCGTCAACAGGTCCACCTCCTCTGAAGTAAACATCCTGTCGTGTGTGGTCGCGACATTCAGGGTGCCCAATGCCCGATCGTGAGACAGGAGCGGCACGCAGCACATGGATTTCACGCCCTCCGCCAACAACAGGCGAGCAATATCGGTCGGTAATTGCTGAAGGTCTCGCTCGCCGACCAACACCGGTTTGCGCGACAAGAACGCCGCGCCTGCCGGAGTCCCCTCGACCGGCGTATGCAGGCCATCGCGAATCAACCCGTTCCCATCCGGAAAATGCGAGGCGAACAGCGTGAACTGATTTCGCTCGGGTTCGTGCAGGACGAGACTGGTGCGCTCATGCGGGATGGCCTGGCGAAGCGACGCGACTATGGCGGTGAAGAGTTCACGCAGCTCCAGGATGGAGGTGACGGAGTTACTGACATCCAGCAAGAGGCGCAATCGGTCGCGATCATGGACCAGATCCTGATAGTGCAGCACGTTGTCCACGGCGACGGCGATTTGCTTTCCGACTTGGACCAGGAATTCGACATCGGCGTCGCTATAGACGCCCGCCGTAAGACTTCCAAAGCCGATGGCACCCAACCGCCGGACCGCTGTCGTGAGCGGCACGACGCAGAGCGCCTTCATACCATCTTCTTGCATGAGGCCGACGACCTTCGGCCAGCGACGCTCTTCAGCGAGATTGGCGATGAGCAAGGGTTGCTGCGTCTGCCATACAAGCCCGGACGGCGTTTCATCAATAGCCTCCTCGTGACCGCCGATCACATCCGCCGGCACATTCGCTTGAAGAGCATGCAGCCGCATAGTCGCTCGTTCGGGATTGTAGAGCGACAGCCCGACGAAATTGACCTGGACAACGCGGGGCAGCTCATGGGCGAGATCGCTCAAAACCGCCGCCACATCCACGTGCCGCGCAATGAGCTCAGACACTTCGAGCAATGTCCGATACCGCTCCACAAGAAGATCGGCCGGAACCGGTGGGAATATGGGGTCCATACTGTTCTTACCTCACTGCTCTGACCCTACTCGGCATCCTTGCGCTAATTTTTCGGCGGTCACGCAGAGCGTTCTTGCCGCCGCGTCAGAAGCGCAGGGAGATCCCATTGACGCAATTCGCCAATCGTCGCAATCGTCATATCTGCAGGGGGAAAGTTGGCAAGCTCTCGTGGATCGTTGGCATAGTGCCCTTGACGTGGGAACACGGTGGTCACCCGAGCGCCCCACGCTTTTTTGACGGCCGTCAAAATGCGAAGCTTATCGTCCACGATGACGTAATGATCGGCGGGGTACCGTTCCTCGACATCATCCAGTTCCTGTTCCTTATGGATATAAATTAACACGTGGCCTTCGACGGCTTTGGAAAGACCCGATCGGTCAATTTTTAATGGCTGGAAGACAACGTCGCCGTCGGACAGCACGACCGCGCACCCCCATTGCTTGACATGGCGAACCGCGTCAAGCGCGTGAGGGAAGAGTCGATTCGAAAAGGGATAATTGATGAGGAATGCCGAGACGGTCAATAAATGGGGGTCGCGAGGGCATTTGATACGATACCGCTGGAGCGCTCCTAGATAATCGACATACCCCAATTCCGCGCGCAGCTCTTCGAAGATCGCCCAATACCGTTGCTGCCCTTCCTGACCGACCTCTTCGCTCAGATGGTGTTTTAAATCGGCGGTGACGCCATCGTTATCGAGCAGCGTGTTGTCGACATCGAAGAGGAAGACGATCTTCGGAGATTTCATCAGGCTTGGACCTTCGATCAGATTCTTGCCTCCCTCTGTTCCGGAAGTTGTTAGGAATGGGAAATCGTTAGACCAGAAGCAGCAAAGCAGCTCTTGAACGATACGTAAAGATAATCGTTTCGTCAACTGCTACAAGTCTGGGTCCTGTCGCCCAGGACATGAGATGACGTGAGGCATACGAAGCCGACGAAAGTCGGTTGCTGAACAATAGTGCCGTTGCAAAGACAATACAAGATGGGCAAGGTGAGAAAGAGAAACTATGCTTCCCGACGTGATAAGACCACGTCGGGAAGCACTTGTAAGCGGCTACCGCTCAGGAACGAATTTCGCCAATGTCGGATTATTGACATCGCCACCTGCAATGCCTTCAGCATCGCCACGGCGCTTGCTCTCCGCCTTCGATCAATGCCACATACTTCTCTTGTGTCAGCGAGAAAAACGCCGGCTGATCTATCGCCGGAATACCTATCAGAGTTGCCAGCGACGCCAAATGCTCGCCTTGGCCTTGCGCCATTTCCTGGGACAAATTCTCAAAGTTGATGCTGGCGAAGACGTTGACCTGCTCATTTTTTACAATCTGCCCATTGTTAGTGCAATTTGATGTGCCCGTGCTGATCCCGAAAGTCTGACGCCAACGTGGCATTCGTTGTCGCGCCAATACCTGATGCATGATCGTCTTCGGCTGGCTCGCAAACACCAACTGGCCGAGTCCGCACCCTGGTCCGTCGCCCCATGCTCCGGGCGCCGCCAATGCCGCCCCACCCTGCACACAAACGAATGCCATGGCCAACTGAGCAGCCATCATACTCTTCTTCATAATGCCTCCCTGTTAGATTAAAGAGTAAAAAAACGTTGACTCCCGACGTTCCCATCTAGTCGTCAACTTCATGCGCGCAGTAGAGGCGCAATCGGCGCAAAGTCGTATCGAGATCACCGACCACCACGCTGTCCTTGAATGTAATCCGAAGAAGCTACGACCCATATCAGCACTGGTTGCTATGCAATGTAGTTCTCCCCGTCAGCATTGCGTCTACTATCGTGCATGCAAGTGTAGGATAGAGGGCAAGTTCCTAGGGGCGTTCTGACACCCTCCGTTGCTTGTACACGAAGCGGTTTAGAAAAGCAATGATCAGGAACCTTGCGCCCGATTCATCGAATCAGAATCGACCGACGCATCGGAGAAACTTTTGATGAGCGCCTGCGGTGTCGTGTCGGCAGAGATGAGCGTGGCCGATCGCGCCTGGAGCCGAAGGAACAGTGCAGAGCGGTCGCCTTCCGGGACACCCGCGAGAGCGGCCAGCGCCATCAAATGCTCGCCAGACCCTTGCGCCATCTCTTGCAGCAGATCATCAACATGCATCGCGACAAACACATTGATGTTCTCATTGCGCGCGAAGACCCCGTCGTTGGTGCATCCTGACGTCCCGCTCGTAATCCCAAACGTCTGGAAACCTGTCAGATTCGTCGTCACAATGAAGGATTGCTGCATGATGTGTTTTTTTGAAATCGAATCCGCCCACAGCAGCGCGCCGAGGCCGCAGCCGGGGCCTCCCTCCATGACTCCGGCCGCCGCCTGCACGACGGTCGGCAAACAGCTTAACGCGACCAGTACCGGCATCCATATTTTTCTCATGACATCCTCCTGTCACTTGTGAATCTGAACGACATCTTTTCTGATGGCTAGAGGCTGGCTTTAATCGCCGGCCAATCGAAGGGAAACGACACCCGAGCGGTCATCGGCAGCGACGCCGCTTCGGATTTCAAACGCGCCGCACGTTCGGCGCTCATCGGGTGAGTGGAGAGTAAGGCGATCGGCGCGCCTTCGGTTTTGGCCAATCGTTCGAAAAATGCAATCATGCCGTCAGGAGATATACCGGCCTCATGAAGGAGATGCAGTCCCGTGAGATCGGCCTCTGTTTCTTTCGCACGGCTAAACTTCGTCGTCGCCAGCTGAACGCCGAATTGTTCCAACATACCGATGAGCCCTTGCTGATTCCCTAACGCCAGCGTGATTACGGCGACGATGCCGACCGACTGCATGATATTCTCCAGGCCATGTCGCAGCAGCACGTGATTCAACTCGTGCGCCAACACTCCCGCCACTTCCTCGGGGCTTTCGGCTTGTTTTAACAACCCCGTATACACGATGACCGACCCGCCAGGCAGTGCCATCGCATTCACGGTCTCATTGCGCACGAGTGCCACGTCGAAACGATAGGGGCTATTCGGCAACTGCTGGGTCAAGCGACGACAGATATCCCCTAAGGCCTTGACGGCAGGTCCTTCGGTCACGACTCGTTGGCCCTTCAATATTTCGTCGCGGGTCGCGTCTCCCAACTGGTGCTCCCACTCGATGGGAATTCGATTGACCGCAGTCCGCACCAGCACGTCGGAACCGAACCACAGGCCAGCCAGCACCGCAATAATCAACGCGACGGAGATCCAGACCCAGGCCCACCGGACCTGTCGCGCGCGCCTCGCATGCTGCGTCGACCGATGGACATGGCGCCCGATATCCCAGGCCGCGGTGGTCTTCAGTGCATCGATGACGACAGGATCTTTGATGTAGACCTGTCGCTCGTCACCCTCGTGCACCCACCTAATGACGAGGTGATCGTGATCGAAGCCGCCGCTCTTTACGCCTAATCGTTCCAGGGAAACGGTCTCGACCTCCGTTTCAGACATTTGAATGATCAAGTCTGGAGGTAACACGTCGATATGGCATGGCCGGCCTGTCGCAGGTTGACCGGTCCCGAAGTAGAGGGCGTTAGGGGTACTATCCATGAGAAGAGTCGTTCAAGCGGCGGTGACGCTAATGATGTATGACGCAGGCCGACGAAGCGGTGAAGCTGGGCGCGCCGTTGCGAAGGGCTCGGGGTTCATTCCGCCGTGGGGAGAAATTGACGCAACCACGATCCAAAACCACGGGGATTGCGACTCTGAATGTACACGACGCCTGGCCCTCGGAAGCGACAGACGAAGCCTTCTCCGGAGGTAAAGCTTGCAAGCCATCCGGCGGCGGCTCGTTCCACATTATAGGAAGTGGTCGCCGTCCAGGCGACGAGGTGGCTGTTATCGACGATGTATTCCTGATCGGGCTGGAGTCGGATGGTGTGGATAGCGCCGAAACTGTTTAAGACCAATGGACCGCTGCCGCTGATCTTCAGAATAAAAAATCCCTCTCCTCCGAGGAGCCCGCGGCTCACACTCTGCATTTTGCTCTCAATCTTGATGCCGTCGGCGCCCGCCAGAAATCCGTCCTTCTGAACCATATACTCATTGAGGCCATCGAGCTCAAACACAAGAATATCCCCCGGCACCGTCGGCGCCAACAGGACTTCGCCGGCTCCTCTCGCCGCCCGTAACGTTTGGAAGAAGAATTTCTCTCCCGACAGCACCTTCCTCGAGAGCGCGCCGAGAAAACCGCCTTCCATTTTGCTATCGACGTCGATCGTCGGCGACGATGCGACCATGGCGCCCGACTCCGCCTTCACCGTTTCCCCCGCCGCCAATTCGATACGAACCATGGGGAATGCACCGGGATAAAGAATTTCAGACCTCATAGTGTCTCCTGCTGTTCATGAACATCTGACGCCTCGTTATTCACCCAAGTGAGAGGCGCGGCAGAGCCCCGGTTGATCTGCGCGGGTTCATCACATTTTTTCCTACGCGCTGAGTGAGCAGCGTACCCCTGCGTCTCACTCACTGCCTTACCCATCCATAGAACCGGCCACTCGGTTCAGGCTGCTCGTCCAGATAAGCCATTTTTAGCCGACCGAGATAGTCGTTCGGCACGGGGTGTCTTGTCGCATTCGGGTCGACATGAAAAAGGCGCGCAGCGTTCAGTCCAAAGATCTGTTCTTTTATCGTGCGCGTCAGGGTCTGATAGCCATACCGCTCCGCGAGACGATCGGGAATGGCGAACCGTCTGAAGGCTTCAATCTGCCATTGGGGCGTCCCATACCAAATAGAGTCGGTTCCCCAGAGCACGTGATCGACATCAAAGGCCTTCACAATTTCCCCAAGAAGATGCGCGCAGATTTCCGGATGCGTGATGACCAACTGGCCGAACGTCGAGCCCAGTTCCATGTAAATGTTGCGGATCGCAGGCTCGGCCCGTTTCATCTTACAGAACTCGCTCGTCCAGGGAATGCCTCCGGTGCGCATGAAGACGTCTTCGATCGACGCGACGCTCTTGAAGCCGGAATGGTAGACCAGAAAGTCGATGTCCGGAAAGTCTTTCGCCGCTTTGATAAGATCCCGAGGATGGTTGTATTGCTCCTCCGGCCCAAGCGGCAAGCCTTTATGGATGCAAACACGACGCACACCGAGAGCCCGAGCTTTCTCCAACATGGGATAGGCAATCTTCTCGTCGTCCATCCACCACCCGTGCGCCATGCCTTTTGGCGGAGAGCCGGTATAACACTTCCAGGCATCGACCTTGAGCGATTCAGCCTGCAGTTCCATGAAGTCGAGATCCGCTGACCCCAACTGGGGCGTCACCAAGCCATGCGCGAGCATACGTTGCGAGCCGGTGAGTCGATTGATCTCATCGCGTATATGAGTCATTTCTTTCGGCGGCACCACGGCTTCCTGTGGATACGGGCCCGGCGGCGTACTGATCAGCGCCAGCGATGTGTCACTATCCAAAAAGACTTCTTTCACAAAGTTTTCCCAGGCCAAGTCGGATGGGTCGCCGCGGTCCTTGTCGAGCATGGGATTGACTCCCATCTCTCTTGCCCGACGGCGTAACGCGAGCAGTCCCTGTTTCGTGACCGCGCCGGGGCGCCGACTTTCCTCATTGTTCGAATCGTATCCCTTGCCGACATAATGGGTTTGCACGTCGAAAATAAAAAAAGGCGCGCCTTGCCGTTCTGTAAACGCGGCGGCCTCTACAAGCTCGACGTCCAAGACATCGAAGAATGTTCCGAACACCGAATTCATCGCCATGAAGGCCGCCGCCACGCCTCCCGAGGTTCTGAGAAAGTCACGCCGACTCATTCCCGTGCGCGACGCGCCTTTCGCGGCAAGTGCTCGGGTCAGCATCTCCACGCGGGCCTGAGCAGGCGTCTGTGGGGGCGGTATAAATTCGTCGTTTGACACAATGCGTGTCGGCAAGGGCGTCGAATACAGTCCGCCTCGTTGGAATGCATCGGAGCGATGAGAGCCAGCCATGTGGGCCTCGGATAATGGAGACACGGAGGAAGCGTTGATTTTGTGACAAGCTCTCAGTGGTGTCAAGACAAGGCGTGAAACGCGGGAGAGGCGAAATGCAAGGCGGCGAGAGATGCGTTATTGAAGAAAGGGAACACTGACATCGAAGGTGGGATCGCCACCGTCGTCTTTTCGATCCATCCCGACGCTGTAGAGGGTACCGCGGGTGCCATTGACCAACATGGGCAGTTCGGTAAAGGGATCAAAGAAGCTGGGACCCGCTTGAGCGAGACGGGAGATCAGGGAGTCCGATGATGGCGCACGAAACCTGGCTTGCAATCCGGCCAACCTGAGCCGCGCGTCGGTTTCGACAATCGCTCCATTGAGGGCCTGCCAATCTTGCACAGGATCGGCGACGATCAGATTATCGATCGGATTGAGCCCATAATCGAGCCAACTGCGGGCCGGCGTATTCGAAAACTCATAAAGCTTGGGGGTATACGCGTGCGAGAGCCCGGCGGCTTTGATTAAGGCGTCGTAATAGAGCGCATAGGTATTCAGCGTGCGCTGCTTCGGCAGGGGCATTTTGCCGACAAGTACGGCCATCGAGGAGTCCGTATCACTGTGCGGACGGACACGCACCTCCATTCTTTTTACCGACAAGGCAAATTCGTTTTGCATGGGCCAGCGGAGCGATCGTTCTTCGGGGTCCAACGGACGGGCCAGCCGTATCATGCGCTGAGTGATTTTGTTGTCGATGGCGGGGCGAATCAATAATCCCGACATGACGGCCACGTCGTCATTGATGCCGTCAATCGCCATCACTTTCGTGGAGAGCGTTTTCGCTTGTGCAAGCACCTTTCGCCAGGCGGTGAGATCCGTTTCAAGTCGGTCCAACCCGGCGCCAAGGCTTTGTGCAAATCCTTCGGCCAGATAGAGACGGTGCGCGGCAAGAATTTGCTCGCAATCCGGACTGCTGAGGCGACTGAATCCCCAATCTTCAAACGGTAAATTCAACCATTGCCGATATCGGCTGACGGATGAACCTTGAGGATCGAGAGTCTCTTTGACCTGCGCGCCTTCGGCAACAAATTGCGCGGAGGGGTCGGGGGTTTTAAACCAGTCGGCCGGCTTCTGCGCATTCGGCGAGGATCGAACCAGAGAGCGGCTCTTGGCGCTTCGGTCGAGACATCCGGCATTCCATTCCGTTGCAGCACTTAGCCAGCGATCATACCCTGTTTGCATAGGGTCCAACGACGGCGTCGCCCCGAAGCCCATGAGCAGGATATACCCGTTATTCTTCCAGTCCTCGAGTGTTTTCGTCGGGGCAACATCAATCAAACGCTGAAAGGTTTCGGACGGTTTTTGCTCCAATCCAAGCCATAGTGCCGCTGTCCCTCCGATAATCAACACGATCCACGCGACGATCGCCAGGCACACAAACATGCCGAGCTTCGTCAAGGAGTTCGTCGTGGCTATGAGACGCCGGATAAGGATGGAGAGGCGAAACGAAATCCAAGCCCCGATGGTACGCCCATATTGACGGCGCGGCTTGGGTCGTTCCGAATCCTTGCCGCCGCGTTCTGCCCCGCCGCCTAAGGAGGATAGCCCTTGATCCGCCGAACCGGAATGCCCTCCATCCATCACGCGGGTCCAGTACAGATCCTGCTTGGTGTCGTTCTCAACGCGAAAAGTCGGTGGAGGCTCGGATCGCGATAGTCCCACCGGCTCGCTGGACACAGGAGCAGGAGTTTGCGTCTGCGATTCGGAGGCGGCTTCCTCGGATTCTTCGGAATAGAACCTTACGTGACTGGGCTCGCATACGGGCACAGCCCCAAATCCACTCGGCTCCGATGCTTCGTTATCGCCCTCTTCATGTGTTTGGATTTGTGAGTCCGGCCTCTGGTTCACGGGCGGGAAGGGAACATTTTCTCCAAGAGCGCCGGTGGATCGCCGTGCGATCGGCTCCGTATTAACATTAACGTCCGCATCCGGGTCATCCGATCCTGCCACCATCGTGTAGGCAACCGCATCATCATCCTCGTCCCGGTCCACAGTCTCCACCGTTCCTTCTTGGTGAACATCAAAGGACGCCTCTGCCCTGCTATGGAAGAGATCGTCGCCGGAGGTTGAGGCTTCTGAAGAAGTGGATGTGGGCGGTTGGGCGGATGGTGGTGGTTGTAATCTCGCAGCGACACGATTGGCCACGAAGCTGGAGGGCGCCAGTTGCTTGATCTTCTGAAAAAGAACCTGAGAGTAATCCGGTCGCTCGGGGTCGGGATCCTCTAAGAGAATGTCGATCGCTTTTTCGTATTCGAATACTGCGGCTAACGGATCTCCCTTTAACTCGTACGCCGCCCCAAGCATTTCTAAGAACTGAACGCATCGCGGGCCTGCCGTCAAATATTCATGCAGCAGCGATTCGGCTTCTTGATAATCTTGGCGTTGTAACGCCTCCTTCACGAGAGTCTCGAAGGCGTTCTTCGCAGTCGCCAGGTTGCCGAATTTCAGCAGCAGTCTGGCCAGAAGGCGCCGCCCTTCATGATGAGAGGGGTTGGAGGCCAACAGGTCTTTTAATGTGGCGAAGGCGCGGCTAAATTTGCCGTCACCCATTTGCTGGCGGACTTGCTCCAGTAATTCCGCGCTCTTATCAGCTTTCACGTAGCCTGATTTCTCCTTAGGAACTGTTCATCTAGTGTAGCACCGGTTTGCATCTTCGTCGAAAATTGGGAAGGCTAGAAGAAGAGCATATCGAGGATGGCCGAACAGAAGCGGGATGCCTATGGTCTCTTATATACTGCGTCGAGAGTTTCCCGAACCTTTCGCGCTAACACTTCGGGCGTAAAGGGTTTTTGAAGAAACGTGTGTCCAGAATTCAGAATGCCCTGTTCGACCATGGCGTTCTCGGAGTAGCCGGACATAAAGAGAACTTTGACATTGGGGTGGGTCTGCATGAGATCGTCGGCCAGTTCCTTCCCGCTCATCTGAGGCATGACCACATCCGTGACCAGTAAATGTATGCGATTCGGATACTGACTGCTGATCAACTGCGCCTCAAACCCGTGTCTGGCTTCCAATACAGTATATCCAAAAAGCCGAAGCGTATTCCGAATGAGTGTTCGTACGGTAGGTTCGTCTTCCACCAATATGACGGTTTCGGTTCCACTGGGGAAAGTCATAGGCGGTGTATCGACTTCTCCCACCTCGACAGACCCTTCGACAATCGGCAGATAGATCGTGAGTTCCGTTCCCTTGCCGGGATGACTCTCCACCATAATATGGCCGTCGCTCTGTTTGACAATGCCATAGACCGTCGCGAGTCCAAGGCCCGTACCTTGTCCCTGGCCTTTTGTTGTAAAAAATGGCTCAAACATTCGTGTTTGCGTGTCGCGATCCATTCCACAGCCGGTATCGCGCACTCGTAACACGGCATAGTGTCCAGGCGATAATGTCCCTGCCGCACATGCGTTGGTCGAAGGAATCTTCACGTTGGCAGTCTCGATGATCAATTTACCCCCTTTAGGCATAGCATCTCGCGCATTGACCGCCAGGTTCATGATGACCTGTTCCATTTGACCGGGGTCCGCTTTCACGTGGCCGAGAGACGGATCGAGGGCCGTAACCAGGTAAATATGCTCTCCGATGAGCCGCTGCAACATGGTTTCGATGGTTTCGACAATTGTATTCAGGTTCACGATCTTCGGGACCATCACCTGCCGGCGGCTAAAGGCGAGCAACTGATGGGTCAATAAAGCCGCGCGGACCGACGCTTTTCGGATTTCTTTCACATCTCCATGCAATCGATCATCAGGGTGAATCCGGCCGAGAAGGAGCTGGCTATATCCCGTAATGATGGTCAAGAGATTATTGAAATCATGCGCGATACCGCCGGCCAGCCGGCCAATGGCTTCCATTTTTTGCGATTCTCGCAACTGGGCGTCGCATGCTGTCAACTCTCCTTCCGCGAGCTTCGACTTCGTCACGTCGCGGCCTACACCGAACACACCGATCACTCGCCCCTCTTCTTGTTCCGACAACAAAGACAATGCGACGATCGGACTCTCTCCACCCCTAGTCGTGAGACGCACTTCGCACTCGGAAGCCTTATCTTTTTTTAGGGCCACACTGAAGCATTTCAGCATGATGATGTGATCGTGCGGGTGCACGATGTCCAGAATGGATTTTCCCAACCAGTCCGTCGCGGTCCAGCCGGTCAGCCGTTCAAAGGCGGGATTCAACGAATGCATTGACCCGTCGCTGGATAAACACAGAACGAGGTCGTGACTATGCTCAACGAGATGGCGATAACGTCGGTCTAATCGTGGGGGAATTGACGAAGAAGACGGATAGTCACACTGAGACATAGTTCCGATTCTTGTCGTGTGGCGATCCGCAGTCCGCCAGCGGTCCGGTGAAAGGCCAT
Source organism: Nitrospirota bacterium (assembly GCA_963700335.1). Classification (GTDB taxonomy): domain Bacteria; phylum Nitrospirota; class Nitrospiria; order Nitrospirales; family Nitrospiraceae; genus JAICXS01. The sequence goes on along the minus strand of CAVOXE010000005.1, from coordinate 193,489 downwards.
GACTCTCAGCAGTCTTAAAAACAAGCCTACAATGGATCGTTCGCGCTGTCCAGAAATACTATGAATTAACTAAGAGACGCCCTGCCGGATGGCCATGATTCCAAATGTCCCGCTCGTCCTGAGATCCGTGCGGAATTCTGGAGTGACCATCCGGCGATTTGACACCGGTGGGACACTGCTTCAATTGTAAACCATCTCCAACAGAGGTGGCGAGGTGGTGCCCACCCAGTTCTGAAATGCGGCCGGGAACACCTCTTCGATCGATTCCACCAACACAAAGGTCATTTCCGCCCGCACTTCTTCCGGAATTTCCTTCAGATCTTTTTGATTGGCTTTGGGCAAGATAACTCGGGTCATCCCGGCGCGCCGCGCGGCCAGCACCTTCTCCTTGATCCCTCCGATCGGAAGGACAAGCCCACTCAAGCTGATCTCGCCCGTCATCGCCGTATCCCGTCGCACCGGAATCCCCAGATATAACGAAGCCAACGCCGTCGCCATGGTAATCCCTGCCGACGGTCCATCCTTAGGAATACCTCCCGAGGGCACGTGGATGTGGACACCATTCTGTTTGAAACGAACGAGCTGAATTCCCAGCATACCGGCATGTGACCACAGATAACTTCGCGCCGCCTGTGCAGATTCCTGCATGACATCGCCCAACTGTCCGGTCAAGGTGAGACCACGGCCGCCCGGCAAGAGCGACGTTTCGATATAGAGCACATCACCGCCGGCTTCGGTCCATGCCAAGCCGGTCGCGACACCGGCGGGCAATGCCTTTCGCCCTTCTTCCGGCATAAACCGTTCGGTCCCCAACCAATCGCTGACCTGCTCGGGTGTCATCGCCACGGGCAACGACTCGGTCTTCTTTTCCGCAAGATTCAATGCCACTTTTCGAGTTAATCGGCCCAACATCTGTTCCAGTTGGCGCACGCCGGCTTCCCGCGTGTATCGGCTGATAATAGCCTTCAACACGGCCGGTTCCAACTGGATCTGTTCGGACTTTAAACCCGCTTCTTTCAGACGACGCGGCCAAAGATAGCGTGTGGCGATCTCCAGTTTTTCCTGTTCGCTGTATCCGGGAAGATGGATGACTTCCATCCGATCCAACAGCGGCTGCGGAATCGGGTGCAGCGCATTGGCTGTCGTGATAAAGAAGGCCTGCGACAGATCGAACGGCAGATCCAGGTAATTATCCCGGAACGTGTGATTCTGCGCCGGATCGAGCACTTCAAGCAGGGCCGCCGCAGGATCGCCGCGAAAATCCCGCCCCAGTTTATCCACCTCATCCAACATGAGCACTGGATTGTTCACGCCTGCCCTCCGCATGGCTTGAATGATGCGCCCCGGCATGGCTCCGATATACGTGCGGCGATGCCCGCGCAATTCCGATTCATCATGTACGCCGCCTAAACTCATGCGTTCGAACGTACGTCCCATGGCGCGCGCAATCGATTGACCCAAACTCGTCTTCCCGACACCGGGAGGCCCCACGAGGCACAGAATGGGAGATTTGGCGGCGGGATTCAATTTCAACACCGCCAGGTGTTCGACAATCCGTTCCTTTACCTCTTGGATACCGTAGTGATCCTCGTCCAGAACCTGACGGACGTGCGCCAGGTCCAATGCATCGGTGGACGCCTTCTTCCACGGTAATTCGAGCACGAGTTCTACATAATTGCGAATGACTTGATGTTCTGGCGATGCGGATGGCGTCTTCGCCAAGCGTGCCAACTCACGATCGGCTTCTTTGCGCACCGATTCCGGTAGATCGGCCTGCTCGATCTGTTTCTTGAGATGCGCCAACTCGCTGCTTTCACTGTCCTCCTCACCGAGTTCCTGTTGAATCGCTTTCAGCTGTTGCCGCAAGACATACTCACGCTGGGACTTGCCGATTTCCGCTTGAGCATCGCTGGCAATCTTATTGCGCAACTGCAGGACTTGCACTTCATGGATCAGCACCGCATAGAGTCGGCGAAGCAGATCTTCTCTGGTCGCCGCTTCCAGCAAGCCTTGTTCCGCTTCCAGGGTCAGGTTTAATAAGGAGGCGGTCCGGTACGCCAACGTGACCGAATCCCGCTCGCCATGCAGTGCCTGAACGACGTCACGAAGACCGGACGATTGCAGTAGTTCCGGCAATTCATCGACTTGATCCAAGATGGCCCGATGCAACGCCTCGATGCCCGCACCCGAATCCAGAGGCGCCGCAAGCTGGCGCGTCCGCACTTTTAAAAACGGTTCTGTCTGTTCGACCTTTAACAAGACGACACGCTCGACGCCCTGCAAGAGCGTTTGCACTACCCCCTCCGTGGTTCGAACGGTCTGCTTAATCACCGCTTTGGTCCCGATCGTAAAGAGATCGCCGATGCCCGGCTCTTCCAGGTCAGGGTTCCGTTGCGCAACGACGACGATCGTCTTGTCCTCGGTCTTGAGGGCAGCCTCTAATGCCGCCACCGAATGGGACCGCCCGACCGTCAATGGAAGCATCACGCCGGGAAAGAGGACCGATCGCTTGATGGGAAGAATGGGAAGCGTTGAAACAATGGCATTCTCATTCACATTTTCCACGTGGCACCTCATGGTTTCGATGATTTTTGCTGGTTATCACCACAAGTAACCACGTTCTTTCGAAGGGAAAGGGGGGTCCGTCGGCTGGTAGCCGCCCGAGGACAGCCTAGTGGTCGCCAGCGAGCGAGGACAGGAAGAAAAGGAAGGCTAAGAGAGAGTCCGGCGAGCGATCAGATTCAACCAACGCCCCTGACGCTCACGGTTGTTGACCGCCGTGAGCTGATCGATGGTCCATCCCGCTTCACTCACCGCCGCCGTTAATTCGGATTTCAGCCAGCGACTGATGAATCGATCGGGGATCCAATTATCCTGAGATATCCCGGACCGCCGGCCATGAATAAAAGTTGCAGCAATGACCCCGCCCGGTGTTACCAAACGGTAGAGCTCTCGTAGACTCTCTCGAACTGAGGATTTGGAAAGATGGATGAGTGAGGCGGCGGCCCACACCATGTTGAAATGACCGGCTCTCAATGGAAGATATCGGACATCGGCCTGCACGAGACGCAAGCGTGGGCTCTGACGGCGAGCATACTGCAGCAACGGACGCGTGAAATCTAACCCGATCACCTCATACCGTGCCCGCTTCAGGGCACGGGCGTCCTGACCCGCACCGCATCCGAGATCGAGCACACACGCTGTCCTCGCTATGCACGCAAGGGCATCGGCCAACAATGCGGGACATCGATAGGGCCGCCGGCCCCACTGGCTGAGAAACGGCTTGATGTGATCGACGTACGCCTGATGGGTTCGAGCAGCGCGGTCGTGGCGTGGCAGAGGGGCGATCCCTTACCCAAGCGGGTTGTTCTGCAACAACCCGCTTGTAGGTTGATAGTCTTTCTTCAGATGCTCAACGCGCCTTCGCAATCGCCGAGCTCGGGGGGAATCACCCTGTGATGCGCTTGACATTGGTCGACGCACCCACCTGACGAGCGCTGGGATCACGCTGGATATCGACGACCTCTCCTCCGCTCATCTCGCAGGTCCCGTCAAACGTCACGCCCTCTTCAATGGAGAAAATGGGTGCTTTCACGGAGCCGGAGAGCACCGCGGGCGCCATTAGTTTCACGCGCTCCTTCGCGACGACATCCCCGGTGATTTTGCCCTTGCTGACGATCGTTCCTGCTTCAACCTTGGCGGTAATGACCGCTTCTTCACCGACCACGAGCGTGCCGCTGGTCTGAATTTCGCCATCGACTCGACCGTCGATCCGTACCGTGCCCTCGTAGGAAATCGCGCCTCGGAAGGTGACGCCTTTCCCAACAAACGCGATGATCTCGCCGTCCTTCGCCCCATCGGTCGAAGGAATGATCGATCCCGCCGTCTCACCATCTTTTTTCCACATGTTTCCTCCTTAAAAAGATTCTAATCGGTCGTGAATCTATCGACCTTTCATCGGACAGGGCATCAGATAGGACGTGGTTTCACTGTAGGACAGCGTCGGACGCTTGTCTATCACATTCACGGAGCTTAGAGGAAAGAATCTATTTAAGCGCCGTTTGGAAGTCAATCAGGGGAAGGACTCATACGGCCAGATGCCATAGTCCCTACTCATTAGATGACCTGAAAGATGCAACACTTCAGATAACGCGTTTCCGGCATCGTGGCGAGGATGGGATGATCTCGAGCTTGCGAGCGATTCTCGATCAACTTGAGTTGCCGTTTGGCATCGCGGGCCGCCGATGCGATCGTCGCCAAGAATTGCTGCTCACCGACATGGTAAGAGCACGAGCAGGTCGCCAGAAATCCCTCCGGCCGAATCAACCGAATCGCTTGCAGGTTGATGTCCTTATACCCTGCCAGAGCATGGGGAATGGCATGTTTACTTCGAGCAAAGGCCGGCGGGTCTAATATCACCATATCGAAGCGTCGATCGGTCCGAGCCAGCGTCCGTAGTGCGTCAAACGCGTCGGCCTCTTGATAGCGACAGACTGCTCCTACTCCATTGACGTCCCCATGCCGGCTTGCCGATTTCAATGCGTCGGCGCTCGCGTCTATCCCGAGTACCGACTGCGCTCCATGCAGCGCGGCTTGAATTCCAAACGCTCCCGTATGGCAGAAGACTTCCAAGACATCCATGCCCTTGGCGATTGCGGCGACCGCCCGGCGATTCTCGCGCTGGTCGCAGAACCACCCGGTCTTCTGGCCTCGCTCGACATCGACCTCGAATCGAGCGAGGCCTTCATAGATGTCCACCGTAGTGGCTCGCCGACCTTGAAAAAAACCTTGAGACAGCGATAAGCCTTCCAACGCCCGGCTTTTAGAATCATTGCGCACATAGATCGCCTCCGGCTTGGTGAGCTGTGCAAGGAGATCGGCCAGCATGTCCTTCCGACGATCGAGCCCGAAGGACAAGGTTTGCATGACCAACAGATCGGCATAGCGATCGACGATCAGGCCGGGCAGAAAATCGCTTTCACCATGCACGAGACGATACGCATTGGTTTCGGACACAACTTTCCGCCGAAGCTCATTCGCACGACGGAGACGTGCCGCCCAAAAATGCTCGTCGATCGCTTCCTCATCGAACGTGAGCAGGCGCACCCGAATTTTGGAATGGGGGTTGAAAAAGCCGCGCCCGATAGATCGGCCGGCCTGAGTGTGAACATCGACGATATCGCCGGCTGCCGGAGAACCTTTGACGTCGCTGATCTCTCCCGCATAGATCCACAAATGACCGGCTGCAATCCGCTGCTCGCCGATGCGTTGGAGAAGTACACGTCCCGTCGAAGGCTCTGGTGTCATGCGAGCACCAATCCTCTCAGGCGCCCTGGTTTGACCCCGTACAGTGCGGTCAATATCCGGCGTCCTGCTTCAATTTCATGATGACGCGAACCAATCGATCTCGTTGAGAAGATTGCAGCGCGACGAACTCCAGGCCCACAGTGCGTTTTTTCACCCAGCGCACGACCGCTCGATCGACTTTCATCGGCCACGAGTAATCCGCGAGAAATAACTGGAGTTTTAGTTCAGCGCCTTGGGCCGGCACAGTGTCGGTTTCCATACGACACCCGCTTTTGGAAAGATCGATGACCGCACCGTGCCCTTCAATGGGCACGCCAATGCCGCAATACTCGATACGAAAACGATGCGCGAAGCGTTCGGCGGTTCGTGGTTGCATGTATCCGATCCTGATTTCTCTCAACACCTCTGCAACGGACTTTCCCTTTACCCTATCAAATCTCCAATCCACATCACTACCGTTGAAAAATGCCCGCGGTCCTTCTGATGTGACAAACCCTGTTGACCATTGCTGGACTTTATTGGACCCACTATAGACAGGGCTGGTGAACCATCGGAAAAAGGCTCTTTTCGAGGCGGTTCTTGATTTGGAGGATCTTTCCGTGGCGGTTCCGACGCAGGGGGTTCTTTTTGTGGCGCCGGATGAGGCTCTGTCTCTTTCACCGGTGGCTTCTCCATAATTGTTCTCATCCGTATTCCGACCTTACTTCAACGTAGGGCCATTCATAAAATAACGGTAAATCATCGGTGTGATGCCTGTCAGCAGCATTCTCGCTCGATCAGCCGAATCGCTCGCAAGCATACTACCATTCCACCGATAGTGCGATTGTCGAGTCGGTTTTACAGGTGGCAGACACTGGGGACAGTCGTCACAGGATGCGATGGGGGATCAACAGCTTTCCCTTTTGGAAGTGCGCAACCGAATGCGCAATCAGGTGGACGACGCCCTTCGACGTCTTGACGAAGGCGCGTATGGTCATTGTGAAGATTGTGGACGTCCGATTGCTCCTGAACGTTTGAGAGCCGTGCCCTTCGCGCGTCGGTGCGTGGAATGCGAGAGTAACGCCGAGGTCATCGAGCAAATCGTAAAGGAACCGGATCGGGAGGAAATATGAAACCTCTTTGTCTATGGACTCCCCGTCACGATGTGCCCTCTCGTGTACATAGGACTGTACCCTTTGGCCGCCCCTCCTCGATCGCCCCGAACTAAGCCGTACGTTTCTTGGCAGACGTCGTCTTGGAGACTGTATCCGAAAGCTGCCGGCACCAGGGAAGAACAACCAGGGCGGAGCACGCAGCGACAAGCTGAACTGTGCCGATGCCCACCAGACTGGTGAATGGGCCGAAGCGATCGGATGCCCATCCCACGGCGGTCATCCCAATCATGGCCAGCGCCATGACGGCGGTATTGAAGACGCTAAAAACCCGTGCCAGCAGGTCCTGCGGCGTCAATTGCTGAAGCGATGCGGAAACGATCGGGGTAACGAGGCCTGAACTGCCCCCAATAACCACGATAATTACGGCAGCCAATACAAAAGACTTCGCCGCGGTCAGCGCGAACACGGCCGCCCCTCCCACGGCGGCTGCGCCGCCGATGATCCACAATCTTCGACAGAAACCGTCTTCCTTTTTGAACGCCAGCCAGATGGTCGTGACAAAAATGCCGAGGCTCAGCGCGGACCATAGCCACCCGAGCTGGACCGATGTCGTGTGCAGAACCCGCTCGCCAAATACGGGCAGCATATAAATAAAGCCGGTCGCCGCCATGGTACACAACGACGCGCTGACCATCAGCAACAGCAGGAAGCGCTCTTGAATAAAGACAAAACGAAACCCCTCTTTCAGGTCTTGCAGCGCTTCCCGTGCTGAAAACCTCTTCCCCGACGATCGCGGGTGTGGAATATGAATAGGCAGTTTGCACAAAGCCGAGAGGACAAATGCCGCGGCATTCACGTACAGCACATTTTGAGCGCCGATGACAGCGATTAAGATGCCGCTGATTGCCGGGCCGAGCAGTTGGCCGATTGTCATGCTGCTTTGCATGATGGCGTTGGCTCGGACGAGTTGGTTGCGCTTAACCAGGAGCGGGACCGATGCATTCAACGCCGGTCCGAACGCCATAGCAAAGAGCGAACCGACAAATACCAATACATATAGCCAGGGGAGAGATAAGAGGCCCATTGCATACAAAAGCGGGATGAGCACGAGCAAGGCGGCGCGGACGAGGTCGATTGTGATCATCGCCGCCCGCTTGGGCACGCGGTCGATAAGGACGCCGGCAAATGCTCCGAAGGCGAGCGGAGGTATGGTCTGCAACACGCCGATCAGGGTCATTTTCAACGCCGAACCGGTCAACGTATATACAAACCAGAGAAGCGCAACTTTCGTGAGACCGTCCCCTAGCTGAGAGACAACCTGCCCGGCCCAGAGCCAGCCGAAATCCTTCGTCTTGAGGAGGTCCCGCCATCCGGCGGCGTGTTGCGACAAGGCTGATTCTGCGTTGCGTTTCATCTGAAACGACCCAATTCTTCTCTTACCATGGGAAGCCAGCCCCTCTTGCGCCTCCATTCCATCTCATCGCCGTGTAATCATCACAAGAGTTTTGTCTTCCAATCATCTTCGGGGGGTGCACGACGAATGGGAGTAGAGTGCGGGGGGCGTCTGAGGATATTTTCCAACCTACGGCCAGCCGCGATAGCGATCCGACTGCATTGGAGGAGTAGAACTAGACCGACTGGGGGCGCTTCTGCGCGATGCTCAATCGCAATCTTCCATAGTGGAGCGGCTTGTCAGGATCTCTCGTGTACTTCCCCTGATCTTCGCCAACTTCCACTTTACCCAATGGAATCGATAGTTCTTGACGCACATGCGGAACAGTCGTTTCCAGTGCCAGCGTAACGATATTCGTATTACATCGTGTCACTTCCGCATTGAGATCTTTTTCGTCTTCAAAATCGACCGTGACGCGTTCCTGTGGATCGACCCAGCGACTAATGGCATTGGCCTTCGCTTCATTCTCCATGAGTATCACCCTTGCCTGCAGTCGCCGCGGCACCCCTCTTACGCTTTTTCATCGGGAGTCGCCTGGCTTCCGCACGATATCGTCGAAATATTCCCAGAGATCGGGGGACAGATCCGCCACGGCGCTGCGGGCGGGCGAGGACTTGAGTTCGTCCTTGGTCGCATTTAATACAACGCGGCCGTTCTCTCGGTTGATTCTAAAATCACTCCAGGTAAGCGGCACGAGGCGTCCGCTGTCAGCTAAGGACACTACGCCGTATTCGATTTTTCCCGTGGTCGAATCCATGACCAGCTTTTCGAGCGTGCCGAGAGTTTTTCCCTGGGGATTCTTCACGGTTCTGTCCAGAAGTGTATTTTTCCCTCCTGCCTTTGCTTCGGCCTGAGGAACAGGCAAAATCACATAGTCCTTTGCGCTTGTTGCCGAGCCGGTTGATCCTTCAGATTGTGCAAAGGACCCAGTCACGCCGAAGTACAGGATACACGCACCTGTCATCAGGGATAATGCCAGAGATTTCATCAGTTCCCCTCCTTTTTCTTTCATAGTAATCCGATGCCCCCCGTGGCCGACGATCAGCAAGGCAGTATTTCATTTGTAGGATAGAACGCAGGTGGCGCACGGTCCGAGATGAGCTCGTAGTGGATCTGGGGGCAAGGGGCCAGCGAGGAGATGGTAGAAAACTAGCGTCAAGCCACGCGTACCGTGATTTTACGACATTCACGAAATGGGGCCATGATAGAAATTCACTGGAATGCCAGCGTACGAAGGGTATCCCAGACGGAGATAGATTCAAGGCCGCCGAAAACGGGTAGCGTCTACACGCCATTGGTCCCTATGGTGTACCTGCGTATCCAAGTATATTGATGGCATTGGCTGAAAGAGTGCGATTCAATAGAAGAATGATGTCCTCATCACGGAAGGAGAAGATCAATGCATGTCCAGAAGATTTCAACATGGGCTCTTATCGTGTGCCTAGCCCTGTCTGTTCAAATCGCCGAAGCGCGCGATAAAAGCGGCGTCATGAAAGTCAGTAACGTGGTCGGCATGAAGGTGCAGGATACGGATGGCAAGAAACTGGGCGATATCAAGGACCTGGTGATCGATCCAATGGACGGGAGCATTGGATACGCCGTGCTGGACTTCGGGGGCTTTCTAGGTATTGGAGACAAATATTTTGCCGTCCCGTGGGAAGCGTTGCAATGGACGGCAGACCGAAAAGCCATCGTACTGGACGTCTCCAAGAAGGACTTAAAGCAGGCGCCGGGGTTTGATAAAAATAACTGGCCCGACCTAGGAAGCGAAGAACAAGCGCTGGTCATTTACGAATTTTACGGGATGCCCCTGCCGGCCGACCCGCTCGATTCGACAAAACCAAAAAAATAATGCGCAGGCGGCCGATGCTCACCATCGGCCGTTTTCATTTTTATTGATCGTAAGGGAAACCCCTTCACCTCGACATGGAAGAAGCTTACGTGGTCCTGATCTCCGATCCTTTATAATGAGCGAACGGTCGCACCGTTTTTTATTACGGTTGTACTCATAGGATTGGTCTCAGATGACATTGCAATGGACGATTTTAAAACGAACGGCTCGCCGCTGGTGGGATGATAATGCGTTACGTTTAAGCGCCTCTCTCTCCTACTACACCCTCTTCTCTTTAGCTCCAATGCTCATCATTGTGATCGCGGTGGCGGGAATGATCTTCGGCCAAGATGCCGTAGAAGGTCGCTTGATCGACGAAATTCAGGGTCTCGTGGGACACGACAGCGCCATCGCCATTCAAAGCATGATCCAGCACGCACGGGAACAGCAGGTCAACGCAACGGCCACCTTCCTTAGTTTGACCGCGATGATTGTCCTTTCGACCGGCGTATTTGTGGAACTCCAAGACGCCCTCAATTTGATCTGGCGAATCCAACCGGAGAGCACGTCGGCCTTAGCCTTTTGGCGGGTCCTAAAAGGACGACTCTTTTCCTTTTGTCTCGTCATCGGCATTGGGTTTCTTCTCGTTGTGTCGCTGGCCTTGAGCGCCGCGGTGGCGGCCGTCGGCCGCTTCTTCACAGCCCTCTTGCCTGGTCCGGAAATTCTCATGCATGTTTTATCTTCCGGCGTGTCGTTAGCGATTTTTACCGTCTTGTTCGGCATGATGTTCAAAATCCTGCCGGACGCCTATATTGCCTGGCGGCATGTCTGGGTCGGCGCCTTTGTGACGGCGGTGCTCTTCACGGTCGGTAAAGTGGGCATCGGCATCTATCTTGGAAAAACCGGCGTGGCCTCGGCGTATGGAGCGGCCTCATCGCTCGCGGTCATTCTTCTCTGGGTGTATTACTCAGCCCTCATCCTCTTTTTCGGGGCTGAATATACGTATGTTTCGGCAAAAATGTCCGACTCACAGCGGGATTCCGGCAGGGCCGCGCCTCATCGCTCGACGGCTCGGACAGGTTCACAACCATCATGAAATCTCACTCACCGTTACCTTCGCAGGTCGCCGACCGGCGGCTGTGGCAGATCCAGCCTCTCCGGGATTTAACAGGACTCATTGGCATTGGTCTGGCCATCTGGCTGATCGTCGACCTTCGCCGATTTTTCGCGCCGGTATTCATTGCCTTTGCACTGGCCTACTTAGTCGAGCCGATGATCGAAGCGCTTCAAAAACGAACCGGCCTCCCGCGCTGGGTCCCCGCCTTAGTCTGCACGCTGTTGCTGACGGCGGGACTCGTTTTGGCAGTGATCTGGGTAGGTCCCTTATTGGCGGAGCAAGGGAAAACGCTGGCTACGCATGCTCCGCAATACATCTCGACTCTCGAAAAACGGTACGGCTTCAACGTCGGCAATCTGAGCGATCACCTCTCGACGTTTGCCGAAGGCGTCAAAGACAAGCCCATGGACACACTCTCCCCACTCTTCACCGGCACCAGCCAAGCCGTCGGGATCGTGGGGCTCATCGTAGCCACGACATTGGAGGTCCTGCTCTCGACCTTATTAGTTCCCATTTTCTTTTTTCTGTTTGCGTGGCATTTCGATCAAATACGGTCTCGCATTCGGCCCTTGATTCCGGGAGGACGAGGAGCAAAAGCACGCCGCATTCTCCATCGAATGGATGAGGCTGTCAGCGGCTTTATTCGCGGGCGTCTGTTAATTGCGATCCTCAGCGCGATCGCCTTTACCGCCGGATGGACCTGGGCTGGCATTCCTTATGCCCTCCTACTGGGCATCGTAACGGGCGCTTTGACAGTGGTGCCCTACCTCTCGGTCGCCGGCTGGCCTGTGGCGCTCCTCGTCAAATATCTCGATCTCACTTCCTCGGGAGGGGCTGCGACTTGGCAGGATATAGTCCTGTGGCCCAGCGTCGTCTTCCTCTTCGTTGCGTTTCTTGAGGGATGGGTGCTGACACCCTGGATTCAGAGCCAAACGATGGAAATGAGCGCCTTAACAATTTTGCTGGTCGTCCTGGTAGGCGGCGCGATCGGTGGAGTGTTGGGCCTACTTCTGGCCATTCCCCTGATGGCGTGCGCCAACGTCTTGATCGAAGAGCTGTGGCTTAAGCCGGACGACGTTCAAGCCGATCCGACCTAACCACTGTCGTACACTTCCTTCTCTTCCTTGATCACCCGCTACAGTTTCCACGTCCCAATGCCGATGTAGAAGAAGCATGATACAAACAATGACCGCCTGATATTCCGTGGCTTGGAAATTCGGAAAATCTCCCGAGGTCGAGGGGTACGAACGGATTTCTGCAGACCGTCTCACGGTCGGCATGGAAATCTGGTTACATTGTCCGTGGTACAAGCATCCCTTTCACAAAAATCGCTTTGCCCTTATCTCCGCTAAGCAGATTGAGGTCATTCAACAACTCGGGTTGAACGATCTGTATTATCTGCCGACGCAAACGGCACCCGCTCCGAAACCTTCCAGGCCTTCCTCCACCCCTCAGGCGATGAAAGGGGGACATGCGCCTCTCGTCGAGTCGGCTGCCCACATGCCGCCCGTCCAACGACCGGCGCAGCTGAGCCATCGGCAAGTCGAGCTTCGGCAAGCCAACATTGCCTATAAGGACACGCTGCGTAAAAGCTCCGACTGCTTGCGTCAAATATGCGCGGTACAGGGCGCCAGCGCACGAGAAGCCAACGGCCTCGTGCAGCACTTTGTGGACGAGCTGCTCAACAGCGATACGTCCGGCGTCCTGGCGGATATCCTTCACCTGAATGTCACGGAACGTGTTCAAGCGGCCCATGCGTTGAATACATGCCTCCTGGCCTTATTAGTGGGGCGCGAACTAGAGTTGGACCCGGAGGATCTGAGAATGGTCGGGCTGGCCGGTTTACTCCACGATATCGGCGAGCAGCGACTCCCGTCACAAATTCGATGGAAGACAGAACCCCTCACGCGTCCTGAAAAAAGCTTATTCGAACTGCACCCGTTGTACGGCAAGGAAATCCTACATGGACTGCCCGGAGTGCCGAACATTGTCGCGGATATCGTTGCGCAGCACCATGAAAATTTGAACGGCACCGGCTATCCGAGACGCCTGACCGATGAACAAATTCTGCCGCTGGCTAAAATCATTCGTGTCGTCGATGAGTATCAATATCTGACCAATCCGCGCGAGGCACAGCATCCTCGGCTTCAGCCGAATCAGGCCTTAGCGGAACTGTACGTCAAACGCCCACAGCATTTGTCCATGAAAGTCATCATTGCGCTGGTCCGCGTCGTCAGTGTGTACCCGCCAGGAACACTGGTCGAATTATCGGACGGATCGCTGGCCATCGTCTTGAATACCAGCTCGAATGAAAGCCTTCGTCCAACGGTCATGGCGTATGACAGGCGGGACACGGATTTCGACACGCGGCTCATCGATCTCAATGAACAACGGCATCTGTCCATTTCCCGTATTGTGATGACGTCCGAACTGCCGTCCGATCTTGCGGAGCGCATCACCCCGGAGGACGCGCTCAATCATCTCCTCTTACCGAGCCTCAGCGGAGCGGATTCCAACGGAAAGCCCAAAGCGACGGCACGGTCCGTGGCGAAAGAGTAAGCGCACTATATGGAAAACAAAGCTGTCGACATATCGAAGCGTATCTTGGTCGCGGACGACGATCCGGATATGGTCGCCTTCATGACGCTCCCGTTGAGGAAGCGCGGTTATACAATCACCGCGGGAGGCAACGGCGAAGAAGCGCTGGCTCTCGCGCGTCAGGATCGGCCCGACCTCATGATTCTCGACGTCAGCATGCCGCGTCTCAATGGACTGGAAGCCTGCGAGCGCCTCAAACGTGACGATCAGCTCAAAAGCATTCCCGTGATGTTGATTACCGCGACAGCCTCGCTCCTTCCGCCGCCGGAAATCTTGTACGAATTGCAGGTTGAAGGATATCTCATCAAACCATTTTCGGTGCGGGTCTTGGTGGAAAAGATCGAACACTTACTGGGCCAATGAGATAGCGAGCTGCGGACGTCACGATGCATATCGATACTGAGGTACAGTCGCTGCTGCAGACGACGCGCGTGGGGATGCTGGCGACTCTTGGGGAGACGCTGCCTTTAGCCTCGGCTGTTCCCTTTGTCGCTCTCGACGGATGGACGGATCTGCTTCTCCACCTCAGTACGCTGGCTGCCCACACCCAAAATCTCCTGCGCGATCCACGGATGTCAATCCTTCTCATGGAACCGGACGATGCCCAGAAAAATCCCCTGGCGCTCAGACGCCTGAGCTTACAAGGCGCCGCATGTCGGCTCGACCCTAACAGCCCTACATACGCAGCACTTGCCCGTCGCTACCTGGATCGTTTTCCGGACGCCCACATTACGATGACGCTTGCCGACTTTCAGCTCTGGCAATTACAACTGCACGCCGCTCAATTTATTGCAGGATTCGGCCGGGCCTACATGGCTGAGCGCGCTCACCCGCTGGTCTGGCAACATCAGGGACGCCGCGAGTCCAAGCCCTGACCTTTCTCGTTGTTCTGCCGCGCTCCTCACTCGTACAATGTGATCGAGACACGACCTCTTCGCTTCATAACGATCCGCCATTCGGCGCAGAGAGGAATCCACATGAATATCCCCGGTGCCAGAAGTTGCGTCGCAATCTGTCTTCTCGCGGCAATAGCCGGTTGTGCTACGCCTCCGACCCAGTCTACGCCGGTTGTGGCCGACCGTCCGTCCGATTCCGAAGAGACGAAAAATCGGGAACTAAGTTATGGATACGGTCAGCTCTACAAAACGGCCTCCGGCCTCAAACATCTGAAGAAGCTGCTGCTGGTGAAAGTCGAGTCGGCCAAAGTCAGCATGCTCATCGACGATATTTCCGAGTATGCCGAAAAGCTCAGTGGACAATTGGAAAAGATGGACCGAGACTATCCTTCCTTGCGTATCGACGACCCGGGACTCCCGGAACTGGAGACGAAGCGTCGTAAGGCGGTTGTGTGGGATGAGATCTATATTATGGCGCCGATCGTGGGCAAGACCGGCAAAGACTTTGAACGCACCTTGCTGCTGTCGCAGGTGGGGGTACTCAATAACGTGCGATTTTTGGCGGAAGTGATCAAAGATGCGGAAAAGAGCGAGGCGCGGAAAGCGCTGGTACAAGAGGCCCAATCGCGGCTAAATAGCCTCTACCAGCGAACGATCCGACTTCTCGAACAAGATTACTTCTGTTAACCGCGTGGACTTTTTGTGACGCGACCTTGGTCGGGCATGAACCCGCACACTCGATGGCGTGACCGCAGAGAATTCTCTGAACCATGCCCCTGCCTCAACTGGCTGCGACGGCGTGCGATAGAGAACAATACTTCAACACGATGCTGCTGAGTTCTTTGGGGTCGAACTTCCCCACATAATCGGTCGCGCCGACTACCCGGCCATGCTCACGATTACACATGCCGGTCAGGGATGAATGAAGGACGATGGGAAGGTCATGAAAGCGCGCGTCGGCTCGAATCCGCTTGGTGAGTGTAAATCCATCCATCGCCGGCATTTCCACATCGCTCAAGACCAGATGGATCAGGTCTCGAATTCCCTTATCTTGCGCTTCGGCTTCCTCTGCTAGACGAAGCAGCGCGTCCCACGCTTCCTGTCCGGTATTCGTCTCGATCCCGCTGATGCCCAAGCGTGCGAGCGTCTTACGAATTTGGGTGCGCGCCACCGCGGAATCATCCGCAAACAATACCCGCTTAGGAACGAGTGGACTTGCAGACGCCTGCACCTGCTGCACAAGATTTTCCTCGTGTTCCGGCATGAGGTCGCTAAGAATTTTTTCCACATCGACAAGGAGCACCGTGGTGTCCTGGTCGATTTTGGCCACGGCGGTGATCGTGCCCGGCTTGACCTTATTTTGGGCCAAGAGCGGCGGCGGGATGACCTGGCTCCAGGACACACGTACGATTCGATCCACATGCCGCACGTGGAACGCCTGTACGTTGCGATTATATTCCGTCACAATCAGATGATCCGCCTTCCCATCATCCCTCGGCACGTCCGGCAGACCTAGGACTTGCCGCAGATCGATCACGGGAAGCGTCACCCCTCGGACCGAGAGCAAGCCTTCGATGCGTGGATCGGTTTCGGGGAGGCGAGTCAACTCAGGAAGCGTAAACACTTCCCGCACCTTAAACACATTGATTCCATAGACCTCCGGAACGCCCATGGAGAACAAGAGGATCTCAAATCGATTGGCGCCGGCGAGCTGCGTTCGGGCATCGATCTCTTGAATAAACGATGACATGTCACCCCTCAATGACTGTTATCGGACAATAGGCGTCATACCTTAATAGCTCACGGAGAATTTTGTTTGGTGTGAGATCGCCGGCCTATTCGGGTGATAGCAGGCCCCGGCCACGTCGGCGGTGAGGCAAAACCTACTGCTTATTGGGAGATTTGGTCAACCGTGGATTCGACAGAAGGGACCGTTTCCGATACCGGAAAGGTCAGTACAAAGCGGGCCCCGCCGGCTGAGCTTCGCTCTGCCGAGATATGTCCGTGATGCGTCTTCATGATGCTGTAGCAGATGGAAAGGCCCAGGCCCAAACCAGCGCCTAATGGCTTGGTCGTGATAAAGGGGGTAAAGAGCGTTTGCAGGATGTCCGGGGGAATGCCCGGCCCTGTATCTTCGACGAGAATAGTGACCACGCGGCCTTCTTCTTTCATCGTGATGGCCACTCGTTTGGTGGTGGACTGGAGCATGGCATCTTTGGCGTTTAACAATAAATTTACAAATACCTGCTCCAACTGTGTTTGATTCGCCTCGATAAGGATCTCCGAGGACGAACGGGTGAAACTGGCGGTAACGCCCGCAAGGCGAAGAGGCTCCTGCACGAAACTCAGCGCGCGATAAATAATATCGTGCAGCGCACAGGACTGGCGCATGGCTTCTCCACCACGCGCAAATATTCGAAGGTGCGAGACGATCTCAGCCGCGCGTTTGATCTGACCCTGCGCCTCATCGACGACATGTGCCAGCCGCGCAGGATTGAGCTCGTTCGTTCGGGAGAGGTCTCGCAGCAGTCCGAGATAGAGATTCACATTATTGAGCGGGTTGTTCAATTCATGCGTAATGCCGGCAGCCAGTTGCCCGATTGTAGCTAGTTTGCCCGCGTGAATCACTTCTTCTTGCTTCTGCCGCAAGAGCCGCTCGCGCTCGCCGGTTTCGCGCAGAAGGACAGTGAGCCGGTCCATGAGACGTTGCCGAGAGTGAAAGAACCACATCATCGTCACTGCGACGAAGATAAAGATCGCGATCCGCATCGCATCGCGAGGATCGGCGATCTGAAAGGAATAGAATGGTGGGAAATGAAGAAACGCGCTCCCGACAGCCCCTAAGACGAGGGCCAACACCCCACCGATGCGCTCCCCGTACCACGTGCCGATCATGACCGCCACGAGAAGTGGGAGAAAGATGATGTCAGGCAGCACCGGCCGAAGGAAAGAGGCCAGCGCAAGGGCAATCGCCGCGGCGGACAACGGCATACCGAATTGGCGAAGGATTGTGGGCATCGATTCGATGCGTCGCAGCATTCAAATCTATTCTCCCGACTACTGCACACCTATCATGAACCGCATAATTCGGTTAGGGGCGAGTGGGCAAGGTGAGGCCCTACATAAAAGACATAGAGAAACCGGGTAGAAAGGACCTATCGAAGGGAGCGCCTCGCAATAACTACGTAGGTTTTACCTTCATTGTTTTACAGGGAGAGAACTGGAGGGAATGGCAGTCAACAGGCTTGCGGTAAAGATGCGGAGATCTGCGGGACAGTGTGTGAGGGAGGCATCGCATGAACCGGAACCATCCGGTAGATCACAAGCTTAGCAAAGTGGCGAAATAGTTTTGCCGCCAGCTTGGGAGCCTCTGTGACCAGAGCATCGATCGCGCTCTGGCTGACGAGTAGAGACTCGCTGGGCGCCTGCGCCGTGACGCTCGAAAGAGATACTTGGGCGGTCAACACGGACAGTTCGTTTAAGATCTCGCCCGTGGCATATATGCGCACGACGGATTTCCCGCACGCGTCGACGGCCTTCGCCCGCACCGCGCCACTGACGATGAACAGCACTTCTCGCGGGAGATCGATCGAAATACACTCGCCGGCCGTAGATCGCACCTTCCGGCCATACTGTTCTAAGGTGGCCAGTTCTTCTCCGTTCAGTTCTTCTCGAAAATCCATAGATGACCTCGATGATATGAACGTTGTGGCGGGAATGACGTTACGCGGCCTTCTCCGTGGTTCGCTCCGACCTGACTCCCATCACGACGGCTAAGTCATCATGGAAGAGAATAATATCGTCGTAGACGCTGATGCAGCCCGCAGCAACGGAAAATACCCCGGGCACCTCGCTGGGATGACGCTCGGAAAAATATTGCGTCAAATAGTCGTTACGTTCGGCGATCGAACCAAACATGCGGGCTACGCTCATGAAGACCTCCGACTTAAGACAGTGCCGTCTTCACTCAGGGAACTCAACCGCAATCGGCTCGACTCGAAGATCTCACCGTCAGCAGCGAGCCAACATACCCTTAATGAAGATTAATTGCCATGCCCTAAGTATGGAGCAATGTCGGCTCCTGTCAAGCATTTTCATCGGGGGAGTACATCATAAGGCCGGGGGGACAAATAAGACGGAAAGGATCAGCGGTAAGGGAATCTTAATTCCTTATGCCTTTAAAATCGCGAAAGCACGTGTGGAAATGTACGATGGACGCTTATAGAACTCGACGGAATGAGATGCCTCATGGGCGAAGTGTCGAAAGGTACTGTGCGAGCGAATCACTGATCTGCTTTTCGACATGGCGAAATTCCACCCCAAAGCCTCCGGAGCGCGCCCAACGAACGACCGCTACATTGATCTTCAACGGCTTTAGCCCTTTCGGAAGAGCAAGCACGAGCGTCAAATAGGTGTCCGGCCGAAGGATGCAGGAGGACTGAATTTCACATCCCCCTAAAGACAGATTTCTGACCACACCTTCCCCATTCACGGGACCGCAGAACGTCACCGCGTGATTGACTTGAAATCGCGGATAGGCACGCGGAGTGACGCTCGGCGCAGGAAGGGCCACCTTGGACGCAGCAAGTGCCAATGCCTCTTTGACCGTATAGCGGAGTGCGTCGGCATTGAATGGCTTTTGTAATAAAGGTTGTTTCAAAGGATCGATCCCGTTTGCAGCCAACAGTTGTTGCCCGTACGCCGAGATAAAGACCACGGGAAGGTTCGGATGTGAGAGGAGCGCTTTCTGCATGAGGCCGATGCCGTTGAGAAAGGGCTGTCTCCGTCGGCTATCCATTAAGCGGAGCACCGGCGGCGCCAGCTGAAAGTCGGTGAGCATCAAGTCAATCTGTTGTTCATGAATGACCTCCAGCGCGGCCGCGCCGCTGCTCGCACCTATCGTCGTGTACCCCTCGCTTTGCAGCGCTTTCGTACAGAACAAACGTGTGTCGCTGTCATCATCGACGATTAAAATTTTCTTACCGAGCCGAGCAGCCATGACACAACCCTCCCCATCGACCCCGTTAAAGAGTGGCCTCCGAGCACACGGCATCAACATGCGCATGCTCGACGATGGCGGCCGCAGGACGCCGATGTCTTTGCGCGCGATGGATCATGATTTGAGCATCGACGATGTTGCCGCAGTTGACGCATCGCCACATCATGTATTCGCGCAAATCGACATTCGCCAGGATGTTGTACCGGTCTAATAGCAACAGGCCCTTGCAACGTTCGCAGTTCATATCGCCTCCTTGTTTATGTTTCTCATGTCTGGAGGACAATTCAAGAAGCGCACCTGTTTGTACACTTCCTCAAGCTCTTGATTTGGTTGGGCGCACGGGGTTGGAGCTAAAGAATGATGGACCCGAAACACGTCTCAGATGAGACGGGATGATACAAACTGATACTACTTATTTTCTCTAGCAAACAGAAAAGAAAGGGCCGTTCAAAGCAGTGGGTCGTCATCTTTTCACGTTCTTCTCGCTTGAGACTCGTTCATATAGTGAGACACGGAACGGGAGTGTCGATGGGGTCGATCGTGAGGGCAGTCCCGAGAATTAGGCGGAAGGGAGCGTCGTGATAAATTGCAGAAGACGGCGTTGTTCATCGGCTTCAAAGGATTGGAACGCGACGCCGAAATCCCACGCGCTAGCCCAACGAACATCGGCGAGATCCACCACAATCAGAGGACCTTGGTCGCCGGGGTGAAATTTTAGGGTCAACGATTGCTTGAGTTGGACCACGGTCCCGCTTGAGGCACAACAGCCGTTGATCGAAAGATTGCGGATGATACCTACCCCATCTTGATCGCCGGAAAACGCGACCAGAAGATTGAGGGTAAAGCGAGGCGCGCTACGCACAATCATGCGGCCAGCTCACCTGATGACCGTCGAATGGTCGGCAGCCCAATAGTAAATCTGCCGATACTCGGCGACTCGCTCGCGGAGTACGATAAAGTATGCGCAAGATACAGACGTTCCCTTTCGCCATCATCATCGGATTGACGCTCTGCACAGGATGCGCGGTGTATCCGGGCGTCGGGACGAGCGTTCAACTCTCCACCGGTCTGTACGGTCCACCCTACTATGACCCATTTTGGGGTCCTGCGTATCCGCCTTTTTATGGCGGCTATTACGGGTCGCCATTTGGGCCCTTTTACTCACGGCCCTTCTACGGGCCACCTCGCTATTTCGCCCCGCGCGGTTCATATCGCTATGCGCCGGGACGGCAAGGACGCACCTGGTCTTATCATCGATGATCATGACAGCATTCTGCTATGGGCGCTTCTGCAGCGCCTGGCGCAGGTCGCCTAGTGTTGTGTATTGACCGGTCGGGGCCGCCGCGACTTTCCCCTGCTCACCTTCGTGCGTCTCGAGTAGATAGATTTTCCACCCGCCAAGAGGCAGATGGTCGTCAAAGTGGGGCGGGCGGCTGTCGCGCTGCCAAATGCCGGCGAACTTGAGCGGGTGGGCTTTCTTCTGTTTCGGAGCTTCCGGCGCAAAGGTGAACGTAAAATCGAACCCGATTTTATCGGCGGCCAACGGTGTCGCTACGCCGGAGACACTCCAAGGGGGAGAGAAATACCCTCTGGCTCCCGTCGTTCCCAGCCGAATCGGCTCTTTTTTTTCTGTCACGGTAAATTTTTCATGGCCGGTCACTGAAGCGGGGCCATCCGGGTAGGCCCTCGCCAACAGATGTTCGACCAATTGCAATTGAAGGCCGGCACGGTCCAAAAGTTCCAACTCGCCGCCGGCCGGCAATTCTCCCCCGGTTACGGCGACGGCTTTTCCCGCCACAAGCAACAAGGTCACGCCGCTTGACTCACTGTTCTTCGTCGTGTCCTTCTCTTCTTGGCGGATCCACACATCCCCGCCCGATCCCATTTCCATTGTGATCAACGACTGTCCCTCAAACCCTCCCGGTCGTAGCTTGACGCGATTTCCTTGTTGCCATTCGTCTTGGCCCGCTTCGCTCCCAAAGGATGCCAACACTGCCATCATCACGATGGCCACCCCTATATAACTTCCCCGTCGAGGACTCAAACCTGACCTCCTTCGCTTTGTTTGATTTCTGCTGATGTCCGGTTCCTGCACTGTTAAAGCAGTAGAACGAATGCCGGAATTCAGAATGCGCGCATCTTATGTGGATTTCATACCGCAGTCAAAGTCGATATGGACGTGCATCGGATTCAGCTGACGACCTAGAACGCCCGAAATCGCCAATGAAATGATCCATAACCGTTTCGAAGTATGCTAGCATTCTCCAACTCGAATCCGGGCTCGTGTCTACAGCCGCCGGTCCCTGCTGTCATGAAGTAACGACCACACTCGAATAGGTTGAACATGTCTCGCAACTACTTTTCACTGCGCATCTTTCCTCGGCTTGTCCGCTTCGTAGCCGTCTTCGCCTTTGTCACGGGCGTGTGCTGGATCGATTTCTCCCTGCCATTGGGCATGGCCATTCCCATGCTGTACGTCATCCCAGTCAGTTGGATCGCCTTGTGGTCGGGACGCAGGGAAACGTTATCGGTGATCATGATGGGTCTGTTGGTAACCATGCTGATCGTGGTCAGGTATGCCATGGCGCCGGGCGACGAATCCGCCTTTGCAGGGACGAACCGCTTGCTTGCAGCCGGCGTAATCTGGGCGACTGTTCTATTAGCCATATTCAGAAAAGTGCAGGAAGAGGACTGGGAACTGCGCCGCACCATGTCTGATGTCTTACAGCAATTCATGAGGGGAAAGGTAAAGCAGGGATGAGAACTGGAAGAACACGGACCGCTACACGAGTGATATGGCGGACAGCCGTCTTCCTGCTGGTATTCATTAATGCCGGCTGTCATTCAAAAGCGGGGCTGAAAGATTCGGGGCCGGATACGGTGACGTATATCGCCCACGACGAAAGTTTCGCCGGTCCGACGAATATTGCCGCAGGCCATATTACCGTTCGTCTGGTGAACGAGGGTGAGGATCCCCACCACATTCAATTTATCAAGTTACTGCACGGTAAAACGGCGGATGATTTGATCGCCGCCATCAAGGCTGCATCGTCCGTCACGCCGGTCTGGGCGCGTTATGCGGGAGGACCAAACGCAGTGGTCGGCAACGAGACGTCTGAGGCCACCATCGACCTAGAGGCCGGCGAGTATGTGGTGGTGTGCCAGGTGCCGGACCGGCAAGGAAGGCCGCACTTCGCACGTGGAATGATCAAGCCTGTTCGCGTCACAAGCGGACCGCCCGCGCGAGGAGGACCCACCAAAGACTCGGCTGACGCCGTCGTGCGAGCTGTCGATTTTCGTTTCAATTTGCAGCAACCCCTCCAGGCCGGACGGCAAAGGATTCGGTTGGTGAACCGGGGATCGCAGCCGCACGAACTAGTGGTCATTCAACTGATGCCTAACGCCACGTTGAAAGACTTTGTGGAGTTCCTCGGACCCAAGGCTGCGGGCCCTGCGCCGGGCCGTCCCATCGGGGGCATCACAGGATTGGAACAGGACGAGGAAGGAAGTTTTCCAGTCAACCTCGCACCGGGACACTATGGATTGATCTGCTTCTTACCCGATGCCGCCGGAGTGCCGCACTTTGCGAAGGGAATGTCGATGGAATTTGACGTGGAGTAGTGTGGGACACTGCGCGATCGAGAGAGACGACAATCGCTATGAGCCAATCGTCTCGCGAAGATTGAACGACCGATTCGGAGAGGATTTCCTGACCATCCTGCGCCGCCTGTGTCCGGCGAAGATGCGCGTCCATGAAAGGTCCTGCCGCACCGCATCTGAATCGTGCTGCTGAAGAACCGCCTTGGCGTGATGAATCGCTTGCTGCGCTAGACGCGCCTCGCGCTTGGAAAACGACGGCCGGTTACGCGACGTCATCATAAGCGCATGCACTCGAAGGACGCTGTCCCATTCATCGATTTCAAGCAGGCTCGTCTGCTGCGCGAGACAACAAAAGGCGTCAAGAATGTCGCGCTGATCGATGGAGAGAGCCCGATCTCGTTCCTGCAGATACGAGGGGAGAATATCCAGCTGATGCAACAGTTGGGCTCGAAGGAATGCCGCGCGTTCGACTGACCGGCGCCGCTCTTGAAATTGTGGCACAAGGGCCAAGGTCAAGGTTACCGCGCACGTCACGAAGATTGTCCCTGCCAGAATTAATAACCCGATGGTGCCAGACAAACATTCCATATTTCAGTGCCTCTAAATAAAGGGTGCGAGGGATCAAACAGGCTTTACTATTACCTTTTTTGAAGGTGACGCAACCGAGGGGTAAAGGACTGAGAGATCAGGTACGATCGTTCACGGGTTTGCCGGTCGACAGTTTGTGCAGCAGCGCCGTCATCTCATCCATTTTGCGCGTCCCTTCTACCAATTCTTTCTCCATCCGTTCGATCAGCTGAAGACACATCCTCAATGAGTCGACGAGCTGCTCCTGATCCATAGTGGGCATCTTCTGTTCGATCTCATGCCAATTCATCGCCGGTCTCCTCTACCCATCTAGAAGTGAACAGACGATCGTCGAGCCGGGTGATCTCGTGACAATCGGCAGGAGTGTAGCACGATCGCGCAATCCCGAACGCACTGATTCAGGACAGGGCTGAATTTTTCCTTCGTCGATGCATGGTCAACTGACCGAGTAGCGTCAAGGGAATGACGCCAAGCGTCCTTGCCACCTACTGATGAGGGCATCCGGCATTCATTAGGGACTATTTTTGTGTCTGATCTGTAAAACAACTGTTTTATTTCCGAGACAGCGGAACGCAGATGAGAATCGTCAGATTGAGAAAAGGACTGCCTATGGAGGAGTTCACCCGAATGATACCTCAACCATCATTATGGCACATGCCTTGCTGATTACAACCACTATGGGTGAATTGGAGGACATGATGGAGGATGTCAGGTTACCACACTATGTCGGCGCCCAATGGGTCGGTCTGATGCTGTTGCCGATTTTTTTCACGGCCTGCACCACCGGCGGGCAAGTAGCCGTGAAGGTCGATAGCGTCAGCCACCAAATGCTGCCGATTAATGGCAAGCGCCTCTGGGTGGACTTGAACGAACGAGCCGGAAACCTGTTTTCAGAAAACCAGGTCGCGACCAAGATCATGCATACGATTGCGGCCAGAGGGTATTCGCAAGCCATCACCCTCGCGGATGCCGATTATCGTTTGGAGTTTTCCTATTACTTTCAGAAATCGCAAAAGCCTGTATCGAATACGCCGGCTGTGCTCGTCGGGATGGGAATGGATTCCACACCGCGATACAAAGGTCGTCTGACGTTGCGCGTCTTTTCCGTGTCGAATGCATCCCAACCGCTTTGGATCGGTGAAGCGAGCGGCAGCCAGGAAAGTCCGGATAGGCAAAGCATGATCGACTATCTGATTTCGGCGGCGGTCAATCACCTGGGCGAGAATATGTCTCGCCCCGTCTCCTATACCTTTAACGAGACCGACTCGTCTTCGATAGCGCCCATGCGGGCATCGGGCGAATAGACTTGGTTCCTCCCTGCGTCACGTCGACCTCATCACCATCATTTCTTAAGTAAACCTGAACATCTACGTTTAAGAGCCTACTCGTCTGTATCAATGTCAGGCAATTTGACGGTAGAAGAGGGCGACTTGCACTTTTCACACAATAATTCTGCTCACGTGCTCAGCAATCTCTCGCCATTACTAATGCTCTTTGCCTTCATGGCGTTCAATCACAGCGACGGAAAACTGGACACAACCTCTGTGCTGCATACCGAAGTCCAGATTGTGTAAGGAAGTTTGCTAATGGTCCGCTTCATGCTTCTCCGTAGGCAAAGACCATCCATCGTTGAGAGGAGATCACATGGCACATCGTCTATGGCTTATGGTGGCTGCAGCCGCCCTCTTGACGGCATCACCGGTGCTCGCCACCCCGCTTGGCACCCTGATTGACACGAACGGCACAATCACGGTGGGCGACAAAGTGTTCTCGAATTTCTCACTTCATGACGTCTCTGCGCTGAACAGCACACCGGCTGACCCGAGGAATCTTCAAATCGACGGAATCATCAATCTGCTGGGCGAGCAGGGCCTGCGGGTGTCGGGCTTCTCCGTCTCCCTTCCCAATTCAAGTTCGAGCGCCGCGCTGATCTTTTCGCTGGAATACGATGTCACCGTCACGGATCCCTCGTTTCGGCTCCACGATATTCACCACGTCTTCTCGACCACGAGTAATCGGGGCGCCGGGCTGAGCCTGATCACTCAGGCGGGATTCCCCCCGAACGTCAATGGATCGATGCAATCGGTCGTCGGCTTTGGAGGGACCGGACAATTGCTCGTCGATAACGTCGATGAAACAACGGATTTGACGAACCTCGTCTCCTCTCAGCACATGCTGAACAACTTCGAAGCGCATGCGCAGACAGTCAATCTCAGTGAAGGCGGGCCAATTATCTTAGGAACGATCACCACGTCGCCCTTTGATCTGACGTTCTCACAAACCAGAGTCGTCCCGGAACCGGCCGCTTGGCTGCTCTTGTCGTCAGGCCTTCTAGCTCTCATCGGATTCAGAAAGATCGTCGGAGCGCGGTGACGGTCGAAGTGAACAGAGACGGTAGTTCTCAGTGTGAGGCGACGGCGGTAAAAGAGTCTTAAGTGACTTGCGTCTGGCCAGGTAACGGATGCAGGGCCGTCACGCGGACGGTGCGCCCACGATAGGGCACCGCGCGTCCGCGGATTTCAGCTCGAAACAACAGGCCATCTTTCTTCTGACATAGGGCTTCATATCGAGTCTCGGCCCCCGAGAGATTCATGTGGCGCGCGACCTCTCGAAACTCCGGAGGATGAAACTCGCCCGGAGCCATGCCGACGACTTCTTCTCGCTCATACCCGAACAAGGTCAAGAACGCATGATTCACATCGAGGACATGCCCATTCTCGGTCAACGCAATCGCTTCAAACGCCGCGTCCGTCAGAATGCGAAACCGAGCTTCGCTCTCTTCCAGCGCACGACTCAGTTGCCGCAACTCGATGGCCCGCTTTAGCCACGCCAGAAGAAAAGCGCGATCGAGAGGTTTTTGGAGAAAGGCGTACGCCCCGCTCTCGAGCGATTTGACAGCCAAATCATGTTCGCCATGAGCAGTCATCAGCAGCGTGGGCGTGTTCGGGCGGACCCGACGAATCTCCTGCATCAACGCTAAGCCATCCATGCCCGGCATCTTGATGTCCGTGACGATCGCATCATAGTCGACCGCCCCGATCCGCTCCAACGCCATCTCGGCAGAGGAGGCCGTGTCTATCACAGCGTCAGTCAGGCGATATTGTATGGCTTCGGGCAATATCCTGAGAAGGTCGGGATCGTCATCGACGATGAGAAGTCGGCTGGG
Organism: Nitrospirota bacterium; assembly: GCA_963700335.1. Taxonomy (GTDB): domain Bacteria; phylum Nitrospirota; class Nitrospiria; order Nitrospirales; family Nitrospiraceae; genus JAICXS01. The sequence goes on along the minus strand of CAVOXE010000005.1, from coordinate 166,840 downwards.
CATCTAAAAAGTCTTCTCGAGGCTAAAGGGCAATGCGCTGCCAAAGGATACCGTGTCGGAGATCGATCTGTCACGTGGGTTGTGAACGCGCAACGGCAGTCAGCCTGGAGCCACTTAGCAGCCACGCCAGATAGCCGGCGGCTGTCAGGTCATACGTGAGGCAGAACATCGGCCACCATACAGGCACACCTGGATTGGATATCAGATGGCCATGGATGACATCAAAGATGCCATGAGCAGACAACGCGGCGACAACCCACCAAAGATTGAATTTGAAGCCGACAATCGAGACCAAAACAAACGCTCCGATAATCCCAGACTCTACGATCAACGCCTGCATTGATCCAGCCATGATCGCAAACAGACCATAATAGGACGCGATGACGATGAGCACGATAGGATATAGGGCACGATCGCGGTCAAAACCCACGACCGTCGCCAGCAGGGAAACGGTCACTGCTAAACAGGCGCCTATAAAATATTCCAGATCGTTCCCCGTTCCGCTCAGGTTGGACAGTGCATCCGAAGCGATGGCAGCGTGAGGTCCACCCTCAGAGCCACCTCCGCACCCGCGATGTGTAGATCACGAACTGCTGCCCGAACAACGAATGAAGCGCCCGTTCCTCGGGTTCAATTTGGAAGCGGTCAATATAGAAGATGAACGCCGGAAGTAAAACGAACGCCAGCGCGTTCGACAAGAAGAGGGCCCATCCGAGCAAGACCAACAGAAAGCCGAGATACATCGGATTGCGTGTCCACCGATAGATGCCCGATACCACCAGCGAGGACGTCGTATCGGGTTTCATGGGGTTGACGGTGGTCCGCGCTTGTCTGAATGAGACAATCCCCAACCCACTGATGATGGCGCCGAAGACAGCCACACTCAGTGCGAAAACATTGCGTGAGGGAAATTCGAACCGGAAGGTCGGCATGGTCCACGAGGCGAGCCACATGAGCGCAGCTACGAGGAGAATGAGCGCGACTGGCGGGATCTTCAATTCAAGTGACCGCATGACTCCTGCACGACAGCATGCGAAAGAACCTAACGGGCACTGTATTACTCATTATCGGAGACCAAAGGTCAAGAGAGCGATGAAGCAGCTTACGCTGTTGGCACTCTATAGCCAACTGCCACGACTGAGAGAAAAGCGCACTCCATGCTGTGGTGGGACTACTTCTCTTCCGCGCCGCCCAGTTGGCGTTCCGCGTTTAACCAGTCTTCAACGTCCTGTCCTTCGTGTCGGCCCCGTTGCTCGTATAATTCATACGCGCGCTGTGCAATGCGACCTTGATCAGAAGCGGCTCTTTTGGCTGCCTTGGCCGGTTGGCTGCCTTTCTCACTGCCGGGCTTGGCGTTAGCTCCAGAGACAGACCGCTCCGGTGTGGTTAGACTTGCTTTAGGTCCCATAATTTCTTGCCCCTTCCACTCGGACCGTTTTCCCTATGTCGACCGAAGCCAGAAGCTCTGCCGTCCGCCAACACCACTGAATCGGGTATCGACGGACGGAAAGCTCATCTGTCTAACGAGAGAAGCCTGATTAGGCCTTCTCTTTTACCGTGAGATCGTTCTTCACGGATTTCACGCCGGGGACTTGCCAGGCAGTCCAAGACGCTTGGGCACTCGTCATGAGGTCCTGAACTTCGCCGGTCAGCGAGACGACTCCCGCATTCGTCTGAGCATGAATACCGGCTTTCTTCAGCTGCGCATCCTTCATCATCTGGTCGTTGACACGGGTCGTGATGGCATCATCCTTATCATCCGTGGCTTCGCGTTTGGCCGGAGCCACTACTTGCAACTCGTTCTTCACTGTCTTGACGCCTTCGATCCCTTTGGTAATCCCTTCTGCCGCTTGCTTCGCCGCGTCGGAATCAACCTTGCCGCGGATCATCACCGTCCCCTGTGTCGTCTCGACGTTGATATCACTTCCCTTGACCCGCGAATCGGCAAACAGAGCAATCTTGCTCTTCGCCGTGATCCACGAATCATTGATTGGTGTCTTCTCTTCAGCCTTGCTAAGTGCCTGCGCCGATCCCGTGATGAGCGCCCCACCGATAACCAAAGCTGTGCAGAGTGTCAGGACATAGCGTGTATTCATGAAGTCTCCTTAAGCGAATCGTGAAATGTAATCAGTACGGTCTGTGTATCGACGAACAGCCGAGTCCATCAGTTCACCTGCGCCGCAGGACGCTTGCTAGCCAGATGGATCACGGCCAGAACGGTCCCGATCGCAAACAGGATCCAGGAAACCTGGACAGCGATCGCGGATACCCCGGCAAGATGCAGGGCGCCGGCCATCAAGCCGAACACCAGAAACACTAGTGCGTAATAAAGCATGACTTACTCCTCTCTATGGAATGCGGGCATGAGTCACATCAGTCCTCTGGAGCATGGTCGGAGCCGGGCCGCTTCCATCAGCAGGTCACAGCACACGTCATGCAGCGAGTCAGAGAGACCCTGGCGCAAAAGCGACGGAGACTGGGGAATCGGTCACGCGTAGGAAGAAACAGGAAACGCGAGGGATAGGACAGTCAGCGGAGCCTCACACGTCACATCGTCACGCTACGCGCAATGCGGGGTGGCGTCAAGCAATAACAATATTGGTGTAAATGGATCAATGGAGACAGCGTGTTGCGACTCGCGCGAATGGGCATGACTCAGGAAAATCGCAAGCACAGAGTCCCTATAGGAGTATGGAGTCACGCGGTGGGAGATGATTCCTAGATAATGTGACGGGCGAACATTCTATGACCTACGGTTCTCTCATCTCTCTTTTTACTCGGATCTTACTCGCCTCAATGCGCACTCGATCGTAACATTCGCAGACGATCCGTTCCAGCCTTGGGCGATTGATGAGCTGTATCTCTTCGTCCCGATACTCAATGAAACCTTCCTCACTGAGTTCATCTACCAATGCACGGGCATGCGGTGGTGTTATGGTCAGCATGCTCGCGATAAGGTCAGGGGGTAAGGGGAAGGTAATGGTACGCGCGCGATCCGATTTCGTTAATATCCACCGGGCAAAGCGTTGACGAACGCTGTGGACCATATTGCATGCGGCCGACTGGAAGACCTCAAACAAAAACGCATGCACATAGTGGTGAACAATATGACGCATGCTGGCCCGTTCCCGGACGATCATCCAAAATACCTCGGCATCCATTTTCAAGACCTGGCCCGGCGCCTGACAGATGGCGTGCGCAAAGGCTTCGTCGTCATCAAAAAACATGCGGACCCCGATCGTGCCCTCGTAGCCGACGGCGGCGACCTCCACCTTTTTTCCATCACTCATCACATTCATCATCGAGATAATCGCTGTAGTCGGAAAGTAGACGTCTCGAATGATATCCCCCGGATTGAAGAGCACATGACCGACGGGGATGTCGAGTTCGGATAAATGCGGCCAGATACGCTCAAATTCCTCGGGCGAAAGCGCAGCCAGGAGTTGATTGACCTCATCCTCAGACACCATGATGACCTCCGGCAAACAATACAGGGAATTCTATGCGGATAATCCAAAGATTCGATGTCAGTTGTTCGATCACCGCTTTGTCCGTATCACACCGTCACGTAATCATTGTTTGTACGATAGGGGGATGGCGCGCCTCGTGACTCATTCCCTAAGGGGCGAATGGGCTCGCGATAAGATAAATCTCATTTCAGAGTGGACAAGCGTACAGGCCCGGTGAGGACGTCCCGTAACATTTATTCCCGCCACTCAACTGCATTGAACATGAATGGTGGCACATCTCAATTGTCACGCAAAGAGTTTGAGCCAGGCGTACGGCGTCAGGTAGTAGCAGGCCACCGAAAGAACCACACCAATTACCGCTCCTAACAACCCGGTAACATAGAGTCCCGCGAACGGAGCCAAGAATACAAACAGGATCATCAGAATCGCGATGGACTGATGGCGCTCATAGAAATCTCTGCGCTGATCGCTCTGCAGAGAATCGGTGAATGAAAGCTCAGAACGAAACGGCATGGGCGCAGTATAGTGCAACAAATGATTGGAGCACGATCTCGGTAAGATTAGTCAATGCCAGCCTTCAGATGGCCAGTGCCACCAGTCCTGGCTGGTCAGATAGACCTCCTCAAGGCTCCTCGTCTTCGACATCCTCGATGGACTGCTTGAGCGCCGCAACGAATGCCTGCGGGTCGGCCAGATCGTTCTCGGCCAATTGGAATTCGGAGACCAGCACACCATCCTTGTCGACGAGCATCAAACGATAACCTGGCTTCATCGGTAACTCCCTGAATCATCTTCCAACATCATCCAGACAGCAAGGCAGCGTCAATGCCCCTTCTGCAAAACTCCCTCGACAACCGCTGAATTTGGATCGCCGCCGACGATCATGTCCTTGTCGCCGAAATGAGATGTCGCTTGGGTCGTCACCCTTATCTTCAGTCCATCTGGAACAAGTGCGTACTCGAATAAGGCTGTTTCCTGTTTCTGCTGCAGATAGCCCTGACTCGCCTTTTCAAAGGAAAATAGAAGGTCGACCGAAAGCCGCCCCTGCCTTTTCTCCACGCTCTTCACCACCACGCTTGCACACCGCCACCCGCAGGCCACGGACCCGCTGAGCGTCCCCTTCCACCAGCCGCTGAAGTCCGCTGCCTCCACGGTCATGGAAGCTATGAACACCAACACGCCAAGCAGCACGCCGGAGATGAGCTTCGATGTCATGCGCTTATCCTCCTGGCGGTGGTGACAAGCGTGGTCCCTTGGATTCATTCATTTAATTGCTATAGTCACTTCGGCCACGATGGATTCTACGCCGTTGCGTTCAGCCCGGCTAGCTTGCGAAAACACTGTACCACCTTCCTCATCACCCAAACGGTGTAGGTAATTCCCTGATTTCAAAACTTGTTTGCCAAGCCTAGTAGTTAGATCGAGGAATCAGGCACTGAGCATTCTGTCTCTGGAAGGAGGGCGATCATGGCGTACAAAGGCATGCTGGCGATAGTCATCACCTTCATCATCATAGTATTGGGGTATCGAGGAGGACTTTCAGGAGCGCAGGATTCTAAGACCGGGATGCAGGGGGGAATTGCTGCGGAGAAAGTCGCCGACATGCTCCATGCTGTGATCCAGGCTGACCGCGCCTTCTACACCGTCCATGTCGTGGAGCGGTTACAGGAGATGGGCGTCGTGGTGGCCTCGGAAAACTGGAAGACCCAAAAGACACTTCCCCTTCCGGTACAGTTCTTGGAGGAATCAGCCAGACTATCAGCCAATTCGCAAGCCAAGATTAGTTACCGACTCATCAGTCTCTGGCCGATCAACAAACAACATGGCCCCAAAAGCGAGTTTGATCAAAAAGGCCTGTGGGAGGTCAATCAGCATCCCGATCGCCCATATACCGAAACGGTGATGAACGGACGGGATGTGTATTTTCAAGCCCTGTATGCGGACAAGGCTATCTCGCAGGCGTGTATCGGCTGCCATAACGCCCACCCGGATAGCCCAAGGCGCAATTTCCAAATGAAAGATGTCATGGGGGGGATTGTCATCGCGGTACCCATGAACCCATAACCATTCGCGCAACCGAGGCGGTATCGGATAACCGTCAAGCGTTGCGTCACCGGTACTCGGTCGCCCCCTCCGTGCGGGAGGGGGCGGGAGGCTAGCACATTAGTTTCGCCCAAATGCAAGAAACAAGACTTGACCCCATTTGCCGTTCACAGGGTAAATAGCTACTTCGCTGGATCCTAATAGATCCGGGTGGTCAGTTCACCGTGACTTTGCCAGTGGCGAGATCATAAACGGCAGCTTCGACCTTCAATTCGCCGGTCTTGATCGCATCCCGGATGACTGGAGAGGAAGTGCGTAACAACTCGGCCTGAATCCGTGCATTGTCTTCGATTGCCTTATCGATGTTGCCGCCAGATCGTGCCACTCCTGGCTGAAGGTGCTGGTACAAGACGCTGATTTGTCCGGGTGCAGCATTGGCCTTCATCGCCGCCTTGACGGCTCCACATCCACTATGGCCAAGCACAAGCAGCACTTTGATCCCAAGGACAGCCACTCCATATTCGAGGCCGGCAATCACCTCCGGCGTCACCATATTTCCGGCCACTCGCGTGACAAAGAGGTGTCCGATTGTCTGATCAAAAATAAGTTCCACGGGCACGCGAGAATCGGCACAAGCAAGTACTCCCGCAAAGGGCTCTTGTTTATCGGCGGTGTGCTCTCTCAGGATTGTCAGATCGTGCTCAATGGATGTCGGCTGATTTGCGACCATCCGTTGGTTGCCTGCGAGCAAGGCGTGAAGAGCTGCATCGGGACTCAGACTGCTTTGGGCGTACCCCTTTTGAGGAAACGCCAGCCTGATCCCAGCTTGCGCGGCAACCCCAACAATCGCACCTGACAGAATCTTTTGAAGAATCTGTCTCCGGCTGACATCTGCTCGAACATGCGTTTGATCTGGCATTTTACGATGTCCTCCTCACACCTAGACGGAGTCAAGGTCTCTGTGCTCTTGATTCCATTGATCCAAGGGTCGGTGCACAATGGAGCGCGTTAAAATCCTGACAAGTTCAAACTGGTGTTCCTCTAAGCCAGTCGTGTCGAAGCGGTCCTTACGACGCATGCGTCATTTGATTTTTCCCCAAGGAATAACGAGAACACGAGGAGTTTTCAAGGTGGGTACAGTACCGCATATTCCCATCGCACGACAACGGACAATACTTCGAATCCTTCATCATTTCGTATCATCGTTGGGTGATACAAGAAACAAGACTTGACCCCCTTTTGTCATCTCCGATGATGAAGGCGTTGCGGTCCATGCTCCTTCCGAAGGCCAAGGCGCTACTGCGAGACGGGGATAAAAGCCTGTATCGTGCTCGGCAAGTCTTTCGTGAGCGAAAAGCGGTGCCGGAATTCTTTCAGGGAGTTGACTTCACGCTTCCAGCCAGGCAAGAGCGGCGGCGCGCTCATGTGCGTGAAAGTGTCGAAACTCAGCTTTGACGAAATGTTTAGCGATGTGAGGTGCAATCGACAAGATGGCGCTGTCCGACACCGCCGCAATTTTGGCGATAACCCGGTGGTGGTCGCGAACGAAGCGCAGGTGCGAAACCAGCGCGGCAAAGCTGTCCCACCCGGGGAACGAAGCCGCCTCGATCATGACCCCGCGCAACTCTCCCGTCTGTTCGATATAGGGGTCTACGAGCCTGGCGACCGACTCGAAATCGCCGGGCTGGATTGGACCCTCGGGCCGAATCAGCAGAATGCCTTTGTCTCGTAGAAGTTCATGAGTGAGCATGTCATTTCCCTCCAACGGGAGTGACGTACAGGGTTAAGAGTTGTTCCTCAGCTTGTTCAATAGCAGCTTTTGCTTCTTGCTTGCTCATCTTCCCTTAAGAGATATTGTTGTGGATAGAACTGTCCCTCCTATTCTCCGTCATCTACGTTCTACTCTACAACCTGCGTCGGCCTAAATCTTCTTCAATCTGCCTGAACTGTTCAAGCGCAGCTTCTAGGTCGTCCACGATTTCTTGGGCGATAACATCGGGGGCGGGAAGATTGGCGGAGTCTTCGAGGGAGTCATCTTTCAGCCAGAAGATGTCGAGGCTGGCTTTGTCGCGGGCAACTAACTCGTCATAGGTATATGAACGCCAGCGGCCGTCTGGTTTGTTATCGTCCAGGTTGACTTGCGCTCATGGCGATTCCCCGGGTTGTAGCACTTTACGAATTCGTCGAGGTCTTCGCGCCTGAGGGGATCGGTCTTGAGCGTGAAGTGTTTTGTTGGTGCGCAGATCGTAGATCCAGAGCTTCTTGGGCCAGGGAGTCTCACTTGCTGGCTTCTTGCCGAAGAACAGCACGTCGGCTTTCACGCCTTGTAGTAGGGTATGAACATCGCATTCATGCAGAAGCTTACGACGAATAGTCTCACCAGTCCCACCTTCAAACAGCACGTTGTCGGGAACTACGATTCCCGCACGGCCGTTGATCTTCAGTAGCGTTTTGACGTGCTGGACGAAATTAAGCTGCTTGAACTTCAGATGGCGAAGGTTGGAAGCGATAATATCGAATGAAGGCGTCTTTGAGCTTTTCAGCAATCTGGTTATGCACGGCATCTTTTATGAAATGGCTTGAAAGCCCGGAATAAAGCCGCATTCTAGAGTTCCGTATATTTAAGATTCTTGCCCCTGGCCTTCTTAACAGGATACTTGCCAGCATTGATTTTCAGTTTTGTCCTGAATGCCCGAGAAAGATCAAAGTCAAAGCGCTGAGAGAATCTCAAGACAAAAAACAGAATGTCTGCAAGTTCATCTTCGATCTTCTTCCGTTGTTTGGGATCAGAAAGTGCCTGACGTTCTTGGTTTTCTGATAAAAATCGGAAGTGTTCCAAAAGCTCGGCGGCCTCTGTAATGACACCAATGGCAAGATCCTTTGGACCGTGGTATTGATCCCAATCTCTGTCCTCACAGAACTTCTTCACACGATTCTTCAGATCAGCTATTGAAGTTTTCGCATCCATTATTGTTGGCTCTATCCTAGGTTTAATTGGGTAGCAGTTTATCGAAGACGGACTCCCAAAGCTACTGGATGAAGACCGCTAGTTATATTCTATTTCCCTTCCTCTTGCACTGATGGCCGAATGGCAACGAAGTGCGTTGCCCTGCGAGAAAGAGAGGTCAACCATGAAACTTCAAGCTGCTATTTCCTCGCTGGGTCTGTGTGTAATCTTCGGTGCTGGTCCCCTTCTCGCCGCCAATCCAGTTGAGGGCCTGGGTGACACATCGACCCGGCCCGGCCTGGAGCGTCAGGACACGGGGATGTCTGATCCCACGGTGAATCCTGGACAGGCAGCCGGGACGCGCACCGTCCAAGGATCGGTGGTGCGGTCACAAGATGGCGGCTATGTGATTCGCGATGCCAAAAAACGTGAGGTCAAGCTGATGGTCGATGGCGAGACCACCGGCGACACGAAGCTAGAGACCGGCGACTACATTAAGGCGAAGGTCACTCGGCAAGGCCGCGCGATCGCGATTGCCAAAGAGACTAAAAAAGATCGGCAGAGCAAGAAGAGCGGAAAGTAGTCGCCTCGTCGCCTTCGAAAACTTTATCCCTGCATTGCGAGCATCGGTATCCTTGATGATACGCCCTGTATCTCCTGAGATATCGCACGGGTTTATTTTTCGCCGCCTCTGATTTCATCACTACTAGAAAATTCATCGCGATGGGTTCTCCCTACTTTGTGGTACGCGGTATGCGTGTTTCATCAGCATGGTTTCACTGTTCAACAATACAGCCAATTCTACAAAGCGAGTAGATGGACCTCTTCTTTCATCTCACACGACAGTTTTCACACCCCTGGTCTGTCTGCTCGCTGCAGTTGTTTTGCTGAGCTCCATTACCCCGGCGATCAAGTATGTGTTTCAGCACAGCGACCTGCACCCGATCGCTCTGGGAGGTCTGCGCGTCCTGATCGGCTTTTTCGTGCTCTTCTTCAGCACCCTGCTCTGGGACCGTGAAGGTACGCGGGATGTGGTGGGCCCGAATACGGCGCCGCTGACTTTGCTGGGACTGCTAGGGGTGGCCTCTTACGCGGTGGCGGCGTGGGGACTGCTGTATACGAGCGTGACGCACTACATTTTGATCTACAGCTTGATGCCGTCCTTCACGGCGATATTCAGTTGGCTGCTGCGCATCGAGGAGCGGCGTGCGTTCAAAGTCGTGGGGATTGTGATCTCGCTCGCGGGATGCATGATTGCGATCGGGAGAGATAGTCATGAATTAGGCATGGGCTCTCCCGTGGGCGATACACTCGTTCTACTGTTTACCATGATGATGGCCGGCTATATCGTCTTGGGTTCCGGCGTCGCAGCACGGGTCAAGGCGTTACCGGCGAATACGTTGATGTTCGGTAGCAGCTCCCTCCTATTGTCGCTGATCATGGTGGTGTTCGGGGTGATGGGATGGGGCGCGCCGATGCGCGAACCGCTCTCGCCGCTTAACATCGTCTTGGTCGTCTACGTCGGGGCCGCTACGGCGGCCGTCTTTCTCTTCCGGTATCTGTCGCTCCGCTCGTTGAGTCCCATTACGGTGGGGGTGTACCATAACCTTGTGCCGGTGTTGACGATCGCCATCGCCTGTGTGTGCTTCGGGGAAACGCTTGAAGGCTCAACGATCGTCGGCGGGCTCTCCATCATTGCCGGTGCGGAGCTCGTCCGCCGGGGCGATTCCCTCGGCCGGCTGTTGAGCGGCGACTGGCAGATCGCAAGAGATCTGTTCACCTCATCCACCGGCTACCGGACGAATTGATTCGTGCTCATGACTGCTTCAGGAGGGATTATGAGTGAGCAGATCGACATTCAGGAATTCCAGCTCGATTTGGATCAACTGCACCGACGTGCGGCTGATCTGACACAGGAGCTGGGCAATGCCAACTACGCGCTGCGGGAGAAACGTCGCGAGCTTGCGCAGGTGAACGCCGCCATTGAGGCACGCGTACACGAGCGGACGCAAGTCCTGGCTAAGGCGAACGAGCAACTCCGGGAATCCGATTGGCTACGGTCGATCTTCTCGGGTATTGACTGACGGTTGAGGTCGCGAGATCCATCGGGCGTCGCACTATTCCCTGTCTTAGCAAAGCCGGGGCGTAGGTATTTGGTCTCGCTTGACATGGATGGGGGTATGGGACTATAAGTTGTGTCACGTAGGGGCTGACAGCGAAGTCTTCCCTTACGACAATCAGTACTCGGGACAATGACGTCCTTTTGGTTCAAGGTGGACCGGAAGGGCGTTTTTTATTGCCTTCGACTCCCCTCCGGTTTTTTTACTCACACAGCGTCTTAGGTCGTTCACATTGAGTATGGAGATTTTCGTCACTCATCATCGAGATGTCTCTCAAGGAGGGTAGTACCATGCAGAAAAAAGACGTGGTTGCAAAATTGTTGGCGGCGAAAGACGCTTGCGGCAAAACCTATGACCAACTGGCCGATGAATTGGGATTGGCCAATGTGTATGTCGCGCAACTCTTTCGGCGACAGGCGCAGCTGAAGAAATCCACGGAAGATAAATTGGTGAAACTGGTCCCGACGCTCACGGAAGAGCTGCTACGCGAAATGCGCAAGGCGCCGCTGCGGTCGTTCGATCCGGCGATTCTCCAAGAGCCGCATGTCTATCGCATGACGGAAGTTTGCGCGCACTACGGCGATGCGATGATGGATATTATTCACGAACAATTCGGCGACGGCATCATGTCGGCGATCGACTTTCGCTTCACCATCAAGAAAGTTAAAGGCAGCCTGGGCGAAGATCGGGTGTTAATGACGTGGAACGGCAAATTCTTGCCGCACATCGAACAGAATGTGTAAAGGCCCGTTCACTCAACAGACGGATGAAGATCTCCACGACATTTTAGCTGACTGATGGTCAAGCGAGGAGGAAGCGATGGATTATGTGAAACCGCAAGATATTGCCGGCAGTATGGTGGCGGCGGGCGCATCGAAAGTGAATTTACCGATTAAGCATTTGCTGATTCGCGGCGCGCTGGCCGGCGCATATCTGGCCGTGGCGACAAGCATGGCGGTTGGAGCGGCGCTCCAGACCGGTCAGCCGATCGTCGGCGCGTTGGTCTTCCCGTTCGGTTTGTGTCTGGTCATTCTGCTCGGCACTGAATTGATCACGGGCAGTTTTGCGCTGTTGCCCTGCGCGACCGTGGCCGGAAAGCCGGGAGCAGACATGGGCCGCGTGCTGCAAAACTGGGGCTGGGTGTTTCTAGGAAATCTACTCGGAAGCGTGGCCTATGGGGCGCTCCTTGCGATTGCCTTAACGATGGACGGCGCGGGTGACATTGCGCCGGTGGGTAAGAAACTCATCGACATGGCGCAGGCGAAGACCACGGGCTATGCAGCGTATGGTATGGCAGGCATGGTGACGGTGTTTACGAAAGCCATCTTATGTAACTGGCTGGTGAGTCTGGCGGTGGTGATGGCATTTTCCGCAACGTCGGTGGCGGGAAAAATGCTGGCGATCTGGGGACCGGTCACACTGTTTTTCTCGCAAGGCTTTGAACACTCTGTTGTGAATATGTTTGTCATTCCCATCGGCATGATGATGGGTGCGAACGTCACTATGCAGGACTGGTGGTTGTGGAATCAGCTGCCGGTGACGGCGGGCAATCTGGTCGGCGGGATGATCTTTACTGGGCTGGCGCTGTACATGAGCCACCGGCCCGTGCCTGTTGTCGAAACTCGTATGGCTGAGCGGCTGGGCGAGCCGGAGCTTGTGACTGCGGCAACACTTCGGTAGGTCCGAGAAGGCCACGCGTTCGTGTGGCCCCCAGAATATTACACGGGCTCCGTTCACGAACGAACGGAGCCCGTTTTTTTTATCGTCAATCTTCTGCATTTGTCTTACAGACCTATTGACCGTCCGACGATTCAAGGCTGCTCTTTATCATCTAGTTAGCATTTTGATTTTCGAGTGATCAGTCGTTCATATACTTTTTCTTTCAACCGGCCCTGCTCTTATCCATTCCTTTTCCAGGTAACTTTATCCTACAACATACTACCGCTCTGGACGATTCATTCACTTAGGGTAAATCATGTATTTTAAGGCCGCGGCAAGATTGACTGGATATGACGTATCTACACAGCGATGTTTTTATCTACTTCTCTCGCCGCCCTGCGCGGCCATTACGAGGTGCACGATGAACTCTAGTGTATCCCCCTTGACCTTGCAGCAGATGGACGGGCTGGACTCGACCGCCACTCTTTCGATGGCGCCCACACGGACTGGTGGACCGGTCATCGGGTGGAGTCTTCGCATTCTCTTGGCTGTATGGCTCGGTCTCTATTTGTTCGCCGCCCTGGGATGCGTGGAAGCATCGCCGATGTGGAAAAAATTAGAGGGCGCGCCTTATCCGGTGCAGGTCAATACACTCGTCACGAGCAATCGTGGGATTCTCAGTCAGCAGCGGACCCTGACCTATGGAGACTGGCGCGTCGGATTCGCCAAAGACCCGCCCGTGGCCACTTCAGAGAATAATTGTTCCTGGCAAACACACTGCGATGTGAAGATCGAGCCGCTTACCTGCGCTGCAAACGGCCAGGCATCCGATTGCTCGCTTCTGTTCGATACACTTGCGGAGCGGTGCGATCTGCTTATCGCGGAACGCCATGAGAAAATCCGAATTGCGTGTCCCGTAGATATCATTCTCGCGGCTCAAAACCAATCTGCTGCGACGCGACTGTCCGCAGATGCACAGACAGTGCGTCATCGATGACCGCGCGTCTGCCTCGTTAGATAGGCGCGGACGGGTGTCGTCACGATATTCAACTGATTGTCGATACGCAACGCAGAAACTGTCGGTCGGGAACGGTTGTGTACAAAATACTTATTGCGGATGATCATGCGGTCGTCCGCCAGGGCCTGAAACGCATTCTGGCGACGGCCTCCGATATGACGGTGGTCGGCGAAGCCGGGTCTCGGCTGGACGTGTTGACCATGCTTCGTCAGCCGGTCGATGCGCTGACGTTGGATCTGGCCATGCCCGGTACCGATGGCATGGCCTTGCTGACCGAAGTCAAAACGCTCTACCGCTCTCTTCCGATCGTCGTCCTCTCCATGTATTCCGACCCGCCATACGTGAAACGCGCACTGAAATTAGGGGCGCTTGGTTTTATCCCCAAGACGGCGGCGTCAACCGAATTGGTCACGGCGATTCGGCAGGTCATTCGCGGGCGATCCTATGTCAGCCAGACCTTCGATGAGGATATTTTTTATACGGAAGAACCCTCTCGCCCGTTATCGCCACGGGAACGCGAGGTGCTGGACTTGATAGGTCAGGGGATGAAGCTTGCGGAGATCGCTCAACATCTACAGCTAAGCGCGAAGACGGTCAGCACGTATCAGTCTCATTTGGTGGAAAAGCTACATCTCAAATCGGCGAAAGAGTTGGTGCGAGCCGCCGTGAAGCGTCCTCACCTGCAGTAACAGGATCATCCGGCAGTCATGGGCCGGCCAAGCGCGAAATCTCATCATCCGGGTACGACCTTTCCTTTGCAATAATATCCTTGGCCGCGCACGCTGTTCACGGCGGTGAGCAGGGCAACGGGACTGAGCTTGCCCGACTCATAGGTTACGACGGCGCCGCCTTTCACCGTTTTGAAATCAACGGCCAGCACGCCGGGCACTTTTTCGAGCGCCGCCTCGACCTGGGGCAAATAAAATTCGCAAAACTGCCCGGTGAGCGAGAGAACCGCTCGCTTTTCTAGATCGCTTCGATCTTCCTCCGTCGGAAGCGGAGCGACATTCGTCATGCGCGAAGCCGCCATTCCCTGAGGAGGAACGCATTCATGGGTCGCACATGCCGTCATCATCAATCCCATCAATGCGATACTTGCATACCTTATCGATTTCGTAAGCAGTGTCATCCGCATCTCCTTCGCTAAGCACATAGATCCAACCGAAGAGCTTCAATAAGGATATCGCGAGATTGGCATTTGGCAATTCACTGGTTCGGCCTCAGTGCAGAAAAATAGAAGAGATCATCAAGACTATCCATCGCTCACAGCAGTTCGAAAATGCACAGACCCCGGCTAGTTGGATAGGGACGAGAAGGGTTTATGAATGGACAGGAAGATTCATGATTCGGAAAATACAGCATTCGGTAGGCGATCTTTATAGATTTGAAATCATTGAGGTTTATGGAGAGGAGGAGTAGCTTAGAGATCGTTAGTGGTGTCCTCCATGCTCTGACCCCCGCCTGTTTCCTGAAGAATCTACGCCGTCCATTTGCAATGCGGAAATCGGAATTTGTTTCGATGGTGTCTCACAATCTGCGCCCCCCTTACCGCCATATGCGGTTTAGTCGAGAACCTCCTTAATGAGGTCGGCGGTCCGCTCAGTATGAAACAGCGACAGTATTTGGAGCGCATCAAAGCGATGCATAGATCGGCTTGTTCGCATGATCAATGATTTACTGGATCTCGCAAAAATCGAAGCCGGAACTGTGGAGTTTCACCCCACTCCCCTTCCACTCATGCGTTTTTTACAGACTCTCATCGAAACGTTGCAGCCGGTTGCCCGAGAGAAAACGATTGACCTGCAGGTGCAGGAGAAGGGAAGCGAAGTGATCATGCATGCGGATGCCGATAAGCTCACGCAGGTTCTCACCAATCTCATACATAACGCGTGTAAATTTACACCGGCCGCCGGAACCGTGCGAGTCGAACTGAGTTTGTTGGAGCGGTTAGTGCAAGTCTGTGTTGCTGATACCGGATGCGGGATTGCATCAGGAGCTTCAGGAGACCTTCCACATCTCTTTGAGAAATTCTATCGTGCCGTTCGTCGAGCACCGAACGACGGAGCACTGGTTTAGGCTTGGCGATCGCGAAGTATTTTGTAAAACTCCATCGAAGCCAAATATGGGAGGAAAGCAAGGAACACTATGGCAGCCGATTTTACTTCACGGTTCCCAGCCACTCCGATACACACGACGTCTCTGCTTCAAACAGAATGTAGAAACAGGCCACTGGCGAGTTGACGTCGTTACAAGGTTGATTCTCCCGCGTAAAAGGCAGAGCCAGAAACCACCGATAAGCGCGTATTAGGTTACCGCTCGACCGTGACCCCTTTCCAAAATGCCACATAACCGGTGATATTTTTCGCGGCGTCCTTGGGAGTGGGATAATACCAGGCGGCATCCTTGTTTGTTTGATCTCCCACATGGAGATTGTAATAACTGGCCTGCCCCTTCCACGGGCAGGTCGTGTGGGTCGTGCTTGGCTTGAGATACTCGGCCTTAACGGAGTCGGGAGGAAAATAATAGTTATTCTCGATGATCTCGCCGCGATCGCTCTCTGCAATCACGGCTCCGTTCCAGATTGCGCGTGCCATAGTTCCTCCTTTGAATCAGTGCGTCGTGGTCCGTGTCAAAAACGAAAACACATCGATGGGTCGGCTCGTGTTTGTTGCTTCGGTCATTGAGTCTCTGAGTTCTGTAGAATGACTTGCGACACGAAACAAGTCCGTGTCCCTGCAACCGCATGTCCTATTAAATGGAGGTCTGTACGTCGTCGGGCCGACTGAAGTCACCATGAGAAAAGAGGGAGAGCGGTTCTTAGGCAGTCGAGTGCTTGTGATGACCGGCGATATTACCAGCCAGGCCGTCGATGCTGTGATCAATGCGGCCAATCGTTCCTTGTTGGGTGGGGGCGGTGTCGATGGGGCGATTCATCGCACGGGAGGTCCGGCTATTCTTGCGGCATGTCAGGAGCTGCGCCGCACGCGCTATCCAGACGGTCTTCCGACGGGAGAGGCGACCATCACCCCAGGAGGGCGACTCCCGGCACGCTATGTCATTCACACCGTCGGGCCGGTGAACGGTCGCCACGACGGCAAGGAGGCTGACCTCCTAGCCGCGTGTTACCACAACGCGCTCGCGCTTGCCGTGCAACATCATCTGAGGTCGCTTGCTTTTCCCGCTATCTCAACAGGCGCATTCGGTTACCCACGCGATAAAGCCTCCGCCGTTGCTTCAGCGACCATCCGCAATTTCTTAAACAACGATTCAACTCTTCAAGAAGTCCGGCTCATCTTTTTTTCGCCGGACGATATGGTCGAATTTCTACGGCATCAACGGTTCTCATAGGAGTAAAGGCCCGTTACTCCACTTATGTGCACATCCTGCTGCTAGCGCTTTCCAGCTTTTGGATCCAGGCAATGTCAGTTTGCAATGCCAGGGGCGGGACCTTGTGGGGTCATACAGGTGCAGGGACTTCCCACCGGGATGGGTATGGTGAGAGGGCATTGAAGATAGGGAGTGATGCACATGGAGGCCATTCGGGTTTGCACCGTAGCTGCCATTTGCCGCGGCTCTCCATCGAGATGCCCTGCGGCAATCATGATCACAAATAAAGAGCTTGCCAGTTTCCAACGATTCATCGCGTCTCCTTCAACACACTGTTTGATGAATGTAGGGTGTTGTTAACTGCGTGGTTGGCCGCGATCTTGCTCACGCAATTTTTTACTAAGTCTTTCTGCGGTGCAATATTTATAGCGTTCGGGGTCATGAGTTTAGCCGTGCAACACACTGCACAAGGATTCGTGACGGCATATATACTCGTTAATGATGGGTTGCTCTCATTGTTCGACAGATATTCGATGCCCACTATAGCCCGACTTATGTCTAATAGTTTTTAAAGCAAGGGTGCCCTTATGATCAGAGTTCTTTCGGCCCTAATCGAGGTACTGTTACATGGCTTCTATACGATCGCTGTTACGATCTCTGACCTTAGTATTTGCGCTGTTGTTTCTCACCCCTTTTATCCTGACGTTATTACTTTTTTCGGTTATCCTCAGGAAAGATGAAGCGCACTTCAGTCACTGAGGAATTGTGTCAAGATCCTCGACCGCTCAGTCGATAAGTTCTACCTTTCTTGATCTGACAAACAGATGATGCCATATGAACGATTGATAAAGGCGTAGAAGCCGCCTCGCGCAATAGTTATTCCTGCCTGTTATCTCCCACCACGTCTGTAACCTCAACACCTGCAATCGGCTGAGAAGTCTAATCAAACTTGAACTGTTTCCTGCAGACATCACACTGCCACTGCTTGGCCATATGCTGCGATGGATCATATCCAATACTGGTGTGCAGCACTTTCATGGGACGGCCGCACAACGGACATTTTCGCTTCGAATCTCCATTGCCGCTAACCTGTTTGGAAGCCTTCGATGTCATCTTTCTCCTTGGCTAAGAGAATACAATGTCGTGACTTGTTACTCGACCGGCGACCTCGGGCGGACGCAGATCGCGTCTATACATACGCCCGTCTCTTCGGCTATGTCGAATTTTTCGATGGTTGAGAGAAAGACTGTTGGGATTAGTGACGACTGACCTGTAAACGGTGAGGCACAATTCAATGCCCAGTGTCGCAAGTAGAATTGACATGCACTTGCTGAGCAAGAACCTGTTCAATAAGGGGTCTTTCTCTCGGTCCTTCAGAGCCCCCCATCCTTTCTAAGCGGGGTGCCTCGTTTTCGTCGTCGTGTCTCATACCTTTTGAATCGTCTTGAAGATTCACCAATGTCCTTGCGTGTCTAGGACGTTGGTCTGATTGAATACGATATTAATTGGTAATACATACATATCAGTACTGTAACGGAGGATGTTATGCACTCTAGACATCACTGTCGAACGATCTTATCTTCGGCAGCCTATTCTTGGCGGCAGCCATTCAATTGACTACAGTGGCCCCCCTTATGGCCGGCCCGACGGGTGGAACGTATGATGATGGAGCGGCCACAAAGTTTCTGTGGGTGGAATCGCGCATAAACCCTCCCGCAGGTCATGAGGCAGGCGAGGACGGCTTAACGAGGCCGGGACTGACGTTGGGCACCAATTATGATCGTATAAATGCGGCAGAATTAGCCACCGTGGAGTTCTCGCACTATGCGACGATTGCCGTCGCGTCATCGTTGGGCGGCTTATTAACACGGGCGGAGCTCGACGGGTTGATCAGTCGGTCACCTGATATAGCAACCTTATCAATGCGGGTGGTGGATTGATGGCTTTTTCAGAGTGTCTGTGCGGAACCAATTTGTTGAGTGGCCCGACCGCACCCAACTTCTATGGGTTTCTCTCTGTAACGGTCACTTTGAATCTCACCTCGCCTGCAATCTGAATCCGTTTCAGCAATTGAATGACTTCGTCGAACTCGGGATCAGCCAGATGACCTCGCATCCCCCTATTTCGTTTCGCAGGCCATTGATGGCTTGCATGCCGACTTGGAGCAGCACATCCACCGGCAGCCCGCTTCAACCAGAAACATGATGGCGCCGGGCGGAAATGGCGTCATCATTGTCTTGATGAAATCCGCCCCCGTGATCGTCGGTCGGTCGAGGTAGTGTCCTCCGGCGCCGAGACTCACAAAATCTCCCATCGCGCCGGGCTTGGTCTTGTTGCCGATGGTACCACCAGCCGAGAGCGTGCCCTCCAGTTCATACCCGTTGATGACCTGGCCCACGTCCATTAAGAGTGGTACATCCATCAGTAACAGACCCATCGTCACGACCCATAGCCGGTTATCATTCCATTGTCTGCATGGTGGCACGAGCAGGCCTCTATGCTTCACCATAAAATGCATCTGTTAGGAGGATTTGACACGGCGGTTCACGTGACGTGCTGCAACGGCCAAAACCCTTTGGCCTGTGATTCCGTCAAGGCCAGGTACTGTGAGATGAAGCGTTTTCTGTCGGTACGTACTTTCTCGCGCATGATGTCTATACTGTTAACCGGAACATCTTGGGCCCAAGACGGCAGTTCCGACATCATCAACATCGCCGTCAAGAGACCCAATAGGAGGCTGATTCCAATTCTCATGGGAATGTTCTCTACGCCTTTAGATTCTAACTGCCGTGGATCGCTGTCATGGCGTCGAGTTACACTCGACGCCTAAGAGTGGGTGGTGGTGTGACCTGTCAATTTTGCCAGGAGAAATAGCAGGGCGTTCTAGTGAATAATGGGCATATCTTCTACCTAGCTCGCACAAGGTACAGTTAGCGACAAGGAGCAACCCACTCACGTCGATGGTGCGAGCATATGAGAGCACGATGGACAGCTTTTTCGGCACAAGGCAGAACCCGTATCTGGCAAATGGGTGACCGGCGCGACTTGCCACGTTGCATAAACACTCTCTGGTGTCATGACATCGATGCGAGAAAGAAGCCGAGACATGCGAATGGCATCAACGCTGATCATGGGGATGACTGGATGGATTGATGATGAATGCCGAGCCATGAAAACCGTCGTATAGCTCTGGCTGCTGGTTGTATTTCAACCAACGCGTGTGACCGGCAATGCCGAAGCCGACTAGGCGAATCGAACGCCGGCAAAAGCGCTGGTGCTGGATCGTCAGCTTGATCTAGCCTTACTGAAGATCACCCTACAGGCTGTCTACCGATAGTTCCAATGGCTGGTCCCCGAATACCGGCGCCCATGGAGGAACCATTTCGGACGGAGGTCCGACTCTATAGCCAGAAAGATGTCACCACGAAGCTCCGGACTCGGCAAGGTGAGTTCAAAGGTAATGGATGAAATGGAACATTTGCTTCATTGACCCGATTCTTAATGGAAAGCGACTCCTGCCAACGCACTACTTGAATTCGTGGCCAAGTCCCACAATGAACGTTTCATCGGTCGTCTTTCGACCTCGTGCCCGTCGGCTGTACAGTTCAAAATATTCATATTTCTGGCTTGTGTGTCCTAGGTGAGCTCAAAGAGGAATGTCTGAGAGCCCGACGACAGTGGGGAACAACCGCGATGCGCTGATTGGCCGTTTTGCGCCTGGTCTTCGGCAGCTTCAGGGCTACCGGCGTGAATGGCTGCGCATCGATCTCGTGGCTGGTGTCTCGATCGCCGCTGTGGCGCTCCCCACCGCGATCGCCTATGCGCAACTCATTGGCTTCGAACCGATCGTGGGGCTGTATGCGGCCATCCTTCCGCTGGTGGTCTACGCCCTGTTGGGTACCTCGCGCCAGCTTATCGTAAACCCGGACGCGGCCACGTGCGCCATATTTGCCGCCACGGTGCTGCCGCTCGCCGGCGGAGATCCAGACACCCTCCGGTCACTGTCTGTGGCGCTGGCGGTGTTGACCGGGCTGGTGTGCATCGCTGCGGGGATTTTCCGACTCGGCTTCCTCGCCGACTTTCTTGCGAAGCCGATCCTGGTCGGTTATCTCAATGGCGTGGCGATCAGTATCTTTCTCGGCCAGATCGGGAAAGTGTTTGGCTTCCCCATGCAATCGCGCGGCATCCTCCCGCGGCTTATCGAGTTTGCTGGGAAGCTACCTCAAACCCATCTACCGACGCTTGCCGTGGGATTGACGACGCTCGCGGTCATCATCGGAAGCAAACGCTTGTCGCCTCGCGCGCCGGCGCCATTGCTGGCCACGGTGGCGGCTATGTCGCTGGTCTATGGCCTTGGCTTGGAGACCAGAGGTGTGGCGGTTGTAGGCGAGTTGCCGGCAGGACTGCCAGGCCTGAGCTGGCCCCAAATCGATGCGGAAAACCTGAAACTCCTTCTCGGCGGCGCTTTGGGCGTGGCCCTGGTGAGCTTCAGCAGCAGTATGGTGACGGCAAGGAGTTTTGCCGCAAGGAACCGCTATGACATCGACGTCGACCAGGAGTTCATCGCGCTGGGCGCCTGTCAAATCGCCGCCGGCTTGTCGCAGGGGTTCGCCGTAGCCGGAGCCGACTCGCGCACTGCAGTCAACGATGAAATTGGCGGCAAGACTCAGATGGTTGGGCTGATTGCGGCCGCGACGATGGCGGCGGTGCTGTTCTTCCTGACGGAGCCCCTGCGTTATTTGCCTGTGGCGGCGTTGGGCGCGGTGCTGATCATTGCTGCTATCGGACTATTCGATGTTGCTGCGCTCCCCAAGATGTGGCGCGTGAACCGAGCGGAGTGCGTCTTGTCCCTGTTCACTACGGTCGGGGTTATCTGGCTGGATCTGCTGCAGGGCATTCTCCTGGCGGTGGGGAGTGCGTTACTCCTGCTAATCAAGCGCGCCTCGCGGCCGCATGATGCCGTGTTGGGCCATGTGTCGGGGATGAGAGGATGGCACGACGTGGCTGACCACCAAGAGGCCACCACCCATCCCGGCCTTATGGTCTACCGATTCGGTGCCGGGATCATGTTTTTCAATGCGGGATACTTCAAGAAACGGGTAGTGGAGCTTGTCGCAAGCCACGCCGACATCGAATGGATCATCGTGGATGGAAGCACGATCAACCTCGTGGACATCACAGGGGCGGAAATGCTCGAATCCCTTGCCGGAGAACTGGCCGCAAGGGGCGTCCGCTTCGGCTTGGCGAACGCACGCCGTGAGGTGCGCACCGTACTCGAGAGCGCCGGTGCACTTGAACGCATTGGTTCCGATTATGTCTTCTCCACACTCAACACGGCGAGCGACGCGTTCCTCCATCGCGTGAGAAGATCCTAGAGGGCTGGAATGCAATTTGATTTGCTCAGAGCGCCTGCCAAAAACAAGGAATGGGGATGGAGGGCGCAAACGATGTCGGAACTCTTCTGTGTCCTCAAAAGAACAAGAGAAGGCTTTCCATTCCTGCGCAACTCAGTCTGCTTCGGAAGACGGCCGCCTCTGCGGGTATCCGGATTGTGCGAGCGAATTGATTCCTAATTAGAATTGGCCATAAGAATTATGAACAAAAGCAACGAAAAAATAGAGAACCCACTAGTGCTTGCTATACGCAAACAGGGTTGGCAAGATCACTGTGACCCGCACCTCAGGGTGAATTAGGAGACTCAGATGACGATCGCCTCCGATCTCTTGCAAAGACATTTCGAAACACTCGTCGATGACAACGCGCGATGGCAGACGCTGATCGCTGACGATATTTTGTGGGAACTTGCCTATGCGCCCGCCATTGGACATCCGGCAAAACTCTCGGGCCGCGATGAGGTGCTTCATCACGTTGGATGGTTCCTCCGGGCGGTCGAGAACTTCCGCTTCATCGATCTAAAGGTCTATGCGTTTACAGACGCACAAGCCGCCGTGGCGCAAGTTAAGGCCGAAGCTTTCATCAAGCCCACCCGCCGTATTTACCGCCAGGAGTACGTCGTGTTCCTGCGCGCGAGTAGCGATAAGATCGCATACCTTAGGGAGTATTTTGATCCAACACGGGCTGCCAAATCGATGGATGCGACAATTCTTGATCTTGAACCGTGGTTCTAAGTCTCCGTTCCGCGTCCGTCCTAATAATACTTCTTGTTTCGTAATGACCCCTTCGAAATTAAAGGAAGGTGGCTATGAAGAGACCAATAATGCTGATCGCGTTGTTGCTGCCCGTCCTCGCGGGCTGCGTGTCCTATGTGCAGCCGCTCGGGCCCACAAATCCTACTATTACTGATGCGAAGCAAGGTCAGGACTGTCGAGATCAGTTCGGAATTGGTGGCATACCTGATGTCACCGGCGCACAGGCGATACGCTCGGGCGGGATTACCAAACTACGAAGCACCGAGTATCGCATGAACTCCTTTTCAGGCGTGGGAAGGGAGTGCGTCATCGCTCACGGAGAATGACTACCTGCCCCCAGTTGTTAGGCCACCGCTGGCCTACTTTTCGGGTTTTGGGTCATTTGGGTCAAGGTGGCTGTGCCTAAAATTGTGCTAAAAGAAGATGAAAAGACCTCATCCGCCTCCCTCAGGATCCCCGGGCATATTTCCCTGACCCCGAATGAGCGTAATCGTGATCGCATGGCCCTTTGGGGACATGTATGCTTCGATTCTATCTCCTTCCCTAAATTCTTCATCCTTTATATTGACCTGCCCTCGGTGTGTGTTCTTGTCCACATGGAGCCGTACCTCCTTGCCTTCTGTATTTTTCACCGTGAAAAACTCATTCTCGATTTTTAAGATTCTGCCTCGTACCACTTCGCCTTTCACGTCTTGCTCAGGTGCAGATCGAGTTGGAGCTAAAGCGGTTTGCCCACCACTCCCTTCGGATCGAAGATCGGACGGTGCGAGGACCTTCTCTTTCTCCCTCGCTAACTTTTCAGCGGACGGAGATCTGTCCTGACCCTCCCCCATGCTACCGGCGGAATCGTCACGTAAGGGTGCCGGAGCGCCTCGTTGTGAGCTTTTAGGCTCCGAAAGATATCGGATTGTCGTTACTGTGCCTACATCCGAGACGTCCGCCTTCACACGGTCCCCAGCTCTAAAGGAACATCCCGAACTTTGGCCCATCTGGACTCCAGAGCCCATTGCCGTTTCATCTTTTCGTTGACCTTGGCGGACCTGCCCTTCGCTCGCTTGTGGATCAGGGCTTCCCCCCCGCTTACTGATCATGGGCTGAGAAGTTGCCTCGGAAGCCGTCTCCGATTTGCAGATCTTGCGTGTGTCTTTGTCGACGAGCAAGCGAACTTCCTCTCCTGTATCGTCATCCTTCACAAAATGATAGTCCCCGTCAATTTTGAGGACTTCACCGGCGACGACAGACTTGGCGCCTCCCAACGTCACTTGCGTGTTCCGGTCGGTTCGATGTTCTTTAGCCGGATTGCGTTGTTTTTGTGTTGTCTCCTGATCCGAGACTGAGCCAGGTTCAGGAGCACCCATCTGGGCTATTATTTGGTTCGATATCTCATCGGCCCCATACACAGGAACGACCCAGGCATTCAATGCTACAGCCGCTGTTAAAAGAGTATGGAATTTCATAACCCACCTCCTCAGGAATGCTCCCGCGACCGCCTCTGTCGCTTATCATTTCGTCTCTATGCTCTTCACGACAGACCAAGGTTGAAACCAGCACCTCTCCAAGTCTAAGAGGGGGCATGTTGAAACATGAAGGACCTCCTGGGGTGAATCTTAATCAATCCTTAGGGTGATGCGATGTGTCATACCACGTGGATACATGAACCACCATGCCCAATCGAGATTGTAATTGAGCTATGGGCACCACGGGGTCATTGCTCGCTGAAAAAAGAGCGATGGGCCCAAGAACGACACGGAGTGGGAGTCTGGATTGCCGCCAGGGATGAAGCCTCTGAATGTGGCACGGGCCTTTTGCTGAGGATAGAATCAAGACGACGGCTCCGGACTTTTCTTTCCCCACAGGCTTTAAAGGCACTTTTGTCTTGAACCTTGCAGATCTACGTTCTAAACTCTTCACATGAGAGTGCGACTTATTGCCGGAATTCTGCTTGCGCTGTTGGAGTCACCAGTCGGTTTTGCCGCCGACGTCATCCCTCCTGCCCCGCGTGAGAAAGGAGCCGGGCCACCTCCAGCAACCGCTCCTGAAAATCCGTCCCAGTCCGGCACCCCGGCCATTCCACCATCAAAGATTGATCCAGGAATAGAGCGACGTCCGTCGGCTATTCCAGACCCTCGCTCAGCCGTCCCTCCACCAAACGTAGATCCAAAGATGTCGGTGAATCCCGAAACAGCGCCCCCGGCAAAGGATGCTATCAAGCCGCGCAGCCCTGAGGAGTCACCACAATAGACGACCTACCTCCCTACCGTTACAATTACCGCATCCCTTCCTTCTCGTAGCGCTCAAGACCGATCAATTCGTATGTTCCACCCGTGCCCGTCAATAGCGTAGCGGTAAGGTTACCTGCTGATTATTTATCAGCGGCTACAAGAGGGTAGCTATAGACCGTCTGATCATTGCGAGTAGATCCTCGTCGGTCAACTCTCTTCATTAACAGAGACAGATGAGGGATTTTATGGTTGACGGAAAATTGGCACGAGCGAGCACCATGCCCAGATTGCGGCAGCAGCCGTTACACTTAGAAATCAGCGAGACCTAGGGGGGATCCGACGATAGGTAAAGAGTCTTATGACACTTCTGTATAAAGAGCCCTCTGGATCATATGCACATCCGACCGTCCTCTCCTGCAAGCAATGCGATTTCGCTCGAGTCCTCGATAACTATCATCAGGCAAAGGACCGCGCCGCCTTGCACCTCAAACTCTCGCATCACGACGATTTCGAGCTCACACCATACGACCCATCGCCATCCGCATCCACTTTATGATGACCCACTAGTGATGCGAAACCTATGGGGAGGGACGCGATTGTGCCGCCGCGTTTGGTCTCTGCACCTCCTATCCAGAGACCCCTCTACCTAGGAGGATGCCGCACATGACCAAGAACTTGGTCTTGGTCGTCGAGCCTGATGCTGATATCCGACAGTTGCTCTATGATCGATTGGAACAGGGCGGGTATGAGGTCGTTGAAGCGGCCACAGGGGAAGCCGCCTTGGCCATAGCTTTCACAGTGGACCTGAACGGAGTCGTACTTGAAATCACTCTACTCGGTCTTCCAGGCCTGGGCGTCCTCGACCAGTTGCACCGGATGGATGCCACTTTACCCATCGTGATGATCAGCACGGGACAGACCTTCCGACGGCGCGCCCTCGATCGAGGAGCGCACGCGTACTTCGCCAAACCCTTAGACCTCCCCCTGCGCCGTATGTTCGCGCATTCTTTCATAAGGACTGGAAATGGGACCCGCTTTCCCCAACCGGCCAACGGCAACGTGCTCAATGTCTGTCAATCGACTCCCTCACACGAGGCGGCTAAATTCCAGATAGAGAAGCTGAGATACATCACATTGACTCACATCGGGATAAAAAAGGGGCCCGCCCCACAGGCTCATTCCATATTGCTGGGGCCGCCTATCTTGAAGTGGAGAAAGTTGGACTCGCGAGAGGAGGCTCCTGCGCACTCCGGCCTAAGGCCAAAATATCCATATCGGCAAGCGCTTGTTTCGCATACTCAGCGTACAAACGATCGCCGCCTTTGGCATACGACTGCATCACCCGTTGATAGAGTGCCCGGGCGGCCGCATACTGCTGTCGACTCGCGTAATATTGGGCTAGCGACACCCAATTAAGCGCCGATTGCTCGCGGACGGAATCTAATAGCCGGGATTGTCGTTCGAGATCGGCAGATTTTAGCGTGTCGGTTCCCGGAAGCCTCCCGCCTTTTAACTGTAATCCGATTAGCTCAATGGCTTGGTTCTCGTGCATCGCGGCTTCAACTTGTTCGCGTTGTAAAAACGTTTGAAATTTGTGCGTATGCATTTTCAGGGATTCGTCCTGCACTCGGTACAGATCGCCCGAACATCCAAAAAGGGTGATCGCCAGTGCGCTTATACTCACCATGTACCTGAACTGAGTAACCATCGGCATACCTCCTTGAAAACCGAGGAAGCTCGTGTGGCCTTTCGTAAACCGCCCAAGTGCGTCCGCAGCGCCTTTACCCTATCTAAGCTTGCTGAAGGTCCGTCACTATCATCCCAGTCCCTCGGAATGGCTCGATTGAGAATGGGATCGACCCACGTTGAGTCGGACACAATATTGCAGCAACTCGTGCCGAGAGTGTAAATGCAGTTTTTCTAAAATTTTCTCTTCATGCGATGCCACCGTTTTTGGCGTAATGCCGAGCGCTGCCCCGATGTCCGCGGCGCGCTGACCCTGGCCTCGCAATAAAAGTATTTGCTGCTGACGACGTGACAAGGGTTTCGCATCACATGCGATGGGCAGGTCCAGCACCTCGTCCAATGGGGGACTCACATATCGAATGCCTTTGATGGCATACCGAATGGCACTGACCAATTCTTCTAGTGGGCGTCCCTTGGTGACATATGCCGTTGCTCCTCCACGCCAGGCAGCCTGGATATAGGAAGGATGTTCATGCATGGTAAATAACACCATCCGCACATAGGGCTTGATAGCTTGGACGGCGGCCATGAGTTCGAACGCCGAGCTTCGACCAAGAGAGACATCAAGCACCAACACATCACAGGGAGACTCCTCGATCTGCACTAACACCTCAGGGGCACTGGCTGCTTCAGCGACAACGGTGATCTCTTGACTGGCCAAATAGCGACGAAGTCCTTGTCGGATTAAGGCATGATCGTCAGCGATGATAACGTTCAGCATCATGACCCTCTGCAATATCTTTGACACAAGTACCACAACGGTGCAGCGAGGCTCTATTGTCCGAAGGTCGTATCATGCATTCTCCGAAAGCAGAGGACACGCCCCCTCGCCGCTGATACTCGTTCTCCCACCTGGGCCTTGTAGACTTAGGTATTGAAACGAGGCCAAGGAGCCACTACTTAATGATGGATGAGATAAGCCTCAACCTGCCACGAAAGAAGCGCCCGATGCCTTCCGACTTATGGCCTGTGTTCGGACTGGCCGGCCAGGTCGGAAGCCTTGCGTTCATTCAACACATCCCCCAGATGCAGGATGACGCCGTATTCGTCCCGAAGGACAGCCAGAGCTTCGTTATCTCCCCGTCGGGCTCGCGATAACAACACTTGACGGAAATCCCTATCATCTATTTGGTCGATAGAAATCGGCATACAACCTCCTTGCGCAATCGACGGTTGAAAACGGACTTGGCCGCAGACCAAACATCTCAAGAGGAGTAAAATTTCCTTCTTCGGGAGATTCAATTCAAGAAGCAGACCATGATGCCCGCGGACTAACATGTCTTAAATGAGAGGCATTGAGCTCTTCGTCCTTTTCAGATCGCTGCAAGGGGACGATAGATGAGACGATCATGAGACAACATGATTCAAGGCGAGAAACATAGCGATGTCAACAACAGATGCAGGTCCTTTTAGTTCGAGGTGACCATCTGGACGAGGCGATTTCTGCCATGCTCGTAGAGGGTGGCCTCCCAGCTTTTTACACGACTTCCATTCACCTAGGTGCGTGATAAGGCTAAGCGGTCGGACAGCCCAAGGCGTTCAACCAGGTTGTAAACAGCCTGCCGGCTCAATCCCAACGCTTCGGCCGTTCGCGCCACGTTTCCATTGGTCCGGGCCAGCGTTTGGCGAACGAGAGTTTTGTCAAACTCTTCGCGGGCCGCCCGGAGAGTCAGCCGACTCTCGTCAGACAGTTCTGTCGAAATCCCTAGGTCGAGTGGTTGCAGTGTCGCTCCCTGTGCGACCACCAAGGCTCTCTTGATTCGATTTTGTAATTCCCGCACATTTCCGGACCAGGGATAGGCCTGAATGACATCTCGGGCGGCTTGCGATAATCCCACTACACGAGGATTGAGGAGCGCTCGGTATTTCAGCATGAACTCCTGTGCAAGCATCGTCGCATCCTGATCGCGATCGCGAAGCGGCGGCATAGACAGATGCACGACATTCAACCGATAAAACAGATCCTTCCGAAACGTCCCGCGAGAAAGTGCTTTCACGAGATCCACGTTCGTTGCCGCGATGACCCGAGTATTCACGACGATTGAATGACGACCGCCAATTCGATCGACCACATGTTCCTGCAGGAAGCGTAACAGTTTCACCTGTAATCCAAGCGATAACTCGCCAATTTCGTCAAGAAAGAGGGTGCCTTTATCCGCGAGTTCGATTCGACCTTTCCGTTGTACGTGCGCGCCCGTGAAACTCCCTTTTTCATGGCCAAATAATTCGCTCTCCAGGAGAGTCTCCGGGATCGCGCCACAATTGATGGCAATAAATGGTCCGTCTCGCCTGTTGCTTTCCTGGTGAATCGCCCGTGCCACGAGTTCTTTTCCAGTTCCGCTTTCGCCTTCGAGGAGTATGGACAGATCAGAAGGCGCCACGCGGCGAACCTTCGCAAACAGTTGCTGCATGGCTGCACTGGCACCAATCAAGTCATGGAACGTTTCCTCTCGACTCTGGGTCGGGAGGCGCCGGCCTTCCTCTTCGAGCTCGTAGTGAAGGCTCGCGCGTCGTAATGTCAGCTTGAGCGTCTCGATATCGACCGGTTTGTGGAGGTAATCAAACGCCCCGCATTGCAGAGCCTGCCGCGCTGTGGATGGGTCGCATCTTCCAGTTAAAACAATTACTTTGGCCGCCGGCTTCACAGACAAGATTGAGCGGAGGACCATAAATCCTTCGATGGTTTCATGGGAATCTGGAGACAGACCCAAATCCAGTGTCACCAAGAAAGGGTCGGCTTCTTCGAGATAGCGGAGCGCCTTGTTCCGGTCTCCTGCAGTAGAGACGGTATACGTTTGACCAAGCGCCCATTCAAGCTGGCACTGAAGATCAAGGTCATCCTCGATAACGAGCACCGCCGGTTTTGTCATATAGACTCCCTACCAGCCACTATCGTTTTCGTGGGTTTCATAGCTTTGCACGGCGCACTTCGCAGTATAGGGGTATGTGCGTAGCTACATAATAGGTTAAGTAAGAAGACCTATGTCAGTAGGATAATAATTGGGTGAGCGTATGGGTGGTCCGTGAAGAACGTAGCGACTGGTGGTGAGATGCCATTGCTCTCCCGACACGGGGTTGAGACTAAGCCACCACGCTAGCGTGTGGGATGTGGGTTCGCCTTCACAACAATGTTGTCCGGCAGGAATGTATTAGCAGAGGTTTGCGGGCCTTATGACATGTCTATGCACTTGCCGACGATGTACAAAGCATTCATTCATTTTCTATGCGCGTGTTGCATACGGATACGCCTAAGATATTTAAGCTATCCTCTGTCGGTTGCATGGGAAATAAGGAAGTTGCAGTAGCAGTACCTACTGCCTCTTGTGATGTCAAATATGTTGACAGTTCTTCGGGAGGTAAAAATACTATATTTGTTCGGACCTTGACCCAGTCATCACGGTTTATGGCGTCGACCTTCGGCAAGGTGACTTGACATACTGCCTTTCTAGCACTGACCCCCGCCAGTCGATTATTTAAACCTATTTCTCACAAACCCTGGCAGCTAAACGGAATATATAATTAGGTAAATTTATTTATTATAAGGCATCGTACATGCATTAGCTGCGTTGGCGTGTGCGGCTTTTCCATCAACATTTACCGTGGGAGGTTTATCATGATCAGCAGTTTGGTTCGAAGCAGTATCCTCGCGACCGGATTTGTCCTGTCGGGGCTCGGAGCAGTGGCGTTCGCGGATACCTTTAGCGTCAATCCTGGCGCCATCGGCGTCGGTGGACCGACGGTGCCGAACGTGAACTATGCGGATTTTAGTTATGTGGCGTTGGTCAATCAGACGGCGACCAACGGGACAGGGACGTTTGATGAGCAGGGCGCGGGTTTCTTCAGTTCGTACCGTTTCCCGACATTGTCGGACGTGCTCCCGAATACGGGCCTGAACACGAATTATAAGCTGTATGCGGTATTTGCGGGCGCAGGGACCGTTGCGCCGACGCCCGGTATCCCAGGGGGCGAAACCGCGACCTTCACCAGCTTTAACCTCAAGCTGTATGTCGATCCGAGCCTTAATTCCACAATCCTGGTCTCGCCGGTGGGGACTCCGGGAGGAACCGTATCGTTGACAGGCACAGCGGATGACATTCTTGTGGGTCAATCCAGTGCGTTGGTCGCCGGACAAGCCCATGCATTCCCGGGCTTGGCTAATGGGGACTTCAAAGTGCTCGTGAATTTTCAGCCCGTCGGAGGCTTCCTCAGTGGACCATTTTCACTAGCCTTGACCATCGGGACCTTTGATGGCGTGAATACGAGCTTGCAGGGCTTCAGCCTGAATAGCTTTACGTCGGGCCGGATCGATGGCTCGGGCAACTTGAGCTTTACAGCCGTGCCTGAACCAACCTCCTTGCTCTTGCTCGGCTCTGGCCTTGCGGCCTTGGGCTGGGCGCGCCGCCGCACCCGCGTCTAATCCATAGGAAGCCCTCCTTCGGATTGCCGGAGGAGGGCTTCCTGCACGCGGGCCTTAGGAAAGGCCTTGTTAACTCCCCTCCGTCTTGAAGGTCAGGCGCTAACGAACAGGAGCCATGATGATACGTCCTCATCAAAAGCAGGCGGCCTCCCCCGACCGTCCACCCTTGACCCCGCGTCAGCATGAAGTGTTACAGCTGGTCACTGAAGGATATACCAGCCGAGAAATCGCACACCGACTTAAGATCAGTTTGCAGACCGTGGAAGTCCATCGCTACAACCTGATGCAGCGATTGAATGTTCGGAATGTCGCGCAGCTCATTCGGCAAGCGTTGGTCTATAGGTATGTGTCGAATTCCTATCCTGCGAATGACACAGATGGAGACTGAAATTATCCAACGCTCCCAGTCTCAGGAACTCGCACACGAAAGCCCTCAACCCGTGGGCAGATGACGAGAGACGGTTGAATCTAGGATAAGACCGACATTAAGCCGCCACCTCCTCACTTCATTCTCCTATACATCATGTCCCATGGATCATAGTCCTTCCTGTGTTCGCACCGGCAATGAGTAAGATCGACGAGACTGGAAGCGGAGAAGCCACCGGTCTTCATCTCAGGTTATGCAGCATTGTGAGACGTCTATTGGTCGAAGGGCACGTCCACAGCTTGCCGAGTCAATGGTTGGATCACGGACATCAATCAGCTAAGCCCATAACATAAGGCGGAGCATATCGATAAAAAGATGGGGTTAGCCTAAGCACAGACCACAATGAAGGAAGTGCGTTTTTCGCACGCAACCGGGCTGCTCATCGTTCAACCAACGGAGGTATATCTCAACTCAACCGACTCCCAATTGTTGGGAAATATCCTCTCCATGAATATTTACGAGGGCTTGACCTACCAGCTTACTTGAAGGGTGAATTGGAAGCGCTTATCGCAAGGAGTGGTCAGGAGAAACAATCTATCCGATATTGCCAGGGGCACCATCGATCCTTCCAGCGCTTTTCGTGAAGCTTCCACCATATTGTCATACCCAAATCCAATGCGTATTCCTTTTCCAGTTTGATCTCGAGCAGACGCAGCGGCGATCTGCAGACCCGTATCACCCTCGAGACTAAAAGCCGAGACCTGAACCTGAGAGACCAAACGTTCATCGGATACGATGGTGGACCACAAGGTATCCCAAGCCAACGATGGCGAAATCGCAGTCACCGTAAATGCGACAACTGAGCTGACTGTCAAAAGCACATGTGCCCAGAAGTACATGTTGATGCCTGCTGGGTATTAATACGTATTTACTATCGCTTGCCGTACGCAAAGGCCTTGCCATCTCGCACCTGTTTGAGAATGTAAGAGTTGCGTGAAGCCTTTGGCAGGAGATGTCAAGTTCCCTGTCCAATGGGATTCGCGAGTGGTTCATGAAAAACACCTAGAACCGCTGAAACCGGTAAGATTCAGTCATGTGGAGGGACCAAAGTCGCTGTCTAGTTCTCCGACATCCGCAGAGTTGAACTTTGAATGTCGTCTTGAGTGCACCCTGATGTTGCGCGGTCAGGGCAACCCTTGACTAGAATGAAAAACACAGAGTGAAAATACCCTCACATCCATGCCCAATGGCCACACCTAAGTTCTTAAGTAGGATAACCACCCAACCGCCATATAGCGTAAATACCTATTCTACATTGGGCTGCTAACCGCTATGGTTTTTGCTATGCCATGCAAGGTGTCCGGGCGGCGCTAACTTTTATGTTTGCTTGATCTCGAATTCCGCCCCCCGGGGCCACTGCGCTACCGTAATCAAAATACCGTCCTAGGTGAATATGGTGAATATATGGTGACGATTCTCATTGACCGACTACCAGAGGAATGGCAGCCTGCAGATGTATATGAGCTTTTGAATCAGTTTCGTCCGTCCCATGTCTTCATAGCGGTGGATGTGTGCGGGAACTGCCTGGGTTTCGCATTTGCGTTTTTCTCAAACGAAGAATATGCGCAGAGGGCGCTACTTGGGCTCCGTCGGTTAGACGTCTGCGGAAGAGCGCTATCGGTGGTACGGGCAGTGTCTCCTCGAACGCCAGGTGAAATGACGGGTTAACATCCCCTAGCGCCGCATAATCGCCAGTGTCCCTGAGATTGGACTGGCTGTCTCAGCGAAGCTTAGAGATACAGAATGACTTCGCCTAGCCATTGGCCGTGGAACCGAGGAACACGTCGTTGACTGAACTAAGATAGCGGTTAATACCTGTTCTTCATCCGGTCGAAACTCCGATAAAGTTCACACCAAAGCACTCCTTCGAACTCCGTCCACGCCGCCCTACCTGATCCAACTAGGAGTTCCTGGTTTTCTCTACGATCCTTGAGGAGTCGCAGAGTCACCGATGTGCCAAACGGTGGGGTGATCACGCTCTGTACTTTACAGCCCCCATATGAAATGTCATAGAGGTGTCCGAGACCTATACCTCGCGACAAAAAAAGATGACGACGGAATCAAAGCACATCGCAACTCGGTCATGTTTTCCAGCTACCATGAGTCCTCCACCAAGCAACGGTTATTACATTAGAAATAGTTGTTCACTGCCTTTCAGCCAAATCGATTCGCGTTGATACCGTCAGCCGTAGGACGATTGTCTATGATTTTGTCATCAAGGCGGTCAAACACTTCATTCAAAACCACTATGTAGAGCAGGCGGTGTGTAGTAGGTCTGAACTATTCATATGCTTGGATTGGAATACGCTCTGACGTTGTATTTGATGTTGTAATGCGGGATCTTCAAACTCTCTTCGAAATCTTGAGCTTCATTTTCAAGCTGCGTCGGCTCAATTCGTGGTGCTCCCCTCACGTCTGGACTACATGCCTCTGGATTTGCAACGTGAGTGTCGCTATCAGTCTTTCCTTCATCACTACGGTAGCAGCCCAAATGACGGTATCCCCTGCCGCAACACAGAGTCCCCATTGGAGCCACATCAGCGTCTATGACGCAGGGAAGGGGGCGTCAAGTTTGGCTGATTTCACACAAGCCACGTCTCAGTGGTTTCTGGCTCATGTAGATGCCATGGAGGCGAATGGCTTGTCGCGCTTACTCCGAAAAGCGAACCCGGGAGTCACGCTCTCCCACCATCAGGTCGACCTCACGCAGCTGGCCGGACCTGACGCCGCCCTGCTGCCAGAAGAATACTTTTTCCATATCTCCGAACCGACCGATCTCCGCTTTATGAATGACGATGGAACTGTCCAGGGCGACGTCAGCCTGCCAGGGTGCCCGAACACCCGTCCGGTCACGCGGGCGTGTCGGCTCCAGGTTTTTCTCAATGGGTCTCGCCGCTATGTTTACAACGTTTCAAACGAAGCGTTCCAAGCGTGGAAAGCTGCGCAACTGAAACGTAGCGGGCGGGCCCTGAATCTTCTGATCCTGGATAACCATGCTCCGGGATTCGTTGAAAGCATGCGGTGGGGCAAGCAAACAGTGGTCGTGGCGGGGGGAAGCCTTCGTGAATTCAGTGAGCAGCAGATTGGCCCCCCCGGAGGCTCCTGGGATCAAGTCTACAATGACGGCGTCGTCGCTTGGTTGACCTCCCTCGCCGACAGCTTTGCACAGGAGGGCAACGCCGTCCTTCTCAACGCCGACCGGTCCCTGTTTCATCCCATGATGCTGGCACAAATTAAGGCCGCACGAGGATTGCTTACGGACGTCCATCACCCAGAGGGCCTGATCGGCGGTTCGCAATACCAAGCGCTTCTTGACTTGATCCAAACCTTGGTCAGCACGGACGGCGTCGTCGATCTTGGTGGGATGTGGTGCCACACCGGACCCTCCGGCTATACGGCCGGTTTGTATACCTCACCGGTGGCTCGCTATCGTATGTGGCGGCTGAGTAGCTATTATCTTTTAAAGCAGCCATTCGGGAGTAAGGGCACGGTGTATTTCGATCCAGCCTTTTGCTCCAACACCTCAGGAAGGCCTCTGTATGACGCATTTGAATGGCTACCCGCTTATGAGATCGATGTGGGACAGCCCTCGGGTCCAGCCATCGTGTATCAACAGGGAACGGCGGCGCGCTCCCGGACAGATGGACGTCCTTGCCGTTACCACGTGTTCGCGCGTCCCTTTACGCATGGCATGGTCTTGGTTCGGTCTAGGGACGCAGGAGATTGCAACGATTATACCGATGCCACGGCGGTTGTCGTCCCGCTCCCCACTCGTGGACGGCTGCTGATGGACAACGGGACTTTGTCCCCGCCTACCACTACCATCACACTCCGGAATGCGGAAGCCGCCATTGTCCTCACTCTCTCCAAGGGCTCTCATCCATGATCAATTCAACTGTCAATCATGAGAGGTGTGTGAAGGATGATCCGATTACCTAGCCCTTGAGCACATGTTCTATAGTTGACCGAAATGTGTCGAGCTGAAACGGCTTCTCCAAGGTCGCCGTTGCGCCGAACCGGCTTGCCACATCGAGGGCATCGAACCCAATCTTTCGATTGCCCCCTGATACGGCAATGACTTTGAGCTGGGGACACTGTCGGCGCAGTTCGCGAATCACCTCGAGCCCATCCTTTTCCGGCATGAGAATATCGGTGACAATCAGGTCAGCCGGTTGCTCTGACCATCGTTGCATGGCTACGGCACCATTGGCGGCGTCAACCACCATATGCCCATCCAGTTCTAATATTTGCCGAAGAATATTGCGTACCAGCGGATCATCATCGATAAGAAGGATCCTGGCCATGTTAATTGTCCTCCGGAGGGTCATGGATCTTGAGCATCCACAGACTAGCACAGGCGGAACACTGATACCTGTTACCGTCTTTTTTCGAGTAGCAATCTGAGTCACTACATCCTAAAAAGTGATCCTGCGCGCTACCATTTCAAGGGCGAAAATTTCTATAGCCACTTTTCCGAGAAGCGCAAGTGTTGTATGTTTTCGATGAAGCGACCGACGTCCGTCAATTGGCTTCCACGGGTAAGTCGTGAGGAGGGCTCACGTAGCGATGCCGTCGAGAATCATTGTGCTTGATGATGATGAGTCCATGCGATTGTTCTGCTTCAAAGCGCTCGAGACTGAGGGGCATCAGGTCTCATGCACCGGGAATCCTGTGGAGGCCCTGGCCATGCTAGACCATGAGCCGGTTGATCTATTGATCGTCGATGTGCTGCTTGCCCCTCCAGGGCTGCAAGTCCGCACCAAAATGATAGCGCGCCAGTACGATAACGGGATGAAAGTTGTGCAGCAGGCCTGGGCCAAGCGGCCCGATACGCCCGTGCTCTTCATTTCGAGTCATTCGCAGATGACGCTTTTGAGTAAAGGTGTGGATGGCAGCCGCTGGCCAGTCCTGCGCAAACCGTTTAGTCCGACGGTTCTGCGAACGGAAGTGCGCGTGCGGCTGGACGCCGCTCGTGAGAAGACGGTGGGACCTCCTGGGCACCGAGCTCCCCGCTATCCTATCCAATGCCGTGTTGAGTACACCGGGGACCATGAGGGGAACGGGATGACCAGGAACCTGTCAATCGGTGGCTGTCTACTCAAGACAGCGACACCAGTCGAGGTGGAGGCGCATCTCACGCTTCAATTGGTTTTGCCCGACGATCCAGAAGCCATCAAGGTCCATGTCGCGGTGGCGCGATGGAGCGCCCTCCCGATGTGTGGGCTCGATTTTCTACTAATAGAAGAACAGGGGGAACGACTGCTTTCAGCCTATCTGAGGCAGTTTGCCGCCGAGCAGCGGCGTACTTAAAGGCAATGATAGCGCCAAACCAGGTAGATCATCCCTATCATCTTGCCCTTGTTCGCTCAATAGCTCTGCGGTCCTAAACACCTTCCGCCTCATTGAACCCGCTCAAGTTATAGCGGTATTGTACCGATCAAGATTACGATGACTCACGCGTCATTGTTGTCCGTGCCGCCCTCCGACGATGCGGACGTGAACTGGGACACGAACATTCTAACCGCCTCGGAAGCCGCCCAACTTTTACAGCTGCCAAAAACCACTGTATACAGACTCGCCCATTCAGGGATCATCCCCGGCACCAAGATTGGCAAGCACTGGTGATTTCTCGCTCACAGCTTTACCTGTGGATGCGCGACGGATAAGTAAAAGCACGCTGGAGATGCACTCTTCTGACTGCAAAGTCTGACATGAGCCCCCTTACTGATTGTCATTTTTCTCATCCGTTCGAACCCTGCCTATGGTTTCGCCTTCAATAAGACTACATTACCACTCTTTAAGATAAAGTCCGTGATTTCGACGTATAGACCTAAGCGGAGGACAGATTTGGAACTGCGTGAACACCAACGATTTCCTGTTCAGATGAATATTCTGTTAGGGCCGCCCAATGGACCTGCTGAAGAAGGGATCGCTCTTAACCTTTCTCTTGGGGGGTGCGCGATAAAGCTACCGAGACGCAATTGCTAAAGATTTGGTGGTGCTGTTGCGGATGTGCGTGCCTGATGACGCAGAACCAATTCGCGTCGAAGCCGCAGTGACCCGGTGGTTTCAAGGACAGATTTTTGCGGTAGAGTTTCTCTCCCTGACGGCCGTCTACAGTCGCTGATTGAACGTTTGAAAGAGACCGCATCCCCCTCCAGCGAAGGTGAATAGAAGTTCAATGGTTTGTGCCATTGAAGGCCAAATTCACGTCGCTAAACCCGATGCAGACGTACATGAGAGGCCGACGGATGTTTTCTCGCTTGTGCTTTAAGGCGGCCTTGTGCAACTAAACGCCATTCGTCACCGGTAACCGCTCCCCTATCAATGAAGCGTTC
Source organism: Nitrospirota bacterium (assembly GCA_963700335.1). Taxonomy (GTDB): domain Bacteria; phylum Nitrospirota; class Nitrospiria; order Nitrospirales; family Nitrospiraceae; genus JAICXS01. The sequence goes on along the minus strand of CAVOXE010000005.1, from coordinate 128,957 downwards.
CCGACCCACCGAAGACCAGAGTGATGAGTATGCGCCAAGCTGGCCCAGGATCGTGCCTGCCGGACATTGGAGACCCAACCCTCTTTCTACCGCCCACCGGTCTGACTGTGTCTTACCTTGAGACATGTCGTGAGACAACCGCCGTCCAATATTAGTCCGCGCCTGTCGAAACGCCTGCATTTCCTTCAAAAGCCAGTTGGCATCCTTTGTGAGTATAGGTTCATGAAAATCGCAAACCCTCGAAGGCGATTGATAGGAGGCCTGTATGCTCAAGAGAGTCACGATGCTGTCGCTCATCCATGTCGATACTGACAAGCTACTGTTGAAAGTACTCCTTGGTGTGGTTCTCCTCGCGGCACTCTGGCCCCTCGGATTACTTGGATATCTTGTGACCGTCTATGGGGGCCGCATTCTGCTGGGGTAGGTTCGGGACTTGCGAACTTCGTATGAAGTCAGGCTCTAAAAGGAAATAGGAGAAACACCGATGCGACAAATCAATGTATTGGTCCTGCTCCTTTCAGCTGCGTTCCTCTCAATGGGCATGGTGCAGCCCGGATACGCGATGTCATTTGGGAACCATCATAACGACAGCGGTCCTGCGAATTCGAGCATCAATAGGGGCAATGGCGGAAATGGAAACACGATATCTGGTGCCACACTGGACGCTCAACCCTATCAAGTTCCAGTCCCAGTTCCTGAACCTGCGTCTGTTGTCCTATTGGCATCCGGTTTGTTAGGTGTCGGTTTATGGCGTTGGACAAAACGATCGTAACTGATTGGAGTGAGGAGAGCCTTAGAAGACTCGCAGCGGGCTCACGAACATACGTTGACAAAGGAAACATCATGCCGTCACGCGTAAAATTGCCCCCAATGGTCCTCGTAGTCGAAGATGATCCATGAGGGAACTGTGCACGCGGGCACTCGAACGGGTGGGAATCCAGGTGATTTGCTGTGATACCAGCATGAAAGCCTCAAACTACATGCACTTGCACGGTCACCGGATCGCATGCATTTTGGCCGACGTGGTGCTAGGAGCGCCAACCCTCAAGGGGAGTAATCTAACCCACGAAGGCAATGGCGCCCGCTTATTGCCCCTGCTCAAATATGTGTCTCCCTCGGCTGTCGCCGTGCAAATGTCAGCCTACTCCGTAGCCGAGCTTTCCTCGATGGGGTACAAGGTAGAAGTTCCCCACTTTCTTCACAAGCCGTTTACACCAGAGAAGCTTCGCGCCATGGTGAATCAACTCCTACCTCATCTCAACATCCCTCGAGTGCTGACGTTGCCGGCAGACGAGGTGGTGTGGGACTTATAACCTCGACAGTTGCTGGAAAGAGGGATACGGTCTCAAAGACTCTGCCACGTGCACAGCAGTGGAGGTCATCCGGACTGATGGAGTCCAGCCTGAACACTATTTATGACGGAGATGGGAATTAGCCCGTGCTTGGAGTGCAGTCGGGCGGTATAGGCCGCGACTAGTTCAACCTCTTCTGAGGTGAATGGGGGTCCATTTCGTTGAGGAGGACATCGCATATAGGGGGCGAATTCGGCAACCTCTCTTCGGACGCGCATGATTGCACCACCTCCCATGTGAATCCTCGAGTAGCGACCGAACCGGTCATTATCATTTCGGCTTTTTACAGACCACTTCGCCACAGCGCTCACAGACATAATTTTCGGTGGGATGCCCGCCCTCGTCCTCTTCAAGCGATAGAATTTTATGAGGGCACTTAGGCAGCTGAAGTCTTCTCCAGGTCTCTCGGAGTGATTCGGCTTTGCTAGCTTTCATGATCAGCGAAAGGGAAAGCAAGGCAAGCAAGGGCATGCGTTCTTAAGCCGATCGTCATAACGAGCGTGAGCCCTGTCATTGCCCACGTCAGACGAATTATGGTCGAGGCGCATTCGTCGCGTCACTGCCAGACCACTGGCCTAGGGGAACTCCTTGATCACCCATGGCTCCTCCGTAATAGGGTAAAGAACTATATCACCCGTGGGGGAGCCTGCCAACCAATTTAACAGTGTGTGTGCTCTTAGACGTCCATAACTCTTTCATTTCAGGGAGGGGTCTAAAAAATACAAGTATTAGATTTTTAAAAGCCCACGGGAATGTTCTCTTATGATACCCCCTGAAATATCGCGATACGTATGAAAAGAATTCGAGGCTGGGCATGTGAACACGTCGGGATAGGCCGGTCCTTCTAGCAGATCGACTATGCAAGCGTGAGTCGGCAGAACTGTGGTCCGGCTATTTGAGGTAGTCTGATAAAGGCGCCTTATCACTATTCGGGGCGTCGTCGAGCCGAGGCCGTATGTGATGAGGAGCCCGCGCCTTCATTTCCAGGTCCACACGTTTCAAGGCGTTCAACTGCTTAGTAAGTTCTTCGATCGCTTTATCTCGATGCAGCAGGTCAACTAGCCAGTTGGTCGTCTCATACGCGACCTTATTGTCATCGGTTGGAGACGGCGTCCCGAGCACGGTGAGCCAGGAACGACTGAGTTGCCCGACCTGGCTCTTGGGAGCCAGACGGACGACTTCCCGAAAATGAACCGCAGCGGCTATGGGATTCTCTGAGAGTGTGAACAGCCCTTGAATAAAGTGCACGCGGTCGCAGGATCGGTCCCGCTCACAAGCGCTAAGCCGGTGGTCGCTGATGATGGTCAAGGGAACGGTCGTCTTCATTGACGCAACCTTGGCCTCTGCGGGACACTCAATGGGTACTGTTGGGGGCGCCGTCATGCAGCCCGAGAGACCCACCAACCCTCCAAGGAGGAGGCTGGCTCGCTTATGCATGCGCGACATATTGCCCTGTAGGTGATAGTACGAGTGGAAGCGTAACGTGCATCGTCGTTCCTTTTCCCAATTCGCTTCAGCCCAAATTATCCCTCCATGTCCCACAAAATGCTGAGCCGTCTATGGTGTATTAAGATCGACCGGTATGCCAACTCTTCATCAGGCTTTGTCGGCCAGCGACGGAGAGAACTTAACTGTACGTCCGCACTAAGACAGTAGTTGAATGCGTCCATCCATACTTCGCAAAATCGTCAACGCACAGAGTTGCTTACACGTTCCTGCGAAGAAGACTTAAGGACGGGAAAACGACCGGGTCGCAATGCTCACACAGAGGAGACAACTCAGCCAATTAAAAGTGCGCCGCTCGCCTCTATACCGTAAAACGGCGAAGGTACGTTCGCAAGTGAGATAACATCGCCTGATCGATCCAGAGGAATTCTAGGCCACACTCCTCGGCTCGACTCCACCGCACAATGGCGACATTAATTTTGATTGTCTCGGTTGACGGCAAGAACATTTTTAGCGTCACGTGACTACCGACTCGAGGAGGGGTCGCACTACTGAGCTTACACCCTGTTTCCGACAGATCCTGCAGTTGGCCAGCAGTCGTCATTTCGCCCTCTAACGTAACAGGGCCGCGCACGATAACGCGACGCTGCTTCCGAGGCATCAAGCGAAGCGATGACACCGTCCCGGCATCGGAAACCTCTGCTCTCTCTCTACTAGGGAGCAGTTGTAGAACCGCCTCGTGGAAGACTTCCCCCCGAAACGGTTTCTGAAGAATCGGCGCATGGGGAGGCACCCCTTGCGCGCGTAACTTGGCTGGCGGCTGTCCCGAGATAAAGAGAATATTCACCGTCGACCATCGGACGAGGACTTCATGCATAAGTCCGACTCCATTCATCACGCGGGTCCTTCGCGGGGTCCCGCAGAGTTGAAACATCGGAGGAGGCAGCATGTAATCAAGGACGATGACATTCACCGCAGATGTTTCTAAATATCGCAAGGCTTCTTCGGCCGATCCCACCGCGGCCACGTGTAATCCATCGTGACGCAAGGCCCCTGCACACAACAGTTGCGTATCCTCTGAATCATCGACGATCAAAATGGATGGAAGGCCGCTCATGGACGACGGCGAAGGGCTGGTTCGTGGCAGGACCGACGGCTCGGCCAGAAGTGCGGCGAGGCACGTGTCGAGGAACAACTGGACGTTCATGAAGCTGCCAGAGGTGGCCGTCGCTAACTTGAGTTCGTGAAAGTCACGCATGTATGAAGAGTCCGGCCCAAAGGCTAGGCCCAAAGGCTAGGCCCAAGGCCTTCACAATCTGTTGTTCAAGTGCAGCCGTTTCTTTTTGTAAGTGCTGCTGCATAATTTCAGCCGGCAAGGACACCGTATTGCCTGGGGCAAAGTAATCGCCCCAGATTCCTTCCATCTTTTCTTGGAGCTGCCGAAGTGTCCTCACGGCGGTCGCTCGTGCTTGAGCACTCGGGAGAAGCCGCTTCGAAGGGTTCATAGCGACCGGTATTACAACGGGGAGGTGGGAGAAGGTGTATCTGAGAGCAATGTGCAAAGCGCGGCCACGAGTGTGTTCAGAGGGCATGGCTTGCGGAGCAGAACGAACCCGTCCAGGCACAGACCAAGCCGTTTCAAATGCTCATCTGAGTGGCCAGTAAACAGGGCCACTTTCAGCGCCGGTCGGAGTTCAAGGGCCCGCCGGGCCACGGCTACCCCATGCGGCAGGCTGTCATGTGCCTCTGACTCCGGCCAGAGTTCATGTGGCGTGAGGCCAATATCAGTGAGCAGGAGATCCAATGGGCCAGCATGAGCCTCACAGAGGGCCAAAGCCTTCTCCCCAGAGGCAGCGGTGAAGACGTCGAATCCATGGGCTTTCAACCCCGCGCTGAGCATGTACCGTATAGACTGTTGGTCATCCACGAGGAGCAAGGTTGGTCGGGCGTTGCTGACAGGGAGCTTCGATTCGTCCATAGCCCCTTTCATCGGAATAGCTGAATAGCGGAATAACGAAGGTTATGCGGTTCAACTTCAGAGCGGCTAGTTTGGCTCCAGGACCCTACATCACACTAGTCAACCTATCGGTGTTTGATTGTGAAATCTTAAATGACACCAAGATTTGACATACTCAGTATGCTGTGTGTTTGGCGTGCAATATCTTTAGCTGGCCGTGTCCAGAAGCCGTCATCGTTGCCGAAGTTATCACACAGGATGGGCATCGAGAGGCGTACTCTTCTTTCAGGAATCCAGCGAACACCAGCAAATACACCCCCTCCGGGCTACCCAGTAGAGGGGGGATCGTCTTGGGCGAATGTTTAGCATTAGTGTGCATGCGCTTCACGACGCATCTTCAATCCCTTGACCGTTTTCTTGCTTTCCATGTCCCCGCCTGTGGCTCTCTGAGACGATCTGGCGCTTCAATCAAGGAGTACTTAATAGTGGGATGCCCCGACAGGATCGTATGTGCTTTTCCTCTCGCGTGGACGGCCGCATAGTCATCGGAAATTCTTAGAAGACCACACGCCTTGCAACAAAGGAGCACGGCTGTGATGGAATGGAGTTCCATATTTCTTTATCGGAGCATCTGCGGTAGTACTGGATGCGGGATGTCTGAATTACTTGGTGGGTCAGCGGCGGGATATCAGTTTGCACTAATCCCATTCTCTTTCACCGGCTCTTAATGGCTTCGGAAAACTCCCCAATTGATAGGATGGCGTCATGAGCACGCTTAAATGGCTGGCAAAGGCAACGAGTGTCTGGGGATGCGCCATGTCAAACATCTTTACATTCTTAAAATCACAGTTCGGGACCCGCAACGCCTTGATTGCATGGCACGGTCACTATCGATCCATCGAAAGCATTATAAAAATAGTCGACAGCAGCTGAAACACCCCCGACCAAAATCTCCTCGACCAACCAACATAAACTCACCTCATTACGACCAGTTGCCCTCGACCTAGTCTCGCTGCCTCCGGTGAATCGCTGGCACGTTATTTGTAGTTCTTCCTACTTAGATAGTCGCCAATCAATGTTTCATAACAAGGGGGGAGTAATGAAGAGATCTTTCACATCGCTCTTATCACTAGGAGCGGCTCTCATGGTCGGAAGCTTAATGCAAGTCGCGCCCGTACACGCGCTCACCTTTGACCTGAACTGTGTGATCAGTTCAGCAGGCTGCGCACCCACCGTGAATTACGGAACCATTACGCTGACTGATAACGCCAGCAATAGCAATAAAGTCGACGTGTCGGTGAACCTCGTCGGCAGCGGCGTGAACAAAGTCTTGAAGCTCATGCTGAACTTTGACCCGTCTCTCAGCGAGAGCTTCTGGTCCGTGAGCGGAAGCGTCAGCAATATCACTGCGGACGAGAATGGTGTTCAGGCCGACGGATACACGGCGGGCAAATTCGATTTAGAGATCCCTGGCACCGGCAACGGAGGCTTTGAACCGATCACGCTCACTCTGACCAAAGATTTCAGTTTCACTAATCTTGATCCCGCCACCTTTAACTTTAAGGACACGAGCAACCTGATGTTCGCCGCTGTCCACATCGGCAACCTTTCCTGTGCCAATCAAGGGGCAGGTATCTGTTCGCCTGGTGTCGGGGGAGAACAGTCCTTGTGGGTGGGGTCGCGTCCAGTGACGACTCCAGCGGTTCCTGAGCCTGCCTCTGTGCTCCTGTTGGGATCCGGCTTGGCGGGACTAGGCCTCTGGGGCGCGAAGCGCTCCAAGAACGCCTAGAAGCGCTCATTTGTAGCAAGGGATGAATTCAATCCGGTTAGTCCAGGTCGCCTAACAAACAAATTAAATAAGTAAGGAGACGGATGATGAACAGCACAAGTCTGAAAGCGGGAATGTGGGTCGCTGCGGCGGTCCTCTCCCTTGGGTTAGTTGCTGAGGCCTTCGCGACTCCGATTAATCCTATGAACACCCGACAGGTTCCAGTGACAATCCCGTCGTCTGATGGTGCGGGGACGGACCTGCAAACCATCCTGAATACGATGTTTGGTGGGGTCAGCGCGACCACCGACCAACAATCAACAGGTATGTGGTCCGCTGTCGATCCGACCGCCGCGGCCATCTTCCCGACCCTGCGCTTTGAATATGCCGGCAATGCCAGTAGCAACGTCTTTGGGATTTGGTCTGGCACCGATACGACAAACGTTGTCGGCCATGATATTTTCACCGGCCCGGCTTCTCCCAATACGCTTGCCCAGCTCACCTGGGATACGTCAGGTCGGTTGACCATCAGTGGCGGAGCAGGGGTTTCAGCCGTCACGAATTTCGTTGGCATCAACCCCCTCTCCTTCGGATTCTATTTGCGGACTGGTGCGGGCGAAACTTTTTATACCGTGGATCAATTGAACGGCGGGTTGGCTCAAGCGTTGGCATTTCGGGATCCGTCAGGCGCTGCGTGGGCGCTGGCGTTTGAGGATGTGAACCTGCGTTCCGGAGATAGTGACTATAACGACATGGTGGTTCGCGTCGAGTCCATCAAGCCAGTTCCTGAGCCAGCCTCGTTGTTGCTGCTCGGGTCAGGTCTGGCCGGAATTGGTGTGTGGGGTCTCAAGCGGCGCCAACTTCAGAGCATCTAGTTTCGGACGTGTTCGGGCAGTGTTTCTCGTTGAAACCGGCCCTAGGGTGAACTTAGGGTCGGTTTTTTATTGTTCCTCATAATCGTTTGGAAGGCACGGCCTCGATCATGTTCTCCATCCCCATCTTACGATACATTGCACCATCTTTTACTGGGCAGCGGTAACCTACCTCTAGGTTAGTGGTTTGATCGTGAAGAATTGACTTAGTTGCGTTCCCTCGCAGTCCAGAATAGTGCCTGGGACAGCGTCGCTCGATATGCTTCTTCTGCCAGCGGACGAGCAGCATCAATCAAATAAAAACGAAACCAGGAAGTAGTCTCTCGTCCAAAACCACCAGCCTATAAGACCCGCCACGACAGCGACTGGTACTGTGAGAACAGAGATTAAACCGATATCAACTAAGTTAAGCGGCAATACGTTCAGCCGACAACTGGTTCCTTTGGCATGTCTGAGTGCTCGAACCAGCACCGCTGAACTTTTTGCGTGGCTTTTAAAGCGAAATGAAAAGAAGTCTCCGACGATCGGAATGGCGCCCACCACACCATTGAGGAGCTGGTTATACATCATTGTGGCGAGATCCCTTAAGGGAACACGTAATTGGCGAGCAGCGAGTAGAATGAACGAACCAGATATAACCGTCAGGATATCCCCTACCACAGGAATAAAGCCTACTATCGGATCAAAACCGAACCGCAAGCTGGTCCCCGGAATCCGGACTGCGTCGTCCAACATATGCGCGAGGATTTCCACCTGAATCTCTTTTTCGCGGACTGACCCCATTTAAGATTGTACCTCATGCTTCGTACCCAGGACTTGACTCCACCTATTCAGAAATCCCCCATATGGACTGTCGTTGAAACGGCTCATTATCAACGATAAAAAATCACATTTGCCTATTCGAATTACAGTTGTTTTGGGACCTCAGGTTGCCCGCATTGTCTCGCGTGTACATCTGACTTATCTTATGAGAAAAGCTTTTCAATAGTCTCAACCCCTTCATCAGACCCCTCTTGCTGAACGCTTTCTCTTGAGTGCCAAAAAGAACCGGACGACTCCATCCAGAAACCACTGCCAAATTCAGTGGGACACGACAGATGCATCTTCGCCGGGCGCGCGCAATTTCTGTAAAATCAGTCGAGCGCGCGTGGAGCGCTGAAAATTATACTGAATCGATTCAACTCCCTCCTGGTCCAGTGCCTTCGTGGGACGGCTGCTCGTCCACCGTGAAGCGTTCAGTGGCCAAGTGACTCCATGGGTCACTTGCGCAAGAGATTCATTTGCTTGAGCATGACTCTCTTTCGCTATTCAGCCGCGATCAGGGCCCAACAGACGAGGGCACTGCAGACCGAACTCCATCGGCCGAATCCTTTGTAGATCAGCGCCGCTTGCTGCTTCAGTGTCAGGCCTGTGGCGAGAATTTGCGGGTCGGAGACATTTCGGACGCAGCGATCGGCCCCACGGATTGTCGACCACCTTCCCGGGAACACGCACGCCACTGACACAGAGGTGCCTTCTTACGATCGCTCTACCTTCGTGCACCATTCGCTGACACTGATAATTTTGTAATCGGCGGCCTTGAGCGAACAAGGTGGGGGCCCCTGGCGCGATGCTTTTTGCATAAGCCCCAGAAATCTGAAATTGCCGCAACCATGCATCGAATGGCCGATTTCTCATACGGATTGGAGATAAATTGGCACTGAAGAACCACATGCATCCGCAACAATTGGCCGCCACCGATGGCGACTTGTCTCCTTTCCAGGTTTCATCCAGAGTAGCTTTATTATGTGGTACCAACTGCTCGCCGACGGCGTGATGCTTCTTCATCTCGGCTTCGTCCTCTTCGTGGTCTTTGGAGGCTTGTTGGTGTTGAGGTGGCCGAAGATTGTTTGGTTTCATCTTCCGGCCGCAACATGGGGTGCCACAGTGGAATTCACCGGATGGATCTGTCCCCTGACGCCGCTGGAAGTATGGTTGCGACTCAAGGGAGGAGACTCTGGCTACGGCGCTGACTTCATCGAACAGTACGTCCTTCCGGTGCTCTATCCGATAGGTCTAACCCACGACGTGCAGGTCGCGCTTGGATCGTTCGTCGTGGCGGCCAATGTGGGCGTCTATTGTTGGCTGTGGCGATGTAGGTTCAAAGAACTCTCTGCGTTGCGAGCAGCGTTAAAGAAAAAATAAAGCGTCCGCTCCACTCCTTGGGACAAGCCCCCTATCCGGTGCGACGTCAGGGCAGTGCCTGCCTCCATCTCATGGTATGATCGAATACCGACAATTTTCTCTTGAGTCTCATATGTTTTCAGCTGTGCTGAACCGAAGCATTCTCCAGTCATTGCTTACCGCTGCACGACCTACCCCTTGCATATTGTTCGTGATCCTGTAGCATCTGCGCGAAGCCAACGATCTTTCGATGATCCAATCACGACCCGACAAATTGAGTGGGATTTAGACAAGCCGAATGAGATGCGACAGATTGGTTTACGCCGGCACTTATGCCAGCACCACAAATTGGCGCCAGCACTAAGTCATTGATGTAGGGCGGGTAATTTGGGGTGAGTGACGGGTTTCGAACCCGCGACCTCCGGATCCACAATCCGGCGCTCTAACCAGCTGAGCTACACCCACCACTGCGGGAAGCAAGCGCTCATCTTAGCAAATGCCGAAACGGCACCGCAACTCAACTACGGGCGGGAATCAAAGGCGGCTTGCATCTCCAAGACAATGCGTTCCGAAGCTGCCTTGGGATCGGCGGCGTCACGAATGGGACGTCCTACCACGAGGTAATCCGCTCCGGCCGAGATGGCGCTGGTCGGTGTACTGACGCGCGCGTGATCATCGGCGCCTTGGTCAGATGGGCGAATGCCGGGGGTGACGATTAACAGATCTTGGCTCACTCGCTGCCGGATCACCGATGGCTCCTCACCTGATGCGACGACGCCATCGAAGCCTACCTCCGCGGCAAGTTTTGCACGGGCGGCCACCAAATCCGCGACGCTCCATTGAATCCCCATATCGCGCAAATCGGCGGCGTCGAAATTGGTCAATACCGTGACGGCCAGCAGTTTCAAGCCGGACCCATCGGACGGCACGGCACCTCTTCCCTCCAACGCGGCGTTGAGCGCTTTCCGGTTGGCGTGCACCGTGACAAAGTCGATGCCCATAGCGGCCGCCCGTGCCGTCGCACGCTTTACCGTTTCTTCAATGTCGAGAAACTTCAGATCTAGAAATATCCGTTTCTTGCGCAGACGCGCGTGTTTGATCATCTCCGGTCCCGCGACCGTGTACAATTCAAGTCCAATTTTGACGAAACTGATCGCCTCCCCTACACGGTCCAACAGATGCACCGCTTCCTCGGCGGATGCAACATCCAACGCTAGAATTAATCGATCCCTGGCATCAACCCTCGACATGATCGCTCTCCCCTTCCGGCCGCCTGCATGTCCGTTTCTGGCTACGAGAATCTCGCGCCATCCGTCATGCTCTAGATGTTCGTCCTTTTACCAATTCACCATGTTTTTAGTCCAACGCTCCCCCGACAAGTACTTTCGCGACGACCCATTGGCAGCCTTCGGCTTCTTGACCCTTCAGGCGCTCCTATGATACACATTTGGCTTCCTTTTGCACCTTTCACGAGGAGTTCACATGCCGGTCATTCACAAATCGACGATCAAACGGGCTCGCCAATCCGTCAAACGTAACCTACGCAATCGAGCCGCACTGAGCTCCGTTAAAAACATGGTCAAAAAGGTCATGGGTGCCGTCGAGGGGAAGAGTGCCGACGAGGCGAAGACTTCTCTGCGCGCTGCCACCGCGGCCTTGCACAAAGCCGTCACGAAAGGCTTGATTAAGCCCAATACGGCGTCTCGACGTATCTCCCGCTTGTCCACCAAAGTCAACGCCCTGTCGGCCCCACGGACTTAGTCGTCCGCGCGGGCGATCCCGGAATCGTTCCCATGGTTCGCTCGGATTGCGGCCGCGCAGGCGCCGACGTCACGGGTTTCTTTCGGGAGCGATCGGCCAGCCCACACAGTTCCAACCCGAGGGATTCCAATACGCGCGCAGGAGCGGTCGCGCCCGCTCCTTTCAGTTTCCCGTCGGTTTCGGCAAATAAGCGAAAGGCCTCGTGAAGATGCGTATCCGAAAACCGTCCGACGAATTCGCGAACGTTGAACGGCGGCACACGCAACAGGCGCGAGGCCTCCCCCTCTCCTTTTCCGCTCTGTAACGATTCTTTGGCTTTCCACAGTTGACGGTATTGCCAGACCAGTGAGCCGAGCATGCGCAACGGCGCTTCCCCGCCCTCCAAATTGCGGGCAAAGATGCGCAGTACGCGGAGACGATCGCCGCGGCCGATCGCCGCGGTCAGGTCAAACACGGAGGCGCCGACTTCGCCCCCTCGTAAGGCTTCGATATCCGCAGGCGTCGCGGTCCGCTCGCGAGGCACATAGGCCGACAGTTTCTCCAACTCTCGCTTCATGAAGGACAATGAGTTACTGCCGGCTAAATCTCGGAGCATGAGTATGGCCGCGTCGTCGACACGGAGGCCGATGCGTCCTGCTTCAGCCCGCACCCATTGCGCCAGTTGCGCCTCGGGCAGCGGAGCGCACTCGATGACGGCGGACCGCTCCTTGAGCGCTTGGCTAAACTTCGTTCGTCCATCGAGCTTGACGGCGACAAAGATAAGGGTCGTGGAGTCGCACGGCGTCTTCAGGTAGGGCAATAACAGTTCGCCATCGCGCGCCGATAATTTTTCCGCCGTTTTGACGACGATCAATCGCCGCGGCGCAAAGACCGGCGCTTCGCCGGCGCGCGTGAGAATTTCCGAGGCATCACTCTCATCGCCGTACAGCACCTCACAATTAAAGTCGCCGAGGCCCTCCTCATGAGGAATGACAGCCTTGATCGCCGCCACGGCTTGTTCTCTCAGCTCATCCTCCTCGCCCAGTACCAGATAGAGTGGGCCTGGACCGTTTTTCTTCAGCGCCGTCGTCAGTTCGTAGAGTTTCATGGTTACGATTATTTACTGAAGCCGCCGCGATCGACGCTCGGTACCGTCACACCGGTGCCGACGCCTGCCGGCGCTGGCGCCGTGCCGTATTGTTCAAGATGGTTCAAAAAACGGTTGGCCAAGTCCTGGGCAACGAACTGACCGGCCTGCTCAAGGGCCCGCGTTTGCAGGTTTCGATTAAATTGCAAATCATTGGTCACGAAAAATTCCGACGAGGCCGTCACCGTCTGAGACCAGATCGTCTTACCGATCCGTGTATTCTCAATCGTCGCGGTCACATACACGGTGACCCGACTTTCGAGCGTTTGCTGTGAGATGAAGTCGATGGTCGGGACGATGACGGCAATGATTCTGCCTTTGAATACAAGATCACTCGGGCCCGCTCCATTCAGCACCCGCGTTCCACTCCCGCTGGTAAACTCGCGCCGAGTGTAGGAGGCATATTTGGTTTCGAGATTTGGCTCGGTCGAGCGATTCTCGAAATTCAGAATGGTCATCGTCGGCGCATCGGTCTTCACGGCGGTGGTCGGCGCGCCACCGATGGTCGGTCCCTGCCCTTCGACTTTGAATTGATACCCGCATCCGTTGAGGAACAAAAGCGTGAGCATGAACAGAGGCCTTAAGGCGGCAGTCGGATATCGTGAGGTGATCGACATCTGCGTAGGTCGGGGTCGCTTCACACGACGAAGTTCACGAGCTTTTTCTCGACATAAATCACTTTTCGGAGTGGCTTGTCCTGAAACCACTCTGACACTTTCGTGTCATGGCGCGCCTGCGTCACGATCTGTTCTTCGCTCCAATCCGACGGCACCTCGATCTTGCTGCGCAATTTTCCGTTCACTTGAATAGGAATGGTCAACCGGTCGCTCACGACCAGAGCCGGATCGTATTGAGGCCAGGGTTGCCTCGCCACGCTTGGAGTCTCGCCGATCCGCTCCCAGAGTTCTTCCGCTGCATGCGGCGCGAAGGGAGCCAGCAAGAGAATGAGCGTGTGAACCGCCTCGTTCAGCGCAAAGGCTTCGCCGGGCCGGCTTGATCCGTCTCGCTCCGCGACAAATTTATAGAGTCCATTCACATATTCCATCAAAGCGGCAATGGCGGTATTGAATTGAAACTCCCGCTCAATGTCGTCGGTGACCTTCTTGATCGTACGATGCGTCAACCGTCGCAACTCGTGTACGCGCGCGGGCACGTTACTCTCTTCAGCGAACCGGCCGACGGGCTTGCTTAACACAGGTTGCAGATCCACCAGCAAGCGCCACACACGACTGAGAAACCGGAACGACCCCTCCACCCCGGAATCGCTCCATTCCAGATCCTTATCCGGCGGCGCGGCAAACAACGAGAAGAGTCGGGCTGTGTCGGCCCCGTAAGTCGTAATGAGATGTTCGGGATCCACCACATTTTTCTTCGACTTGGACATCTTTTCAACGCGCCCCTTGACCACCGGGCGCTGGCACTGCGCGCAGCGAAAGCCGTCTTTCTCCGAGCCCAATACCTCCGCCGGAAATAACCATTCATGTATGGGGCAGCGATAGGTTTCCTTGCACACCATCCCTTGGGTCAGCAGGCTCTGGAACGGTTCATCGACTTTCGTCAATCCGAGATCGCGCACGACCTTCGTAAAAAACCGTGCATACAGCAAATGAAGCACGGCATGCTCGATGCCGCCGATGTACTGATCCACCGCCATCCAGTAGCCTGCCGCCTGCTGATCGACCGGCACGCGATCGGCACGCGGAGAGCAATAGCGAAGAAAATACCATGATGAATCCATAAAGGTATCCATCGTATCGGTTTCGCGTCGAGCCGCCTCACCGCATTTGGGACAGCGCACCTGCACGAAGGAGGGGACCTGCGCGAGTGGAGAAGAGCCTTTTCCCGTAAAAGGCACATCGGTCGGAAGCCGAACGGGAAGATCCGACTCCGGGACAGGAACAACCCCGCAGGCCGCACAGTAGATCATCGGAATCGGCGTGCCCCAATAACGTTGACGGGACACCCCCCAGTCGCGCAGGCGATAGTTCACCGTCCGGCGCCCCATTCCCTCATCTTCAATCGCCTGAGCGATGCGCATTTTGGCGTCGAGCGACGACAAGCCCGAAAAGCGATCCGAATTCACCAAGCGGGACGCGTCGTCCTGCTGTTCGTACGCTTGATCGAGTCGCGTCTGATCGAGTGTCTTGTCGGGATTTTGAATGACCAGCGTGATGGGGATGCGATATTTCCTGGCAAACTCAAAGTCGCGTTGATCATGCGCGGGCACCGCCATAATGGCGCCGGTGCCGTATTCATAGAGGACAAAATTCGCGACCCAGATCGGAATGCGGGCTTTAGTAAATGGATTCAACGCATAGGCGCCGGTAAAGACACCTTCTTTCTCACGGTCGGCGGCCAGGCGTACCAGCCGGTCTTGCTGGGACACCCGCGCCACGAATTCTCGGACTGCCGCCGCCTCGCGCCGTCCCGCGATCAAGCGTTCGACCAACGGCGATTCGGGCGCCAAGCTCATGAACGTCGCCCCGAAAATCGTATCCGGGCGGGTCGTAAACACGCGAATGGCCTTTAGATCCTCCTCCGGTTCGGCGAGTGGAAAATCCACTTCTACGCCATCGCTTTTACCGATCCAATTGCGTTGCATGGTCAAGACACGTGCCGGCCAGTTCGTGAGGCTCTCACAGCCTTGCAACAGTTGTTCGGCATAGGCGGTGATGCGAAAGAACCATTGCTCCAATTCCTTCTGGACCACGACCGAATCGCACCGCCAGCAACGTCCCTCTTCCACCTGCTCGTTCGCTAACACCGTTTCGCAACTCGGGCACCAATTGACCGCGGATCGTTTGCGATACGCCAATCCCCGTTCGTACATTTTCAAAAAGAACCATTGATTCCAGCGGTAGTACTCAGGCTCGCAGGTCGTCACCTCACGGGTCCAATCATACGACAAGCCCATTTGCTGGAGCTGCCTACGCATGTACGCGATGTTTTCCGTGGTCCATTGGTGAGGATGGACCCCTTTGGCAATGGCCGCATTCTCTGCGGGCAAGCCGAACGCATCCCACCCCATCGGATGCAACACGTTGAACCCACGCATCCGCTTGTAGCGCGCAATGACGTCACCGATCGCGTAATTGCGGACGTGCCCCATATGAATGCGTCCGGACGGATAGGGAAACATTTCCAGGCAATAATATTTTGGCAGCGCCGGATTTTCCGTCGCCGCAAATGTCTTGTGCCGATCCCAGTACGCTTGCCAGCGCTCTTCGATGCGTCGATGGTCGTACGAGTGCGACTCGGTCTGATTGGTCATGCGTGTCCCACTACAATCGATTCAATGGACTGTACTGTATAGTACCGTACTGCACAAAGCGAAAAACCTTAACACAGAGAGGAAACGCCTCACAAGATTGGCGGGAAGTCCGGGTGGTTATCGGCCGCTCTCTTCGGGGGTGCCGCCCAATCGAATGGTATTCGCACCGTGCTTTTCGATCACGGCATCCATGGCGGCAATAGCCTTGTTGGTCCGTTGGTCGAACAGATTCTCGGTGGCCGGCAACAGATCGGACAGTGAAAGCCCCGCAAGTCGGTACCGCGTGCGAGGCGATATAAGATTGGCCAGCGCGGGTTGAATGACCTTCCACATCGGCGGGTCGTAATTGAGCGGCTCGGAGAAATGCCGTTGCCGCGCCGTCACCGTGAATGTCGCGTCTTTCAGTTTGACGGTAAAGGCCCCGGCCGCTAAGCCTTGCAGGCGTAACTCATGCGTTAATTCACTCAAAAATCCTCGGAGCGTCCGTTCGAGTACGTGGAGGTCCGCTGTGTCTTCATCGAATGTCGTTTCGTGACTCAGGCTTTTCGCGGCGCGATCCGAAACGACCAGATCTCGATCGATGCCTTTCCCAAGTTCCTGTAGCGCCGCCAGGCGAGTGCCCCACATGCGACGCAAGGTCGGCTCGTAAAGCGGCTCGAACAGGTCGGCGATGAGTCGGATACCATGCGATTCCAATGCTTGGGCGGTCTTCGGCCCGATGCCAGGCAGCGACCGTACGGCCCGCTTGGCGAGGAACTCCGCCTCCATACCCGGCTCGATGACGGCCAGCCCATTCGGTTTATGATGGTCCGCGGCGATTTTGGCGACCGCTTTGCCGGTCGCAACGGCGACCGTGCAGCATAGTCCCGTCGCAGCGTAAAGAGATTCCTTCACGATCTTGCCAAGCGCGATCGAGTCCGGATAGCGCGTCTGCAGTTCCGTGGTATCCACGTAAAATTCATCGATGCTGCTCCACTCGGTTGCGGGAAATAGACGATCGGTCACCTCGCGCATGCGTTCATGCATCCGGCGATACAGCGCCCGATCAGGAGCGACGAGAATCAGGTCGGGACACAGCCGAAGCGCATGAGCAGTCGGCATGGCGGCTTTGACACCATATGCTCGCAAGGGGTAGCTGGCGGCGGTGATGATGCCGCGGGGCGGGGGAGAGCCCACGGCTACCAATCGGCCGGCCAGTGAGGGATTCGCCACGATGGCCGATGAGGCATACATGGCATCGACATCACCAAAGAGAATCCGGCGCGGCCAACGACTCATCTAGACACCTACGGACCGGCGTACGGCAGGACCAATTGCAGACATGGCGCCGCTTGGTCCGTTACAGCGTGGGTGGGAGGAGACTCTGAACTGGGCGTGGCCGGACCCGTCGACACGTCGCACGATTCTTCAATGACGCGTGGTAGCTCGCGCAACTTTCCAAGACAGGCGCCGCACCGATGACGACGAGGGCGAATCGTCTTCCGTTGCCGATGATATTCGCAGCCGCACTCCGTGCATCGCCACGTATATTTCGTGAACGCCTGGACGGCTCGATCAAGTGAATGGCGAATCGTAATGCCCAGGCCATCGCGATTCATGCTCGCCATGAGGCGAGAAAACTCCGCCCCATGGTTAGGACGTCGGCAGAGCACATCAAACTGCCATTGATGAATCATTTCATGCGCCAGCGTCCCTGCGATTTCCTGTTCGACCTGATCTCGAAGCAGTGGCAGAGAGAGTCGAATAAGTCGCCGCGTCTTATCTAAAGGACCTGAGACGGATGATGGGGCTTTGGGTCCGACTCGGCTGACAAACATACCAACCGATGCGGTTAAGCGAAGACTCCAGAGGATGGGAATCGGCGACAGCCGGCTTTCAAAATATCTCAGATTGAGCTGGCGCCAAATCTCATGCAATTGTTCGGTAGAGAAGGGCGGCACGGTCGGAGTTGTGATTTCCATTCTATCGATCAGGGCGCCACACGGTACGGCCAATGAGGGGTGCAGTGTTCCGCAATACCTTGGGTGCGGCAGAAAAGGAAAGAATGAGCACGATCAATCGGCCGGCCGTGTTACGGGGTAGCAAATAACTCTTCTTCAATCAGTTCGCACAACACATGGCCCAGCGTAATATGGCTCTCTTGAATTCTGGCGGTGACGGTCGAGGGCACTACGAACGAGTATTCGACCGCCTCGGCAAGCTTCCCGCCCTTTCCGCCGGTCCAGCCTATGGTCGTTAATCCCAACTCGCGAGCGGCGTCGAGCCCCTTTAAGACGTTGGGAGAATTGCCGCTAGTGCTGATGGCGATGACGATGTCGCCCTTCTGACCATGCGCTTTCACTTGACGGGCAAAGACTTCTGTAAAATCGTAATCGTTCGAGATGCACGTCACAGCCGCCATATCGGTGCCCAGAGCGATCGCGGGGAGGGGACGTCGCTCACGGAGATACCTGCCGACAAACTCCGCCGCGATGTGCGACGCGTCCGTGGAACTGCCGCCATTACCGAACAGCAGTACTTTTCGACCGTCACGGAACGCGCCGGCAATGACGTGCGCGACCTGAACGATGCGGTCGGCATGCGCGTGGACGAAACGGCGTTTGACGTCGGCGCTCTCTTCAAACGCCTTGATTGCGCGCTCTTTCATCGAGACGAATTGTAGGCCAGCAGCGAAAGGGTGTCAACGAATCAGTCGCGGATTCCGCGTTCACTTTTTCGGCAACGTGGGATCAGAGCGGCGGCCGATCACGTTCATGGCCAGTGCGATCATCGATCCCACGTCGGACACGGTCGCGGGCAGCACTAAGGTGTTGCTGGATTTGGCTAGCTCGCCGAATTTACCGATGTATTGCTCGGCGACGCGAAGTTGAACGGCCTCATAGCCGCCCTGGACCTGCGTGGCCTCGGCGACCTTGCGAAGCCCTTCGGCCGTGGCATGCGCGATGGCAAGAATGGCCGAGGCTGCGCCTTCCGCCTCATTGATCTGCTGCTGCTTCTTGGCTTCGGAGGCCTTGATGACTTGTTGCTTCTGGCCCTCCGCCTGATTGACCGCGGCATCGCGTTCGCCTTCTGAGGTAAGAATGACCGCCCGTTTTTCACGCTCGGCACGCATCTGTTTTTCCATCGCGGCCAGCACATCTCTGGGCGGGGTGATGTTCTTAATCTCGTAGCGGAGCACTTTGATGCCCCACGGCTCGGAGGCTTTGTCCAGTTCGTTGACGACCTGCACGTTGATATTGGTCCGTTCTTCAAACGTTTTGTCCAGATCGATTTTTCCGATTTCGCTACGGAGGGTTGTCTGCGCCAACTGGATGATGGCGAATTGATAGTCCGAAATACCGTAAGAGGCCCGGTGAGGATCGAGCACCTTGAGATAGAGCACACCGTCCACGCCGACCTGGACGTTATCACGCGTGATACAGATCTGCTCCGGAATATCGATGGCAGTTTCTTTGAGCGAATGTTTGTATCGCACGACGTCGAAAAACGGAACCAGAATGTGAAACCCGGCGTTGAGCGTCGTCGAGTATTTCCCCAGGCGTTCCACGACAAACGCGCTTTGCTGCGGGACCACGCGCGCGGTTTTGGCCACCACGACGACGACAAGCATGGCCAACATCAGAACGACGACTAATCCACCCGACATGATCGTCTCCTCCATCCGTTAGGCCGCTTTTTCCGTCCTACGTGTTCTGTTGCCGACAAACGACACTGCCGTCAAGGACTATTCGGATTTGACCCACAGCGTCAGCCCGTCCACCCGTTCTACCCGCACGCGCTGTCCTTTGTTCAACACCACACTGCCTGTATTCCGGACGTTCCACGTCGATCCCCGCAATTCCGCCTTTCCGACTTGACCGGGCAGCACGGCCTCTATCAGCACCGCCGTCTCGCCTGCGATGGCATCCACCTCGCGGCCGACCGGTTCATGGGCTTTCATCCAAACGAGCAATGAGTTTCGAAATAAGAAGAGCGAGATAACCGACAGGATCGAGAACAAGAGCCATTGCAACCACGCGGTGGCGAGCCATCCGAATCCGGCCAGCGCTCCCACCAGCAACGCCGCCAAGCCGAAAAACAGAACATAAAATCCTCCGGGGGTGGCCATCTCGCCTCCCAAGAGCACCAACCCCAATAACAACCAATACCACCACACCATATGACGACCCCGCTTCGGCAGAGCGTAAAGGCGTTTACGTACCGTGTCAAGAATGCACGACGAGACTCCATTGGTCATTTCGCGGTCGCGCTCATGCAAATTGCCATGGCAGACGAGCGGGCTCGCATGATACCCTTTGCGGACTCGAATCGCACGATGGCCGCTCGTAGTGTGCCGCTATGCACATACTCATACTGGATGCCGATCCGCTCGTCTTGACGGCCCTGGCCGACACGGTGAGGCGCCGACTCCCCGGCCTGGGTGTGCATGCGGCCACCTCCTTCCACGCAGGCCTGAAAAAGCTGACGACCCGCGGCTACGATGCCCTCATCGTCGAGGCTCAGTTGACCGACGCATCCGGCGTAGCCGCCTTCTCCATGCTCCACCAGCGATATCCGGACACGCCGGTGATTCTCATGGCGGCGCAGTTCGACCAGTCCCTCATGGCCCACGCCACGCTCAGCGGCGTGTATCACTATCTGCATAAGCCGATAGAGCAGAACGTCTTCATGGCCCTCTTGAATCGGGTGATGGAATGTAGACGGTTTGGGGGAGAGATCGATCAACTCACCGCCAAAGCCACTCGCCATACAAAGCGGGCCAGAAAGGCCATTGCTTATTCACGCTTGCTGATCGAGGCCAAGGAACGCCTCCTGAGCCGGCGTCAATATTCTCTTGAGCAATCGGAATCACAGCGCGACCGTTTGGCAAAGGTGGCGGACGACCTTCGACTGGGCATCTTGCTGCTGGATCAGTCCTGGCGGATCGTATGGCTCAATTCGATGGTCCCTCCGGCCTTATGCGCGAAGTCGCGCGAGGAGATGCTGGGCCGACTTATGTGGGAGGCGTGTCCCGACCTCATCGGCTCCGTCTTTGAGCGCGAGTGCCGGCGTGCGGCTCAAGATCAGACTGCCATTCGATTTGTCTCACGCTTCTCCGCCAACGATCCAGAGTATGACGTCGATGCAAATGTCTGCGCCGAAGGGATGTCCATTCTTTTTCAGCAGCGCGAGGCGGCCGAACGAGAGCACGGTGGGCAAGGCAATCGTGGACAAGACCCACATTCGTTTATCAATGTATCTGGCGATCAAGCAGCTGTCTCGGCTCAGTCGTCTATTACATTCGCGCGCGGGCCACAGCAAGGGTCTTCGCCCGACTCGAACTGGAAGCATCTTTCGGAACAGGTCCAATGCGCGCGGGAAGCTGAGCGAGCCCGAATCGCTCGTGACCTCCATGATGATCTCGGACAACTGTTGGCCGCTCTGAAAACGGATCTCGCTTGGCTGGATGCGCGGTTGTCACCCCAACAGTTGCCTAGCCTCTTGAAAGTGAGATTTATGGCCCATCTGGTCAACCGCATGGCTGACGCCGTGCGACGGATCTGCAGCGAATTGCGGCCCGCTATCTTAGATGACCTCGGCCTCGCCGCGGCAATGCAGTGGCAAGCCTCCACCTTTGAACACCGGACAGGGCTTCGCTGCATCGTCTCTATCAAGGGGGTCGATCGGCTTGAGTCCGATCAATCAACAGGGCTGTTTCGAGTGTTTCAGGAACTGTTGACCAACGCACCCCTTCACGCGCGTGCGACGGTCGTCTGGATAACGTTGAA
Source organism: Nitrospirota bacterium (assembly GCA_963700335.1). Lineage (GTDB taxonomy): Bacteria > Nitrospirota > Nitrospiria > Nitrospirales > Nitrospiraceae > JAICXS01. Next base: position 107,473 of record CAVOXE010000005.1, on the reverse strand, counting down.
GGAAAAAGGGTCCGGCCTGGTTTTAGAGGTCAACGACAATGGTCCCGACACGCCGCAGAGCGACTTGGATGCAAAAATACAGAATCTTGCCAACCTCCACGAACGAGTCCTGCTTCTCGGCGGAGAGCTCTCCCTCAAGAGGCAACCCGGCCAAAGCGCAAGTATCATCGTCACGATTCCCCTGGCAAAGCGTCCGACTGACGGCAAGCGCATGGAGTCATGAGAAACGGCGGCTTGGTGATCAGACTGGGAGAAGATCGCTACGCATGAGCAGCACTGCTCTCGTTATAGGCGGCAACCGCCTTATTCCAGGCGGTAAGCTGGCAGGAACTCCAATTGCCCACATTTTCTACCGTCACCAGATAGCCGGTTGAAAGGTACGCATAGATTTTAGCAGGATCGACATTGGCCACGAATAAGGCCGATGAAATCATATTTCGCACTTCCGCCTCGGTAATCGGCGTCTCGCCGTCCTGACACGATTCCGGCACGTGCACGGCCCCCATCTCGATCATTATATCTATGCTGGCAAGTTCCAGGTCATTGACGTGGCGCTCAAGGTCCGGACGCTGCCAGAGCGGTCTTCTGCGAATATTCCAATCTTCTGCGACGGCCATGCTTTTCACCCTGTTAACTTCTTAACGGTCGAATGAGTGAAAAGCTTGAGATGAACCGACAGCGGTAAGAACGGTGAATGGTTATGAGAGCGGAGGGGCAGGAAAGAAGAACTCTACGCGACTTCGATCAGACCGTCTTGAATCGCCACTTTTAACAACTGGGCCGTATTACTGACCCGAATCTTTTTCATCATCGTAGCCCGATGGGCTTCCACCGTCTTGATGCTGATGTGCAGGCGCGTTGCCATTTCTTGATTCTTTAGCCCCGCCCAAATCAGCGACAGAATTTCCTGCTCACGTGGTGTAAAATCCTCGGGGCGTCGTCGTCGTGGTTGGACAGGTTGTTGTTTGGTGGTCCGTTGCATGTCTATTGTGTAAACCTTGTGATGTTGGAAATACTGTCAGTGATTGTACAATTCGACTGTGAGACATAGGCCTGCGTGGAATGACCGATGAGACGTATCGCGCAGAGGCGAATGGTCCCGTGCGAACGATCGAGAGAAGGACAAGCAAATGACAAAAAGAATTTTGCTGGCGGAAGACGGGAAAGAAACACAAGCCGTGGTGAGACAGATTCTAGTCAGCGAAGGGTTCGACGTAAAGGCCGTGGGGACGGGAACCGATGCTGTGAACGCGCTGGCTCATGGCACATTTCACGCGGCCATTTTAGACCTGGGTCTTCCGGACGTGTCGGGACTGGACGTGCTGAAACGGTTACGAGCTGACGGCTCGAAGATTCCGGTGATTGTGATCAGCGGACGGGACGATCATCCCTCATCCACCATTAAACAGAACGCTCAAGGATACCTTACCAAACCATTCACCCTTGAAGCCCTACGTGTTCAAATCGAGCGTTGGATATAGATCTTCTCCAGCCTGCCTTGAGAGTTGACCCGCTCATACTGTGGAAGAAAGCCTTACCGCCCTCTCCCCTTTCGGCCCGAGCGTTGGGTTGCGCGAGCGGACGACGATGGCCGTTTGATTGGAGTTTCTCGTTCCGCGCGATCGCGCTCTGTTGAACTCCCCCGTCCTACTTTGTTGATCGACGATCCGAACGGATTGTACTTTTTCTCTTCCATGCCAATCTCCCATTAGACTGTTGTCATTATAGTTACTCTTGAGCTCGAAACAAAGAGGTCGGGCTCAAGGTTCATTTGCTGTATCGCTTTGAGACCCCCCTTATCTCTTACGATACGCAGAGAGTTTTCGATTCTTTCCGCCCACCTTCGACATCGTCCCACAATGCACGCTTTTCATTGTTATTTCGCGGGGCTTGTCTTTCGTATGACGGACGTCGGCAACGGGTCCTGTAATTGCTTTATCACCTCACCAGGATTTTATGAGCCGTCCATCGGTGTCTTGCAGGGGGTGATGTGATGATGTTGCTTGAGCAGGATGCAGATATGTCTGACACAAGCCGAGTCATGAAGCTGATGAAATGCGTGATCAGAAGCGGGGCCTACGCCTATGCTGCACTGGACGACCTCTATGTGGAGTTGAAAATAAACGGGGGATTTCTTCGTGGTCGTAAGATGGCGCCGGCCACTGACCAACGGACACGCGAGGAATTGGTCGGCTATGTGACGGCGTTGGTCGCGGTTCTTGTGCGATGCGAGTTCGGTCAGCCGGATGAAGCGCAATCCGTCGTATCGGTCCTTGAAGAGTTCGTGTTTCAGCCCGAATGGCACGCGGCGCGGCCGGCATACCAACGTTACGTTGCCCGGTACTTAGATGCGTCCCCTGTCGAATCGCTCGTGACGCCGCGGCACAAAGTGTTGCTCATTCTCTTTCGTCAAGTCTTGATGGATATCTGGAGCGTCCCGCCAGAACTGTTCATCCAAGAACGGTCGCTCCAACGATATTGCGAAGCACTCACCGGTCTACAGAATAGGCTCGAGCACCTCATCGTGGAATCCATCCAAGACTCGCGATGAGTCGCGATAACGGTCACGCCCACGTCACACGATCGTTCGCCGATTTCATGGCTTTCCACAGTCACGCCGGGAGAAGTCAGGATTCGCTGTCAGAAGGCAAGAATCGAATCTAACCGACAACAACTGGCATTTCCGCAGTTGCTACACTTCTCACATGAAGGTAACTCGAATCCGATTGACGGTATTGGCGGATTTCATGATCTGTAGTCTGCTGTTTGTCGTGCCAATCGAGTTTCATCCCATCCTCGGGGTGTGTGCCGGCTCTATCGGCCACATTCTGTCTCAATTCATTTTTCCCGTTGAATTATCGAGACAGCCGGCCTTATCGTAACGTCGCCGCCGCAACTCGTTTCTCTAAACCTATCGCTTGGGCCTCTTGCCTGCCCGCGCTCTACAGCTCAGGGACGCGCCGGCGTACTGAATTCAGAAAGGCTTCGACCTCCGTGATGACCACTGCCTGTTCTTCAGGCGTCAGCTTTTCCCAATGCTCCTTCAACGGTTCAAAATATCGTCGAATGGAAGTATACAAACTGTAGGTCTTGCTCCCCTTCTCATCTCCCAGATCTGCCATATAGCTCCCCCTTTCAGGCCAGTGTAGAGAATCCCTCTTTTGGGAACAAGGCACCTCCGCTTTCCGATCTCACCGTCTGCGTCTTATGAAGATTCTTCTCTATGAAAGAGGCAACGTCTCGAGGCCTGGGCTATGAAGCTTGGAATCAGGATGGATTGGAATTGGCGGTGGCGGATAAAATGGTCTGTGCCAACACATCGACATCGAAAGGCTTCCGCACGACGGCAAATAAATTAGCCGGCAGAATCTCTCCTGGGCTTTCAATCACGCCGGTTATCAGGATGACCGGCGTGCATTCGGTGATCGTGTTCATGCGTGTCGTGAACTCATCGCCATGCATACCCGACATCCAGAGATCGGTCAGAATCACATCAAACCTTTCGACTTGAAGTTGATCGAGCCCTTCGCGAGCCGACACAGCGGTGGTAATAGTGCTGTGGGGAAGGCGTCTCTTCAATGCCGTGGGAAGCGCTTCGATCAGCAAGGGATCGTCATCGATGAGCAGCATGCGCATAAGTAAATGTTATCGTCTCTGGAAAGCCCTGCCTATCGGACACGGTAACACCGATGGTGATGCATTCCCTTACATCGATGGTCCAGTGGATTTGCCTTATCAAGACTCATTGCGCTTCTTTCACTATGGAAGCGAGCACATCTTGGAGGTTCTGAACTCGGAATTGAAGGCCTTAAAGCGGTGATGCTATATTCGCCTTCATGGCCATGGACGGTCCCATTAAAGCACTGCTCATCGCAATCGCCGATGATGCCCCGGCGGCGGTCTATTCGATTAATCGTCTGAAACCGGACCTGTTGTGTTTTTTTGGTCCAGCCTCGGTTAAACAGCTCATCGAGACTGCCGTTCAACCGCACATTGCTCAAATGCCGAGACGTTGGGATTGCGTCATCACCAGCGACGCATCGCACTTCGCCGCATCTTGTCAGGCCCTCTCGCGCACGCTTCCCGATCTGCTGCAAACCTGGGAGGTTAAAACCGGTGACTTGGTGATGGATATGACCGGCGCCACGCCGGCCATGGCAGTCGCCATGATGTTAACGGCGACTCCTTATTGTTCACGCATTGTCTCGCTGGGCTCACGAACCGCTGCCGCCTCGCAAGACGCCGAATCGGTCACCCTAGACGGACACGAACGATTTTGGTTCCACGGGAATCCGTGGGATGAGGCTGCTGCCGCGACGCGCCGCGAAAGCTGCGAGCTCTTCAATCGTGGAGCATTTCTCGCTTCCGCGCAGCTATTCCGTCAACTTGAAGCTCGCGTGAGTGGCGGCCAAAAACCGCTGTACCGGGCATTAGCCGATCTTGCAGACGGGTACGGCTTGTGGGAGCGGTTTCAACATCGGCCGGCATGGGACAAACTCAAGACGTCGCTGAAAGCATTGGAAATGGCGTCAATCTGGGGCGGCCCCACCGGTCTTAAGCATCTTCTCCCGACCTTGAAGCCGAATATCGGATTTTTAGAAAAACTCATTCTCGATCCAGGTGACGTGAAGGAAGCCATGGCGTACGAACTTCTGGCTCATGCGCGCCGTCGGGCCGAGGTGGATCACCATGTCGAAGCCGCGGTAGCTGTACTGCTTCGTGCACTGGAAGCCTTTGCCCAGTTTCGTCTATGGAAGCACCATCGCATCAGAACCTGGGATGTGCAGCCCGAGCAGTTGCCCGCCGATCTGCAGGAATTTTGTCGCACCTGCTTTTTAGATGACCTCGACGGCAAATATAAACTGCCGCTCTTGTCTCAATTCCGCGCTCTTGCAGGCCTCGGAGACCCAATGGGTCAGGCATATGTTGGGCAATGGGCCAAAATGAAACCGTTTCTCGATGCCGTGAATCACGCCGTGCTGGGTCACGGGTTTGAACCGATTAAAGCCGAACGGTTTCACCAGTTGCATGATCTGATCCTGAAAATCACCTCTGTCAACGAAGGATCACTGCCCATTTTTCCGACGTTGACTTTGTAAACAACGATTCCCTTTAACGGATGTGGCCCATCTATCGCGGTCACAGCCTTATCGACTATGGACATTCAGATCTACTATGAAGATACGGATTGTGGCGGCGTCGTCTACTATGCAAACTATCTCAAATATTTCGAACGGGCTCGAACGCATTATCTGAGCGATCGCGGAATTGCAGTTGCGGACCTCATAGCGGATGGAACGCAATTCATGGTGACGCACGCCGAAATACACTACCGATCTCCCGCTCGTTATGGAAATACGCTCGCGATCGAGACGCAGATTACAAATCGGAGCAAGGCGACGTTGACCTTTACTCATGTTATCCGGGAACGAACGAGTCAGCGTACGATCGTGGAGGGTTCCGCCACACTGGCGACGGTGAACCTCGAAGGCAAACTTAAGCGATTGCCCCAGGCGTTATTAGATATGCCCGACCATCCCACGAACAGTTCACTTTTAGGGTCATCCTCGACCCACCACGCTTTGGCGCTTGATCGTAACAAGCAGTCAGGATAGACATGGAAAAATTGGGGACATGGCTGGCGTTGTCAGCCGTCGCGGTCGGTTTTGTCGTATTGGTTTGGCTACTGTTTGCCGACAATCCGAAGGACAAGAAGAAGAAAAAGTGAGCGCGCTCAGGAGTGAGTGCCGGTGGGTTGATGCTTAAAGATGTCGGGATAATGTTCGAGCCCGCATTCCGGGCATAAGCCGTGACTGAAATCCGCTTGCGAGTTCGCGGCGATGTAGACTTCGATCTGCTTCCAATATCCCTTGTCATCCCGTATTTTTTTGCAATACGAACAGATCGGCAAGAGGCCGCGCAGGGTTTTCACTTCGTCTTCCACGCGTTTTCGGGTCAGGGAAAGGATAGCGACGAGCCAGAGGACAAAGATCGTGATGCCACGATTGGCCACGCCGAGCCACAACAAGCCCGGGGGAGACAGCAAGAAGCCCAGAATAGCTCCCGCCGTACAACTCATGGCGACGATCAGGACTAACGACGCTTCCTGCCGGTTCGACCACAACGCAATCCACGCGACGGGTGCGACATACAACAGCGCATCCGCCACCCCTTTGGGGATGAGAAGGTCGAGAGAGAAAATGCCGATGGTCAACGCCAAGATCGGCGTCAACTTGAGTGCGCGCGCCAGTCCAGGATGTTCTGATGCCGTACCGGCGGTAGACGAAGATTCCACACCTTGAGCTTGTCGCAATTTCTTCACGCCATCCAACCGAAATCCATTAAGCACTGGTCTGACAGAACTCTTCCTTGAGTTGAAAGTATTATAGGAGATGACTCGGCACTTGGCTATCAGGCAAACTACTACGTGATCATGTCAGAGCTATCGGGACCAGTTGATTAGGTCCGCCACATTGCGATGATCCACCCGAATTTCCGCGACTCGAGTACCTAATCGGTCGGAGCCTTTAGGAATCATCGTGACTCGGCCTTGCTGCAACAAGTCCTCAAGCTGTTGCCGGGCCTCTTTTGCTCCCTGCTCAAGAGCCAACGGCGCAGTGACCCCGTGGACACGGATGCTCTCTCCTCCATAGGAAAACGTTTCTCCGTCGATGACCCTGATACGCGACGCATCGAGTGTTTGTTCCCGCTTCGACCTCCCAGCCGAATCAGTGGAACGCCTTACTATGCGTGGGAAACTACGTTGTCTGATTGTGCTGATGCCTCGAACTTTGCGCGTACTGATCCGAGTCGTGAGGGCGTTGGATTCACTCGGAACGGCCGCCGACGCTCGATGGACGCTGGACCCCGCTTCATCCTTCTTCGTCAGGTGCTTGGCCGCAAAGACGGAAGTCGGGCAGGTCATCCACAGTATCGACACGACGGCCAATAGCCATCCATACGAAATCTTGCCGTTCATTGCTTCTCATACCTTCCCCTCCCCTTCTTCACCAATCGTCGACCATCGTCAGTCACTTGCAGCGACAAGATTGCAAGTCCCATGCGCGTCGGTTGACAACCTCCAAAAGCGCATGCTGAAATGGCCAATGTTTCAGGAAGGAGTATTTTTATGGATATGTTTGGACGAGTCGGGTTAGTCGAAATCCCCATCCTCATCGCGCCGGATCAAAAAGCTTGGCTGGATCGCATGATTAAGGAAGGCAAGATCGCAATTCCTCCTGGTGGGACGCTCGAAAAGGGGTCCCTGTACTCCATGTTCATCCGGATGCTGCTGCACAACGCGATGGAGGAACAGAAGCGCCAGGAAGCGTTAGATGCCGAGGATGAAGACGACGAGTAGGCGTCAATGTATCCGAAAAGGTGTTTTACGTATCTACGAGGATACTCCGGAGTCTACAGGGCTCGGAAGACGGCGTGAGCGCCTGCCACCGTGCGGGCAATATCGCGTGAAGTATGAGCGGTGGACACAAAGGCCGCTTCGAATTGCGAGGGAGCGAAATAGACGCCCTTGCTCAACATGCGGTGGAAAAACTTGGCATAGCGTTCCGTGTCCGATTGTTTCGCCGTCGCATAATCAACCACAGGATGGTTGGTAAAGAACGCCCCCAACATTGATCCTACCCGCGTTTGCGTCAACGGTATTCCCGCTCGCGCTGCGGCATCCCCGAGCCCCTCGGCCAAGGCCTGTGCTTGCGCCTCCAATTTCCGGTAGACACCGGGAGCCTTGAGACGCTTCAGCGTTTCAAGTCCCGCCGTCACGGCTAATGGATTTCCCGACAAGGTTCCAGCCTGATAGACCGACCCGGCCGGAGCCACCTGCTGCATCAGTTCCTTTGCTCCGCCATAGGCCCCCACCGGTAGGCCGCCTCCGATAATTTTTCCGAGACACGTCAAATCCGGCGCGATCCCGTACAGGGTCTGAGCCCCGCCATAGTGCACGCGGAATCCGGTGATGACCTCGTCAAAAATCAACACGATGCCGTATCGGCTGGTGAGTTCTCGGAGCGCCGGTAGAAATTCGTCGTGAGGGGGAACGACTCCCATGTTGCCGGCGACGGGTTCGACGATCACGCAGGCCAACATCCGAGCGTTGGTCTCGATCATCTGATGAAGAGCTTTGATGTCGTTATAGGGCGAGGTCAACGTATGGCGGGTAAAATCGGCCGGCACACCCGGCGAGTCGGGTAGGCCTAACGTCGCGACGCCGGAACCGGCTTTGGCCAGCAGGTAATCGGCGTGTCCATGATAACAACCTTCGAACTTCAGGACGCCGTCCCGCTTCGTGTGCGCGCGGGCGACTCGAATGGCGCTCATAATCGCCTCGGTCCCTGAGTTGACCAGTCGGACCTGCTCCATAGATGGGACAGCGTTTGTCACCATCTCCGCGAGGCGGACTTCCAATTCCGTGGGCGCCCCATAGCTGGTGCCCCTGGCCGCCGCGCGGGTGATGGCCTGAATAACAGGCGCGGGAGCGTGCCCCAAGATCATCGGTCCCCACGAGAGGACATAATCAATAAAGCTGTTCCCATCGACATCGTACAGACGTGCGCCTTTTGCACGCTTGATAAAAAGTGGATGGCCTCCGACAGAACGAAACGCGCGAACCGGGCTATTTACGCCGCCGGGAATCACGCGTTGCGCAGCCGAAAACAGTTTTTGAGACGTCGTGGTCTTCATAAAAGCGCGACACGGTACCATGGGTCGCTAAACCGGTCAAGGCAAGCCGCGTTCAGTTCAGGCTGGTCCCGTTCCCAGTGGGAACACGGCAGTGCGAATGACCGCACCTACGCGCGAGGACCTATTTTTTGAACAGCGGCACGTTCCACTGGGCCCGCTTCGATTTGAGGTGTTCGGAGACGGCCAACAGGACATGAAACGGAATCTCCGGACGCACGTCTTGCTCCGTGCCCCATACCTTTCCGGCTTGTTCCAATATGGACAGGAATGTTCGATAGTCCTCATCGTGCTCCGGCAATATCTGTTCCGCCTCAGTCACAACGAACAGATAGCCCGGCGCGGGCAGCCATTGGAGATCGGTTAAACAATCTTCAAAGGCATCCCAATTTTTTCCGAAGTAGGACGGAAAATCCAAGACCCGCGAAAATTCACCCAGCAAACCGGATTTGCTCTTGCATTTCCGGCCGTGAAATTCTCTGACGACATAGCCAGGCGGGGGCGCAATCTCGTCCTGATACGTGTGATCTTTTTTTAAGACCAGCAGCTCCACATAAGGAGGATGGATGGACCGCAAGTGATCGATGCTCATTCGGCCGCCTCAGTTCAAAGGTACGAAACTACGGTAATGGTCGCCGGTGTAATACGCCTTACCGCTCTGCTGTTCAATCACAACACGCTCCGCGCCGCGATTGCGGCCTGGGACCTTCGGATGCACATCGTATTCTCGATAGTGGCCGAAGGGAAGCTTGCGTTCCCGATTGTGAAATGTTTTGCCGCCGACGTATCCGGGCAGCGGGTCGCCGTGCCTCTTTTGAACGGCGTCCAAAATCGTAGCGGCTTTCCCCAATGGAGACTCGGCGAGGGAACCCGAGGACGGATCGTCGGCGAGCGACACGTGGCTAGGGAAAAACGAGGCAGAGCCGGAGGACGAGGTTGCGTGCATCCGAGGCATTGAAGGATCCGCATGCCCTCCGACTGACGGACCCGCCCAACTAAGTCCCGCACCAAACATGAGGACAGCGGCCACTGCGCACCAAAGAAGTCGCATGAATTCCTCTATGTACAAGCAACAGGAACGGCCGAAACGGTGGGACGGTACCATGCAAGGCCTTGAGAGGGCAAGATTTCGCCGCAATCCTGTCCTCCAACGAAGGTCGGATTTCATTGCGGCAATGAGAGGCCTTTGTTAGAATGGCGCCCGCGCTTCTGTGAGTCGCACCGGAATGCGAAAAGCAAAAATCGTCTGCACAATCGGCCCAGCCAGCGAATCGCCTGACATTCTCGACCGCCTTATCCAAAGCGGAATGAATGCGGCCCGGCTTAATTTCTCGCATGGGTCTCACGAGTCCCATGCGCGCGCCATTCAGGCGATTCGCAAAGCGGCGGAACGCCATGACATCCCGGTCGCGATCATTCAGGATCTGCAAGGTCCCCGCATCCGGGTCGGAGATGTGCCCTCTCGCCGTATAGATGTCGCCACCGATCAGATCGTCCGCTTGGTCGTTGAGGCAGGCGCGTCGGGATCGTCAGCGCGCACTTCGGACATTCCCGTCACCTATGCGCATCTGGCACAAGATGTGAAGACCGGCGCGCGCATTCTCATCGACGACGGTCTCATCGAACTCGTTGTGCAACGCATTTCTGGTCAAACGGTGGAGTGCCGCGTGACCATCGGCGGGTCAATCGGATCGCATAAAGGCATCAATCTACCCGGCACCAGCATCAGCGCGCCGACGTTCACCGACAAGGATCGGGAGGACTTACGATTCGGCGTTCAGCATCGTGTCGATTATGTGGCGCTGTCGTTCGTCAGAGGACCGGATGACATTCGCGAAGCGCGGAAGCTAATCGACGAGTACGGTGGAGAAATGCCGATCATCGCCAAGATCGAACGGCTTGAAGCTGTCGAACATTTGGAACCCATCTTGGATCAGGTCCACGGCATTATGATCGCACGGGGCGACCTGGGCGTTGAGATGGGGTCGGAAGCGGTGCCGGTGCTGCAGAAACGGATGATCACCGAGGCCAATCGTCGCCGCAAGCTCGTGATCACGGCTACTCAGATGTTGGAATCGATGACCCAGAACCCGCGTCCAACCCGGGCCGAGGCTTCGGACGTGGCGAACGCGGTCTTCGACGGAACGGATGCGGTGATGCTGTCGGCTGAAACGGCCGTCGGACGTTATCCGGATGAGTCGGTTCGCGTCATGGATCGCATCGTGCGGGCGGCGGAAGATGGAAAAGAACCGGGCATGATCAGGCGAGCGGAGCCGAACCAGGGCCCTGCTTCATTTCCGGAGGCCATTTGCGCCGCAGCATCTTCAGCCGCCACTTCAACGAGGGCAAGCGCCCTCGTGGCGTTCAGCCAGTCGGGCATGACCGTCCATTTGGTATCGAAACAGCGGCCCACGACGCCAATTATTGCCTTTACGCCCGTTGAGCAGGTGCGTCAACGCATGGCCTTGTGTTGGGGCGTGCTGCCTTACACGATGCCGTTAATCGAGCAAACCGACGCGCGCATTAGTGAGGTCGAGCGCCGATTGAAGTTGGAAGGCTTGGCCAAGACCGGCGATATTATCGTGATTGTATCGGGCGCGCTCGTTGGACAACGCGGTGGAACAAATCTCATGAAGCTTCACGAGGTCGGATAGCAGCAGAATATCCCCTTACCTGCCGTCGAACATCTTCTGGTGAGCCGTGATCTTTGGAACCGCATTTCTCCGTCACTTTTTAAGCGTGGCACTTCTGCTGGGCTCGATGATCATTGTGAGTGATGGACATGCGCAGACGGGCGCCCTCAACAAAGACCCGTCCATCCTGCTGAAGAAATATCTGGACCTCGACCTGAAAGGCGCCCGCCTGAACCCCCTGACATGGGAAGCCCAGAAACCGTACATCGCGTGGAAAGAAGAGACGATCTGGGGGCATGTCGTCGTCATCACCGGCTACCAGGTGATCGAAGACATTGATCAGTGGGACGTCAAAAATAATCTAGACGTCGTGATTCCGGTTGAATTCAAAGTAGTGGGATCGATCTATCTTGAGAAAGCCGTTTTCTTTCCCGAACCGCATGTGGAACGAATCGGGTTTCGCCTGAAAGCCATGAACGGGATCTGGCGCGTGATCGACCCAATCGTCCCGCCGCATGTCGGACAAAAACGGGTTATTAATTTTGTCCGCCAGGCGATGGTGGAGGAGAAGGATCCCGCCCATCTCTCCGCGCTCACGGCCCTGCGGGACGATGTCCGCCGACGGCAGTAAGACTCGCCCGATCGAACCCATCCTCTCCGGTCATTGAAAACACTGTCCCTCAGCCAACCCGATCACTGCCGATGCGTGACCGTGATGGGTGATTCAATCAATTCAGGAGCCGTGGCGTTTGGATCATGGGGAACGAATCGAGACCCCGGCGTTCCATCGGGACATTCGAGCCAGTGTCGCGGAACCTGACGCAATCCGATTGGGAAAATCGTCAGCGCACCGTCCGCCGCAATGCGGAGCCGCAAAAAATTTTTCCAGTCCTCAATATGAAGAGATGAAAACGCCTCATTAGAGTGACGACCGAACCAGTTGAGCGAGAGGAGCAAATAGGCGCCAAGAATCATAGGGCCAATGAGATAGCCCGCCGCCACGATCATGGCTCCCGACAGAAGTAATTGGCTAATCGATCTGAACGGGAGCCCCATCGCATGAACCACCACATACGCCGCTCCCCATCCGATAAAAAAAATGGCCAGCACATGGGTCATCCCATGAACAGTTCCCGCGATCCAGCGATACCATTGCACGTGCGTGTCGGTGAATAGCCAGAACCCTAAAAATACGGTCACGACCCAAAACACCGCGAGAGGGCTGTTGAGCAGACTCGTGAGCGTCGTATGGATGACTGTCCCCATATCGGATACGCCCAAATCGCCGATCGGAGCCAGGACCGACCAGGCGGTCAGGAGATATAAAACCGCTGGGACAACCCCGAATTTCGGATTAAGGAGAGGGAAAAAAGCATTTCGCCGGCACAGGCTCTTTGACTTTGCAGTAGGCGGCCAACTTTGTTTGTGCCTAAAGTTCCGTACATAAGTCCTTTTGTCGTCTTCCAAAGTTTCTTGAATAGTTTCCACATCGGCCCCATGCGTGGGGTGCAGAAATGCACCGCCTCCTCCGGCGGTAATTTTTTGTGTCTGGTCGTCAGCCGCATGTCGGCGATAATGATGGAGATCGCCCGCCAAAAACACACGAACCGATTTGCCTTTGAGAATGGCCCGCTCGACGAAGTCGAGATTCCGGTCATCCATATTGGGATCGTCTTGCTTGTACAGATGGTCGTAGATCCAGACAGGCTCTGCGTTACAGATGATGATACTCTCTCCGGCTGCGATGTGCGTGGCCACCTGCTGGAAATAGTCGACCTGTGGCCCATCGATGTACGAACCCAATTGGACATCCAGGCCTAGCAGCCACCACCCGTGCGGCAGTTTCAAGGCAAAATAACTGCGAGCCTGCCGCGTTCGAAACCCTTCAACCTGGGTCTTGGAAATAAAGTATCGCGTGAAGGCGACCAGACTATCGTACCAATCGTGGTTGCCTGGAATCGCATACAGGTCTGGACGAGGTATTGTGCCTCGAAAGGCGCAGTCGTAAGGGGTAAAGGTTCGACGCTTGTACTCGCTTTGGCTGGCGGTCGGGTACACCTCATCGCCGCCGAACACTAATACCCGACCTTGCTGCGTCGTATGCTCACCTCCCTTTGGATCTCGGCATGACAACGTGGGCTGGCTCAAGTGGTAGGCCACTGAGTAGGTGGAATTCCAGCCATCCCCCATGTCGGCGACATAGTCGATCCACAGTTCGGGCAGGTCCGAGTAGTCTTCGATACCATCCTTGATGAGCCGCGGATCGCTCGGGTCTGGCAACGACACAGGATCGACATCCGCGAAGAGGGCTTCGATCATCCGCTGATCGGAGTTTTTCCCGAAAATGGTCGAGACGACGACCTGTCCCGCCGTCCGGAGTAATTGGCCAGGATCATACCAGCCGACCATCTTCTGTTTATCCGAACCGGACATCTCCAACCTCCCCTCTCATCAACTCTATTAGGCGGTTTCGTCCAAGTGCTGGGCAATCAACGGATAGACATCCTTCACGGCATTTTTGCCGAAGATGCAATCGATATGGCCATACGCCGGAATGACATGACGGCGATACAAGCCGGACCCGTTCGTTTGCTGAAGCAAGGCGAGGGTCTTGGCTGTGCTTTCCGGGAGAAAACACGCGTTCTGCTCGCCGTGGATGAACGTGATGGGAATAGCCAGCCGCTCCAGATGCGGCAGGTACGCCTCCTGGCCGTCGGCGGTGACCAGATGGCCCGTCTTGGTCAGCAGCGCCAGATGCTCGAACGCCCGCATGTTGGCAATCCCAAATGTTTCATGCAGCGTCTCGTGGGTCAGTGAGTTCAATTGCGCATGTTCATAGAGCGGCGCGTACATGAATGTAATCCGATGACACACCGGGCTCGCACATCGCTCATCTGAATCTACTGGATAATATTTCAAGGCGAGATCGAATAGACGGTTTTTCCAATCGGCATGACGGTCGACATAGGCGGTCAGCGAATGCACGCCGACGGACTCTAGCACTTCCGGAAGATGGAGGCCGACTTTCAATCGCGTAAGCGTCGGCGCCACGATATGGGTGGCGATCTGCGAACAGACGGCCGATCGCACGCCCTGGAGACCGGCCAACATCGCCATAACAAATGTCGTCGATCCATAACAATGCACGACCATCTGGACAGTGGCTGCCCGAGTGATGCGGCGAACCAATTCCACCGCCGCGGGGTAGTCTTTGAGCGCAATATCATCAGCGGTAAATTGTGTCCGCGACGCCGGTAGGTCGATGCTGGCACGATAATCAAATAGCCACACGTCGTAGTCGTGGGCAAAGAGATATTCCAAGAGATTCGTGTCGATTGTGTCCAACGAGTAAATCGTGCTCGATACGCCTAACCCGTGCGACAGGATGACGGGCCCCTTCGATCCGCCTCGATAGCGGGTCAGGCGAAGCTGCAACCCGTCGCTAGGCGTACAGACATGCACCTCGGGGGCACCGACACGGAGCGGCCGCTTCTTGCGGGGAGAAACGTCTGGATCGAACACCGTCGGCTTTGCCAACACCCCGCCATACGTCTCGAAAAGAATGCCGCTAAAGAACGCTCCGAATCGCGCCGTGGCCTCCAAACGTTCCTTTGTCGTTTTGGCATTCGTTATTTTCAACGTGGTCATCTGCGTGGCAAAATCCGCCGGCTCAATCTTGAGAATGCCTTTCGCGACGACTTGTCCCGTGGCATCCTTTCCGTTGTACACCGTGATAAACAAGGTGGTCGTATCGGGCCAGAGATCGATCCCCCGGTCGTGATGAACCGATTTAAATCCATCGAAGAAATATTGCCGACCGTCTTCAGCGGAGAGATTCATCCGGTAGTTCATGCGGCGCGTGCCGACGTGTTCCGGATCTTCCGCGAACAATTGGAAGACGCCCTGACTGACGGTCATGGGTGTGGGCGACAGCGCAGGCGCCGTTACAGTGCCCACCATCGTCCCTTGATGGGTGGGATCCGACAGCATGCGCTCCAGATCCTCGCTGATCACGGTTAACGTGAATTCACACAACGCGCCTTCGATCCGTCCCTGTTCCGCCCCTCGTTGGTAGTCGTCTGTCACGCGTGTCGATGCATAGCCACGCATCGTTTCCGTAAACTGCAAACCCAAGGGGGCGACCGGCGAGGCGCCGTGCGGCGCGGACGGAAGACGATATGAGACGTTCCAGCCGCGATCGGCGATCAGCAGCGCCAGGCACCGCTCGGCGAGTGCCGAGATTGTCAACAAGGGATTCACGCCCAGCGAACGAGGCACCACCGCGCCGTCGCACACATAGAGACTGTCATGCACCGTGCGGCCCGCTTGTCCTGCAAAGACCTGCCCTTTGTGATTGACCACGCCGTGTTCGGCATCCTCGGCCATGACGCATCCTCCCAAGGGATGCACGCTCATGAGGGGATGAGTGGCCAGGTCGCTCCAAAGAGGATTCGGCACATACGTGCCGCCGAGTGCCCGGGTCGCTTCCGAGAGTCGTCGACCGGCCTGCTTAAAAATCGGCTGGTCGCCGACACCTGGCCAGTTGATTCGCACCTGATCGTGCTCGTCGAGCACCATACGGCCATTCGTGTCGTCATGGGTCATGACGAGATAGGTCTGCGTTCGCCGTACCGCGCCGTGATAGGCACCTCGAATACAGCTGTCCACCTCTCTCGCTTTCCGCTCAAGGTTGGCGGCGAGACTGTCGGCCGGCGCGTCGGACATTTTTGCAGACGCGGCAAACGCAGCCGGCAATACATTGGCCAATGCGCCAGGGATCGATCCTTCCTCAACGACCATGCCGTCGGCCAAATTAGGTTGGCGACGAATATCGATCAGGCCGGAAATGCAGGGACCGACCGGGGCGCGGCCTTGCGGCGGTTGCGCCGCGAATCCAATGCCCTCGATGATTCGATCAGTGTTATAGCCGAACCCTAGGACGTCGCCGTTGCCCGTGAAGCGGCGTCCCACGTGGTCGGAAGTCGCCAGGCCTTTTGATTTGGAACGCAGGAGGATTTCCGTGGACCCCAGCGTGCCCGCAGCCAGTACCACGAGATCGGCGCTGACGAACAGGGTGGGCGCATTGAATTTCTCCCGCCCCGAGTTGAGCAACTGATAATGCACAAGCCATCGATCGTTCCGCCGTTCGAGATGGCGGACGGCGACCTGCGTGTAGATTTCCGCCCCATGATTCCAGGCGTCCGGCAAATAATTCATGAGCACGGTATTTTTTGCGTGATGATTACAGCCCGAGACGCAATCGCCGCAGAGCACACAGGCACGCTGTTCCACGCCGACGTGATTGACGCCGTCGACAAACGTCACATTTATCGGCGGACGGGAAAAGGGCTGCCGCATCGTCTGAGCGGACTGCTCGTGGGCGGCCAGCTTGGGAAGCACTGGAAAGTCGGTGGGATAGGGAGTGGGCTTGAGCATCTCTTCCGCACGCCGGTACCCATCCTCCAGAGCGGTCGTCAGATCGGCTCGTATGGCCTGCGGCCAGCAAGGATCGTCGAACACCCTCGGCTCGGCGCGTAGGGACACATTCGCGTTGACCAGGGACGTGCCACCCAATCCGCAACCGACAAACACATTGATGTCGTCTCCGAAATGAAAATCATAGAGGCCCGTTCTCGACCCAAGGTGGCCATGCGGCGTGTGGACTTGCATCTCACCCAATGCTTCTTCTTGCGTATCCGGATATTCTCCGGGTTGAAACTCTTTGCCTCGCTCCAAGACACACACCGACTGCCCCGCACGCGCCAAGCGCGAAGCCGCAATCGCCCCGCCATAGCCGGACCCGATGACAATCGCTGCATAATGGCTTTTCATGCGTTCGATCGGCGACGACAGACGGTTCATATGTGCACCTCCTGAGACACGATGGTCGACGATGCCGAGCCCGGCCGGTCATGGGGCGGCATATCGGAAGGAGGATTCGGTAACCGGACGCGCCGGGCGAGTCCTTCCGGAAAGATTCCATACAGAATGAAATGCTTGAATCGTTCTTTCGAGAGCGGTTTTGGATCGACCTCCTCCAGGAGCGAAGGATTGGCATGCGCTTCTTCCCGATAGGTTAGGAGCCCGCTATAGGTGCGAATGCCCAGACCGGCGAGCGCCGCGAATTCCGCTTCGTCCACGAAATAGAGCGCCAGCTTGGCCTGATCGATCCAATCGAGAATCGTGTCGTCCGGATAGGGCAGGCAATCCAGAAGCTTCTGCGCATTGGCGGTGGCCAGCGCCTGGATGCTATCGACCCCCTCTTCATTCAAGCGATCTTCGATCTCCAGCGTGATGCCTTGAATCACCGTCAACGGCGTATAGGTGTACTTGCCGATCGCGGGAAACAATTGGGAGAGCCGGCCGGCGATCCAGGTGACGATCATCTTTAATGTTTGCCGTGGATAAAATCCGGCAAAGAACGACATGACAATCAGAAACCCCAACGGCATGGCCGGTTCGGCTGTCCCGTTGGTTCCTTCGTGGAAAAAGACAAAATAGGCCAACACCGAGGCGAAAATGGCCAGCACGATACGAATACCGGCGAGAATGACGACCCTTGGAACAAAATCGCCGTCGATGATTCGGCGAATGAAGTTGTAAATGTTATAGAGAAACGCTCCCCAAAATGCATACATGACGACGCCGAGCGGAAAAAAGACGCCCGGAAAGAGTTCCGCGGTCGACACGCCGAATCGCGCCCACGGAATCAGCGACGGCGGCCCGTCCGTGAGCGGTACGTGGCCGCGCACATACTCGTCGGCTAAGGAGAAGAATCCGATGAAGAGCACGCTCAGCACGACCAGAAATGTCATCGGATACATCAATACGGAAAATTTTTCGATGGCCGTGCTCGAATTACACGTCTTCAAATCCATGTAATGCATGAGACTGACGGACCAGTAGATGACGGCCACGCCCAGCAGCAGAAGGATGTGATAGAACAACTTATCCCACGCGAGGGTTCCCGCCTCACTTTGCAGAGCGATGAGGCAGAGGGGAACAGCAATCGCCACGCAGGTACAGACAGCCGAGAGGATCATTTTGTGATTCATACGCGCTCTCTTTCGAGTGCAGGTTGTTGTCGCGACCTTCCACGACGAATCGCAAGGGATATGCCTTAGCTCATCGTTGAACGCCTGCAGTTATGTCATAGAAACCAGGTAAAATCTGCACTGAAGTGTTCGTCAGCTTGACGGCGTCGTATCTAATCCCGTTCAGCTCGTATCGAAATCGATAAGAACGGATTGATCTTTGGTATAATCGGCAAATGCATCCGGTTGATCTTCTCATTTTCGACTTGGACGGAACCCTGATCGAGTCCAAGTGGGACATCGCGTGCGCGGTCAATCTCACGCTCGGCGAGATGGGCCTGCCGCTCCGTTCCGAGGAAGAAATCTTCAGCTTCGTCGGCGACGGCGTCAAGCGGTTGCTTCGTCTGTCCGTAGGCGAGGATAATTTAGACCACTACCAGGAAGCGCTCAAGATTTTTCGCGGCCACTATCTGGCACATTGTTTGGACCGGACCACTTTTTATCCCGGCATCAATGACGTCCTCGCGCATTTCTCCGGCAAACGCATGGCGGTGGCGACGAACAAATCCTTGGAATATACGACCGCCATTCTGTCCGGATTAGGCGCACACCATTTCGCATATGTGGTCGGGGGAGACAACGGATTCGGGCTCAAGCCGGAGCCAGGCATGCTGACACACATCCTGGAGAAATTGGGCGTGAGCCCCGATCGGGCGGTCCTGATCGGAGACAGCACCAACGATATCAACGGCGGCCATCGCGCCGGCATCAAAGTCTGCGCAGTAGGATATGGCATGGGCAATCGCGATAGAATGTTTGCATGCAAACCGGATTGGTTTATTGAAAACCCTCATGAGTTGATGGATTTATTCATATGACACACCCCATGTTCTTCCGAATAATTGGATGCGTCGTGATCGGGCTGCTTCTTGGGGTCCAGAGCCCGCAGGCGGAAACCGGTGGAACGTCCGCGCCGGGACTCGCCGATCGAGTCGTCCAGCACACGCTCGCGAACGGCCTTACGGTGCTCCTCGTCGAGCGGCATCAGAGTCCCGTCGTCTCCATCAATATGACGTTCGGCGTGGGAGGCATCAACGAACACAACGGAGCGACCGGCCTTGCGCATCTGTACGAGCACATGGCGTTCAAGGGTACGCACACGCTGGGCACCAAGGATTATGCGGGCGAGCAACCGATCTTGAAAGAATTGGACCGTCTTCAACGCGAGATTGAACAGACCCGCGAGCGCCTACGTGACGCAGGCAAGGACGAATCGGCATCGCCCGGTTTGAAGCAACTGCGCCAGGAGTTTGCCGAAACGCAGGAACGTGCCGGCCAATTTGTCGTGGGGAATGAGCTAGCCATGCTCTATCAACGGCACGGCGGCATCGGATTGAATGCGTCGACCGGCAAAGATATCACCCGCTATACGGTGAGTCTTCCTTCGAATCGCCTTCCCTTATGGGCGGCGGTCGAGTCGGATCGCATGGCTCATCCCGTTCTGCGCGAATTTTATAAGGAACGCGACGTGGTTCTTGAAGAGCGGCGGCTCCGCACCGACGACAGTCCCAACGGCCTGCTCTATGAAGCATTTGCCGCAGCGGCCTTCGAAGCGCACCCGTACGGCTTTCCGACCATCGGATGGGCGTCGGATATACAATCGCTGACGCCTGCTGCCACTGAAGCGTTCTTCAACACGTATTATGGACCCGCCAACGCGGTTATCGCGATCGTCGGCGACATCAATCCACCGGAAATTCTCGCCCTCATCGAGCGCACATTCGGCAACATTCCTTCCACCACCGCCACGCCACCGCGCGTCGTCACAGTCGAGCCGTCGCAGAGAGGTGAGCGACGCATCGAAGTGGAATTCGATGCCGAGCCCGTCATGGTCATGGGCTTTCATAAACCGGCGCTGGGGCATCCCGATGACTTCGTCTTCGACGTGATCGATTCCATTCTGTCCGAAGGGCAAACCTCTCGCTTGTATCGACGATTGGTGCGGGACAAGCGGTTGGCGACTGCCGTCGATACGCAAACCAGTTTCCCCGGCGCGGTGGCGCCGAACCTCTTTGTGATGAGCGCGGTTCCACTGGCTCCTCATACGACGCGAGAAGTGGAGGAGGCAGTGATGGAGGAATTGGAACGGTTAAAGGCCGACCCCGTCGACCAGGCGGAGCTCGAAAAGGTCCTGAACAACTTGGACGCCGAACTGCTCCGTTCGCTCCGCTCGAATAGCGGCTTGGCATCTCAGTTGGCCTATTTTCAAACGGTGGCGAAAGATTGGCGCTATGTGCTCACCGCGCGCGAACGCATCGCCGCCGTGACACCGGCAGATATCCAACGCGTGGCCGCGCAATACCTCACACGCAATAACCGAACGGTGGCTACGCTGGTCAAGCCGGTGGCGGGAACTCCGCCATCGACGAACCTCCGGCATACGTCGTCTCTTCCGTTGAAGGCGGTGGCGCCATGAACATGTTTGCACCCTCGAATCTTCCGCGCATGATCGGCCTTATCGCGGTGGCGATCGGATTTACCGTTGGCGCGCCGCCCCTCGTCTCCGCATCCGATCTCGCGCCGCCAAGTTTGTCGGAGCCGACGGACGTTCGCCAGATGAAGTTTGCGCCGGTCCAGTTCAATCCTCCGGAACCGGACCGCATCATCCTCGACAATGGAATGGTGGTCTATCTTCTCGAGGATCATGAATTGCCGCTGGTGACGGTCTCCGCCACGATTCGAACCGGCGGATGGATGGACCCGGCGGATAAGGTAGGGGTCGCGGCATTGACCGGCCTCACGATGCGCACCGGCGGCACGCAATCTCTGCCGGCCGCCGATCTAGACCAAGAATTGGAACGCCTGGCGATGGTGCTCTCGGTGTCGATCGGCGTGGAATCCGGCACCGCAACCTTGGATGTGTTGAAAAAAGATCTCGATCGCGGGCTCGCGCTCTTCGCAGACGTGCTGAGACGGCCGGCATTCGATCCGGCGAGGGTCGAGTTGGCGAAGTTACAAGTGCGCGAATCGATCCGGCGGCGAAACGACCAGCCCCAATCGGTCGCATCGCGTGAGTTCGCCAAGCTATTGTATGGTCCTACGCATCCATTCGCGCGCGAGGTGTCGATGGAGTCTGTCGCGCGAATTACCCGGGACGATCTCATCGCCTTTCATGGGGCCACGTTCCATCCCAACGGCCTGCTGGTGGGAATCACCGGCGACTTCGATAAGGCCGCCGTTCTGAAAGCGCTCCGGGACCTATTCGGAGACTGGCCCAAGGGGCACATCACCTCCATCGCGTTTCCACGGCTGGACTCTCCGGACGATCGACAAGTGCGGTTCGTCGGCAAACCTATTTCACAAACCCATCTGCGCGCCGGTCATCTTTCCTTGAAAGAAACCGATCCCGACTATCCGGCCTTGGTTGTTCTCAACGATATTCTCGGGGGTGGATCCTTTCGCAGTCGGTTATTCCAAGACGTGAGGACGAAACAAGGATTGGCCTATTCCATTAGTAGCGTGCTGCGGGGCGGCATCTATGAACGCGGCGTCTGGGGCATGCGGACGGAAACCAAGACAGCCTCGACACATCAGGTCATCGCTACCCTGGTCAAGAACATTGAACGCGTGCGCGATCAACCGGTCACGGATATTGAGTTGGAGGAATCCAAGGAAGCCTTTGTGAATTCGTTTATTTTTTCATTCACCAGTCCGGCGAGTATCGTAAATCGCCGCCTACAGTTGGAGTATGACGGGCTGCCGCCGGACTTTCTCCAACGGCTCCGTGATCGGGTCATGGAACTGACGAAAGACGATTTACTGCGCGTCGCACGCGAACAGCTTCACCCCGATCGCCTGAAAATTCTCGCAGTCGGTCCTCCTGACACCGCTCGCGTCTTGGCCGGCTTCGGCGAGGTGAAAGAAATTCGGCTCGAGCCGGAAAGTTAAATGGATGGAGCTATCGTCCAGGTACGTCCTTGTTTTGATGCGTTCCGCAACAGACCATCTTGCTATGTTCCGTTGAACTGAAAGCGTCCGCATGCCACTCGAAGATGACTTCTCTGATATCGTCAAAAAGGCCCGCATGGGACTGGGCAGATCGGTCGAGACGGTCGCTCAATCCAGCGGAGTAAAGATCGACCATCTCCTGACGCTGGAACGCGGCAGCCGGACGCCGACCACCGATGAAACCCGTGCGATTGCGAAGACGCTGGGGTTGCGGTCGGCGGCATTAGCCGACATTGCCTCCGGCAAGTGGACGCCCCTGTCTCCGCCGCCTCAAACGACGGCCTGCGTCGAGACGATTCTTGGAAGCATCGGCGGGTACGAGGTGAAGGGATATATCGTGCATGATTCCGGCGAGGCCATGCTCATCGATACGGCGTACAACCCGACGGCCATGATTCGATATCTCACGGCGAATCATCTTCGCCTTACCGCCGTCTGTTTGACACACGGCCATTCAGATCATGCAGATGGGATGGAGCAACTACTCGATCACCATTCCGCGCCGGTGTATTTGGGAGCAGCCGACGAGTCGTTGCTGTCTTGGACACCACCGCGCGCGCACCTCAACGAACCGCATCACGGCGGCACGATTTCCGTGGGACGTTTGCAGATCCGCTTTATGACCACGCCGGGACACACACCGGGAGGAACCTGTTACCGTCTCACCGGCGGCGCCGTTCCGATGTGCTTCGTTGGCGATACCTTGTTCGCCGGCTCCATCGGACGATCAAACCCATCCGCCCTCTATTCGACGCATTTGGAATCGGTGCGCGCCCACGTTTTGGCCTTATCATCCGACACGGTTCTCTTTCCCGGTCATGGCCCGGCCACGACGGTTCATGAGGAGATATCGCACAATCCATTTGTCCCTTCTGCGTAACATGGATCAGGAACGACAGACACCGCTCACCGACAACCGTCAGGTGGATCCCTTGCCAGGATGGCCGCCACCCTCGCAGCTCACGATAGAGGCAGGCGAGGAAGAGGCGCGACGGCGGTCACCACTGTCGGATTGGGCCTGGCCGATCGGACTATTTCTCGCGACGGTCTTTACGACGTTATGGGCGGGCGCCTATGCGACGAACGCTGACCCTTTTCTCGGGGCATGGCGCTTTCTCGTCAACAATCCAGCCGCGCTTCTGAAGGGCATTCCGTTCGCCGCCACCCTGCTTGGCATTCTGGTCACGCACGAATTTGGTCATTACGTCTTATCTAGAATCCATCGGGTACCGGCTTCTCTGCCTCTTTTTATTCCAGGGCCTCCGCATTTCATCGGTACCTTCGGGGCGATTATTCGCATGCGCAGTCCAATCCTGAATCGCCAAGCGCTCTTCGATATCGGGGTAGCTGGGCCGATAGCCGGATTCGTCGTCGCCGTCATTGCGCTCGTCATCGGTCTTCGGTGGTCCACGGTCGTCGTCGATCAGGGCTTCTTCGGCCTGCGGCTCGGGGAGCCGTTGTTACTCCAATTTTTTTCATGGCTGGTACTCGGACCAACCCCGGAAGGGTACGATGTCATTCTTCATCCGGTCGCATTCGCCGCCTGGTTCGGGCTGTTCGTGACGTCTCTGAACCTGATTCCGATCGGACAACTGGATGGTGGGCACGTCGCCTATGCGCTATGGGGCAATCGACAACGCTCCATCGCGTTGGCCATCGTCCCCGTGCTGCTGTTTTTGGGATTCATCGGATGGCCGGGCTGGTTTCTATGGGCAGGCATGGCAGGTATCCTGGGGTTGGCCCATCCGCCGGTCATGGATCCGGAAACGTCACTCGGTCCCATCCGGATGTGGATCGGCTGGGCCGCCATCGCGATTTTCGCCCTGACCTTCGCGCCTGTTCCCTTCTCGGTTCACTGAAGCTGCGGTCTCTCATTTGGTTCAAATCTCAGCAGCTCGTGGTGATGTCGCGTCAACCGTCACGCGCGACAGCTCTTCTAACGCCAGCATCAATGCCTGGGTCCCGCATCGACCGTGGCCCTGGACTTGAACCGAGCGATAGAGTTCATGCACAAGGGCCAGTCCGGGCAAGGTCAGGTTCATACGTCGCACCTCTTCCAGCGCGATACTCATGTCTTTCACAAAGTGATCGACGAAAAACCCTGGGTCGAAATTGCGTTGCAGAATGCGGGGCGCGAGATTGTCGAGCGTCCAGCAGGCCGCCGCGCCGCTCTTGATCGAGCGCAGCATGGTCTCAAGATCCAAGCCCGCCCTGTAGCCATAGAGCAGGCTCTCGCAGACACCGATCATGGTGCCCGCGATCACGATCTGATTACACAGTTTGGTATGTTGGCCGGAGCCCGCTATACCTTGGTACACGATCGTCTTTCCTAGCATCTGAAACAGTGGCATCAGGGTATCGGCAATTGCTCGATCGCCGCCAATCATAATGGAGAGCGTCCCCTGTCGCGCACCGATATCGCCGCCCGAGACCGGCGCATCAATTGCGGCTATGTCTCGCGCCTTGGCGGCATCATAAATTTCTTGCGCGAGATGAGGGGACGTCGTCGTCATATCCACCACAACGCTACCTGCGCGAGCGCCTGCCAACAGTCCGTTATCTCCGAAATAAACCTCTCGCACGTCTTGTGGGAATCCGACCATTGAAAAGATGACATCGGCGCGCTCGGCAATCAATTTCGGAGAGTCAGCCCAGGTCGCGCCTTCAGCCAGCAGGCCCATCGCTTTCTCCCTCGTCCGGGTATGCACCACCACCTCATACCCTTGCTGGAGCAATCGCGCCGCCATAGCCGCGCCCATCACACCGGTTCCTATCCAGCCGACGTTGGTGCTTGAGGGTGCTATGTATTGTATCCGAGCGTTAGCCATCGTTGAACACGCTCCTACCCCGCATGGGTCCTTCCCTGAATCTCCGGTTCCTCCGAATGCTAGAGGTAAGACAGCACAGCATGGACAGCGAGTCAAGGGTAAGCGCTCATCGCGCAGGACATTGTGCTGATGGGAAGCGGCGTTTGATTCTGTGATGGTTACTGGAACCTGTAGGTACTTAACGACTAGACCGCTCGCGATGGAAGGCCTAGAGTGCCCTATGCTGTTATTTCGAGAACGACCAGATGAAGTCTTCTACGACATTGTACGGGAGTCATTGGCTGGGCTGGCCGAGGATCTCAAACCGGCCGAGGTGGATCCTAAGCTCATGGGCGCCCTGTTGCCCAAGACCGCGAAGATGCTCAGCGGTGGTGAGGCGCTCGCGACAGTCGACGAATTGATTCTTGCGCTCGCGAGCCCTGAGGTGTTTGAACTTGCGCCAATGCACCGACTCATCTTGAGCGAAGCGTTGGAGCGCTATTGCGAATCCTATAATAATCACCCTCAAGATACGGATGTGCATGCTCGCTACGAGATTCGTCGGCTCGATTCCGTACGAATGATCAATATGTTTATCCGGCCGTTTGGCGAGGCTTTCAACGAGGCGCCGGACCAGGCCCGCACGGAAGCGCTGCAACTGTCAATTCTTGGGGATGCGTCTTCACGCCCTCCCACGCGCCGAGATCTGTCCCTCTGGTATCTCAAGGAAGCCGTCTATCCAATGCCACCACCGGAAATGTAAACCATCATATGGCGAGGGCATGAAGGTCATATGGATGTTAAATAGTTCGGCAATTCTGGTTCGGAGAGAGTAACTGATTACACGCCTCCGGAGGATCTGTGAAACGACTCACGCTGAATGTTGTGATGCTGAGTTGTATGGCCTGCTCTCAGAATGTGACCATCCCTCCGGCCGATCAAGATACGGCTCCGAATATCACCATCAACGCCTTTGTGGTGCAACAACCGAGTGGTTATAGCGGAGACGTAGAACCCGGTAAAGCGAACGTCGGCATGACGACGTCAGTCAATGTCACGCAAGGAGCGCAGGTGCAGTTCAGCGGTAGCGCCAAGAATCCAGGCGGCGTCCAGCAGTTTAGCGTGAAGGTGACGCAAGCCGGCGAGGTCCTGTATCAGGTGACAACCAGCGGCGCGCCCGATGCCGGTGGACATGTGCCGGATTTACTCAGCCTCGTGGGGACGAACGGGGCGGGAAGCCCGGGCAGTCAACCGATGGTCGTGACCTTGTCCTCTCCGGTCATCGTGACCGCCACGGCAACTAATTTTCATGCGATGAGTCAGACCATCATCCTGACATACAATCCGGTAGCGACCAATATTACGGTCGGTGGCGGCACGGGAACGGGGCAGCCGCCTCCACCGACGACGGCGCAGCTCTTTCTCTCGGCCAATCATGACCTGGGTCCGTTTCAAACTACCACGGCGCCGCCGGGACTGTGTCAGGCAACGCTGACATGGACCGTGACTCCGATCTCCCTCAGTGGAACAACGGGCATGACTACGCCCTATACGAATACCGCAACCGCGAATCCGACTCCAACGTGGCTGCATGACGCGGCGTCTGGACTGAATACCGCCCGATGTCCGTATGGGCAGATGGTCGGGAACCTACGGACAGGCACATGGTTGGTTTCGGTTAGTGCGAGCGGGGCCGGTGGAAGCTGGCAGGCGCAGTGTCAAGCGATCGTCTCGGCGGGCATGAACAGCCGCATATTCCGGTGGAGCCAGATGGGCTGCCAATAAATTAGATGATGTGCTGATGTGTGTGGCGAGCTAGAGAGATCTCGTCATGGTACATCTCGTACTAATTGTACATAAGAGTGGTCGCCCTCTTTCCCGATGAGCTCGACGACGAGGACCGGTTTACCATGGGACTGCACAACGGTAAAAGCCGAAATCAGCCTTTGGGTGTCTGACACGAGTTTCCCATCGATGACGATCAATTTACCGGCATCAGCCGCGAGACTTTCGCCTCGATCGCTCCACGCAACATAACTTCCAGCAGAGCCGATAGTGACCCGCACATCGCCATTGTTCCACAGCCCGGACATTCTCCAAGGTGTTTCCTTCCACTGCCCCGCGACGCTAGCGAGACTTTCTACCGGGACGATGTTTGAAGAGGGTGGATGGGAGCGGGACGCGCCGCAGCCGGTCAAGGGGACGACAAAGATCAATACAAGACTTAATCTGAACCAGAGTGCCATGTCCGTACCTCCTGCGTAAGCTAATCCTAGGCTGGGCGCTTCACCGATTACTGCACTGTTCCGAATACCGGCCCTTTAGAAAAATGGTTCCCTCGGAATAGCCGGTCGTCACAATGGCTATTCTTCCACGCGAGAAATGCTTTTAGCGATAGCCTGGACCGCCGGCTCCTCGCCTTTCGCAATCCAACTCCCGTCCAAGGCGCGGGACTGTCCAAAGCGGCTCGGCACCTGGATCTCCGCCTGCACTCTCACTCGATCCCCATCCGCCACTTCGGGGAATCGCATGCGCGGCGCTCCACAGATACCAACGACCGCCACATCCAGCACCGCGCCATTGGCCGCATCATCCTCAAGCAAAAACGTATATGCACCGTAGCAACTGGTGCCCGAAGGCAGATAGTACGGCTCCAATTCCTTCACACGCATCACCACGCCTTGAATAGTGACTTGTTTCAAATGAAAGGTTTCGGGATCGGTGATGATGTCGCTAATGGAAATGGGTTCGTCAGAAAAGGCTGGGATGCCAGGCAATAAAGTCATCAGGGAGAACAATACGGTGAAACAGAAACTCCGGGGCCATCTCGCTATGAATACACGAACGCAATAGAGGATCATTCTAAAATTTCCTCGCAAGGACTTTGGCTTGTGCCAGGATTATTTGTGACTTTTCATTTGTAATAAGGTCTCTTAGTCTGGGCAAGACGACCCTGCGACTAGTAATTCAGTAAGTGCATCAGACGGTCTCAATCAGCCCAGACTTGGCAAATCTGAACTGCCTCGTCCCTAACCGATTTAGATGATCCACCAAACCGGTTCCATAGAATATCTTGTTCTTGCCGTTAAAGGCGAAGCTACCTTGAAGCTCGGTGGTCTCGTTATAGGCTGCAATCAGTTCATCAATCTGCTGTGCGCTGAGGTGATGGATGCCTGGAAAAGCCTTTGCTAGTATGTTCCCGTTCTCCCAACTTGAGCATCTTCGTAAAGCTTGAGTGTAAGCATTAAACACTCGGTCATTGTTGATGAGAAGTTTTGTTAAATCTTCAGCGCAAGTCTGCCACGTGCTGGAAAGCGCCTGAAACTTTCCGATGAAGCCATAAGGATCCTTTCCTAGCCGCACGGCGATAATTGGCACTCCCCGAGCGAAGGCAAAACCGACTTCTTGGTCTGTCCAATCACTGTCATGGAAGTTGTCCGTCAATAGTGCGACAAATCCTTCCATGCTGCCGAGCGCAATCTCAATTTCATCCTGCCAAGCTTTTGTAGGGTGAATATCCTGATGCGCCACAAAACAGGATAATCCAAAAAGATGAAGGCGGTCTTTTAGTTCAGCAGTTTCTTTTTTGACATCCGACTTATGGCTCAGAAAGAGCCGAAACCCTTCCTCCCCCCAAATGCGTTTCTCGGCACCGGGTAGCACAAATCGTTTGCCTGACCGGAGAAGCCCAGAATCCTTTCGCCAATCATGGTCTTCGATCGCCTCCATTTCCAAGAATACCTGCGCAATGACCTCATCCTGAAAGTTATGCATCTTGTTGAAATCCGTCTTAATCTGACTTTGAATTTGGTCCTTTTGTCCAATCACACTGAGGTATAACTCCGCAGGCAAAGCAAAATAGAGAGCGTGACCGGAGATTCCGCCATTCCAGTTATCAAAATGCCATTCTTCATGAACCCTTACCTGCGAGTTGACAAGTATTTCTTGTTTCTTTCTTTTACCTTGGCGCGCGTACAGCCCTGACAGTGCTGCCATATATTGTTCGATAGCCCTTGGAAGTTGGAATCGCGATTCGCTAGAGTTCATGAACCGGTAAAATTGAAATCAAGGTCGAACCAAGTTAGACTGCCCTAAAACAATGTCTCCGTAAGAATAAGCCAATACGCACTGAACGCCAACTGAAAAAGATTATTTGTCGACTGAGACGCACGTCGCCTTCCCGATAACAACCATGCAGGAGTAATTCGCGCACCCTGTTTGGTGACTGAAAGGATCACTCAATGCCCCGATCTGACGCGTCCTTAGAATCGTATATCACCGCGACGCGATCTCGTTTCGAGCAGATGCTCGCCGAGATGGTTGAGATTCCGTCGATCAGCATGGACCCCTCTCGTTCGTCGGATATGCGCCGGATGGCTCAGATGGCCGTGCAGCTCTTGCAAGATCAGGGGGCGGAGGCGAGGATCGTCGAGACGAAGGGGAACCCGGTCGTCGTCGGGGGCTGGCAAGGCAACCGCGCGCATCCGACCGTGACGATTTACAACCATCTGGATGTGCAACCGGCCCAAGAACCCGAATGGCGTCAGTCACCCTTTGCCTTCCGCAATGAAGACGGCATCTACCGTGGGCGCGGCGCGACGGATGATAAAGGGCCGGCACTGACGGCCTTGCTCGCGGCCCGCTATGCGATGGACCAAGGCCTGCCGATCAACATCCAGTTTCTCTGGGAACTGGAAGAGGAAATCGGCAGCCCGAATTTCGCGGGCGCGCTTGCCCCGATCCACGGCATCCCGAGACCTGATTCGGTCGTAGTGTCCGATACGATCTGGATTGCCAAGGGTCAACCCGCCATGCCTTATGGTTTACGAGGCCTGCTCGGCGCGCGCCTCTCCTTGCGCACCGGCGAGGTCGATGCCCATTCCGGGGTCACGGGCGGCGCGGCGCGCAATCCGCTGACCGAGCTGTGCGCATTGGCTCATGCATGTGTCGATGCCAAGACGGGCCGCGTGAAAATCCCGCGTTTCTATGACGATGTGATTCCGCCGACGAAAGCCGAGATGAAAAGTTTTCTCGCGTCCGGCTTTCAAGTCAAACGTTTTATGCAAGCCTATCGGTTTCAGACCTTGCGGACGACGCAAGTGGAGGACGTGCTGCGGCGCATTTGGGCGTCACCGACCTTTGAGGTTCATGGATTGGTCGGCGGCTATACCGGCCCCGGCGTGAAAACCGTGGTGCCTGGAAGCGGGGAATTGAAGGTCAGCATGCGGCTCGTCCCGAATCAACGGCCCGAGCAGGTTTTCCGACTGTTCAAACAGTTCATCGCTCAGCAAAACCCTCGAGTCAAGGTCGAGGCGGAAGGAATGTTGCAGCCGTTTCGGGGCGTCTTCGACGGTCCGTACGCGGAGGCCGCCAAGCGCGCCATCAAAACCGGATTTGGAAAAGAGCCGGCCTTCATCAGAGAGGGTGGATCGATCGGCGCCGTATCCATTCTCCAACGGGCGTGGAAGGTGCCCATCCTCTTCATGGGGCTGAGTTTGCCCGAACATGGGTATCACGCCCCCAATGAATACTTCGATTGGGGGCAAGCGTCGGGCGGGATGCGGATGTTCGCGGCCTACTTCGAAGAATTATCGAAGATGCGGTGAGCAAGCGGCGCTTACTGCGCGGGCGTCGGAGACGGAACCGCCGATGACTCGGATGGCGGCGAGTGTTGGGTATTCGGATGATCCCCTGCGATCAACGGCTGAAACGCCGGATCGGCTTCGACCACCCCTTTCAGATTGTCGTTCGACAGCAGAAACGCCCACGAATCCGGCGACGAGCCCGGCAGCTTGAGATACCACTCATGCGCCTCGGTTAATCGATCCAAAATGGCGTGATTATCCCGATTGGGCGTGAAGAGCAGGCTATAGGCCATGGTATAGGCCGCGGTAAATTTTTCGATCGGGCGATCGGTCAGGCCATACGCCACTTCGGCTTCCTGGTAGGCCTGCACGATGCTCGGATCATCGAAACTACGGTTCCAGGCAATTCTGGCGATTCGCGACCAGGCCAGTTCGATCAGCGCTCGTGCCAGTTGATTCGTTCGCGAGGCCGGCAAGTCTTTGACGACCGCTTCATGCATGTTAATCGCCGCCATTTGGTCGTTGTTCCATCGATAGATGATCCCGAGTCGGATGCGATTTTCGAGGTCCTCCGGCCGAACCTTCGCCAACATTTCCATCGCGGGCACGAGCCGGTAGAGATAATCCGCCGGGGTCGGCTGCGAGAATCCGCCCATCTCCATTCCCAGCGAAATTTCCGTGCGCGTCGTTTGCGCGTAGGTATCCCAATACAATTGGTTAAATCGCATCGCCAAACCTTGATCGCTGATCGACGTCCGGTGCAGCCCCTCGGCCAGCGCCAAGAGGTTGTCATAGAGATCGCGCGTCAACAGCGCGAGGGCATCCGGTTGGGCCGGGTCGATCAGCAGCACGCGGTTGAGCAAGGCCACCCGATTGCGCAGGTCCGGCAAGAGCGACGCGCGCCCAACGGTAGCCACGAGTAATCCGGGCGCATCGGCCGGCTCCCACCAGATGGCCGATTTCGGCACATAGCCGCCGGGCTCCGTGAGAAAGGGAATGGCGCCGCCCGGATCATTGACTCGCGAGACCGGCATATTCACGACCGCCACATCTCCGGGCAGTCCCAATTTCTTCAAGCCGGTCATCGCCACCCAGGCGACCATCACCGTCTTTAATGCCTTTTGGGGACGCTTGACCGTGTTGGTCCATCGATACGCGCCCGGCGCATAGGTGATGGGCGAGGTCAGCGCATCCTTATACGTGACGCGCATCGTGACGAGCGTGGCTGGGGCGGCCACCAGCGGACCATTTTCTTTGAGACGGAAGGAGACCGCCGGCAACGGTTTGGCGTCGGCCACTTCAAGGACGAGTCCACTCCCCGGTGGTGAGGTGCCCACTCGGTCCATGACAAAAAACGAGGGCGCAAAACGGGTGAGATCTTCGGTGAAAAACACGAGGGCGTCTTTTCCCGGCCACACTGTGTTCATGCCTTGATCTCGCTGCTCAACAACGGTCGTGTGCGCGGCATCGAGTGATTGCCAGCAGGTGTTGTAAATCGGATCGGTTTCGGCGGGAAACGCAGGCATGCGCGCGGACGCGCCGGTAGCTATGCGATATTGGCAGGCGAAATCTAATCGCCCAGCGGCAACGTGATTACCCAGGGCCACCGCTTCGGCATAGTTTCGCACAGCCGTCGTCGCGGCCGACGTCTTCACGGCGTGTGGTTTTGTACGCTTGTCAGGCGACGCGGCATGTGCCGTCGATCCATCGATAAACAACATGGCGAGGCTGACCGCAACGCACACGACGGCCAGACTCATCGCTCCGCATCGTGGATGAACTCGTTGGAATGAAATAAGACGGCCCATAGGCTCCCCCATCGCTGAAGAAAAGAGCGGTACTGTATCACGCCGATCAAGCCAGTTGAAAGAGGATGCAGGCCGACGGGAGGTGCTCTGGATGGAGATCAGAAGAGAGATCGTGGATTGAGCGCACAGCCGTTCGTCAGCTATCCGCATCATCCAGGGCCTTGTGAATGGCTCGCCGAAGTTTGGCTTTCTGAGTAGGAGACAGGGGAGGCGCATCTACCTCACGGCAGAGGGACACGGTCCGGCGTAACGATTCGAAAAACTGCACGCACGGTGGACAGATGCCCATATGATTCCGCACTTCTTGGCAAACATCCGATGTCAATTCATCATCGAGATATGCCGACAGCCGCCGAAGTATTTTCAGACATCCGGCCTTTGAATGCCGATGTTGTGAACGTGTTGGAAGTTTTTCTCGTGCCATAGTCATTCACCGTGCATCGCAATGCCCCGGGCGCTCAGTTCTCGCCGAACGAACAAACGCGCCCGATGCAATCGAGATTTTACCGCTCGCTCGTTAAGCCCTACCACAGCCCCGACTTCTTTGGCGGACAACTCTTCCATATCACGCAAAACCAGGACTACGCGGTATTTGGCCGGCAGCTTTTGAATGGCCTGACGAAGCGCGCGGCGTAGTTGTTTATTCTCCAACGCTTGTTCCGGGGATAAGCCATCGGCCGGAATTTGTAATCGTAACTCGCCGTCCGAGGTCGGAATGAATTCTTCCAGGGACAGTTCCCGTTCCGGCTCGCCTTTGCGCCGCCGTCGCATCGCCAGACAGACTCGCGATGCGATGCGATACAGCCAGGTAGACAGTTGAGCCTCTCCGCGAAAATCGGGCAACCCGCGATAGGCATTGAGAAACGTTTCTTGCACCAGATCGCGCGCGTCTTCCGCCTCGCCGCAGAGACGTTGAGCGAACCGGTACATACGATCCGCATTTTCCAGGTACATCCGATCGAAACGAGAAGTATCCGCCTTATTTGTCAGTACCGTAAGCTCACTCTGTTGAGGAAAGGACCGCATGAGGGCGAGTCTACGAGGCGGCTCCAAAGAGTGTCAAGGAACTGAGGAGAACAGGGAATTGAAAGGCAACTAAAAACGGCAAGCGCAAAGGCCGCTTGCCGTTTTCTCAGTATGCCAAAGCTTTCAGCCCTTCGTGGGATCGAACGTCGCGAGCATATCGGCCAAATCGTTGGCGTGCTCCTCTTCTTTCGCGAGTATGCCTTCGATCATCCGGCGGCTGGTCGGATCGTTTTCGCCAAAGTATCGGGCCATTTCTCCATAGGTGTCGATCGCAATGCGCTCCGCAATAAGGTCCTCCCGAATCATATCGGCTAATGAATCGCCTTCGACATATTCGGCATGACTTCTGGTCAGCAGTCCTTCGGGATTGAGATTGGGTGCGCCGCCGAGTTGTGTGATCCGTTCGGCAATTTCATCGGCATGTCCCTGTTCGTCTGTCGCATGTTGCTGAAACTCTTTTGCCACGGGTTCGGCGTGAATGCCCTTCGCCATGAAGAAGTGCCGTTTGTATCTCAGCACGCAGACAATCTCGGTGGCCAACGCCTCATTCAAGAGCTTCACCACGGTATCCCGATCGGCCTTGTACCCTTCCGTTACGGCGCCTTGCTCTACATGCTGGCGCGCCCGACGCCGAATTTCCTTCACATCTGTTAAAAATGCGCCTTTCATCGTCTCCTCCTCCTTCTGCTTGTCTAGTTGACTCGGGGATAGAACAGTCTCTGTTTCCTGGGCGCGGCAAAAGCACTTTTAGATCATAGCGCCATGCGCGCACATTCGCGAAACAGCCGGGACCCCCTCACATCACTTTTTTTTTGACTGCCATGCAAAACTTGCGACCACCGCCGCCAGCTCCATCGGCTCAACCGGCTTTGAGACGTGCATCTGGAAACCTGCCGAAAGAGCACGCACCCGATCTTCGCCACGAGCATAGGCGGTCAACGCGACGGCTGGAATGTATCCGCCACGTTCCGATTCCATCTCTCGCACCTTTCGAATGAATTCGTATCCGTCCTCCCCAGGCATCCCGATATCGGAAATCAGCACATCCGCCTTCCATACTTGCAGCGCTTCGTACGCTTCGCGAGCGGATGACGAGGCCCGCACGTCCGCGCCGCATCGGGAAAGCACCTCGACCAGGAGCGCGAGCGTTTCCGGTTCATCGTCTACGACCAGGACGCTGATCCCTTTCAAGTCCGGTGCGTGTTCGAACCCGAGATGCTGCGACAGGTCGATGAAGCCGTCCTTCTCATTTCCATTATGAGTCGACGGCGCTCCGACGATGGGGAGCGAGACGATGAACTTCGCGCCTTTGCCTTCTCCCTCGCTTTCAGCGTGGACGTTGCCACCATGCATTTCGACAAGATGCCGGACGATCGCAAGTCCGAGCCCCAATCCCCCATGACTTCTCGTGATCGAACTATCCCCTTGTCGAAAAAGGTCGAACATGTACGGCAGAAACTCCGGGCTGATGCCTTGACCCGTGTCCCTCACGACGAGGCGAACCTGCCCGTGTTGGCACTCCAGGGCAATCGTGACCTGCCCATCGCGCGGAGTGAACTTGATCGCGTTGGTGAGAAGATTCCATATCACCTGCTGCAGCCGATCGGAATCACCCGAGACCAAGCCGGCTTTCTTATCGATCACCTTTTCGATTTGAATCCCTTTCGCATCTGCGGCGGGACGGACCGAATCGACCGCCGCCTCGATAATGGTGCCCACTTCCAACGGACGCACATCCAAACGAAGCTTGCCTGTGCTGATGCGGGAGATATCCAGGAGATCTTCGATTAAGTGGGACTGGAACTTGGCGTTCCGTTCGATACTGCCGATAGCCCGCTGCGCGGTGGCATCATCCAATGTGCCGCCTCGGAGCATTTGCGCCCATCCGAGAATGGCGGTCAGTGGTGTGCGCAGTTCGTGCGATACAGTCGCGAGAAATTCATCCTTCAAGCGATTGGCATCTTGCGCATCGCTATACAATCGGGCGTTGGCTACCGCTAAGGCGGTTCGGCGGGCCAGCTCTTCGGCTAATTCCAAGTCGTCCGGCGTGAAGATTCCGCGGTCGCCGGCCCGCCCCAACGTCATGACGCCCAGCGTTTGTCCATGTACGGGCAACGGCACGATCATGACCGAATGACCGCCTAGCGTCCGATGCGCGGCGATGTAGTCTCGCGCGGCTTGGATGCGTTTCTTGTTGCTCGCCAAATCGACCAAGAGCATCGCCTCACGCGTGCGATGGACTCGCGTCATCGGATGGACATTCGACAATTCGTCCGGCGCGATGACCACGGCCGCTTGCTGCAAGATATCCCGTTGCTGCGGATCGCGATGGGCCAAAGTGGCGAGCCGAAATGTGCCGTTCTTAGTCATCATGCTGATCAATCCGTAGTCGGCCAGCCCTGGCACCAGGACGCGCGCGACACGGTCGAGCGTTTCATTCCGGTCCAATGTCGTCACCAGCACACGAGTGGCTTCCGCCAAGAATGACAGCCGTTCATGAGCCTGCTCGGCCTCGATCAGTGCCCGATCGCGGGCAACCAAAAATTCATCTTTCGCCTGATTGGCCTCTAACAATTCGCGCGTACGTTCTTGGACCATCTGTTCCAGCTTCCCGGCGTGACGAGCCAGCGCTTCTTTTTGTTCTTCCACCTGACGCTTGAGCTGGCGCGCTTGGATCGCGCGGCCGAGCGAAGCGATGAAATTATCCCGCTCGATCGGTTTTTCGATAAAATCGTATGCTCCGCCGCGTAGGGCGCGCACCGCCAAATCCCGCTCGCCGTGACCGGTGATCAATAAGGTGGGCGTACCCGGCCGCACTTGCCGCACTTTCTCTAATAGGCTTAGCCCATCCATTTCGGGCATCTTAATGTCCGTGACGATCGCATCATAATCGTGCTTCGCAATCAACATCAGGGCACGCGTCCCTGAGTCGGCCGTGTCGATTACAAGGTCAGGGATACGGGTACGAATATTATCCGGCAGTGCTTCCAATAGAGCAGGATCATCATCGACGATGAGGATGCGGGAAGGCATAGGCGTAGCTGTCCCTCTACAATCTTCTTGAAATCTAAGCAATCCCTGGGCCCCATCGACCTACATGGTTTGTTGAGGATGGTCCGTCACTGCTTGACATAAAAACATAATCATCTTGCTTTGTTGTCGTGGTCAGACCCAGGGACAAAGATATTTGTCGCGTAGTTGGAGAGCACGGGAAGTCGGTTCCTCTCGGAAATGTGTACACCTTGTCCAATGAGGGAACACTTAGTCCGCGTAATACCTATCTGAATGCGGGTACATTTTTTCTTTCCTCCTTGGAAGTTCGAACCATTGGGACTTCCATAAGGCCTGGACGCCATGGGGAAGGGGTATATTCCTTGCACCATTTTCCCAAGAGCATTTCCATGCACACCACGAGCAGATAGACTGACCTCATGGTGTAACTTGGCGAATCTTCATAACAGGGGGTGACAGATGAGAGGACAACAGTGGCTTGCGATTATGGGTACGATCGGCATACTGGCCTTTCCCGCGGTTGACGCGCGGGCGGCATCACAAGCTCATAGTGATCAAAAGGATCTCCAGGGAGAGAAGCACGTTCAGGGCATCGTGGAAGACATCAAGAGCGATCAGATTCAAGTCAACATTGGTGAAGTACAGCCTCGGTTCATTCCGCTTACTCAAGCGAAAGAAAAAGGTATCCCGGACATCAAAAAAGGTGATCATCTCGACATCACGGTCAATGATCAAAACTTAATCGTCGATTACCATCTGGCAGATGGATCGGGCCAAGGTCATTCGGACGCCAAACATCAGGTTGTAAAGGGACAAATCGCTCAGCCGCTGGTGGTGGGGCACGATCAAGCCGTCATCCGCACCGCGGAGGGTAAGGAAGTCAGCTTTGTGATTCGCTCGCAAGCACGAAGCAAAATGGCGTCGATACCCGTCGGCACCGATGCGGTGTTTCTCGTGGACGAGACGAATAAGATCGTCGATGTAAATTTCGAGGGCAAGGAAGGGGTCAATCAAGCGGGGGACACCAAGGGAAAGAAATCGCCTTTAAAGGGCAACCAGCGCCGGGTGATAGGAACCATTGTCACGCCGCTCGATGCCAACCAAATCACGATTCGCACCGAGGATGGGAAAGAACAGCCGTACGAAGTTCGATCGCTGACGCAAGACAAAGCCACCAAGTTGGCCAAAGGTGAGTCTATTGTCTTGTTGATCGATGACGACAATAAGGTGGTGGATATCGCCGTGCCGCCATCGAAGAAGAGTAAGAAATAAGAACGAACCGCCTCTGATTCCCACGTTGTGAGGGAAGGCCGGCATGCGGCCTTCCCTACTTCTCCATCACCGTTCTCGATTTTACAATTTCCTTTTTCAGCCTTTAGAGCGCTCTCATGAACGCGACGAGCGCGGCCTTTTCTTCACGATTCAACTGCGTGCCCGACACGACATTGAAGAACTCCACGGTGTCTTCAAGGGTCAGCAATCTGCCATCGTGAAGATAGGGCGGAGAATCTTTGATTCCGCGAAGCAC
The DNA here is from genome assembly GCA_963700335.1 of Nitrospirota bacterium. Classification (GTDB taxonomy): domain Bacteria; phylum Nitrospirota; class Nitrospiria; order Nitrospirales; family Nitrospiraceae; genus JAICXS01. The sequence continues at coordinate 69,338 of CAVOXE010000005.1, read as the reverse complement.
AAACGTCTTGATCGGACCATCCGCCTCCGCCCCAAACCGCTCGAGTTTGAGATCGTGCATCATGTGATCGGTGTATGCGGGTGGCTGGTGGCAGCCTGCGCACTTGGCCTTGCCAAAGAAGAGTTCCTCTCCCGCAATCTCCTGTTCCGTGGCTTTTTTACGATTGAGCCTGGCGGTCATCGGATCGAGTTTGGGCGCGGGAGGGAAATCGATCATATTCTGCATCTGTGCCATGTGGGGGATCTGAAATCGATCGATGATATTGACCCCCTTTTTGGCCGCCCGAATATGGTCGCCATTGAAATACGCGGTCCGTCTGTTCAAATTCCGTGAAGTCTTCAACCGAGCGCAAGCTTCGCTTCGATCCATGAATCTGCTGATTGAACACTCCCCGTAGGCTGACCGTATCGAGCCGCAACCGATCTCGCTGCGGCCGCGTGTCCGGGTTCAGATGGAACTGGCCCGTTGTGTGAAAATTGACATGGCAATCAAGGCATGTAACCCCCAGGCTCGGCTTTGGAGATTTACGATCGGGAGTGGCGTTAAATTCTTCTTGAGGGAACTGCGTGACCAGAAGACGCAGCCCATCCAGTTGCACCGGCGTGACCAGGCCGCGGAACAGGCGGTCGAAATTCTCGGCATTGAGGACTTCCCCTTGCGACACATCCCCCAGCTCCGGATGAGTCGTCAAAAAGATCGGCGGGGGAAACTCGGGCAGGAAACAATCGGGAAGATCAAACTCCACATCGAATCGTTCCAACCGCGGAAATTTTTCGATCTGGACTTGCGGAAACACTTGTCCCCCCACGTCGTGTTTCACGTGGGGCAGCCGGTGAAATCCGTCCGGAAACAGATGCTTCGCTTTGACCTCTTCAACATCCGTTTGACCCAGTTTCTCCCACGTGAGGCCGTTCTTCAGTTGCACGGTCGGGCCGATCGGCTGGGGTTTCCCTTTTGTCATCGTCGCGCCGGACTGCGTTTTGCAATCTAACGAATACCGGTCTCGCAGCAACTGCTTTTGCTTCGCCATGACTTTCGGCTTCTCGGCGATGTCTTTGGCTTGGACCTCTTCGGCAATTTGATACGCATCTTGGCCTGGAGGCGCGCCAAAGAGGTCGTAGGAAAAGTCGACGCCGTCGAACCCCTTCGTCTTGGTGTCTGCAATGGACGAGTTACGCCTATCCTTCGTCCGAGTTTTTTCGATTGATCGGGTGTCCGTGCGTGGCTCGGCCATCGATTGATCCGGCGAGCCCTTTTCGGTTCCCCGCGGTTGAGCCAGCCCTGGTTCGCCCATCGTGCAAGCCCACCACACGCTGACCGTCCCGATCAGGACGGCGGCCGCGACCCCTTGCTTCTTCATTTCCATGATGTCCTCTCAGAATTGTTTGTTGCGGCTCAGCTGGAAGCTACTGAATTTTTCGTCTAGTCCTGGATGTCTTCGCCGTCCTATTGGTCTTCGCCCTCGCATTTCTGGAGCGGCCTGACCTTTGGCCATCAACTGCTCGTAGCCCATGAGGTACTCCTTAATTGCGTGTTGCGCAGACGAGACGCACAGGTAGTAGAATGAGCCTATAGCCCTCGTGGGATGACGCGCTATCAGCCGAACGTGAGATTTGCTGTGAGGGGGTGGATTCGGGCGCTGTCGATGGCCGCCTCATCGGAAGGCGAAGAGGCAGGCGAGTGCTGCGTGTCTCGCAGCACTCGCCCAGTTCATGGGACGATTACGCAACCTGTTTTCGGGATTTCTTGGCGCTGGCCGCTTCGCTCGCCGTTTTCACGTCTTGCTCTTCTTCCGGAGGCGGCAATACCGCCGGTAAACCCAACGCCTCGATCCAGAGTTCACGGCTCCAGCCTTCGCTATGGTAGAGGTGCTCATCCTCCTCGTCCTCAATAGTTTCACACGCCTCTTTGAGCGCGGCACCGGCCTCACCCTTCAAGGTCTCGGCCGCCTGGCCCATCAACTCCCAGTTCTGATGGTCTTTCGTCTCCGCCGTAACGACACACTCGGCGGCGACCAGTTGGGCATCTTCAGCTCCACCGGATTTGAGGGCCATCTTCATCGCTTCCACCAGGGATTCGCCTTTGCGCCGCACGATTTGCCGACCCGGAGTTTCTTTCGCCGGGTCCAGGCCCATCTTTTCGAGGAGGGCGCGCATCACCTGCTCGTGATGCCGCGTTTGTTCCAAATATTTTTGCCATTCTTTTTTCAAGTCTTCGTTTTTCACGCACCGGAGCGCGGTCTGATAGACCTCGACCCCGCCCGATTCGGTTTCCAATGCTTGGTAGAGCAGTTCGTGCAGCTGTTCGGTTTTCATATTACTCCTTCTTCGTGATACGGCCCTTGTTGGTCTTCGGTTCAAGCAGGCATTTGCCCCTTCATCTCGCGGTCAAAATGACGATGCAGCGAAATACTCTTGATAAATTTCGACGCGATACGGCTTGCAGGCCCAGTGCCGGTAATGACGCCTTCGTCCGGCACTAAATACTCTTCCTCGTTTTTCGGCACTCCTTTCGTATAAGGAACGGCCGTTTTGTCGGACGCGAGATGCGCCGCCCGTAACAAATCTATACCCTCCCCTGTGGCGGCGATGGTCTTGCAATGGAGATAGGCTTCCTTCACGAAGAGCAGCGCTTTGGCATCGCCCTTCAAAATTTCCACGCTCTCCTCCCCACCTGGAATATAGACGGCGTCGAAGAGCACCGATCCGGCGGTGAGCAAACTAAAATCAATGTTGACCGCGGCGCCCTTCTGGCCTTTCAACGACCCTAGCCTCGGAGCGACAACTTTCGCTTGGGCGCCGGCGGCCACCAATGCCTTTTTCATTCCGGTGAGGTCGGCATCATTGACCCCATCGGCCGCAAGGATGGCAATCTTGCGCGTGGCGATGGTTCCCGGCTCGGTGACGAGCATGCTCAAGGCTTCCGATCGGGCTGCCATGGCCGTCGGACGCTGGGGTTGATGTTGCTTCATATTGCCGTCTGCCGGCACGCTCAGATTGAGAGGACCGGTCAGCTTTGGAACCGATATGCCCAGTCCTTGCGCGACGAGACCGGCAAGAGTCTTGTCCACGTTGGCCAATAATCCGACCATTCGCTCCCGAATGGCGGGGACCTCGACTTTGCCTAATTCGAACCGCAAGGCCTGCACGATATGCGCCTTCTCGGCGTGCGATTGGCTGTTGTAGAACAGCGCCGCCTGGCTAAAGTGGTCGAAAAACTTTTCCCCGCGCCCCCGAATCTTTCGCGCATCGATCTTCTCCGCGTAACTGATAAACCCGCCCATGTCCGCTTTTGCTTGCATGGGGCATCCGCCGCCCAGCGTATTCGGCTGATAACTCACGCGGCCTTGATTGATGGTCTGCCGCATGTGGCCGTCGCGTTGATTGTTGTGCACTGGAGCCACCGGGCGATTGATCGGAATCTCGTGAAAATTAGGACCGCCGAGGCGAATCAATTGGGTATCGGTATAGGAGAACAGGCGTCCTTGCAACAACGGATCGTCGGTAAAATCGATGCCCGCTACGATGTGCCCGGGATGAAAGGCGACCTGCTCCGTTTCGGCAAAAAAGTTGTCCGGATTGCGGTTCAGGGTCAATTTACCGATGCGGGTGACGGGAACCAGTTCTTCTGGGATCAGCTTGGTGGGGTCCAAGAGATCGAACTCGAACTTGTGTTCGTCTTTTTCCTCGACCATCTGTACGCCGAATTCCCATTCCGGGAAATTTCCATTTTCGATGGATTCCCACAAATCGCGGCGGTGAAAATCCGGATCGATGCCGGAGATCTTTTGCGCCTCATCCCAGACAACCGAATGGACACCGAGCAGCGGCTTCCAATGAAATTTTACAAAGCGCGATTTGCCCTTGTCGTTGACGAACCGAAATGTGTGGACGCCGAATCCTTCCATCATGCGGAAGCTTCGTGGGATAGCCCGGTCGGACATGACCCACATGATCATGTGCATGGACTCAGGCATCAAAGAAATGAAATCCCAGAAGGTGTCATGCGCCGACGCGGCTTGCGGCATTTCGTGATGCGGTTCCGGCTTGATGGCATGGACCAGATCGGGAAACTTCACTCCGTCTTGAATGAAAAACACCGGAATATTGTTACCGACCAAATCATAGTTGCCTTCGTCCGTATAAAATTTCACGGCGAAGCCACGCACGTCGCGAGCGAGATCGGATGATCCACGTGATCCAACGACGGTCGAAAATCGGACGAACACAGGCGTCTTCACCGAGGGATCTTGCAGAAAGCCGGCTTTGGTGTAGGGCGCCATCGATTCATAGACTTGAAAAAATCCGTGTGCGGCCGCTCCGCGCGCATGGACGACCCGCTCGGGAATACGTTCGTGGTCAAAATGGGTGATCTTCTCGCGAAGATGAAAATCTTCCAGTAATGACGGACCGCGCTCTCCAGCTTTCAGCGAATTCTGATCGTCATTAATCCGAAGTCCCTGATTAGTCGTCAGGTATTCGTCCGTAGCCTCCTCCCGATTCACTCCAAGTTCATCGACTTTTGCGTTCTCTACTTTCTGCTTACCCTTTGCCATTCAAACCCCTCTCCACAGTGAAGTGCACCTGACGTAGTTTTGCGCGGCTCACGTTGCGCGACCATCATCGCGCAGAACGTGACTCGTCATGATAAAGCCTCCATAGGGCGCACACAGAGTCCAGCTAGCGCACCTTTCATGTAGGAGCGTGAGAAGACTATGGATTGAAAAGAGGGCGAGCACAAAAAGCCGGCCGGTGTGATTCAGAGGATGGACGCTCGAATGATGGGCACTCGAATAACGGCGTCAGGGGAGTTTGGGCATGACGATCTTGAGCGAGGCTCCCTGCAAGGCTTTTAGAAAGGCCAATAAATCTGCCTTTTCTTCCGGAGTAAGACTCAGCGGCTTCATCAACGGACTGAGGTTCGGATTTGGCTCGCCTCCTTTATTTTTAAATTCGATGACGTCTTCTAGTGTTTTAAACACGCCGTCGTGCATATAGGGCGCTGTTTCGGTGACGCTCCGCAACGTGGGTGTTTTAAATGCGCCCTTGTCGCGTTCCCGTCGGCTGACGTTGTAGCGACCCAAATCTTCCTTGAGTAATCCTTCTTGCGGCACGCCCAGATTGTGGAATTGATTATCGGTAAAGTTCGGCCCGTTGTGGCACAGCACGCAACGCGCTTTACCCTTGAAAAGCTGCATGCCTCGTATGGCCGCTTCATCCATGGCCTTCGATTCGCCCATGGTGTATTTATCAAAGGCGGAGTTGGCCGACACGATGGTCCGTTCAAATGCCGCAATCGCGTCGGCAATTCCTTGCAAACTCACGCCTGCACCAAAAACCGCCCGAAATTGTTTTTGATAGCCGGGAATCTTGGCGATTTTCGGCACCACCGTTTCATGTGTTTCCGCCATTTCAATCGGATTATGAATCGGCCCAATGGCCTGCTCTTCTAATGACGTCGCCCGCCCATCCCAGAATTGAAACGGATTGAAGCTGGTGTTGTAGACCGTCGGCGCCTGACGGCCACCCGCCGTACCAAACGCGCCGAGCGAAAACTGTCTGGCGTCGGCGAACCCGGTACCGGGATTGTGACAAAACGCGCATGAAATCGCATTGTTCTTCGAGAGCCGTCCATCGAAGTATAATTGTTTTCCGAGATTCACTTTCTGCACGAAATTGACATTCGTTTGTGGCATTGGAACGTAGGCAGGCAACGGACCGATATCCGGCACGGTGACACCATCGACGACGATCCTGTCCATGGCTTTTTCCGACGAGGGAGACTCTTGTGAGAGCGCTTGATGCGTGAACCCAATTATCAGAATGCTGAGCGACAGCACCAACCGAATCGCAATGGCAGCAGTCATTGAAGTCCTCTCATTGTTCGGACATCTTCTCCCGAGACGCGCTCATTTTTGCCGGACTAAAATGCGGATGGGGGAGCCGGGGAATCCATAGTGATCCCGAATTTGTTTTTCAAGAAATCGCAGATAGGTTTTGCCGATATCGTCGGGGTGGCCGACAAAGAGCGCGAAGGTTGGCGGTTTCGTGGCAACTTGCGTGATGAACACAGACTTGGAGGCTTTGTTGGGTTTCCCGCGGCGGACGGGTAACGGCTGCACTTCCAAAATCTCCTGCAGAAACTTGTTTAGGGCTCCCGTGGGTACGCGATGCGTGAACGCCGTCATCACTTCGTCGATCTGCGGAAACAGCTGATCCACCGTCTTCGGTTTCTTGGCCGTTCCAAATACGATCGGCGCCCACGGTAGAAATCGGTAGCGGCGACGCAACTCGAGTTCATACTTGGCTCTGGCTTCGGGATCGCCCGCACGCAAATCCCATTTGTTGATGAAAAGAACGCAGGCGCGGCCTTGCTTGAGAATCAACCCGGCGATTTTGGTGTCCTGTTCGGTAATGCCTTCGACGCCATCCATCAGGAGCACCGCGACGTCCGATCGCCCCATGGCAGTGAGCGCCCTCGCGACGCTGAACCCTTCGACCTCGCCATGCTCAATGCGACCCCGTCTCCGAATGCCGGCCGTATCCGTCAAAATGTACTGATGATCGTTGTAGAGCACCGCCGTGTCGATGGGATCGCGCGTCGTTCCTGGCACGTCGCTCACGACCATTCGCTCTTCGTCGAGTAACGTATTAATGAGCGTCGATTTCCCGACGTTGGGTCGGCCCACCACCGCGACGCGTGTCACCGCAGTGGGTCCGGCGTCGGCATCCTGCTGCGGCAAGGCCGGGTAGACGGCTTCGAGCAGCTCATCGACACCCACTCCGTGCTCCGCAGATGTGGGAAATAAAGTGTCTTGCCCCAGGCGGTAGAAATCCGCTAACAAGGGAGTAGATGAAGGCGTGTCGATCTTGTTGATCGCATAGTACACAGGTTTTTTGACACGCCGCAGCAGCGTGACGATTTCCTCATCGGGCGGCGTCAAGCCGGCGCGGCCATCCATGACGAAAATCAGAATGTCCGCTTCCGCTATCGCAATTTGCGATTGTCGGCGAATCAGCGAGAGCATGCTGTCGGTCGACGTGGGATCGAGGCCACCGGTATCCACCAAGCGGAATGGCCGCCCGCGATAGGAGCCGTCGGCGTAGTTGCGGTCGCGCGTCACTCCCGGCAAATCATCGACGATCGCACTGCGCTTGCCCAACATACGATTGAACAGGGTCGATTTGCCGACGTTAGGACGGCCGATAATGGCGACCAGCGGAGGCGTGATGGTGAAGAGATCCTGAGTCATGATGGGCACTTCTGTCGAACGTATCATAGGAATTTTCCGAAAAACAAATGGGGCAATAGGAGACCGAGCGCACTCTAACATAGTCTCGGCTATAATGACTTCACCGAATGTTCAGAGAAGACTGAGTCGTTTCACCCTGAGTACACCATGGGACTGATCAACGGATTTGACTGGCATCAAGTGGACGACGTCCTGTTGGACATGGACGGTACGCTGCTGGACCGCCATTTCGATAATTTCTTTTTTGAAGAGGAACTCCCTCGGCGGTACGCGACGAAGTATGGGCTGGACGCGGCTGAGGCACGAGAGAAACTGTTCGCGCTCTATCGATCCGTCGAAGGGGAACTGAACTGGACGGATCTGCACTATTGGACACGGACCCTCAACATTGATGTGATTGCGATGACAAAGGAGTTCGATTATATGATTGGATTCCTACCCCATGCGGACGAGTTCTTGCGGCATTTACACGCCAAGGGGAAGCGCGTGCATCTCGTCACGAATGCCCATATGGCCGGAGTCGCTATCAAAGTCGAGAAGACCGGACTGGATAGATACGTCCACCGAATCTTGGATGCCTTCGAGGTGGGTTATTTAAAAATGCGACCAGAATATTGGCCCATCTGCCAACGGCTTCTCGGCTTCGACCCGAAGCGCACGCTGTATCTCGACGACGACGAATCCTGCCTCGACGCCGCCCAACAGTACGGCATCGGCCACATTTACCACAGCGCGAAATCCAGCACGCAACTTCCTGCACAACGATCTGCACGGCATCGGTCGATTGAAAGCTTGGCGGCGTTTATACAGCGCTAAACGATCCATGTCATCTGAAACTGCCAAACTCTGGTTAACGGTCTGGTCTGGTTCTACAAAGCGATGTATGACACAAAGCTAGTCGTCTCTTTGCTACTCCGAAGACCTGATATCCATAATAGGTTTTCATATGAGAACATCTGATCAAATTAAGGCATACATTAAGGCAACAGTGGCAGACGAACTGCCTCAAGTCACGTTAGCAGGAGTCCGCGAGTGGATTACCGAGCGACTGTGAGATCCATATATTCTTCGACTATCAGAAAATTCGGAAGGAACTAAGTTGAGAGAGTTTTGGATCGTCACTGATCATAAAGGTGGGAAACATTACCGAATTGCGTATGATGCCGATGATGATAGCTTCGGTATAGTCACATCACTCGCGTCAGGTGTCGATTGGTACATGGGTAACTACGGTTCATTTAGGGAAGCTGTAGAGAATATGTAGTGACGCCACTACCACCCTCAGTTTATTGTCACCCTGTTCACACCTGCTCCGGTCTCCACTGCAAGCCCAACATGAGGATGCGCTGCATGAGCGCTTGGTAGGAGAGGCCTGCGCGCTTGGCCGATTCCGCGAAGTCTTCGCCTTTGGCGATCTGCGGATTGGGGTTGGCCTCGAGCACATACACTTTGCCTTGCTTGTCCATCCGCAGATCGATGCGCGCATAGCCGCTTAATTCCAAGGCTCGATAGACGCGTCGGCAGATGTGCTGGATTCGCTCACACTGATCTACGGACACATCCTTGACTTCACTTGTTTGGATGCCGTGCTTTTCTTGATATTTCACGCTCCATTTCACCCGTTCGGTCGCGATGTGATGGACGTTGTCCGGCATCTTGGTGAATTGCATTTCCCAAATCGGAAACACGCGCAACCGCTCGTTACCCATTACTCCAACATACAACTCGCGCCCCTCGATGAATTGTTCCACCAGCGCATCTGTCCCGATGCTGTCATGGATGAACGTGACGCGCTCTTTGAGCTTCTCTTCCGAGTCGACGACGGACGCTTGCGAAATGCCGATGGACGCTTCTTCGGTCAAGGACTTTACGATCAGAGGAAACCGCAGACGTTTCTTAAGACGAACCTTTTGTCCACGCCGGATCACGGCGAATTCCGGCACTGGAATCCGATGATACGCCATTAACTTTTTAGACAGCGATTTATCTCGGGCCAGCATGAGTCCTCTGGCGTTGCTGCCCGTGTACGGCATGCGGAGCATTTCCAGAAAGCTCACGATGTTGTGATCGAACATGACAATGTTGTCGAAGGCTTCGAGCAAATTGAAGATGATATCCGGCTCCCAATCTTTGATGGCATTGCGCGCGACGGAAAGATCATCCTGAAGCCCTAACGGTTTGACTTCGTGACCAAGTTTTTGGAGCGCCGTCACGACGTCGTATTCCGTTTTCCACTCGGCATGCTCCGCCTCGGACGCCGACGCGTTCTCCGGCGGAACGAGATGGGTGTGCACCAGCACAAGCACGCGCAGAACTTTCATAAGGCGATCCGATGTCCTCCGGTCAACAGGTGATTCATGGCTTGCACCGTCAACAAGACGGTAAATTCTGTTTTCGCTTGCTCTTCCGGCACGGCGAGTCGGAGATTCAATTCCTGACAGCGGGCGATCAAATCCTCGAAGACCTGATCGACCGTGTACTGATAAATACCCGTCCAGCTCGCGACGAGCCGGCGAACCGGCTTTCGAATGCGTGTCAAAAATCGTAGCGCGGTCATATTGTCTGCAAACTCCGGGGCATCGGAAAATAATCGCCTCAGATCCCGATCGTAGACGGTCGGTCGACCGACGCCGTAGTGCCGCCGCTTTTTCTTATAATGTTGCCGTAAAGTCTTGCGCAGTTGGCGCACAGGATCGACCTCTTCGAGGGTAGCGACACGCGGCTCTCGGCCTGCGAGAGACCGCATCAGCCGATCGACATAGGCCAGTTTCTTCAAAGCCGGCCACCCGGCATACCGCGGCTCCCATTGCGACCCAGGCGTCAGCCATACCGCAAACGTCTCGGCGAAATCTTCGTCCGGATGACTTTGCGCATACCACGATCCCAGATGGACGACAAAACTTTTACTGTAGGGTTGAAATGAATAGTGATCCGGATACGGCACGGAGGACTTGCCGAACAGACGTTGGCGCTGCGGACGGCGGCGAATCGCAAACGCATTCTCGATGGCATGGCCGGCTTCGTGCCGCATGATGCGCATACACCATTCCACGTCGCCTCCTTCCACCTCGAGCATTTGATTCAATTCGAGTTTGGCAAGGCGTGGATGGGCGAGGTAAAACGGAATGGCGATGCCGGGGACGCCATCGGGCGTGAACCATTCCTCCGACAGCCAGAAATGCGGCCGAAACTTGAGGCCGCGGATGTCCAGCTCGGCATAGAGCTGCGCAATCCGCTCTTCCAGCGGACTGCCTTCGATCTGTATACGAAGATCGCAGAACCGCAGATCGAGCAATTGTTCATCCGGAAATCCAGTCCAATCGGACGGAGTTTCAGACACATGGAGTGTGTCCGATCCCGAAACTCCGATAGCCTTGTCGGTCGTCATCCTCGCTCTCCATATCCAGCACTCTCTCGATTAAGTATAGCAAAGGAATGTACGTATGACGTCGATGAGCCTCGGCTTTGGCCCCTATCGCGCGGCTTGAGAGTTACTTTTTAGATGGATGCGCAGGCCGCGCGACACCTCGATACATATCCGCCCCTGGTCGCGACACGCTCTCCATCACAAAGCGATCTAACCGCTCGATGGTAAATCCGTTCTCCACGATGAGCCGGTCGACCTGGCGATTGAGATGGCACCCGCAGGCGAAGAGCCGTTGAAAGGGGTTCAACAGGTTTTGCCAGCGGGCAACTTTAGGATCGTCACTCCGACCGTGTTCGAGAAAGACAAACGTGCCGTCGGATCTGAGCACGCGACGCACCTCGCTCAACGCACGAAGAGGATCGGCGATCGAGCAAAGCGTCCAAGTGCTGACGACACAATCGAACTGCTGATCCTCCCACGGCAAGGCTTCGGCGCGTAGGCGGAGTACTTCGACGGGCATGGCAAGAGGTCTACTTCGCTTTGCCACCCGATCGTCCAGGAGGCGGGTCGGTTCGATGCCGGTCAGCCACGTGACTGCGCTGGGGTAGTGGGGCAGGTTTAATCCCGTTCCGAATCCGATTTCCAACACTCGGCCCGACACGCCGGCGAGCGCCCGCTTGCGTTGCTCTTCGAACGCCGGCGCACGCATCACGTGATCCATCAGGCGAGGAAATATATAGTCGGCGTACAATCCCACAGATTCGGACGCCCTTTCAGCCGATCATCCTCTTTAGTTTTACACTCTAGCCGAGATCATGGAGCCGAGATCATGGGTAGACGGAAAAATTGACAGTCAAAATTGATCTCGCTCCAACGATATCATCCCAGCTGATTTGATATTTCTCACAAATTTAGCCTGCTCCTGTCCAATACGCTGTCAGGTCCGCTTAACATTAAGTAATATGGTCTAGGCCGATGTACTGGCCGACCAAGGGGTTTCACGCATGGCAGACAATTTGATTACCCTTTTACCTAAACCATTCCCATTAAGAAGATGCTCCTCCCTATTAACCTATTTGAATACCGTCGACAGCGGCCGGTCAGTAGGACGCGGGTGCGCCTGCGCAAGCTACTCATGCCGTGTATCCAATTTGTCCCGGCATGGAGGCTTCGCACACGGCTGTGGCAATGGTGCGGGGCAAACATCGACTCGACAGTGTGGATTGCCCGTACCGCCATGCTCGACGAAGAAGCGCCGGAGTTGGTCACAATCGGCGAAGGGGTCCGAATCTCTTATGGCGCCATGCTGATTACCCATAGCGATCTGGACAAGGAAGTGGGGCCCATCCACATCGGCCCGCAATCGTGGATTGGAGCGGGCGCCGTGATTCTTCCGGGCGTCACCATCGGCGCCTATGCCGTGGTCGGTGCGGCCGCGCTGGTAAACAAGGACGTCCCGGCCGACGTGCGCGTCGCCGGTGTGCCCGCCAAAGTCGTCAATAATACCGGGGTTCCCAAAGAATGGATTCATATTACCGACGATAATTATGAAACAATGGCGGGAACCCGTCGATCGGAGGATGTGGAGAAACCCGCGGCCGCTCCCCTCCATGAACAGGAACGATCGGTTTAGACATTCATTCGGCTGGTTTTGAGTCGGTTGACTTCTCGCCTTTGACTGCCTTCTTAACGGCGCTCGCGGTGTTACGTGCTGCCTTGGAGATCTCTTTCCCCGTTTCCCTTCCAATCTCTTTTATTTTTTCGAACGCTTTGGGGATCGGTTTCGACGCGTTATCGGCCTTTTCTTCGGCCCCGACCAGGGCTCCCAGTCCAAAAAGCATGAGAGCCAGGATCGCCAAGGCAACCGATCTTTGCATGCGCCGAATTCTCATACTCCCTCCCTTTCTTCCTTCAGCTTGATCGAATGAGTATGCAATGCCTTAAGGCAGATCAAGCACGTACCGAACCGGCCTTCCCAACACGCTTTCGTTGGTCAGCACTTGATAGGGCGGAAAATCGGCTCGCAGCCGCGCGATCAGACGTTTCGCAGGAAAGTCTCCTTCGTGTTCGCAGATCCAGACTTCGTGACCGGTCTCCACGTCATGAAATCGTCGCAGTACGCGAAACCGAGGGTCTTCCATATAATAGGCAGACAGCCATCCGGCGAGAGCATGCACCACCCACCCATGGGTCTGCGCATACTGTCGAGTAACTCCCAATTCCGTCTGCCGCTGTCGATCGGGCGTGTCCACAGTTTTTCTCTCTATTTCCATAGATCTGCCTGAGAGCCTAAACGATTCGTACGCGGTGGACAAGTCTTTCACTCACAGGAGAGGATAGGAATTCGTATCGCACGAGGGGTAAGATAGCCCGTGCATGAAAAACTGATCACGGTGAGCAGCTTGGCCTCCGCGCTCGCGGTACACCGGGCGCAGGGCCGGCGCATTGTCTTTACTAACGGTTGTTTTGATGTAATGCACATCGGCCACACGCGTTACCTGCAAGCCGCACGGAACTTCGGCAATGTCCTCGTTGTAGGCGTCAATACGGACCGTTCCGTGCGTGGTCTGAATAAGGCGCCCAACCGACCGATCGTTCCGGAGCAGCAGCGCGCCGAAGTGCTTGCCGCGCTGGCCTGCGTGGATTATGTCGTGCTCTTCGATGAGCCGGACCCCGGACGATTGATCGCAGAGATTGGACCGGACGTGCTCGTGAAAGGCGGCGATTGGACACCCGACAAGATCATCGGCCGCGAAACCGTCGAGGCCCGAGGCGGGACCGTGAAAACCATTCCGCTGGTCCCCGGCGTGTCGACTACCGCCATCGTGGAGAAAATTAAGAAAGACGTTCTTTGTGATTCGTGAATCGTTCGTTGTCGAAGGGACGCCGGAACAAGGACGCCGGGAACGGTTCACGAACACGTATTGACGACACCCATGTCTGCACCCGCACATCCCTTCCAGTATTGGGATCAGCTGCTTCAGCCGGTTCGCGATGCCTTCGGCCATATCCAAAGCCGGGCGTGTTTGACCGGCGTTCATGGCGCGATGGGTGCGTTTGCGCTCAGCGTGCTGACTCGATCCGAAGGACCGTCCGTGCTCATCGTCTCCGCATCCGACGAAGAAGCGGAGCGCATGTATGACAACCTCTGTTTCTTTCAGACCTTGTTCGGTCTTTCGACCGACACCCTCGCCTTTTTCCCCGAGTGGGAAACGCTGCCCTACGAGCCGACCGCCCCGCCCCCGGAGTTGATTGCCCGGCGCGCTCGCACGCTATATCGCTTGGCGGAAGGTGCTCGCACGATCCTGGTCACGTCCATTCCGGCGCTGCTTCAACGGCTCATGCCGACCTCCGTCTTCATCGATGCCTGCGCGGAATTGCGTGCGGGAAAATCCATCGAGCGCGAGGCGTTTATCGCGCGTCTCTTGCGCCTGGGCTATCGCCGCGGATCGGTCGTCGAAAATCCCGGAGAGTTCAGCGTGCGAGGCGGCATACTCGATGTCTATTCGACGGCATACGACGAACCTCTCCGCATCGAATTGCTCGGCGATACGATCGAATCGATCCGTCGATTCGATCCCACCACACAAAAGTCCACCGGCAAAATGCCCCAGGCGTTGCTCTTGCCTGCACGAGAACTCCTCTATCCCGAAGATCGGGTGGAAGCGCTCGAAACGCTTCCACCCGACGCCGAGTGGCGCGGGCCGGACATCTATTCTTCGATGGACACGCTTCTAAAGTATTTTGATGCCGCGCCCATCGTCGTTCTGGATCAACCTCAAGCCTTAGCCAAAACAGCGAATGAGTTTCTAGACGAGGTCAACGACGCCTACGTGCGCCTCGGAGAAGACGCCAACGAAAAAGGTTATTCGACGCCGGACCGCCTCTATGCCGATTGGAACGAGCTCTCGTCGGCTATGAACACCTGGCCGTGGCTCGCGCTGGAGCCGCTTGGAGTTGAAGGTCCGCAGTGGCAGCCGATTGTCGCGTTCCCCGCTCAGTCTCCGAGCAGCCTCGGCTTGGCGCAACGGGGGACGCCGTTCCACGAGACCCTCGCCAAATTAAATCAGCTGCGGTTGGTCGGACCCGTGGTGATCGTCGCACGGACGCGCGGGCAATTGGATCGACTCCTTGCGCTCTTTGCCGAGCAGGATCTTCCGGCTACGACCTGGAAGCCGCACGAGTGGAAATCCACCGCACAAAAATCTCCCTTTGCATTGACTCAAGGCGAGCTTTCCGCCGGATTCGTTTCAACAGAAGGCCGTCTGGCCATCGTCACGGAAGAGGAATTGTTTGCCAAGGGCATGCGTCACCGCCCCGCGCAAAAAAGCAAGACGGCCACATTCCTCTCGTCCCTGGATGACCTGAAGATCGGCGATTACGTCGTCCACGTTCAGCACGGCATCGCGCGCTACGAAGGGCTTCGCCGCCTGTCGGTGCAGGACTTTGAGAGTGACTATCTCATTCTCCAGTTTGCCGGAGGCGACACACTGTATGTGCCGCTCGATCGCCTCAATCAAGTCCAGCGTTACAAGGGCGCGGAAGGCCACTCGCCTAAGATGGATAAGTTGGGCGGGAGCAGTTGGGGACGGACGACCGCGAAAATTAAAAAAGGCATTGAAGAGATGGCCCACGAGTTGGTGGAACTGTATGCCAATCGCGAAGTCGTTCAGCGCAGCGAGTATGGCGAAGATACGACCTTGACCCATGCCTTTGAAGCAGCATTCGAGTATGAGGAAACACCCGATCAGATCAAAGCCATCGAGGACATTAAGCGCGATCTGGAGGCCCCGAAGCCGATGGATCGCCTGGTGTGCGGCGATGTCGGGTACGGCAAGACCGAGGTCGCCATGCGGGCGGCCTTCAAAGCGGTCGAGCACAATCGTCAGGTCGCCGTGCTGGTGCCGACCACACTGCTGGCCCAGCAGCATTACGACAATTTCTCGCAACGGTTCGGCCCGTTCCCCATTCGCGTCGGCATGCTGTCCCGCTTTCAGACCCCGAAAGAAGCGAAAGTCCTGCTGAAGGACATGGCAGATGGCAACGTCGATATCGTCATCGGCACGCATCGGCTTCTCCAAAAGAATGTTGTCTTTCGGAATCTTGGATTGGTCGTCATCGACGAAGAGCAATGGTTTGGCGTGCGTCACAAGGAGCGGCTCAAACAACTTCGGACCCAAGTCGACGTGCTGACCCTGACCGCCACGCCAATTCCACGTACGTTGCAGATGGCCATGTCCGGCTTGCGCGACCTGTCGGTGATCGAGACTCCGCCTGCGGGCCGAATGGCCATTCGCACGCACGTCATGCGATTCAACGAAGAGACCGTCCGTGAGGCGACGATGCGTGAGCTTGGCCGCAGTGGCCAGGTCTACTTCGTCCATAATCGGGTGCAGACGATGGAACGGACCGCCACATGGCTCCAGCAATTGGTGCCGGAGGCACGGATCGTCATGGCGCACGGCCAGATGGATGAACGGGCCTTGGAAGGCGTCATGCTGCGATTTTTAAAACGGGACGCCGATATCCTGGTGACCTCCGCCATTATCCAATCGGGACTGGATGTGTCCAATGCCAATACGATCTTGGTGAATCGTGCCGATACGTTCGGCTTATCGCAACTGTACCAGTTACGCGGACGAGTCGGCCGTTCCGGCCAGCAAGCCTACGCGTATTTTTTTACGCCCGACGAAGGCACGCTCAGCACCGACGCGCAAAAGCGGCTGGTGGCCATTCAAGAGCTCACAGAATTGGGCGCGGGGTTTCGAATTGCGGCGGCCGATTTGGAGATTCGCGGGGCCGGCCATTTTCTCGGCAAGCAACAGTCCGGTCACATTGCCGCCGTCGGCATGGATCTCTATCTGCAAATGGTCGAGCAGGCCGTTCATGAGATCAAAGGAACGGTGGTGGAAGAGGAGCCCGATCCGACGCTGCATCTCAACGTCTCGGCGTTTATTCCGGAAGAGTACGTGGCAGACGCGCATCACCGGCTGTCGCTATATAAACGATTATCCTCCAGCCGGCAAATCGGCGACCTGGCCCTTCTCAGCGGAGAAATCCAGGATCGGTACGGCGCGCTTCCAGAGCCGGTGGAACGGCTATTCGAAGTCATGCAGATCCGCGTCCTCGCGAAATCCTTGCGCCTGGCTTCGCTGGAGATTAAGGACGGCGCCGTTGTGCTATCCTTTGATCCGAAGGCCTCGATTCCGGAAGCCGGGATGCGGAAACTGATGGACCGTTATCACGACAGATTTCGACTGCTGTCCCCCCTGTCCATGGAGTTTCGTTTGAACCAGACGGAGTGGTCCGGGCAGGCTCCGGAACTCACCGCTGCCTTGCAAATACTGGGAGTCTGTGATACCAAATCCGGTGCGGTCGGCGTGACCGTGTGACGAAATACTTCATCAGATGCAAGGGCTAGGCTAAGGTCATGCGCGTACGTTCTCATGTTTACACACGTTTCATCGCAAGGTCGTTGACAGGCAGGATTCTGAGCTGCTGTCTCATTGCGGGTGTATCGATGACGGCGTTCAGCGGCTGCGAACAGCCTTCAGAAGAGTCTCCCGTCCTCGCGATCGTGAATGGTAAGCCCATCAGCCAAAGCGAATTCGACTACCGTTGGTCGGAATTATCCGACGCCGGCCGCGCCCGGTACGAACATCAAGGCGGAAAGAAAAAATTCCTGGACGATCTCATTTCCCGCGAGATTCTCTTGCAGGAGGCTCGCAAGCAGGGGATCGATCAGAGTCTCGCCTTACGGGAGCGTCTGCAGCGTCTCAAAGAACAGTTGATCCTGGACGAATTAATGAAAGATGCCGCTTCTCAGCCGGTGCACATTTCCGACGCTGAGCTGGAGGCGTACTACCAGTCTCACGACGATATGCTCCTGGCCGCGCGGCAGATACGGGGCGCGCAGATTGTCATGGCGAACGTCTTTCAGGCGAAGGATTTGAAGTTTCAGGTCAGCCAAGGCTCGAACTTCGGCAAATTGGCGCAACGCTATTCTCTCGATGAAAAAACCAAGGCCGATGGCGGGGAATTCAACTTTTCTAAAAAGGGCGTCCTCGATCCGGCTATCGAACGTCTACTCTTAACCCTCAAGCCGGGGGTCGTCAGCGATCCGGTGGAAACCTCGGCCGGGTTTCACCTGGTCAAAGTAGTCAGTCGCGACCCGGACGAGGCCAAACACATCGAAGCCGTTCGGCAACAATTGAAACGAGAGCTGTACGCCGAAAAGCGCCGAAAGCAAGTGGAAGACGTGCTGGCCAAATTACGATCGTCGGCAACCATTCGCTTGGCGGCCGGCTCGGAACTCCTGACGCAAGGTGTCGGCTCGCTTGCCGGCCATACGCCGTAGCGTTCGGCCCACACCCCTGCCGACCGGTCGCATCACTCACCTTTTTTTCGACATCTGCATTCATGACTAGGACTTTGGCACAACGCGCGAATCGGATTGCGGCTCGATGTCGGCCGTGCCGGCTGGTTCCTCATCTGGTCATCTCTGCGTCACTCTTCTTTGCGGGACTCGCGGCCGCCTCGATTACCGATCGCATCATCGCCGTCGTCAATACCGAACTCATCATGCTCTCGGAGCTCAAAGCGGAGATCGCCGGTGAAGAGCGCCGACTTCAGGAAACGTATCGCGGCGCGGAATTGCAACGACGGCTGCGCCAGGTTGAATATATGGGGCTGACGCGCATGATCGAGCGCAAGCTTCAGCTCCAAACGGCGAAGACGAAAGGCGTGGAAGTGGCGGACGATGAAGTGCAGCGCGCCACGATGGAATTAAAACGCCAGGGCGAGAAGATCGACGAGAACAATCCGGCCGACAAAAAAACCGTCAAAGAACAGTTGCTGTTGATGCGGGTCGTCGACCGTGAAGTGCGTAGCGGCGTCATGGTCACTGAGCCGGAGATCCAGCGCTATTATCAGAGCCATCAAACCCGCTTTCTGATACCGGACGAATACCGCATCAGTCAAATTCTCATTCATCGCCGCGCGCGCGAAACCGACGAGGATACGCGGCAACGCGCGACGGCGGTCCTGACGGCGTTGAAACAAGGAGCCGACTTTGCCGAGCTTGCCGTCAAGTATTCCGATGGGCCGGAGTCCATGCGAGGCGGCAATATCGGCTTTGTTCGACAAGGCGAACTGCTGCCGCAGATCGAGCGGGCGCTTTCGGCCTTAGAAGCCGGACAAGTCACGGACACGATCGAGACCGACGATGGATGGCATATTTTCAGACTCGATGAAAAACGCCCGCCGCAATTTCGCCCCTTCGCCGAGGTGAAGACCGAAATTCAGACGCTGGTCTATCAGCAGAAGACGGAAGACGTCTACCAGGTGTGGTTAGGGGATCTGAAGAACAAGTCGTTTATTGAGGTGAAATTCTGACGCGCTTCCGGCCGAGGAGCGCTAGGAGGCCGGTTCCACTAATGCGGTTTTGATCGCCCCCCACAGGGCATCGGTCCCCTCCCGCGTGAGCGAAGAATAGGCGATGACTGGATCATCCTCGAAGAGTTGAAAGCGCTTCTGCACGGCCGCCACGCATGACCGTCGCTCATTGTTTCCCAATTTATCCATCTTTGTCAGCACGATGATCGGCCGATGCCCGAGGCCTTTGAGCCATTGATATGCCATCTCATCCTGCGCTTGCGCGACCCGCGCATCGACCAAAAAGAGCACGCCCCGCAGCGTCGGTTCCGCTTCCAGATACTGATTGATTAACGATCCCCATTCGTCGCGCATCGATTTGGCAACCTTGGCATAGCCATACCCCGGTAGATCGACGAGATAGAACTGAGATAACGCGGGATAAGAGAGTGACACGCGAAAAAAATTAAGGAGGCGTGTCTTACCCGGTGTGCGGCTGACCTTCGCTAAACCTTTTCGGTTCAGCAAGGTATTGATCAGCGTTGACTTGCCGACGTTCGATCGCCCCACGCAGGCCAAGCTCAAGACTCCGTCTTGCGGGCATTGTTCCAGGGTCGCACAGCTTTTGAGAAACTCGGCTGAGATGACTTTCATAAGGATGACCCGACCACATTCACTTTAGGCATTGCAACCCACCACGGTCGCTGACAGCTCACGGCGTATCGAGTATCATCGCGGCGATGCTCAAGTCAACGACGCCACGCCCGGTTGTCCGCATTATTCTGATTGTCATGGCCGTGATCGGCTTGCCATTAGCAGGCATCGCTTTCTATTGGATGATCACGATGCCCGACGTGTCCGCGCTGATTCGGAACAATCCCCCAAGCACGGCCCTCATTCAAGCCTGGCGGCAGGAGCATGCGCGATCCAAGACTGCCTGGACCTGGGTGCCGCTATCGAAAATTTCTCCTCATTTGCAACGGGCCGTTATCGTGGCGGAAGATGCCACATTTTTTCAGCACGAAGGTTTCGATTGGGATGGGATCAGATATGCGGCGGTCAAAGACCTGGAGGCCGGTGCCTTTAAAAAGGGCGGCAGCACCATCACCCAGCAGTTGGCGAAAAATCTCTATCTCTCGACCGACAAAACCGTCTTGAGAAAAGCCAAAGAGGCAGTCATCACACGCGAACTGGAGCATCGACTCAGCAAAAAGCGAATCCTCGAACTCTATCTGAATGTCGCCGAGTGGGGCCGTGGCGTCTTCGGTGCAGAGGCGGCGGCTCGCCATCATTTCAGTAAATCTGCAGCCGATTTGACTTCGGAGGAAGCGGCGTTACTCGCTGCAATTCTGCCTGCCCCCCGTCATTATGACCCCTTGCGCGTCACGCGTTATCTGTCCGTTCGCCAGCAACAGATCCTTCGCTGGATGCACACGCGTTTCATGAAGGTTCGGTCGCAGGCTCGTTCTGAATAATCGCCCGATGATCATTTTCATTCTGGCGTGGATGGCCGGTCAGTGTCTCTTCCTTTCGTTGACAGCGCACGCCGAGACCGGGGACGTCGAGGAACTTTCCATGCCGGAGGTCGTCGTCACGGCCACGCGTTTCCCCGTTCCCTCGACGACGGTGCCCGCACCGGTGACCGTGTTGACGAACGAAGATGTTCAGCGGACGCCCTTTCGAGACGGCTATCAAGTGGACGATCTCTTGCGCTATGTGCCGGAGGTGCAGCCCAGCAATCTCAGCAGTCGCTATAATCATCCGACCGCTCAGGCCGTTTCGCTGCGCGGACTGGGCAATCGTCGGACCCTCGTTCTGCTGGACGGCATTCCTCTGAATGATGGATTCGGTGGATGGATCAATTGGGGACTGGTGCCCGATAACCTGCGACGCATCGAGATCGTTCCTGGAGGAAGTTCGAATCTGTATGGGACCTGGGCAATGGGGGGCGTCATACATCTCCTGACGGATGCTCCAAGTCCGGGCAGCGCAGTGCGGGCGGAAAGCCGGGCAGGTACGCTGAGTACGTACAGCGACGCCGTGAACGCCCGCTATGGTAACGATCGCATCGGATTGAGTGTCGATGCCCGCTGGTTTCACACAAATGGGTTTATTCCCGTGCCCGGCTATCAGAGAGGACCGATCGATCGGACCGATGATTCACGTCATGAGCAGTTTCGCGGAACTTTTCGCGCGGCCCTTGATTCGCGAACCGCCTTTACGCTGACCGGTCAACTCTTCAGAGAAGATCGGACGTTCGGAACTCCGCTCAGCGTGGCGACTCGCACAATCGGCGGTCTCTCGGCCGGGCTCGAGGGCGAGACCTCCCGCGGAGATCAATGGGACGTGAATGCGTTTGCTCAGTGGCAAACCTTTCGCAATCTCACGTCGCAGATTACGCCTTCGCCGCTTCTCCGGCTCAGCGAGTTTCGCGATCGTATCCAGGTCATTCCCTCGAACGACTTTGGGGGACGCGCTCAATACACGATGCAGGCCACGCCGACCAATCGGGTGGCGGTCGGCGGGGACGCCCGCGCCATTCTCGCCCAGTCTGAAGAGCAGATCTTTGTGCAGAGCGGACCGATCGGTCGCACTTTGGCGGAGGGCAAGCAGGTCGGCGGAGGGCTATTCGTGGAATGGGTTTCCACGACTATTCAACGACTGACCGTCACTCCCAGCATCCGAATGGACTGGTGGAAAAATTTTGACGGGCGTATCGAGTCGGTTTCCGGAACGGTCACGACCCCACGCGACAATGTGGAGACCGCCCTGAACCCCAAATTTGCCCTTCAATATGCTGTGACGGATCGCGTCTGGGCCGGAGCGTCTTTC
Source organism: Nitrospirota bacterium (assembly GCA_963700335.1). Lineage (GTDB taxonomy): Bacteria > Nitrospirota > Nitrospiria > Nitrospirales > Nitrospiraceae > JAICXS01. Next base: position 47,514 of record CAVOXE010000005.1, on the reverse strand, counting down.
TATCAAGCCTTCCGCGCTCCGACGTTAAATGAACTCTACCGCGGATTCAGCTTTAGCGGTTTTCAGTTTCTTCCCAACGAAAATTTGAGCCCCGAACGCCTGACGGGGGGCGATGCCAAACTTGAGGCCGATCTGCTTCCCAACCGCCGGCTGACGCTTCGAATCGTGGGACATCATGACGAGGTGAGGGACCAGATCCTATTCGTCACACAGAATGCATTCTCGGCGCGGCGACAGAATGTCGGGCGGACGAAGACGAACGGCGGAGACATCGAGGTGACGGCCCGTCCCCATGATCAGCTATCGTTTAGAATTGGATATGCCTACGCCGATTCCACAATCACCTCGTTCCCGGGCGATCCCTCGCGTATCGGCAAGCAAGTGCCGAATGTCTCTCGCCATCAAGTGACGGCAGCCATGACCCTGGGGCGCCCCGACGTGGTTGAGTTCACACTCATGGGACGCTACCTCTCCCGACAATATGCGGATGATCTCAACACGCAGCCGATTGCGGACTTTGTCGTGCTCGATGCCGCTCTCAGAAAGCAGGTGGGGCGACACTGGACCTTGACGCTCGATACGGAAAACCTGACCGATCGACACTACATCGCCACGCAAACCGGCGCCGTCAAGACATTGGGTGCACCCTTGCTCGTGATTGGAGGGGTGCGAATGGCCTATTGAATATTCGGCGAGGAGATGATCTATGCTGATCGACCATGAACAAGGGAGTACGGAATGGATTGGATAATACTCAGTGTCGCCGGAGTGTTTGAGATTGTCTGGGCCGCAGGATTGAAGTTTACGGAGGGCTTTACGCGATTATGGCCGAGCCTTGGCACGGTTGTGGCCATGGCGATCAGCATGGCGTTACTGGCCCAGGCGCTGAAAACCATTCCGGTCGGAACCGGTTACGCCGTCTGGACGGGAATCGGCGCCGCCGGAACGGCAATCGTCGGGATGATCCTGTTTGATGAATCGCGGAACGTGATTCGGATCATTTGCATTGGTCTCATCATCGCCGGCATTGTCGGTTTGAAATTCAGCTCAGAGTCGTGAGGGGATTGTTGATGGTAGAGATCAGTGGATGTCATTGATCAGCGAGGCTCGTCTTTGTCGCCGACCTCCGCATGCTCATGCTCGCCGAATATGGCAGACTCGTATGTGTAGTGCTTGAACTCGAGAAGATTGTGCGACGGGTCCTCGAGAAAGAACGTGTAGTGCTCAATGCGCGTACCCGAATAGCGCACGCGCGGCTGTTGATAAAAAGTCAGACCGTTGGTCTTGGCTCGATCAGCAAAGGCTTGCCAGTCCTCTTTTGATGTGAAAATCAGTCCAAAATGACGTGGGTAAATTCCTTTTTGTCGCTCCAGAGATTGGCTGGACAGTTGCGCGACAAGTTGATGTCCTCCCAATTGCACCGTCATAGCGGAGTCTGACTCTCGGCCAAGCGATCCGCCCAATCCATTCACATAGAAACGCTTGGCTGCGGATAGGTCGTGGACTGGAAAGGCCAGATGAAAAATCGCAGAGTCGCTCACGTCGACGTCCTCAATTCAGGAATCTCAATCTCTTTTTCGTAGAAGGAAACAAACCGTGCTGGACCTGTGTGCCATTTTCTTTGCTTTGAGATCATCTGACGGCCTCACTGTCATCATAACAGCATCCTATTAAAGTCACCTTCAATTAACGAAATCGATCGCTCACCACAGGGTCTTGTCGTCCGTTCCAATAGCCGGCCGCCATCCGAGGCGTGACATGTTGAATGGACAGCCGGCCGTCCCGTGAAAGGATAAGAGCGCCCGCCGATCCGCGAACACGCCTGACCAATTTGGCGAGCGTGTCCTTACCTGCTTTTGCCGGACTCGCTCCCCTCCCCAGTCGATCGACGATCTCCTTGGCCATCGCCAGACGAATGATCGTCTCACCGATCCCCGTCATCGAGACGGCCCCGGCCTCGTCATCGGCATACACACCGCTCCCGACCAGCGGCGTATCCCCGACGCGCCCCGGCAGCATGAAGGCAATGCCTCCGGTCGAAGCGCCGGCGGCGACCGTTCCATGACAATCCAGGGCGACGGCTCCCACCGTTTCCAGGCCGGTGTTTCGAAGTCGATACAGATTGTTGAACAGCGCGAGCGTTTTCTTGGCACCGGGTTCTTTGCGATCGCTTGTGCCGATGAAACGGCCATTCGCCCGACGCGGCTGTCGCTCCAAGCCAAAATGTCGCGCAAAGCGGGTGGCAGATTGGCCGACCAACAGAACGTGATTGGTTTTCTCCATGACAAATCGGGCCGCGGTAATGGGGTGACGTATGCCTTCAATGGCGGCGACTGCACCGGCTTTCAACTCACGTCCCTCCATGATCGAGGCATCCATTCGCCGGGCGCCGTCCAATTGAAGACGAGCGCCGAGCCCGGCGTTGAACAGTGCGCACCGTTCCAATATGCGAATCGCTTCTTCGACGGCGACGATGGCGGTTCCACCCGATTTCAAAACGTCGTACCCGACAATCAGTGCATCGAGCAGACAGGCCCGTTGCATTGCGCTCGTGCCACGAGGGCCGGCGCCGCCGTGTATTGCAATGATGGGACGTATGGATTTCAATGGAGCGAACTAATTGAGCAGAAGGTCTTTGGCCTTGCGATAAGCAGGATTCTGCATGCGGTCGAGGTCCGTTCTGACAAACCCCAGTCCGGCGACACACATTTCGAAGTTTTCGGACAGTTTTCGGAACAGAGGGGAACGTTCGTCCGCTTCACTTGCGTGAAATTCGGCGACCATGCCGTAGGACCGTTTCCCTGTCTTCATGTAATCGACGAGAAAGTCCTTGTGGTAGATCAGTTCGGCTGTCTTGAGACGTTTCAGATATTCGGGAAACAGACCGGCCATGAAGAGCGTGAAGTCTCCGATATGCTGATGCACATCCCGCTCACGATCCAACGATTGCGCGCCTAAGAGCACTTCTGATTCATACAGCAGATCGATCACGGTATCGACACGCTGATCCCGTTGGTTTCGAACCTTGTACAGTTGGTTGGTGTGAGTAAATTCGACGAGAAGATTGGCGACGTACTGGGTAATGTTCAGATCCGGCCAACCGAGCTTTTCGGAGAAGCTCCGTTCGGTCAGCGCATTAAAGAGACGGCGCAAAGGATGATGTTGAGGGATTCCGGACTCCATAGTCACCTCTCACTTCCTTTCATGCATTCAGTATGCCACCGAGGTTTTGAGCTGGCAAGTTACGTCATTTCATATCCTTCCCATTTTTCTTTTCGGATTCACCTCCGCCGAACTTGAGTGTTTGTCACCTCTGCTTGACTATCAAGAAGGAAAGTCACGGGGCCTTCATTGTCGAGTGACACACGCATGGTCGCGGCGAATCGCCCGGTTTCAATTGGAACGCCGCGCTCGCGAATCAATTCGACCACTCGCTCATAGAGAATACGCGCTCGATCGGGTGACGCCGCGCCATCGAAACCCGGCCTGCGCCCATGGCGTAGATCTCCCAGTAACGTGAATTGGGACACCACCAGGAGTTGGCCTCCAACTTCTCCGATCGCTCGATTCATCTTGCCGTCCATGTCGCTAAACACTCTCATGCCAATCAGCTTGTCCACAAGATGTTCGGCGTCCGCCTCTTGGTCTTCCTTGGCGATACCTAATAGGACCAGCAGGCCTTGGCCGATGCGAGCTATGACCGCCCCGTCCACCTCGACGGTCGCCCGACTCACTCTCTGGATCACCGCCTTCATACCATTGCCGCGTTCCGCTTCTCTCCGATCATGTCGCCGAGCGAAGCTGCGCCAAAGTACCTTCCAACTGCAGGAGCCGCCGTTTGATCGATAATCCCCCTGTAAACCCGCCCAGCGACCCATCGCTCGTCACTACTCGATGGCACGGCACGATGATCGGCACCGGATTCGCTCCAAGCGCATAGCCCACCGCTCTCGCATACTCAGGTCCTCCAACCCGATCGGCTACCCAGCGATAGGATCGCACACGCCCATAGGGAATGCGAAGGATCGCTCTCCACACTTGCCGTTGAAACGAAGTTCCGTGGGACATATCGATCGGGAAATCAAGATCGCGGCGACGATTGGCTAGAAACTCAAGGAGTTGAGTTTGCGCCGCTTGCAAGAGTTTCGCATTCGCCGCTTCGTCGCCGTGTACATTCTGATGCGGCCCATTCGCAAACTGTTGTTGTACGGCTCGGCGAGACGACTTGGGAAGTACAATACTCCGGATGCCCCGTTCGGATGCCGCGATGCCCATCCATCCCCACGGAGTGTTGAAAATATTCGTCAGGCCGGCCATGGATCGTTCGCGTGTCATCGACTGCCGATCCTGCGTCGAAATTTTCCCTTAACGATGTTCTGCAACACAACGAGCTCTTCAGACTTCATGAGTGCATGCAGGCCGACATACCCTGCCATACTGATCCCCACCGCGACGAATAGCGCGATCAACTTGGACTCCCATTCGCCCGGCCTATTCCACATATCTAAATCAGCTACCCAGACACAAATCAAGATCACGGGAAGAGAGGCCAGGAGCACGCGGCCCGACGATCTGATGACCGATGACCAATCGACTCCGCCCAATCGCCGATTCAGGATCGCCACGAGAATCACAACGTTGAGCATCCCGGCCAAGGCGGTGGCCAAGGCCAACCCGGCATGGCGCAGGGAATCCATGAAGACCAGCGACAGCACGAGATTCGCCAGTACGGCCACAACTGCCGTGAAAGCCGGGGTGCGTGTATCCTGCATTGAATAAAATGCTGACACGATAATCCGTACTCCGGCAAAGGCCCACAATCCCACCGCATAACACAGCACGGCCAGGGCAGTCCCCTTTGTGTCGGCTGCGGTGAACGTGCCGTGTTCGAAAAACACGTGGACGATCGGCGTGCGCAGCAGGATCAGCCCGAGCATGGCAGGAAGGATAATGAACAGAATCATCCGTAGGCCGAATCCCAATGTGCCCCGCAGATCATCCCATGCGCCTCTCGATGCCTGCGCGGAAAGGGTTGGCAGAATGGCGGTCGCCAGCGCGACGCCGAAAATGCCCAGAGGAAATTGAATCAATCGCATCCCGTAAAAGAGATAGGTCGGGCCACCGGGAAAAAAAGACGACAGGATGGTGCTGATCGTAATGTTCACCTGCGTAACCGACAGGCCCAAGAGAGACGGTAAGACCAAATACCCGACCCGCCTGACGCCAGGATGTCCCGGCTCGAATCGAAACCCCATGAGCAGGCCCCGGGCTTTGAGGCCGGGCAATTGCATCGCAAATTGGGCGGCGCCTCCCGCGACGACGCCGATGGCCACCCCATAGATCGGTTCGGCTAACAACGGCGAGAGAAACACGGCGCAGCCGATGATAACAATATTGAAGAAGACCGGAGATAGCGCGGGAGCCGCGAACGCGCGAAGAGAATTCAAGATGCCCATCGCCAAAGCCGCCAGGCTGATAAAGATTAAATAGGGAAACATCATACGAGTCAGCAGCGTCGTGAGTGCCAGTTGTTCAGGATGGTCGTGGAAGCCAGGCGCGAGCACCCACACGATCCCTGGCGCCGCGATGATTCCCAACAGCATGATCAGCGTCACGATGGTCAGCAGCGTGGTAAACATGGCACTCGCCAATTCCCACGCTTCGCGTTTCGTGCGGGTTGTATGGTAGTCGGTAAACACGGGAATGAAGGCCGCCGACATCGATCCTTCCGCAAATAATTCGCGCAGGAGATTCGGCACGCGATAGGCGACAAAGAACGCGTCGGCCGCCGCTGTTGCGCCGAACAGGCGGGCCAACACCATGTCGCGGATAAATCCGAGCACGCGGCTGGAAAAGGTGGCTGCGCCGATCAGGCCGGCGGCTTTGGCAACGGAATGATGATCGTCTTGCGCGGGAGTCGAAGCGTGTGTCGGACCGGCGGCATCGGACATTGGCCCGCGATTCTAGCGGGAACCCTTATGAATATCCACTCCGTTCCCGGTCCGAACTCGCCCAAGACCCCACCGACTCGAGTGTGGTAGCATGAAGTCTCTTTGCGGGTTGATGGAGGGGTTCATGAGCGATCATCGGGAAGGGGACCGCGGGTACATGAAAGGATCCAAGCACGAGTCGGAGCCGTCACGGACGGCACCGCAAGATCCGTTGACGCTGATCGACGACTGTCTGGCTTCGATGCCGGATGACGACCCGCGGCAAAAAATTCTCTACAAGCTCCGTCATCTCCTGTTGCAACAAGGCGCCGGCGCTCAACAACGCGAAGCGGAATTTAAAAAGTTGAGCGAGGTCGTGTCCAAACTCACGGCTCCCGCCAATCGTATCGGCACGCTACTGGACCTCCCGGCCGATGGCCTTGCCCGCATAGCCGTCGGGGGGGCGGAATACTATACCAACGTCGATCCGCGCGTGGCGGTACTCGACTTGAAAATCGGCACTCAGGTGCTGGTGAATGAAGCCTATGCCGTGATTAAGACGCTGGGATACGACGCCAATGGTCCCGTGCTGAAGATTACAGAATCACTCCCCGATGGTCGGTTGCGGTTTGAGCAGGAACAGGGACGACAGGCTTTAATACTTCAACGGTCGAGCGATCTGGTCGGCATCGACCTCCAAGCCGGCGATGAGGTCCGCATCGATCCCACCCATCGCATCGCCATCGAACGGCTCGACTCTCACAAAGCCGACACCCATCTGCTCGATGAAGTGCCCTCGGTGACGTGGGAGCAGATCGGTGGACAAAAGGTCGCGATCGATGCCATCCGAAAGGCGATTGAATATCCACTCCTCCATGCCGACACATTTGCCAAATATAAATTCACCCAGCCGAAAGGCTTTCTCCTGTACGGTCCTCCCGGCTGCGGCAAAACGATGATCGGACAAGCGACTGCCGGAAGTCTTGCCAAGTTGGTCAGCGAGTCGCCCGACGGGTCTGGCGAACGGGCCAAAGTGACGGGTGGAATCTTTCTCCACGTGAAGGGACCGGAGATCCTCAACATGTGGCTGGGCGAGTCGGAGCGAATGGTTCGCGATCTGTTTGCGCAAGCCAGGGCCAAACGGAAGGCCGGTGCCCTACCGTTTATTTTCATCGATGAAGCGGAATCGATCTTGGGCACGCGCCGCGCCATGCGTTCCTTCAACATTTCGAATACGCTGGTACCCATGTTCTGCTCCGAGATGGACGGCATCGAGTCGCTTCGTGATGTCGTCATTATTCTGGCTTCGAATCGACCGGATCTGATTGACCCCGCCGTCCTGCGCCCTGGACGCATCGATCGAAAGATCAAAGTCAGCCGTCCGGATCGAGAAGCGGCTGCAGATATCCTTAAAGTCTATCTGACGACGGACTTACCGCTCGATGCGGCCCTCCTTGCCGCTCATGACGGCAACACGCCGGCTGCCTGCCACGCGCTCGTTGCACAGGTCACAGACACGATCTTTCGACGCATCGATAGCAATCGGCTGTTGGCGGTGCGATTGCGCAGTGGGCACAATAAGACCCTCTACCGCAGCGACCTTTTGAGCGGAGCTATTCTCGCCTCTATCGTTCAGCGCGCGAAAGAATTGGCCATCGAGCGGACGATCCAGAGTATAGAGAACCCCGCAACAGCAGGCCTCACCGTGGACGACGTGTTACGGTCCGTCGATACCGAATTCCATGAGGGCGAGATGCTGCCGCCGGACGATGCGGCGGAAGAATGGCTGAAGTTGTTGGACCATCATCCCGAACAAGTGGTCGGGATTTCCTCCTACCGCCGAGGGCGAATCAGCGAAGAGCGGCTGGTTGGCCAGATTATCTGAAAAGAGCGACTGCCGCTTCGACGGGTAAATGGTTTCCTTCACGGCGACTCAGTCGACACCTTGATGCGCTTATTTGGTCTTGAAACAGAATACGGGATTACGCGCGAGGATTTGGCCACGGTCGACCCGGTCGAAGAATCCATGGAACTCGTGCGGGCGCATCTCACCGATGCCTTTGAACGGACCTGGGACTATAGTGGCGAAGATCCGCGGGAAGATGCTCGAGGCTTTCGCGCCGCGCACCTGCAGCAGGACCGTGAAGAAGATGAATTTGCGAAGCTTGATGCGCATCGGCCGTTTTCCTTTCATGAGATGAAGAGCGATCTGGTGCTTCCCAACGGCGCGCGGTTCTATAATGATCACACACATCCGGAATACTCGACGCCTGAATGCCGCACCCTAATGGACGTGATCGCGCACGACCGTGCCGGCGAGCGTATCGTTCAGCGGGCCGCTGATCGCCGCAATCAAACGCTGGGCGGCCCCTACGTGCAATTGTATAAAAACAATACTGATTTTCACGGCCATAGCTATGGCTGCCACGATAACTATCTCGTGCCGCGCACGGTTCCATTCGAGCAGATCGTTCACGGCTTGCTTCCATTTTTAGCCAGCCGTCAAATCATCGCGGGAGCGGGTAAAGTGGGGCTTGAGGCGCAGGAACATGGCTTTACGCCGGGGCCCTACCAATTGTCTCAACGCTCGGATTTCATGGAAACAGAGTTGAGCGTCGACACGATGCACAACCGGCCGATCCTGAACACGCGGGATGAGCCGCATGCGGATCGTAACAAATACCGGCGGCTTCACTTAATTGTCGGCGACGCGAATATGTGCGAATACGCCACGGCCCTGAAAATCGGTACGACGCGCTTGATGTTGGACGTAATCGCCCGCGGTCGGGCGCCGTCGCTTGAGTTGGAAGATTCGGTGGCGGCCATCAGGTTGATCTCTCGCGATGCCGATTTGAAACAGTTGGTGAAACGGCGATCCGGCGGATCACTCTCAGGCTTGGATCTGCAAGCCGAATGTTACGAAGCCGCCAAACAGACGCTCTCCGGTGAAGATGAAGAAACCGATTGGGTCCTTCGCGAATGGGGGGAAACGCTTGCGCTCCTTGCGGCAGACCGGTCCAGGCTGGTTGGTCGGCTTGACTGGGTGACCAAGCTCTGGCTCCTCGAAACATTTATGCGTGAAGAGCGCATCGGATGGGACGATCCCTGGTTGGCGAGCCTCGATCTCGAATATCATAATGTGAATCCGGAGCGCGGGCTGTTTCTCGGTTTGGAAGCGGAAGGCAAAGTTGTCAGGATCACCGAGACTGATAAAGTTGACGCCGCCTTATCGACAGGCCCAACCGATACCCGCGGGGGTATCCGAGGACTGTGCGTCCGCCGCTTTCCTGATCAGATCAAATCGGTGCAGTGGGAACGGGTGCAATTCAGCGGCGGATTTATGCCGCGAACCCTCGACATGAGCGATCTGTTTGAACCGGACGCCGTGAGTGCACTCGTCGAGGTACTCAATGCGGCGGACTCGCCGGCAGATGCAATCACGCGATGGAATCAACGAAAGGTGCAATCATGAACGGTCTCACCACTTTGGAACGAAAAGAACGGCCCTTCGATCCGATGCCGAAACCGACGTCCCCTGGTGAAGAAGGCGGCGGGCCAAAACGGCCGGATACGGGCTCACCCGAGAAAGACAGTTTGATGAAGCGGATGAAGAAGGTGGATCCGAAACAGGCGGAGCGATATCGGCAGCGGACGGGACAATAGAGGTGTGTACGGGCGCAGGTAAGTCCGCCCTTGTGCTCGCGCACCGCGCACGCTCGGAAGGTGCTCTGTGAACGCGCGCAGTAGCGGGCGGGCTCACCCGCATCCCCGATGTCCTTATGCCATGTTGTCGGAGTGAAGAGGAGAAGAGAAGATGGGGATGGAGGGAGATTTTTTGCAGTTACTGAAAGAGCGCGGCTATGAGTTGTCTGCGCCGTCTTTCGGGGGCGACGGGCAGGGCCTGGGCGGGATCGAGATTACGAAAGGTACGACCATCTTGGCGATGAAGTATCGCGACGGGGTGCTGGTCGCCGGGGATCGCCGCGCCACGGCAGGCAATATGGTGATGTACGATCGGACGGACAAAGTGCTGGAACTGGATCGCCACAGCGTCATGGCGATTGCCGGCGTACCCGCCACCGCCTATGAGATGGTCCGCGTTCTTGAACACTCGTTTAAGTACTACCGCCGGACACAATTACAGGAATTAAGCTTTGAGGGAAAACTGCGCGCCGTGTCGAAACTTCTTAAAGACAATGTGGGGGCGGCGCTGGCCGGCACGGGAGCGGTCGTACCCATTTTTGCCGGGTACGATTTCGAACAGGGGACTGCCAAGATTTATTTCTACGACATTTTGGGGGCAGAGTTCGAGGGAGTGGAGTATGCGGTCTCCGGGTCGGGCTCACCGACGATTCGCGGCATTCTGCACTATCTCAACACCTGGACTGATCGTCCACTCAACGCGCTGCCTGAGGAAGACGCCATCATTCAAGCGTTGCGGCTGCTGACGTCGGCGGCCGAATTTGATTCCGCCACGGGAGGCGTCAATCGCGATTTGAATCTGTATCCGGTCGTCAAACTGATCACGATAGACGGTATCCAGACGACCGCGGCCCCACGGTTGCAATCTCTTTTTGAAGCGAAGGTGGCCCGTCATGTTTGAAGAACCGTACCGTTGGGTGGAGGCGGTCGGGAACCGTCGGCACTATCTGGATGAGCAATTTCAGCAGGGCAGTCCAGTGGTGGGTCTTTCGTATCAGGACGGCCTCTTATTGCTGACCGTCAGCCGCGGCACCCCGAAGCTCTACGAGATCTATGATCGCATTGCCTTGGGCGGTATGGGCCACCCGGCGGATCTTGAAAAGTTGCGGTTCAATTTATTGGAGATGGCGCATGTGGAAGGCTTTAACCGGTCGCCGTCCGACGTGACGGGTTCTCGGCTCGTGAAATATGGCTTGGCGCCCGTCATTAAGCAGGCGTTTGAAGAAGTGTACAAGGCGCCGTTCATCGTCAAGATCTTGCTCGCGGAATTGGGAACGAAAGCCGAACGGGATGGATTTGTGACGATTCACTATGACGGCACGTTCGAGGAAACGCGGGGCTGCGCCGCCATTGCGGCCACGCCAGCCATCCAGGCAGGCATGATGGCGGCTTTGAGAAAGGTCAATGGACGTCTCTCTCTGGCCGAAGCCGTCACGGCCGCGCTCAACGCTTGGGGCACCGGATCCCTCGCGCAACTCCACGTAGAGTCGGACCAAGAGGATCGGAAGGACAGCACCCCATCGCCCTCCGTTTCTTCTCCCGATGCGCAGGCCATTGAAGCTCATCTTCGCGAGAGCCTGGCCGAGAAAACCATCGAATGCGCAGTGCTAGAACGCAATGCTCCCGGCTCGTCAAAATATCGCGCACTGAAGCCTGAGGAATTAAACGGACTATTGCCTGCTTCTCTTCACCCTAGCTAAAAGAGGGCTACTCAAAACGATCATCCAACAAGGCCGCAGATGGGCCTCAACCGCAGGCGTAGCCTTGCGCTACGTCGAGGATTGAAGCCCATCGAGAACGCAGTTGGGGATCGTCTTCAGTACCTACGGTATGCTAAATAGAATTTTCGGACTCGAAACCGAATACGGCCTCCTGATCAACCAAGATCGGCCCGATCACTCGCCATCCTGGATTGCACAGCGTCTTCGCGACCACATTTTTCAAGTGCAGCAACGCGGCGTGCTCGACCTGCATCATCGCGGGCACGATGAGCCGCCCGGGAACGGCGGGTTTTTGACCAATGCGGGCCGCATCTATTTGGACATGGGCCATCTGGAATTCGCGTCGCCGGAATGCGGAACATTGGCGGACCTGGTCTCGTCGGACCTCGCCGGCGATCGAATCTTACAAACCGCCCTGGAGGATCTCGGACTTGCCGATACGGTTTCTCTCATTAAAAACAATATTGATCACGAGACAGATGCCACTTTCGGGTCGCATGAAAACTATCTCGTCACTCGCAAGTTTCCATTTTCTCGCCGCGGCCTCAATCAACTGATCCCCTTCTTGGTCACGCGGCAAATCTTTACCGGCTCCGGACGCATCGGCACCGCCACTACGATGGATGGCTGGGTTCAACGCGGTCCTCTGATCGTACATCGGGCCTCGCTCCAGGGAGATGCTCGCACGCTTCCTTTTCAAATCTCTCAACGCGCCGACCATATCGTGAACGATTTCTTCGAATGGGTGCAGCAGAATCGAGCCATCGTCAATACGCGAGATGAACCGCTGGCGGACCCCAATCAATTTCGCCGCATCCATCTATTGTTGGGCGACTCGAACATGGCCGAAGTCGCGACGGCCTTGAAGATCGGCGCGACATCGCTGGTGCTCCAACTGATCGAGGAAGATCATCACCCGACCGGCCTGGAAATCAACGAGCCGGTGGAGGCGCTACAAGAAGTCTCTCACGACCAGGAGCGTCGATGGTTGGTCACGTTGGCGAATGGAAAGACGATGTCGTCCATCGACGTGCAAGAACGTTATCTCGAGGCCGCCACCACGCAGTACGCCGGACAAGACGAAGAAACCGATTGGGTGCTGGCGCAGTGGAAATCTGTGCTGATGGATTTGCGCGGTGATTACACCAAGCTGATCGGACGTGTCGACTGGGCGTCGAAATTATGGCTGCTCGAATCGTTTCGTGATTCTGAACATGTGGAGTGGGATGACCCCGCGTTAAAAAGTCTGGACCTCGAATATCATAATCTACATCCGGACAAAGGCCTCTATGCCGGTTTAGTACAGGAAGGGCATGCCCCACGCGTGACGACGGACAAGGCCATCGAACTAGCTGAACGACATCCGCCTCGCAATACTCGCGCGTTCGGCCGGGGAGAGGTCGTGCGACATTTGCTGAGCAATGGTCCGCCTGACACGCAGGACGAGGACCATTCCGATGGACGCTTTTTCCCGTCTTACATCATCAATTGGTCCGCCCTTCAACTTCGCGGTCGCACGCCGTTTCCGATGCCCGATCCTTTCAAGACCTACGTTCGGGAAGTTCAAGAATATGTGAAGTCGCGGTAATGCGGTAATATGGTGATCCGTGAGCTTTTGACGATTGGTCTTCGTAGATTTGCGAGACGAAATGTTCCGACACGGACATTTCTTTTTCAATTCAATCTTCCATGAAATCCTGGTCTTGCTGCATTCCGACTATCGAGAGGAAACAAAATGCTCCTTCCGAGTGTCTGATTTTGTGAAGATCTCAAACATTTCTGCTAGCCTGTTGAATTCATGTCATTTTAAAAGTAAGAAATCCATTTATTCTGGCCCGCTACTTGCGCTATTCTGTTCTTTTGTGACCCTACGCGATGCGACGAGATATCGATCCCATAAAAATTATCCAAATCCTCCCGCTTTCCGGTGGGCAGGGAAAACCGCCTGACGAACCTCCCCCATGGTGGGTGTTCCTGAAAAAGACCGTTCGGGATCTGGTACAAATGACGGCGCAACGGCTGCGTTCTGTGCGGGATAAGCTTATCAACTTGCGAACACCATTGAACCGGCTTTCTCATGATGTCGTCGGACGAGAAGAGACGCGGGAAGAAGAGTCCCTCGCCCGCGACGCGGCGAGTCCGCCTGTACGACCGAACATGCGTCTCTCTTCACTCACGTCAGAGGAAGGCGGTGCGATTGATCTCTCGCGTTTTTCTGAGAGTGCATCTGCCAGGATTCATGACGCTTCGTCGGAAGGTAGCTGCTGGATGGCTGAAACAACAGACGCACCTCACCTCTCTGAGGCGGGCATGGTCCCCTCGGCTCTCCGACTGGAGGGAAATGCTTCGCCATAGGTTGGGAAAACAGCAGTGGCGTAAACGAACGGAACGGATGATACGACCGTTTGCCACGGCCTCCCGCAGGCTGCGCCGAACAAGAACGACGAGGACCAGACGCGAATTCAATTGGAGTCCGCCCAAGCGATCTCGCAACAACAACATGCCTTAAGTGAGCAGTCAGCCCAACTATCCTCGATGAAAAAGGATCTCGCGGCTCAACGTAAAACGATCGAGGAACTTACCCGCCAATTGAGAACGCTGCAAGTCAAGGTCGCTCAGACTCTGCCCACGACGCATGGCACAACAGGTCAAAGCGGACCTGCCCCTCAGGGAAAACGCGGCGTGACACAGAAACGAAATGACCCCAGCGAAACCAGCCCGCAATCCCGAACAGAACATTAATCGCCCCTCAGACCTCCAAGTCTCACTTCACGATTCCTTTCACAATTTTGTTCAGCTTGTTTGTTCACCTTGCCTTAAACCTGCTTGCGTAACATGCACAACTACAGTCTGTCTTAACGGGGGACAAAGAGTCAGCTCACAAAAATTGTCCGGGCCAATTGCTTAGTTGAAAGTGTGTTGATTCAAAGCGTTTACCAGCATGTGAATCCTAGGACAATGGCGTACGCATTGCATGAAGAGAAGTGGGGACCGCTATTCGGTCTCCTCATCAAGGAGGACATCATGAAGACGTTCAGACAGAGCCTTACGTTGTTACCCGGTTTGCTGGTGATGGCGTGTAGCCACACCATGCCGCCGTATGCTGCGAAGCCTGTTCCCCCGCCGCAGTTCCAGGTACCGGCCCTCGTCGCGGCCCAAGTGCCGCCTTCGCAGCTGCCCGACTCGTCCCTGCCCGTGACGCTCGTGCTCGATCTGACCCCGGTGGAGCGCTCCCTCCAAGCGGCGATGCCGGAGCGGTTCAGCGATAAGGATCATGCCACGTTGAAACGAGATTATCGGTGGGATTTTATCCGCGACGGCCAGCCTCAAGTTGACATTCAAGATGGGATGGTGACCGTTCGCACGATGTACCGCGGAGAGATCGAAGCGAAAACAGAATCGCGCGGGTGTCACCTCGACCCGGTCTTCCCAGTCTTGACGACCACTGGCCCACTGGAACTACGACAGGACGGCAACGCCCTGGTGCTGGGGATGAAGAATCCTCAGATGGATATCGACGTCGGTCCTGAAAGTGACAGCAAATGCAATATGTTTAACGTCCCGGTCAAACTGCAGTTGGCGGAACTGTTCAATAAGGGCGAGCTGCTTCAGAATGTGAAGACGGCTGTTGAGCAGGGTAATTTCCGGATTCCCTTGCAACAAGTATGGACACGGCTGGAAAGTCCCGTGGCCGTCACTGTCGCGAACATTAACACCCAAGCGTGCTTGTACGGCAAGCCGGTGGAAATGGCGATCGGCAGCCTGAAGGGCACGACCCAACGGACGACCATTCCGATTGTCGTCAAAGAAACGCCGACGGCGACCTTCGAAGCCGCCTGCCACACGGCCTCCAGCCGTTCGATGAAAGTGACCGCCGGCACGGCGCTCATGGAAGGGCAGCCCTATAAAGTGCTGGCCTCTGTGGCGGTACCCTACGCCGCGATGAATCAGGCGTTCCAAGAACACCTCTATCATCAGCAAATGACGTTCGGCGGCATGATGAAAGACAAGGTGGTGATCGAGCAAGTCACGGCGGCCGATTCGTCGGGAAAGGTCCTGATCACCGTGCCCACGACCGGCGACTTGAACGGCACCATTTACTATTGGGGCACGCCGAAACTGGACAGCGGAGGATCGGTCATGACGGTGCCCGATCTGCAGATGGCCAGCGAGTCGAAAGCGATGTTAGATGGCGTCAAGGCCGGCTACTGGCAACTGATCGATCAACAATTGCGCGACAGACTGCAAGCCGTCGCGCGGGTCGATCTGTCCGATCGGATTGCGAAGATGAAGACCGCGATGACGGGCACCCATCGGACCGGGGATATGACGATGGATGTGCAGATTGCACGGCATCAACCCCAGCGGGCGTATTCCACGCCAGGCGCGCTGGTTGCCGATATCCTCTTTGAAGGCACCGCCAGCGCGACCACACCGATCGCCATGGAGACCTCGCCAGGCTCCGACAAGATTCTCAATAAGGCGCCGGTCGTTTCTCACCGATAAAGGATTCCGGTCGCGTGCCGATACGCACGCGACCGGCTCCGTTATCCGTCCCTCCTCATCCATTCAATCCTTTTCTATTGTCTGGGCTGGAATTAAATTTAAACGTGGATAGGAACCGCCGTAAAATCGCTTGCTCCACCCGTGATACGCGGTGCGCGGGCGAAGGAATACGCAACAAGAGATCGACCCGGCCCGGCTCGGGCAAATGGATGGACACGCGCGGTTCGACGGACGGGGCATCGAGCCAGGCCTTACCTTCTACCTGCTTCATATGCCGGCGTGCCTCCTCCATAAAGGAAAGGCACTCGTCGTGCGAGATATCCAGCAATAACTTCTCCGCCACCTGCCATTGATCGTCCACCATCAGCGGTATGGTCATGACGTGCACGATATATTCCTTCATATACGTTTCATTGATCACCGGATGGCCGAGCAACAAACTATTTGGAAAGACGACCGCGCGCCCCGTATATTGGGAAGAGTGATGGCCTGGCCCGATCTCCAAGACCGTCGTGGCCAAAAGGTTTTGATCGATCACATTGCCGCGAGTCCCGCTGATCTCGATGCGATCGCCAAGAGTAAAGGCATTCGACCCCGCGCGCAGCACGCTGCCGCTGAGACAGAGAATCAACTCCTTTGTCGCCAACACCAGCGCAACGGCAATCGCCACTAAGGAGACCGCAAAAGTGCTGAGTTCGTGGGCCCAGATAAAAATCAAGCCCACGATAAAAACCGCCGCCACCCAATTGCGAATGATCAGGACCCACCGACGTTTGGTCTCGACCGTCAGCGCGCCGCTGCGTGAGATGGTGCGCACGAGCACGAGCCTGGCGATCAGGATGATCGTCAACAAGATGAACGATTTCAGAATATCCGGCAGAAGCACGCTCTCGGAAAAAGGCAGCCACGTCATGTCGCCAACGCTCCTCTCTCTGTCCACAATGGGAAACGGAAACAGGTCTTCGGATCGAATGATCTGATCGGGCGGGTGAGATCATGATTCCTTCCGACCAAACACCACGACAATATATGATGGGACTTTTGATCGGCGCCTATCGTTCTTCGTACGAGTTGGCCGGATGGCTCGGCATACCCGAACGTCTCGTGGAGGATCATTTGAGGCACATTGCGAAATCCGTGGCGCGCGATCGCATTCGGCATTTTGTTGTCGATCCCTCGATGTGTCAGGAATGCCGCTTCGTTTTTCGGGAACGCACTCGACTGACTCGCCCCAGTCGCTGCCCACGTTGCCGAAGTGAGTCGATCTCCAGTCCTCGATTTATGATCGAACTCCGTCCCTCAAAGTAATCACCTGCCCTTTGCTTGAACGGCATACAATCTTTGCCGTTTATTTCTCGTCCAGCCAACGCCAGCGGGAGAAGGATGCTGCCTGGCCGATCTTTTTCAACTCGGCGTCGAGCACGTTCCACACGCACGCCTGTTCTATGAAGAAACGGCGACCTGTATACGAAATGCGTACGCCTTGATAATCGGCAATATAGCCGCGCGTTTTTGCATCGGCCAGCATGCGGGCACGTTCCGACTGACCGGACGATTCCGCCGTGAGCCTCGACGGCGTCCGGGAAAAGTCTTGCCACGTCATTTCCCAAAGCGTCAATGCCGCACGATTGCCATAATTTAGAACAGGGTCGTCCTGATTATCATGGGAGACGAGGACAAAGGATGCCTCATAGGCCTGCTGGGCCTGTCGATCGGGCGTGCCGGTTCGTTCCAAGAGGTCTTCCCCTGTCCAATGTCGAAAGCTGTCGAGCACATGTTGCATCCATCGAACGCGCTTTGGTTCAGCCCACCAGCGATCGATCATCCTTTACGTGCCTTGGACTCGTCACGCTGGAGGCTTGCGGCCGCGGCGCGGCCAGCCGCATATCCCGTCGCCCACGCCCATTGAAAGTTAAATCCGCCAATCCGCCCGTCGCAGTCCAACAGTTCACCGACGAGATACAGCCCAGGCACGCGACGCGACGCCATCGAACGGTAGTCGATCTCCGATAAGGGAACGCCTCCGGCTGTCACTTCAGCAAAATTCCATCCACGATGCTCAAGAATCGGTAAACGAAATCCGGTGAATGCATGAATAAGGGTACGTCGTTGTCCCTGTGACAATTGCCCGATCTGCATCGACGAGTCAATGCCGCACCACCGACAGAGCGCGTCGCCGAACCGATCCGGCGATCGTTGAGCGATCGCTTTTCCTAAGCTCATCTTTGGTTTTTCCGCCGCATATTCGAGAAACCATCGTTCTACATCAGCAAATTGCTCACCGGGGCAGAAATTACACAACACCTCGACAGCATCGCCCGCCGCATGGGCGATCGTCCAGAACCGGCTGCTATCCATGACGACCGGGCCGCTGACGCCGACATGAGTCCAGAGCAGGCTCCCGGTGCGACGGTCCACCTTGTGTTTCTTGACCGTGGTGGTCAGCTCAACAATGTGGGATATCCCGGAGAGTTCGGCATGAAACATAGTCGGCTCCAACACCAACGGCACGAGAGCGGGATGGGTGGCGGTCACCGTATGCCCAAGTTTTCTGAGAAGTTCCCATCCCCATCCGTCGCTGCCGGTCCTGGGTAAGGATCGCCCGCCCGTCGCCATAATCACTCGTCGAGCGAGCAATGTTCCCTGTGTATGGTGAATGACAAAGCCTGAGACCGCTGATACACTTTCCGTGTGAAGCAACTGAATATCGGTGACGCGATGGCGGGTCAAGACAAGCACGCCGAGATCCTTACAGCGACCGATCAGCGCGTCCACAATAGTACGCGCGCGGTCGGTTACGGGGAACAACTTTCCGGTTTCCTCCCGCTTAAGGTCGACGCCGAGCGAGCGAAACCAGCGGCAGGTTTGCTCTTGCGTAAACCCCGCAAGAATATTGCGGATGATCGGTCGCGATCCATGGAAGTCCGCGGACTGGACCACCTCGTGAGTGACGTTACATCTTCCACCCCCCGATATGAGAATCTTAGCGCCAATGCTGGCTGCACCCTCTAATACCGCAACAGAGATCGATCTTTGTTCGTTCGACGCCTTGTCGAGCGCGAAGATAGCCGTTGCTAAGCCGGCGGCTCCTCCCCCGATAACAGCGATATCCAGAATGTTGGTCATACGATATAAAAGGCGGAGGCTTACCTACTTACTTACTTTTCATAGCTCCGAGTCTGACAAGAAAAACTCAGGCTATAAACCTTCAACTAACCTGCGTACAAGTCCCAAAGGACTTTGCCCAAATAGATTCCTGAATGGAAACGCGGTACTCTAAGTTGCATTTTTACACTCGTCAGATTGGATCTGACAAAGGCGGAGCATTCACACTTACAGAGGAGGTTGAGTAATGAGCCGTCGAACGGACACCGAAACGCTCGCGCTGCTTCGAGAGATTCGGGATCTCGTCCAGGTGTTGGTTCTTCGGGAGATCCAACACCCGGCGCTGTTCACCGATGTCAGCGATACGCCGGCTCGCAAACTCTTCTCATGGGCTTCCATTCATCCGTCGTCTGAACCCCGCTCTGAGAAATAATCTTGGCCAGCGCGATGATTTCGACATGACGACCATCGCTCACTTCAACAACCCCCTCAGTGGAGGTGTCGATGCCCTCCTCTGATCCCGACTCGCTGCAATTTATCACCATTGAAGGGCTTCTCCGATACGGTGAAGCCTTCGTTCGGATCCCTCGGACATCTCCCGATGCTATCTCGTTGCCCGCAACCCCTTCGGCGAGGTCCGATCGGGCCGCACGTGCTCGAGAGGCGATGGTCGCCATACGGGCCTTTGCCGATCGCGCACATGAAGGCTTTTCCTCCGCTGCCGACTATCGGACGGCTCGACGCTCGCTGCTCGATGACGCATGCGGAGGCGATGCCCTTGTCTTCTTCGCCGCCTGGAATTGCCTGCTGGCGGAAGGGGCGCTCGCCCCTCTTTTGCAGGCGCCCGTCGGAACCGTTCGAAAACCAGCTCGGCGCCGTCCCGTCGCCATTTTGCCCCGCACGCAATTGACCCTGCAATTGGCGGAAGGCCGCATCGTATTGGATTTGGGGGATGATCGCTACTGGCTTCTGCCCCGTGACATGTCCAACCGCACTCTACTCTTCACCATGCGCCACGGCGTCTCGCACGTCGAGAGTAAGACCCATCGGGTCGGCTGCCGCTTGGCGAACACGCTCAATCCTGAAGAGGGCCGCGTGAAAGCCGATGCCGTAGGAGCCGCGCTGGGACGGATGGTCGGGGTGGTCGGCCAGCAACTCGATTTCCTGCACCTTCATAACTATCTCGATCCGCAGACCTTTTTGCACTACACCAGCCGCAGTCCGAATACGCACCAGCTTTTCGAGCGCGTGAGCACCGCGCTGCAACCGCATCGCCATCCTCCCATCGAACCGTCCTTTGACGCGTCGCTGGAATCGTCCGACTTCGGATGGGTCACCGGCGTCGAAAAGACCGTAGAAGCCCAGGAAGCGGCCACCGCGTTCGGGGTCGATGTAAAAACGGCCAAGCGCCTCTTAAAACATCCGCTCTACAGTTACCCAGGCGGCCATTCATTTTTCGATCTCTATGTCGACGTGATCGATGGGCTGCATCAGCTCGCGCAGGCTCGGCAGGGACAGGTGGCCTGTTTGTACACTCACAGCTCAACCATGCGCGCGTTGATGATTTATCTCGATCCACGGCCTTTTCATGAAGCGTTCAGCGAGTTCAGCGATTATAAAGAAGGACAAGACAACGTCGTCCTCTTGACGTATGAGCAAGGGCAGTTGTCCGGATATTCCACGGCTGTGGGCCTGTCGGCTCGTGAACGGACGGCCCGCGAGGCCTGGGTGTCCGTGGAGCAATCGCGAAAAGATCGCGTCACGTTGAAGCCGCGACAAATCAAACGTCTCGTCGCCTTGGTCTCCGGGGGAGATTTCGCCGGCGCGGGCGCGGCCCTCAAAGAACTCTACGTGAGCGGCAGCCGCTTCGGCATTTCGACCTATTTCGTCCGGCACGGGTTTCTGGGGTTGGCGAACAACTGGGTTCAGAAGGTGCAAGAGCACGACACCCGCGGCATGATCAGTCAGGCAAGTAGTCCCATCGGTAGCAGCCGTTTCGAAGACTTTAAGGACGAGCGCATTCAACAGGCCGCGATCCGCAATCTGCAACCCTATCTGGAAAACGGAGCGCTGGTCGTGCTGGGCGGTGACGGAAGCTTGCGCGGCGCGCGCGCGATCTATGAAAACTTCGGCGTGCAGGTCGTGGGGATTCCCGGCACGATTGACGACAACATTGCCAGAACCACGTCGCTTGGCTTTCATTCCGCCGTCTCGCTGGCCAATCAATCTATCGAATCGCTGAAAGCGACGAGCGCCGCCATGGGGAGCGTCTTTTTTGTCGAAGTGATGGGAGCCGGTTCCGGACACTTGGCGCTGGCCTGCGCGTATCAAGCGCGCGCGGAGGGCATTCTCGTCAACGAACATCCGGACCCGGACGCCTACGTCGAGCAAATTATTCTCGGCCGCTTGAAGCAGACGCTCGGTATCTCCAATAAGAGCCATTTATTCGTCGTTGCGGAGCGAACTCCTCATCGGCATCACCCCGCCGGTGGCGTACACGGTCTGGTCGATTATGTGGCGCGTGCCGTTGCGCAGTGGCCGCAATTTCAGGCGGGACCCGGGCGGTATCCGCTGACCGTCTCGACGAAGGCCACCATTCTCGGCCATACTCTACGCGGTGCGCGCCCGACTCCCGAGGACAAGGCCATCGCGCAGGACCTGGCGTTTGAAGTGGTGCACCGGTTGGTCGAACAGCCGGAATCGGTGGTAGGGTGCATGCTGTCTTATCGCGAGCAGCAAATGCTGGAGCCGATCCCTCTTCATGCGATTGCGATGAAACCGTTTAATTGGAACACTTTTAGCCGCATGCATGGAAGCGAGACGACCTAGGACCGATCACCGCTTGTCTCAATCTGAGGCTAGGGTCAGAATCCTAGCCACCTCGACGACACGAACTCCCTCGGCCGGATGTTCGATGGCCCACACCAGCGCCGAGACCATCTGCTGGATGGTTACCAATCCCAATCGTTCCGCTGCCTCACGGGTTCCCGGTAGACGTTTCAGGACAGCGTAGAGCGGCAATAACGCCATCGGCCAATAGTGACCCGGCCCGAGGATATACCATGGACGAAGCATGGTGGCGGAGAGGCCGATGGTCCGGATCAACGTTTCACACTCCGCGCGAACCTGGATATAGGCTTTCATCACCGGCGCCGGCTGCGCGACGCTGACATATACCAGATGTCGAATCTTTGCCTCCTGAGCCGCCGCGATGGAGGCCCGAACGGATGGAAGATCGACAGCTCGAAATTGCACGCCCTTCCAAGGGGCGGGACGAGGTATGCCCACCAAATGAACGAAGGTATCGGCGGGAGGAACAGCCCTCGCAAATGTCTCGCTCCTCAACGCGTCCCCTGCGACAACTTCGCAGGCTTCCGGCAATGGTTTATTGGAGCCGGTCCTGATCAACGCTCGGACACGATGCCCGCGGCGGAGCAACTCAGGAATCAATCGACTGCCGACATATCCGGTCGCCCCGCTGACAAAGACCCTTCTCTCTTTCATATCAACCTCTACGGCAATTCCTGGGAACCGGATTTACTGATCAACTTTTTCTTAATAAGAATCTTCCGTTCATGTATGATCCGCTGCGTTTATGATTTCGGCCGGAGGAGGCAAGGATGGGCAAACATCTCCTATTCTTTATTCATGGTATCGGCATCCACGAGCCAAGCTGGGGCGAGGAGCTCAACGGTCCTATCGAGACGCTCAAGAAAGTTAGTCAGCAATATGCCTATTTTCAACAGGCGGGACAGGACCGATTCGCCAACGTGGAATGCATATCGGTCCATTATGACGAAGTATTTCGCGATACGATCGCCAAATGGCAAAGCGACGCAAGCTCGATCACCGCCTTCGATCCTACCGGTGTTTTTAAGGATGGATTGGGATGGCTGGCAACAGCTTCCGACAAGGATTTTTGGTGGAGCCATCTGGCGGACCTGGCCATGTACCGATGTTTTCCGCTTTATCGCCAAGCCGTCCGCATCTCGGTGATCAAACAATTGGCCGATGCGATCGAACGGGCGTACAAAGCAGATGAATCGGCCTATTGTTCCGTAGTGGCGCACAGCATGGGCACGGCCGTCGCTCATGACTGCCTTCACCTGCTAGGCACAACTCATTGGGCCGATGGCGCGTATGCCAACGTCTTGGCTCCGTCCCATTGGCGCTTCCAGAATATCTTCATGGTGGCTAATACCAGCCGGCTATTGCAAACGCAAGATGCGGAGATGAAACCGGCGTACGACTCCATCGTGAAGCCGGGCCCGTTGGAAGATCCGAAGTCCTACTGCTTTGCTTACTGGAACTTTCGCCACGAAGCAGATCCCGTTCCCTTTCCAAGACGATTTGAACCGATCGGCTGGACCAATTATCAAAATGAAGTGGTCCGGCATTGTTATGAATACAACGTTCATAACTTGAGTCACTATCTCTTGCATCCACGCGTGCATATTCCGATCTTGAATAAAGTCGTTGCCCACCTGGCCGTGAGCGATCAGGAGAAAATCAAAGCCGTCGATGCATTCCCTCAGTTCGGCGGCGATGTGGCATTTATTCAAAAAGCAAAAGATATGGCGGCGCAACTACACACATTAACGGGAGAGATGGCCGACGATTTGAGCTCCCTCGATTGGATCAAGAAGCTGCTGAAGTTTCATCAAATTATGGAAACGGCTCGATGAAGCGTTCATGGTGGTGCGTGCAGGTGCTGGGTTTCTGGGCGCTGATGGCCACGCCGGTGCTCGCCTTCGACCTTGGAGATTGCCCGACTCAACCGTTCGACACACGGGCCTATGAACAGCTGCAAGGCCGGTTTGCGGACCAACTCACATCCAACCGCTATGCCGATATCTTTCTGGCACTCCAGCATGACGCGGAGAATAGCACCCTGTGGTCGCATGACGAACGCGCATACACAAGTCTGCTGCAGGCACTCGCCACCTTGAACGAGCGCTTTGCGAATTTCGACCAGGCCTTGGCGAACGTCGACGACAAACAGGCGTTCGAAAAATTCCTTACGAATTACCCGACCGGACTGTTTCAATGTGGTAATCGAACATATTTTTCCGGCCTGCCGATTCAAGTGACGTTCGACGAACTAGAGGCCCTCAAAGGCGATCGAGCGGAAGACAGGGCCAAGGACTTTCTGTTCCGCGCTCAAACGGTAGATCGGCTGCTCAATCAGATGAAAAAGTCGTCGCGCGAGGCGACCATTCAAGGCATTCGTAACGCCGCCATGCGATGGGAATTGTTTTTAAAAGAAGGCCGCTCGCAATATCCGTGGGAGGCCTTCATCAACGGACTCGATCCGACCATTCGGCCGGAGAATATCAAATTTCCTCCGTCGCGCCAGTGGATTGTCTTGCATCCCGAACTTGCAGTGGAATTGAGCACGCACTCCTTTAAGGACATCAGAGCCAAACAAAGCTTATTGGTGGACGTCGTAGGACACACGTTCTATTGGTGGAGCAATAGAGACGATCCAAGCCAGGGCTTGAGCTATGCGGGCATTACGGCGGTCGCCTCGTTTCGTGACGACATGCGGCCCGGAATCGGGGTCATGGCTCACTACGGACGATATGTAAATGGGGGCGTCGTCTGGCGCGATTCAACCAACAGCGGGCACATGTTCAACCAGTCGCCGTTCTTCGTCATCGGCATCGATCTCTTTCGATTCGCCGAATACAAATATCCGGCGTATAAAAAGCAATATGAACAATGGACGGATAAGGTTCAGGACTTTCTGAAATAACAGGGCAGTAATCGGGGTGATACTTCGGAATTAGCCGAGCTGTTCAATTCGGTTGCAGGCCGTCTCCAAGTCGGACTCTGTTTTGGCGAAGCAAAACCGAATAAACTTATGGCCCTCGGCGCCGCTGAAAAAAGCTTCGCCGGGCACGCCCGCGACCCCGGTCTTATCCAGTAGGTAGAGGGCGCGTGCTTTCCCTGTCTCTCCCGGCAGACGAGACACGTCGGCTAACACGTAATAGGCCCCTTGCGGCACGCATGGAGGCAATCCTGCCTTGACCAACGCCCCACAAAATCGATCGCGCTTGGCCTGATATTCGGTCTTGAGGTCGGTGTAAAAGGAGGGGTCTAGCTCACGAATGCCGGCGGCGACACCGTACTGCAGCGGCGCCGGCGCACAGACGTACAGAAGATCGTTCATGGCGCCGATTACCTGCGCCCACCTCGCCTGCGCTACGCTATAACCGATTCTCCATCCCGTGATACTGAAGGTTTTCGAATAACCAGAAATCGTCACGGTCCGCTCCGCCATCCCCGGTAGCGACGCGAGACTCAGGTGTTCGCGGCCGTCGAACAAAAAGTACTCATACATCTCGTCGGTAAAGACGAATAGATCATGCCGCTGGGCGAACTCCGCGATCTGTTCCAATTCTCGGCGCGTAAACACTTTCCCGGATGGATTGCCAGGAGTATTCACGACGATGGCCTTCGTCCGCTTCGTGACGATACGATCGAGATCCGGCAGGCTGAACGTCCACTCGGGGGCGTGCGTCCGGACGAGACGCGGGACCGCTTCGACCGCCAACAGAGCACTGATGTGATAGGAATACGTCGGCTCGAACAGCATGACTTCATCGCCGGGATTCAGCAATCCCAGGCACGCGCAATGAAACGAGCCGGTCGCGCCTGCGCTCACGGTAATCTCCGTGTCCGGGTCTGCGTGGATGCCGTTGTACTCGACCAGTTTCTCAGCGAGCGCGTGTCGCAACTCGGCGAGGCCATCGAAACGCGTGTACGTGTTCAGTCCCATATCCATGGCCCGTTGCGCGGCCTGAATCACCTGAGCGGGCGATGGCGTATCGCATACCCCCTGGGCCATGTTGATTCCCTTGACACGGGCACACGCGGCCGTCATGGCGCGAATCTCGGATTGCGCCAGTCCTGCCATCCGCTGGTTGCTCTCACGCGACATCGTCATTCCTATTTCGAAATGTTCTTGGCTCCGTCACGATAATGAACTGCCACGCGCATAATCAATCCTTGATCGTTCAGGCGCATGACCTCCGCCGCGAGCCGTTCGTTCACGCTTCGATAGTAGAGGGTCACACTGCTTACACCGACCAGGACGTCGAGCAATTCGAAGTGTAACGCCGGAAAGGTCTCCAGCGCGTGGGCGAAATACGCTCGCAACTCAGAAGCGCTTCGGAGCGTACCCGACGGTTCCTTGGCTAAGATCGTGACGAACGGCGACGTGAAGACCACGTCGTCCGCATAGTGCGCCATAATCGCATCAAGATCGTGCCGGTTCCAGGCCTCGATCCATTCATGCGCCAAACGTTCTGGGTCATGCTGCGTCATCAGCATTCCAAGTCTAGATGCCCGGACGCCGTTCGGCAATGGTCTGAAGATACAGACGCTGATCGCCGCGCAGCACCTCTAAGTTCAACGGCTGACCGGCGTCGATTTGGCACGCGTGCTTCGCTTGGCGTTCGGTCTGGATGGACGCAAACGAGACCTGATTGCAGCCGATCACGGCGTCTCCGACCTTGAGACCCGCTCTGTCGGCCGGGGATCCGTTGGAGATTTCCTGCACGAGAAAGACATGCGAGATCGGCCATTCCCGCCAATCCCACATGACACCGATCCGCCCCGTTCCGAGGACGCCCGTCTTCACCCCAAAGCGCGTGATAATGCGATGCGCGATCAGCCTGGCAAGGTTATCGGGAGTCGCGCTGATGGGATCGTTGGAATGCCCCTCTCCATCAAACAGCAGTTGGCCCGTTTCGACATCGATCATGCGGAGCGTCAAAGCCACCTTGGCGATCTTCTCAGGCTCAGTGGATTCCCATTGCTGAACCTCCCCCACGATGATGGCTTTGGCCCCGGCAATTTTTCCGATGCGCAAAGCATTGGCTTCGTCGGAGTATTTGAGCTGCACCACCTGCTCTTCAAACACCTGCTCAAGCTTAGAGCGTTCCACGATTGCGATATCGAGTTCCAATAATAAATTGGTCACAATGGACGAGACCTTCGCGCCGCTCCCGGGCGCATTCGGCGCGTCGGCGAACGTCATCACGGCCATGCTGTGATATTGCTCGATACTCTGACTATTGATCGGTCCATAACCCGCGGTCGCGGGATAGATCTCGCGTTGCTGGGCATTAGGCACGTGATCCGTCACCACGCTGGCACCGGTGCACCCTTTTCGCTTTTGCAAGAGCGCCAACGGAGGCCCCCAAACGCAGAGTTGATCGTTGATCAGAATGAGATGGACGGGATGTTCACGGTGGTTGGTGGACACCCAATTCGTGAAGGGATAAAAAATGCATCCGCCGACAAAGACGGAGACGGGACAGAGGGATAGCTCGTACAGCCATTGCCAGCTGGTATTGAGATTGTATTGCCACACCGTCACACGGCCGTCATCGCGCAGGACGAGGTCCGGTTTGCCGATATGAGAAATCACCTCATCCTTGGGCATGGTCGGCGACAACCGATCCAGTTTACCCTCCGAATTCACGAAGGTATAGCCTACCGCACATCCGGAAAAGATGACGGTCATGAGCAGGGCACACAGGCGTGTCATCATAAGCGTAGCCGGCGATTAGCGTCGATGAAGGGTAACATTGTTATGGAACCCAGGCAATTTGCGACCGATGCGGCGAGGCCAAAGGTGTTCCGATGGTTTCCCGCTAACGAAGGTCCTGCAGCAGGTTGTCAATCGTCTGGATCAAGGAGTCGATCGTAAACGGTTTATGAAAGAAGGGGGTATTAGGGTTGAGCGCGGCATTGAGAAGGATTTGATCGTCACGATAGCCGGACATAAGAATTACCTTGGTATCCGGTCGAGAAGCCAAAAGCTGCGGCGCCAATTCAACTCCGCTCATTCCTGGCATGACCACATCAACCAGCAAGAGATGGATCGGTTCTAGATAATCTTTGCTGAGTTGTAACGCATCCTCTCCAGATGCTGCCTCCAACACGGAAAATCCATGGCGCGTCAATCCAAGCTTGAGGATCTCTCGCAACTTATCTTCATCGTCCACCACCAGAATGGTTTTTGCTTCCGTTTTATCCTGGCCACCGGATGGGGACGCTGAGATATTCGAGTCGGCCATGAACGTAATCTCTCCAAGGGATTGCCGATTATACCTGCTCGCGCGATGAATTGCCGGGGAAGAAACGCTGTCGCTAGACGCGATCTCACCAGACTTCGGAGCGAAAGCTTGCCACTTCGATATTGTTCTGTTGTAAACCCCGGATAATCTCATCCCTGCAGGGGACGCTCCCGCACATACGAAGATGAGTCCGTTCAAAATCAGGCGTTACACTCTTCAGCCGAGTGAGGTCGATCTGCTCCCCACCTTCACACGATTCTTCGATGCGTATGATCCGTCCCTTGCCATACGGCCAGTCCTCCGGCCAGTCGCGAGTCAACACAGGGTAATAGCAGAAATGCTCCGGATAGAGATCTTGCAGTTTGAGCAGCTCTTCATGTTCCATAAGCTGCCGAGCATGCCGCACGCTGGCGATGAGGGTCATGTGACATCCTGGGCGATCCGCGGAGCGTCCGAAATCCATGGCTTGCATGTAGCGAAGATAGGCCAAAAACGGCGTAATACCCGTAGAGAGGGCAATCGCCACATAACGCATAATTGGCCATTCTTCATCGGGCTCCAGACGCAGGTTCCGCGCCTCGCACCGAGGACTGTTCTCCGCGATATCTAGAACGCGGCCTGCTGGGTCGAGTGTTAGACGAATATCGATGGTGCCACCTTCTCTACCAAGCGTCTCAACCTCATCCGTTTGCCACCAGATCGATGTGTCGGATCTCACATCATGGGTGTGATTGATGATCGTTTCCAACACGCGAGGCGCGGTGATCCACGCGTTCGAACGCGTGTACATACGGCGGCGCGATTTCGCCGTTCGCGCACCGATCGGTTTCGCTAAAAATGCATTGCCCGGGCGCATCGCATCTCGAATGGGATAGACGACTCCCTCCACCTCGTGGGTTTCCGGCAGCGTCAATGCAATCAGACGAATTTCTCCCGGATCGATGGTGTGCACCTTCGTAATACGCGCCGGGACGAAGACTTCTCCCGCAGGCATCCTCACCTCCCTTAACACGATAGAGCGTATCATACGGATGGTGTTCCGATCACGCGACGGTAGAAGTGGGAAGAAGGACATGAAGGGTGAGAACTTTCCAGGAAGGATCTGGATGAAGCTCGTTACTCGGGACGCGGGTTAAGCGTCACGGGACAAAGCGGGGCATTGCTCTGTGAGGCGCCGGCGGTATGGGTGAGGATTCGACTCATACCCTCCGTGAGGGGCACGCCCTTTACAGACGATGGATAGGACTGCAAGGTCGTTTTGAACGAAGGGAGCATTCCCAGCACGTCCAAAATGGTGGGAAGCACATCGACAATGGACGCTTCACACATGGTAGCGAGGGGGGCGTTTCCTTGATAACCGCCCATCCAAAACATGACGGGCACCAGCGAGTCCGAAGCATTCAAATGCCCATGGTCCGAATGAAAATGCCGATGTGTCTCGACGTTGAGCCCTTCGATCGTCCGTACATCTTGCTTGTTATGATAAGTCAGTTGCCGGGACCGGTCTGAGAGCAGGATGATGTCCGGCGCGCTTGAGGGATCGGTCGACAGGCGCGACGCCAGGCCGTTGAGTCGTCGCTCGGCCATCGGATAATCGGGATCATTTAATGGACTGTCCGATATTTCAACGGGCGGAAACAGGCGTATAGCTGATTTGTCGTATTGGTAAGGCACATAGACGTAACGTGACTTGTGTTTATAGAGCACGGCCTCGGGGCCTTTCTGATTCTTGTGCAAGGTCAGCAGTAGATGCTCTAGCACCGGAACGATGTCGTCTTGATAGATCGGCGCATCCGTCCATGCGCCTTCCAGCGGCTTGACGTACAGGCCAAGCGCCCCGCCGTTGAGTACCGGCACGACATTAGCCCCGGCAGAAACGGACCCATCTTGTACGAAACCAAAGAGACCGCGGACGACCGAGAACGCATCCTCTTTTAACAACGCTGGTGTTTCGAGGGTGTATTTCCGCCCGCTTTTCTGACTCAGTTCGTCAAAAATAACCTTGAGGTCCTCGATGCCGACGCCGGTATCCCAATTGGTCGGAGTGTGGCCATGATCGGAGACGAGGACGAAGAGCGTCCGGTCCATCACGGCTTCACCTCGTAACCCGCGCCATGCAATAGGATCTGTAGGGAGCGAATCCGACAGCGGCGACTGAAAGCGATGCCTGGTGATAGCACGATCCCCGTTCATCAATTTCGTGATGAGTTCGTCCAATCGTTGCAGATATTGGAGCCGTCCCTCTTCAGG
This sequence comes from Nitrospirota bacterium, assembly GCA_963700335.1. Lineage (GTDB taxonomy): Bacteria > Nitrospirota > Nitrospiria > Nitrospirales > Nitrospiraceae > JAICXS01. The sequence goes on along the minus strand of CAVOXE010000005.1, from coordinate 17,211 downwards.
GTTGTCGTCAACAAGATGCTCGGCATGATCGAGCCCGGAAAAATAAATGGTCATGACCGTGGGCAGTTTGATCGGCACACCAGGCTTGACACCGTCGTTGTATTCATCAAGAGATTTAACGGCCTGCCAAAGCGTATTTTCATCGACCGCCTGACTATGGTTCCGTTGATAGTTCCAGAGCGTATCGAAATCCGGTGTATGCGCCCCTTTGCCGCTTCCGCGCGTAATCATGTGGTGAATGACGAGACTATCTCCCCCATTCTCCGCCACATATTCGTACAGCGTCTTCACCCGATCGCTGATGTCGTGGGACAGAAAATCCTTTTCAAATTGCACCTTCACCGCATCGACATGATATTCCGTATAGTAGCGCGCTACCTGCCGATCCCGGAAGAATAGACTATTGCCTGTAATTCCGTGTGTGCCTGGAAAGACGCCGGTGAAGAGAGAAGCCCACGCGGGGTACGTGTACGAGGGGAAAACGGTGACCGCATGCGAGACTGCTAGCGCGTTCATCAAGGTCACCCCATCGGCCTCCTCGTGGACTCCCAGCAGTTCATGAAACCCGCCGGGTTTGTGAGGGGGTCGCTTGAGATACGTTAAAAGGGTGTCACGTTCGAGGCCGTCGATAGCGAGAACCACGACATGTTCGATCGGTCGGTCGGCAAGCGACCCGTGAATCGGCTTCGCGTCAGATGGATGGAGGGATGAATGGCTGCAACTCACGAAGGCCGTGGAAAACAGCACACATGCCGACAGCGCCCAATGACGATACATGAATAGTTGCATAATGATGGCTTCATTGGGCGCTTGACCTTCTATCAGCGCGCCGTCAGGCTGACGGAGAGCGGCGGGCGACATTGCCCGCCCGCTCTCACAACAATAGGTTATTTGATCTCGTGCACCTTTCCATCCATGGCATCGATGTAGACTTTGTGCGTTTTCTTATTTGCATCGACGATCTCGATTTTGTAGACGACGCGGCCATCGTCCTTGCCCATGTTTACTTCGACCGCTTTTCCCGGCTTCGCTTGCTCTGCGGTCTTGATCGCATCGGCCATGCTCACTCTCGCTTGAGAAGCCAGCTCTTTATCACTCTCGAAAAGCGCCCAGGCCGGCGTCAGCGTCAAACTGAACAGGGCGACGAGTCCCAACATTCTTCCTACGTGTCTCATTGTGACCTCCATGATTGGTTAGTTCCCATTTCCTAGGATAAGTCACGATAAGTTGCGCCGTCTATCCTCAAGCGACCTACATAGCAAACACTACGGTTCCGTTGCTCGCTGGCGGTGTTCAGAAAGAAACAGTAAGGCTCGCGCGATAGGCCGCCAGTAAAATCGCGTGGCCCGTCATGCGGTCTTCAAAACTAAGAAACGCGTCGATGACGCTCTGCGAAGGGATCGCTTGCAAAACTCCAGGCCAGTAGCGAATCGGACTCTCGTCCGCGCCGGGTTCCCACTCCTCCACTAACGTTCCTGCCCAGAGATAACATTGCTCCTCAGCGGTGGGAAAATTCATCGGATAGAGATCGGGAATGATCGGGGTCTTGAGCAGATACCTTGTGACGGCCTCACCGCTTCCATGTAGAGAAAGCAGGCGCCCATTGGGAAAATACACAAAGAGCAGTCTCTGATCGCGATGGATGGACAGCGGCATACATAGTTGTACTGATAAATCGGCATCGCGATCAATCGGACTGAAGTCGGACCTATCGGCTCTCCGCTTCAGTTTTGGGCCGCCGGTCCGATAGAAGAGTATGCAGAAGGGTCTTGTGCAACAGAGTGTAGTGACGGCTGTCGTCTTAACCTGTGATACGTGTGGTTTAGTGAGAGTCTCCGACAATCCGGCCGCGGCCCAGGCACGGGCTCGCGCTCATACATCTGTCACCGGCCATAGCGGACTGCTGTACGAATGCATTGAATCGCCGGAACGTATCAAGCTCGCGCTGGCGTTTGAACAACGAAGCCTCAAAACAGTGCGAGGATATGTTGAGGAAGGCGATCAGGATAGCGACGATCTCGACAACGCCATCGGTCGCATCTAACTGATCACGCAGTCAGTCGGACCGGATGGGGTCCGAAGCACAACTGATCGACAGACTGCCGATGAACCGATCAAGGCACTCCCCATTCGACATCTCATGAGGGGCCAATAGTAAGTGCGGCAGGGCATTCCGATCGTGCAGACTCCGGTCAAGCCCATCCCGGACACTACTAATCCTCCATGCGCCTGTCTCAATTAAAGTGTCATGCACTAGAGCCCGATATACCATAGGGCTACGTTCGTTTTTGAGAGCCCAGAAAAGACCCATGAGATACAGGCCACCGCTTTCCGTCGTGCCCGCCATACGCCCCTCAAAACAGATGGACCATTGACGCTACGCCATTCCATGTTGGTAACGACGGACCGAGAGTAATGCTACCGAACAGAGTCACGAGTTCTCTTCTGACGAGCTCACAAATCGCTGGGATCGCCGGCCTGTATTTCATAACCGGTAAACTGGGTTTGCTCTTAGCCGTCGGGCCGGGGTACGCAACGGCGATTTGGCCCCCGTCCGGCATCGCTCTCGTCGCCATTCTTTGGCTTGGCTACCGCATGTGGCCCGGCATCTGGCTGGGTTCTTGTCTAGTGAACGTGTCGACATCCTTTGATGCAAACACCGTCCCGCTTCTCATGAAGTCGCTTGCAATACCGGGCGGTATTGCCACAGGTGCCGCGCTTGAAGCGGTCCTCGGCGCCTTTCTCATTCGCCGTTTCATCGGCTTCCCGACTCCCCTAAACAATGAGCGAGAAGTGTTTACCTTTCTCGGCTGTGGGGGTCTGATTGGGAGTCTGGCTAGTGCGACCGTCGGCGTGACCACCCTTGCAGTGGCAGGCGCTATTCCCTGGTCTAACTCTCTCTATAGCTGGGGAACCTGGTGGATCGGGGATACGATCGGGGTGATGGTTGTTGCTCCGATACTATTAATGCTCCTTTCTCCCATCGAACATGGCAAATACGGCAGACGGCTGGCCGTCGTGCTCCCGCTCTGCATCACCTTACTCTTAGCCGGCGTCTTGTTCTATTACACGAGCCGATGGGAACACCATCGGATGCAACTGGAATTTGAGCGACGGGGCGATGCTTATTCGGAAGCCTTGCATAGAACATTCGATGTCCATCTCGCCACACTTCACGCCATTGAGAGTTTTCATGCTGCATCGCCGACATTCACCCGTGAGACGTTTCATGAATTCGTCAAAGGACTTCTTTCTCAATCGCCGGGCATTCATGCGTTGGGATGGGCGCCGCTGATTGCCGAAGCTGATCGCCAGCCGTTAGAGCGAACCACACGAGCTGCTGGATTTCCGCACTTTCAGATTCTTGAACGCGATGCCGAGGGACGACTGGTCAGAGCGGCCTCGCGGCCCGAGTATGTAACCGTGCTTTTTCTTGAGCCGCAGACGGGCAACGAAAAGGCCCTGGGATTCGATATCCTCTCTGACCCTATGCGGTCATCAACCTTGTCGACCGCCAGAGACAGTGCCGCCCCCGTTGCCACCGGGCGCACTACTCTCATACAGGAAACCGGAGATCAGTTTGGCTTCATGACCTACTTGCCGCTCTACCGTCCTTACGTGCCCCATGTCACGGTAGTCGATCGCCGCGAGAATTTGGTGGGATTTATCGCAGGTGTCTTTCGCCTTGGTGATTCCGTCACGGCGGCCTTGGAAAAAGTCGACAAGGCCGGCATTGATTTCTGGCTTGTAGACAATACGATTGCGGGAAGTGAGCAGCTGCTCTATGCCAGCCGGCCCATGTCGGATTCGGCGTATGCCGAGTGGATCCTTCAACACCAGGGAACACGCGTGTCCGGCAGCCTTGACGTTGTGATTCCGTTCCCGATAGCGGGCCGCCAATGGACGCTGCATCTCTCTCAAACGCAGGACTTTGTCGCGGCCAACCGCACGTGGCATTCGTGGATGGTCTTGCTGGCAGCGCTTCTGTTTACGTCATTGTTTGGCGGCTTCTTGTTAGTCATGACGGGCCGCACTTCGTTGATCGAGGCAGTGGTCCGAGAAAGGACCACAGCTCTATCGAAGGCCAATCAGGCCCTCCAACAGTCCGAACACAAAATGAGATCTGTCACACAATCCGCCAATGACGCAATTATTGCTACAGACAGCGTCGGTATCATTTCCTCCTGGAATAGAGGGGCCGAGTGCATCTTTGGATACTCAGAGCAAGACATAGTCGGTAAACACTTGCGTCTGATCATGGCATCGAGATCGCGAGACCTGTATGCGGGAGACATGAACTCGCAAATGATTGGGAAAACCATCGAGGCCGTGGGACTACGAAGTGATGGTCAAGAATTCCCGCTTGAGCTGACTTTCTCAACATGGAATACCGAACAAGGTCCGTTCTATAGCGCCATCATTCGCGATATCACTGAGCGGAAAAAAGCCGATGCGGAAAAAGCACTCCGCCAGACAGAGCAAAGTTTTCACGCCCTAACCGAAGCAATTCCCCAAATGGTCTGGACGGCCGCACCCGATGGAGCTCTCACCTATTACAACCAGCGCTGGCACGACTATACGGGTATGAGCTTTGAGCAAACGCGAGGGTGGGGATGGAAACCCGTCTTGCACCCCGATGACTTGAGTCGCACACTGGACCGTTGGACGGAAGCGGTAAGGACCGGGGGTAATTACCAGATCGAATATCGATTTTTGCGGGCCTCTGATAAAACCTACCGCTGGCATCTCGGGCGGGCGTTTCCAGTCCGAGCGGACGATGGGACGGTCATTAAGTGGTTTGGAACCTGCACGGATATCCATGAACAGAAACTCGCCGAAGAAGTCATTCGCCAAAACGAGGCAAAATTTAGGCGCATCTTTGAGTCGGACATGTTCGGCATGGTCTTTTGGAAATACGACGGGCAAATCGTCGATGCGAACGACGTGTTCTTGCGGATGGTTGGCTATTCGCGAGAGGAATTGTCTTCCGGCATGATTAATTGGAAAGCTATGACGCCACCCGAGTATGTAGAGGCCGACAATCAGGCGCTGAATCAATTGGTGGCGACGGGCATTGCTCGCCCCTTTGAAAAGGAATACGTACACAAAGACGGTCGACGAGTACCCGTCTTGATCGGACGAACAACGCTTGATGGCGTGCCCGGCACTGGAGGCATCGCCTACGTCTTCGATATTTCAGAGCGCAAACAGGCGGAGGCGGACCGCGCGAGACTCTTGGCGAGTGAAGAAGCTGCTCGGGAAGCCTCACGCCTGAAATCAGAGTTTCTCGCCAACATGAGTCATGAGATTCGGACCCCATTGAATGCGGTGATCGGCATGGCAGGCCTGCTGTTGGACACCATTATGGGTGGCGAGCAGCGGGAATATGCCGAGACCATTAAGAGTTCCGGCGATGCCCTTCTCACGCTCATCAACGACATCCTCGATATGTCGAAAATTGAAGCCGGCAAATTGGAGCTGGAGATTGTCGATTTTGACGCACGCGACGTCGTGGAGGATGTGGAAAAAACTCTCTTGCTTTCTGCCCAGCAAAAAGGGCTGCAACTGGTCACAAACATGCCGGACCGTACGTCGTGGTGGCTGCGCGGAGACCCATCGAGATTGCATCAGATTATGATGAATCTCGTAAACAATGCCATCAAGTTCACAGCGAAAGGCCAGGTGACCATTTCTGTGAGCAAGACAACAGAGTCGTTGTCAGAAGTGGAATTGTATTGCGAAATCCGTGACACGGGAATCGGAATTCCTGCCTACACGTTGGACCGGATGTTTCATGTATTTTCTCAGGCAGACGCATCCACAACGAGGCGTTTTGGGGGAAGCGGCTTAGGCCTGTCGATTTGCAAGCACCTCGTCACCCTCATGAAGGGACAAATCGGCATTCAGAGCATCGAGGGTGTCGGGTCGACATTCTGGTTTCGGATTCCCTTCGCCAAGGGGCAGGCACGAGTGCCCCAGGAACATTCCATCAACCCCAATAACCGGCATGATCACCATTCGGTTCAGAGTCGGATCCTGGTGGTGGAAGACAACGCCGTGAATCAGAAAATCGCGCTGAAGATGCTTCAAAAGTTAGGCTATCGCGCTGATGCGGTGGGGAATGGGCAGGAGGCGTTGGATGTCCTCCGTACCGTCCCCTATGATCTGATTGTCATGGATTGCCAAATGCCGGTGATGGATGGTTATGAGGCGACGGCCGCCATCCGAACGAGCAATACACTCCATTGTAAAAATATTCCGATCGTGGCGATGACCGCCAATGCCTTCAAAAGCGATCAAGAGAAATGTCTGAAAGCTGGGATGAATGATTACCTGGCAAAACCCGTCAGCATGGATGCATTTGCAGCCAAGCTGGCCACATGGCTTTCGAAAAAGGTTGGGCCGGGCGTTGCAAAGGGTGGCGTCCATAGCACAACGACAGCGGTGGGGGTGGGGGACTCGTCGGGGAAGGTCGATGCGCATCTCGACCCTCGAATCGTCTCGTCCTTACGGGCGCTCAGTGGAGAAGATGACCCTGGCTTTTTTCAAACCTTGATAGACACCTTTGTCACGGACGTGTCGGAAGGACTTCGTGACCTGTCCGCTTTGCTCGCAAAAGATCACCTCAATCAACTTCACGACTATGCCCATCAATTAAAAGGGACCTGCGCGAATTTTGGAGCCACCGCTCTTGCCAAATTGTTTGGCGAGCTGGAAAGCGCCGCAGGCAGTGGCGATGTCGCTCACTTACATACACTGCTCTCACAGATTGAGACAGAGTTCGGGAAGGTTCACACCATCGTAACGGCGGAGCGAGGAGCATGACTGACAGGGTCGAAGAAAACATGAAGGCATGGCCCCGCAATATTCTCTTAGTCGAAGATCAACGCTCGATGCGGATGATGATTAAGCGCATCGTCATGTTAATGGGAGTCCCCCATGTGCTGGAAGCGGCCGATGGCATGCGGGCATTGAGCATACTGAAGGACTCACCCGTGGACTTTGTGGTAACGGATTGGGGCATGCCGTCGATCAATGGTCTGGAATTGATGTACTTGATGCGCAAGGATCGTGAGTTGAGCAATATTCCTATCTTGTTTTTGACGGCACGCGCCGACGAGCTGAGTGTCCAACAAGCCCTCAATGCCGGCGCGAACGGCTACCTTTTAAAGCCGTTTGCCCCGGCTGCGTTAGAGGATAAGTTGAGAGACATGTTTGCAATCCAGCTAAACAGTGAGACCGAAAGCCTTCCCTCGATATCCGATGGTGAACATCCCTGATCCGCGTCGCCGAATCCTTCTACCCACGTCGAGCTGGCTCCCTCTCACCAGCCATAAAGCCACAGAGTCGAATATTGGCGACGCATCGAGGCCATCAAACGTCATTCCCCTCTCGCAATGAGACCCTGTACACCATACGCTTGGGGCGAAAGGTATCGATCTCGAGTGCATCATACTTGCCAAGCATGGATCCTCCATGACCCATGTAGCCGTCAGCGTAGGGCATGAGTCCTCCTCCTAACCGCCCAGATTACTTCTTCGGCTTTTCCCAGAGAGTGATGAGATTGCCCTCCGGATCTGTGAAATCCGCCATGAAACCCCACTCTCCAATAGCGTGCTTGGGGGTAGTAATCTTCCCTCCTGCCTTCTCTATGGCCTGAAGCGTCTCATCAATGGAATCGGTTTGCACGCCAAACGACGGATGATCGTTGTTAGATTTGCGTTTATAGAACCCTCCGTTGATGGCGCCGGGCTCTACTGGATTTTGATCTTTATCCACGGCTGTTGTGTACGCCATTGCTCCCTCATCGCCCCATAATTCAACCTTCCAGTCGAAAACCTTTTCATAAAACTCTTTTGCCTTCTTAAAGTCTGAGGCCGGGATCTCGAAAAGTACAACTTTGTTCTTAAACATTTGTCTTTTCCCTTTCATGTCTTCAAAAAGTTCGTCGAGACTACTATCAAGCCATTTGTACCAAATTCATTGATGTGAACTATCTGTCTAATTTTTCGGCGATGGCCTTCAGGTTGGCAAGGCCGGTTTCGAAATCCTTACCGACCATGCGGTCCATATTGAACACCATGTGCATGACCTTGGCTACATTGGGAAGAGGGCCGTGCATGGCCCATGTAACGTGTGTCGAGGCGCCTGTCGGATTTAATGTGAACACGACGATATTGTGCGCCTGAAACGGCCTGACAAAATCCAGGTTGATCGTGATCTGAGAAGGAGGCGTAACGTTCGTGATCTCCATGCGTCCCTGGCCGGCCTTCTTATTCCCTTCCCATTCATACACAGCGCCTGCGCCATGTGCAGCGCCGCTGTACGTGCGTTGCATCGTCGGATCCAATTTTTCGTACGGTGACCATGCCGGCCAGCGGTGATAATCCTCGATTAGTGCAAAGATCTTCTCCGGTGGGGCATTGATGCTCGCCGAGCGCTGGACACGGAACGTGTCCGGCTTCGTTGCTGCATAGACGAGCAGCGCGACAACCAGAGCGACGAGGACACTGGCAAGGATCGTAAACATACACTCCCTTTCAATGGTCGTGCTGCATCATGTCCTCACGGCAGTCTTCCAGAGACCCATCATTCGTCCTTCGGGATCCGTGAAGAGAGAGAATGCGCCCATACCGGGCACCTCCTGCTCCTCGACATGGATTTTCCCTCCCGCAGCGACGATGCGTGCGCGATAGGCGGCCAGGTCGTCCACGGCGATGTAGAAGAGCATGTTGCCAGGCCAGGGTCCTTCGCGCTCCGGCTTCAGGATGCCGCCGTTGATGCCGCCCTGCCCGCCGGTCTCGACGATGCGGTAGTTCATTTCCGGCCTATGCTGGATCTTCCAGTCGAAAATCTTCTCGTAAAATCGCGAGACGTTCTCCGGATCGTTAGACATCAGTTCCCAGTGCACAACTGGATTTCCCATACTGGACTCCTTAATAGCTGTGTGTCTCTAGACGTTTCTTTCTGAGGGGAAGAAGCTCTTTGAGGCGATTCTCGCGAAGGAATAGCCCGAGCCAGACAAACAGGCCGAGCCCGATCTGGACAAAGAAGGGATCGCCGACTCGCATATGCGCGAGGATCGCGCCACCGATGTAACCCGTCAAGAGAATGGCCCCCAACACCGCCGTCGCCGGGATCGAGTAAAGTACGACACATGAGATCTCGACAATGGCCAGCGGGGTGATCAGTGTTTCAGGCAATCCCAAATGGGCCATCCCTTGCATCACGTCAGGTCCATGTTTCATTTTCATGAATGCGCTCATGGCAAACAACAGCGACAACAGAATCGAAATGACCCGACCGATCCACACGATTGTACGATTCGCCAACATCAAGCCTGCCCTCCTTCACCAAGTGTCTATCGCTTCTCAGCCGCTTTGGCCGCCTGCTCCCGCAGGCGCTCGTTCTGCCCTTTTAACTCCGGCGTGAGCGCTTCGCCGAAGTCCTCGGCCTCGAACACCTGACGAATTTCGATTTCTGACTCCATCCCCGGCATGGGGTTAGGGCAGCGCTTCACCCATTCGATCGCCTCTTCCTTCGATTGCACCCGCCACAGCCAGAAGCCCGCGATGAGTTCTTTGGTCTCGGCGAAAGGCCCGTCGATCACGATGCGCTTGTCTCCCGCGAACTTGACGCGCGCGCCCTTCGAGCTGGGTTGAAGACCCTCCCCGGCGAGCATGATACCGGCCTTCACCAGTTGTTCGTTGAACTTGCCCATTTCGGTCAGGAGCGTCTTGTCCGGAAGCATTCCCGCCTCCGAGTTCTTGGTGGCTTTGACGATAATCATAAAGCGCATGGCGATGACTCCTTTACTTTGGATTGAAAGGCGAAGCTTCTGAGAACCGATCACTGTACTCTTTTGTCGAACGAGAGTTCCGAAATCGACAGCGCCCTTAACCGCCGGCCATGGCGCCCACGATCAGAAACGGCTCGGTCCCGGTGGCGATCGCATCGGGCAGCGGTGTGTCCGGTAATTCGTGGGAGAGATCCTGCTCGCAGGCGAAGAACCGGATGAACGCGCGACGCGTGTGTGTGACGTGGTCGCGGATCGTGCCGCGCAACATCGGATACCGGGCTTCGAGCGCGTCGAGCACCGCACGTTGCGTGACAGTGCCCTCGACGTCGAGCCTCACCTCACCGTCAACACGCGCGAGCGTTCGCAAATGCGCCGGAAGCACAACCCTGATCATCGTCTTCTCCTTGCCGAGTAAAGTCCGCTCTTAATCAGCGGCTGCTCAAAATGGTCGTCCAGCAAGGCCGTAGGGAGCGACGCGAGTGAGGCGTACCCTCGGTACGTCGCAGCGAGGGTCGAGACGAGAACGCAGCCGGCGGCCATTTTCAGCAGCCGTCAAGTCAGTGTTTGAACCTCGACGGAGTAGACCGCCGGAAGATCCCGGACAATCGGCCGTCCAGCTCTCGCCCGCATCAGCCGAGGCGTAGACTTGGCCGCCGGTCGTGCCGACATACACGCCGCATGACTCCAGCGAATCGATGGCCATGGCGTCGCGAAGGACGTTCACGTAACAATCGCGTTGCGGCAAACCGTTCGTCAGCGCCTCCCATTCATTGCCGCCGGTACGGCTGCGATAGACGCGTAACTTTCCGTCGGGAGGGAAATGCTCCGAGTCGCTCTTGATCGGCACGACATAGATGGTGTTCGGCTCATGCGCGTGCACGGCGATCGGAAACCCGAAGTCGGTCGGCAAGTTCCCGCTGATTTCGTGCCACGACTCCCCGGCATCGTCACTCCGCATGACGTCCCAGTGCTTTTGCATGAACAGAACGTTGGGACGGGACGGATGCATGTCGATACGATGGACGCAGTGGCCGACCTCCGCATCGGGGTCCGGAAGCTCATACTGCGATTTCAATCCACGGTTCACCGGCCGCCAGGTCTTGCCGGCGTCGTCGCTGCGGAACGCCCCTGCAGCCGAGATTGCGACGTAGATCCGCTCGGGATGGCTGGGATCCAACAGGATCGTATGCAGGCACATCCCGCCGGCCCCAGGCTGCCAGAGATGTCCCTTTGCGCCGCGCAGCCCCGCCATCTCCTGCCATGTTTTCCCGCCGTCGACTCGATTTGAAAAGCGCCGCGTCCTCCGACGCCGGCATACACCGTGTCCGGATCGGTGAGCGACGGCTCCAGGTGCCACACACGTTTGAACTCCCACGGGATGCTGCGTCCCGTCATACCACTTGTGCGTGCCGACCTCGCCCTTCGTAGAGAAACATGTTGCTCTCGCCCTTGGGCATGCCGTCCGAGCCCATTAAGTCTTCGGGCTTGGTTCCGGGTGGGTGCCATGTCTTGCCCCCGTCATCCGACCGTTGAATGATCTGCCCGAACCAGCTGCTGGACTGCGACGCATAGAGGCGGTTGGGCTCTACGCGCGATCCTTTGAGATGGTACAGCTCCCACCCCGCAAAGTGTGGTCCGCTCGACATGCCACTGTTTGCGCGTTCCGTCCGACGTCAAAATGAACGCCCCCTTGCGTGTCCCCACCAGTAGTCGTATCCCGCTCATCTCTTACTCCTTCTTGAATGATGGATCAGCCGCTAACGGTATAGTCGTTCACATTAAACAAAATAGACAACAAGACTGCCTCATCGGATACTCCTGGGATATTGCCGGCCGGCCTTTTTTCCGAAGCCAATCCAACCCAGGCTCTAAATTCGCCACTACTGTTTCCTGGTGTAGATGATCTCCATCATTTTCATTTCTTTGCCGCCGCGGTGAGTTCCGAACATGTCGAACGTTTGGTTGTTGTTGTCGACAATTTTCCACACCGCACGATGCGTCATATGGCCCCCGCCAGGTTCATCGTGCCCGCCCTTCAGCGTAATGGTCTTGCCATCGGCGCTCGCTGTGCCTTCCATGATGAAAATTCCGGTGCCCATGGTGTCGATCCACGTCGAGACATAGCGCTTGCGCAGGTTGTCGTAGCCGCTAGTCCCAATCCCCGAGTAGGGTTGTCCCATCATGTCACCGGTGAATTCCTGCTGAAGAAAGCGTCCGTCCAGCAACATCTTCATATCGGCGGTGCCCGTCGATTCCATGGGAGGCTTGCCGGGCTCCATCCATTCCTTGGTGTGTGTGGTCCAACTGCCGACCAGACTTGCAAACAACTGGTGCGGCTCGCCGGGGGCGCCCAGTTTCTTGTACATCTCCATCATCGCCTGTGGGTCCGCCTTCTTCTCGGACTTTTTCTCCTTGGCCAGTGTAGTTGACGCGGTCAACATGACGCACAACGTGATAACTGCTAGATGTATGAAACGCATGGCTTCCTCCTTGTGATTGAATGATCAATTCTTTCGACGTGATGTCTCTTTGTTAATTTGGAGATTCAGAAATATACAACGACATCACGAGCGCTCGTGGGCTTGCTTTAGGGCTTGGATATCAATCTTCTTCATCTGAAGCATGGCTTTCATGACGCGACTTCTCTTTCCTGGATCCGGATCTTGCAACATCTCAACTAACGCCGTGGGAACGATCTGCCATGACACGCCATATTTGTCTTTAAGCCAGCCGCATTGCTGCGCCTCTCGATCGCCACCGTCGGAGAGTGCGTGCCAATAATGATCCACTTCTTCTTGCGTCTTGCAAGAGACCTGAAAAGAAATGGCTTCATTGAATGTGAATATAGGCCCCCCGTTTAATGCCACGAACTCTTGACCTTCAAGTTGAAATTCCACAGTCATGACCGTTCCGGCCGGTCTGCCGGAGACCTTTGCCGATTCTTCTTCATAACGGGTCACCCTTCCCATCCTCGAATCTTTGAAGATGGAGGTATACGTCTTCACGGCCTCTTCAGCGTGATCATCGAACCACAAACATGGAGTGATTTTTTGTATCATCTGATTTCTCTCGTCTTGGCAGCCACGTAACTCGTCATCTACGCACTCGATCTCATATAGATCAATTCCCAGATGTGCCCATCGAGATCCTGAAATCCATGCCCGTACATAAAGCCGTGGTCTTGCGGCTGATTGTAGGTGGTTCCCCCGGCGTCCACGGCCTGGCGCACCATATCGTCGACATTCTCCCGGCTCTCACACGACAGACACACCAGCACCTCTGTGCTTTTCGTGGCATCACAAATGGCTTTCGGCGTAAACGATTTGAACTTGTCGTGCGTCAAGAGCATGACGAAGATGTCCTCACTCACAATCATGCATGTGGCCGTCTCGTCGGAAAATTGAGGATTGAAGGTAAACCCGAGTTTCGTAAAGAAGCCGATGGACTTCTTCAGATCTTTCACAGGTAGATTCACGAACATTTTCCTAGCCATCCATTGTCCTTTCTAATTCAATTACATCTTCTTCAGTGATAGCCAAAGGCACCAGCAGGATGTTCACAATGGCCGCCATTTCACCCTCGACCACGAGCCTTCTGAGATAGGCTTGCACTATGCAGCTTCCGCGCGCGACTGAAAATGCAGCTGACGACCATTTTCAACATCCTGCTACCTCGGGAGGCCTGCAACCTCCTTCACCGCCCGCACTTCGACCGTTCCAATGCGTGCCCCTGGGATTCGAGTGGCGATGCGAACGGCCTCATTAAGATCTCTGGCGTTGATTAGGAAGTAGCCCGCCAGCTGCTCTTTCGTCTCCGCAAATGGCCCGTCGGTCACGGTCTCCCTGCCACCACGCACGCGAACGACCGACGCTGTGGCCGCGGGGTGCAACGGGGAAGCGCTCACATATTGCCCGCTGGCGTTGAGTTGATGAGTGAGCTGTATGGATTCATCCAGCAGCTGCTGCTGTATTGTCTCGTCCATCTTGGTGAACACGTTCTCGTCATGGTGAACTAGCAACATATATTGCATCACGCTTCTTCCCCCACATCTTTAGTCGTTCTGCAACCACGAAATCGACATCGACCTGTGTCATGAGAGCATTTTGAATTCTGCTATGCCGGAAGTCCGGAAAGCTCAATGATCGGGCGCACCTCCACCGTCCCCTTGCGCGCCATCGGAATCCGTGCGGCGATAGCAAGTGCCTCGTCGAGATTCTTCGCGTCGATAAGAAAGTAGCCGCCCAATTGTTCGCGCGTCTCCGCGAACGGACCGTCGGTCACCAGCCGTTTGCCATTGCGTACCTGAACGCTCGTCGCCATGGCTGTCGGATGCAACGGATTGGCAGCCACATATTGCCCGCTTGAATGCAAGTCATGAGCAAGCTGCGTGGATTCCACGTAACACTCCTGCCGTTCGGTCTCGCTCAATGCTTGTTCATCACCGTAAATAAGCAGCATGTATTTCATCTGAAATGCCTCCATTTGTCAGTCGCATCGCAAATGTTCAATATCTTAGTTATCACCATCTCAGGCTCATCGGCTATTGATTGTATTCATTAGTCGTCCGGAAATCAGAAAATCGACAGCGGGTTCTCTGGTCACAATGTTAGGTCCTCTCTTTCGCGTTGAATGCCGTTCACATAAGATAGTCGTTGGGAAGGGCCGAAATCGACAAGGTCTCCGAAGGGCAGATCATTCAACCGCAAGTCAACGACATAGGAGCGATCCTCGTATGAAAGTCACACAGGCTCACATTACGCCCAACACAAAAATGGGGGCGAACCTGATTGCCGGCGGCGCGACGTTCCGTGTATGGGCGCCGCGAGCACAGGCGGTCTATGTAAATGGTCGGTTCAGCACCACGGATATGTGGATGGGGGCGAATCCTGATCTGCTTCTGAAGCCATATGACCGTGGGTACTGGGCTGGCTTCCTCAATGGCGTCAAGGACGGCGACCAGTATTTGTTTTATGTAGTCGGCAGTCCGGAACGTAAAAATTTCAAGCGAGACCCCTACGCGCGAGAGTTAACCAGCCCAGACACCTATCCCGGCACGTTGCAGTATCCATCGTGCAACTGTGTCGTGCGCGATCCTGACGCCTATGCCTGGCGGGTGACCGATTTCCGACCGCCGGCATTTAATAATCTCATCATCTACGAGCTGCACATCGGCACCTTCTTCGCCGTCGATCAAGTGAACCGCGATCGTCGGGCGACAAAGGGTGGTCAATATCTTGATGTGCTCGATCGCGTCGAACACTTGCGCGACTTGGGCGTCACGGCAGTCGAACTCTTGCCCATCCAGGAATTTGCGAGTCCCATCAGCCGGGGGTACGACGGCGTGGATCTCTATTCGCCTGAAATGGATTATGGGGAAGCGGATGCCGGCGAGCTGGCGCAGTACCTGACCAGGATTAACAGACTCCTTCGCAATCGCGGAGCGCGCGAACTCAAGCTCGCCGAGATCCGCTCCTCGGTCAATCAACTAAAAGTGTTGGTCGATGTCTGTCACCTGTATGGGCTTTCGGTGCTGCTTGATGTCGTATACAACCACGCCGGCAGTGCCGTCAAAGACCAGACGAGCGGCTTGTGGTTCTTTGACGAGATGCCGCGGGGCAACCCCAATGACAGCCTCTACTTTACCGATCAAGATCATACCGGTCCGGTTTTTGCGTTTTGGGAAGGGGCGGAGGACAGTCTCACGCGAGACGTGCAGGCATTTCTCATCAATAACGCCAGATTTTTCCTGGATGAATATAAGGTCGATGGCCTTCGCTACGATCAAGTGACGGTCATTGATGAGCACGGCGGATGGTTCTTTGCTCAGAGACTCTCGGCAAAAGCCCGCGAGATGGACTCGAGGAAAGTGCATATTGCGGAATTCTGGGCCAACGATCGCTTCAAGGCCGTGCTGCCGCCGCCGAACGGATTGGGGTTCGATGCCGCGTGGCATGATGGCCTGCGTGGCGCCATCCGCCAGATGATCTCCGAGAGTGCCGGTGGTCGCGATGCTCACGTGCACCTGGACGAGTTGGCGGACCACCTCCGGCATGGCGTCTACAACACGCCATTTCGCTGGCAGGCCGTGGAATATGTCGAGAGCCATGACGTCATAGACGTCGAACATGCCGACCGACAGCCGCGCATTCCCAAGCTCGCCGACTTCAACAATCCGCATTCTTGGTATGCGACAAGTCGATCGCGGGTTGCGGCGGGCCTTCTGCTCACCGCCCCCGGCGTTCCGATGCTCTTCATGGGTCAGGAGTTTCTAGAAGATAAGTTCTGGACCGATAATGAAGGCGCCCATCCCGGACACTTGATCTACTGGGACGGCCTCGAATCGAACAAGACGATGAAAGACTATTTTCAGTTCATGAAAGAATTGATCTGGCTTCGCCGGCGTCATCCGGCCTTGCGGGGCGAATCCATCAATGTGTTTTACGTGAATGAGGTTGATCGGATCATCGCCTTTCATCGATGGCTCGACACAGTCGGTCGAGACGTGGTGGTCATCTGCAGCCTCAATGAGTCCACGTTATGGTCGTATGACCTCGGCTTTCCGAAAGCCGGCACTTGGCTCGAAGTCTTTAACAGCGATGTCTATGAAAATTGGGTCAACCCCTGGGCGGTGGGCAACCAGGGCAGCGTCGCCGCGAACGGCGAAGGAAGGCATACATTGCCATCGTCGGCAAGGATCGTGATTCCAGCGAATAGCATCCTCATCTTCGCCACAGATCATGGGGATTAGAAACAGTCGGTTATAAACGACCGGCCTCACACGCAATCCATTGCGTCGGCAATCAAGGAACCAGCATGCAAAGTGCGGTGAGAAGTCTGCGCGAATGTCTGAGCGGACACGAACCGTTTCACATCGCTCAATGGACGTGTTGCGTCATCCAGACGTAATGGGGATCGAAGAGAGACACATATGAACATTGTTCAGGCAACGCATCAGTACGAGAGGTGGTTGGGCCAACACACCACACTCGTGCAGCCTGATCTTGTCCTCAAACATGCTTCGATGAAGCGAGACGCATTCTCCTTTCTTCGGGCCACCTTTTATCGATGGACTCAGGTCTGGGGAGACGTCTGTGCGGACCTCTGCGGGGCACCCGAAGTCTTGGCCATCGGAGATCTTCATGTCGAAAACTTTGGAACGTGGCGTGACGATGAAGGTCGCTTGGTCTGGGGACTGAATGATTTTGACGAAGCGTTTCCATTACCCTACACGAACGATCTCGTGCGACTTGCTGTCAGCGCGATCCTCGCTCAAGAGACTGACCATTGGACCCTTCGAGTCAAGCAGATCTATGACGCCATTTTGACCGGATATATAGAATGCTTGGAGGCCCAGGGGAGACCATTCGTTCTTGCCGAAAAGCACGGATGGCTTCGTCGGATAGCGACGAATG
>CAVOXE010000004.1:0-257633 GCA_963700335.1 Nitrospirota bacterium | reverse complement strand
GAATGGC
This sequence comes from Nitrospirota bacterium, assembly GCA_963700335.1. Taxonomy (GTDB): domain Bacteria; phylum Nitrospirota; class Nitrospiria; order Nitrospirales; family Nitrospiraceae; genus JAICXS01. The sequence continues at coordinate 257,626 of CAVOXE010000004.1, read as the reverse complement.
GCAGTGGAATACACCTGCATCGCCAAGCTGACGCCGGGAGTCATTACCGTCGAACCGTTGCCCAAGCGTCCGCTGATTCGGGATTTGATTACGGACGTAATCCCCGAAGACGAGAAGCTGTAATCGCATAGACCTTGAGCCATGCAGAGAAATACAGGTCCCGAGCCAGGCTCTCCGTTTCTTACTGCCGAATGGCGCTACCTTGCGATGCTTAATTACGAGGTCGAGCCCGAGAGGCTAATGCCGCTCGTGCCAAAAGGTACGGAGCTGGATACGCATGACGGCAAAACATTTGTCAGCATGGTCGGATTTCTTTTTCTCAATACCCGGGTGATGGGCCTCGCGATTCCGTTTCATCGTGATTTCGAAGAGATCAATCTACGCTTCTATGTTCGGCGCAAAGCGGAGGATGGCTGGCGGCGCGGCGTGGTGTTCGTCAAGGAGATTGTTCCGCGAACAGCGGTCGCTCTGACGGCGCGGTGGCTATACAACGAGAATTATGTGGCTTTGCCGACGGGGAATGTCGTCGTTCGCTCGCAGGTAAATTCTGCCAACATCGAGTCGGTCACGTACTATTGGACGTTTAGAAGTAAGGCGCACTCGATCGAGCTAACGACCCGCGGCGAGCGAGACCATTTTGTCGAGGGTTCGCAGGAAGAATTCATTGTTCAACACCACTGGGGTTATACTTCGCAAAAAGACGGTGGCACCATCGAGTATCAGGTCGAGCACCCGCCATGGCGAATTTGGCAGGCTCAAAGCGGCCGGTTGACCTGCGACGTTGAGAAGCTTTACGGCCAACGCTTCGTCGGAGCTCTCAGCGCGCAGCCCTCGTCGGTGTTTCTCGCGGAAGGGTCCAAGATTGCGGTCTACAAAGGGCGAAGGATCGGCTAAGTCACCGGATGAAAGAAGAAATAAGAGGCTGGGTGCTCTATGATGGCGTCGTGCGGTTTTTGCAGCGGTTGGGTGCCGTTCTGGCAAAACACGCTGCGTAAACGGGGTTTCCTCATCGCACCCCTGCAAGCGGATTGGGTGGCTGAGAAATTTAATTTATCGGAAAACGAGGTGACCTCTGATTTCCGGTTGCTGCTCGCCCACGGCGAAAAGCTCGCCGGCGCGGAAGTGTACCGATACTTGATGCGGCGCATCTGGTGGGCGACGCCGCTCTATTTTCTGTCGACTCTGCCGATTTTGCGAGATTTGTTTAACGCTGGCTACCGCGCCGTTGCCGACAACCGTTATTGGATTTCGCGGCGCTGCCACCTGCCTGCCCGGCGGGATGAAAACTACACGCTGCGGAAAGATCCCTCACGTCGTTCGGGATGACGGCGGGAGGGATCATTCCTCCCAACACTCCATCGCTCCAGTACGCCATCTCTCCAATTGACTGCACCTACGCCAAGCCCATCAGCCGCGCCGGATTGATCGACGCGACTTGATTGACTTCACCTTTGCTTAATCCGCCTTCGTGCAACATTCCCAAGTACATGCGGAAAAGTTCGGCCGGGTTTGGGCTATAGGGACGGAAGTAGTCGGTGCTGGCGATAAATTGCCGCAATCCGACTTCGCGAAATTGCTTGACGAGGTCGGGCGAGTCCATTCGGCCGGGCGCAAGCGCATTCCAACAAGCTTCGAGGAACGCGCCCATTTCTGCCGCGCGCTTCATGGCGTCCACGGGCATAGCGATGATGTGGCTCTGCACGTGGTTGACGACGAGTCGGTGGCTGTAGCCCATGTCGCGCGCGGCTTCGATGAATGCCAAAGATTCCTGCCATGACACATGGCCCATGCCGAGGGTTAGATCGTGCGCTTTGCACGCTTCGATGATTTCGTAACCGCGCGGGAATTAGTTTGCCTTTGTCGTCGAGAAAATAATAATTCGGATTTTCCAACTTAGCGTGGCTTTTGTAGTACGACTGGATGCGGTTGCTGAAGCCCTTGCGCTCGACGTCGTTGCGCGCGCTCCAGGTCGGCAGAAAAACCATCTTGCCACCGAGCTCGGCGCAGGCTTCGATGATGCAAGGATTCGGCCCGCCGGCGGTGCTGTTGAGCGCGACGCTGGACCAGAGCGTGACTTTGGTTTCGACGGCCGACAGAATGTAGGGAACTACGTTGATCGTCGGCCACCAATGCGATTTCAGCACGACACCGCGCATGCCCATCGCCTCGGCTTTGGGCAGCCAGAGAAACTCCGGCTCGCGTTTGCGCTCTTTGGCGGAAAATTCGAAATCGATATGGCAGTGGACGTCGATCGCGCCTTCCATCATGTCGTCGTACAAAGTCATGAGTATTCCTTCGGTAAATTCGGCTTGTAAAAATTAACCACAAAGTGCGCAGCGCGGCAGAGCCGCAACCGAAACTCGGAGTATCTCCCGCAAAGACGCAAAGGGCGTAAAGTTCGGAGATTGAGGGTGAAAATCATTTATAAGAGTTTTTGTCCTTTCCCCATAACCTTGGCGCCTTTGCGGCTTGGCGGGAGAAATTCCCGACCAGAATATTTGCGCGGGCCGCGCAAATTTTGAACTATAGTAATACAAAGCTCACAAACGTTAAGCGGCCGCGACCTCGTTTAAGATCGAGTCATCGGATCACGAGCACGAGAGACGAACACGATTGGCGCTAGGCAGCCGGGCGGGCACCGCCGCAGCAACGCTTATATTTCTTGCCGCTACCGCAAGGGCAGGGATCGTTGCGGCCGGCCTGACGCACCGAAGACTTCGCGTCTGCGGCGCGGACGATCTCCATCAGCTTTTCACCAGGGTCGCCGGCTTCCACCAACTCGGCGAATTTTTGGAAGTAGGGTTTGCTGTGGGTGAAAAAGCCTTTCAAGCCGGCACAGAGATAATTGAGACCCTCTTCGCCGTCCGGCGTTTTGATGATGCGGTCCTTGGGGCAGCCGCCGTTGCACATGCTGAGAACATCGCACTCACGGCAGTACTTCGGCAGACTGGTCCATTTCTTCTGGCCGAATTCGCGCTGCTTCGGATCCTCAATCATCTCGGCGAGTGGTCGGTCGTGGATGTTGCCGATTTTGTATTCCGGCAAAACGTAGTGGTCGCAGGAATAAAAGTCGCCGTTGTGCTCGACCACGGGCACGTCGCCGCAGGTTTCGCGGTAAATGCACAGCGCGTGCTCCATGCCGAGAAAGGGTCGTACGGATTCGTCGAAGAGCTGAATGAAAATCTTGCCGATGTCGTGGCGCATCCATTCGTCGAAAATCGTGTTCAGGAATTTGCCATAAGCCGCCGCCGGCACCGAGCGCTGGTGCACTGGATTATTCGGATCGCCGGTTTTCTCGACCAGCGGTAAAAATTGCAAGTATTGCCCGCCGATCTCCTTGAAGTAACGATAGACCTGGGTCGGATATTTTACGTTGACATCATGGACGACGCAGAGCAGATCGACGTGCACCTTGGCCTTGCGCAGCATCTGGAACGCTTGCACAACTTGTTTGTGCGTCGGTTTTTGCCCTTTGGTCACGCGATAGTGATCGTGCAGCTCGCGCGGTCCGTCGAGACTGAGGCCGATGTAAAAGTCTTCCTTGGCGAGGAACTCGCACCACTCGTCATCGATCGTCGTCCCGTTGGTTTGAATGCCATTGATGATTTTTTTGTCCGGCGGCAGATGCTTTTTCTGAAATTCGACGGCTTTGCGGAAAAACTCCACTCCGAGCAGCGTCGGCTCGCCGCCGTGCCATGAAAAACTGACGATCTGGCCCGGTGTTGCCTGGATATGTTGTTGGATGTAGCGCTCGAGAGTCTCGTCGTTGAGACGAAAATTGGAGCCCTTCGGATAAAGATCCTCTTTTTCCAAGTAATAGCAATAATGACAATCGAGGTTGCAGATCGCCCCGATGGTTTTCACCATGATCTGAAATTCGCGTGCCGCGGTTTCCAAGCGATTTTCCTCCAGTGTCGGGAACAATGCCGGCCGTCGTCCTGAACTGGACTCTACTCAAAAAAGGCACGGATGTCACCACCCGGGTGTACTGAGAAGCCGGGGCATCGTGATAAGAATATCAACTCACTCGGTTGCTGAGGTATTTCTTGTTGATGCGAAGACCTGTTCTGTCTCTTGAGAACATTGGGAAACTATCGATACGCGCTGATGACGCTTGACAGGTCCGCGGAAACTACAGAGAATCAGTATGGATTCTCGATGAGATCTTCCACTGGCAGCGGTTGTGAATGAGTCAAACGATTGAATTGGTCCGTGATCTAGTGGCTCGTCGAGACGTATTAATCTCGGAGCACGGTTACGATGAATTGGCACAAGATGAGATTTCGGTTGATGATATTTTGATGGGTGTTGCCAAAGCAGCGGTCGTGGAGGACTATCCGAACTACCATAAGGGTGCTTGTGTGCTTGTATTGCAGCGCGACGGGCAACAACGAGCAATTCATGTCGTTTGGGGAATTCCCAAGGGTGTCTCGTCGCCGGCAGTCGTGGTGACTGCCTATCGACCTGATCCAGTGAATTGGAGCGAAGACTTTTTAAGGAGAAGACGATGAAGCGACGTCGTTATACTAAGCTGATCCATGAAGGAAAGTATGCTGCGGAGATCGATGTCGACCTCATTGACAGCGATAACGGATGGTCACCTTACCTTTCGGTTGATGATGCGCGAAAACTTGATGAGGTGCGCATTGCTTTACAACGTGGGGATCTCAAGCATGCAGCCCAGCACGCGCGCGTGTATCAACTCCTCCCAGTAAGCGCCTGAACATCGGCCTGATTTCTAACCCTGTGCGCACGCTCATGGTTTGTCGAACTGTCGCGAGCGCGGTGGCTTCACTACTTAACTCTGCCTAACGATGTTGTAGTGTGCATGTGGTGGAACACTACCAACATGTCATGGGTGAATCCGTCTGACATCGCGTATCAGAGGGGTAAATACTATCCGGGAAAAAAACTGCTATGAAATTCCTTGTTCTCGACGACTTTCCTTTGTGGACGACCTATCTGCTCGGGCTTGTCGTTCTGTGTGGGTTTTTGTTTGCTCTGATGATGCTGCTTCGCTCGCTGTGGGTTAGTAAAAGCGGGGCGCGCGCGGCTCGGCCCGGGCGCCAAGCGTGGTTTTTCGTGATTGCCGGAGCCGTGGCTGTCTGGTTTTTGGGCTCTTCGATGTATCTGCGCTTTCACGCGGTCGGCATCGGACCGCGAGAGATCGAGCTAATATTTTTCTGGCCGCGACCGGCGGTGAGTCTCGGAGCCGACGACTTGGTCGACGTGAAGCTTCTGCGCGCCTATCGCACCTGCGGTCATATGGAAATCACGACCCGGCAAGAACTCTTTCGCAGCGTCAACTTCCAAAAATGCGCAGGCGCTGAAAAGGTTCTCAAAGAGATTGCACCACGGATTCACGCCAACTCTTAGAATCGTCGCCTAGCACGGCCGCCGGGTGGCGCGGACCGCAAACGAATATGAGGCTATGGTTGATACTCTGAAAAATTTGCTGGCCGAGCTCGAGCAGTTCGGACGCGACAATGACAACGCGACGGCCGAGCGGCGGAGCAAGATGCTCAATATTACGCGCGACACCGGCGAGTTTCTAGCGGTCCTGGTCAGAGCTGCCTCTGCGCGCCGGGTGCTGGAGATCGGCACGTCGAATGGCTATTCGACGCTCTGGCTCGCGAGCGCGCTGCAGGATATCGGCGGATCGGTGACTACGGTAGAGAAGTCTCAATACAAGATCGATCTCGCGGCAAAGAATTTCGCTCGCTCCGGTTTGGCTTCTTCGATCGCGCAAGTTCACGATGACGCAGGCCGATTGCTCGAGCGCTTCGCCGATGGCGCCTTTGATTTCATCTTCCTGGATTCCGAGCGGCCGGAATATACCGGCTGGTGGCCGCATCTGCGTCGCGTGCTTCGCGCCGGGGGGTTGCTCGTTGTCGACAACGCCACTTCCCATCCTGCTGAAGTTGCATCGTTCGTCGCTTTGGTAAAAGCCGACGACGAATTTATTACGAGTTTGGTGCCGGTTGGTAACGGCGAGTTTCTTGCCGCGCGATCGGTGACGTAATTGTCTAGCTTATGCTAGCGTGGCGGAACCAAAGTCCGTTGAGTAAATCACCCGCCACCATCCCGTCATGCCGTGAAAACCGGCATCCAGATGTCTTTGAAACTCCTGGATTCCGGGTCGCGCTAGCTATCGCCAGCTTGCCCGGAATGACGATTCAATTTTGGTGCGAACTTCGGTTCCATGACACTAATTTGGTTTCTATTCCGCACGGAGGCGCGCCACGAGCCGAAGGAGGATCAGCGATGTCGTCACGGCATTTAATCATTGTAGCGACACGGCTTGCGATTACGCTGGCAATAATTCATGCGCTCGGCGTCGCCGCGCTGGCAGCGACACCGAACAGAAAACTGTCACTGGTCTTTGCCGATTTCAGTGAGCGAGCGGGTCTTTTATTCGTTGCCAAAGATCAACACTTCTTCGAAGAACAGGGCGTGGATGTCGATGTCGTCCAGGTGCGCAACGGCCCAGTGGCGATCGCGGCGGTCGCGGCGGGTGAGGCGCAGTTCTACAGTGTGTCGGCGACGGGCGCGTCGCTGGGCGCGATGGCCGGTGGCCTCGATATTGTTTTTGTCGCTGGGTTTATCAACCGGCTGGACGGCTATTTCGCCGTCTCGACGAAGGTGCGCGCGCCGGAGGATTTAAAAGGGAAGACTCTCGGTGTCCAAAGCATCGGCGGCGGCATCTGGATGTTTACGCAAATCCTGCTCGATCACTGGGGCCTCAATACCGAACGCGACAAGATTCAGATCCGCGCTATCGGCGATGACTCGGTCTTGGCGCAGGCGGTGATGACGGGTGTCATCGACGGCGCGGTGTTGGGTTATACCTATAGCCGGGTCATTGCACAAAAGGGCGGCCGTATCCTGGTCGAGCTGCCGACCCTCAACATCAAGTATCAAGGCACGGGATTGGTGGCGTCGCGCCGTTTCCTAGAGAGTTCGCCCGACGTGGTAGAGAAGACGCTCAGAGCGCTGATCCGAGCGAATCGATTCATTCAGGATAAGAGTAATCAGGCCGCGGTTATCCGCAGCTTAAGGAAATGGCTGCGGCTGGCGCCGACGGACAACGGCGAAGATCTGTACAACCGCATACGGCTACTCTACGATCGGAGCATTGTGCCGACTAAAGAAGGAGTCCAAAGCGCGCTCCAACTTCTCGCCAAGAGCGATGCAAAGTTTGCCAAACTCAAAGCCGAGGATCTCATTGACGACCGCATCGCGCGAAAGTTGGAGAAGGAAGGATTGTGAACCAAGCCCGTTCATGAGAAAGGAAGATAGATTAGTCGTATGTAGATTGGGTACGAACAAGGCAAATGGCGCTGCAAAGATTATTTATCTGGAGAATCCCTTGAAGAAGTTACCATCGGTGGCCTGTGTGGGTCTGTTGCTGCTTGTTGCGTGGGCCGGAGTTTCCCGTGCGGCGGCGTCTGCGAATAAGATTGTGATCGCTTATTCATCTCTCAACGAGCGCGGCGCGGGAGCGCTGCTCGTCGCGCGGGATCAGGGATTTTTCCGTAAGTACGATCTTGACGTCCAGTTGATCTTCATGCGCAGCGGGGCGGTGGCTTTATCCGCCCTGTCCGCCGGGGAAGCGCAGTTCTATTCCGGCTCTGCCAATGGTTCCGCACTCGGCGCGATGGCGGGCGGGCTCGATCTGGTTTTCGTCGCCGGCTTGGCGAACCAGCTCAACGGCACCATGGTCGCGGCGCCGGCGATTCATTCGCCCGCCGATCTCAAAAATAAAAACATAGCGATTCAGAGTATCGGCGGCGGCGTCTGGATGATCACGCAACTGGTTCTCGAACATTGGGGCCTCGAACCCAAACGGGATCGGATCAACCTGCGCATCGTCGGCGATGAGTCGGTGATGGTCCAATCTTTGGTGCTCGGAACCGTAGATGCAACCTATGCCGGATATGCCTACGCCACGATGCTCAAAAAGCAGGGCTTCCGCGTGCTCGCGGACCTGACCAAGCTCGGCGTGCCGTTTCAGAGCACGGCGATTTTGGCGCGGCGGAGCTATTTGAGCTCGTCGTCCGCGACGGCGGAGAAAGTGGTCCGCGCGTTAGTCGAGTCGATCGGATTTATTCAGCGGCCGGCAAACAAAGCGGCGGTGGTTGGGACGCTGACGAAAGGCTTGCAGATGGTCCGGCCTGAGGATGCGGAAGAAGGTTACGAGGTCATAAAGAACGTTTACGAGCGTCGTGTCTATCCCAATATCGACGGGATCAACAATGCGATTCGCCTGCTCGGCCTCAGCAACGAAAAAATTCGTCAACTCAAAGGCGCGAATCTGGTCGACGATAGCATCGTCAAGAAATTGGCAAAGGAAGGGCTCTTCTAATTTAAAGGATTGTTCGAATCGTTCAAAAAGTTCAAACCGTTTCAATCACGAACTCATTCAAATAATGGTCGCATGGAATCACTAGGGAAACCTATGCAACTCGACTTGGCGGATTTTCCAGTGCGCGAGATTCGTCTCGGCAAATCTTATCGCTATCAAAGCGGAACATTGGCATTGGATCGCGAAGATCTCGCACGACTCGTGCTCCAAGATGAACGGATAGAAGAAGCGAGATTCGAAACTGTTTCGCCGGGTGAACAGGCGCGCATTACCGGCATTCGCGACATCGTCGAGCCGCGCGCAAAACTTGCCGGCAGCGGTCAAGTCTTTCCGGGAACGATCGGACCGGTCGAGAGTGTTGGCAGCGGTTTGACGCAGCGATTATCCGGGATGACGGTCATCGCCACGGCCGGCTACGAAGGGACGATTCGCGCCGGCACCGGTGTTGAGCGCAGCGCTATGCTCGATATGTGGGGACCAGGGGCCGCGGCTTCCCGCTTCAGCAAGTTGGTTCACCTGGTTCTGATTATGCGACTCAAGGAAGGGTTTGGGCGAGTTCGAAGCGCATACCGCGATCCAAAGAGCCGAATTCGAAGTGGCAAAAAAATTGGCGCAAGTCCCTCAAGGGCTTACGCCGGAACACATTGAGCGATTCGCATTACATGAAAACAAGCCCGGCTTGCCGCGCGTCGTTTTGATCCAAGGCTGCATCACCAACGGCGGTCAGCCCCATTCCGGCGTGAGTTATTACGGCCTGCCGATCCGCGAGTCGCTGCCGACTCTGATCCATCCAAACGAGTTAATCGACGGCGCGATGACGACCAACACGACGCGCGGCATCGGTTATTATCCAACGACGTGGGATTGGCAGAATCATCCGCTGGCGTTGGAGCTCTATCGCGAACAGGGTGCCGGGCGGTTGAGCTTCGCCGGCGTGATTATCGAGCGGATTTCCTACGACACGATTCACGGCAAGGAGGTCGTCGCGCATGCGACCGGCGCAGCTGGCCGCGCAGATCGGCGCCGACGCCGCGCTGATCACCTGGCTAGGCTCGGGAAATGCTTTTGTCGACGTCATGTTCACCCTGCGCGCTTGTGAGCGGCGCGGCATCAAGACGACTCTCGTCACCTATGAATACGGCGGCAAAGACGGCGTGGATTCGCCGTTACTTTACTATGTCGCGGAAGCCGACGCGGTGGTTAGCACCGGCAGCCGCGACCGCTGGATCGAGCTGCCGGCAGCGGAAAAGATCGTCGGACCTTACCAGGAAATTCGCGTGTTGAGCTATCCCGGCGCACCGGCGACGCCGGCCCGCGCCGCCTTGACGCTCGATGCCCGCGATATGGTGATCGGCGGCGTCGACATCTGGGGCGCCGACGCTTCGATTTGCAAGGTCTACTGACGGTTGTTCGTCGCGCGGGCGAAGAGCGGCGAGCTTTTCATTATCCTGCTGTCTTATCCGGGGAGGGCGGACACACAGGTCTCGCCCCTACATCAGGACATAGCGATTTTCAAGCCGGGTCATTATCTAAAATCAGTACCCGTAAACCTCGCGCTTCATTTATAATAGGTCGGTCGGAGCGGAGCCGCTTCTTAGCGCATTTGAATTTGAATCATGCCTGAATACGCGGCTGCAAGACACGACCTCTAGCGCGCCGACACTCAGGAGATTCTTATGGCGGAGAATATTTCTCTGAAGCTCACGGGCGCGCCGATCGCCCATCCCAACCTGCCCAACGTTTTGCGTTCAGCGCTGCGCGGCGTCGACGGCGCGCGCGCCGATGAGTTTTTGCCTGACGGTTACCTGAAAATCACCGCGGCTTTCGAAGTCGGCCAGCGCGCTCGCTCGACGCCCGAAGGCGTGGTCGAGAAAACGATGCAAGCGGCCGACGACGAAGTCGTTGTTCTCGAAATGTCCGACGGCGTGACCGTCATCACCAGCGCGGCAAAGCTTAGCGGAATCGCTGAAGCGGGTCAAGCCCGAGGCGGTGGAGGCAGACGGGACGTTGAAGCTCGATGCTCTGCATGATCGCGGCGAGGAATCCCGCGGCGTCATCGGTGACTGCGGTCGAGCGATCTAGTCTCGCGGGTATTCACGCTGACAGTGGGTGAGGTTGCGGATCCGATCATCGATGCGGCGCAAGCGCGAAGTCGCAGAATGGCTCGGGGTGAATGCCAACGAGTATACCGAGCTCGGTGTCACGTGGCTCGGCACCAAGGCGCTCATGTGGGCGATCGAGAATCAGCTCGATCGCAAACCGGGCCTCTATCGCTGGCCTCGCGGTATGGGTCAAGCCGGTCGATCTTGTGAATGTCGACGACGAAGTGCTTGCGAATGATGCAAAGGAAGGTCCGCTGCTGGTGTTTATTCACGGCACCGCATCGTCGAGCACAGGCAGCTTCGGCGATCTGCAAAAAATTGCCAACGACGACTGGCAATGCGCTCGGGAACAAATTCGGCGAGCGCATCTACGCCTTTGAGCATCGCACGTTCTCGGAGAGCCCGATCGAAAATGCCATCGAGCTGGCGGCCAAGTTGCCCAAAGGCGCGCAAATCAACCTAGTCACACATTCGCGCGGCGGCTTGGTCGGCGACCTATTGTGCCTGGAGAAGTTTTCAGACGAGCTTGATCGAAAGCTTTAGGAGCGGAATTGCCCGAGCCCGGCGATGTATCCGAAGACGAGCGGGAACGCATAAAGAGCGAAGTCGCCAACGCTCACGCCGAACACCGGCGCAAGGCTGCGCGATCTGCGCGCGCTCCTGCAGGAGAAGCAATTCGTCCATACAACGTTACGTGCGCGTCGCTTGCCCTGCGCGCGGCACGCTGCTCGCTTCGGGAAATTTCGATATTTTTCTCTCGGCCTTGCTGACCTTGATCGGCCGCGTGCCTTATCTTTACGGCAACCCGCTTTACTATGCCTTCAAGCGTGTCGTGCTCGAGATCGCTAAAAATCGCACCGACGCCAAGCTGTTCCGGGTATCGAAGCGATGCTGCCGGATTCGCCGATGGCGCGCTTTTTAGCCGTTGCCAAACCGCAAGAGTCCACGCAAATCGCGGTTATCGCCGGCGATATCGAAGGCGGCGGTCTGCTCAAAAGGTTGGGCGTGTTGTTTACCGACTATGCGTTTTTTAGCGGCGTCGACAACGATCTGGTCGTCGATACCGATTCGATGTATGCCGGCATCGCGCGTCAGGCTGCGCGGGCGCGCGCTGTTCGATCAGGGACCGGCGACGTCGCATTTTCAATTATTTTCAAAATGACGCGCACCCGCGCGGCGTTGCGCGATTGGCTGCTTTCGGACGACGGTCGAGCGCACTAGAGCTTTTCAAAGCCTTGCCCGGCGATTTGCACGAAGCCGAGTCTGGCCGAAGAAATCACGCCGGACCGCGGCTCTGCGCCGGAGCCGCGGCGGCGAAGCGGCGGAAGCGACCTGCCGATCGTTGTCGTGTTGCCGGGAATCATGGGCTCGCATCTTTGGCAAAATAACAGGACCGCGTCTGGTTCGATGTTCCCGATATCGTCGACCGGCGGGCTCAAAAGCTGCGCTGGACCGCCGTCACCGGATCGGCGGCGGGCGACGGCATCACGGCGGAAAAGCTCTTCGATATGTCGTACGGTGACTTGTGCGAGTATTTCATGGACTCGCACCGAGTCGAACGGTTCCCTTACGACTGGCGTCTGCCGCTCGATATTCTGGCCGATCGTCTGGAGAAATTCTTACGCAAACTGTTCAACGACACGAAAAATCCCGAGCGCCCGATTCGGATCCTCGCGCATAGCATGGGCGGTTTGGTCGTGCGTTCGCTGATTCACAAAAATACTCAGCTCTGGGATCGAACTGATGGCGCGCGACGGCGCGCGCTTCATCATGCTCGGCACGCCGAACCAGGGCGCGCACTCGATGGTCGAAGCACTGATCGGCAAGTCCGACACGCTGCGCACACTCGCGCGCCTCGATCTCGCCAATGATCTGCAAACCATTCTCGACGTCATCGGCGAGTTCCGCGGCGCTCTGCAGCTCTTGCCGAAGCCGGGTTTTCAGGACGTCGGCGGCGCGCAATTCGACGATTATTTTAGCGCCGGGCGATGGCGCGCGTTCAAAGCGGAGATGAAGGACTTCTGGTTCGGCGACAAGGTAGCGGCGTTGCCGAGCGATGCAGCGCTCAATCAAGGCAAATGGCTGTGGGAACGCGATGGTCTGACGCCGGGTTTGCCGGAATCGCACAAAGACAAAACCATTTACGTGCATGGCTGCGCACCGATTACCGCTTGCGGCATAGAAAAAGTCGGCGGCCGCTGGAAAATGATCGGTACCGCCGAAGGCGACGGCACGGTCACTTGGAAGTCGGGTGCGATCGGCGGCATCGGCCGGCGTTACTACATGCCCGCGGTGCACGGCGATCTGGCCAACACGCGAGGAATATTTCAGCGCCGTGACCGAATTGCTGCGCAGCGGCGCGACTGGCGCTTTGACGGATAAGCCGCCGGCAAAACGTGACGTGAGCCCGACGAAGCCGATGCCCTACGAGGCCGGGCCGCCGCGCTATCCGTTGCCCGAAGAGGCCGCTCATCCGCTCATGGGCAAATCGAAGCGCAAACGCATGAAGACGCGACAAGTGGCGACGCTGAGGGTCAAGGTCAAAGCGATGGATCTTCGTTTTGTGACCCAGCCGATCATGGTCGGCCACTATGAACAGGACGCAATTTCCGGCGCGGAATCGATTATCGATCGCGATGTGGTCGACCGCGCTTTGAGCGAGCGCTACAACATGGGCCTTTACGCTGGCCCGGTCGGCACCGCAGTGGTCGTGTTGCGCTTGCCCAACGACGCCGAACGGTTGCGCGGCAGTTTTTGCGGGGCGGTGGTGACGGGGTTAGGGAACGTACGACGGCACGCTAGCAGCGAACATATTGACCGAAGCGGTGCGGACGGGCGCGCTTCGCTATCTTCTCCAGTACGCTGACTGCAGCGGCGGGCGCAGCGGTGAAATCGCTCTCTCCACTCTGTTATTAGGCTACAATTCCACGGCGAACCTGACGATCGCTGCCTCCGTCGAAGCGCTGATCCGCGGCGTCGTCGAGGCCAATCTTAAATTTAGCGAAGCGACTGGCGGTTCTTTGAGGATATCCTCGTTGGAAATCGTCGAGTTGTATCTCGATAGCGCAATCTCGGCGATGCACTCATTGACTGATTTCGCGGCGAAGATGAACGTGGATATCAGCCAGCTCGGCGTTCGTCTGGAAGTGCCGGAAGAGCTGGATCGAGGCATCGGTGTTCGGCAACGACTCGACGATAACCGGGCCGTCGCCTACTGGCCGCGCATGATCATCACCAACGCGGATAGCCATGAAAGCGATTCTCCCCAACCGACTGCCGACGAGTCGCCGCAACCCGAAGGTGATCGATCCAAGCAACCGATGAAGATCGCCGAGCGGTTGCGCTTCGTACACGTCGGCCAGCGCGCGCGCGCTGAAACCATCGTACAGCAGCGCCAGCCCGGTTTGGTGGAGTCGCTGATAGCGCAACAGATTCGGGTGCACAGCTATCAACCGGAGTTTTGCCGGACGCTGTTTCAACTGATGGTGCCGCAGGATTTTAAAGACGCGGCGCGCCAGCTCGACCGCATCGTACTCGTGCTCGACGGCTACACCGCTAATTTGCCTTGGGAGCTGATGCTCGCGGATCAGGAACCGCTCGCCGTGCGCGCGCACATGATCAGGCAACTCTCGTCAAGCCGGTTTCGGCGCCAAGTGCGCCAGTCGCTACAGCCGCTCGCCTACGTGATCGGTAACCCGTCAACGGAAAACTTCTTCAAGATGTTTCCGTTTCCCAATCGACAACCCGCCGAGGGATTGGACTCGTTGACCGGCGCGGAAGAAGAGGCGGGCGTGGTCGTGGAAGCTTTGAATCGCCACGGTTATCAGGTCGAGTCATCGATCGGCCAAGGGCGCAAGGCGCTGGACGTGATCACGCCGCTTTACCAAAAACCGTATCGTATCGTGCACATCGCGGCGCACGGGCTTTTCGAGCAGCCGGCGGCAGACGGCGTAACTCGCACCGGCGTCGTGCTGTCCGATGGATTGTTGCTGGGAGCCGCGGAGATCGGCCAGATGGAGATCGTCCCGGACCTGGTATTTCTCAATTGCTGTCACCTGGCAAAAGCGAATCTCACGCCCATCGCATACAATCGCTTGGCTTACAGCATCTCGCGCGAGTTGATCGAGATCGGCGTGCGCTGTGTGATCGCCGCAGGATGGGCGGTCGACGACGACGCTGCGCTCACCTTCGCCGATGCTTTTTATCGCTGCATTCTGCAGGACAAATTGCAGTTCGGCGACGCCGTATTCGAAGCTCGCAGAGAGACTTATCGCAAACACGGCAGCAGCATCACGTGGGGCGCCTATCAAGCCTACGGCGATCCGGGTTGGCGCGTGGATCCGCGCGCCGAGTCCAACCGCCGTGGCGAGGACGTCGGTAGATTTATCGCGCCGGAAGAATTGATCGATCAAATCGAACGGATGCGCATTCACATCTACCGGCGCCGCGAGTCGGTGACCCTCTCGGACGCCAAGAGCATCGGCGCGGAACTTAGACAACTGCTCAGCCGTTGCCCAAGAAATTGGCTGGGCAAACCGGCCGTGAATTTCGAGCTGGCGCAAACCTACGCTTTGCTCGGCGTCGAATATTTTGAAGATGCGCGCAAGTTCTATATCGCTGCCATCGCCGCGGAGGACAAGACCGGGCGCGTGCCGATCGCCGCCATCGAGCAATTGGCCAATCTGGAATCGCGGCTCGCGGAGAGTAGGGGAGATGCGGAATTGGCGGAGCGCGCGCTCGCGCGCCTGAAAAATCTAGATCAGATAGCCGCCGGGCCGGCGGATGATGGCGTCGCAAGAACGAACAAGCTAGGTTCGTCGGCGAACGTCGAGCGCGCGTCCGTTATCGGCAGCGGTTACAAACGCAAAGCGGCAATCTTTGCAAACAGGATCATCGCCGGCGATACCGCCGCAGCCACGGTGAAAGAGTTCAACAGCGCGGTGCGGGAGAGCATTGCGGCCTACGAGATCGGGTCGGGGAAAGCGACCGACGAGCGATTCGATCCTTATCCGGCGCTCAACGGGTTGGCACTGAAGGCGCTTGAAGGAACGTATAAAGAGGGCGTTTCGGAGTGTGTCGCGTGGGCGGCCAAAGCGAACGACAGATTCAAGCAGTCACCCGATGTTTGGAGCGCGGTCATGGCGGCAGACGCGTATCTAGTCGAATCGTTGTGTTCCGGCGCTTTAGGCGACGAGGATGAGAAAAGCGAGAAAGCGTTCGAGCAAGTGAGTCAACGCTATAGGGATGCGCTGACCCATATTCAAATCGCGCCCAAGGATCTCGACTCCGTCACTCAGCAGTTGTGTCTGCTGGCCCTTTTATTCGATGCTAAAGCTGCGACTCGAATCGGGACAAGCCGCGGGAAGGCGGATACGGCGATCGCGCAACGATTGCGCCGGCTGGCGGACACGATTCGACCGGGAAGTTGCACGGCGGCGAATAATTCGAGACCAAAAGCAGCGGAAGAAAAAGCGCCGTCGAAGAAATCAACAACTTCTGGCCGTCGTGGCAAAGGCCGCCGGCGATAGATTGTTTTCTGTTGATACAGGAAACCATGTACTCGGCTCATTCCATAAACCAAGTTAACGGTTTGTATCCTCACCCTTTCCTCTCCCAAGAGACTGTGTCGCAATAGCAAAACTCGCATAAATGTCCATTCTGAGCGCCAGCGAAGAATCTCGCCTTTGCCTGCCGCTATGAATTGCGAGATGACTTCGGTATAGCAAACTCAGGATGACATTGCGACACAGTCTCCAAGGGGGCGAGGGTTTGGGGAAGCCTTGGTCGATTAAATACTCTTGTGTTGATGACAACACTGCTTTATCTTCGCCCATCATCAACGCATATACAGGCAGTAAGATGGCCGGCAAGACTCGACAGATCATTCCCATCGGCGGCGGCGGATTTTATCGCGACCCGGAAAATCTCGAGCTGGAAAAATACGTGATTCGCCAAAGCGGCGCGGAGAATGCGCGGGTTGCCTTCGTGCCGACCGCGAGCGGCGAGCCCGATCACTACGTTGCGAGTTTTTATGCGGCGTTTCTAAAGCTCGGCTGCCGCCCGTCGGTGCTGACCTTTTTCAAGCGCACGCCGGAGCTGCGCTCGTTTCTGCTCGATCAGGACGTGATTTTTGTCGGCGGCGGCAATACCAAGAGTCTGCTCGCTCTGTGGCGCGATTGGGGCGTGGTCGAAATTCTCCGCGAGGCGTGGCAGTCGGGCATTGTTCTAACCGGCGTGAGCGCCGGGGCGATTTGCTGGTTCGAGCAGGGACTGACCGACTCTTTTTCCGACGGGCTCCGGCCGCTGGATTGCCTGGGCTTTCTGCCGGGAAGCTGCTGCCCGCATTACGACGGCGAAGCCCAGCGCCGGCCGTCTTATCACCGGCTCTTGACGGCGGGAGAGATCTCAGCCGGTGTCGCCATCGAAGACTGGACCGGCGTGCATTACATCGGCACGGAGATTCATAAAGTCATCACTTCCAAGCGCGGCTCGCGCGCCTACAGCATGCGCGCAGTATACGGTTCGATCCAGGAAGTGCCGTTGCAGACGGATTATCTGGGATCTTTGGAGGTTAGCTGAGAAATCTGCCGAAAAATTTGTCCAAACTGCATCCTATCCGCCGCTATCGCTATATTTTGCTACCGAATCGTGCGCCAAAGTAGCGAACAAGCTAGTCGAGTCCGGGCGCCTTTTTCTCACAGGTGGGAAAAGCAACTAGAGCTCTTCCGATGATCGCGAAAATTTGATTGTTGCCGCTCCCAAGCAACTTGGAATTCACGCCATTTTCTCTGGCATAACCGTTGCTTTTCAACCTAAGAAAAGAACGGAGAAAAGCCATGGAAGAATTTGCTGACTTAAACGCGATTCTGAATTTGACGAAAACACCGGAGGAAATATCGCCGGTGGAAAGGTTGCTCAACGAGTTTGAAATGCACGAAGCTAGAGAAGCCGACTCCATCGATTACTACAAAAAGACCCTGAGCCGCATGCCCAACTCGGTTACGCGCTTCTTGATGCAGCTGATCGTTTCGGATGAGGAGAAACATCGCGCGGTCATTCATGCGATGGTCGCGACATTGCAGGGAAGCCTGACGTGGACAAAGCCCTCGGACAGTCTGGACGGAGCGGGTGACCGCACAGAAATGAGTGGGAAACTAAGCGGGGTTACGGACGAACTGATTCGTCTTGAAAAATCGGGTATTAAAGATTACAAACTCCTCAGCAAAGAGAGCAGCGGCTATTATCACGGACTGTTCAAGATTCTCCTGGACTCGATGATCCGGGACTCTGAAAAGCATGTCGAGCTGCTCGAGTTTCTCAAGGAAAATTTAAAAAACGCATGAGCCAGCCCGAGCCGTTCGATCCTCTGCTACGCTTTGCCGAAATCGAACGGCTAGTTGCGAAAATCTACTACCGATTCTCCCACCTCTTTCTCGATCAGCCGGAACTGCGAGATTTTTGGTGGGAGATGGCGCGTGACGAAGAGCAGCACGCCGCCATTCTGTTCGCCTGTAAAGCGCTGATCGATAACTACGACGACGAAAGGCTCGACCCGGAAATCAGCCGCGTCAAGGCCGATGAGCTCACAGAGAAGCTGCTCAGATATCTCAGCCACGGCACGGCCAAATTACAGATCGAAGACGCTTTTCGCATCGCCGTGCAAATCGAAGGCTCCGAGATCGACGCGATCTACAGCAAGTTGCTGCAGCTGGGCGGGCCCCACATCGCGAAAACGATGCAGAATCTGGGTGTGCCGGCAAGCGTTCAAAGGCAGAAAATAAAGGCCGCGCTGCGCCGCTTCTGCGACGATCCCGCGATTCTCACCGAAGCCGACCGACTCTAGCAATCTACTTGAATTCCGTTCACTGATGGCCGCGACTCGATCGACACAGGCTTGTGAGCATGGCGGCCATGTTGTAAAAACGAGCGGATGCAATCGTAGCCGTGTTCCTGGAGCGTAGGCGCGCGTGGATTACCACTTCAACAACATCATCGGTAAGAGCAAGGCGATCCGCGACGTTTTGGAGCTAGTCAAGAAAGTCGCTAACACCCAAGCGACCGTGCTGATTACCGGCGACAGCGGCACCGGCAAGGAATTGATCGCGCTGGCGCTCCATTCTCACAGCGATCGCAAGGACAAGCTGTTCTTGCCGGTCAATTGCGGCGCGCTGCCTGAAACGTTGCTGGAAAGCTTGCTCTTCGGTCATATTAAAGGCTCTTTCACCGGAGCCTTCGCCAATCAGGAAGGACTGTTTGAAAAAGCCAGAGGCGGCACGATCTTCCTCGACGAGATCGGCGAGATCCCGCAGCACCTTCAAGTCAAACTGCTCCGAGCATTAGAGGCAAAGGAGATCCTGTCCATCGGCAGCACGACGCCGCGCCACATCGACGTTCGCGTGCTGGCGGCGACCAATCGAAATCTCGCGAAAGAGGTCGAGGCGGGACGCTTTCGTGAGGATCTGTACTATCGCCTCAACGTCATGGAAATTCATATTCCGCCCTTGAAGGAGCGGCCGGAAGACATTCCGCTCTTGGTCGAATATTTTATCCAGCGTCATAACCCGGAGCTGAAAAAGTCCTTTCAGGGCATCGAGGAAGATGCCGTTCGAGTCTCTGATATCGCTGCCGTGGAAAGGCAACGTGCGCGAGCTCGACAACGTGATTGAGCACACCATGATCCTCGCCGAAAGCGAGCGCATCATGCTGAAGGACCTTCCCGCATCGATCGTCGCCAGCAGCCAACAGAATCCGGCGTTTACCTTCAATCTTAAAGACGCGCTGCGACAATTTGAGAAGCAACATATTTTGCGCGCCCTCGAGCAGGCAGGGCAGGACCGCAAAGAGGCCGCCAAGCTTTTAGACATCAGCTTGTCCTCGCTCTATCGCAAGATCGAAGATTTAGAGATCGCCTAGCCTTCCCCATTTGATTCAATCCGACCTCGTGTGGTGTCTCTTAAGCTCGATACCTACTCGATCGTCATTCCGGGCAACCCCGGCGAAGGCCGGGGGCGAGCCGAAATCCAAGAGATTGACAGCGATGCGCACAGTCTTCTTCTCATTGGTAGGAAAAAATCAATGCAAAATCATCAACACTGCGAAACTTTGGCCATGGCGCAGATTCGTTCGCGACGGCAGTTGCGGCGAGAATCGAACAGACGAAGGAGTCCTTTTCATTCGCGAACTCAGCCGGCAGCCAATAAACCTGTAGCTCGAATAATCCGCTAGCTTCGAGTTTTACACCTGATCTTGACAATGAAAATTATCCATCTCCTACAAGCGGGAAAGGAAGAACAAATCAGTATTTTTTCCGTGCGGCCGACACCCTAATTTCCTGGCACTTCTATTGCTGTTTAACAGACCAGCAAGGTTCTCTGGAAACCAATGAATACGGCATAGGGAGGCGAGAAATGTTTACCGATAAGATCGAGCTCAAGGATTTTGACAAGATGGACCCCGAATATAAGGAGCTTCTCGGACGCGTCCTGACGATTCAGGCCGACTGCGAAATCGGCGGACCCCATCTTTACATAGAGAAGATGCTGCCGGCTGCGCCGACAAAGCTGGATCAACTCATCGTCGCACGCACCGCCGCGGAGGAGATCGACCATTTTCGCAAAGTGGCGCGCTTGGCCGGCGATATGGGTACGGACGTTACCTTCGTGCTCAGCCAACCCAATGAAAAGCGTTTCGTCGATGCGTTTCGTGGTTTGATCACGACCTGGGAGGACAACGCCGTGTTCGGTTTTTTGATCGATCGAATCGGCCGATACCAGTTGGAAGAATTTTACGACTGCAGTTATCTGCCATTGCAGCGTATTCTGCCGGATATCGTGACCGAGGAGCTCGGCCATATCGAATATGGCTATAACAAAACCGTGGAGCTGTTGTCGAAAGGCGACCAGCAAAAGGAGCGGGTGCAAAAGGCGATCGATTATTGGTACGTGCGAGCGCTCGATATGTTCGGTCGGAGCGGTTCAACACGCGCTGAGCGTTATCGCTACTGGGGTCTCAAACGACGCTCCAACGAGCAAGCGCGAGAAGACTACATCAAAGAAGTCAATCCGATTCTGCAAAGCATGGGGCTCAAGATTCCTGACCCGCTCAAAGGTCGTCGCTACATCTAACTGGCACGGAGGGCATATGCCGCAAGCAGCACCCAATACTGAAAAACTCGATGAGCATCTCCAGGAGGTGGTACGCGCCCTGCGCGGTGCCGTTAAACAGGGCGTATCGCACTTGAACGACTCGAAAACCGTCGATAACGCGATCGAGGACTGTAAAGAGATTCTCGATGTCATCATGGCGGGAAAGGTATCGGAGTGGTTGAACTGAGTCCGGCAATAAAGAAACGACGGCCAAACCTCCTGCCGGCACAGGGGCGCTGAAAATGAGCGAGTAGAAGCGGTTACGGCGCGGCCAATAGCGGTTGCGCTACGAGGCATGCGCGCCGAATACGCTTCGATCCAGGAAGCGACGGACTGGAATCTTTGCACGTTAGCTGAAACCCGCCGAAATTTTCTTCTAGCTTGACTCGTCAGGATTTTCCTCTGTCTCGTTTTTGCCATCGAGCGCATTCATTCTTCCCACCAAATACGAAATTAGAGAATCGGTAGGGTAGCAATTCTAAAGAGATCGGCTGGCAGGTGAGTTGCGCAAATTAGAACAGGGTGTAGGTTAAGTATACGAGAGATCAACTACGGACGCAGAAGACCAGGAGGGGCCTATGTATACAAAAATACTGATACCCCTAGACGGTTCGAAGACCGCGGAAAAAGTTCTGCCCTATGCTCGCTACCTGGCAGGCAAAATGAAGCTCCCCGTCGAGCTGTTGGCCGTGATCGACCTGGCCGAGATGGCAGCTCATATCCCCGCGGAAAAGGCCCGCTTCTTCGATTCGATGATCGAAGAGGGCGTGAAGAAGAGCGCGAGTTATTTGCGCGGAGTCGCCGGCACGTTCGGCGACGCTAACGTGAAATGCACGGTAGAAAAAGGCCGAGCCGACGCGGTGATTGTCGAGAAGGGTGAAACGGACACAAGCATGCTGATCTGCATGGCGACCCATGGTCGCTCCGGACTCGACCGCTTCCTGTTGGGTAGCGTAACGGAAAAAGTCTTGCGGGCCGCGGCGAATCCATTGCTGTTAGTTCGGGCGACGGAGGAAGCAAAGTCGGACGGGACCGCGGTGCTAAAGTCGATCGTCGTACCATTGGATGGATCGGAGTTGGCTGAGAGCATCATCCCGACTGTGGCCGAGAAGGCCAAGGAATTGGGAGTGGAAGTGGTATTGTTCCGCGCCTATCACATCCCCACCTACGCTTATGGGGCTGACGAGGCGTACTCTGCGGTCGACTACGACGAACTGATCGCCGGCGTGCGCGACGAGGCGACCCAATATCTTGAAAAAAAGACGGCCGAGGTGAAGAAGCTCGGCGTCGAGAAGGTGTCCATTGAATCCAAACAAGGTTTCGCCGCGGATGAGATCATTACCTTGGCTCGTAAGAACCCGGACACATTGATCGCCATGTGTTCCCACGGCCGCACCGGCGTGAAACGCTGGATGCTCGGCAGCGTGACGGAGGCCGTGGTGCGCCACTCCGGCGATCCGGTATTGGTGATGCGGGCGAAGTGACCCAACGACGATTACGTGTGTGAGGAGAGAGGCTCAGGAAGATTCGAAGGAGGATCCGATGCGCAAAACAATAACCCAACCCGTCTCCAAAGCTACTTCGCGTTCGAGTGAAAGTTGGTTGAACCTCGATCACCTGGCACAAGTCGAGGTTACCTCCGAAGAGGCAGCGAACCCGGTCGAGTCGGCGCTGATTCCAGGCCCTGGGACAGGCTGGCGGGCCGAGCAACCCGGTGAGCAGAGTATCCAGCTTCTTTTTGACCAGCCTTTGAGCCTCGGGCGTATCCATCTGCGGTTCGACGAACGGGAACGAGCGCGCACGCAGCAATTCGTATTGCGCTGGTTGCCGAGTGGCGAGGAGCATTCCCGAGAAATAGTGCGCCAGCAATACACGTTCAGTCCGCCTGATACGATCGAGGAGATTGAGGACTACCGCGTCGATCTGAAGAACGTCGCCGGGATCGAATTAAAAATCGTTCCGGACATAAGCGGCGGCACCGCGCGCGCCTCGCTGGCGCAATTAAGTCTGGCGTAAACCGATTCCCGGCGGCGGATCGAACGTAGTTCGATGACGCGTTCAACGTTACCGGGTTGGCGCTTAGCGGCTAGACTAATGGATCAACCAAGAAGAAACTCACCGCGGAGGCACAGAGGACGCCGAGAACGAGAGTAAAAAATCCTCTGATCTCTGCGCCTCTGTGGTGAATTATCCTTACAAAACGTTGTTGGTTGCAGCGCGGCCGCACTGGGGACCCGTCGCAGTCCCGGCGGCTTATTCGATATCGGCGACCTTACGTACGCCGTCGCCCCAGTCTTCGATTTTGAAGTCTTTGAACGGCACCGCGATCGGTTCCTTCTCCTCGATCGTGATCATGCGGTTCTTGTATTCCAGTAGGAAAGATATTTTTAGCAATAACGAGTCGTCCCGAACTTCGAGAAGCTCGACCTTTTGCTCCAGGTAGGAGTATTGCTTCTCGCGGAATATTTCTTTCACCCGCTCACGGGTAAGCGTCTCGTTTGCTCCTGAAAGGTCGCTCATATTTTCCTCCCCTTTTTTGGCCGCCGGCGTATCTCTCAAGCCTCACGCCTCTTTTTATCTTCCGTCCTTTTTGACCTTATCCTTTCATAACGCTCTTGTCACAAAGCCGCAAAATCCAGTAGACTGCGACGAAATTTCGGCAAGTTAGACCGACGTCAACGGAGAGTGCCGCCCACCTGCCCGAGATTGTTTCGACGAGCTCTCATTCCAGCGTCTTTTAAAGGCAATAAATCTTTGCATTGTGATTAGGAAGAACAACTAAAAACATTCATGCTTACCAACGAAATTCGTAACCAAATCGATCAAATCTGGAATGCGTTCTGGTCCGGCGGGATTTCCAATCCGCTGGAAGTCATCGAGCAGATTACTTATCTGCTTTTCATCAAGCGGCTTGACGAGCTGCAGACGCTCGAAGAATTGAAAGCCACTCGGCTGAAGAAGCCCATCGAGCGGCGGTTGTTTCCCGAAGGCGATGATAACCATCGCCTTTCGCCGCGTCCCTACGCCGATTATCGCTGGTCTCGCTTCAAGCATTTCGCGCCCGCTGACATGTACGAACTGGTCGGCGAGCATGTGTTTCCGTTCCTCCGAACGTTGGGCGGCGACGAGTCGACATACGCGCACCACATGAAGGACGCGCGTTTCACGATTCCTACACCCGGACTTCTTGCCAAAGTTGTCGACATGATCGACCAGGTGCCGATGGAGGAGCGGGACACCAAAGGCGATCTGTACGAATACATGCTCGCCAAGATCGCGACCGCCGGTCAAAACGGCCAGTTTCGCACGCCGCGCCACATCATCAGGCTGATGGTCGAGATGGTCGCGCCGAAACCGGGCGACGTGCTGTGCGATCCGGCGTGCGGCACGGCTGGTTTTCTTGTGGCCGCGGGCGAGTATCTGCGCGAGCACCATCCGGAGATTTTTCGCGACGCAAAACTATCGCGATCACTTCCATCATGATTTCTTCCACGGCTTCGACTTCGACAACACGATGCTCCGCATCGGCAGCATGAACATGCTGCTGCACGGCGTGGAGAATCCCGACATCCGCTACCGCGACTCGCTGGCGCAGGACCATGCGGGCGAGGAGGAAAAATACACGCTGGTCCTCGCCAATCCGCCGTTTGCCGGATCGCTCGATTACGAGAACACCGCCAAGGACCTCCAGCAGATCGTCAAGACGAAGAAGACCGAACTGCTCTTCCTCGCGCTTTTCCTGCGCCTGCTCAAACCCGGCGGACGCGCCGCCGTCATCGTGCCCGACGGCGTGCTCTTTGGCTCGTCCAACGCGCACAAGACGCTGCGCAAGATTCTCGTCGAGGACCAGAAACTCGACGCGGTCATCTCGCTGCCCGGTGGCGTGTTCAAGCCCTACGCCGGCGTCTCCACCGCGATTCTCATTTTCACCAAGACCAACTCCGGCGGCACGGACCACGTCTGGTTCTACGACGTGGACGCCGACGGCATGTCGCTCGACGACAAACGCACGCCGTTATTGCCTGAAGAAAAACTCGGCCCCACGCCCCGCCCGAGCCTGGACCCCGGCGTTCGCCGGGGTGACGAAGATGGTCAGAGCGAGGTCCGTCATTCCGGCGAAGGCCGGAAGGTGGATTCACGTTTCAAGTGCAACAGGTCACGGCAGAAAACCTCTGCTGGGGTTTGGTAGTTGAGACACTTTCTCGGAGTGTGATTATAAGAACGAACCAACGAGAGCAAGCGATAGTCAGAGAGAGTCGCCAAGTCGGTTTTTCTCGGCAGCCCGCGTCGCATGCGGCCGATGGCGTTTTCGATGCCGCCCTTTTGCCACGGCGCATGGAGCGATCACAGAAAAAGGTTGCGCATCGACAGTCGATGCAAGTCGATAGTGCCGGGCGAATTCCGTCCCGTTGTCGAAGGTAACGGTCCGGCGCAACTGGACCTTGGGCAGGGCGCCGAACAGATCTGACGAGATTGCGTGCGAGCCACCGGGTCAGCAGCCTTGTTGGGTCGACCGGCTCGCCACGCAGCAAGCGAGAGCGTACTTTCATGCACGTGACCAAAACAGCCTGACCGTACTCTAGCAGAAGAGCATCAGATCCGCCTTCCCAGTGACCTGCGTCTGGCGCCGCTTGTGCATCCGTAGGCCGGGCGCCGATCGATGGCCACCCGGTCCTGCGATATGATCCACCGAGCTTCCGCCTTTGCTGCCCACGCCAACCCCGCTTGCTTTTCCCACGTGGCAAATAGTGCCGCCAGCTGTAGTCCTTGGTGCGGCGGATCTGAGAGTCGATAAACCGATAGATCGTCTCATGGCTGATCACCGTACGTCTTTGTTCCTTCTTCAGTCGTCCGGCGACTTGAGCTGGAGACCAACCTCGTCTCAGACCCTCGATCACCTCGTTTCGCAGATCAGGCTTACGCAACAACCGACTTCCCCGCCAACGACGACTCTTAGCTTGCTGCTCGGCATACGCTGGCTGATAACCGACCTGCCTGCCGCTGTTGCGCTTGAGCTCTCGAGCGATTGTCGATGGCGCGCGATCCAGAGCTGCCGCGATTTGCCGGACTGTTTTCCCGGCTCGGCTAAGTTGGGCAAGCATACAGCGCTCTTCAAGCGAAAACTGTTCATAGCATCGTCCCATTGCAACACCTTATCCAAAAAGTGTTGCACTTCGTTTGTGAGTTAGGGAATCCAGTTCTCACGCCCGAAGAACACGCAAAAAATAATCTGCCCGACATCCTCGCCCGCTGGCGCACTTTGCATTCACTCCCTCGCCCGCTTGCGGGAGAGGGCAGGGGTGATGGCAAGACCTACGTCAGTGAACTCGACCGCCCGCGCACCGCGCAAAGCTTCTGCGTGCCCAAGGCCGACATCGCCGCGCAGGGCTACGACCTCTCGCTCAACCGCTACAAGGAAGTCGTCCACGAAGAAGTCGCGCACCGCCCGCCGCGCGAAATCCTCGCAAGCCTCGGCAAACTGGAGGCGGAGATTCAGCAGGGCATGAAGGAACTGGAGGGGATGCTGCGGTGAATAAAGCTTTTGTCACTCGAAGGGCTGCCGCCGAACTGGAAAACTGGCAGAGTTGGCGTCACGTAGTCGAACTTACTGGTCGGCTCACAGCCTCCAAAAGAGACATTTCAAAATGAGCCATTTGAAAACAGTGTAACGGCTGGTTCAAATCGGGATTTCAGAACAGACAAGTTCCCAACTTTCATCTCGAAAAATCTTGCGCGCCGTCACTTTGATCGAGACCGACGTTATGACACGGAGATACGGTCCCTCTGTCTTTCAAATTCGCGCGGACTATCGGGCTCATACAATGTAGCTCTAATGAAGCCTCTCCCGAGTGCCGAGCGATTCGCGAAGACTATCTTTTTCATCGCTAACACAGAGCTCCGACTCCATCACCATGTGTCGCGAGATCCGAACGCACAGCTGGTCAGCCAGGCGTGAACCTCGATTTACTTGAGGCGATTAGAATCCCTCTGCCGCCGCTGGCGGAGCAGCGGCGGATTGCGGAGGTGCTGGACCGGGCGGAGGCGTTGCGGACCAAGCGTCGCGCCGCCCTCGCCCAACTCGACTCCCTCACCCAATCCCTCTTCCTCGACCTCTTCGGTCGACTCGCTAACGCCCGTAACGGCGTCAGAGAAATTGCACGATCATCGCCAAAGGCTGGCGCTGGGAAGCTTCTGACCGAGGTTGCGCGCCTTGCTACTGGGCACACGCCAGACCGTGAAAACCGGAGTATTGGAATGGGGATATTCCGTGATCAGCCTGCACCGATATTCGCGACATCGATGGTCGTAGCAACGCGGACGATTCAAAACGTGACTGACCTGGGCATTAACAATTGCGTCGGCAGTCTGCTTCCCAAAGGAACCGTTTGTTTCTCACGCACCGCATCGGTCGGGTTCTCACGGTAATGGGGCGCGCAGATGGCGACCTCACAAGATTTCGTGAATTGGGTTCCCGGTTGAACTCGATCCGCATACCTGACGTGGGCGTCGATTCGGTCCCGTCCGCAATCGAAGGTCATCAGCTCAGGCTCTACCATAAAACGATCTACGTCCGAGTGGTTCGAGCACTTCCGCGTCTTACTTCCCCCTATCGAGTTGCAGCGCGAATTCGCCCGTCGAGTTCGTGCGGTGGAGAAGCTGAAGACGGCGCAGCGCGCGTCGCTGGCGGAGCTGGACGCGCTGTTCGCCTCGCTTCAGCACCGCGCCTTTCGAGGGGAACTGTAGTGAACACGCTGCGGCGATTTAGCGCGGGACAACATTCGATTCCCAGCGGGACGAGTTGGTATCTCGCGGATCTGGGCGAGTTTCGCGGCAAGCAGGAGCTGTATACTCGCCAGTCGCCGCAGCGTCTCAAGGCCCTGCGCGAGCATGCGCTCATCGAAAGCGCCGTATCGAGCAATCGACTCGAGGGCGTGGAAGTGGATCCGAAGCGGTTGCATGACGTGCTGGTTAAGTCGAAGCCGTTGTTTCGCGATCGTGACGAAGAGGAAGTGCGCGGCTACCGGGAGGCGTTGAGCCTGATTCACGACGATTTCGCCGATATCAAGATCTCCGAGGCGACAGTGCGCCGGCTGCATCGGCTGGCCCGAGGCGAGATTTGGGACGCCGGCAAATATAAAGAAAGCGAAAGCGACATTGTCGAGCGCCTCCCCGACGGACGGCAGCGCGTGCGGTTTCTTACGGTTCCCGCAAGCGAGACCGCACGGCATATGACGGCGTTGGTGTCCGACTGGCAGAGTTGCCTCAAAGAACGCTGGGTGCATCCGCTGGTGGCGCTGGCATGTTTCAATCTCGACTTTCTTTGTATTCATCCGTTTCGCGACGGCAATGGGCGCGTATCGCGGCTGCTGTTGCTCCTTCAGTGCTACCATCTTGGCTATGAGGTCGGGCGGTACATCAGCTTGGAGCGGCTGATCGAGCAGAACAAGGAGCGCTACTACGAGACGCTGGAGCAGAGCTCGCAGCAGTGGCATGAGGGTGACCACGATCCATGGCCTTATGTGAATTTCCTACTGTTCATTCTCAAGACCGCTTACGGGGAACTGGTGGACAGAGTCGGCGATATCAAAGCGCCGCGCGGCTCGAAGACTGAAATGATCCTCGCTGCGCTCGAGCGGCTGCCTCGCGAATTTACGGTCGTGCAATTGGAAAAGACATGTCCAGGTGTGAGCCGGGAAATGGTGCGCCGCGTGCTAGGCAGTCAAAAAGGCAAACGCGTGAAATGCATCGGCCGCGGGCCCGGCGCTCGTTGGACCAAGATCGGCTCAGGCAAGAAAGGGTAATGTCCTTAAAAGAGGGTAATAAAGAGGGTAGCGACTTGAGCCAGTTCGTTTTCCTCTCGCAAGAATGGCCTGCTGTATTCGAGCCGGCGGCGAAGGCCGAGTCGCTGGTCTATCCGGACTCGCGCAGCTCGTGCTTCCACGCGCGCCGGGCGTTGGAGTTGGCGGTTCACTGGCTCTATAAACACGACTCGACGTTACGACTTCCCTATCAAGATCACCTGAGCGCGCTGGTTCACGAGCCGACTTTTCGTAGGGCCGTCGGCCCGGCGATCTTCGCCAAGATCAAAGTTGTTAAAGACCTCGGAAATCTCGCCGTCCACAGTCACAAGCCGGTGCGGCAACTCGATGCGCTGACGGCGACGAAAGAACTTTTCCATTTCATGTTCTGGCTGGCGCGCACCTATGCGCGCGGGGCGAAGCCGGCGGACGATCTTTCCTTCGAGCCGGATTTGCTTCCGAAGAGCGGCGCCGTCCCGGCGCAGACGCTGGAACAACTGCAGAAGTTGGAGAGCCAGCTTCGCGAGCGCGATGAAAAGCTCTCCGAACTGCTGTCCGGCAAGAAGGCGCTTGATGACGAACTGGAGCGGCTGCGGATCGAAGTTGCCGAGGCGAAGAAACAGAACGCCGCGCGGCCCGACGATCACAACTACTCGGAAGCGGAGACGCGCGACTATTTCATCGACTTGTTGCTGAAGGAAGCGGGATGGTCGCTCGCCAATCCGCAGGATCGGGAGTTTCAAGTTACCGGCATGCCCAACAACGCCGGCGAAGGCTTTGTCGACTACGTGCTGTGGGGCGACGACGGCAAACCGCTCGGGCTCGTCGAGGCAAAGCGGACGAAGCGCGACTCGCGGGTCGGCCAGCAGCAAGCGAAGTTGTACGCCGATTGTCTGGAGAAACAGTTCGGTCAGCGGCCGATTATCTTCTACTCCAACGGCTATGACCACTGGATGTGGGACGATGCGAGCTATCCGCCGCGGCCGGTACAAGGTTTTTACAAGAAACCGGAGTTGGAACTGCTTATTCAAAGACGCACGGCTCGTAAGACTCTAGCCGACGCTAAAATCAACGAGTCCATTGTTGAACGCTATTATCAATCGCGCTCGATACGGCGAGTGGGCGAAGCATTCGAGCGCGACGTGGACCGCAAGGCACTGCTGACCATGGCGACAGGCGCGGGTAAAACGCGGACTGTGATCGCGCTCTGCGAGTTGTTGATGCGCTGCAACTGGGCGAAGCGAGTGCTGTTTCTCGCGGACCGTGTGGCACTGGTGCGCCAGGCCGTGAACGCTTTTAAAAGGTTTCTTCCCGACACCTCGCCCGTGAATCTGGTTACGGAGAAGGATGCGGAGGGCCGAGTTTTTGTCTCGACTTACCCGACGATGATGGGGCTCATCGACGAAGCGGACGACGGCCAACGTCGGTTCGGCGTCGGCCATTTCGATCTGGTCATCATCGACGAAGCGCACCGGTCGGTTTACCAAAAGTACGGCGCCATCTTTGAGTATTTTGATTCCCTGTTGATTGGACTCACCGCAACACCGAAGGACGAAGTCGATCGCAACACTTATCGCTTGTTTAATCTTGAAAACGGCGTGCCGACCGATAACTACACGCTCGACGAAGCGGTCAGGGACGGATTCCTCGTGCCGCCAAAGGCTGTTTCCGTGCCTTTACGATTCCAGCGCGAAGGGATTTCCTACGACCAACTTTCCGAAGAAGAAAAAGAAGAGTGGGATGCGCTGGAATGGGGCGAGGACGGTACGATACCGAATCGCGTGGAAGCTCAGGCGGTAAACCGTTGGCTGTTCAACAAAGATACCGTGGATAAGGTGCTGGAGCATCTCATGACCCGCGGCCTTAAAGTCGCAGGCGGCGATCGTTTGGGAAAGACCATCGTCTTCGCCAAAAATCACGACCATGCGCAGTTCATCGCGGAGCGATTCAATATCAATTACCCGCACTACAAAGGAGAGTTTGCGCGGGTCATCGATTTCGAGACGGAGTATGTTCAGAGCCTGATCGATAATTTCTCCATTGTGACCAAAGACCCGCACATCGCGATCTCCGTGGATATGCTCGACACCGGCATTGATATCCCGGAGGTAGTCAATCTGGTTTTCTTCAAGCTCGTGCGCTCAAAGACGAAATTTTGGCAGATGCTCGGGCGAGGAACGCGGCTTTGTCCCGACCTGTTCGGACCGGGCAAGGACAAAGAGTTGTTCTATGTTTTTGATTACTGCCAGAACCTCGAATTCTT
This sequence comes from Nitrospirota bacterium, assembly GCA_963700335.1. GTDB lineage: Bacteria > Nitrospirota > Nitrospiria > Nitrospirales > Nitrospiraceae > JAICXS01. The sequence continues at coordinate 226,952 of CAVOXE010000004.1, read as the reverse complement.
CAGCCAGCAACTGCCAATTACGGAAGGCACGAGCAGTGAGTCTCTTGCCAAGCGGCTGTTTAATGCCCGTCTGGAATTGATTGGGGAGTTAGACAAGAAGACTTCGGTTGAGCAAGCGCATGATGGTGGCGGACACAGTGGTGAGGCTGCCGACACCTTTGGATCAGGATCGAGCGACGACGAGGTGCGGCGAGCGACGGCGGAACTGCTTCGAACCGAAGTCGCAGCGATGAATGTAAATAACTTTGTCGTTCGGCCGAAACGTCGCTTTGTCGAAAAATACGCATCCACGAATGCTTGGAGTCAACTCGACGGCGTCGCATACGCTGAGCTATCCCACGAAGTCGCGGGCCTGCCGACTGAACTCGATCCGGAAGACGAAGAAGCGAAGCGTTTCGACCTGCTGATTCTAAATTTGCAACTCGCAGTCTTGCGCCACGAACCTTCCTTTGCGCGCTTACGAGATCAGGTAAAGGGGATTGCGGGTCTGCTCCAAGATAAAGCGAGCATCCCGATGATCCAGGCCGAGTTGCCGCTGATTTTAGACTTACAGACCGATGAGTGGTGGCAGGACGTCACGGTGCCGATATTAGAAAACGTAAGGAGACGATTGCGTTCGCTGGTGAAGTTGATCGAGAAAAAACAGCGACAGCCAATTTACACCGACTTCGAAGACTTAATGGGCAGTGAAAGGGAATTCACCCTGCCGGGGTTCTCGTTGCCCAGCGATTTCGAGCGATTCCGGGCCAAAGCGCGCCAGTTTCTCAAAGCAAATGAGAATCACATCTCCGTGTATAAACTCCGGATGAATGAACCGCTGACCCCGACTGATTTGGCCGAGTTAGAGCGGATGCTCTCAGAAAGCGGACTCGGCAACGCCGAAGATTTACAAAAAGCTAAAGATACGAACGAGGGGTTAGGTTTGTTCGTGCGGTCATTGGTCGGACTGGAGCGCGACGCTGCGAAAAAAGCTTTGGGCGGCTTTCTTACCGGAAAAACTTTGCGCGCCAACCAAATCGAGTTTTTGAATTTGATCATCGACCATTTAACCGAGCACGGTTCGATGGATGCGCGACTGCTCTACGATTCACCCTACACCGACTTTAGCCCGCGCGGCGTTGACGGGGTGTTCGAGTCCAAAGAAGTTGATGAGCTGGTTTCGATCTTAGAGGACGTACGGAAGAGGGCGGTGGGGTAGAGCAGCGTTCCTCATGGACTCGCTGTAGCGAAGGTTTTTCATAGGATAACTTGCAGAGAAACTAACGCCATGAAGCCTTATGCATTGCTCCGGTCACTGCTGCTCGGAAACCGTTCGTGGGAGCAATTTTCGATCCTACTCGCCCGCGTTTCGCTCGGAATGTTTTTCGCCATTTCGGGAGGAAACAAGCTCTTCGTCGCCAGCCACACCCGCCGGATGTATGAAACCCTCGCCGGCGCCGGAATTCCTTTTCCGCATTTCATGACTTATTTCGTCTCCTCGGTCGAGTTCATCAGCGGCTGCTTGCTCGTCATCGGGTTGCTTTCGAGCCTGTGCTGCGCTGCTCTTATCATCCAGATGATCGTCGCGATCACGACGGTGCAGCTTGCGACGATTTCGAAAGGGCTCTCGTTTCTCGACTGGCTCGACGATTTCCTCTATCTGCCTGAAACCATGTATATCATTATCTTGGTCTGGTTAATCTGCTCCGGACCGGGAAGAGTCAGCGTTGATGACTGGATTGCGCGCGCGCTCGGATATCAGGACGGACAAACTGGATAGCGCGCGGCGGGAAGAAGATCGCGGACCGCGTCGTATTCAATTTGACTGGCTTGGTCTTTAACTTCTTGAACAGAGCGAAGCGATGGAGTGACTTGAACTTCTGGAACTGACCGGTCCCCCAATGAACGGAGCAAAGCTGTTGAACATTTTTAACGGTTCAGTGACGAAATGGAGGACTCGCAGTGAGTGTCGTGGGTCGTAATGACCCTTGTCCATGCGGCAGTGGACGCAAATTTAAAGGTGGTGCATGAACAAGAGCGCTGCGGTTGCGCAGTCCTACCGTCCGGCGGAGCGGAACAGCGCGTTGGCAAAACTCATGCGGTTCGCGGCTCAGCCAAAATACAAGGATCTGCACCGCGTGGCACTCGCGCTGTTCTGGGGCGACTGGCTTTCCGAAAAAAAGCCGGATCATCGGCCGGAAGAAGTGATGACTTCGGAGCAGGTCGAGATCGCCTACAACAGTTGGTTCGCGTTCGATTTTGACTGCGGCGATGGGCGGCAGATGCTGGAGATGTTTCTAAGTAGCGAACGAAACAAATTAAACTCGGGGGAGTTGAATTATTTGCAAGGTCTTCGCGGCAGTCATTTGCGCTTGTATGAGATTCTCGAAGTGAAACCCGATCAAGGCTTCGAAGTGCGCGACTTGTGGGACGACCGGCGATTGTATGTGCGCGAGCGCGCCGCGACACGGCAGATTGTGGCGTGGAACTTGATTGTCGCGCGGATCGGGCCAGGGGGAGACGGCGAGACGGTTTTTGAAACGATCCCCTATTTATTCCGGGCGGCGGACAAAGATGATCTACTGAAGGGTCTCAGGAAAGCGCACCAGGCTTTCCTCCATGAATTTCCTGATAAGGGCGCCGCCGACTTCTTCAAAACGATGGCGCCAGTCTTCCATAAGCTCTGGTTGGAACGCGTCGCGCTGCCGCCCCATCCTAGGCTCATCACTGGTGACGGAGAGCCGTTTATATTCGCTAAAGTGTTATTCGATCTGGCGGACCGCGACGCGGTTATCCGCTCATTGGCGGATCGCGACGATATCGTGGATCAGGACGACGGCAGCTACGTCTGGCTCGAGCCGGCGGGCAATTTCCAGCGCAGCGTCGGCACAATGAGCTTCGACGAAAAACGCGTCGTGCTCGAAACCACTTCTCAAAAACGCGCCGAGAAAGCGCGGGACGAGTTGGCGAATTTATTCGGCGGCGCAGCACGATTTCGCGCCATCAGCTACGAAGACGTCGAGCAAGCGCTCAAGCGCGCGCCGCAAACGAGCAAACAGAAAGAACCGGATATTCCCGTCGAAGAGCAACGCAAGATCTTGGGCGAGTATTACGAGGATCATTACCGCAAGTGGCTCGACGAGCCGGTGCCGGCTCTCGGCAACCGCACGCCGCGGCACGCCGCGCGATTGAAGACGGTGCGTCCCAAGTTGGTCGCCTTGCTAAAAGATTTCGAGAGTCACTCCGAGCGCCAGCGCCGATCTGGAGAGATCGCCTATGATTTTCGGTGGATGTGGGAAGAATTGGGATTGACCCGGGAGTGAGGGAGAAGGCCGCCGGCGAGGGAATTTTCACGGATGAGCAAAAGCCGTTGAAGTCGCCGGAACCAAAAAGATCAAGACCTGGATCATGGGCTTCGGCTCGCTCGCCAAGGTCCTCGAACCGGCTTCCTCGATGCTGGTTGGTTGAAAAGTGATTCCCGACGAGGAGGGAACTGAAAGATCGCGCTAATCGACTCTGGTTTCAAAGCCTTCTTACAGCTTAAGCTTGCCGTCCTGGTCCGTCACGAATTCGACAAGATCACCATGATATTTTCTTTGACGGCGAAGGGGACGCCGTCAGCCAACTCTCAAACACGCATGAAAAATAAGCTACAATAAATTTCTATCGGGGTGCGCGCTAATTGTCAGCGTCATCCCCCGCAAACCGGCGCGGGTTTTTTCTATAATCAGACGGCGATGAAAGTTTTGGTCCTCAATTGCGGCAGCTCGACGGTAAAGTTTCAGGTCATCGAGACCGCCGAAACGTCGACACCGACGCATCAGGATCACAAACTCGCTTCAGGTTTGGTCGATCACCTCGGCGGTCAGGCGACCTTTAGGCTTACACGTGCCGGAAGCACGGCGGGCACCGAAGAAAATCTCACCTTAGCGAATCACGAAGAAGCGGTGCGTGGGATCATCGAACGTCTCGGCTCTTCAGCGCCGGACGGCGCCCTTCAGCCTGAGGCCGTGGGCCACCGCGTGGTTCACGGCGGCAGTCTCTTTACCGAGGCGGTAGCGATCGACGAGCAAGTCTTAGCCAAGATCGAGTCTTTGAACGACCTGGCGCCGCTGCACAACCCGGCGGCGGTGAGCGGGATTCACGCGGCGCGAAAAATTTTCGGCGAAAAACTCCCGATGGCCGCGGTCTTCGACACGGCGTTTCACCATACCATTCCCGAAACTGCGGCGACGTACGCGATCCCCGCCGAGCTTGCGAAAAAGTATGCCATTCGCCGCTACGGCTTTCACGGCATGGCGCACCAATATTCGCTCTTGCGCTACGCCGAGCTGAACGGCGTCGCGCCGGCGCAAGTCAGTCTCGTGACGCTTCATTTGGGCAATGGCTCTTCGGCGTGCGCCATTCGCGGCGGCCGCTCCGTCGATACGTCGATGGGTTTTACGCCGCTCGAAGGATTGGTGATGGGGACGCGCTCGGGCGATCTCGATCCGGCGCTGGTGAGCTATCTGGCGCGCAAGGAAAACGTCGGCGCCGAGGAAATCGAGCGCTGGCTCAACGAACGCTCGGGCTTGCGCGGCATGTCGGGGATATCCAACGACATGCGCGAGCTGCTCGCAGCCTATGAAAACGACCCGCGGGCGCGTTTGGCCGTCGAGGTTTTCTGTTACCGGGCTCGCAAATACTTGGGTGCCTATCTCGCCGCGCTCGGCGGCGCCGATGCCATCGTGTTTAGCGGCGGTATCGGCGAAAACGCGCCGCTGGTGCGGGAAAAAATCTGCGAGCGGATGGAATGGTGCGGTTTAAGCCTGGACAAAAACAAGAATGCTGCCGCAATCGGCGCCGAAGGTCCCATTTCGCCCGTCAGCGCGCGTCTTCAAGCTTACGTGATTCCGAGCGACGAAGAGGCGATCATTGCGCGCGCGGCGGCGCGGTTGTTTCGGCGCGAAACGAGTTAATCGTCGGCAAGGAGGAATGCCATGTCGAACTCTCTCTCGAAAAAAGAAATCGACGGGATCGACGCCTATTGGCGCGCGGCCAACTATCTCTCGGTCGGCCAAATTTATCTGCTCGACAATCCGCTGCTGAAAGAACCCTTGAAAGACGGGCACATTAAACCGCGCTTGCTCGGCCACTGGGGCACCACGCCGGGGCTGAATTTTATTTACGTCCATCTGAACCGCGTTATCAAAAAAAATGATTTGAACGTGATCTATATCGCCGGCCCCGGCCACGGCGGTCCAGGAATCGTTGCCAACGTTTATTTGGAAGGAACGTACAGCGAAGTCTATCCCAATATCTCCCAGGATGAAGAGGGCATGAAAAAGCTCTTCAAGCAGTTTTCCTTTCCCGGCGGGATTCCCAGCCACGTGGCACCGGAAACGCCCGGCTCGATCCACGAAGGCGGCGAACTGGGCTATGCGCTGGCGCACGCCTACGGTGCCGCTTTCGATAATCCCGACTTGATCGTTGCCTGTGTGATCGGCGACGGCGAAGCCGAAACCGGGCCGCTGGCGACCGCATGGCATTCGAACAAATTTCTCAACCCGGCGAGCGACGGCGCGGTGCTGCCGATCCTGCATTTAAACGGCTACAAGATCGCCAACCCGACCGTGCTGGCGCGCATCAGCCATGAGGAGCTGGAAGCTCTCTTGAGCGGCTACGGCTATCAGCCGTATTTCGTCGAAGGCGACGAGCCGCAAGCGATGCACGAGAAAATGGCGGCGACCCTCGATACGGTCGTCGCCGAGATCAAGACGATTCAAGAGCAGGCGCGCAAGCAACAGGCGGCGCGCCGCGCCCGCGCTGGCCGATGATCGTCCTGCGTACGCCCAAGGGTTGGACCGGGCCCAAAGAAGTCGACGGCGAGAAGGTCGAAGGAACCTGGCGCTCGCATCAAGTGCCGATGGGAGAAATGGAGTCGCCCGAGCATCTGCAAGCTCTCGAAGACTGGATGAAGGGTTACCGGCCGGAGGAGCTTTTCGATGGCGCCGGCAGGCTCGTTCCGGAGCTTGCAGGACCTCGCGCCGAAGGGTGCGCGGCGCATGGGCGCCAATCCCATGCCAACGGCGGTCTGTTGCTGCGAGATTTGCGCATGCCCGACTTTCGCGCCTACGCGGTGGAGGTTCTAGAACCCGGTGTGGTGTTTGCCGAAGCGACGCGCGTTATGGGAAAACTGCTCCGCGACGTGATGAAGCTCAACCTGGAAGCGAAAAACTTCCGCGTCTTCGGTCCCGACGAGACCAGCTCCAATCGCCTCGATGCGCTGCTCGAGGTGACCGACAAAACCTGGCTCGCCGACACCGCGCCGGAAGACATCGCGCTGTCGCCGCACGGGCGCGTGATGGAGATATTGAGCGAGCATACCTGCCAGGGCTGGCTCGAAGGCTATCTGCTCACCGGGCGGCACGGTTTGTTTTCCTCCTACGAAGCTTTCATTCACATCGTCGATTCGATGTTCAATCAGCACGCCAAGTGGCTCAAGACCACGACCAAGGAAATTCCCTGGCGCGCGCCGATCGCGTCGCTCAATTATCTGCTCTCGTCCCACGTCTGGCGTCAGGACCATAACGGTTTTTCGCACCAAGACCCGGGCTTCATCGATCATGCGTGCAACAAGAAAGCCGATATCATTCGTGTCTATCTGCCGCCGGATGCGAACACGCTGCTTTCGGTCACCGACCATTGTCTGCGCAGCCGCGATTTCATCAATGTCATCGTCGCGGGAAAACAACCGGCGCTGCAGTACCTCGACATGGATGCCGCCATCAAGCATTGCACCGCCGGCATCGGCATCTGGGAATGGGCGAGCAACGACAAAGACGGCGAACCCGACGTGGTGATGGCATGCGCCGGCGATGTCCCCACCCTGGAGACGCTGGCAGCCGTGCACCTGCTGCGGCGAACCCTGCCCGATCTGAAGATTCGCTTTATCAACGTCGTCGATTTGATGACACTCCAGCCGTCCGAAGAGCATCCGCACGGTTTGTCTTCAAAGGATTTCGATGCGCTTTTTACCCCCGATAAGCCGATTATCTTTGCCTATCACGGATATCCCTGGCTGATTCACCGGTTGACGTATCGGCGCACCAATCATAATAATCTCCATGTGCGCGGCTATAAAGAAGAAGGCACGACGACGACTCCTTTTGACATGGTGGTGCGCAACGACATGGATCGGTTTCATTTGGCCGGCGACGTGATCGACCGAGTGCCGAAGCTCGGCTATCATGCCGCGCATATCAAGCAGATGATTCGCGACCGATTGATCGAGCACAAGGAATACATCACCACCCACGGCGACGATCTGCCGGAGGTCCGCGACTGGCGCTGGACGGATTGATCGATCCCATCGGAGCGGCGGAGGTGGATGCAATGAAGAAAAAACAAAAAATGCCCGTGGTCGGCGCCGTGATGACGTCTTTCCCGCACTTCGTCGACATCGATGAGAGCGCGACCCAAATGGAGGCGATGATGGATCAATATGCGATCCGCCATTTGCCCGTTCAGGAAAAGAGCAAGATCATCGGGATCGTATCGGAACGGGATTTACATCACTACGTCAAGCGCGAAGCGCCGGCGGCGGAAAAGGACAAGGTTCGCGCGCGCCACATCATGGTGCCGGAGCCCTACGTTGCCTCTTTTCGCACGCCGCTCAACGAAGTTGTCTTCGAAATGGCCAAACGGCGCATCGGCTCCGTCATCGTGCAACGCCAGGGCAAGCTCGCCGGTATCTTATCCGCCATCGACGTTTGCCGCATCCTAGGCGAATACCTGGAATCTATGTTTCCCACTGGCAGGCGCGGCGGCGACTCCGCGGCGTAAGCGGTGTAAGAATCTGACGGTCTCTCGAAGAATATCTTCGATAACGAGCAGTCAGCGTGATTTACGGCAATCGTCGGCAAATTGCCGATGGCTTTCAACGAGGCTGGCAAACTGAATCTTGTCTTCCTCGGCAAGCCCCGGCGGAAATTTCGCGCCGCTGCGTCGCCAGCGCGAAAGCCATTCTTGACCGAGGAGCGACGGCGATGCAGGGTGAGCACCGGCTGCCGGAGCTCTCGTGAACGCGATTGTGGTAGCCGATTTCGGTCCGGTGCCCGCGCCTTGCGCGACAAAAAAACCCGCCGTCAGCAGCGCCGTCCGCACGGCGGTCGAAGCCGAATACGTGTAGAGTTCCGCGGATTTCGCCGCGCACAGCTGAAAAATTCGCCCAAAGATGGCCGCGCTCCAAAGCGCGGCGTCGGTCTTATACGAGAAAGGATCGTAAAAAATCAGATCGGGAATTTCCGCCGATTCGAACAAGTCGCGAAAATCTCCTTTTAAAAGTTCCCAGTGGAGCAGGCCCGAGGAGTGCTGCCAGGTGCCGTGTTCGAGAATCTTCAAAGGCGCGCCATGTCGCAGGAGAGGGAAGCAGCGGCAATGCTCAACGGCAAGGGTGAGCGCATCGAGATCCCGTTCGAAACTCACGAGGCGCAGGGGGCGCAGAGCGTTCTCACCCTGTGCCGCATAGCCTTTTTCAAAACAATGAATCGCCGCCATGGCATTGGAGCCGGCGCCGAGCCCCACGTCCCAGATCACCAATTCTGCCGCCACCGCTTCTCGCTTGAGCAAGCGCGCGGCGAGAAAAGACTGCTCGATGTAAAGTTTGTTGGCTTCCTCGCTCGGTTCGGTCACTGAATGCATCACCTCGCCCGAGCTGATTTGGCGAATGCTGTAGAATCCCCGCGCTGAGCGGTGCATTTCGTAGTCACCCAGGCGAGCCGGTGGCGCGGTCTTGGCCTTTTTCGGCGGCCGACCTGGGTTTTCTTCGTCCGTGCGCACCAACTCGAAGCGCTTTTTCTCGTAGTAAGACAGAAACTCGTCGCGCAGGATGCTCTCACGCATTTCGCGCAGCAGGCGATGATAGAAAGTCAGATTGTGCAAGCCCAAAAGATGCCAGCCTAAAATCTCGTCTGATTTGACGAGATGATGCAGATAAGCGCGCGAGTAGTGGCTGCAGGTCTGGCACTCGCAATCGGCGTCGAGCGCCTCTTCGCGCAATTTATATACGGAGCGGCGCAACTTGAGTTTTCCATGAGAGGTGAAGACAACTCCGCGTTGGGCCAATTGCGATGGAATAATGCAGTCGAACATGTCGACGCCGCGGTGCACGCACTCGAGAATGTCGATGGGCGTGCCCACGCCCATCAAATAACGCGGTAGATGTCGGGGCAGATGCTCGGTCACGAGCGCGGTCATTTCGTAGCGTTCAAGATGGGTTTCGCCCACTGCCAGGCCGCCGATGGCGAGGCCGTCAAAAGACTGCTCGCTTAAAAATGCCGCGCTCTCTTTCCTGAGATCACGATGGCAGGCTCCCTGGACAATGCCGAACAGCGCTTGGCCCAAGTCGCCTCGGGCGCGCAGCGAGCGCTCGGCCCAGCGGTGCGTGAGATGCATGGCCGCTTCCGCTTGAGCGTACGGCGCCGTTGACGGGATGCACTGATCGAGGGCCATCATGATGTCGCCGCCGATCGCCTGCTGCATGGCGATGCTCGATTCCGGCGAGAGCAGATGCGCTTTCCCGTCGACGTAACTTTGAAAACGGGCGCCCTCTTCGTTCATGACTCTTGAATGCGCCAGCGAAAAAATCTGATACCCGCCGGAGTCGGTCAGCACCGGGCCATCCCAGTTCATGAAGCGATGGATGCCGCCGAAGCGCTTGAAGACCTCGAGTCCGGGACGAAGAAGTAGGTGGTAGGTGTTGGCGAGGAGCACGCGCGCGCCGGTCGCTTTGAGGCTTTCGACCGTTTGCGCTTTGACTGTCGCCTGGGTGCCGACCGGCATGAAGATCGGAGTTTGGACTTCGCCATGAAGAGTGCGGAACGTCGCAGCCCGCGCTTTTGATCCGCCGGCTTCCCGCTCCAGAGTGAAGTTCAAGCGAGCTTGGGCAATTGGCATCTGGTTTTCTTTCTCGTACCGTGATCTGCTGGCAACTCGTTCGGAAATCGATGGACCAACATTATCATCGGTCACGGCGAAAGCGCGAGCGACACGGAAAGACCATGCAACGGTACGGAGGGTACAAGACGAGAAAGTAATCCGGCTGATTCGCCTTGACAGATTTTATTGACCTGTAGTACGGCCAACGCAGCGAAGTCCTTTCTGATTGCGGGAGATAATCATGAATATACCGAATAGATTCGTCAGATTGGCGTTTCTCGTGCAGGTGATAGTCGTCGGACTGACCGGTACGGCATTCGGCCAAGCGGATTTCTACAAAGGCAAGACGATCAAAATTATTCGCGGCGGCGGGCCGGGGGGTTCGGGCGAGTTCCAGACCAGAGCGCTGGTGCGATTTCTAGAAAAGTATATTCCGGGAAAACCCACTTTGATGGTCGAATTTATCGAGGGCGCCGCAGGACGAAAAGCCACCAACGTGCTTTACAGCTCGACGCGGCCGGACGGGCTGACGATAGGATCGATCGGCGCGGGACTGGTCGTCGGGCCGATCCTGGGCCTGCCGGGCAGCAACTACGACCTCGATAAGTTCATTTATCTTGGGTCGACGGACGCCGGTGATCCGTACATCTTTTACACCAAAGGCGACAAGGGATTGGATAGTCTTGAGAAGCTACGGGCGGCGAGCGGTCTCAGGTTCGGCGCACACGCGGTCGGGCATCCGGTCTACGTCACGGCGCGTCTCGTTGCCTATCTTCTGAACTTAAAAGAGCCGAAGTTCGTGACCGGATTTACCGGTCCGGAGATTTACATTGGGATTGAGCGCGGCGAACTCGATGCTCATGCGACCGGAGCGGCGCGATTTGTCGTGGAGAAACACGAATGGATCGAAAAAAAGTTGGTTCATTTCCATACGACGCTTACGGTTCCCAAGGGGCGTCATCATCCGGCATTTGCCCAGGTGCCCGAGTTGGGGAGCTTTGCCAAGTCGGATAACGAGCGAAAGTTACTCGACATGTTCCGCGCGTTCCAATATCCGCGCTGGCCCTACATTTTCCCTCCAGGGACACCGAAAGAGCGTGTGCAGATCATCCGCGAGGCCATGCGCAAGGCCTTTGCCGATCCGGCATTTCCTGGGGAGTTTACTAAGCTGATGGGCGATGGTCCTGCGCCCCTCACCGGCGAGGAACTGGAGCGAGCGATCAGAGAACTGCCCCGCGATGCAGAGGTGGTGCAATTATATAAAAAAATGGCCGGTGCGGATCCTCTACCGACACGATGAGCAGTTGGCCGCGCGATTCTTTTTTCACCGGCGAGCCATTTCGGACGGTATTGCAACCGCAAGATTTGTCAGAGAAATAAAAATCTCACCGAAAGAAAAAATCCGCCGTCGCACTGGGGGCAGGATTTCGCTGCAGCGTGCGAGCGGGAGGCACGCGCCAGCGCAACCAACCGAGCAAAAGTAAAATGACGCCAGCACTCGTCAGGATTGGTACCAAGATTTGAAAGAAAATATTAACGTTAGGAAGAATAATGCCCTCGACCAAGCCGGCGATGAATAGGACAATGGCGATCAGCGAAAACTTTATTCCCATCCAGAGCGACAGCCTGATGTCTTTAGAACGGCCAAGCCATAGGCGCCGTTCGTCTTTTTTTATGAGCGGGACTCCGTCTATCCTGCGCATTAGCACCACGATTCCCAATAGCAGCGGGACCGACCAGAGCGACAAAAGCAGTTTCCACATAACCAACTCCGTTATATTGGGTTAAGCTGCCGTCTCCAATTTGCTTCCTGGCTTATTCCATTGACTTACGCAAGCCGTATTCCAATCTGACGATGGTTAATTTCGTTGAGAAAATCCTCCAGGAAGTAAATTGCCGTAGCGCTCGTGAGGGGAAAAAGACCGACAATTAGCGTGAAGTAAAATTTAATACGGCGGCAGTTCTAACTCGGGTCTCGGCGCTGTTGCCGCGAAGAAAACCAACGGCTAGACTGCAAAAATATGAGTGCCAAGATCACCAAGAAACCGGTTAAGTCATCCGCCGGCGCGGCCGCGCCGGTGAAAACGGACTCGCACAAAGTGCTGTTGCTCGACGGCCACTCACTCGCGTATCGCGCTTTTTTCGCTTTGCCCGATACTCTCGTCACGTCCTCGGGCCAAGTGACCAACGCCGTCTATGGCTTTACAGCGATGCTGCTCAAGCTTCTCGCCGACGAGCGGCCGCAGGGAGTCGTCGTTTGCTTCGATAAGGGCGCGCCGCAATTTCGACTCGATCGCTACAAGGAATACAAGGCCGGCCGAGCCGCGACTCCCGACTTGTTTAAGCAGCAACTGCCGTTGATCCGCGAGGTGCTAGGAAGCCTGCGCATTCCTACCGTCGAACTGGAAGGCTACGAAGCCGACGACCTGCTGGCGACCCTGACTAAGCACGCGAGGGAAGAAGGTTGCGAAGTAATTCTGGTCACCGGCGATCGCGACATCCTTCAACTCGTGCGCGACGGCGTCGCCGTCATCATGACGCGCCGCGGCATCTCCGACGTGATCCGTTACGATGCGCCGACGGTGGTCGAGCGCTACGGCGTGACGCCGGAGCAGTGGATCGATTTTGTCGCGCTCAAGGGCGAGACTTCGGATAACTTGCCGGGCGTGCCCGGCGTCGGCGACAAGACCGCCGCGCAGCTGATCAATAAATACGGCGACATCGAACAAGTGATCGCTCACGCCGGCGACCTGACGCCGAAACTGCGCGAAGCGATCACAAAATACGCTGAACAAGTGCGCGTCAATAAAGAGCTCGGCCACTTGCTCGATGACGTTCAGATCGATCTCGACCCGGCGCGGCTGCGGCTCGAAGCGTGGGACGAGGAAGCGGTGCGCAATCTTTTTCTCTCGCTCGAATTTCGCAGCCTGCACGAGCGTCTGAAAGAAATTAAATTCCATACCACGACGGCTGCGCCGACCTTGGAAGTTAGTTCGATCGTCGAATTTGCCTCGGAAAGCGAGCTGCGCGAGGGCGAGGCGGTCGCGTTGGCCTGGAATGAAGACTGGCTCGCCGTGTGCGATGGCGGGGGTGAAGCGCGCGTTCTGCCTTTTGCCGACGCCATGCATCGGCTTGACGGTTGTCTGAAAGATCCGCGCCGGCAAAAGATCGCCCATGACGCCAAAGCGCTTTTTCGCGCTGCGCTCGGCGCCGGCGTCGAAATCGAAGGGTTTTATTGCGACACCAAGATTGCCGCCTATCTTCTCGAGCCCGGTGCTCCGTCGGGATATACGGTGGGCGAGACGGTCAGGCGCTATCTCGGCGCTTCCATCGACGCGGACAAAAGCGCGGCGCAAGCGGGCGAGCAAGCCACGCTGTCTTTTGGCACCGACGAAAAACAAGATATCGGCCGCGCCGCCGTGGCGATCCGTGCCGTGGCACCGGTCGTTGAATCGCAGCTCCGCGCTCAAGGCGCTTGGGAGCTGGCGGCGAATTTGGAGTTTCCTTTGATCCAAGTGCTCGCGCGCATGGAGCATGCCGGCATTCTCGTCGATCGCGATTATCTGGAGAAGCTCAACGCTGACTTCGGCCAAAGAATGACGGCTCTGGAAGGGACGATTCAGCAGCTCGCCGGAGAAGAGTTCAACGTCAACTCCAATCTGCAGTTACAGCGCATTCTCTTCGACAAGTTGGCCTTGCCAAAGACTCGTAAGATCAAAACCGGCTACTCCACGGACGCCGCCGAGTTGGAGAAGCTTGCCGGCAGCCATGCGATTATCGCCTCCCTGCTCGAATACCGCGAGGTGTCGAAGCTCAAGAACGGTTTCAGCGAGATGCTGCTGGCGCTGATCGATCCACAGAGCCGGCGTATTCACACGACCTACGAGCAGGCGACGGCGGCGACCGGGCGTCTGTCCTCGAGCGCGCCCAACCTGCAAAATATTCCGATTCGCGGCGAGCTTGGCCGGCAAATCCGCCGCGCTTTTATCGCCCCGCCGGGGCACGTATTGCTGTCGGCGGACTATTCGCAGATCGAGCTGCGGGTGCTCGCTCATCTTTCCGAGGACGAAGCCTTTTGCCAGGCCTTTGCCGAGGGGCACGACTTTCACGCGACGATTGCCGCCAAAGTTTACGGCGTCGAGCTGAGTCAGGTCACTTCGGCAATGCGCAATCAGGTCAAGCAGTTCTCCTACGGCATCGCTTACGGCATGTCCACCTACGGTGTCTCGCAACGCCTCGGCGTTGAAATGGACGAGGCGGCGAGCTTCGTCGAAACCTACTACGCCCAGTTTCCCAAGGTGAGAAATTTTCTTGCTGCCCAGGTGGACAAGGCGAAGGTCGACGGCTTTACCACCACGATGTTCGGCCGGCGCCGCTATCTGCCGGAGCTGCTTTCGGCAAATTTCCGCTTGCGCGCCTTGGGCGAGCGCATGGCGCTCAACGCGCCGATCCAGGGCAGCGCCGCCGACATTCTCAAAAAAGCCATGATCGGCGTCGACGCCGCGCTGCGGCAACAACCGGTCGCAAAAATGCTGCTGACGGTGCACGACGAGTTGGTTTTCGAAGTTTCCACGGACAAGCTCGATGAGGCGCGGGCGCTCATCGAAAAAGAGATGACCCAGGCTGCCGATCTGCGCTGCGGCCTAGCGGTAGAAGTCCACAGCGGCACCAGTTGGGCCGAAGCGCACGCGTGAGCGAGCTAGCGGTGGGTATTTTGTCTAGTTGCAGCAAGCGAGAACCGCAGCGGAAAACTCGACACGAGCATCGCGGGGTGCGATCTGCGGTGAATTTCTGACCGGTTAATTCTCGGCCTCGGCGGGGACTTGATATCCTCAGCGCGCTCGATTATTCAACTAGCCTGGCGAGCGGTCATTTGTTACAATTTTGACCAAGGAGGGTCCCATGCCACCACGTTCGATTGGCTCCGGTGCTATTTCCTTCGGTTTGGTATCAATCCCGGTAAAACTGTATTTAGCCGCGTCATCAGAATCGCCCAGCTTTAATCTGCTGCACGCGCGCTGCGGCAACCGCATTCGCCAGCAGCGCTTTTGTCCGGCGTGCAATACGGTCGTGGAGCGCGAGGAGTTGATCCGGGGTTATGAAGTCAGCAAGGACCAGTACATCCAAGTCACGGACGAAGAGCTGAAAGGCGCTCGAGGGCGAAGCTTCCGAGGAAATTGAGATCGCCGAATTTGTTCCGCTCGAAAAGGTCGATCCGATTTATTTCGAGAGAAGCTACTATCTTGGCCCGGATCGGGGCGGGGAAAAGGCCTATCGTCTGCTCGCCGATACCATGACGCAGGTCGGCAAAGTCGCGCTCGCCAAGTTCGTCCTGCGCGGCAAGGAGAACTTGGTCATCGTCCGCTCGGCGCGCAACGGTCTCGTGCTTCATACCATGTATTTTGCCGACGAGGTGCGCAATTTCGACGAGATCGCCAAGGGCGAATCCGCCAAGATCAGCGAGGCAGAGAGCCAACTGGCCGTGCGTCTCATCGAGGAACTTTCGACCGGTGACTTCGAGCCCGACAAGTACGAAGACGAATACTCGCAGCGGGTTTTAGATCTCGTCGACAAAAAAGCCGAGGGCCAAAAAATTACTTTGGCCAAGCCCCAGGCGCGCCGCGGTCAGGTGATCGATCTGATGGCGGCGTTGAAGGAGAGTCTCGGCAAGAAAGCGCCGAAACAGAAAAAGCCGGCGGTCCGGGCAAAGTCGAGCGAACCTGAAAAGGTTCGGAAAAGGGCCGACTCTTCCAGGAAATGAAACTTTTCTCCACGGCGGAGGTAGCGAAAATCTTAAATCTGCCGGACAGCCGCATCCGCTCTTTTATCCGCGCCGGGTTTCTAGTCCCGGCGCGAAACGAAAAGAAGGATCTCCGGTTTACGTTTCAAGATCTGCTTTTCTTGAAAACCGCCAAAAATCTGCTCGCATCGCGGGTCTCCGCGAAAAGAATCCTGCGCATGCTTTCTTCGTTGAAGCGACAATTACCCGATGAGCGACATCTTTCCAGTCTAAAGATTTACGCCGACGGGCGGCGGGTCGTGGTGTGGGACGGCAAAGCGAGCTGGCAGCCCGACTCGGGGCAGTTTTTGTTCAACTTCGATGCGCGCAGCGTGGTGCGCACGGCCAAGCTGCCGGCGTCCAAGCCGGTTAAAGAAATTCTCAGCGCCCAACATTGGTTCAATCTCGGCAGCGAATTGGAAACGACTTCGACCGAGGAAGCTGAACGAGCCTATCTGAGGGCGCTGGAGCTCGACCCAAAGATGAGCGATGCTCACCTTAACCTGGGGAAACTTTATCATGACGACGGCAGGCTCGATAAAAGTGAGCGGTACTACCGCGCCGCGATGGAATGCGCTCCTCGCGATGCGGCGCCCTATTTCAACTTAGGCGTGCTGCTGGAAGATCTAAAAAGACCGCAGGATGCCGCGCGCTGCTATCAAGATGCGCTCGATCGAGATCCCGACTTTGCCGACGCCCATTATAACCTGGGCCTTGTTCTCGAAGCCCTCGGTAAAAAAAATCAAGCTTTCGCTCATCTGCGCACTGCGCGCAAACTTTATCTCGGCAGATAAACTGCCCCAACAGCGGGGCAGTTTTCCAGTTCAACTTGTTCCATCATGTTTCGAGTCGCGACCTTAAACCTGGAGCAGGATCACAAATGTTGGCCGGCGCGCCGGGAGCTGATCGCAGCGCAGTTGGGAGAATTGCGCCCCGACCTATGGGCGCTGAACGAGATTCATTTGCCGAGCCATGCGGGTCGTTGGCTGCAGCGAGCGGCGCAAACAGCAATCGGCGCAAAGTACGCCTTGCTGCAGCAGTCCAAGGCGGGTGAAGACTCACGCACCGAGGGCGAAGGTCTGCTCACCCGTTATCCGCCGATCGAAACGGCAAATCTCGACTACCGCTCGCACAATTGCGTTGCCGTGGCGGCGCGCTTTGAAATCGACGGCCGCCTTCTCGACGTCTACGTCACGCATCTGATCGCTGCGCGGGTGGAGGACGCCGCGCGCCAATACCAGGTGAGCCAACTGCTCGAATGGATCCGCTCACGCGACGATGCCGCCGGCTCGATTGTCTGCGGCGACTTCAACGCGGCGCCGGATCAGCCGTCGATGCGCTTGATGTCCGCGGCCTATCGACCGACGCAGACCCAGCCCACCGCGTTCACGCCGTTGAGCGAGCCGGGCGGCGCTCCCACCCATCCGGAATGGTCGCGCTTCGATCGCTGCATCGATTACATCTGGGTGTCGGCATCGATAAAGATCCAAGCTTCGGGATTGTGTTTTAACCAGCCGGCGTCCGACAATCCAAATTTGTGGCCCTCCGATCATGTTGGCGTGTGGGCCGACTTGGAGATCGGCTGAACTAAGTAGCCGAGCAAATCTTTGATTGGCTTACCTCCAAGTCGGATGACGAATACTTGGCTATAATCACAGCCTATCTTCCTGACCCCGCTCAATGGTCGGAGGATTTTAGACGGAGGCTTTAGAAATATGGAATGTATCCATTGCAAAGGTCGGATGAAGCGCGGTACGGCTCCGTTTAGCTTAGACCGAAACGGGTATCACGTCTCTTGGGACGCTGTTCCCGCATGGGTATGCACGCAATGTGGAGAGCCCTTTTTTGAATCGAGAGAAGTAGATCTTATTCAGAGGGCACTGACTGAGCTTGACCGGGAAAGTGCCGCACTCGCTTCAGCCGGCTCTTCGGTATCCAAGCCATAGCCTCAGGGTGCATTCTAGGTAGCCGGTTACACTCGAAGTGCAGTAACTCCCCTTGTAGTTGCACAAGGCTACAGATCGTAAACCGGTGTGTGGATAGCGATGTGCTCGCCGCGCGCGATGGCGCTGACGATGTCGGCGCGGCTGACGATGCCGACGATGGCGTCGCCGCGCATCACCGGCACGCGTTTAATCTTGTGCGCGGTCATGAGCTGAGCGATTTTTTCCACGGATGTATCTTCGCCAACGCTGATGATTTTTTTGCTCATGATCGCTTTCACGTCTTTGCCCTTTTTAGCGATGATATCATTCTCGGAAACGATGCCGACGAGCTTGCCGTTCTTGCCGGCGACGGGGGCGCCGCTGACTTGATTCTTGATGAGCGTCATCGCCAGTTGTTTGACGGTCATCGTCGGCGCGACGGTGATGAGGTCCTGGGTCATGATGTCTTTGGCAATCATTTCGCTCCTCCTGAAACTAAAGTCCTTTTGTCGGCCATGAGCCTGGCAAGGTCGCCGACCCGGCAGCTGTAACCCCACTCATTATCGTACCACGCCAACACTTTGGCCATCTTGCCTTCGAGGACAACGGTCGATAAGCCGTCGACGATTGAAGAAGCGGCGTTGCCGCGAAAATCACTGGAAACCAACGGCTCGTCGCAGTACTCGAGGACTCCTCTCATACTCTTTTCAGCAGCGCTCTTCAACGCGCCGTTGATGTCGTTGACGCCGGCGGATTTTTTTAGATTGACCACCAGATCGACAATCGAAACCGTCGCCGTCGGCACGCGCAGCGACAGGCCGTGTAATTTGCCCTTGAGCTCGGGCATGACGAGGCCGATGGCCTTGGCCGCGCCGGTGCTCGTGGGCACGATATTCATCGCCGCGGCGCGCGCCCGGCGCAGATCTTTGTGCATGAGATCCAAAATGCGCTGGTCGTTGGTGTAGGCGTGAGTGGTAGTCATGAGCCCGTGCTCGATGCCGAAGCTGTCGTGCAGCACTTTCGCCACCGGCGCCAGGCAATTGGTCGTGCACGAAGCGTTCGAGACGATATGATGCTTACTCGGGTTGTAGTCCGTATCGTTGACGCCGAGGACCAGCGTGATGTCTTCGTCGGTGGCCGGGGCGGTGATGATCGCTTTTTTCGCGCCGGCGTCGAGATGGGCGCGCACGTGCGCAGCATCGGTAAACACGCCGGTAGCTTCGATAACGATATCGACGCCGAGCTGCCGCCAGGGCAGGCGCGCTGGCTCTTTTAGATTCAAAACGGCGATGTTTTGGCCGTCGACGCGCAGGACCCCTTCGCCGATCTCGATCGTGCCGGGAAAAATCCCGTAGGTCGGTGTCGTAGCGAAACAGGTGTGCATTGGTTTTTAGATCCGCCATGTCATTGACGGCGACGACGGTTAACTCCTCGCGGTGGCGCGCCAATAGCGTGCGCAAAACCAGCCTGCCGATGCGCCCGAAGCCGTTGATTGCGATCTTTGTGGTCATCTCATCTCCGTCAGATGCCACCCTTCAAGTCGGTGGCTAAATAAAGATAACGGTTGCGAAACTCATCGGCGCTGCAAAAATATTTTTCAGAGGAGGCCGCCTGCGCGAGCAGCCTGATTTTTTCCGGATCGGAAAAGTCCTCCTTCTCCAAGCGGATCATGTACTCGCGAGCGATCTTATAAGAGGGAGCTTCGATATCGACAGTGCGCACGCGGGTTTTGCCGGTGACGGGATCCTGCAGTGCCGTGAAGTCGAGATATTCGAGCTTGCCGTTGATCAGCGCGACCAGCGCCCCAGTCAGTTGCTCAATTTTTTCCGGTGGATTCAACAAAAACTCGACGGCGCCGTAGCCCAAGGTTCGGACATATTCGCAATCGAACGCGACCGGCGCCGCCGAACGCAGCTCATAACCGATATTCTTGTGGACGATCGCGGTCGACGCACCGCGGCTGGCGCAGCGCCGTTCGACCAGGGTTTTCAAGATATAAGCGAGATCGACTTCGGCCAGGCGCAAGTGCCCGTAGCTGTCGTGCGTGATGCGCACGCCGTCGATGCCTTCGAGCTCCGCCGCGGGCATATGCTCGAGCAGTCCTTCGGCGATAATCGCGACGCCGTCCGGCCGATTCCAAAGCGCCGTCCGTTTGATAATCGCGCCTTCGAGAATATCGCAAACGGTCGCCATGTGAATCGGTCCCGAAAACTCTTCCGGGATCAACGTCAAGGTGGCGCCGGTGGCTTTACCGATGCCCAAAGCGAGATGGCCGGCGGTGCGTCCCATGACGACGACGAAATACCATCGGCCGGTGGTGCGGGAGTCTTCCATGAGATTTTGCACCAGTTCGCTGCCGAGCTGGCGCGCGGTCTCGAAACCGAACGTCGGTATCTCACCAGGCAGCGGCAGGTCGTTGTCGATGGTTTTTGGCACGTGGCACACACGAATCCGCCCGCCCGCCTGTTTTGCCACTCGGCTGGCGGCAAACATGGTATCGTCGCCGCCGATGGTGGCTAGATAACCGATACCGAGCTGATCGAGCGCCGCGACGACGCGCTGGAGATCCTCCGCGCTTTTTGTCGGGTTGGCGCGCGCCGTGTTGAGGATCGATCCGCCTTGAAAATGCACCCGCGATACGTCGTTGTGATCGAGTTCTTTGGTGTGCGTCGGATCACCGCGCATAAGCCAGTGAAAACCGTCATAGATGCCGATGACTTTACGAGCGCGCGTGCGCGCTTCGAGCGTCACGGCGCTGATCACGCCGTTGATCCCCGGCGCCGGTCCGCCGCCGACTAAAATGCCGACGTTAGAATTTTGTGGGTTGGCAACTCGCGCCATATTTACTCCTTAGCTTAGCAATATCATAGATTAATTCCATGCCGTAGGACGAGCTTATTTTTATTCCCGGAGCTGGGCGGTGAAAAAAATAAATATTCCGTGAAATTCTTGACTGTGAGGGATGGGATATCAATCGTCGACACGGTCGGGGCGGACAGCGGCGCGCCAAGACTTTTTCTCTCCCTGGTGACGTTTGTCGGCGAGCAGGCGCTGCTTGGCGCGGCGCGAGCGTTTTCTTTTTTGTCGGCGGATCTTGGCGATGCGTTGCTCTTCTGCGGCGGCGCTGCCTTGGATCGCCGCTTCGATCTTATCCAGCAAGAGTCGGCGCGCCAGGAAACGGTTAAGCCCCTGTGAGCGCTCCTTCTGGCACTTGACCCGAATCCCGCTGGGTCGATGATGCAGCATCACGCAGCTCGAAACTTTATTGACGTTCTGCCCGCCGGCGCCCGAGGAGCGGACGAATTGCTCGTCGATGTCCTGTTCGCGCACGCCCAGGGCCTGCATGCGCGCGAGCAATTGCTTTTCTTTGTCGGCGGAGATCGGGAAAAGTGCCATGTGGGTCTAGCGTTCGTTTCTGATCTTGAATTTGTCCGCGCTCAGCGCCGCATGGATGCGTTCGATATGGTCGGCGCCCGCGGTCTCGAGGATCAATTCGACTTCGGTCTCGCCGATCGCCATCGCGCCGAAGCCCCGGCTGTGGCTGATCTGCAATATATTCGCGCCGAGATCGGCCACCCGCTGGGCGAGCCGCGCCAGACTGCCAGGCCGGTCGGAGATCACGATCGAGAAGCGGCCAAGGCGGCCGTCCTGGATCAAACCGGTTTCGATGATGCGCGAGATCAGATTCATGTCGATATTGCCGCCCGATACGATCAGGCCGATATTTTTTTTTGCCAGCGAGATTTTTTTATTGATCAGAGCTGCGAGGGGTACGGCCGCGGCGCCTTCGGCGACGGTTTTTTCGATCTCGAGCAGTAACAGCACCGCGTTGGCGATCTCGCGTTCGCTCACCGTAACGATTTCATCAACGTAACTTTTGACCAATTCGAACGGCGTCGCACCGACCATGCGCACGGCGATACCATCGGCGATTGTGGTCGCGGGCGGCATCTGTGCCGGCGCGCCATTCGCCAAAGCCGCTTTCATCGACGGCACCGCTTCCGCTTGCACGCCGATGATACGGATCCTTGGAATCAATGTTTTGAGCGCGAGCGCCATGCCCGCGATCAATCCGCCGCCGCCCACCGGCACGACGACCGTGTCCAAATCGGGATTTTGTTCGTACAGCTCGAGACCGATGGTGCCCTGACCGGCGACGATCCAGGGATCATTGAAAGCCGAGACGAAAGTCAGCTTGCGCTCTTCGCTCAAGCGCAGAGCCTCGGCTAGAGCGCTGTCGTAGTCGTGGCCGCTCAGCACGCTGGTCGCGCCGTACTGGCGCACGCGCGTGACTTTGATCAACGGCGCGGACACCGGCATGACGATCGTCGAAGCGATATTCAAGCGCCGGCTATGATACGCCACCGCCATGCCGTGATTGCCGGCGCTGGCGGCGATCACGCCACGTTGGGCTTCTTCTGGCGTCAACGTCAGCAACCGATTGAGCGCGCCGCGCTCTTTGAACGAGCCGGTGAGTTGAAGGTTTTCCAACTTAAAAAAAACTTTGTTGCCGGTCATCCGGCTGATCGTTTCCGAATGCGGAAAAGGGGAGAGATAGATCTGATCTTTGACGCGCTCGCGCGCCTCTTCGATGTCGACGAAGGTGATCATCTGGTGAGGGTAGAATGAAAGAGCCGATGCGCGCAAGGTCGGCGGCGAATCTTATCGCCCGCCTGGGATTGGATGGTTTATAATTAGAACCACCACATTCATTAATATAAATTATCGTTCGTTTTAGCTCGGCTGTTCCTAATCGTTTGTTGGATAGAGTTTTTCGCTTTCAGACAAGAGGAGAAATAAATCATGGCCGGCGTTCAAGTCGACACCTTCGGGTTGCGAATCAATCGGGACGTTTGTTTCACGACCCATAACAATAAGCTTCACATGGGCACGACGAAGCGGCAGCTGAAAATACTGCGGGACGTGGCGCCGTTATTGAGGCAAGTTTTAAAGCCGGACGAGGAAATATCGCTGGCAGTCAGGGCGGCTTCGCCGATGTCGTGGTTCGAGCAGTTAACCACGGGCTGGATTATTTATTTGCTGAAGCGGTGTGTTTTGGTTTTTACCAACAAACGGATTTTGCACTTGCCGACGACGATGAATTTTAAACCAAAGTCTTCCGTCGCACAGGTTGTTTACGGCGACCTTACGGAGGCGAAGGTTAGCGGGTTTATGGGGAGAGTGCTGAAGTTAACCTACAAAACAGGTAAGAAGGAAAGCTTCAACTATGTTGAGTCGCCGGAGTTCAAAAAACTAAAGGCGCTGCTGTCGACTTTGCCGAAAGGCGAACAGCCGTCGGAAGTGAGCGAGAGGCATCATCTTTGTCCGAGATGCCAGGCGCGACTCGTGAAAGCAAAGTTCACTTGCCCTACCTGCCAGTTACAATTCAAAGACGGCGAGCGGGCGATTCGATTATCGGTCTTTTATCCCGGCGGCGGTTACTTTTATACGGGCCATCCGGTGTTGGGTCTAGGCGATGCGGTTACGGAGGGTCTCCTTTTGGTTCTGTTCGTCGGCGCGTTGATCGACGTGCTGAGCGGTGAAAGAGGTTCGGAAGGTTGGGCCTTGGTCGCGATCCTCGCTGCGGCGTTGTTCATCGAAAAAGCTCAGACCATCTACCACGCAAAGCATTACGTCAATGAATACATTCCCGTCGACAAAAAATTCCTGCCGCTTACCGCCCCGGCGTAACGCTTGCGGTCTATTCGCAGTGGTTGAATTGACTCTGTCGAAGATTTTTATCCGACGTTAGTGCCGACGAAGCATTTCTTCGTCTGATTATCGAATCTCCGCTGTGTGCTGGGTGATGAGTCGGGACCGATCGACCAATCGCCTGGCGAACTCCCAGGGGTAATTTGTTTGACTCTTTAAGTTTGCCTGTGGCAAGGATGGACTGATGGAAAATTATTCTGCGCTGGCTATGAAAGAACGCGGCTGATGGCGAAACAAAGCAGTTCAACCGGTGCGGACGTCGAGCGTTATCGGCAAAATTATATCGTCGAGATGGACGGTATCGCGCTGTATCGCGCCATGGCCGCCGCTGAAAAGGACGATCAGCGCGCGGTGATTTTTGAAAAGCTCGCGCAGAACGAAGAGCGGCACGCGCAGCGTTGGGCGAGGTTGATTCAGGCCGGGGGCGGCGCCGTGCCGACGCATAAACCTTCGGCGCGGGTGCGCCTGCTCGGCTGGATGGCGCGGCAGTTCGGCACGCGCCGCGTCGTGCCGATCATCAGCAACATGGAAGCGCGCGACGAAGCCGGTTACATGCGCCAGCCCGAGGCGGCCGGCTTGCCGGCGGAGGAAAGAGCGCATAGCCGGACGTTGATGGCAATGGAGGGGAAAACCTCGGGGCAGGAATCGATTGCCGGAACTGAGCGTTGGCATATTTCAGCGCACGGCGGCGGCCTACGCGCGGCGGTGTTCGGCATTAACGACGGGCTGCTTTCGAATTTCAGTCTCGTCATGGGATTTGCAGGGGCGGAGGCGAAGCCCGAGTACATCATTTTGGCCGGGGTCGCCGGTCTGCTGGCCGGTTCTTTTTCCATGGCCGCGGGTGAATACGTTTCCGTCGGCGCGCAACGGGAAGTCTTCGAGCAGCAGATCGCCATCGAAAAAGAAGAGCTGGAAATTTCTCCCAAGGAAGAGGAGGAAGAGCTCTCGCTTATCTATCAAGCCAAGGGGATTCCCGAACAAGAAGCGTCGCGGCTGGCGCAGCGCATCATTCAAAATCCAAAAACCGCGATCGATACACTCGCGCGCGAAGAGCTCGGGCTCGATCCGGCAGGACTCGGATCGCCGTGGACCGCCGCGATGAGCTCGTTTTTTGCCTTCGTCGTCGGCGCCTTTGTGCCTGTGGCTCCGTATCTCTTGACCGCCGGCACGAAAGCGTGGATCACCAGCGCATCGCTGAGTTTTTGCGCGTTGTTTGGGGTCGGCGCCGTGTTGTCGATCTTTACCGCGCGTGGCCCGCTGCTGAGCGGCGCGCGCATGCTGGGGATCGGCTTGCTGGTTTCCGCGATCACCTATAGCGTCGGCTGGCTGTTCGGCGTGTCCGTGGCGGGGTAGAGATAGGTCTCGGAAATCACGACCTAGTGCCGACGAGATGAGATTACTTCGTCGACTTTCGTTCGATTAGATTTTTCAAAATTCTCCCGAAATCGGCGTTATCGTAGTAACCACGAAAGCGCTCAGAGCCCACACCGAGCGCCGCGACGAGCACCGGCTGGTTCGTGTGCGTGGCGGTTTGCCAATAAGCTTGGGTGTTGTTCGCAACCATCAAGCCGAGGGTGTTGGCGGTCAAGTCTAAAAACATGGTGCGGGAAACCGGCTGACGTTTGACAATCGCCTCTTTGAATTCGGGCGCCAAAACGAATCCAGGGAAGTGCTCGCGCATGAGCTTGTCGACCGCGTCGGCACTCGGACGAGGGCCCAGTATCTCGGCTGCCTTCCGCAGCGAGATATCGAGGAATTGTAATTTTTTCAGATCGGCGGTCGTAGCCGCTACTTGGTTGCTGGCCTTCGTACTGGTCAAATCTTTGAGCGCGAGAGTAAATCCCAAGCCGCCGGTTTCATGATCGGAGGTGACGATGATCAAAGTGTCACGCGGGTATTTGCGATAAAAATCGTAGGCGAGGCCGACAGCGCGGTCGAACTCCCTGTAGCCGTGAATCACCGAAGCGATATCCGAGATATGCGCCGCGCTGTCGATATTCTCGGATTCGATAAACGCGAAAAAACCGAGCGGGTTCTGTTCGTGGAGCAGTCGTATCGCCGCCCGGCTCATGTCGTAAACCGACGGCTCGCGGTTTTTGTCCCGATCCAGTTCGAAACTCATATCTCTCGGCGCAAAGAGACCGAGAAGCTTGCCGGAGCTCGGCCGCTCAAGCTCCTCTTTCGTGTCGGCGAAGCGATAACCTTTCTTCACGAAGGCGGCGATCATGTCAGTTTCATCGGTCCGGCGACTGCCGAGCTGGCTTTTGGGCAAAAATTGCTCTTTGCCTCCGCCCATTAAAACGTACGGTGCCAAATCCAAGTAATGATCGATGATTGCCGAATAGTCGCGCCGGTTGGGCACGTGGCAGACGAATGCTGCCGGACTGGCGTCGTAGACCGGCGCGGTGGTGACCAAACCGAGCCGCATACCGCGTCGGCGCGCCAACTCCATGGCGCTGATCGTCGTCGTGCCGTCGGCGCACACGCCGAGCGCGCCGAGGTTAGCCTTACATCCGCCGGCGAGCGCGGTGGCCGCCGCCGCGGAATCGGTTGACAACGAATCAGCCGCGTGTGTCGTCATCACGCCGACGCTGCCTTCCTTCATGATTTTGTCAACGATGACGAAGCCTTCGTTACGCACTTGCCGATTGTACTGCCGGGCGATTTCCAGGTGGGCCATGCCGCCACCGTCAGAGAGAAAGACGAAGACATATTTAGGAATGCCGGATTCGGCGCGCGGCTGGCTTTGCACTGAGGATGCCGGCAACAGCAGAACGATGAAGAGTAAGTTTTTGCAAAAGCCGACATACCGAAGCAGTCTGCGCATGATTAACCTCGCGGTGATGATTGAGTCGTCAGTCGACGGAACTCGAGCCAAAGCGATAGCGCCGTATAGTAAGCCGGAAAGAGCAGTGAGGCAAATGCGAGGGTCCGATCGCTGTGCGGCAGCCGATAAATCATATACAGGACGGCGGCGCCCCAGAGCACGCCCAAGATATTTATCGACGCGTGAAAACGCGGTACAATTCCATTGCCCATGACAACACCATCATCAATGAGACGGACAATGCAAACGCGATGACGCTTGGACTGGTGGGCACCATGAATAGTACGCTTCAGAACAATGTGATGGTCAACGGCGGGCAACTGTTCCAGACCGCGGGAGGCCCGTACCTCGGCAGCCCGGCACCCATGCCGGTGAACGCCACCCTGTCAAACAATACGTTCGCGTAAAGATAGGGGGTATGTGACGAAGGGGATGGCCGTCGGGCCCTCCCCTTCGTCTCTTCTTTCGAACTATAGCCCCTTAGCATGTTTGATCACACGGACTACCGAGCATGTCAGGAGCCACGAGACGATAAGAAATTTGAACTTTAGAAAAAAGCCTGGACGGATACCATGGCAGTGTTCGCCTGATAATTAAACTGACTGACATTCGAGTTTCTATCCTCGAATACATATTGCAAGCCTACCCCTATCCATTTTACTGCTCGATAGTTCAATCCAATGGCGGCATTTTTTATAGTGATCCGATCGTGACGGTGTAGATGCCGTCGCTCCCGCAGGGGTCGAGAAATCGTCACCCTCGTATCCTAAGTTCGACCGTGAGGTCCATACGTTCGGTCAATTCGCGTACCGCAGATAGATTGACGCCGGTGGCGGTAAAAAACGAGGTTCCGGCCACCACGGTCTGCTGAATGGTTCGGTACGGCTGCAGGGTGACGGTTAATCCCGATAGCGGAATCCAATAAATCTTACCGGCAACAAAGACGTTTCCAGCAGAATCTCTCATTTCTCGTATATTGGCTAAGCGACAGGAGGTGGCTGATTAACTTGGGCGTTAGTAAATTTCAAAAATTGGTAGCCAACGAGGATCTCGCCCCCCGTAACTCCGGTCGCCTCCCATCTGGCTCCTGTACTGACTGTATAAATGGCGTTATCAAGATTCTTGTTTTGGTCATAAATTTCCTGGTTGACGCTAAAATCGAGCAAGCGCTGACGTATTCGGAAAAGCTTGCCCTGAAAATCTGAGGCCCGTATAGTTGCTGAGACGATCGCGAATGATTCCCTGATTATTGTTCAGATACGTCCATCGAAGCGTCTGGGCGGTGAGCGCCATTCCTATCTTCCCGCCCTGATATTGCAGCTCGCCCGGTAAAGCCATTCGTCGTCCATTTATTGACTTCCACATTTTGAAGATCGACCGCCGTTCCTCGTGGATCGTGGCCGAGTTTATGCTCGCCTCTGAAAATCCAGCTTCAGACCACTGGCAAGATTAAATTCGAAGCAGCCCGGATGCCGTCTGGTCCTGGACATTGTTGGACGGGAGTCCGGTGATAAAACTGAAGATTGGTCCGGTAATCGGCCACAAAGATATGTCGACCGATAGGGAGTTGAGCTTGAATTCCGGGTGCAAGAGTCGTAAAAAAGTCGCTGCGCTTGGAATTAGTTCGGAAGACGTTGTCCGTATACATTTCTGCCACACCCATGAACGGATGCAACCGAACGGGTCCTGCGAGAATACCTTCCTCTTGAATGATCGGCTGTGTAGCCACTCGGATAAAGAGGATAAATTCCAGTCCACGGAAACGTGGCGTCATGTACAGCGCGCTACGTAATGCAGGATTGGCGAATTGCGATAAGTAGAGCGTGCCTTGCCCGCCCGATAAGAGGGATTGAGCTGAGGGGCGTACCCCTGGGCCAGTCGATTGTTGGCACCAGCTTGCTGATGGAGCGCACAACAGAAGTAAAAAAGGATGACGCAGGAGATGAAGCTCGAGTTGCGAACTCCGGAACCGGAAGGATCTTACCGTTGGGGCTCAGAAGAAGTCTCCCGAAGCACGTATCCCGGCGAACGTCTTTCGACCAGGCACGAAGTCAGCGGCATCAGTCATACACAGTGGCAGTTTACTCAATCAAAAGAACTTCCGCCAGAAGCGACTAAGTCGTACATGACTTCCGTTAGTATATCTGATTATTTAAATTGAGTACATTCAAAACTCATTTTGAAGATTAACATCGCTGGCTCCGAATCAGACGCGGGTCGACAGCTCTCGAGTAACTCGCAAAACGTCCATGAGGCAGCCAGTCTCTTACGCCACCTATCAGCCTTGCACGCCACATCAAGCTTTTGTGTGGCGCAGAATAGATGTGCTGCATCTAGCGCCGCATGGGCTCTAGCGGCTTCCCGCTATTCCATACGAAAATAAATCACGCGGGTGTCGCCGTCGGCCCGTGACCGGCGGATAACTGCACGGGCATTTCTCGTGGCCTCATTCGCGGTTACGCTCGTTCTGACAGTGAAGTAATCGCTTTCCAGCGTATAGGCGCCCGTCAGTTGGAGTTCTTTTGCGACGGGAGCGAATTCGACAACACGATCGACGTCTTGCATGGTCCGAAAGGGTCGCGCCTGCGCCACAGTGAGTGCCAATGCGGGAGTGATACGCGGACTCAAGACCTCGATGACAAGAGGGTCAGCCGTATTGATATTGACCCATCCATCGGCGACAGCGGGATACACCGTCACATAGCGAGCGAGACGCTCGACAATCTCGGGGCTCATGCCTTTGACAAGATGCAACTCGTCCAGGGTCTGCAAGGCCGTATTGGCCGGTTGGTATGGGGGATTCAATGACTCGTAATAGCGCCGTTCCGCGCCGTACTTTTCCGGAACATCGTCGGCATCGACCCAATCGACGATGGCGTCGATGAGTTCGGGGTTCACTTGGATGCGCACACATAGCCGCTTGAATCGAAGGATGGTCTCGGTGCGTAGCGTCGGTTCCATCGCGCGAGACAAGTCGTTGAGGTTCAGCTTCCCCCTCTCGTCTTCAATCGAAACCGATACGATACCATCGCCGATAAGTTTCCCGGACATCGGCGTCGCCCAGACATCCGTCAAGGCGTCATACGAGCGGCCGGCTTGTTTTTTGAGAACGACATCACGGTGAAGTGTCGCGCGGGCGGTCTGGATAGCGGAACGCGTGAGCGCAGCCGCCTTGTATCCGTCCCGAAATACGGCGGCCTCTTTGAGATCCCGCCTGGCATCGGCATCGAAGCCCAAAATGAGCGTGACCAAGACGGACAAGACAAAAAGGGCGAGTGGAAGGGCCATGCCGTGGTCCTCACTCTTTGTCAAAACTAGACACCGTCAGGCCGGCATCAAAACGATGCGGGGCATCGGGTCTCGGTTTGACCTGCAGTCGTTTTACTTGAATGAGATGAGGCGAGCCTTCCAGTTTGGCTAACAACTTCAACAGCGACGGAAACGGCACGCCTTCTAATCGAAGTTCCGCGGTCACTTCTCTGTAGCCTTGGGTGGAGACCGGCGCTTGAGGCTGCATGCCAGTAATGCGATCGCGTAGTTGCACCGCCGAGGTGGCCTCCTCAAGATAGGATAATAACGAGAACGTACCTTGACCGGCTTGGACGCGTTGATCGAACTCGGCCAGTTGGGCGCGCGCCGTGTTATAGTCGGCGCCGACGATGGCAAGTTGGCTGAGCGCGCGCTGTTTGCCGGCAAGCTGACGGTCCAGCAGATCTATTCGATCCAAAAGCGGATCAATCACAAGCGTAAACAACAGCGCAGCCACAATCATGATTCCGAGTCCAATCACGATTAGACGCTCCCGGCCGGAGAAACCATTCCACCGTTGTTGGAGCACCTGCGTCATGCGGCCCCTCGCGTAAGCGTGATACGAAACAGGACTTGATTCGGCGTTGCCCCAACGCGGGCGTCCCGCACGGTGACTTCGCGAGCCTCTGGAAAGCCGAGTAAGCCTTGCCGTATCTTTTCCATAGATTCAAAAGAGTCCGTCTCCGCCTCAATCTGAATGGTCCCCGCCTCGATCATGAGCCCGGTAATTTTCACCACCACACCTTTGGGAAATTGACGCACCAAATCGGACAGTACCGGAAGCATGGCCACCTGCCCGCCCTTTAAGAGACTCGCCGTCTTTCGCACAGCCTGGAGTGTCGCGTTCGCCTGCTCCAGTTCATCCGTGACAAGCTCGATCCCGGCGAACCGATTCTGAAACTGCGTCCGTACCTCCGCCTTGAGCTCCTGCAAGCGAGACTGCTTGAGCATGACCTGCACGGAGAGGTCTCCAATCACCAAGAGCAGAATCACGAGGCCTGCTAACCCGATTTGCCACAGATGTCTCCGTCGCGCCTGGCTCCTGCCTAAAGTGGTATTCAACACGTGCTTGAGATTGATCGCCGAGCCGGATGACTTCCGGACCCACGGACTGGTCATCGTGCCGGAGGAGCCCATGAGGGCTAACCCCATGGCGACGGTGTACGCCGGTGCGCACGAGAGCCGGTAAGGCGCAGGCAAGCTGATCGGTTCCAACTCTAAACTACGCGCCAAGAGCGCGGTCAGCTCACTCCACTCGGCCCCGCCGCCGGAAAACCAGACATGCTTGAGTCGATGGTGTGTTGAACCTTCATACGCATGCAGGGAGCTACGAAGCTCTCTGAGAAGCGAGCTGAATCCGGGTTCCATGTGCTCGGCTGTCAAGGGCCGTTTCGAGGTCGCAGCCTTACGTTCTAGAGAGATCCCTTCTTCTGCGGGAGAGTGGCGTCGGTTGATTGAGATGATGCGTGCCGTATCGTATCGACCGTAGCATCCAGGGATCGCCTTCATAAGAGAGACACACAGTTGTGCGCATAGCGCCGATATCGATGATGGCGACATTTTTGAAAGAAACAGATTGTTGTTGGCTCATTCGTCGAACGACGGAGAGAAGAGCCAACGCATCAACCCGAACTGCCGCCGGATCGAGACCTACATCAGCCAGCTGCTCGATATGGCGCAGCAGCGTCGATCTCTGTGCCGCAGCGACGAGAACCTGGCTTGCCGAAGCGCCCGGCGTTTTCTTGTCCAGTTTCCTCTGGGTCAACAATTCATAGTCGACCGCCACCTCCTCGAGTGGCAACGGGATCATGCTTTCGACCTCGGAGGGAATCACTTGCATGAGCTTTCTCGTATCATGAAACGGGAGCGCCAACATCCTGATCATCAGTTCGCTGCAAGGCAGTGCCGTCATGATCCGTGCGCCGGCTAGACGATGCTTTTGAACAAACTCGGTGAGTAACTGCGTCTGCCGGTCTTCTCCGAGGTTCTGATCGGCAAGCGAAATGTCCTGGCGGAGGAAATCAATGGTTTCCC
This sequence comes from Nitrospirota bacterium, assembly GCA_963700335.1. Classification (GTDB taxonomy): domain Bacteria; phylum Nitrospirota; class Nitrospiria; order Nitrospirales; family Nitrospiraceae; genus JAICXS01. The sequence continues at coordinate 195,469 of CAVOXE010000004.1, read as the reverse complement.
GGCCCGCCAGTGTTCTTCGCAGGCGCACGGCTTTGATGGCGGTGCGCCCCATATCGAGTCCAACAGTATTCGTAGCCATCGTCATCGGGGAGTGGATCCTAGCGAGAAAGAGACTATTGCGCGATCATTGCATCTGCAGGTTGGATAGAGGACCGCTGACGGTGAGTTTCTGAGGGAGACCGGGAGTGGCAAGACCAAGGTGTGTGAGATGAAGGTGCTCCTTCAGGGCCTCGGTCATGATCACAGACAGGGTTAAGGATAGGTGACTGGTCGGCAAAGGATCGTGCAACACGATCTCTCCTTCGCCGCTAAACATGCCGTCCTGACTCTCACCCCTCAGTGATTCCAGGCGGCACGTTCCTGAGTGGCACTCGAGGCGGCCGCTCAACGAGGAGAGCGTAAGCGGCGGCAATGGATATGGTCCGACCGGCAACTGTTCCAATTCTACGTCGGTTAATTCTATATGCCACGTCCCTTCTTCCACACGCGACCGCTCAGCCGCTGATAGATCCGTCCACCGCCGTTCGAATCGCGCTCGTAGCAACCCCTTCTTCACCAAAGGAAGCGCGAGCGAAGAGAGATCGAGATGCTCCATGTTCCCGAGCGCCTGGGCAGGGCCGCTCCAGGATAAGGTGCCCAAAGACAGTTCCCCGGATAGGCGTCCACCTGATCCCTCACGCCCGCCGATAGTGCCGGACCACACAAAGACCGGCTGCCCCCTCAGCACACTGCTCAACTTGACCTGTACTTGAAGTTGCTCGGCATCGATTCGTTCTACTCCGGGCATAAAAATGGAAGGATGGTTCCAAATGACCCCGGCCGGCAGTTGTAGACGCCACTGCTCTGCATGAATGTCCAGACCCGTTCTCTCGGAGAGGCGGACAAGCAACATGGCATGCAGCGAATCATACGGAAAGGTCAGCGCCAGACAGAGACCCACCATCATGATGGTGTAGACCGTCCACCCTACCGGCATTGCAGACAAACTCTGAGCAGGTTTCAACTTCATAAGTAGCGTGCTGGGACCGTAGCCCATTGAGTATACGTGCGGCGTTCCTGCCGGCTATTCGTCAGTGTGAGCTCAATCATGACGGCTCGTGGAAGGGACTTTCGTACTCTTCCGTCCCATTCGTCCACCCACTTACGCGAGGAGGCATCGTAGTAGTGAAGATCGAATGCGGCCACACCGGTGGTCAGATCCGTTCGCTCGATGGCCTCTGGAAATGAGCCTTGAAGATTGCGCAACGTGAGGCGGGCCAGACGGTCGCCTTCACGCGTGTAGAGCACCCGTGACAAGCCCCCCTCTTGCTTTGTACCGTCGCCGACCCCATGGCCTGTCGAGACAAACGCCACGAGATCGGCGGGCTGTCCGTCACGATCACCGTTCCTGGTACTCCATGGAAAGCGAGGATGTTGACGGGCCATCATCAGGTCTTCCGCAATCAGTGATAAACACATCCGAGCCTGATGCTCTTGCGTGTGCTCTTCGCCGACGGTGCGGACCATCCTGACCGTGCCCGAGAAGGTGAGAGACACCATCGTCATGACCACAGCGAGAATGGCCACTGAAATCAAGACTTCAATCAGTGTGTAGCCGGCTTGACGATGAAGTCTTTGGCTCCAGGAACACATAGCTCGTCATCTCCACCTTTTCTTCTGTCCGGCCTCTCGGCCAGAAAATGCTGACGCGCACCTCACGCACATCCTCGAACGACGTGGCGTCGACCGTCCGCGCCCAACGAAAAGCCTCGCGCTGATCATATTTTCGCTCAGAAGTTTTGCCGAAGGACGGTGCTTGAAAGTCGCCCATCACTTGGCCCACTGGCGGAAAACCTTCCACTTCGGTCTCCAGCAATTTTTCCTGTGCCAAGAGTGTGGCCGTGGTCAGCGCGCGCGCATGTGCAAGCAGTTCGAGGTCCCGATTTGCCAAGCCAAGAAGTACTGGGAGTGCAATCGCTAAGACGGCCAAGGCTAATAAGACGTCGAGCAGGACAAATCCACGTTGTGTCATGGCTGAATCACTCGTTGGAGTGGTAAGACGGGCGGAAGAGGCAGGGCTTTAAAAAACTCGCGATAGCCCTCGGAAATAGACGCCTTCGGCGGATCCATATAATAGCGATCAGATATCTGAATATCTCCGGTCAATGGCTCTACGACCAACGCCATGATTCGGTCGGATTGATTGGACAGATGGATGACCGCCGGATCAACCCGCCCTCCGGGGAAAAATTCGATGTAGACTTTGCCCGCCTTCGCCTTGCCATGCCGGCCGGTCGTGACGTCTTCAAATCTCACCGGAGAAGTCAGTGCAGAACGGAAGGCTACCGCGGGATCGGCAGGAAGGCGGTCGCCGTCGCTGGTGAAGACAGTGGACCAATAGACACGCTGGTCAAGATCGATGTGAAGACGGTAGGTTCGATTGGATGCGGCGGCGGCTGTATGTAGTGACTGAATCGCTCCGACGAGACGCCTGCCAGAGTCTGCTACCGAAGGAGTGAGATTTATGCGAGGCAGCACAAGTGCCAGTACAAGCGTCAACAGCGCGACGGTCAGCGTCACTTCGATCAACGTAAATCCAGACTGCGCGTAAGAACCGACAAAGAGACGGCGTGTCCCGGGAAGCGGTGTGCCGACGTTTGCCGAATCATCCTCGTCTGGTCTAATCCTTATCGAGATCCCAGTTGATGATATCGGCATTCTTGCCTTCCCCGCCCGGCTCGCTATCTCCACCGAGAGATACAATCTCAAAATCTCCCCGAGGGCTCGGGCTGAGATACTTGTACGGGGCGCCCCACGGATCGTTCGGCACCTTCGATAGGTAACCGCCTAACTTCCAATTCTTAGGAATCGCCCCAACGGAAGGTTTTTCAACGAGGGCTTTCAACCCCTGCTCGGTCGTCGGGTAGATGCTATTATCAAGCTTGTACAGTTGAAGAGCTCCCTCGATGTTCCGAATTTGGACCTTGGCCGCAGTGCGGCGGGCATCGTCGGATCGTCCCGCAATCTTAGGAACGATCAAGGCGGCCAGGATCGCCAGGATGGCGACCACCACCATGATTTCAATGAAAGTGAAGCCGCGTTCGCTGCGGATCGCGAAAAGACAAAGACGAGACGCACACGTTTTCATCGTATGGATAGTCCCTTGTATATCACTTGACGATTTGGCTCATTTCGAAAATCGGCAGCAGGATAGCCAGCACAATGAAGAAGACCACCGAGCCCATCAAAAGAATCATGATCGGCTCCAAGAGCGATGTCAGTCTGGTAATGGTCCGATCAACTTCCGCATCATAGATCTCCGACACTCTGCGCAGCATGCTTTCCAATTCGCCGCTCTTTTCGCCGATGCCGATCATATGAGTGACGAGCGGCGGGAACAGCCCGCTTTGTTTGAGCGGAACGGCAATACTCTGTCCCTCACGAATGTGCTCCCGAGCCTGCGAAACGGCCTGCTCCAAAACGCGATTGTTCATCACATGCTTGGCCACTTCCAGCGCGTCAAGAAGTTGTACACCGCTACTTAACATGGTGGCCAGCGTGCTGGTGAGACGTGAGATGGAGATCATCTGAGTCATCTGTCCCAAGAATCGGCATCCTGAGCAGAAGACGATCTGCGCGCACGCGACCGACGGATGTGGCGAGCGCACGCCGCGCCATCCCCACGAGCAACACCGTCCCGCCCAGCAGCACAGGCCAATAGTGAGTCAGAAAATCGCTCACCGCAATTAGAAATCGAGTCGGCCATGGCAGGACTTGATGCAGGTCCGCGAACACCCCGGTGATTTTGGGCACGACAAACACCATCAAAAATCCCAGGATGGCGACGGCGACGACCAGCATCAACACCGGGTACATGGTCGCATTCGTGACCTTATGCTTCAGCTTGAGTTGGCCGTCCAAGAATTCGGCAAGGCGGACCAAAATGCCTTCCAATGCGCCGCTCGCTTCTCCGGCGCGCACCATATGCAAATAGACGGTCGTAAAATCTTGGGGAAACGCTTCCAGCGCACGGCTCAACGCCTTGCCGCCGCGTATCTGCTCGCGCACCTCGGCGAGAAGGCTCTGGATGGATTTCTTTTCAGTCTGTTCGATGAGGACAGCCAGCGCATCGATCAACGGCAAACCCGCCGTCAATAAGGTCGCGAGCTGTCGCGTGAGAATGGCGCGTTCCTGAGCAGTGAGGACGGCGCCCCCCACACCGGAGGACAGGATCGAGCCGCGCCCAACTCCATCGGACTGTCGCTGCTCACTGACATCGGTGGGATACACCCCGCCTTGCCGCAGCTTATGTCGTGCGCCCTTTAGGCTCTCGGCATCGATGACCCCGGCCGTTCCCTGCCCATCGCTTCGCAAGCCTTTATATTGATAGACAGGCATCTTATTGTTTATTTCGGTACAGATGATCTTTCACAGGATGCTCAAAATGTGCTGCCAACGAGGCCGCAGCCGATTCAAAGCCGGAGGCGTAGCCTCTGGGCTACGTTGAGGACTTTGATGAGGCGAGAACGAAGCTCGGGAAGGGGCGCGTCTTGGCGCGCCTGGGGGCAGGGTGGGTGTAATAGAGCCATTTTCAGCATCCTGACTAGGTCTCTACTTCCTGTTGTGTGACCCGCACCACTTCTTCCGTCGTTGTCAAACCCTGCAACACCTTCTCGGCGCCTTCCTGCCTGAGTGTGCTCATGCCCTTGAGAACGGCGGCCCGTTGAATCGTCGTCGAATCCGCTTTGGCCCCGATGAGTTTGCGGACCTCATCGTCGATAACGAGGAATTCATAGATGCCGCTGCGGCCGCGGTAGCCTGTCTGCGCACACGCTGCGCACCCGACGCCTCGATACAGCTTCGGACGTTCCCCGGAAAGTCCGACTCCTAACCGGATCAATTCCTCATCGGTCGGCACGTACGCTTGCCGACAGGCCATGCACACCTGCCGTACTAAACGTTGGGCAATAATCGCCACGACTGAGGACGCGACGAGAAACGGTTCAATGCCCATGTCGATGAGACGGGTGACGGCGCCCGCGGCGTCGTTGGTATGGAGGGTCGAGAACACTAAATGACCGGTCAACGACGCATGGATCGCAATCTCCGCCGTTTCCAAATCACGGATTTCTCCGATCATGATCACGTCCGGATCCTGACGAAGAATGGAGCGCAACCCGCTGGCAAACGTCAGCTCGATCTTCGGGTTGACCTGCATCTGGCTGATGCCTTGAAGTTGATATTCGACAGGGTCTTCGACGGTAATGATATTTTTGTCCGGCGCATTGATCTGACTAAGTGCCGCATAGAGCGTGGTGGTTTTTCCGCTCCCAGTTGGCCCCGTGGCCAGGATGATGCCATGGCTAAGCTGGATGAGCTGTCTCATGACGGAAAGCCGGCGTGGGGAAATCCCGATATCCGACAAGTTCAGGAGGCGATTGTCCTTTTCGAGCAAGCGCAACACCACCCGCTCTCCATGCGAAGTCGGCAGCACCGAGACTCGGAGATCCACGTCCTTCCCCGCGGTGCGAATGCCGAACCGTCCGTCTTGAGGTAGGCGTTGTTCGGCGATATTCAAACCTGCCATGATCTTGAGCCGAGCCAGCATACTAGCCTGCAGGCGCTTTGGTGGCGAGAGGACGGGATACAGCACCCCGTCGATTCGATATCTGACGACCAGGCCTTTTTCATACGACTCAAAGTGGATATCGCTAGCGCGCCGCTTCACAGCCTGGAACAAGAGCGAATTGACCAGCCGGATGACCGGCGCCTCATCGGTCGCGTCGAGCAGGTCTGTCGGCTCGCTGAGTTCGTTCGCCAAACGATCCAGATCGGTATCCGCGGAGAGATCCTCCATGACCTGTTCGGCCGTGCCGGTCGCAGCATGGTCATACACCTGGTTCAAACATGCCATTAAGACGGTCGGGGTGGTGACGGCGGGTTTGATATCGCTGCCGAGCAACAGCCGGACATCGTCCAGAGCGGCGGTTTCGAGAGGATTGGTGGTGGCGACAAGGACGCAGCCCTCTTCACTGTAAATCGGTAGCAATCGATAGCGCCTGGCAAACCCAATCGGAACCTTGGCGATCAAAGTCAAATCGACCATCCTGCTTTCCAGCTGAGGCATCCAGGGCAAGTCGAGTTGGATCGACAAGGCTTCAAGCAGATCTTCCTCGCGAAGGAAGCGAAGCTTGACCAATATCTCGCCGATGAGACCTCCCTTCTCACCTTGCGTCGCCAGCGCGTGATCTAATTTCGTCTGCGCGAGGCCGAATTTCTCGCAGAGAATTCTTCCTAACATGGGTTGTCCGTAGGCCACTCGTAGCGCTCCGACTTTCCCCGCCTTATGGCAGGCTATCAGGAAAGACCTTCAGTGTCATGCCCCGTAGATTCACGTCATGGACTCCGGATTGTGTATGCCGTTCAGCCAATATGACTGGAGTTGAATCGTCGCGGAACGCGCGCACAATCAACTATTCGGTTTATCGATCCCCGTCGAGCCTAACCGTGCGCTTAAGCCTCGCAAGAAGATCGTGGTCAATGATCAGTCTGGCATCAGACTCGTTCCACAATCCATGTTGGAGAGAAGTTTCCGGTTGGATGTCCAATGCCGGCCCTCTTTCGGCCTGGGGTGCGGTGATAAGACGGTCGAGGGCGCGGTTTACCTGGGGCGTTTCGTCAATGCGATTTTCCTTCAGCAGCGGTTCGATCTCCCCGCGCTTCTTCTCACTCATTTCGACCATATCGACGCGGTCTCGTACCACAGTCGGCGTGAGAAAGACGAGGAGATTGACCTTTTCGACCTGTTGCGATCGGCTTTTAAAGAGCCACCCGAGGCCGGGAATATCCCCAAGCAGCGGAATCTTGCTTTCATTGAACGTGACATTGTCACGTACGAGCCCCCCAAGTACCACGGTCTGTTGATCAGGCACGATCGTAATGGTCTCCATTGCTCGTTTCGTCGTTGTTGGACCCACGGGAATGGACGAATTGCCTGAACCGATCGTCTGTGCGACATTTTCGGCAATCGCCGTAATTTCCTGTTTGACGTCGAGGCGAATTAAATTATTGTCTAATACTTGCGGCGTAATCTCCAAGGTCACCCCCACATCCTTCCTTTCAATCGTCACGAGGGTTCCTCCAGTAATTCCCTGGGCTTGCCCAGTGGGGAATGGCCGATTCTCACCTACGATGATCTTTGCCCGCTGGTTGTCCGCCGCGAGAAGCTGCGGGGTAGAGAGAATATTGGAATCCGTCGAGTTGTTCAGAATTTGTAGAAACAGGCGCAGGGTTCCCGTGTTGAGCAAATTGACAGTTCCTCCCGCACCCGCGCCGGCGCCCGTGAGCGATTGGGCAATCGCGCTGATCTCCTCCGGCACCCGGTTCAATCCTCCAAGAAGGATGACGGACCCTTTTTGGATGGCCGCCAAGCCCTGAACCGGGTCGAGCCCAAGAAGCCGCAACCGACTGACATTGACCTCCATAATGACGGCTTCGACAAACACTTGGTTGCGCCGTATGTCCAGGGACCTGATCACCGACACGAGTCGCTCATAGTCGGTCCGGCTCCCTGTGACAATTAAGGAGTTGGTGGGTTTGTCCGCAAAGATCTGGACAGGAGACTCGAATTCTCCGGATTGCCGAAGCGGTGGACGGCCCCCCAGCGCAGGTGGCGGGTTCACCGATCGTGCCACGACATTGGTCAATACGGCTGCCGTGTCGGTGGCTGCGGCGTTCTTGAGCTTGTAGACATACACATTGCGCTCGGGAGGCATTTCCGCCACTGGAACGATTTGAATGACGTCTCCTCTGGGAATCGCCGCGAGCCGGCGGACTTCCAACGCGGATAGGAACAAATTATAGACCTGCGCGGGAGACACCTTTGAGGGCGAGTACATGGTGATCTTGCCCGTCACCCGTTCATCGAGAATAAAATGTTTCCCGCTCAGTTGACTGATATACCGAATGAAGACAGGGAGGTCGACCTCATTGAAATCAAGACTCACGCGTCCACGATCGCTTAGCTCCTCCCCCCGCATAGGAGTGCTGTACAACAGCTGCCCTGCCAGCACGACCACAAACAGCAGCCATGTGCATTTCAGGAAGCCTCGTGAAGTCATAATTGCCCTTTCATTCGCGCTCTCGTTCGCAGGAGTAATGTGGCCCGCTTTCATCAGCTTTACTGAGCGGAGGGAGTGGTCGGGATGACGACCTGTGTGCCGGGTTGGACAGGGGAAACCGCATAGTCGAGTTCCAAGGTTTCGTGTTGCGCGCCTTGCCGAATGAGGATGGCATCTTTTCGAATTTGAGTGATCTGCCCCACGTTCACGATCAAGTCATGGAGATGGTAGAGCGTTTGTTTCTTTGTGCTGATCTCTTCGACAACCGCGAGGTCGACCTTATCATCTCCAACCACCGTTCCGACTAGTTTGACCTTCTTCGCGGCATCGATCGGCGGTCCTATCGACACGAGAGCCTCCGCTTCACTGATCGCGCTGGCGCCTTTCGGGTGCAAAGATGCGGGAGCCGCTTCAGCTTCCGGTCCGCCGAATATTCCGCTCGCCAGAATTTCTTCGGTGAGCTTGAGATGATCGACTTTCGAAGCCGGAGGATTTTCCATTTTGGCCGACATCTGGCGAAGGGTGATACTCCGTGTCAGGGCATGGGCGACCATTAAATTCACGATGTGAGCCACGAGAAACGCGGCCGTTGCGAGAACTGTCGCGATGAAAATCCGTCGGTACATGAAGCCCTTTATTCAACCGTCAAAGCCGGAGGCGTTAGATACCTTTTGTGTTCATGAACTCAGGCCTACGGTCAAACTTCGCCGTGACGCTGCAATTGACTGTATGAGCTCTAGGCGTTACATGCCGCGGAGTCTTCCAGCGTCATCGTAGTTGGCATCCCTGCACCTGATGGAGACTCAAGATGTTCAACTTCACCTTCCGTTATGCTCAGTATGATGTCGTCGTTCTCGACCTCTAATCTTTTCCACGGCACTCGAATAAATCGGTCTTGTGCGCTAAGCATGACATCGACCGATACGATCTGCCGACTGGCTGGATCGATGATGACACGAAGAATTTTTCCCCATACCGTTCCATTGCGTGTTTTGACGACCCATGGCTCGTTATTCATCGGCCACCTCACTGTTCTCTTCGTTGTTCATTAGCCTGATGCGTTTACCTGAGGTTGCTCTACTAGAAGAAGCTGCGGGGGACGACGACGATATCTTCGGGGAGCACGAGGGCATCGAGCGTGACGCGGAGGGATTGCTCCTCGCCATTGACGATGCGCAAGATGGTCGTCCGGCCGGCGGCTGCTTTATCGGTAAAGCCCCCGGCCATCGTAATGATCTTATGAATCGTCAGCCCCTTCTCATAGGGATAGTCGCCGGCTTTCTTCACCTCGCCGTTGACATAAATCTTGTGCAGTTGGGAGATGACGACGAAATCATCCGGCAGCACGGACGTCTCCAGCGTAGCTTCCCGGGTCTGCGCGACACCGTTGACGACGCGCGTCACGTGGATCGTGGCCTTATCCGCTTTCTCCGTAAAGCCGCCGGTCATCGTAATGGCCTTGTGCACCGTCAACCCCTTCTCATACAGATACCGCCCCGGCGTCTTCACCTCCCCACTCACATACACTCGCTGCCCCTCCGCCACCACAATCGTATCGTCCGGCAGCAGGAGGCTCTCGGGCTTGCCGACCAGCGTCTCCTCCTGCCCCTTGCCCGCGCGTAAGATGTGCACGTCCCCGCGCTCGGCCTTCTCCGTCAGCCCGCCGGCCATGGCCACGGCCTTGTGCACCGTCAGCCCCTCCTTATAGGGATAGCCGCCGGGATTCTTTACCTCGCCGCTCGCGTAGAACTTATAGTCCTGCGGCTCCACCACCAAAATATCATCGGGCAGCACCGCCGCCTCCGGCGCCAACACCTGCGTCTCGGCCACGCCCTGGGTCAGCCGCGTCACCTTGATCAGCCCCTTCTCCCCCTTCTCCGAGCGCCCCCCGGCCATCCCCAGCGCCTTGTGCACCGTCAGCCCCTTCTCATACAGATACCGCCCCGGCGTCTTCACCTCCCCACTCACATACACTCGCTGCCCCTCCGCCACCACAATCGTATCGTCCGGCAGCAGGAGGCTCTCGGGCTTGCCGACCAGCGTCTCCTCCTGCCCCTTGCCCGCGCGTAAGATGTGCACGTCCCCGCGCTCGGCCTTCTCCGTCAGCCCGCCGGCCATGGCCAGCGCCTTATGCACCGTCAGCCCCTCCTTATAGGGATAGCCGCCGGGATTCTTTACCTCGCCGCTCGCGTAGAACTTATAGTCCTGCGGCTCCACCACCAAAATATCATCGGGCAGCACCGCCGCCTCCGGCGCCAGCACCTGCGTCTCGGCCACGCCCTGGGTCAGCCGCGTCACTTTGATCAGCCCCTTCTCCCCCTTCTCCGAACGCCCCCCGGCCATCCCCAGCGCCTTGTGCACCGTCAGCCCCTTCTCATACAGATACCGCCCCGGCGTCTTCACCTCCCCACTCACATACACTCGCTGCCCCTCCGCCACCACAATCGTATCGTCCGGCAGCAGGAGGCTCTCGGGCTTGCCGACCAGCGTCTCCTCCTGCCCCTTGCCCGCGCGTAAGATGTGCACGTCCCCGCGCTCGGCTTTCTCCGTCAGCCCGCCGGCCATGGCCAGCGCCTTGTGCACCGTCAGCCCCTCCTTATAGGGATAGCCGCCGGGATTCTTCACCTCGCCGCTCGCGTAGAACTTATAGTCCTGCGGCTCCACCACCAAAATGTCATCGGGCAGCACCGCCGCCTCCGGCGCCAACACCTGCGTCTCGGCCACGCCCTGGGTCAGCCGCGTCACTTTGATCAGCCCCTTCTCCCCCTTCTCCGAACGCCCCCCGGCCATCCCCAGCGCTTTGTGCACCGTCAACCCCTTCTCATACAGATACCGCCCCGGCGTCTTCACCTCCCCACTCACATACACCCGCTGCCCCTCCGCCACCACAATCGTATCGTCCGGCAAGACGAGACTGTCTAACTGGACCAGCACTGCCGTCTCCTGCCCGTTGACGGACCGCACAATGCGCACCGCACCGCCCCGCTCGGCCTTCTCGGTAATGCCACCCGCCATCGTAATGGCCTTCTGCACCGTGAGGCCCTCCTCATACGGATGTCCGCCCGGCGTCCGCACTTCGCCACTGACGTAAATATTGCGATACTTCAACACATAGGCCGTCACGCGCGGGGCGCGCATATAGCCCCCCGCTAAGCGCGTCGTCAGCAACTCCTGTAGCTCCTGCGTGGTCTTCCCTCCGACCGCCACCTGGCCCACTAACGGAAAATGAATCGTGCCCTCGCCGTCCACCTTGCTCTCCACCGTCAAGTCTTCTTCGCCATAGACTTGAATGCGCACCACATCATTGGGCCCCAGCCGGTACCCAGGCGCGGTCGCCGCCACCGCCACCGCTACCCATGACGCCAGCAGGATGCCCAGCCACAGTCCCTTCCGTATCCCCCTCGTCCCTCGCGCCCGTGCTCTGTTCATGGTCCTTCCCTCACGGTCCCGCTCCAATCACGACTCTCCCGTCCCCGGCCGCTTCGTCCGTCTCCCCGCCGCCTCTAGAAGAAACTGCGCGGCACCACGACGATATCCTCCGGCAACACCTGCGCATCCAGCGTCACCCGCAACGATTGCTCCTCCCCATCCACAATCCGTAAAATCTTCGTCCGCCCCACCGCCGCCTTGTCCGTAAACCCCCCCAACCATGGTGATGGCCTTGTGCACCGTGAGGCCTTTCTCGTAGAGATAACGGCCTGGCGACTTCACTTCACCATTGACATAGAAGCGCTTGCCCTCCGCCACGACAATCGTATCATCGGGCAGAACGACGCTATCGGCCTTGACCGGAAGGATCTGTGGATTCCCATTGACCGATCGGAGGATATTCAAGTCATGCTTCTCGGCCTTTTCCGTCATACCCCCTGCAATGGTGAGTGCTTTTTGAACACTAAGTCCTTCCTCATAGGGGTACCCTCCCGGGCTCTTCACTTCTCCGCTCACATAGAAATTTCGGTATTTAAGGATGGACGCCGTGACTTTCGGCGACCGTACGTAACCGCCCGCCAACCGTGTCGTGAGATATTCCTGCAACTCCAGACTCGTCTTGCCTGCTATGGATATCATCCCCAACAAAGGAAAATTAATATTCCCATCGCCATCCACTTTACTTTCTACCGTCAGGTCCTCTTCCCCATAGACTTGGATGCGCACCACATCATTGACCCCTAATCGATAGCTTTGATGCGAGGATATGGGTGATGCGACGCCGGCGGTAGACATCAAGCAAGTCAGAAATACACTGAGCAGACACCATTTCAATCGAAGGGATCGAGTGTTCATATTTCCACCTTAGCTCGCTCGTTCACATTTCACAGAAGCGCTTATGATAACGGGCCTCAAAACAATCACTCCGGGTGCGACTGTCGCTCAGTAGTTAATACCGAAGGTGGGCACTAGGATTAAGGGAAACAGGCTGGAAGAACCTAGAGTGCACAGTGGAACAAATGGCTAGAAGAAGCTGCGGGGGACGACGACGATATCTTCGGGGAGCACGAGGGCATCAAGCGTGACGCGGAGGGATTGCTCCTCGCCATTGACGATGCGCAAGATGGTCGTCCGGCCGGCGGCTGCTTTATCGGTAAAGCCCCCGGCCATCGTAATGATCTTATGAATCGTCAGCCCCTTCTCATAGGGATAGTCGCCGGCTTTCTTCACCTCCCCGTTGACATAAATCTTGTGCAGCTGGGAGATGACGACGAAATCATCCGGCAGCACGGACGTCTCCAGCGTAGCTTCCCGGGTCTGCGCGACACCGTTGACGACGCGCGTCACGTGGATCGTGGCCTTATCCGCTTTCTCCGTAAAGCCGCCGGTCATCGTAATGGCCTTGTGCACCGTCAACCCCTTCTCATACAGATACCGCCCCGGCGTCTTCACTTCCCCACTCACATACACTCGCTGCCCCTCCGCCACCACAATCGTATCGTCCGGCAGCAGGAGGCTCTCGGGCTTGCCGACCAGCGTCTCCTCCTGCCCCTTGCCCGCGCGTAAGATGTGCACGTCCCCGCGCTCGGCCTTCTCCGTCAGCCCGCCGGCCATGGCCAGCGCCTTATGCACCGTCAGCCCCTCCTTATAGGGATAGCCGCCGGGATTCTTTACCTCGCCGCTCGCGTAGAACTTATAGTCCTGCGGCTCCACCACCAAAATATCATCGGGCAGCACCGCCGCCTCCGGCGCCAACACCTGCGTCTCGGCCACGCCCTGGGTCAGCCGTGTCACTTTGATCAGCCCCTTCTCCCCCTTCTCCGAGCGCCCCCCGGCCATCCCCAGCGCCTTGTGCACCGTCAGCCCCTTCTCATACAGATACCGCCCCGGCGTCTTCACCTCCCCACTCACATACACTCGCTGCCCCTCCGCCACCACAATCGTATCGTCCGGCAGCAGGAGGCTCTCGGGCTTGCCGACCAGCGTCTCCTCCTGCCCCTTGCCCGCGCGTAAGATGTGCACGTCTCCGCGCTCGGCCTTCTCCGTCAGCCCGCCGGCCATGGCCAGCGCCTTATGCACCGTCAGCCCCTCCTTATAGGGATAGCCGCCGGGATTCTTCACCTCGCCGCTCGCGTAGAACTTATAGTCCTGCGGCTCCACCACCAAAATATCATCGGGCAGCACCGCCGCCTCCGGCGCCAACACCTGCGTCTCGGCCACGCCCTGGGTCAGCCGCGTCACTTTGATCAGCCCCTTCTCCCCCTTCTCCGAACGCCCCCCGGCCATCCCCAGCGCCTTGTGCACCGTCAACCCCTTCTCATACAGATACCGCCCCGGCGTCTTCACCTCCCCACTCACATACACTCGCTGCCCCTCCGCCACCACAATCGTATCGTCCGGTAAGACGAGACTGTCTAACTGAACCAGTACTGCCGTCTCCTGCCCGTTGACGGACCGCACAATGCGCACCGCGCCGCCCCGCTCGGCCTTCTCGGTAATGCCACCCGCCATCGTAATGGCCTTCTGCACCGTGAGGCCCTCCTCATACGGATGTCCGCCCGGCGTCCGCACTTCTCCACTGACGTAAATATTGCGATACTTCAACACATAGGCCGTCACGCGCGGGGCGCGCATATAGCCCCCCGCTAAGCGCGTCGTCAGCAACTCCTGTAGCTCCTGCGTGGTCTTCCCTCCGACCGCCACCTGGCCCACTAACGGAAAATGAATCGTGCCCTCGCCGTCCACCTTGCTCTCCACCGTCAAGTCTTCTTCGCCATAGACTTGAATGCGCACCACATCATTGGGCCCCAGCCGGTACCCGGGCGCGGTCGCCGCCACCGCCACCGCTACCCATGACGCCAGCAGGATGCCCAGCCACAGTCCCTTCCGTAGCCCCCTCGTCCCTCGCGCCCGTGCTCTGTTCATGGTCCTTCCCTCACGGTCCCGCTCCAATCACGACTCTCCCGTCCCGGCCGCTTCGTCCGTCTCCCCGCCGCCTTAAAAGAAACTGCGCGGCACCACGACGATATCCTCCGGCAACACCTGCGCATCCAGCGTCACCCGCAACGATTGCTCCTCCCCATCCACAATCCGTAAAATCTTCGTCCGCCCCACCGCCGCCTTGTCCGTAAACCCACCAGCCATAGTGATGATTTTATGGATCGTCAGGCCCTTCTCATACGGATAGTCACCGGCCTTCTTTACTTCTCCATTCACATACACTTTATGCATCTGGGCGATGACAATAAAATCATTGGGAAGCACCCTGGCCTCAAGATCGGCCTCCACTGTGTGAGGGTTCCCATCGACCTGCCGAGTGACTTTAATCGCGGCCTTTTCAGCCTTGTCGGTAAACCCACCGGCCATCGTGATGGCCTTGTGCACGGTCAGCCCCTTCTCGTATAAATAGCGACCCGGTATCTTCACTTCTCCGTTAACAAAAAACTTCTCTCCCTGAGCTACCACGATGATGTCGTCTGGGAGGACCAAGGTATCCAATTTAACCTCGAGTGTTTCCTCTCGTCCATTCACCGAACGAAGGATATGCAAATCGCCAGGCATTGCTTTTTCGGTGAGCCCTCCTGCCATGGCAATAGCTTTGTGAACGGTCAGACCCTCCTTATGGGAATATCCGCCAGGGTTTTTCACTTCTCCGCTGGTGTAGAATTTATAATCTTGCGGCTCGACCACGAGAATGTCGCCCGGCATGACAACCGCCTCTGGATTCACAGGCAACGTTGCCGCCAGGCCTTCCGTCACGCGCGTCACTTTGATGACACCTTTTTCCGCCTTTTCTGTGCGCCCCCCTGCCAGGCTCAACGCTTTTTGGACGGTCAATCCTTTTTCATAACCAAAGCGGCCGGGCGTCTTGACCTCGCCACTCACGTATATTTTCTGTCCTTCAGGCACAACGATGGTATCGTCGGGGTATACCGGGCTCTCCAATGTAACCGGCACTGTCTCTTCTTGACCATTGACGCGCCGTAAGGCGTAAACGTTGTCCCGTTCTGCCTTGTCCGTCAGACCACCTGCCATCGTGATCGCTTTTTGAACGCTGAGCCCCTCCTCATACGGATGGCCTCCTGGAGTCTTGACCTCTCCACTGACGTAAAAGTTTCGATATTTGAATATATAGGCGGTGACCCGCGGCGTGCGAACATAGCCTCGTGCCAACTGAGCGCCTAGATATTCCTGAAGTTCCGGGAGAGTCTTACCCGCGACCGTCACCATCCCCAGTAATGGAAAATTAATATTTCCGTCGCCATCAATTTTACTTTCGATCGTTAAGTCTTCTTCTCCATAGACTTGGATCCGAACCACGTCATTGGGTCCGAGCCGGTAACTTTGATGCGCTGTCGACGACGCTGCATGCCCGGTCGTCAACCATCAAAACACAACTCAGTGCCACGCTTAACGCCCAGCACGTCACACAATACTTCAACCTGCCCAGCATATATCTCATCTCGATCAACCTTAATTATGAAGCGTGGAAAGTTTAGATAACAAACCCATTAGACCGGTCTTAAAATCACATGAAAGACTCGCACGCGCAAATCCTCGTCAGACAGCTTCTGAAATCGTGGCGACAGCTTTGAGCGCTGAATCGGAAGTCGATCCCAACGCTTGACACTGTACGACCTCAGCTTCGAATCGAGCTTCTTTGAATACTTCCAACATTTCCGAATATCGTATGCGATTAGTGTAAAAGCCGGAGTTGGCCATGAAGGGCGATTCCCACACGGCTTCTGAGAATCTGAGATTGTTCAGGCCTCCCCCTATGCAGTCTTGCAGATCTACCCAATGTGAGCTGATGCCATCGGGACGAAGCTGGCGCCGGAGCTCTCCGATTGTTTGTCTAAATTCTTTCAAGGGGACGTGCTGCAGAACGGTGTGCGACCAACTGTAATCGACTGAGTGATCTGGAATTGCCTGCAACGATCTGAGCCCGCGCGTACCGTAGGTCGCATGACACGCGGTGAGAAGCGCTTCTGTCGATGTCAAGCCGTCTTCTGAGATCGTTGCCAATCCCTCGGTCCGTGAGAAATTGTGTCAAGGCCCTATAGCATTGCATGTCACGTTTCGCATAGTCCTTCACATCAACCAAATAATAGCCCGTGGCCCCGTACGCATTGGCAATCATCGCTGTGAATAGCGAATCTCCTGGGCCTAGCTCCAGTCCGACGAACCCACGGAATGTCCGTCGTGATTGGGCCGCATCATAATGTTTTTTAAATACGCCATAGGCATAGCTGGGATCTTCCATGAGGCCGCACTCGAATAAGTGCAACCCTTTCCAGATTGTATAATCTACCGGTAAACGCGCCAAAACCAGTTTCGCGGCGATCTTTCCCCACCAGGGAATCGAGGCCGTGAAGGGCCTTAGGTTCACATTCATAAGATGCCTTATCAGAAATGAAAGCCTACCCATTTACCAAGGCGTTATGTACGACGTCATTGCCATTCAATGCTCTCCGAGCGATGTCTCCCATATTAAGACTTTCCATGCCATAAACCTTTTTCAGATTCGCGTAATGATCCAAAATCTTTTTGAGAAACGCCAAGTTTTCTTCCATGTGGTCGCCGAAATTATGCGGATGCCACCACAGGTGATACACCAATCCCTTCTTTGCCGCATGCGTCAGATCGGACAGGATCCGGCGCATACGCAAAGGCTCCAGCAACCGACGACTGATGGAAACAGGCCGAAGAAATCGGCTTGACGGAACATTTACTGGTACTGTCGCGCGGAAGCCGTTCGAGAGCATAGCAGTTATGACCTGAGATATTGACATAGGCATCCAGGAGCCGCACTGCACGGCGAAATAGGGATTCATCCTCTCTGCTTTTCGCCCTGTAAATCCACGAACGTTCGTTGCCACGATAGGCCTTGATGCCTAATTCCTTGCACGCCGAGAGATAGTCGCCATTGAATTGGTTGCGTGGGAATACAAGACTTTCCATATTCAATGTATATTTGCTCGCGACCTTCTTCGCCGCTTCGAGATCAGCACGGAAGGACTCTATGTCTTGTCCTTTTTCTAAACAATAGTAATGAGAGAACGTGTGGGTTGCCACTTCCTGATGGGGGGACGACGCGATGAGCTTGATGAGCGAAGGCGCAAAATGAAATGGGTCTTCCTGTTCGTCCCGTCCGACGTGTGAGAGGTGAGGATATGGCGAAAGTTCGTGATTGACATACAGTGGCTTCTTGCGTCGGCGCTTGCCGGAGGAGTTCATCGCGCGTCTCACAGAACATAAAGCCGACCGTCGCCCATGTGGCATGAATCTCATACTCCTGAAAGAGCTGCAACAGGGCCGGAACGACCAGTCGCTCCCCTAAGAGAGTCTCCCGATAATTCTCGATCCCCCTTACATCTCGCATGCCCCAGTAGAGCTCGAAGTCCAACGAAATGACCAAGGCGCCTTGTTTTGTGTCTGATACTCATACCGCTACGTCTGCCTGCATGGTGACTGATTCCTTTTACAATCCGTTTGCGTCAATGTGTCGCCACGACGACAGGCCCATTCGAACCATTTGACGGCTTCACTTCTTCCTTCAGAAGCTCGTGCGCCCATCCTTTCTCACGTCGGATCAAGCGGGAGTTCGCTTCCTCGATGAGGAATTTGACATTGCTGTACATGGCATTCCGATAATCCAACACTTCGCCTTTATCGAATGCCGCAATCACCTGTTTAATCCCCTGCTCTAAGGTCCATTCCGGAGTGAAGTTCAACATCTTTTTAATCTTGGAAAAGTCGACCCGATAATTTCTGAAATCCGTATCGGCTCCCATATCGACGACTTCCGACCCAGGCACCAGTGACTGGATGATGGCTGCCGCATCTCCTAACCGATAGTTTTGCTCGTTGGATCCCACATTGAAGACTTGTCCGTGAATGAGATCCGTGGGCGCTTCGACCGCCTTCAATAAGGCAAGGGCGGCATCGTTGACATGCAGGAACGGCCTCCACTGTCCGCCTCCGAATACCGTGATCTTTCCTTCTTTCACCGCTTTTGCGGTCAATAGGTTGATCACCAGATCGAAGCGAGTGCGTCCGGACAATCCATACACCGTCCCTAACCGAAGAATGACGGGCGAAAATTGCTCGTCCGCCATCTGCGTCAGAACCTTTTCAGACGCAAGCTTGCTTCGCGCATAGAGTGAAAGCGGGTGCAGATGCGATCGCTCTTCTAAAAACTCATCGCTGGCTCCATATACAGAGCAGGTACTCGCAAAGCAAAACCGTCGGATGCCGCTTCCCTTCGCCACTTCGGCAATCATCCGAACCGCCATCAAATTCACTTCGACGGTCAATTCCTGATCCAAGGAGCAGGCGGGATCGCCGACGATCGCCCCCAGATGAATCACCTCATCCATACCGTTCATCGCTTGAACGATGCGATCGACGTGACGAAAATCGGCATGC
Source organism: Nitrospirota bacterium (assembly GCA_963700335.1). Taxonomy (GTDB): domain Bacteria; phylum Nitrospirota; class Nitrospiria; order Nitrospirales; family Nitrospiraceae; genus JAICXS01. The sequence goes on along the minus strand of CAVOXE010000004.1, from coordinate 176,513 downwards.
ACGATTTGTAAATTGGGGTGGCCAATCACATCGACGATGGGACCCTTTCCGAACAAGAACAAGTCCAACAGACGCACATGATATCCACGGTCCAACAGCTTGGGCAGCAGCGCCGATCCAATGTACCCCGCTCCTCCGATGACGAGAATTTTCCTTGTCCTCTGTCCTTTCGTCACACCTCTGCGACGATCCATCGGCATGGAGGTTCCATCCATCATTCGCCACAACATTGTCCAGAGCCGCGACAGAATCAATACGCCGGCGGTAACCGCCCAACCGATAAAGAAGACGCTGCGCGGCAATACGATCGCTCCGTGTGAGAGCATGGAGACAAAGCCGAACATGAGATAGCTGAGGCTGACTGCTTGCGCGACCACGAGCGCTTTATATTGACCTTGGTAGAACCGTCCACGGGTATAAAACCCGCTGATGTAAAACACAGCCATGGAAATGATCGTCAGAATCCAAAAGCTATGGACGAATTGTCCGAACATAATCGAGAAGTACGTCATGCGGCGATAGACTCCCTTCTACCCAGAGGACGATGAAGTACCGCGCCAACATGGCGAACGCCAGCGAGACGTTGACCATAATCATGTCGGCGGCGAGACGGACGCCGGTATCGACATATGAACGGATCCTATCGGTGGTAACCATACTTCTTCTCCTTTTTCAGCGCACACCAATCATTCGGCGAGCGATATGGTCATCCCATGGATGACTCGCCCAAACTTAGTCCTCAAAGAAATCTAGATAATGATTGTTCGAACAGAGCAGTCGTGTGTCGCTCGTTCCTCGCCAAACCATGAAACAACGGTAGGAGGGCCCGGCGACTGCTGGCGGCATCGTTAGGAAATCGACGAGTCTCTCGAATACGAGACGGCCGTCGGTTTCCCATGAGGGATGAGCTTGAGAAACGTCTTGAAAATAAGCGCCAGATCCAGGCCAAGACAGGACCGTCGTACATACTCTTCAGCCAATCGGAGTTTATCGGGCAAGAATATGCCTGACATATTCCTCTTCGGGATTGGCTGCCCACGACAAGATTTCGGCCTCATGGCGATATTTAAGCGATGCCAGATCCGTCATCCCCGGGCGGATGGACAGGACCGTCGTATACTGAGTCTTAAACATCTGCACGTATTCTTGTACCTCGGGGCGAGGACCAACCAAGCTCATGTCGCCCTTCAGCACGTTAATCAACTGAGGCAATTCATCCAATTTGGTATCGCGAAGAATCGCTCCCAATCGAGTGATGCGTGGATCCTGAGTGGTGGTAACCGTGCCCCCTCGTCGTGGCGCGTCACGCACCATCGTTCGCAGTTTATAAATCCAGAAGGGGCGGAAGTTCTTGCCGATGCGTTCCTGCCGAAAAAATACCGGCCCCGATGAATCCATCTTGATCAGCACGGCGACAAGGGCGAATACAGGAGTCAGCGCGATAAGGCCCAGCAGCGATCCACACAGATCCAACGCGCGTTTGACGATCGGCGATCCAGGAGGCACAGGGATCTGAGAAGTCATGACAGCACTCCTTGACTCATTCACAATGTTGACGCGAGACGTGGTATTCAACAACGGCATAATGTGATGACCATTGCTCGATGCAAAGCGGCCCTTGCGATTTAGCAAGTCGGCATAGACAGCCAGTGTTTCTCGCGCCACCTGCTCCTTGGAATAGGAGCGGGCGACGATCTCTCGACCACGATGGCCCATCCGACGGCGAAGGTCGGCATCCGACACGAGACGGTTCATGGCCGAGGCGAGGGCTGCGGCATCTTTCGGTGGAACGAGCAGTCCGTTCTCCCCCTCCTTAATAATTTCTCGACACCCGTCTACGGACGTAGCTACCACCGGTTTTCCGCAGGCACACGCCTCGAGCAGGATCTTCGGCAAACCTTCGGCATAGCTGGGCAGCACCACCACATCGGCATGCATCAGCACGTGCGGCATGTCTTCCCGATGCCCCCACCACTCGACGATGCCTTCCTCATGCCAACGCGCCAGTTGCTCATCCGATAGGCTCGCAGGATTATCGGGGTCCGCCTTGCCGACCAAGACACAGCGTGCGCGTACGCCCTGTTTCCGTAAGATGCGGGCCGCCTCGACAAATTCTCCAATGCCTTTGTGCCACAACATCCGCGCTCCGAGGACGATCACGGGGATCTCCCGCGCCTTCTCCGGCTCGGGATGGAAGGCTTGAAGATCTACCCCTGCCCCGCGGATCATGGCCACCTGTTCACGACGCACCACCTTCTCATGGATCAGCCGATTGCAGTCAGCATCGTTTTGCAGGATGACCCGCGCATTCGACAGGGCAAGCGCACTGCGCATACCTATCTTCACTCCCGCACGAAGCAATCGAGCCTTCCAGTTCTGTTCGATGAACACATACCCTAAGCCTGCAAAGGCATTGACGACGGCCGGGACGCCAGCCAAACGTGCCGCCCATGATCCGTACAGAATCGGTTTCATCGCCACGTGGTGCACGAGGTCCGGTTTCAACCGACGATACAATCGCGCCAGTTTGAGCACGGCCAAGAGTTCACCAAAGGGCTGCCGGCCGCTCCGTACAAACGGAATGGGGACGAGTGTAAAGCCTTCGTCGGTAATCCGTTTCCCATGATCCCGGACGCGCGTCACGATATGGACGTCCATACCCGCATCCCGAGCCGCCCTAGCTAAGTCGAGTCGGTGGGTCCAAAAATACGAATCCTCCGTGATTAAGAGAAAAAGCCTGGGTTTTCCGGCAGCCGTCGCGCCCTTCAAGGCTGCAGCATGACCCGGTGACGAGGTCGTCCTTCGATCCGGAGTGTGGTTGTCCTGACATCAACATACTAGTTCCGTCTTCACGCGAGTAAGGCTTCAACACGCTCGCAGATCATGTCGATCTCTTCCTGCGGCATATGGCAGTACAAGGGCAAGGCCAAGCCTGCACGACTGGCCTGTTGTGTCTGCGAAAGACGATTGCTCAGCCTCATCGGGAATTTCTTAAAGATCGCCTGCTCGTGAAGCGGTGGATAAAAATATCGCTTCGTTTGTATCCCCGCCTGTTTCAGTGACTCGTACACGTCGTCTCGGCCGGCCTTTGCCTGATCGGTAATGAACAGGACAAAGTAGTTCCCGCTTGTGGTTCGATCCGCCGGATACTCCTGCACCCAACAACCCGGCAAGGAACCCAGGCGATCGCGATACATGGCGATGCGATCCATCCGGGCCTTGACTAATTCGTGAACGGAACGGAGCGAGAGCAATCCCACCGCCGCGTGCAATTCGCTCATGCGGGCCGACAATCCCAGATAGAGCATTTCCTCGCCCTTGACCGGATCCTTCCCGTAATCCCGCATCGCCCGAATGCGCCCCGCGAGCGCGGCATCATTGGTTGTGAAAAGACCGCCTTCAATCGCCGTGACGACCTTGCTCGGGCTGAGTGAGAACACTTCACAGGCTCCCCACGCTCCCAGCGGTTGTCCACGATAGGTCGCTCCCAATCCTTGCGCACTATCGAAATAGACCGGGACGCCGGCACGTCGGCCGACTTCCAGCAAGGCATCGATATCGGGGGGCAAACCGTACACAGCCACAGCGCAAATCGCTGACGTTCGTGGCGACAGATTCCTTTCGACATCTTCCGGATCTAACGAGCACGTGCCGGGCAAGCACTCGCAAAACACCGGTACGAGACCATTCCAGAGCAGCGCTTGCGCCGTGGCCGCAAAGGTAAAGGAGGGCACGATGACCTCGCTACCGGGGGGCAGATCCAGTGCGCGTGGAATCATCATGAGTCCCGCCGTGCAGCAGGACAAGGCGACGGCATGTTGCGCACCGGTTTGTCGGCAGGCTTCCTCTTCCAGCCGCTTCACGACCGGTCCGACCGTGACCATGCCGACATCCCATCCGGAACGGATTTCGTTGATCACCTGCGAGAGATCAGGAAGCGTGGGGCGAATAATAGGTATGTTGTTCATAGCTATCTCCTATAATGTTCAGATCGTTATTAAGCGTGTCGTACAGAATAGGCGCGTCCTCGATCAGAGCCCACGCCTCGTTGCGTTTCCGTGACTTCTTTCAGCGGGAAATCATTTCACCAGGGCGGGAATACTCCGGTATGTATGCGGGACCCATCCACGTGGTCTCTTGCCGTTTCGGACCAGACAGCAGATCGAGGTGAAAGTCGGCGCGCAGCACGGCGATCTGATATTTGGAACAGAGGCCGATCACCGGCGCCAAGCGCTCCGCTCCGATTTTCTTCGAGGAGACAATGACAGCCGAAATCTTCCACGCGTCTAGCAAATGCGCCAAATCTCGACTTGATCCAAGCACCCGGAGTCCGTTGATCGTCAGCCCCATCCGGCAGGGATCATCCTCAATAAAACCGACCGGGCACAGTTTGAGTGAGCGATTCACCAGTAACTCTTTCTGAATCCATTCGCCTCTTCGGCCGGCTCCATAGATAAGAACACGCTCTCCCTCTTTCACAAGCTCAGGTTTATGCCGCGGATGGACCAAAATTCTATACGCGCTCCGGCCTCCCAAAATGATGACCAGAAGAAACAAGGCATCGATTCCAAAGAAGCCCCTGACATTCGTTGGCGGTTCATAGACCACCGACAGCGCATGGGACAGAAGGACAGCGGTGGCAACGGCCGCACTCAAATGAAGCAGGTCGGCTATGTCCATCGCACGAGAAAGGCTTCGATACAATCCACCCGCGAAAAACACGCTCATCTGAATCAGAAGCACACAGGGGAAGGCGATGAGATGCCACTGCATCACAGCCGGTGCCGCCAACCCATCATATTTCAATACAAACGCAGACCAATACGCCGCAGTGACCAGCATCACGTCCATCATAATGAGGAGTGACAACCGGGTGAACACAATGTGTTCGGTCCACCGTAGCAGCGTACCGATCTTCCACAATGCCACCTCTTCATAATTGAGCTTGCGAATGCCGATGTACGTCGCAACGCCTACGGCGAAGAGAATGCCTCCCGCATTGCGGTATTCAGCGACCACGGCAAGGAGAGCCAGGCACGAGAGACCGCCTGCGAAAGCATAGAGCATGAGGACAGCGGAGCGATGGGGAAAACCCATGGCCAGCAACCGATGATGAACATGGTCGCGATCGGGTTTGAAAATGTGCTTGGCCAACACCATCCGTTCTTTGAGCGTCGTATGCGTCACTCGGCTGCCTTTGAGACAGCGGAAGGCACGACGGGCGATGGACAGCAGCGTATCGGCGATCGGCAACCCGAAGACGAGAAGAGGGATGATGGCCGAGAGCACAGAACTTCCCTTCTGTAGGCCCGTGATGGTGGTTACGGCAAACACATATCCAATGACTTGGCTTCCTGAATCCCCCAGAAAAATTGTCGCCGGGTAAAAGTTATAGAAAAGAAATCCCGCAAGCGCCCCGGAGAGAATCAGCAACAGGAGCCCTTCCGACTGGCCTCCTCCAAGAAAGAAGATCGTCGCGCTTGTGAGGGCGGCGATCAAACCAAGTCCGGTCGCGAGTCCATCCAACCCATCGATCAGGTTAAAGGCATTGGTCAGGCCGACAATCCATAAGAACGTCAGAGGAACAGCAAAGATCCCAAGGTTGAAGGCGTGGCCGCTTAAAGCAAACACTGAGTCCACGCGAACGCCAAACCAAATCGCCGTGCCCGCCGCAATAGCCTGGAACAGAAACTTCAACCATGCGGGCAGCGGTCGCAGGTCATCCCAGAATCCCGTGACAAACACAATGGCGCTTCCAAGTAACACGGGCGTCCATCCGTCGATGCCGAGAGCTGATCCTTGCAACGGCCCTAGCCAAAGAGCAGCGAGAGTCGTAAGACCTACGGCAAGCACGACGCTGACACCGCCTAGGCGGGGGATGGCTATCTTGTGAACCTTTCGTCCATCCGGCTTATCAACGGCGCCGACTCGGACGGCGACGCCCCGGACAAGCCGCGTCAGCACGAGTGAGGCGCCACAGGCCATCAGCATGAGTAAGAGGTAAGTCAACATTCGAACCTTCCTTCGATCATACGGATTCTACGACAACCCGATACACTCGCGACCGCTGCTCCCGCGCGACAGCCGGCGCACGTGCCTGTATCTGGGATTCTAAATGAGGGGTTAGGATTGCCTTTGAGAGTCCACCCGAGTGAGACTGAAAACACTGGCGCACGATCACAGAAACGCAGAACAGTAAGCGACGCGATCTACCGCATTTCTTACATGACACCGTTACTTTTTTGGTGCTCTAACCAGGATTGGAACATGAGGATGTCCCATAAATAGTAGTGCCAATCCTGCCTACCGGAGAGGTGTTCCGCCCATATCGCTGCGAATCGGATTGGGATCGAAGATCGCTTGATCTTTCAAATGTTTTTCATCTAATAGCGTGTCGGCCCACTCCCGGAGTGGCCCGCGCAGCCAGCCATCGATGGGGACACCAAACCCCATTTTGGGCCGTTCGACCAATGCCTTCGGAACATATCGGTGCAAGAGCTGCCGTAACAGCCACTTGCCCTGACCGTTACGGATTTTCATCGATAAGAGGAATTTGCCACGCAAACTCGACGACACGGTGGTCGAGAAAAGGGACACGCGCCTCCAACCCTACGCCCATGCTGGCTCGATCCACTTTGACCAGAATGTCGTCAGGCAAATAGGTCACCATATCGAGATACATCATGCGCTGCGTAAACTCCGGCAGGTTTGCCCACTGCCCAGGATCAGTCAAGAGCGTTTGCGGTTCCTTGGCGCCATAGATTAACGATGCGGGCGCCTTCCAATGAGAAACCAGGCTCAAGTACAGCGCTTCACGAGAGTCGGTCATGAGTAATTCAGCAAGCCGGCCAAGCTTATCTCGCGGGTTTCGCATCTTCAGTCTATCGGGAGAACAACGGTCGCAGTCCCCCGAAGATGGCTTCCCATATACGCGGGTGAGATCGTCTTCAAACCTTTGGCGCCCAAGCTCCGAAGTCCCATGGGAATTCGGTTTACCTTGTCCCAAATGCGTGTGGCCCAGAAAGTACCGGTCGTAACCGGCAAATAGTTCGTCGCCCGCATCGCCTGACAAACTCACCGTGACATGCCGCCGAGCCAACTGAGAAATCAGAAATGTAGGGATTTGAGACGAGTCTGCAAATGGCTCATCATACAAGGTCGCTAGCCGCGGGATCACGGCCATGGCTTCTTCGGGTCGGACGTACAGTTCAGTATGCTCTGTCCCCAAGTGATGGGCGACAGCCTTCGCATTCTGAGCTTCGTTGTAGCGACTCTCGTAGAATCCAATAGTAAAAGTCTGCACCGGCTTTGTGCTTTGGGCTTGCATCAGTGCGACAATCGTCGAAGAATCGAGCCCGCCCGACAGAAACGCGCCAAGCGGCACATCGGCATGCATACGTAGTTTAACGGCATCGGATAATAATTCATCCAAGTGCAGCTAGGGCATCATCGACGGATCCTGAAAACGGTTCAGCCACTCCTCGTTCGGCAGCATCGCCGAGCTGACCAATACGGTAAAGCAGCAACCGATCCACTGCCGTCGGCCGGATCGATGGTCACGATCATGCCGGGTTGTACCTTGAACACATTCTGATAGATCGAATAGGGAGCGGGAATATAGTTATGACGCAAATAGAGGGCCAAGGCATCACGATTCAGCTCGCGTTTAAAACTACGATGTGCACATAAGGCCTTCAATTCCGAGCCGAACAGAAACGTCCTGCCCATCCATCCATAATAGAGAGGCTTCTCGCCGAGACGATCACGAACCAGGTGTAGCTTTCTCTCTGCGCGGTCCCACAAGGCAAACGCAAACATTCCATTGAAACGTTCCACCGACGGAAGAAGGCCCCATTGAGAGATACAGGCCAACATGATCTCGGTATCGGAATGGCCGCGAAATGTATGGCCCAATCCTTCCATTTCAGCGCGGAGCGCCTTGAAGTTATACACTTCGCCGTTAAAACTGATCACGTACCGACCGCATACGGAGCGCATCGGTTGCTGCCCTTCGGGGGACAGATCCACAATCGACAAGCGGCGATGCCCCAGCGCGATTCCTGTTTCAGCGTCCGCCCAGGCTCCGCTATCGTCGGGGCCACGATGGTGAAGCGTATTCACCATCTTCAAGACGGTAGCCTGGAGTTCATCGTTTCTGGACCGATGTGATAAATCGAGAAATCCGCTAATTCCACACATTACTTAACTCCTCCAGCGAAGGCCGGATATCAAACGATCCGACCCAACAGATGAGGCACGTTATTTCAACTGATAATAGTCCCGATACCAATCCACAAACCGTTGAACCCCGACCTCGATCGAGGTATCCGGCTTAAATCCCACGTCACGAATCAAATCATCCACATCAGCGTATGTAGCGGGCACGTCGCCGGGTTGCATGGGCAACAAGTTCTTGTGAGCCGTTTTCCCCAGAGCTTTCTCTAGAAGTTCGATGAGGTACGAGAGTTCCGCAGGCTGGTGATTCCCGATATTATAGATGCGATAGGGAGCTGAAGATGTCCCTGGATCCGGGTCCTGGCCCAGACCAATCGGCATTGGGAGATGCCGGATGATCATGCACGCGTAAGACGCCTTCTACAATATCGTCGATGTAGGTAAAGTCACGGCGCATGTTTCCAAAGTTGAAGACATCGATCGGTTTGTTATTCACGATGGCTTCAGTGAAGATGAAAAGGGCCATGTCTGGCCTGCCCCATGGTCCATAGACCGTAAAGAATCTCAATCCGCTGCAAGGAATCCCAAATAAATGCGCATAGGAATGGGCCATCAGTTCATTGGCCTTCTTTGAGGCGGCATAGAGTGAGACGGGATGATCGACGTTGTCATGAACTGAAAACGGCATCCGCTTGTTTCCACCGTACACGGAACTGGAGGATGCGAACACCAGATGCCGAACCTTTGCATGCCGGCAGTTTTCCAGGATGTTAAGAAACCCCGTGATATTAGCGTCGACATAGGCATGCGGATTGACCAAGGAATAACGGACGCCTGCCTGGGCCGCGAGATGCACCACCGAGCTGAATAGGATAGGAGGCAAACGCCGAAGAGAGCGCGTCACGGTCGGCCAGGTCCGCCTTTAGAAAGGTAAAGTTTTTTTGTGAAGTCAGCCGGGCTAACCGCGCCTCCTTCAACCTGACGTCATAATAGTTGTTCATGTTGTCGAGCCCGAGCACTTCCTCTCCTCGCTCAAGCAATCGTTGCGACACATGAGAACCGATAAACCCTGCTGCACCAGTTACGAGAATCACTGTAGGACCTCCCTCATAATATTAACGATGTGACGACTGCGTCCATCCTGCAACTCTATTTTCATGTTCATGATGCGTGACGCTAGCAAGCTCCTCATACACGTTCTCATACTGCCTCACAATGTCCGGCAAGTCGTAATGAGCTCTAATCCGTTGGCGGGCCGCTTTGCCCAACCGCTGACGTCCCTCGCGGCCGAGTTGGATCAACTCATGGAGGCCGAAAGCCAGGGCCTTAGGATCTCTAGGGGGCACGCTTCGGCCTGTCTGCCCCACTATTAGCGCCGAATCACCGACATCAGTCACCACACACGGAATTTCACAGCTCATCGCTTCCCCTATCACCACTGGAAAAGATTCTGCGAACGACGAAGATGCGACAATATCAAGCGAAGCCAGGAGGAAGGGAACATCGTCTCGATTCCCTAGCACTCTACACCGCCCCAGAATATCGGCCTTCTGCAGCATTTGCAGAAGCTCCGCATTATCCGGTGTCACCCCGTCGCCACAGAGAAGAAAATGAACATCGGGTCGCATGCGAGAGAGTAATCCGGCAGCCTCGACAAAGTTGCGATGATCCTTTTGAGGATGAAAACGAGCCAATAGACCGACGAGGGGAGCTTCATCGGGAATTTCTAACTGCTTTCTGACGGATCGCCGGGCAGCTGGATTGGGTTTGAAAATTTCCAGATCAAAACCGTTGGGAATGACCATCATTTTCTTCGCCGAATAGCCCGCTGAAACATGGACTTGTCGAGAAGCCTCGGAGGAGCAAATGACTCGAGACGGCAGCCACGGAGACATTCTGCTGCATAAGGCAATGGTCCGCAGAGTCAACCACCCATTTCCTTCTCTGCTCATATCGCTTTGATGGACGCCCCATGCCACCGGAATATTTCCAGCCAGCTTCGCTGCCACGCCGCCAAGAAGATCAGCATGGTACATCCACGTTTGAATGACATCAGGGCGGGCTTCCCGAAGCCAGCGAACAAGCCGCACGATACCCATTGGATTCGGAATGCCCCGCTGCATTCCGAGCGACCACAAAGGCACCCCTAGTTCCTGTATCCTATTACTATATGGTCCAACCCCAATCATCGAAATCACTTGGGCTGAAAATCGCGTTCTGTCCATGCCCGATAGAAATCTATAGAGCATCATTTCAGTTCCGCCATGCTCAAGCCCACTGATCAGGCACAGGACAGAAATAGTTTTCCGCGATCCGCGGTAGGTGTGCCGATGCGCACCGTCATGGAGTTTCTTAGACTGGAGCCGTGGCATGGATTGTTCTATTCTCATCTCACATTCGTTCTGCGGTTGAGTCTAGATCGCAAGACACAGGAAGCTCAGGGGAATAGTCGCCGCTGTGGCGACATCAAATGGAATCAACTTTTAGCAATTCGTCGTAGAAGGTACTTAGGCTTCGGCTTTAATTACGAGCGATAGGTATTTGCCAGTTCCTCGTAGAGGTTCTCGTACCGCCGTACAATGTCGGGCAAGTCATAGAGTTCTTTTACCCGTTGACGAGCCGTTCTGCCAATCTGGCGTCGCCCCTCACGGCCGAGATCGATCAACTCGCGCAAGCCGGCAGCCAACGCTTTAGAATCTCGCGGAGGCACAACGCGTGCCAGTTTGGCCAACGATCAGCGCCGAGTCTCCAACATCAGTCACCACACACGGAATCTCACAGCTCATGGCCTCCCCGATGACATTTGGAAAGCCCTCACTCGAAGAAGAAACGCAGGCAATATCAAAGGCGGCCGTCAGACGAGGCATATCATCTCGGTGACCGAGCAAATGGCTATGTTCTCCGATACCTGTCCCATCAAACCACGAGGCTAGTTGAGTATTCTCCCAGGTCATATCGTCGCCACAAAACAGGAAATGTGCGTTTAATCCTTCGCGACACAGTAAAGCGGCAGCCTGAATGAAATTCCGATGGTCTTTGTTTGGGTCGAATCTTCCCACGATGCCGATAATCACGACATCAGATGAAAGGTTAAGTTCCTTCCTGACCGAGTCGCGCGCCGCCTCATCAGGCCTGAAAGCAGCCAAATCCATTCCGTTAGGAATTACGACCATTTTTTCGGCTGCATATCCTAGTTTGGTGTGCACTTCCCGAGAGGCTTCCGAACAGCAGACAATGCGGGTGGGAAGCCACTTAGATAATCGAGCGCACATCCGCATCGTATACACGGTTAGTCGGATTGTCGTGAGCAATAAATTCTGTGTGTCGAATGTTCCATGCAACCGGTATGCCTCCCGCCAGCTTGGCTGCGAAGCCACCCATGAGGTCGGCGTGGTACATCCACGTTTGTATGACATCAGGTCGGTTTTGGCGAAGCCAACGAACAAGCCGTAGGATGCCAGTCGGATTCGGACTTCCCCGTCGCATCCCAAGGGACAACAGAGGCACACCCAACTCTTGGATTCTTCCGCTGAAAGGACCGAGATCGATCATCGAAATAACCTGGGCCGTAAACCTTGTTTTGTCCATGCGCGAAAGAAACTTATACAGCATCATCTCAGCGCCGCCGTACTCAAGGCCGGTGATCAAGCATAGGATCGCAATGGGCTTTCTGGAATTGCCAGTAATTTCTGAATCGGCATCGGCAAGGTAAATCCCCTTCGCATTCCGCTTTTCATGAACATTTGACCGCAACCGTGCCATACGTCTTCATTTCCGATCTTTGTGTAATGGAATTGACCGTGACTCTCCGCGAGCGAACCTCAGGCCTGGACTAAAACCTGTGCCGTGCGTACGTCCCGCGTTTCCCTAATCCTGCTGTTTGTCATTTCATAGCGACTACTCGTAGCCGTCATAGCGGTCATCAAAGAAAATAGAACCAGGCTGTATGTCGTGTTGAGAATAGTGTGCGTAAAAAAACATAGGACCAGAACTACACAACTAAAAACGATGGCCACTTGTTTTGTCTCACCTTGCGCACCCCACATTATGGTTACGAGGAGCATGGGTATGACCAGTGCACCGATAAGACCGTGGTCCAGCATGAAGGATAAATACTGATTATGCGGCGCTGTGTATGCTGCATATGAAGATCCGGTTCCGCTTCCCAGGATTGGGCGTTCCGCAATCTTCTCCCAGGCTCGCTGCGCTAGATACTTCCGCTCCCAACTTGAATAATCGGATACACCGGATGGATCACTGAACCAGGCGAGTCGTTCCTCCACATTCGAGTTGGACACACCATTCCTGTCCCACGTTGTAAGCAGTGTATCCCAGTAAGGGAGTAATATTAACAGTCCTAGTACGAGCCCCACGAACACTGACGGCAGAAAATCTTTTAAAGAGAGCTTGCGCACGAATAGGAGGCCTGCGACGGCAATTACCCATCCCAGAATAGCAGCGCGAGAGAACGTCGTGAAAATACCGATCCCGGTCAGCAGCATGAAGGGACCTCGATATTTTGGCTCTAAGACAGTGACGCAGACGATCATACCCAAGACTAATGCTTCCCCAGCTTGAGTGGGATTGCCGTAGAGACCCGCTGAACGGCCGAGAACCGCGCTGAAGGACATAGGAAAGAAAATTTCATAGATATTGATAACGGCTCCGGCGATAACTGCCCCAACCAAGGTCTTCCTTGCCAATCGGGCCGCCACCGGTTCCCAGAATATCAGCAGAAAAGACAGAATCTCTAGAATTGCCATGAGACGGTTTCGCACTTCCTGCCAGGACATGTCCGACTGTGAAGAAAGCGCAAACCATGTCAAGGTCATAACCACATACGCCACGACCCAACCCATGATGGGTGATCCGAGTGCATTCCATGAAGTCGCGTGCGTGAGAATGACCGGTAATGCGAGCACCCAAAACACCATCATCCAATGTTTCCATTCGAGCGGTGACCCGAACACCCCGTATATATACGGGGGCACATACGTGTAGAAGACGGCAATGACGGCCACGACTAGTGCCTTGTGGTAATAGCTTATTTCCATTTGAGCGAGTTTTCCGCCGTCTGGGCAAGACAAATGATCCTAATAGCGGATGGGGACTATTCGAGAGAGCCGTCGAGGGTGAATCCAACACCCGCTACCCAAGGAGAAGCAAGCGATGTGCAGGTTGCTTCCGTTGACTATCTATCAAAGCAAGCTCCGCGTGCCATTAGAGCTTCGGCACTGCCGCTGACGCGAGCGCGTCAGCGGCTTGCGTTTCATTGCACCGTGATCGTAGCACTCGTCGCCAACAGAATAGAGCGAATCATTGGCAAATAATCGGCCTCATATGTGCCGACCGGTGTGCTGGAGGGAATCGTATAGGTTGTATATTGACATAATGCTCCACTACACTCTTGGTACTCGATGACTGGCCGACCTTATAAATCCCGATCCAATCTTAGGGAATTGCCCGTGGGATTCACGACTGTGATCGTGATCGTGGCCCCCCGTGCGACGGTGATCGGCCCGGTCCCCCCGTTGAGCGTGAGAGACTGTGCTCCGGCGGTCTGCGTGGTTGCGGTCGCAGTATTGGAATATGCGGAGTCGCCACTGCTGTTTGTTGCGCGCACGCGATAGCTGTAGTTCGTTGCAGCCGTCAAACCAGTGTTCGAATACGTCGTGACGTTTGTCCCTACCGTCGCTATTTGAGCAAAACTACCCGTTCCTGTTGTACGTTCTATTTTGAATCCACTCTCATTGTTCGCATTATCAACCCAGGTCAGGTTGATCTGAGTACTAGACACTGACTGTCGTCACAAGTCCGGTCGGTGCCGCAGGAATGCCTGGAGGGGGCGGCGGTGGAGGCGGCGGCGGTGGTGGTGGCGGCGGCGGCGGTGGAGGCGGCGGTGGCGGCGGCGGCGGTGGCGGCGGCGGTGGCGCTCCCGCAACCCCGATTTGAATGATTTTCGCGACTGAGGGCACGTCGTTCGCGTTCAGGATAAACAGCATATAGTGGCCGACAGGAGCCTTGTTGCTATCTGGGGGAGCGGTGACATTGAGTCCCTCCAGTGGTCTGGCGTAAAGCTCAGCGGAAGATACCGCTGGTTCTGATCGAACGCATGGGTGACGGCTGCCAGACGGATCAGCCTGACATTCGCAATGCTGGTCGCATTCGGTGTGCCGACGAAGAACGTCGTTCCGTAGTCGGCGCTGGTAGGAGCGGACGTGATCGTCGGCCGGGCTCCCTTAAAAAGATACGGAGGCGAATAGATCTCCGTCTGATACGTATAGTTTCCACCGGCGCTCAGCACCCGTCCGTCCGGCAGCAAGAGCGCACTCGAATGGTAAAACCGTCCCACCGTCTGGCTCGCCATCGTCGTCCAGGTGTGGGTAAAGATGTTCCACATTTCGGATGGATAGACGGGACAGGTCGTATCGTTAAATCCAGTGCCGCCCGAGCCGCCGATGGCCAGCACATTCGAATCGGGTAACAGCGTGAGATTGAAATGCCGACGTGGATAGGCCATCGGGTTGGTGTACTGCCAAGTCGGAGTTGCATCCGCCAGATCGATGATTTCGGCCGTATTGGTCGGTGGCTGGCCGCCGCCCGCAATGAGGATGTTCCATGGGCCGCCATACATGACCGAGGACCCGTAATCACGTACGTCGGGATAATTGAACGTGGCAACGTCGGTCCACGCTCCAGTGCCTGAAATATTGAGATAACGTGTGTTTTGCCGCGGGCCCGCCACAAAGGCATTCCCAAACGGAGTCCAATACACCCAGGAATAGTTGTAGATTTTGAGAAGCGCGTTCGTGAGATTGCGCCAGGCTCCCAGCGTGACGGTTGCCAAACCTGCGGCAGTGGATTTTCCAGTTGAACGCTATCAATCGTGCCCGTCATGACCAGTACTTCGTCTGTTGCCCGTCGCGGTAGTGGTCGGATACCAACGGGCGGCATTCATGTCCGGCAACCGTGTCCAGATATTGGTCACCGGATTGTAGATGCTGGCGTTGGGCAATCCATTGAAGGGGGTGAGGAGATTTCCTCCTGGAACGAAGAGATTGCCGTCCGACATCAACGTATGACCGGCGCAAAAGAGATCGTACGTCGCCTTCGAGAGACTGGTCAGGGTGTTCGTGACCGGATCCCACAGACGGGCATCATCCCCGCTAATATAATCTCCCGGCCAGAACATCACCTTTCCATTAGGCAGTAGCACCATGTGGACCGGTGCAATATCCCACACAGGGCCCAAGTCCCACCGACCGACTGTGAGAGGGAGTTTGTGCATACGCAGCCCCAAACTTAAGACTCACGCTTATGGCGACTGCCAGCAATAAAGCGAAGAATCTTGGTCGATTCATAGCGATCGTCCTTTTCTTACGACTAGCACTGTTAGGAGATAAGATTGAGAAGATTCTGGCTACTAGAAGCCATAGTGGAGCGATACCCTTATGGCCCGGTCGGCGTCAGATGAAAGACCCGGCTGGACCCCTCATGAAATCCGTGGGCATTCCTCTCGTCTCCTGCCATAGCCACGATCTCTCCGCGTGCATTAATACCGACCGCCTCTAACAGTGTCACGCCAGAAGGAAGGGACACGATCGCTTGAAGGTCCTGTACCTCCCCTGCCGCATTCCAAAGAACGGCGCGAGCTCCAAGCGCACTTCCCGAACTGCCCACGACTTCATTTTTGTCATTCAGAGCTAACGCGCGAGTCACACTGCCGCCCGGGAGCGAAGGCAGAGCTCTGCATTCCGTTCTGAGACGTCCATATAAAGGCGCGCGTGCCGGCCGGACCTCGGGAATATCCGACGACGGCACCGCGATTATTCACAGCGTACGCCTCGCTCGACAGGTCACCCGGCAGCGTGCCGAGATTTTGAATGCCTCCGCGGGTCCATAATACGGCGCGCGTGCCCGCCAGAGCTTGAGGAGCTTCCCACGATGAGCCCATTGTCGCTGATCCCCCGTGCTTTGCTGATGGTCCCTCCTGGCAAGGTACCGAGATTTTGCATGCCGTTCTTGGCGTCCAGAGAAACGCTCGAGCGCCGTTCGGGCCGCTTGAGTACCCGACCACCGCTCTCGAATTGTTAACGCCGGACCCTTCACTGGCGGTATCGCCCGGCAATGTGCCGAGATCACGCAAGCTGTCGTTCTTCATCCAGATCACCGCATGGACCGCGCTCAACGTACAGGTTCCTGACGGTGGTGCGTCCGGAATATTGGGACGGCACTGCTGGGACCCAAAGCTGATGTTGCTCGATCCGACGACAAGGCCCGCGTCATTAATGCCGTACGCGGTGATGTCGTCGCCCCTATTGCTGGAACCAACTGCCGTCCTCGCGCTCGTGATTCCATTCGTCGTGGCGGTCCCGGTTACACCAGTGCTAGGAAGCCCGATGCGCGCGGCGTGGTTCCCCGTGTTGCTAAATCCGAACGAGCGGCGGTAAAACCGGATCGGACGGCCGCCTGGCCGCTTAAATTAGGACCGACGGCTTTCACGGCGTCTTGGATATTGAGATCCTCTGCCGTGTATAACTGGGCGGCCCAAAGTGTGGGAACATCGATAAGGTGCATGCCGCACACACCGAGCAAGAAAATCTTCGCGCAAAGATCGAATCTCATGACGCCTCCCGTGCTGCAAGAGTTTTGTTCGTCCACCTTGCCGCTCTATTCATAATTCAACCTAGAGAGCATGGAGAAAGGAATGCCCCTCTATTCTCCAACATATACCTACTGTCCTGTAATCAAAGGCGATAAGGTCAATAAATAGGCGTTCATGAGCGGTCCGTTACGACCTTTTCAAACACAAACTGATTATTGCCGAGCTTACCGCCGCAGGTTTTCAAATTCGTCATTGAAAAGCCTCTCTCTCGGTAGAAATGAAAGATTTCTTCCGGTTTCGCGACCTCAAAGGGATATCCGCCCACCCAATCCACGGCATCCCACCATGGAGACATGCCGCGATGCGTGACATAGTTCTTCCAACTCCGCAACGGACTTCCAAGAATCGAATCTCGCAGAATTTTGGGAGCCCACCAGCTGACAAAGATCATGGAGACGGTTGCAAACTTTCCGATGCGGGGGACCCGATTATAGAGTTTTTTGATTTGGGTCCAGTAGACGGTGCGCCATCCCTGATCATTGTAGATCGCAATGCATAAGCGCCCCCTTGATGCGACGGCTAAGCACGCATTCTCCAGTGCATGCCTCATCGCTCCAGTATGATGAAGCACACCCCATGAATACACCACATCAAACTTCCCTAGTGACGCGACATAGGCATCATCCAAAACGGATCCTTGCTCAATTGTCCAGCCTTCGTCAGTCGGGAAATAGCGACGCTTAAGCTCCTGAGTGCAGGCGACAGACTGCTGGTCATAATCAAACGAATGGACGCGGGCTCCCAACCTTCGCGCTGCTAGACTAAAAAGGCCACTTCCTGAACCGATGTCTAAGAACGTTTCGCCTTGGAGTGTCTTCACTCCGAGCAAATCCATAAGTGATTGCTGGGCTTCACCTATGCGCGTCTCATTTACTGACTCAAGAAATCGGCGCCAATTCTCGCCGAATTCGAACCTCATATGATTTTTTTGATTGGCGTTCTGCATCATGAAGGCCTGCCTTCATTTTCGCGTCAGACGTAGTGTCACTCCCGGCCTAGTTTGAACTAGGTCGCAATGGACCGCAGGATAACGTGAGCAGCACACGCTCCGTATTGACGACCATTGCCTCCGCAGACAAACCCTCTACTATGCGAAGCCGAACCTGAGCCGGAGTATGCGGCTTTTGATCCAGCAATCTTTCAATGGCGTCCCGCAGAGCGGCCGGGTCTTTTGGAGGAACCACCTCACCCAGATCCGCTACCACACGAGCGGAGTCTCCGACATTAGTGACGACGCAAGGTACTCCACAAGCCATCGCCTCACCAATAACATTGGCAAACCCTTCACCATATGAGCTGCTTACAGCAATATCCAACGCAGTGTAGACAGCCGGCATGTCCTCGCGAATTCCTACCCACAGCAAACGATCTTCCAACCCTAGCTGCTTGGCATGCCTCTGTAGTTCGGCACGATATTCATCCGGGCCGCCCCCCACACATACAAAGCGTATTTCACTTCGCCTTTTTGCTAACAATGCCGCGGCTTCTATAAATACGGGATGGTCTTTCATGGGGTCCAGCCGACCCACAAGACCGATGAGTTCTTCCTGTTCCTTGATGCCCCACTCCTCCCGTATTCGGCGTCGCGCCAGAGGGTTCGGACGAAACCGTTCAGTATCGATCCCGTTGGGAATCACAACAGTCTTTTCGGCGGGATAACCCAGGGCCAGATGATAGTCGCGACCTACATGGGAGTTGGCGATAATGGCATCGGGAAGTATTGATAGCCAGCAATTAACCTTAAATTCAACCCAAGCGAGCCAATCGTATTGACGCAAATCTATGTGGGAGCACCGTACACCCCACACTACTTTCGTACACAGAGTTAAGAACTTAGGTATCATGGTCATGAGGTTGGCATCATGAAGATAGCCGTGTAAGATGTCTGGACGTTCTTCCCTCAAGACTTGAATTAACCTGATAAGAAAGCCGAACACCTCCCAACGGCCGCGTTTGTTCAACGGCCGAACTCGTACTTGAGCGTCCACTAATTCCTTCTCTAAGGGTCCCCCTGAATAAAAGACAACGACCACGACATCATGTCCGCGTTGGCGCAGTCCTTTGGAAAGGAGGGTCAGTTGCCGCTCTGCGCCACCGTAATTCAGTGAGCGAACGAGAAAGACAATTTTCATGAGGACCGCCGCTTCCTATTTTCTTGCAACACACACTCATTGCATCTAGCGAAATGTCTGTCCTTCATTGCAATGGTGTTGTCTTAAAAATGGTTTCGAGCCTTGCATATCTTGACAAATAAGTCGTCCCAGAGGCTCATGATTTTCTCGACGCTGAACCGCTCGAGGACTTCTACAGCGCTTGCGCCGAGTCGATCGCGTTCCGGCTGATTTGCCATCAACCGTTGCATGGCCGAAGCCAAGGCATCTACATTATTGGATGGCACCAACACCCCATCAACCCCGTCTCGGATAATCTCGCTTGGGCCGCTGGGGCAGTCGGTCGAAATCACTGCCCTACCCAACGCCATCGCCTCGACCAGGGCATTCGGAAAGCCTTCATAGCGTGAGGGCAAAACAAAGAGGTCCACATGACGGAGAACCGAAGAAGGTTCTCTCACCAGTCCCGGCAAGCTGACTTGATCCTTTATCCCTAATTCGCAAATTAACGCCTCCAAACGATTACGCTCGGGGCCTTCTCCTAAAATGATGAGCGACCAATCGGGATACTTTCTTACGCATCGGGCAAAGGCGCGCAAGAGCAGGTCACATCCCTTTTCACGTGACAATCGTCCCATTGTGGCAACCGTATGTCCAGAATTTCGAACATTCGGGGCGCCGGTGTACCTCATAGCAGGGATCGACACAGGATTTGGAATGACACGGATTGCATCAGGCCGCACGAGCCGTTTAGCCCACCCCCTCACACCCTCAGTCAACATCACGATTGCTTCGGCGCGGCGGTAGAATAGAAACTGCAGACATCTCCAGACAAACCCAATCGAGTGGTGGCGAGGATCGGTACGTTCAGACGCGATAACCGGCATGCCCAGACCCAGAGTGCCAGCCAAGACGATCACGTTCATTTTGTCGACGAAGCTTAAAACAACATCCGGTTTGGAGGCTCGGATTTCTTTCCGTAATCGCAACACTCTTTGCACATTGTTCCGTACGGCGCCTACGAGGCTCTGGGAGTTCCCCATAAGTCCTAGTGCTACTCGTTTGACCTCTGGATGAAGCGCATAAAAATCTTCACCTGTTTCAGCCAACGTGATGAGCGTCACCTTGCGGCCGCTCTCCACCCAGTATTTGGCCATCGCCGACATGACGCGTTCGGCTCCCCCACCGCCAAGAGACGAAATGACCATGGTGATGCGCATGGGAGTGGGAACACATTGAGAGGCGTCAGACATGCTCGCAGTGCGAACATTCAGGCCGAGCTGAGCTTCATCCTTTATAAGGCTCACCACCGCGTGCTTTCTCCCTATGAGCCTCGAGCAGGCCCCTGCTTACCATCAGGCTAGCGCGGCCGGCACGTTAGCGTAGCTTTATGAGCTTATACCCAGAACCCATTACAAGAAAGAAACAATACAACAGCTCACAGAAGTTCAGAAGAGGAGGGAAGCGCCTTGGCTGGATGGGTCACTCCGTTCTTTGAGCCTGCATACGCAAAATAATAAGGAACCGCAGAGACTCGGGCCTTTTGCAGTACGATCCCCAGAATCTTCCCGCCGGCGGCCGTGAGACTTTGAATCGCCAACCGGCAACCTTCGCGAGTCGTCTGACCTGCGCTCACGACCACCAGTACGCCATCAACTTTGGTAGCCAAAATTACAGGATCGGTAACGGGCAGTACCGGCGGAGCATCTAGAATAATGTGGAATCCTTCCTGTTGACAACGCTTGAGAAGAATACTCATGTACTTTGAGTGGAGCAATTCCGATGGATTGGATGGGCAACAGCCGCTGGGAATGACCGAAAGATTGGGGATTTCGGTCTGATGCATAACGGAACGCAGGTCCGCTCTGCCCTTCTAGATAGTCGACAAGTCCCTTGGGTTCACCATTTCCCGTTTGGATTTCAAAAATGGGATGAACTTGGTCTTTCCGAAGGTCGGCATCGATGAGGATGACTCGCGTATCCTCCAATTGAGCCATGGCTGTCGCAAGATTGACGGCAAGGGTGGTTTTCCCTTCATTCACCCCAGGACTGGTAATAAGCACACTGGACGGCAGTTGGCCTGGATTGGACAGGAGCAAACTTGTCCGAATGGTGCGAAAACTTTCAGCGGCCGGACCCAAGGGGTTTGTGGAAGGCAAGAGCTGCCCGTTCGAAGCATCGGTCTTTGATAGGAGCGGGCACCATGCCAAGCAACGACACACTGGGCAGATACCGTTCAACATCGTCGGGTCCCTTTAGACTGCGATCACGAGCCTCCAGAACAAAGGCCAGCCCAGTTCCTGATATCAGTCCGACGAGGAGGCCCAACATCGTATTTAACTTCTTCTTCGGTTTGACCGGCAGCGAGCTTGCTACCGCTGGATCGGCAAGGTAGACGTTGCTAGGTTTTATCCCCGAAGAGAGATCAGCTTCTTTCGTGACTTTCAGAAAAATATCGTACAGGTGCTGGTTGCTTTCGGCTTCTCGTTCCAAAATCCCTTCTTCGATTTCATACTGCTCGACCTTGACCTTTTCCTGTCGATGGCGCTTCACGGCCTCACGGATGGCGTGTTCCCTAGCCAGTGCGCCGTCGTACTCGCGCTTGACCGAGTCATAAATCTTTTGAACTTCCTGTTGTATCCGTTCGCGAAGATCCTGTAGCTCCGCTTGCGTTCGAGCCATTTTGGGATGAAGCGGGCCGTATTTGTCCGAGAGTTCCGCCAGTTGTCCTGAAACCTGGATCTCCTGGGCGCGAAGCGTTTGAATCAGCGACGAAGTCAAGACTTCGGTCGCCGCATCTAAATTGGACCAATTGATGGCGCCATTGTCTGATCGCTTGCGAAGAACCATTTCAATCTGCTCGTAACGTGTTTGCGCCCTCGCTTTTTCAATTTCCGCTTTGAAGAGTTCTGAATTCAATTCTGTGATCTTGTGTGCGGCCACGGCTTCCTGTTGATGGCCTCCAAGAAGCTCGTGCTTCGAGCGGAACACGTAGAGCGCTTGTTGCGACGCTTCGACTTTCTTACGCGCATCCTCAAGTTGACCGGTAAACCACCGTGCGGCTTTTTCTTTGGAACTTGAGCTTAATTCCTGAGCACCCTCGATGTAGACTGTTGCCAGCGTGTTAGCGGCTCGTGCAGCAAATTTAGGATCCTTAGAATTCACAGTAATATAAGCCAGCCTGGCTCCTCGTATAGGCATGATTTCGATCTGCTGAGCGAAATTCCTCAGGAGAGTATCCTCCTTCTCTTCCTCAGAAATCTTGGATGTCCCTTCCTTTAGGCTCCAAGAATTCAACGATGGAAGTCAGGCAACAGGGAATATACAATCGTCTTGACTTGGGAAGGCTGTGGTTGATACTCGGATTGATTCTGGAGATCGAGCAGATGCGCAGTTCGCTGAAGCACCTGGCGGCTTTTCATCAATTCGAAATGAGTCTGGAAATACTCAGGACTAATATCCTGTTGGATGGACTTATCTCTGTCCAGAGCGCCGGGTCCCTCGCGCTCAATAACGACCGTGGCCTTCCCTTGGTAGACCGGGGTCAACGAATAGGACCAGATCGCTGCGACAACGGCGCACCCTACAGCGAAACCGGCAACAAGCCAGAAGCGGCGCCGTAAGATATTGACGTATTCTTCGAGAGGATTCGCTGGCCCGTCTCCAGAGAATGACTGAAATTGAACAAGGTCCGTCTTGTGGTTCATAGTTGCTCCGCCCTTCATTTGCTGATTGGTTGTCGGCACTATTTGTCTACTAGTTGATGCAACAGGTTCACCGTGCGTCACATCGTAGTCACAATGTACTCATCATCTGCATACCGATCCAGCTACAGCGATCGTCTTATGAAAGAAATGACAACATTCTTCTCTAACAGTAAAGGAGGCGCTGCCATGGGTGACGAATCAGGAGTGGAAGGATCAGGCAACGGGCATGGAAATCGGCATGACGTCGTCGGCATTGATTTCGATCGATGCAGCTTGCCGTATTATGTGTACCGCCACAACCAGTCGGCAACGATTGGCTTTTCGGAGTAGATGACCGCGCAAGCCTAAAAAGGGACCATGAATGACCTCGACCATGGCGCCCTCTTGTAAATAGGGATGGGACTCATAGCGATGAGAGCTTTCAACAAGAGCTTTGATGATCTCGATATCTCGTGGGGGAACGGGCTCAGGACATTGGGCTTGCCCTACGATCTCGATAACGCCGGGAGCTTGCAGAACAGGCATTCGATCGGCTAAGGCAAACTTCGCGAAACAGTAACCAGGAAACAGCGGCAGTTGAATGGTTTTCTTTCGATCTTTCCACTGACTGATGGAGATGCAGAGCGGTAGCAGCGGCTCGATGCCGCGACCGGCCAATTGATCGCGAACGACCTTCTCATGGCGTGAACGGGTGCGGATGGCATACCAACTCTGCCCCACCGTCTTCGCCGTCATGTGTTCCTCATCGTCCTCTTGTCTGGACGCTGCTCGACTGTCGGCATTGCAATATCTCACTGAGTGGGTCATGATCCAAACCCCAATTTCTTCTTCTTGTAGAGCTGAGTGGCTCTAACCCCATGGACTAGACTACCCGATCGTCAGCGAAAAGAAGTGTATAGCTCCGCCATCTCGCTTACACTTTCGCACCTGAATGCTTTAGAGAGCAGTGCGTTACGATTCAGGGGCGACGTTAATGTAAACTGTGAAGGAAACGAGGGCCACGTAGAATTTACTGAAAATGTTGAGCGTATTTAGGAAGTGCATGTGTAGGACTAAAATACCAACTGGAGGTCAAAATCTGTCCAAAGGCACGCCTCTTGGAATCAACACAATCAATGCCTTCCGCCAATCATTCGATAAAAATAGTACTTTTGCGTAATCCATAACGGATGGATGGCTGCATCTAAGATGATTCTCTTGTTGATATTTTTAAAGGAAATGGTTCGCTATACACCAGTGCACCTATCTATACCAGTATTTTACCCTATTATGCGTAATACACAAAAGAAGTATTAGATTGAGCCTTAGGACTGATACAAGTATTTACTTGTAAGATAATATGGAGCGATTATTCTGTAAACCTTTGGATTACGAAATCGTCCCCTCCCACCATATTGAAGTTGATTCATGGAAGCTCCTGGCGTTCTTTCTCTATTTCACGAGTGCAGCAATGCGGTCGACCACATGGCGCGAAAATGGAAGAGAGCACGTGAAGGCTGGTGAAACAGCATTGAGCACATGCATGGATCGGTCATCGCCTTCCAATACGAAATCCATTTCGAGTTTACGCTGCTTGAGATCAAGCAGTTGAGCTCGAATGCCGGCGGGGCCCCATGTCCGATAATGATTGAGATGGACGCCTTCCAATAAGGCCGCCGCTTGAGACACGAGTCGGGCACGAGAATACTTGGCCAATTCCCTCACCGCCAATCGTTTGAAATCAAATGCCGACAAGGCGATCAGGCCAAAAGTCCTCACAAGGATTTCAGCAAACTCTCCCAACTTAAAGCCTTGATACCCCCGATAGTGCTCTCGCCAGAGCGCGGGAATTGCAGTCGGGCCAATCTTCGCGTGGCCATCAACGGTCACGGTGAAATGAACGCCCAAGAACGGATTGCCGAGATCCGGCACTGGATACACGTTCGTCCGGAGGGCGGCCGCCTCCTCGTTCGCGTAGAGGTACAAGCCCTTAAACGGCAGAATCCGATATCGGTCGGAGAATCCGAAGTCGCGAGCGATCCGATCTGCGTACAAACCGGCGGCGTTCACCACATACCCAGCCTGATAAGAGCCGGTGGAGGTAATAAGAGCTGAGCCACTGCGGCGGATATACCGTACGCCCGCTTCGACCACAACTCCTTCCTTGATTGCATCGGTCTTCATCGCACTTAGCACTCGTCGGGGATCGACCGTCGAAGTCGTTGGCGAAAAGAGAGCCCGCTCGAAGGTCTTGACTCGCGGCTCGATCTCCTTCGCCTCATGCTCGGAAATTTCTTGCAACGAAATGCCGTTTGCCTCGCCACGCCGACGAAGTTCATCGAGCGCTGGATGATCCTGCCGGTTTTTAGCGACAACCAACTTTCCACATCGGTTGATAGGCAGATCCTTCGCTTCGCAGTATGCCGTCAGCTCTTGGTTGCCTCCACGCGTGAATGCGGCTTTGAGAGAATCGGGGGCATAATAAAATCCGGCATGCAGCACCCCACTATTTCGTCCACTGGCATGGAGACCACAATCCGACTCTTTTTCAATAAGCGTCACCCGGGAGGCACCATAGCGTGCGCGCAAGTCGCGGGCGATATTAAGGCCTATGACCCCACCACCGATTACAAGAAAGTCCGTCGTTTTAGTATTCATCGGCAGAGATGCATAACTTGATTTCGCCTGCCTCGTGTTTTCCTGATCCAAAAAACAGGATGTATCATAGCTTCGATGCCTTTGCACCGGCAAAGAGCAGGACTGGTCAGGATTTCAAAACATAAAGAAATTGAACTGCATTACAGTAGGTGAGAACCTCATAGTCGCTGCAGCAATTTCACGGCGGGCGGATAGCACATGGAGCTCCGCCATTTCACTTACAGTGCATGTCTCGAACGAGACGAAAAACTCGACGACTCACCGACCACGTCGCACAAGCGAGTGATCAACCCGACTGGGGCAGAAACCGTCAATTCGACTAATTATGTCGTCTGTATCGCCACCATCCCAACGCGAATATTCCCGATCCTAAGAGCACGATACTTGAGGGTTCAGGCACCGGGGTCATATATGGAGGCGCATCCAACGACGTGATGGTCGAAGTCGACGATGAAGATATGCTGTTTCCAGCATTGCTGGGAGCCGATCCACCGCCATTATTGTGATGATTACCAAAAGACATCGCTCCGGCCGGTTCGACGTCCATAGCGGTCAGGAAAATAACCGGCACGGCAAGGATCACTGCAAAGAGCGTTCGTGCATGCATACAGACCTCCATCATGGAATGGGGCGATGCATCTTTGTACCAGTGTCGTTAGGCTGAAACTATTAGACGGGTGGCTTACGTCCAAAGTCTCGTGCGCCAATCTTATTTCGTATTGCTTGGGTTATTTGTGGAAGGTACAAACTCAGACAGGAGATGTACATCCAGGCGGTTTCATGGTCTGCCACAATCTCTTTTGGTAGTTGGCAATTGCTTAAACGAGGTTGCGCCTGTCGGCAGATTAGTCCTTATATAATGCCAAAGGTGAAGCGACTTTTGTCGCATTGTTTCTGGTGATTTGATCTTTTACACTGTGGCCACGCTGACTTCCTTTACCTCACAGGAATGAGATTGTGAAATTCAGGACGGCTTCACGGCTTAAAACTCTCTTTCGTCCCGGCCTTATTTCCGCTCTGATTCTTCTCGTCGGACTAGCTCCCTTGTTTTACGAGGAGGCTATTCTCGGACGAAAACTCCCCGCCTCGCTTGAGATGCTCTATACCTTGGTCGTCATACATATTTGCTTGTTCCTTATTCGTGCAAAATAAACCCCTCTCGAAAAACTTCGGAGAGGCAGCAAAATACAGTCAGGCGGACGAGTGAAGGGAGACAGGTGCAGTGAGCCGAACTAAACGGCGCAGAGGCAAGGCTGGCGGAGAGGGGACGATTCGAACATCCGATCCGGTTTCCCGAATAGCAGGGATCACTCCCCGCTCGATTCAGCCACTCTCGCACCTCTCCGCAAGAATAATCTTGAACTTAGGAATGCGCCGGCGTCACCGGCCTTTGAGGATAAGATTTGGGGAGGTAGTCCAAAACGAGCGCCTGACGAATTAATTGTGCCACATTCCGCACGTCGAGCCGCCGCATCAAATTAAATCGATGGACTTCAACGGTCTGAACGCTGATTTTTAATTGTTTCCCAATCTCACGACTGGTAAACCCATCCGTAATGAGACTCAAGATCTGCTGCTGTCGTGGAGTCAACGCCGGAATGGACCGCTGATTCCGTGTGTGTGTCCTCACAGTCCGACCCATAATCGCTCCTTGTCGTTATGCACACTGTGCTCTACCTCAGATGGGGTACTTTAAAGATGGGCCTGATGCTTTCCTGTCAGGACCGGGATGAACTTTCTGTAAGACTTCCATTTGAGCCATACAATTCACGATTTTTTCCGAGTAGGCTTTGCACTCTTGCGACGAGCCGGTTTTGTCACCGTATAATGGGACAACGCTGCGCGCTCCGACTCCGAATAGACTCTCACACCGTAAGAAGCCATTAACTCTGCTTGGGCCTTACCGTCCCCGTTACGAGCGCGTTTTAGTAGTTTGCGTCGGAGGTTTTCTTCCTCTTCTTGCGTCAAATCTACATGTCCCTTGCCATGGCTTTTCAACTGCTTCATGCCATCCTCCTCGGCTCAAGGCTGAAATTGACGCGCATCCTATGCTAGGCGTACAAAGAACACAAGCCCATCACGCAATACGGACTGCGTGCGTCCAATCAACACCTATTATTTGTTATTTATTTCTTTTAACGACCAGAAACCACAATTTTGAGGGCCAAGAGTAGACCCTGCGTTACTTCTGTAAGCTCCCGAATTCAAGGAATAATTGCCCCGTTAGGTAGGCCGTCTCGGCATCGTCTCCCGATTTCTTTCGTCGCAAAAAATCATTCAATGTCCGTCCCTCAGACGTCATTGAATTATTGGGCCATCGAAGGTTCATTCGATACCGTTCAATCGCGCTTGCGGTCCGACTGATAAAACTGACGGTTCCGTCAGGCTCCACTCCTTCCACCACGCCAATGTGCGTGAGCGGATCATTCTGCGTGCCGTCACCATTCGCGTCCCACGTGTTATCGAAAAATACAAGATCGCCTGGGCTAACTTCCGGCCCACGGTGTAGTCGTCCGTGTCGATGAACATACGCATGAATGCGTCGAACGCCGGTGGTCTCCTCCGATGCAGCGATGCCGTCATACAGATCGATCCCATGCGCAAGAAATACGGCATGTGTGACGCCGGCACAGTCATAGGCAATGAGCCGGTGGCCTGCTCGAATGGTTCGTGCGCCGACGAGACGGGCCGCTGTATCGGCGATGGCCGTCTGTAGCGAATTGCCGGACTTCAACGTGCAACAAGGGATCGACGGCGTCGGATTGCGCTCCGCCGACCTCCCTCCACTGCATCCTGTATACACAACACTCATCAGGGCAATCCAGACGATCGCAGTCATGGCTGGGTTTCTTCTTCTAGGCGCTTTCATTCCGCAGACCAACGTTTGTCAGCATCATGCTCAGGCTCCCAGTGACTCTCTGTTATCGGTCCTATCACACGACGGAGTGATAAGTCGTAATACAATGACGGACACGAGCCCCGTTGATGGCCATACCATTCTCAGAGTATTGGTCGGATCCCATGCGCATGGGTTGGCCGGTCCTCAGCGATCGAGATTATCGCCGTGTCTATGTTATCCCAACAGCGAACATGTTCGCTTGAACTACAAATCCACTGGCACGCGCTGACCCCAAGGGAAAAGGATGAAACTGCTGGGAACTCGGCCCCTTTCTTTCGTTGGCCAATCAGTGCCATCCCCTGGTCCTGGAAACCTTCCTCGCGCCCAGCATCTGTCTCGATTCGTGGGGAGAGGAATTACGCAATTTATTTCCTGCCGTGTGGAGTCCTCGGCGGGCCTATGACAGTTTTCTCGGCTATGCATTGAATCAACGCACAAAGTTCTTAGAAACAAAGGACGGACGGCCTGCAAAATATGCGGCAACCTACCTGCGCGTTTTATACAATCTCTGCGAATTGCTCGACGCGGGAACGTGTACAATTTGTATAGCAGAAACGCCGATGGGCCCACCATCGTTCGAGCGAAAGCGGAGTCGTTTCGCACCGGAGAGGTGATCGATCTCGCCGAACAATGGACACAAGAGGCCACGCGCAGGCTCGCGCGGTGTACCCATCACGCCGACAGACAGGCCGTCGATGCGTTCTTGATCCGTATCCGATCCTGCTTTCTCATCTCTTAACAGTCGCGGGTCGCTTCAGAGCGGGCAAACAATGCCCGCTCTTTCCGGCGACTATTGCTGCGTCCGTGGTTTGTGGCCAACGGATTGTGGATGACCCACTTCCCCAGTCGGCGCCGGCGCACCCTGTGGCCAGAGATGAAAAATAATCCCGTCGGTTTTCGCCGCCGCCGCCGCGACTTCTTTAGCTTTTGCCTCCGGCATATCCAGCACCTGAACACGTCCCGTCGCAATCTCCACTTCATGATCGTGGTAGAACTGGTTCCATACATTGAGAGGCAATTCACGCGCAATCGGCTTGGCGACGAAATATTCGATGTCGGTCAAGAGCGCATTCGAGTCCGTCGACTCGAACACAAGGCATTGCAGAATCTCAGGCGAAATCCCTTTGCAGTAGTGATGGTACGGGCCATGAACGGTTTCGTCCTCGAACTTATGGGGGGCCATGACATGGATGGTAAACCCATCGGCCGGACCGACCTTCCTGTCTTCCGCCAAGGCGGAAGCGGCAGTCAAGAGAACCAGGCCAAGCGCACCGATCGCTCCAAGTCTGCTGAACATAACAACCTCCTTCCAAAGAGATTACGGCTGGATCTTAGGCCGCGAAGCGGCCCCATTAGAGTAGTGGATCGAAGAGGAAGATTCAAAAGATTAATGTCGAGTGAGAAAAGCAATCAGATGGGGCGTTAGGATCGATCGAGAGGATCATCGAGAACTTGGCGAATCTTATGGACCAGTGTATTGGCCAAAAACGGCTTTTGCAAAAAGTGTCGCCCCAACAAATTGGGACCGCGTTGAAAGAGCGTGCTTTCCGGATAGCCTGAGATAAAAAGGATCTTAATCGCTGGACGCTGGACGGCCAAACTTCTTGCCACATCCCATCCATGCATGCGAGGCATGACGACATCCGTGAGAACAAGATGAATGGGTCCAGAAAAGTCTTGACTGGCGGCCAGAGCTTCGGGTCCGTCGCAGGCGACTAAGACGCGGTACCCGCGCCGCGCTAAAATATCTCGGACAATCTGCTGGACTGGTTCTTCGTCGTCGATAAGAAGAATGGTTTCTTGTTGAACCTCTTGTAGAGTCGATGAGGTCTGCCGGTCGCGGGACATTTCACCCTCCGCCATAGGTCCTCCTTCCGTAATTCTGAGGTCTGTATTAGAAAGCAGGAACGTGGTGTCTCGCCCGACTTCTGAGCAGACTGTGGCTAAGGTCCTGATTGACGAAGCGATTGTGCAGGATTTGGCGGTCGATGATATTGCCGCACGTCAAACAGCGAAAGGCACGGCACGTATCCTGCCCTGTTCCACTTTCCCAATCCCATAGGTCGATGGGACACATTAATCCCAAGCATCGATGGCACTGGATGCACGCCGAATCCATACTGAACCTCCTGGAAGTAGAACTCCTACATGAACTGGTGTTGGTGTACCGGATCACCCCAGGAGAGGCTATCACCGGGTCTGCCATTTTGCTGTCAAATGTTTTCGGTGTCGGATGTCGTGATCAGGTCGACACAGAGAAGGCAATGGCGGGTTCGACGTTTAGACCAATCCCTCGTGCATGGCGTAGCGAGTGAGCTCGGCGTTATTCTTCATGCCCATTTTTTCCAAGATGCGCGCACGATAGGTGCTGATGGTCGTCACGCTCAGATGCACGACCTCGGCCACTTCACTGACGGTTTTGCCAGACGCGATCAGACACAGCACTTGGTATTCACGGTCCGAGAGTCGCTGATGGGGAGTTTGTTCCGTCCCGCCCTTGACGGTGACGGCCAATTTTTCTCCCAGGGAAGGGCTCACATATTGACCGCCCATCATTACCTTTTTAATTGCACTGACAAGTTCGCTAGGTGCGCTGGCCTTGGTCAAGTACCCGTCCGCTCCAGCTTTAAACATGCGAATCGCATATTGGTCTTCCGGATGCATACTTAACACGAGCACCGGAAGAGCCGGATGGATTTCCTTCACGGCTTTCAGGGCTTCCGGGCCGGTCAGTCCTGGCATGCTGATGTCCATAACGATAAGGTCCCACTTCTTGCGCCTCACCAACTCCAACATTTCTTGAGCATCCGACGCTTCCCCGAACTTGATCGGACTGAGTTCCTCATTCAAGATTTCTTTCACCCCTCGACGAAACGACGGATGATCATCCACGATCAATACATTCAACATAGTCCCCCCACGGAAGACGCTTCGGGCGAATATGGCAATTGAAGCGTTACGACGGTTCCCTGGCGCGGACGGCCGACAATCGTTACCGTCCCCCCAAATTGCTCCGCGCGTTCACGCATTCCCAATAGCCCAAGCGACTGTGGATCGGCGATCTTCTCCGGCGCAATCCCTACTCCATTATCCTCGACCACGAGCGTCACGAACGGCTTCCGCTTAGCTAATCGAATCAATACCGTTCTTGCACTGGCGTGACGAGCGACATTGGTCAACGCCTCTTGGCAAATACGAAAGATCACGGTGGCACGATCCGAATCGACGTGAAGATGCTCGTCTTCTATGTCGGAGGAGCAGATAATGCCCGTCCGCCGTTGAAAATCTTGTGCTTGCCATTCAATGGCCGCTACCAGTCCCAAATCATCTAAAATGGCGGGACGCAATTCACTGACGATCCGTTGCACACCCCCGATCGTCGTATCGATGAACTCCGTCATCGAGTGAATCTTCTCATCGATGAGACGGGCTTTTTCTAATCCAACCGTGCCGCCAATCAGTGTCGTTAACCGCGACAGATCAATTTTGATGCAGGTGAGACCGACACCGAATTCGTCATGAAGCTCGCGCGCGATCCGTCCTCGCTCTTCTTCACGAATGACCTCCAACCTACCCGAGAGCGTGCGCAGCCGAGTCAAGACGGATTGCAACTCCGCCTCGCCCCGCTTCCGCTCGGTAACATCTTGCACCGTCCCCAACATGCGCTGGACCGCTCCCTCCTCGTTCCGCAGTACATCGCCCTTGCAGGCGACCCAGCGGATTGTGCCATCTGGCCATTGAACGCGATGCTCCAACGCATACTCCACACCCTCTTCGACCGAACGTGTGATCGCATTATGGACGATCTCGCGGTCGTCCGGATAGATAAGTTCGATATAGGCCTGATACGTGCCCGCGAAGGCGCCCCGCGCCAATCCAAAAATCGGGGGCACCGTATCCGACCAGATGATATCGCCCGTGAGAATGTTCCAATCCCAGATGCCGAGGTGGGTCGCGGACAACGATAGCCTGAGGCGTTCCTCGCTCTCGCGTAACGCATATTCAGCTTCCTTGCGCGCCGTGATGTCCTCGACACTGCCTTCGTAGGCGACCAATTGCCCTCTTCGATCTCGGATGGCACGGACACTTTCTGAGATCCAAATAACCTTGCCGTCCTTACGAACGACCTGCGACTCGAAGCCCGTGACCGCCGATTGCTGTTCCATCAACTCCTTAAAAAACTTCCTCCGGAGAGGATCGACATAGACCTGACGACCTATGTCCGTGATCGTGTCCAAGAGGTCCTGCTGCGACGCATACCCATAGAGTCGGGCCAGCGCGGGATTCACGGTCAAATAGCGTCCCTCCGGCGTCGTTTGAAAGATCCCTTCGACGGCGTTCTCAAAAATACTGCGGAACCGCTCATCGGCCTGTCTGACGGCCTCTTCCGCACGCTTTCGTGACGTCACGTTCATCGCGATGCCACAGAGGTGGCGTGTTCCAGAACGGTCTTTTAACGGAAATTTCACCACTCGCCAATATTGCTCCTCTCCCGAAAGATCGACCGATGTTTCGATGATATCCAACACGGCACCAGTCTCCAACACATCACGATCGTGTTGACGAAATTGGGCGGAGATCTGAGGCGGCCAGAGAACATCATCCGTCTTGCCGAGCCAATCCCCTGCCTGCATTCCTAGGATGCGCTCAAATTCGAGGTTCGCATACACGTGTCGACCTTGCTCGTCTTTCATGAAGATCACGGCCGGATTGCGGTCCATGAAGATTTTGAACCGCTCTTCGGTTTCGCGAAGGCCTTCTTCTGCATGCTTCACACGCGTGATGTCAGTCCAAGCCCCGATGAGTTCTTTCGGATTCCCCTCGGCATCATACGTATAGACAGCATTATCCAAATACCACCGGTAGGAGCCATCTGCGATCTGCCAGCGATACTCGGTGGAGACCATTCGCGTAGCACGTCCTCGGCCTAAGTCAGCCAGGACTCCTCTCCGATCTTCAGGGTGCACGCGAGACAGCCAGAAATCCGGGGTGTCTACAAAGGCGCACGACGGGAAGCCGGTCAACCGGTCGACATTATCGCTCACCCAGGTGGCGCGAAAGTCCGACGAGGCCTGAGCGGTATACAATGCAATCGGCAGTGAGTTCAGGATTAAGGCCTGTCTTGCTTCGCTTAGCCGGAGCGCGACAGTTGCATGAAGTCGTTCAAGTTCGGCGGCCGCGCGCGCCGCAAACACATTCAGAGAGCCTTCGCGCTTGCTGGTCATTCTTTAAGGGAGGGTCATCCATAACGCCAACATGGCCGATCACCTCGCCGGTGCTGTTGAGCATGGCGACGCCCAAGAAACTCGTCATGTCACATTGCGTCAACGCGAATCTTCGGGAACGAGTTTTGCACCGCCTTGGCGTACAAGGCCTTCGGTCACGTAATACCGCTCCACACGGAGTAATGGTCGCGATCATATTCGAATGGAACGCCCCATGCTCTCTTTTCCCAGCTCGCCAGAATGCGAAGCTTTGTCGTTGCTTCCAGGAACGAGTGACGTCACGAAGGCATACGGAGACTTCGAAGGCGGCACGCCAGTTGACGAACAAGGACAGGGAAAAATTCCTCTCCGATCACGGAGGCCGTCCCGCGAACAAGGCATGAATCGCATCTTCCGACCATTTGCGTTCGGTGATATCACGAATAATCCCTGTGAAAAATTGGCCCGACGAGGCTTCCAGGACGCCAAGCTGAACTCCAAAGGAAATTCCGTTCCATCCTAATCGTAGCCCGACCAGTTCGACGCCCTCGTTCCTGACCTGTAACGTGGCCGGCCGCGGCTGCTCGTATATGCTTGTTGGTGGCCTCGAAAGCGTTCCGGGATGACACGCGTGACCGGTTGATTGAGCATATCCTCTGCCGCATAACCGAAAATCTGTTCGGCGCCTTGATTCCAAAACACCACGTGTCCATGCGGTCGAGCGAGATAATCGCGTCCTTGGTCGATTGCACAATGGACCTGCAGCCGCTCTTCGCTGTCTTTCAGCGCGTGCTCGACCGCTTTTCGTTCCGTGATGTCACGAGCAAACCCGAGCACCCCGATCACACGCCCGTCTTCCATGAGCGGCGTACCGATAAATTCTCCGATCAAGACTCGTTCATCGGAGGCACTGAGGCGTAGCACGCAGGTCAGCGGGAACTGTGTGTCGACGATATAATTCAACACGTCGTGGGCCGTCGTCATGTCGTCGCGATGGACGAGTGCTCCGAACTGTTTTCCAATCCATTCGCTCCGCGGCCATTTCGTCATCGTCTCGAAGACAGGATTTAACGAGGTAATGAGACCAGTCGGCGACAATGTAAAAATAAGATCGGGGGCATGTTCGATCAAATTTCTGAAACGAGACTCGGATTGCTCCAGTGCCGCTTCGATGCGTCGACGTTCGGTCATGTCACGGATAGTCGCCAGGAAGAATCCCATGTGCTTCGTCTTCCATGACGCCAGGCTCAATTCCAGTGGAAACGTGTGGCCGTTCTTCTTTCTCCCGCTCGAGAGATACGTCGCGCCCGTCGCTTGCAGGATGGAATTCACTGAGGCTCCGTCGGCGACTTGTTGGATCACTTCTTCTAAACCCGTCTCGATGATCATGCGGCCGGGCTTACCATACGCTTCATGAAAGGAATAGCCGAATAGCGTCTCCGCCGCCTCGTTCCACGACTTGATGATGCCATCGCGATCGACAAACAACACGACGTCTTTGGTAGATCCGACAACCGCGCGAAGGCGGGCCTCACTGTCATCCAACGCTTCCTCCGCATGTCGACGCTCCGTCGCATGCGCAATGACGGTTTGCTCGTGGACAGCTAACAATTGCTCTAAGGCCGCAATCTGCGCGCCGGAATAATTGGGCTGACGATCATTTGGTGGTCTGCTGCCGGCAAGCTTCCGGCCCTTCGGCTCTGTATCGACCGGCAGAAGGGCTAATTTGGCGCTTAAGGCTAACGTCTTGAATAGCTCAGCCGTCTGATGAGACAGCCGCACTTTGGAGAAGAGTATGACGACGAAGAGATTGCCGGATGGAAGCACGCCGCCGAAACCGATCACCGATCGAATGCCGTATGGAATCACAAATTCCTTTTGAACCGGCACAAAAGGACTGCCGAGGGCCTCCGGCACATGAAAGACATTGAAGGTGTGTTCCTTCGCATCGAGCAGCAGGCCGGAATGGTTGCCCTGCGGGAGCGGCAACTGGATCCCCAGTTGCGTGAATAATTGCGAAAACATGGGAAATTGGGCCACGAACTCCGTGCTGATGAGTGGAATAGATTTATAGCGTTGGGAATGTCTCGTCTGATTCCATTCCAATTGGTCACCCGCCGTTGCGAGTAGGGTCAAGCACTTGACATCCGATGAAACCGATTCCGCTCCTTGCACGCTCCGAGCACAATCTTGATAATCCGCAGGCAGATCCCCATACGGCTGCGTAGTAAAGAATCGCACCAGCGCGCATGCGGATCCGTCGGTCGGACCGCTGATCAAGTGCTCGTAGAAGTATCGAACCAGCCGCTTGGCCGTCTCGTCCATATCAGGCGATCCGGCGCCGATCGTTCGGAGGGCGGCGGAACATGCCGTCATGTCCGTAAGAGAAAACTCGGCCAGGTTATACACGTCCGCTCCGCGTTACTGGGACGGCTTTCTGAAGCGAAGCGGCATGTCCGCCTCGTAGAGTAGAAATCGTAGGGAAGAACGGTCGAAGTGTATGAAGCGGCATAGACGTTGTCAAGAAAGATCCGAGGAATCCACGCAATCACTTCCGGTTCCTGAAACTACAGCGGGTTTAACCGTTCCGGCATGACGGCTGACGGAGCCGAGCGGCTAAATCGAACAGCATCCCCTCACGAAGGCCTCGATCGCTTACCAGACATGCGGTCAACCGCAAAGTCTCCATGACGGTACTGAGAATGATCGCGCCCGCGACAATCACGTCTTCGCGGCCCGCCTCCAGTCCTGGCGCGCCACGGCGCTCGTCCCGCGTCTTCGCCAGGAGCGTTCGTTCGAGTTCTTTGATAATGGCCAAACTGAGAGGGAAATTGTGAACCCGGGTGGAATCATATGTCGGGAGACGCTGCGCCATGGCAGCCAGCGTAGTAATCGTCCCCGCGGTGCCCGTGAAGGTGACGGAATTGAGATCTCGAAGGTGGGCCTGAAAGTCCAGCGCATGGGCTCTCACGAGCCTTCGCTCGGCGTCGACCTCTTCGGGTGTGGGAGGATCGTGACGAAGCACTCGCTCCGTCAATCGGACGACGCCGATGTCAAAAGATCTTACGACAGGGACGCAGGAAGGACGGTCCAGAATGAATTCCGTACTGCCGCCTCCAATATCCAGCGCAAGGATATTCAAGATGCCTTTCGGCAATCCCGAACGAATGCCGAGCAGGGTTCGGCGAGCCTCTTCTTCGCCGGCAATCACTTCGACGTCGAATCCTGTCTCCCGTTTCACCGCAGCAAGAAATTCATTGCGATTGCCTGCATCGCGCACCGCGCTGGTTGCTACCGCCGTTTCCCGATCGACGGCGTAATAATCGATCGTGCGCCGCCATTCCCTTAAGACATCGATGACGCGTTGCATGGCGACCGGCTGCAACAGACGATGTTGATCGACGCCTTCGCCCAGGCGCAAAATTCGCCGCTCGGAACGCATTTCCGTTAATTCATTTTCAGCGCAGATCTTGGCGATGAGCAGCCGGCACGTCAATGTGCCGATATCGACCGCAGCTAAAATCATCAGTGTGGATTGGGTCGTTGCAGCGTTGACGTTAAATATTCGTGCGCATCAGGCTTACTGCCTGATATGTCCCTCGTCACTACGGACCTCATCCATATCGGATGTCACCTTCAATCGGTCTGCTCTCAGCGACACAACCTGTTCGATTCCCCGCACGATATCCGGATCCAGAAGAATCTGTTCGGTCGCCATCCCACGTTCGTATAAATCGATCGCACGCTCCCCGATTTCTCCGCAGAGATCGTCGATTCGAGCGTCCAACTTTCGCAATTCCAGGCGCAGCTGCAGCAGTTCGGTTTCTTCTAACGCTCGATGCGCGGCATAGACGGTGCCATAGCGTAGTCTTGCCAGACCGGCCTTCAGATCGTGTGTGAGGCGTTGTACGAATCCCATGTAGTCTACTCAGATGACGGATAACACTCTTCGCCTTAACAGATCGCGCCCAGCTTGAGACGCTCTTTCCATCTCCGCAACATCGCCTCTCGCATAGCCTGGGACGACGGCGCCGCTAGGTAGGGATCGCGTTGAACCCACGCAAAGGCTTCCGATCGAGCCTGCTCGAGCAGCACGCGATCGCGAATAAGATCGGCGGCGCGAAATTCCGGCAAGCCCCATTGACGGACGCCGAAAAATTCACCGGGACCTCGAATCCGAAGATCTTCCTCGGCAAGATGGAATCCATCGGTCGAGGAGACCAGCGCTTCGAGCCGTTGCTGCGCCGTCGATTGCTTCGAACCTTCACGCGGATGTCCCGCGGTGACTAAGAGACAATAAGACAGTATCGTTCCGCGCCCGACGCGACCGCGCAATTGATGCAGCTGCGCCAACCCGAATCGCTCGGCATGCTCGATAAGCATGACCGTGGCGTTCTGAACATCGACCCCTACCTCGATCACGGTCGTCGCCACAAGAATCTGAATCTCCCCGGCCTTGAATGCCGCCATCGTACGCTCTTTTTCGTCGGTCTTCATCCGTCCATGCAGCAAGCCGACGCGGTACTGCGAAAACTCCGTCGTCTGTAATCGCTCCGAAGCTTGGATGGCCGCCTGCAGATCCACCTTCTCCGACTCCTCCACCAAGGGATACACGATGTACGCTTGATGGCCCGCCGTTAATTCCTCCCGCAAAACCTGGTAGGCGCGCCTCCGTTGACCGATGCTAAACAGCCAGGTCTTAATCGGTTTCCTGCCGGGGGGCAATGTGTCGATCACCGACACGTCGAGGTCACCATAGACGGTCATGGCCAGGGTTCTAGGAATCGGGGTCGCGGTCAGCACAAGCACATCCGGCTCCATCCCTTTCTCGACAAGCGACTTGCGTTGCAGCACACCGAACTTGTGTTGTTCGTCGACGACGACAAGGCCCAACTTCTTAAATTCTATTCCCTGTTGAATCAAGGCTTGCGTACCGATGACGATCTGAGCCTCACCCCGGCGGATCTGATCTCTTGCCAGCTTTTTTGCCTTCGCGGATCCACCACTTTTTAACAGAACGACAGTGAGGCCCAGGTCCTGAATCAGTGCCCGCATTGTCAGGTAATGTTGTTCAGCTAAAATTTCCGTCGGGGCCATCAGTGCCGCCTGATAACCTGACCCGCTGGCAATCACCATGGCGTGGAGCGCCACGATCGTTTTGCCGCATCCGACATCTCCCTGCACCAATCGATTCATCGGTCGAGGAATCGCCATGTCCTGCTTGATCTCGGAAAGGACGCATTGCTGGGCCGCAGTGAGTTTATACGACAATCGTTTCCGAAGCTGATCGAGCAAGGGGGTGACGACGCGGAATGCAATGCCCTTGAGATCGTTTTTCACGGACCGGTGCCGCATAGCGAGTGCTAATTGCAGCAGTAGACATTCTTCGAAAGCCAATCGTCGGTGTGCGGGGGTAATCCCTCGTTCGAGCGACTGTTCATCCGTGCCTTTAGAAGGAAAATGGACCTCTGCCAACGCTTTCTGAATCGAAGGAAGATTGTATCGACGGCGCATCGGCGCGGGCAGCAGATCTTCGATTCCCGCGCCATAGTCGTCGAGCAGCTCCTTTATCAAACTGCGAAGCTGGCGAGAGGTGACTCCCTTCGTTTCGTGATAGAGCGGCACAATGCGCCCGACATGCAACACGGTATCGTGCTCTTTTCCCAATACTTCATAATGTGGGCTTTCCATCTGAAGATCCGTCCATCCGCCTCGTCCCGCCGTGATCCGCCCATTCATCATGATCCGCGTGCCTGGGGAAAAGGTTCGTTCGAGATACGGCTGATTGAAGAAGATGGCCGATAGCGTTCCGGAAGAATCAGTGATACCAACCTGCACCAAAGTCATCCCACGGCGAAATGTGCGTGTCGCCCGGCAGTCCTGAACGATTCCACAAATAGTCACGTGCGCACCGAGGGTCACTTGACCAATGGGCGTGATCGTGGACCTATCCTCGTATCGCCACGGCAAGCACCACAGGGCATCCTCGACCGTCATAATTCCCAACCGTTCGAGCAAAGCGGCTCGCTTCGGACCGATACCACGAATAAACTGGACAGGCAGACCCCATACGGGAGGATGTCTGTGCGCCACCGATTCGATCGGTGTGGATGAACGGTGCGGCTCATGCTCGGTTTCGCCCACGGCTCTGCTTGCCTTCAGGCGTTCCAAAATAATCTGTGCGCTGCTCAAGCGCCGCCGTTGTTCAGCCGAATCGGACACACGATCGAAGTCGACAAACAAGTCGCGTAGCGCCAGCAAATCGGTTTCGATTTCAGGTCGATCGATGCGATCGGTCAGCGCCTGAATGATTTGACGGCATACAAATGGGACCGAGGCTTTTGATGGTCGAAAGATGGGCAAAGGCATCGCGGCTGGCAAATGCGATGGGACCCGCGAGTCGATGCACGAGTTGTGGGAGCGTCTCCAGACGAGAGGACACAGAGAGTGTGGTGACGGGCGCTCGTGCATCAGGCTTGTCAGACAAGACGAGCCTATGGTAGCATGGCCCTCGTTTTCAACTCAATGAATCGCTTGAAGAGGAGTGCAGACCGTGGCCTATGTATGTGAGATTTGCGCAAAGCGGCATCAGTCCGGACATAATGTGAGTCATGCCAACAACAAAACGAAGCGGATCTTTAGTCCCAATCTCCAGACGGTTCGGGCGTTGATCAATGGAGCTGCCAAGCGCATCCGCGTCTGTACGCGCTGCCTTCGTTCCGGTCTTGTGAAAAAGGCCGTCTAGTCTTTCGCACCGCCCACTCACCTCGACTCTTTCGCCCCTTTCTGACTGCTCTTTCTGCCTCATCGCAGTTCTACGCCCAAAGTCGGCGTCGGAAAACTTAACACTTTCTGATTATCGGTGGTCCTCGCTTTTTTCTGTCGCTCAGTGTTGGCCCTACATTAAGAACGCCTATCAATTCAACGCCGTTGTTCTTCTTCTTCCGATTCTCTCTCATTTCCTCTTTGACCATGGGGAAGTACGCACAGACATGTGTCAAAGGCCTTTACACTTCTTGACATGTCGTTCCTCCGCATGACCCCCACGGCGTGCGAGTCAGCGAGGACAGATAAACAACGACAATTATTGCGATTTTTTATGACCGGTAAATCAACGCCCACCGCCCGTCGGTGAATCTGGACGAAAGGAGGTGTCGAAGAATTTACTAGTGGCGTGGAAATTCTCAACGCTCCGCTTGCGATACTACGTATAAATCCTTTGCAACGTAGCGGTTAGGGAGTGTCGTGTGCATGGCGCGAGGATTGCTTTGCGAAGAGTAAGGGAATACGTGTGATGACTAGACCCTCATATGAACAGAATGCGATGCCTCAGCGTCAGGCAGAATACTGGGGGCTTCGATCTATTTGCCGCCGCATGGGTTGGAAATGCTCGCGAACGCCGGTTCGACAGGCACTCAACCATGGATTCCCTCTCTATCTTAAGGTTCGAACAGGTCATACTCGCCAACTGTACTATTCCAATGAAAAGCTGATCATCGCATGGGAGTGGTCGCGGTGCGAACTGGAGATCGTGCGCCTGACCCGCAACGGTCCTATTGTTCATGACAGCTCCATGCGCCTTCCCCAGATTGAAGACACGTTTCCCGACCGCCCTTTACAATAACTATTCCCCTCTCCCATCGCGACGTAATGTTTCTCGCTTAATATCTATTTCGCGCAACGATTGCGTATAAGGACCACAATATTCCTTGGCTTTGGGCGGCTCAGCCTCATAGCGTTGCAAACACAACCGGTACGCTCTTAACAAGTCAGCCGTTTCCTCACGAATATCTGCCGTGCCCTTCTTGATCCGGTAGTCTTCATAATACTGGCAGCTAACCATACCGGTAAGGATGACGGCTACACAAAGACATCGCACGAGTATCATACACTCCTCCTTTCATTCATTACGCTCTAGAGAATAGTAAATAAGTAGAAGGCAGGAAT
This sequence comes from Nitrospirota bacterium, assembly GCA_963700335.1. Taxonomy (GTDB): domain Bacteria; phylum Nitrospirota; class Nitrospiria; order Nitrospirales; family Nitrospiraceae; genus JAICXS01. The sequence continues at coordinate 135,168 of CAVOXE010000004.1, read as the reverse complement.
CAAACTATCGTGTAGCTGTCTGCAAGCAGATAAAAAGACTCAAAATCAGAAGCCGACTCCGGCCCCGCCACCAACCCCCACGCCGGTTCCTCCGCCGATGGACACACCAAATCTTGGACCGGTTCGAGGGCCGTATGGATCAGTTTCAGGAGGCCACACTTTCAGATCCTTAATCTCTAGAAATGGATAGGTATGGGCACTTTCATCGAACTGTTGTGTTTTGACTCCCGACACTTGCCCGACAAGGGTCACGCGAGTCCCCTCAATGAGAGTCGCAGGATCGAGGAAGGACTGCTGCACCGCCAAGAAACGCCCTAGGGATGCCGAACGCTCTCCCACCGGTTTACCCTGGGATAACGGTAGCTGAAGAATTTCCAGGACAGTGCCTTCCTGGACTCGCTTCGCATGCAATACCTCGCCCCCCCCAGAGCAATGACCTTTCCCGCATGTGATGTCGGCGCCTGTGTAATGTCATTGAACGAAAGCGTGGGGTCAACTTGCGAAGCGAGCGGTTCGGGGATCACATACCCGATGGACGTGCAGGAGGCACTCAGTACACATGCCCAAAAGAGCAACAGCAGCCGGCAAAGTATCGTGCTTCACTATACCATGGCCAAGTTCATACGGAGACGGTGCAATGCGGACACGCGCACGAGTGAGCAACAATGTCCTTGCTTGCCATCTCCTTTTACAGTCGGTAAGAGGGTTGCCCTAGTTGGCGATGCTTCGTAATCAGGGGATCGACGACATTTCCGCAGCTCACACATTTGAACGCCAAACATTTCAAATAGGTACTTTCTCGATCCTCTAACGACTCGGGTACGAGGAGACCGGAGCAACGTGGACAAGACATAGTGACCTCCTTAGTTCAATGTCAGAGCACTCAGCCTAGGAGATCTTCCATGAGCAAACAATTGGGCAGGAGTCTTAGGACGAAAGGCGGACAGGATCACAATTGAGCGTCGAGAACCTAACTAAGACAGGCGAGAGGCCAGCCAAAGATGGAAATCAGTCGTGCAGGTACCCGGTGCGAACACATCACCCTGTTCGCCACACGGTCGAGGAGCACAAAAATAAATTTGGAGCGGGCGAGGGGATTTGAACCCCTGACAACTAGCTTGGGAAGCTAGGACTCTACCACTGAGCTACGCCCGCTCTCGCGGTGACGATCGAACATCGTGCTGGAGAGGTATGTCTTTATACAGGAACAGCCAACTGGTGTCTAGTTGCATTCAGTTCAGTAGTGGAAGAGTCGCAGTTCGTCCATAGATCCTGAGATCCTGCAAGCGGGGCTCCATCGAATATGAACATTGATCTCGATTCATGAAGGAGGAACGCAACAACTCATCCAGAAAAATCTCCGACCGTTGTCTTGTCTTTCTTCATCCTGCTTCTTCCTCATCCATGGCGTGGTTCTCACACCAAAGGTGGGAGGGTCTGGACAAAGCTCGGCCTTGATACAAACGAGCCCAGGGCCCCCATAATATCCATTGTTTTTCCTATTGCGATTAATTACTACTGCTCGCATCGTATATCCCACCTGACTGAGTATTCATGAGTGGAAAATCCAGCTATTTCTCAAGGGGTGAGCAGATGGACAAGAAAAAACAACCAGACAACTACCGTCATCAGCCACGAAGAACCACTGCCTATGCCCTTGAAGCGCTGGAAGCTCGCATCTTACTTTCCGCCGATGTCCCGGCGGCCGTACAGATTAATCAAGAACAAGCAGTCGCAACGCCACAACCGGCAGCGGTCACCGTGCTTTCCGCTCAAGCCGACGCTCAGCAAACGCTCAGTGTCGCCGACTTGTTAGTGAGAGAAGCCTCGTCGTTTGCCACCATGGGGCAGCAGCCGACGTCGATGTCCTCCGTCGTCACGAGTCCTACGGGCATCATCCCGCAACAGACGCAGACGGTCAGTGATCTTTTAACCAGAGATCCATCGCTTTTCAATTCGCTGATTCAATCATCGTCAGCCTCACCTTCTATCGCGGCGTCAGACTTCAGTCGACTGTTTCCTGATCTGCCGTCATTTGCACCCAATACCGCCGCTGTCCAAAGTGCTCTTATGGAACTCGGGAAACGGGGCGGCATTCTAGACGCCGGTGACGACGTCAGCAACCCCAGAACCCTCATTACGGATCCCAGCAAATCCCTCAACAATCCGGACAACCCAGCCATGACCGCCGGCATGACGTTCCTTGGGCAGTTTTTGGATCACGATCTGACCTTCGATCGATCGTCTATTCTGGGGCAAGCGCAAGACCCCACCACTACGCTGAATTCTCGCACGCCTGCGTTCGACCTGGATAGCGTCTATGGAGGCGGACCCATCGGCTCGCCCCAGTTGTACGATCAATCGTCCGCCGGCCGCGGGATCAAGTTCTTAATTGAAGAGATCCCCGGGTCAGTGCCTGAGTCACGTGGAGGAGTGCAGCGTTATGATGTGCCGCGTGATTCTACAGGCCAGGCCATTATCGGCGATCCACGGAACGATGAAAATTTGGTTATTTCCCAGCTCCACCTGGCCTTTGAGAAGTTCCATAATGCCATCGTGGATCAAATCTCGACGACTTCCGGCCTTGTCGATCCGGCGGAAATCTTTTCGCAAGCACAACGCCTGGTTCAGTGGCACTATCAATGGATCATTACCCATGAATTTCTTCCCAAGACCGTCGGTCCTGAGCTGACTACGAATGAGTTACGTAGCGGTCCTATGTTCTTTGACGCGCAGAAAGATGCGTCTATTCCCGTGGAGTTTTCAACCGCAGCCTATCGATTCGGCCATTCACAAGTACGGCCCAGCTATCGCGCGAATTTCGGCCCCGAACCGGGCGAAGAATTCTTCGCGCTAATTTTCGACGATAGTTTGAGTCCATCTCAGGATCACGCGGACCTGCGCGGGGGTGAGCGCGCTCCGCGTCGCTTCGTCGACTGGCAAACATTTTTTGATTTTGGCGACGGGAATGCTCGGCCAAATAAGAAAATCGATACGCATCTCTCATCGGGACTCTTCGATCTGCCGACGGTCCCTGGTCCGCTGAACCTTACGGACGCGGAACCGCAATCGCTTGCACAGCGGAATTTGCTGCGGCATCTCACCTTTGAAATCCCTTCCGGTCAGGCTATTGCCCAAGCCATGGGGCTCACTCCCCTTCCTGCCACTGCCTTTGCAGACGTGAAGTCTCTGGGTTTGGATACGCAGACGCCATTATGGTTCTATATCTTGAGGGAGGCGGAAGTGTTACAGCAGGGCCAGCAGTTGGGACCTGTCGGCGGAAAGATTGTAGCTGACGTGTTCGCGGGGTTGCTCCAACATGATCCCACGTCCTATCTCAATCAAAACCCGGCCTGGACACCCACACTGACCAATAGCGGAACATTCACCATGGTCGATCTTTTGGATCAAGCAGGTGTAGTCGCACCCGTATAATGGGCGAGAAACTTCATTAGACGAAAGACAGGCACTCAACTGCCGGAGTCAAATCTCTTGTGTTTTTGGTCTTCCGCAGCAACTTTCCGGTTGGTCAGCCGTCAGAGACGCGGAACTGTGAATCTAGAAATTGTGCCGCCGTGCACTGGCACAATTTCCGCTGGTCAAGATTTAAGCGCTTACCCGACCTTTTTTTCAGAGGCTGAGGCAATGTCTCGCGCCCCGGCTGTCTCGAAAATTTTCTTGGCTCGATCCGTTTCCTTCCCGCTCTCAGAGTGTACGGAAATGAGGATGTTCCCCTCGCGCAATTTGCCTTCGTATTGCTTGGCTTCATATTCGGGGATGCCGAGCCCAACCAAGGTTCCTGCCAGTCCGCCGACGGTTGCCCCTACGGCGGCGCCGCCTAACGCGGCCATGATGGGACCGGCAGCGACAAACGGCCCGACTCCAGGAATGGCCAAAGACCCGATACCGGCCAACCATCCTAAGACGCCACCCAGGACTCCACCAGTCCCCGCGCCCGCCACTGCACCTTCCGGCGCTTTGGTATTCATTTCATGTGCAAAATCGCGTGTACCTTGCTTGTCGGGCAGCAGCACGGATATGTCTTGATTGGCAAACCCGGCGCTCTTGAGATTTCCCACAATGGTTTCCGCCTGGCCGTAGTTCGTGGCAATACAAAATACTGCATTTGACATAGCGACTCCTTATTTGAAGCGTTCAACTTTACCGAACGGTCACTTCAAGCTGATTGTTGACCTTGCCCGGAGCGATCACGTTGGCCTTCTTTCCAATGTTGATACGCTCGCTGCTGCTTTCGACAGGACCCCGCAATGTGGCCGCTCCATCGATGGTAATAATTTTGATATTCTTGGCCGTTGTCGATAACGAGTCATCCGCCATCACCGCCTTGCGAATCTGGCGAGTAATCTCGATATCTTTAGGATCTGAAGATTGATCCATAGGTGTTAACGTTTTCCCATCCCGGTCGCGCGCATTGTTTCCGGTATCGTCTGCGGCGACTGCCTCGTCTGAGGGGATGGTGCGTTGACGGGCACCTGACTGCGACTGACTATTCATCTTATCCACCGCCGTGTCGTCCGTGGTGTCACGAATCGGTTTCCGAATTGCCGGTGACGTCGGCACGGTGTCCTTCCTCACCGTATGCGATCTGGACGGCGAATCCTGAGAAGGAGTCGTACAGCCCGCAATCAAGCCTTCTAAGATGAGACACGCGCTTAGGGCTATAAGTGAAATCTTCATTCATCCTCCTGCCTACTGTTTTCTCTACCATAAAATGCCAGCGCGCCCAGTACCATCCGGGTATGCTCACGGGGCCATGTCGGTCATTTCGCTTGCAGAAGAGTAGGACAATGGCTGGATGGCAGCATGGTAAACATTTGAAAAATAGACGGCTGACACGAGTAGTTTGATCGTTAGGGCACAAAGGTAATCTTGGTGTAGAGAATCAGGTCTGTAGCGGAAGATTCGGCGCGAAGCACCTCGGCGTGGATCTTGATTTCCTTTTCACTCAACTTCACTGCGATGACATCTTGCAGAATAAGCGTGCGTAAGAGCGCGCCGTTGTACTGTGTCCTGAGCAGTTGTCCGATAGAGCCAGCCAGGGCGTCGGCGCCGGCGCGCTTAATTTGACAGACGACATCGGAGCCGCACGCGAGCTCACGTGCCGTCATGGCGAGCTTGGCGAGTCGTAGATCGCGGCCAGTCCATTCCAGCTTCAGGTTGAACGCATCGGGAAATTCCCGCATCCCCAAGACAGAGGTCGTGAGATAGCGATCTTGGCTCCCTGCCACGCTCGGACTCTTCACCGTCAAAGCCGGCGCAGATCGTGCAACTGGAATGGCATACGTTTCGCCCGCCAGATATTGTCCAAGGATGGTATTGGCCAATGCATGAGGCATGGTCACAATCGCATTAGTTCCGGAAGGCAAGGCGTCATTCAGCGGATGCGTAAATTTCGGAGCAAAGGATGCCGGAGGCGACTCGACGACCAACGCGTCCACGATCCACGCAGTGCCGACCCCTCCCATCGCGAAATGGAGCGGCAGAGCTTTGCCACCGGCGATGGGTACGGTAAACGAGGTCGGGTAGACTTGGCTGGCCTGCGGTGAGAGCCGCATGTCTATTTTGGGATGCGCAGACTTCGCCACACCGTGGAGCTTGGTTGGGGTCAACTCCACTTGCCAGGGCTTCCACATCCCACTCAATTCAAGCAGTCCCACCCAAGAAGGCGTGTCGGAGCGCGAGATGATTCGTTTGAGAATTCCCGCGGGCAAGCCGTGGCAATCCTCTACTTGCAACGCGGGCGCTGGCCGAGAAGGTTGCTCTCCCGGGTACACAATGCCGAGCAACTTGGGAACCTGTCGTGGATCGTTCCCACAATACACGATATCAACCAATGAAAGCGTGATCTCCCCTCCGCCTTCGACATTCACTCCGGCGAAACGAATCGGCGGGATGAGCGCGACGATATCCTTTGCTAATGGAGGCAATACTCTGGCTTGAATCGAAGCGGTGTCACCCGCCTCAACCCTTAATGAGGGGACGACTGCCAAGGCCATGGCGCTCACCAGCCAGGCAACTACGCAAAGTTGCCTAAAGGGCTGTCGAATGATCATGCGCGCTCCCTTTAGCTATACACGTGGAAATGCCGCGACGATCCGAGTACACTTCACGGTTATTGTCGACAGCTCTACAAACAGAATGGTGAAAGAACTATGCGCGACTTCTCCGATGACCGCATTCTGGTGACCGGCGGGGCAGGCTTGATCGGTAGTGCCATTGTGTGGGCACTGAACCAACTCGGCCAACGCAATATTATCATTGCCGATTTCTTGCGGCAGTCGGACAAATGGAAGAATTTATCCCCGCTGCGCTTCCTCGATTATCTGGAAGCGGACGACCTGGACCGTCGCGTGCGCGAACAGCCGGCCTCACTGAACAAAATCAAGCTGGTCTTTCATCTTGGGGCATGCACGGATACGACCGAAAAAGATGGCGCATATCTCATCCGCAACAATTTTGAATATACGAAGCGGCTGGCAGAATGGGCCTTGGGTCAGGGAGCGCGATTTGTATATGCATCTTCAGCGGCCACGTACGGCGGGCTCGAACAGAATCTCAACGAAGACCTGGCGCTCTCGACCTTACGTCCTCTCAATATGTATGGCTATTCGAAACACCTGTTTGATTGCTATGCCCAGCAACACGGTTTTCTCGATCAGATGGTGGGCTTAAAGTACTTCAACGTCTTCGGCCCTAATGAATATCATAAAGGGGCCATGCGCAGCATGGTGCACAAGGCCATCGAGCAGATTCGTGCGACCGGCACCGTACGGCTGTTCCGGAGCTATCGGCCTGCTTTTGCCGATGGCTGCCAACAGCGCGACTTTCTCTATGTTAAAGACGCTGTCTCGATGACCATCCATCTCGCCCAGAGCGAAAAGGCCGGAGGTCTGTTCAACATCGGCTCGGGACGAGCGTCGACATGGCTAGAATTGATTGAGTCCGTTTTTCGTGCCTACGGAAAACCATCCAAGATTGAATTCATCGACATGCCCGAAGAACTACGGGAGAAATATCAATACTCGACGTGCGCCCGACTCGATCGATTGCGTGCGACCGCGTACAGCCAGCCGATTACTCCGCTGGCCAAGGCAGTCGAGGACTGTGTCCAACACTATCTGATACCGGGCACGACATTAGGAGACGAACGCCCGGCTGTCGACCGACACACCTCGGGTTAAACGATCGCTTCTCTAATTCGCATTATTCATTCGTCAGTCCTCCCTATCGGTTCACGCTCCGGCGTCTATCCAGACTCACCCCGCCTGTCTGTGCCAGCGATGGTGGCAGATTTTTCTTGAGGCGATGTCCCACGCCGTCGAACGTCCGGGTGCGAACCGATGGAGACACATACCGATCCCTGATCGTTCTGAGATTGACACTCAGTAAAACTCGGTCATAATAGGAAATCCTATGGACAAGGGTCGCATTCTCATCGTCGACGACGAAGCTCCCATCCAACACATGTTGGGTCGCGTACTGGAACAGTACGGATATCAATGCGCCTCGGCGGCTGACAGTAAGACGGCCATGCAACGGTTGAGCGAACGGGAGTATGACCTGCTGCTCTGTGACATCAATATGCCGGGCATGTCCGGTCTGGAGCTCGTTCAATATGTCCGCGAGCGTTATCCTCACACCGCTGCCGTCATGGTGACAGGCTTAGATAGTCCCCAACTGGCCGCGGCGGCTATCGAGCACGGCGCTTATGGTTATATTTTAAAGCCCTTCGAGACGAACGAAGTGGTGATCAATGTTGCAAACGCCCTTCGCCGGCGGCGCCTCGAGATCGAAAACGAGGCGCACAGGGCTCAGCTTGAAGCGCTCATCTCCGCTCGGACGGTCGCCTTGCATGGCGCAATCGACAATCTCGAACGAACGCAAAAGGAACTGCGGCTGTCACAGGAGGAAACTATACGCCGATTGGCGATTGCGGCAGAATATCGTGATGAATCGACGGCCCAACACATCCAACGGATGAGTCACTATGCCGCCCTATTGGCCGGCCTCTACGGGCTCCCTTCCGAACGTTGCGAACTCATCCGCCTGGCCAGTCCGATGCACGACATTGGAAAGATCGGCACCCCCGACCATGTGCTGCTCAAGGCTGGAAAATTTACGCCGGAGGAATTTAAGGCGATTTCGCTTCACCCCGAAATGGGTTATCGCATTTTGGCCGGTTCACAATCGGAGTTACTGCAAGTCGCCGCCACGATCGCATACACCCATCACGAGAAATATGATGGGTCCGGCTATCCAAGAGGTTTGAAGGGCGAAGACATTCCCTTAGAAGGCCGTATCGTTGCGATTGCCGACAACTTCGATGCGCTCACGACCAAACGGGTCTATAAGCCTGCGTTCCCGGTGGACGAAGCGATCGACATTATGAGTGGCCGACGCGGTAAAGATTTTGATCCTACCCTGCTCGATCTCTTTCTTGGGTCGATGGACGAGGTTATGCACATCATGCAGGCGTTCGCCGATTGTTGAGAATCCCCTTAAACTTCTTACGCTTGATCAGGACCGCATCCATCTCAACCACTACTCGCCCTCCGTACCATCTTGTGCATTCTTTAGCTGTTGACCCGTGCACGGACCGTCCATCGCCCTCTTGAGCCCATCGAGGCAATCCCGCGCTTCTCTATGTCTGCCGTTTGACAAACTCCGGAGTAGTGGGGACACTTGAAGGGATTCTCTGTGCGCTCATCAGGATTGATATGGAAAGCAAATCTTCAGAAACAGCGCAATTAGCGGCCGATTCACCTTCGGCACCCATCTTAATCCATGAAAAATCGTTGGGAAACAAGATCGGGCGAGGCTCGGACGCCAGAGATATTTTTGATCAACAACTGCTTTGGCTCGGCTCTCAATGTGTGCTGTATCTCCATGCCCTGTTTCAGACGGCGCGCATTCATGATCAAGCGAATGCCGCACTGAATCAATCCACCGAGTCATTGCTGACCATTCTTAAAACCCTCGCACAGGATCAACCAGTCGCCATCCGGTTCCATGGTGGATTTCTATTCCTGGGCGAGATGCACCTCAAAATGAGTGCGAAGCAAATTACCGTCTTCTCAAAGTTCATGGATAGCCTGAGCGCCTGGAAGATAGGGGCGATTCTATTCCACCAGTCGATAGGATCCACCGACCTACGCGAGTTTGCACACCTCTTTGTCTCCCTCGATCCGCACACATCATCCTTGGAGGAATTTCGCAAGACGATGATCGAACGGGGCGTCAGCAGTATCGAGCTCGAGGAATTGCAATCGGTGGGCGGAGGAGCCCGTACGCAGATCAAGGCGCTCGCGAAGAATTATTACGTTCAAGGGGCCAGCGCGGCTCAGGAGCTCGACCAGACTCTTCGTGAAGGCCGAACCATTAGCTTTAAGCAGGCGAAGCGGGCGATCCAGAATATCGTGGATCTCATGCAGAACGACGAGTCAATCTTACTTGGCTTGACGACCCTCCGTTGCCACGACGAATATACTCATAACCATTCGGTAAACGTGTCCATTCTCTCCATTGCGCTGGCCAATCGCGCGGGCTATCCCAAAGCGGACCTCTCCGAACTGGGATTGGCCGCGCTCTTTCACGATGTCGGCAAGTCCTGCATTCCGCTACAAGTACTCAACAAGCCCGGCGAATTCTCGGACGAAGAATGGCAACTCATGCGCTCGCATCCAATCGAAGGCGTCCTCACGATGATCGCTTTGCGTGGCATTTCCAATGTGCCCGGCCGTCTAGCGGCGGCTTCCTTCGAACACCATATGAATTGTAATCTCAGCGGCTATCCCAAGCTGTCCGTCCCATGGAATCAATCCCTTACGGCGCGGGTTGTCACGATCGCCGATTGTTATGATGCCATGACCTCATCGCGCGTCTATCGCCGTCAGCCCATGCCCCCTGAGAAAGTCTTGAAGATCATGCTCTCCAAGAGCGGCGAAGCGTTCGATCCCGTTCTCTTAAAATTGTTTATCAATTGCGTCGGCATCGTGCCCATCGGCAGCCTGGTCTTACTCGATTCTCATGAACTGGCAGTCGTAATCCGCACGAACCAGACCGGCGCCGGGGATCGTCCGTGGGTAAAATTGATTAGTGACGTGCAGGGCGATGCGATCGACGGGCCGGAAGTCAATTTAGCCGACCTGGACGACCAGGGGCGTTATCGCTTGTCCATCCAGCGGTTGATCGATCACACCGAGTATGGCATCAATCCGAGTCAGTTCTTCGTGTAGCGTCTCATTCGTTCATCCTCCCATAACCCCTCAATTCCGCTACGGCAATAGCTCCGTCACCCACTCCACCACTACTGGAAGCGACGCTCCCGTGAGAAGATTCGTAAAGACGAAGGGAAGCTTCCCGCGCATCTATGGTGGGTATGATCGTGTCCGGTCAGGTTGACTATTTGAATGGGAGACAGGAATACTCAATTAGCGGGCATGTTAACACACGCCATCATGGCTGAAATTCTACGATGGCGAATTTTCGGCGACCGATCCGGCATCGATACTGATAACCGGACTTCAGGTTGACGATGGTGTTTGGATCGGTTTGTTTCTGATCATCGACTTCCACGCCTCCCTGAACGACCAGTCTGCGCGCCTCGCTTTTACTGGGAACTAATTTGGTTCGCACGATCAAATCAAGCAGGCCGATGGAAGGAGCAAGGGGATCGACAACATCCGCCGACGTTAACGTGACGCGTGCGTCCGGTTCGGCGGGAAATTCCCGCTCCTGAAATTTCTGCTGAAACGAAGCCCTCGCGACATGACCCATGGCCTGGCCATGATAACGGGCCACGATGTGCTCGGCTAAGGTCTGTTTCGCCTCCATCGGATGCATGGCTTTCATCTGGGCCACGTCTTCTGTGGTGAGCAATTCGTAATAGCGCAGCATGAGGGCGTCGCTGATGGACATCAGTTTGCCGAACATTTCCTCCGGCTTGTCTTCTAAGGCAATGTAGTTACCGAGACTTTTACTCATTTTGCGTACGCCGTCGGTGCCTTCCAACAAGGGCATCGTCAAGACGACCTGGGCCTCTTGGCCAAAGTCCCGCTGCAAGTCACGGCCGACGAGCAAATTGAACTTCTGATCCGTTCCACCTAGTTCCACATCAGCCTTCAGGGCGACCGAGTCGTACCCTTGAATCAGCGGATACAGAAATTCATGAATACTGATGGGCTTTTGCTCATGATAGCGGGTGTGAAAATCTTCCCGCTCCAGCATCCGCGCGACATTGTAATGGGCGCTGACCTCGATCAAGGCTTCCGCCGACATCGTCCCCATCCAGCGGCTATTGAACTCCACGGTGGTTCGGCCGGGATCGAGAATTTTAAAAATCTGCCGCTCGTAGGTCTTCGCGTTCGCCTGCACCTTCTCTTTCGTGAGCGCCACACGAGTCTGCGACACGCCGGTGGGATCGCCTATCATCCCGGTAAAGTCGCCGATGAGAAAGATGACTTCATGTCCCAGATCCTGAAAATGTTTCAGCTTGTGAATCAGGACGGTATGGCCCAGGTGGAGATCCGGCGCCGTGGGATCGAATCCAGCCTTGACGCGCAAGGGCCGGTCTTCTTTTAAGGAGCGTGTCAATTTCGCTTCCAATTCCGATTGTTGAATCACCTCCACGGCGCCGCGGAGGATCAAATCCATCTGTCGATTCAACTCGCTCACTGTTACCTTGAGTTAAAGAGGTTTGGCACTCGATTTCGCTGGACCAGGGTGGTCCAACCCTGAGACCGCGTTCACGATGACCAGAGGACGGAGTTGCTCCATACGCTTTTTGCCGATGCCTTTCACGTCACGCAGATCTTCCACCGTACGAAACTTTCCATGAGCGTTCCGTAAATCCACCACACGCTGAGCCAACACGGGACCGATTCCGGGAAGCCGTTGCAATTCTTCCGCGCTCGCAAGGTTCAGATCCAGCTTGCCTGCCTTGGCTGACGTTCCTAGCGCAGGTGGGTTCGCGGTCCTTGTCGGCTGGGGCGATGGAGTAACAATAGGCGTGGCTGTCCGTGGAGAGATGGTCGTCGTCTGCGCCTCGCGCTCAGGCAATGGCTCGGAAGCAGGTATGGACACAGGAGGAACCGGCCAGCCGATCCACATGACCGCCGACACCGTGCTGACGAACATAGCGGCTTTAATCGCGAGCGACTTGAGCATGTTGTTGGGATCGTCCTGGTCGATTCCCTATGGACGTTTGCGCGGGACGTGAATGGCCAGTCCGGCTACGTCCTCCGCCGCTTCCATGACGCCTTCGGAAAATGTGGGATGTGCGTGAATCATCTCGGCTATGTCGGAAACCTTGGCTTTGACCTGCATGCCAAGAGAAACTTCATGGACGACGTCGGTCGCATGGGCACCGATGACGTGCGCACCCAGGATTCGCTCGGTCTTCGTATCAGAAATAATTTTGAATAACCCGTTCGTATCGCCCGTCCCTTGCGCTTTGCCTAAGCCGCTATAGCGGAACCGGCCGACGGTCACAGCCGTCGTGGGATTGTCGCCGCGCGATTCGGCCTCATCACGCGCCTGGCGTTCTGTCAGCCCCACCCGTCCAATTTCGGGAAGGGTAAAGATTCCTGCCGGCACGACACGATAGTCGATCTCTTGGGGATGTCCGAGAATATTTTCCACGGCAACCTTGCCCTGCGCGGAGGCGACATGTGCGAGCATGGCTTTTCCCACGACATCGCCGATCGCATAGATTCCCGGCACGTTGGTCTCCATGCGCGAGTTGACGAGAATTTCGCCCCGCCTGCCCACCTCCACGCCCACCTTCTCCAACCCGATGCCTTTGGAATTAAATCCGCGTCCGACCGAGACCAAGACGACGTCGGTCTCCAACGCGGTCCCATCTTTCAATGTGGCCTGGACAGTCTCGGCTCCTCGCTCGATTTTCTCGACCGTCATGCCCGTGTGAATGATCACACCGCGCTTCGTCAATTCCCGCGTCATGAGCGCCGAGATGTCTTCGTCCTCCAGCGGCAGGATACGCGGAAGGAGTTCGACCATCGCGACTTGCGTTCCCATCCCGCTATAGAGCGAGGCAAATTCACACCCCTCTACCCCGCCGCCGACAATGAGTAGTCGTGTAGGCGCGGACGTCAAATCCAGCGCCTCTTTACTGGTAATAATCTGTTTGCCATCGATTGGCAACAGCGGGAGATTCGGCCAGGACGAACCCGTTGCGATCACGACGGCGTCGCCTTCGATGCGGCGTTCTGTGCCATCCTGTTGCCTCACATCGACCGTCCTCCGATCGACGAGTTGCCCCATGCCTCGCACGTGGTCGATGCTCCAGGATTTCAGTAACGTCGCGACCCCTTTCACGAGGCCTTCGACGACCTTATTTTTACGGGCCACCATTCGAGCCAGGTCATATCCGATAGGTCCCTGAAAGGTCAGCCCGAAATCGATGGCCTTGGCGGCCTTCTCACCCATTTCCACGACGGACAAGAGTGCCTTGCTCGGTATGCATCCCCAGTTCAAACACACGCCGCCTAACGCTTGGCCTTCGACCACGGTCACCCGTGCTCCTAATTGAGCAGCTCGGATAGCCGCGACGTACCCCCCAGGCCCCGCGCCGATTATGACGATGTGTGTAGACATGGACGTGGCGATCGACTGTGACCGGTCAGAACTTCTTTTAGCCGACAGAGGAGCAGAGGCTCGAGTCTACTTCTTCAAAAAGGCTTCATATTGCGCGGCCGTCATCAAGCCGTTCACTTGCCCTAAATCGGACAGCTCGATGACCGCGAACCACCCTTTGCCATAAGGGTCGGCATTCACGACATCTGGGTGGTCTTTAAGATCGCCATTGATCTTCACAATCTTGCCGCTCACCGGCGTGTAGATGCTCGATGTCGTTTTCGTCGATTCGATCTCGCCGATCTGTTGCCCCGCCGTCACGACGGAACCGACTTTCGGCATGTCGATAAATACAATGTCCCCCAGCGCGTCTTGCGCAAAGTTACTGATGCCGAGGGTGGCCTGTTTCCCCTCCAGACGAATCCATTCATGCTCTTCATGATACCGAAGATCGGTCGGCTCCATAAGGTCTCTCCACAATAATGAAAAAGCGCGCAACCGGGTTTTCCAGGGTCATCCGACTAGGATGCTTGTATATCCACGGTCGCTTGCAAAATTGCACCACGCTGCTGCGGCTGAATGATTCAATAACGAGGCTGATCGTGGGGGAGCTTAGTTTAGTTGCCGGTGTAAATCAAGCCGATGTCTTCCCCCACTTCGGTTCGATCTGACCGTGACATGACGCCGAGACGCTCCTCGTCCGAGAACGGAGTCGGCATGTTTACCCAGATGCCCTTTCCGCCGCCCAGCAATCCTTTCATCGGCTCAATGACCTGCGTGGAATACGCTCCTTGAACGCTGGCGGCACTGCGGGATGATGGGCGTAGCACAAAATATTGAAAGCGGCGCTTGGCCTCCAAGAGGTCTTCCCCATAATAAACCAGCGCAGCGCGCGGATCGGTCACCGCTTCTTGATGGACCTCAAGAGCGAGTTGCAGATTCGTCGCATGCAGGCGCATGGCTCGACCTAATCGTTCCAGAATTTTCGTCCGTTCCCGCGCCTTCCACCCTACCCAGCGCCAAAACTCAGGCGGATACCGATTCATTGCTCCATCCATGACCGTAGATCTCTGTCCTGCTGGCGGCACAGCATGAAGTAAGTGGCCCGGCTCGACTTGCAGATGAAAGTTTCTCTCGAAGCCTTGTATGGCGAATGGGCTGAATCCATCGAAAACGCCTAACGAGTCATCATTCTGGAAGAGCAGCCCATCCACGCCGGAGGCGGCCAAATCAGCCAGCAGCCCAACCAGATATTCCTGAAAGGCGGGGTGAAAAAGATCCATGTACCGTGAGGAACGAAGTTGCGCGCGCGCGGGATCATAGACCCGGTCATTCCAACCTAGCGCCGGATCCACCCAATCGATTCTGCGAGGGGACAGCGCGGCGACGACCGAAAGCCGATGCGCATGCGCGGCCCGGACCAATTCGCCAACGACATCCCTGATCATCGGCGCCCATTCGGATCGAAAATAGATTCCCGCTCTTCGATGTCCGTCATCCATCACCTTCGGATCGGACCCCAGACCGGTTCCCACCTCACATATGAGGAGGGTAACACCCTGCTCGACCAGCGCGCGAAGCCACCGATCCTGGTCCTGTACAGGTGGCACATTGTCGGCGTGGATGGCTACCGCGGTCACGCGGTTGAACAACGGCGCCGTGGCAGGCGGAGAGATAGGCGCTGAAGGAGAGATTGGTTGTTGTGTCTGAGTATGCGAGGGCCGGGGAGAGGAAATGCTGGAAGGAATCTGATCATGAGCAGCGCAGCCAACCGCGAACATCATGCCCATTCCGACAAGCAGTCCCCTGTCGATACAGTGCCGGGAACTCCTTGTCGGACATGTTTTCAACTATACTCCCAGCTCCATTGACGAAAAAAAGTACTGAATCTCGGTCTGGGCGGTTTCGGGCGAATCGGATCCGTGGACCGCGTTGAATTCAATGTTCGATCCATGCGCCGCGCGAATTGTGTCCGCTGCGGCCTTGGCCGGGTCGGTCGCCCCCATCAACTCACGATTGCGCTTGATGGCATCCTTCCCCTCCAACGCCAGCACGACGACAGGCGCGGAAGCCATGAAGGTCGTCAGACTGTCGAAGAAAGGTCGCTGACGGTGGACCGCATAAAACCCTTCGGCCACGGGTTTCGACAAGTGCATCATGCGAATCGCAATCGGCTTGAGTCCGGCCTTCTCGTAACGACCGATAATGTCGCCAATCGCATTTTTGTTCACCGCATCCGGCTTAATAATCGCAAGCGTCCGTTCACTCATTCTTCAGATCCTCCAGTCGTTCACTCTTCACCTGTCAGAAACGGGACATTATAAGGATAGAGCCCACATCGCTTCAAGGCCGCACACACACCGCCGATTGCCTTTTTCCTGAGAAGCAATTTACCGGAAGTGCTGAGCAAGTTCCTGCGGCTTGAATACACCTCGCTCGGTAATGATCGCAGTAACGTATTCTGCTGGGGTCACGTCGAAGGCAGGATTGAGGACGGCGACGCCTTTCGGCGCAATCGTGGCGATTCCAAATACCGACGTGACCTCTTCGGCCCTGCGTTCCTCGATGGGAATATCGTTGCCCGAAGCGGTCCGCAGATCGATCGTTGAGTAGGGAGCGGCCACATAAAATGGAATATTGTGCGCACGGGCCAGAACGGCTACTGAATACGTGCCGATCTTGTTGGCGACATCCCCGTTGGCCGCAATCCGGTCCGCCCCGACGACGCACAGATGAATCAGACCTTGCCGCATGAGCGAGCCCGCCATATTATCGGTGATCAGCGTGACTGGAATGTTGTCCTGCATGAGCTCCCACGCGGTTAATCTCGCGCCTTGCAGCACAGGCCGCGTTTCATCGGCGATCACGCGAATCTGCTTTCCTTGCTCCCATGCGGCACGAATGACGCCGAGCGCCGTGCCATAGCCGGCTGTGGCCAGCGCTCCCGCATTGCAATGGGTGAGAATCGTATTCCCGTCGTGAATGAGCTTGGCGCCATGTTGGCCCATGGTTTTGTTCATGGCGACGTCTTCATCGAGAAGGCGTTGAGATTCTTGGACGAGAGCTCGTTTGATTTCTTCTACCGGGCGCATTCGGGACTCATGTACCAGCCGTTTCATCCGCTCGAGCGCCCAAAACAGATTGACGGCGGTGGGTCTGGTCGCCCCGAGATGCTCGCAGATAAGTCCAATCGCCTTGGAAAATTCCTGATACTCGCTCGTCGCGATTTCTTGAGCGCCCAGCGCTACGCCCATCGCGGCGGTCACGCCGATTGCGGGCGCTCCCCGCACCCGTAAATCCCGAATGGCCGTGGCGACCGTCCGATAGTCGCGACAATCCAGAAACTCCACGTGTTCCGGCAATCGACTCTGATCCAGTAGCCTGACTGCGCCGTCTTTCCATTCGACCGTTGGTAGCATGAGACCTCTTTCTTCTTAAAAGAGCTGAATAGCGGCACGGATGTCCCTTTGTCAAGTCGAGGCCATCAGATTGCCGTCCATCGGTGCCACAGTTTTGCCAGATTCTCAGTTTCCGCGCTCAGCATAGCCGGTCCAAATCCAACCGGTGCGACCGCATCGCTGCGAGCCCGCCGAACCGTCAGATCGGGAGACGAGAGTGACGCCGTCACTTGGATCGCTCCATCACGATCGGTGCGCAAGACACGGGCGCCGGCTCGTTCATAGGCGGCCAGGACGGGCTCCGTCGGATGGCCATAGGGGTTCATCCGTCCGACGGAGACCACCGCCACCTCCGGCCGGAGGTGTGCAATCCAGCCATCGTCCAGCGAGCTTTTTGCCCCATGGTGCGGGACTTTGACCACGCGTGCCTGGAACCAAGGATTATTCCGCAGACGCGCAATCGCATCCGTTTCGATATCGGCGGTGAAGAGAAACGAATGGGGCCCGCAATCCAGTCGAGTGACGATCGATCGGTTATTGAGCAGACTGCCATGTTTTGTCTCGGCGACGGTGATCCCTTGATCGGTATGCGGGGGGTTGAGGACACGCAGGCGGCATGCACCGGATTCGACGAGGACCCGACCTTCCTCCGCGGTCTGTTCGTCGATATGATGCAGGCGCAGACTAGTCTGCAGCCGCTGATAGAACGCTTCTTCACGCGTCGTGCCGTTGCTCCAAAAGTGTCCGACGGAGAACTTCTGAACGGTCCAGGCAAGACCGCCCACATGATCGAGCTGGGGATGAGTACCGATCACGTGATCGAGATGTGTAATCCCTCGATCCCAGAGATAGGGTGCGACGACCGCTCGGCCCAAATCGAATGTGTCGTACCTCGATCCTCCATCGATTAAGATGGTTTGACGGTCCGGCAATTCGATGAGGCACGCATCGCCTTGGCCCACATCAAGGAAAGTGACGCGCATGGAATCTCCATCGGACCATCCGCGCGGAGACCAGATCCACCATAGCATGAGCACCATCGCGGCCACTGCGCCGCTACACCGCACCCATCTGAACAAGCCGGGCCACAGCGAAAGAGCGAGGCAGAGATAAAATGCCGACAGCCCAAAAACGCTGGGGGAGGCCACATGCCATTCCGAGAATGGGACAGCGGCCAATGTCGCCACGATCCGGAATAGCGCATCCCCGATCCACTGATTCATCCCTGCCAATGGTAAGGATTCGCATCCTGTGAGGAGACAGCCGATCGCCGAGACTAACCCAATCGGCACAAGGACAAATCCGGCGATGGGAACTACGAACAGATTCCCGATGAGACCCGCCCAGGGAATCTGATTAAAATAATGCGCGACGAGCGGGGCGGTGGCTACAGTGACCGCCCCGGTCATTAGTCCGTAATTCTTGATCCACGTCCAGGCGCGTGTAGTCGTGCGAGGCTCGGTGTCGTCGTCAGCGGAGCGACGGCGCCGCTGCAGCACCATCGCGATGGCCAGGACGGAGACAAATGACAATTGAAAGGAAATATCGAACAGTGCCTGAGGATCGTGCAGGAGGATGAGCCACGCCGCCACCGCTAAGGTCAACAGGACCTGACTCTCCCGTCCCATCCAAACCGCCAACAAAAATATCAATATCATCACCAGTGATCGCACAGTTGCCACCTGTGCTCCCGCCAAGAGGGTATAGAACACAACAGGAATCACGGTCAGGGCCGAGGCCAACCGCGTAGCGGTTATGTAGCGCGATACATGAAGCAGCCACATTGTCGGAAGAAGCCGGCAACCACGGCGAATGACAAAGAAGGAGGCCACAGCAATGAGGCCGAGATGCGACCCCGAGATCGACAAGATATGCACCGTGCCTGTCGCCATGAATAAATCGCGTGTCTCCGGCGAAATATAATCGGGTTCCCCGATAATCATGCCGAGGTACATTCCGACCGAAGCATCACGAAGAGACTCGGCGGCGGCTGTTCGAATCTGATCTCGCCATACATCGATCGTTCGCCAAAAGGCCCAACGTAGATGATGAAATGGCGGCAACCTTACTGAAACGCGCCCGGCTCCCGTGACCGATCCCACCGCATCGATCCCCTGCTGTTCGAGATAGGTGCCGTAATCAAACCCGCCGGGGTTAACCAAGCCGGAGGGCAGGCGCAGCCGAGTTGCCGTCGCAATCGTCTCTCCTTGATGTAGGGACCGATCTGGATCTCGCCAAGTGAGGCGGACGCGCCTCGGCACTAATTTTCCTCGGTCGGATTCCGACGGGCAGACAATCACCACGATTCGATTCGGTCCATGACGAACCGGCTCGCAAATCGTTCCTTCGACTGGCATCGATTCGTGCGACACGACGAGCGAATCGGAGGGATGAGGGGCGACGGAGAGGAGCGTCCAGTACAGGACTCCGAATAAGAGACTGCCATAGAGAAAGGCGCCATGTCGGATGGTCAGCTGCCCGCGCCATTCAAGAAGCGTCACTGCGATGCCGGCAATAAGCAGGAGGACTATGATGGAAAAGGGAATATAGGGGACAAGCGATCCGAGCAGGAGTCCGGAAAGGAAGCCGACGGTGAGCGGAATCAGCATGGGGCGAACGACGGAGAGAACAATCTAGCCGAGACAGATGCGCACAACTCCGACGAGGTCATCCGCTACCGACCGTATCATCGCATCTTCCTCGCCCTCCACCATCACGCGAAGCAAGGGTTCGGTGCCGGAATATCGCACGAGAACACGCCCGGTGCCATTCAACTTGACCTCGGCCGCCTTAATGGCGTGCTGCAGTTCCGGAAGAGAGGACAGGTCCGGCTTTTTTTTCACCGGCACTCCGAGCAGGACCTGAGGAACGGCGGACATGCAATTCGCAAGATCAGACAGCGCCCGGCCGGTCCGTTTCATCAACGACAAAATTTGTAATCCGGAAATCAATCCATCCCCGGTTGTATTGTGATCCAGGAAGATCAGATGCCCGGATTGTTCACCTCCAAGGTTAAACCCTTCCGCCATCATCCGCTCTAAAATGTATCGGTCGCCGACGGGGGTGCGTACGAGGGTGATGCCTGCGTGAGCCATCGCTTTCTCCAACCCGAAATTACTCATGACCGTCCCGACGAGTGTGTCCCGCTTGAGTTGGCCGCGTGTATGCAAATCGAGCGCGAGGGCGGCTATCGCATGATCGCCGTCGATGACCTTGCCCTGCTCGCACACGAACACCGAACGGTCCGCATCGCCGTCATACGCGATGCCGATATGGGCCTGATGTTCCACCACCGCGTCCTGCAGACACTTGGGATCGACGGCGCCGCACTTCGCATTAATATTCGTACCATCCGGTTTGTCGCCGATCACCCAAATCATCGCCCCGAGTTCGCGCAGCACCTTTGGTGCGACCTTATAAGCCGCGCCATTGGCGCAATCCACCACCACGCGCAATCCCTGAAAATCAATGTCCCGGGGCAAAGACCGCTTCGCAAACTCGATGTACCGTCCTTCTGCATCGTCGATGCGATAGGCTTTCCCCACTTCATCCGCCGTCGGACGCAGGTGCTCGATCTCATTGGAGGTAATCAGGTCTTCGATGCGAAGTTCGATATCGTCAGGCAGTTTCGACCCGTCATTGGCAAAGAACTTGATACCGTTATCCTGGTACGCATTATGTGACGCCGAAATCATCACCCCCGCATCCGCGCGTAAACTCCGCGTGAGGAACGCGATGGCCGGAGTCGGCAGCGGCCCTACTAACAGGACGTCCACCCCCATCGAACAAATGCCGGACGTCAACGCCGACTCCAGCATATACCCGGATAGCCGCGTATCTTTGCCGATCACAATCTGATGCCGGCCCGAGCGGCGCTTGAACAGATGGGCCGCGGCGCGACCTAGTTTCATCGCCGTTTCACTAGTCATCGGCTCGAGATTGGCGACGCCACGCACGCCGTCCGTTCCGAATAATTTACGCATGTTGCTCCTTCTGCACATCGATCGCGGCGCTGGTCTAATCCCCGCATGCCGACGATGAACTCATGATGGCTTCCACGATTTTTACCACGTCGCGAATCGGCGCGACATCGTGCACCCTGACCACGCGAGCGCCTTTCATAATCGCAACCGCGACGGCACCGGCCGTCCCCATCAGCCGCTCGTCGATAGTACGGCCGAGGATTTTTCCAAGAAACGCCTTCCGAGAAACCCCCACGACGATTGGACGGCCCAACGTCTGAAACGCATCAAGATGGTTCAGCAATGTTACGTTATGCTCACAATTCTTCCCGAACCCGATGCCGGGGTCAAGAAGAATCCTGTCACGGGGGATACCGGCCTGTTGGGCCACCTCCAACCTCGCAGCCAAAAACGCCCGGACATCCTCGACGACATAAGTATAGCTCGCGGTCCGCTGCATGGTAGCCGGAGTGCCTTGCATGTGCATTAAAATCACGCCCGCGCCGGATCGAGCGACGACGGATGCCATGCGCGGATCGAACCGAAGCGCGCTGATATCGTTGATCAGGGCCGCACCGGCATCCAAGGCTTCTTCAGCGATGGCGGCTTTGGTCGTGTCGATAGAGAGGGGAATAGTTGTCCGTCTGCAAAGCTCCCGCACGATTGGCAGAAGCCGACGGCGCTCTTCCTCCTCATCGATCGCGACAGCGCCCGGCTTGGACGACTCCGCGCCGATATCGAGCAGATCTGCGCCTTGCTCGATCATGGCCATCGCGTGTGCACATGCGGCGTCGGCATCTACATATCGCCCGCCATCCGAAAACGAGTCCGGCGTCACGTTTAGAATACCCATGACGTGCACCCGTTCCGCGAGCGAGAGGACACCCCCGCGTAGGGTGACCCGTCCTGAAGGAAGGCTATCGGCAGGCATCACAGTTCAATGGAAGGCACAGTGCAGTGCACTCAGCAGAGTTAACGGAGATCCATCGTGGAGGAGGCGGATGCTAGTGAGTCCACCTCGGCCCTAGGCCGGTACGACTGGAGGATCGGTTTGCTTGATAATCAGGTCGATTTCAAGCGCATCCAATACTTCCTTTTCGAGAAGCGCCTCAGCCAGCGCGCGAAGCGTCGCCATACGGTCCGTCAACATTTTCTTGGCGCGTTCGTAATTTTCGACCACCAGTCGTTTGACCTCATGATCGATTTCCAAGGCGACCTGCTCGCTAAAATCTCGGCGCGTCGCAATCTCCCGGCCGAGAAAAATCTCTTCATCCTTTTTCCCGAACGTCAATGGCCCGAGTCTCTCGCTCATGCCCCATTCACAGACCATTTTTCGGGCGAGATCAGTCGCCCGCTCGATATCATTGCCGGCGCCCGTCGTGACGTGATGAAGGACGAGTTCTTCGGCCACACGCCCACCCAGGAGAATGGCCAAGTTGTTATAGAGAAACTCTTTAGAGTAGTTGTGCCGGTCATCGGTCGGTAATTGCATCGTCACGCCAAGAGCGCGGCCCCGCGGAATGATCGTTACTTTATGTACCGGATCGGTGCCTGGAAGCAACTTGGCCATCAAGGCATGGCCGGCCTCGTGATAGGCCGTCGTCCGCTTCTCCTCGTCGGTCAGCACCATGCTCTTGCGTTCGGCTCCCATCAACACCTTGTCTTTGGCGTTCTCGAAATCGGCGATCTCGACAACCTTCTTATCATGTCGGGCGGCCCACAAGGCGGCCTCGTTGACGAGGTTTTCCAAGTCTGCGCCTGAGAATCCGGGTGTCCCCCGAGCGATCTTTTCCAGTTCGACATCGCCGGCAACCGGAACTTTTTTCGTGTGGACTTTAAGAATCTCCGTTCGGCCTCTGAGGTCGGGACGATTGACGACGATTTGGCGATCGAACCGGCCGGGCCGCAAGAGCGCGGGGTCGAGCACATCCGGACGATTGGTCGCGGCGATTAAAATGACTCCTTCGGTCGTGTCGAATCCATCCATCTCTACGAGCAGTTGGTTCAGGGTCTGTTCACGCTCATCGTGTCCTCCCCCGAGACCCGCCCCGCGCAAGCGGCCCACCGCATCGATTTCATCGATAAAGATGATGCATGGCGCATGCTTCTTGCCTTGTTCAAACAGATCTCGCACCCGCGAGGCGCCGACGCCTACGAACATCTCTACAAAGTCGGATCCGCTGATGCTGAAGAAGGGGACGCCCGCTTCGCCGGCAATGGCTTTCGCCAGCAGCGTCTTCCCGGTTCCCGGAGGGCCGACGATCAGCACACCTTTTGGAATTCGCCCGCCGAGTTTCTGGAATTTTCTCGGGTCTTTGAGGAAATCGATGATTTCGGAGACTTCCTCTTTGGCCTCCTCAATGCCGGCGACGTCGGAAAACGTAATTTTCTTCCGTTCTTCCGTCAGCATTCGCGCGCGGCTCTTGCCGAAAGAGAGCGCCTTATTTCCCCCGATTTGCATCTGGCGCATTAGAAAGAACCAGAGGCCCAGGAAAAGAATGAACGGGCCCCAGGTCACCAGGAATGTGATGTACCAAGGACTTTCATCAGGTGGCTTCGCTTCGATCTGTACATTGCGGTCGCGAAGAACTTTAACCAAATCGGGATATTCCGCGGAGTAAGTTCGAATACGCGTGCCGTTCTTGAGGATGCCGCTGATATGGCTGGCCTTGATGATGACCTTCTCCACTTCCCCCTTATCGAGTTGGGCCATAAAGTCGCTAAAGATGACCTCTTCCTCTGGTGCATGCGTCGGAACGCTGAACAGGTTGAAGAGCAGAATCATGAAGAGTCCGACCACCACCCAGAACAAGAGATTCTTCACACGCGAATTCATCCAAGGCCTCCTCGACCGACCATCAGAGCGACAGCAGCCCGCTCGAAGACAAAATGACACACGATTCTAACATAGAGTTTGAAAATGTGACAAGAATGGCTTATTTACTTTGGTCTACCTCGTCCAACGTATCCAGCACGGCGAGATACGGAAGATTGCGGTACTTCTGTTCATAGTCAAGCCCATATCCCACCACATATTTATTGGGAATCTCAAAGCCGACATAGTCGATCGGCACGTGCTGCTCGCGACGCTCCGGTTTGCTCAGGAGCGAACAAATCCTCACCGACTTGGGCTTCCGCTTCATGAGAGTCTTCACCAAATATTGAGCCGTCAAGCCCGAATCGACGATGTCCTCAACCAGCAGAACGTCGCGTCCTGCGATATCTTCGGTCAGGTCTGTGACCATCTTCACTTTTCCCGAGCTCTTCGCTTTGCCCGAATAGCTGGTTACCACCAAAAAATCCACCCGCATGGGGATTCGAATGGCTCTGGCCAGATCCGCATAGAAGGCATAGGCACCCTTGAGTACGCCGACGAGGATGAGATCCTTGCCGGTATAATCCATCGTGATCTGCCGGCCCAACTCGCGGATGCGCATGCGCATCTGTTCCTGGGTCACGATCGGCCGACCGAATATTCGATCCATCCTATAAACGCTCCTCACCATCGTCCCCGATCAGCGTGAGTCGGACCATATGAGTCGTCGCGGGCGTCACTCGAAATCTGTCATCCATGCGACAGCCGCCGATCCAGACAATACCCTCAGGAGCGACGACCAGCGGAATACGTGTACGCCTGGCTCGTGGGATTTTCCGGTCGGTAAAGAAATCCTGCAGTTTCTTCTGATGACCTTGAAGCCCGAAAGGATAAAAGCAATCTCCCGGCAACCAGGTTCGGACCCCAAGATCGAGTGTCACGCGGTCCGCATCCAATACAATCTGGGTCGGTGGCAAGGACACCGAGCTCCAGTCGCATGTCGCCGACCCTAGCATCTCGGCTCGTAATTGTTGCCCGGTCATAGGCCACTGAACGGTTGAGGGAACCGCGATACGGATGGACTCTCTTCCAACCATGGTCTGCGATTGGCCATGGGTCCGTCCCACTCGAATCGTGTCATATTCCCGCTCTGCCCAGACCTGGCCGGCCGTTAGACGTACCCCTGAACAGCCGTGCACAACCTGATTAATGATGACCGTCACCGCTGAAAAGGAGAGACCATGCGGTTGGCCGGTGCAGCGCTGAACAATCTTGCGTAGCACCCGCCGCTGCAATGCCAATGGCAAGACAAGAAATTGCGGGCGACGCAGTTCGCACTCGCCGGCTTCATTGTCTTTCACCAGTTGACCAAGCTGTTGCTCAGCCAGCTCGTCGAGGCACTGATCGTCTTCGCGGAGAATATCGGCCTGCCTCGCCAGGACATCGACAAGAGCCGGATTGAACTGTTTCAGAAGCGGCAACACTTCATGTCGCACCCGATTGCGGACGTACACCGGCTTCGCATTACTGGAGTCCTCACGAAACGGGATCTCCTTCTCGAGTAAGTAGGCAAGGATCTCGGTCCGACTCACCTTCAGCAAGGGTCGAATGAACGGCGGCCGCTCGCAAGGCATCGCCGACAGGCCGGTCATGCCGGCCCCTCGTAACAGTCTCATGATGAGAGTCTCAGCCTGATCGTCACGTGTATGCCCGAGCGCCACCTTGTGCGCTCCGACGGATGCGCGAATGCGCTCCAAGGCCTCATACCTAAGGTCGCGCGCCGCCTCCTGCAATGATCGGCCTTTATATCGGTCACCCGACAAGGTGAGCGGCTCACATACACTTGGAATGCGAAGACGTTCACAGAAATCAGCGACGAACGCTGCATCGCCGTCCGACTCCACGCCGCGTAGCCCATAATTAAAATGCGCCGCCCACAAGGAAAGATCCAGAGTCGAGGCCAGTTCGTGCAGAAGCGATAGCAAGGCGACGGAATCGGGGCCACCGGAAATCGCCACGACAATGCGATCTCCACGATCGATCAATCCCCGCGTCCGGACGACCGCGGCAACGCGATGCACGAGAGATGGCTGGGGACGCGTGCTTGGCAACAGGGGCATGGTTGGCCTATGTATCCGCCATAGAGAGTGCGGCTGCTTTTAATATACCGCGGGCGTGCCGCACGTCCACATCGATTTGCTGCGACAACGCGTCCGGAGAATCGAACACCTGGTCCCCCCGGAGTCGTTCCACAAACAGGACCGCAATGTCCTCGCCGTAGAGTTTGGGCTGCTCATCGAGGAGATAGACTTCCAGCAGACGCTCACCGGCGTCAAAAGTCGGACGTGTCCCGATATAGGCGACGGACTCAATTACACGGCCTTTCCACACAGTCTGCACGGCATAGACCCCATCGGACGGAATCACGCGGTCCTGCGGCAAACGAATATTGGCGGTCGGCCACCCGAGTTCCCGGCCTCGATGCGCCCCTTCGATGACCGTGCCGGCCAAGGCGTAGTACCGCCCGAGAAATCGCCTCGCACGGCCCACATCCCCTGATTGGACCATGGCACGGATTCGCGTGGAGCTGACAATCTCCCCTTCGATCACGACGGGGGGCACGGCATGCACAGTAAATCCGGCGGGAGCGCTGAATGTGATCAAATCGTCGATGCGGCCGCTCCTGCCTTTGCCGAAAGCAAATTGCTCCCCGACATACAGCTCTCGCACCCCGATTCGGTCCCGTAAAATCTTGAAGACGAATTCTTCCGGTGTCAGGCCGGCAAAGCTTTTATCGAACGGAATGCACAGAGTTTCACAAATCCCGACCTCTCGAAAACGAATCAATTTGTCTTCCATCGTCGTCAAAAACCGTAACGGCGTAGTCGGCGAGAGGACCGTCATGGGATGGGGATCGAAGGTTAATACCAGCGATGTGCCGCCCTTGGCGCTCGCGGACTTCACGACCGATTGCAGCAAGGCCAGATGCCCGCGGTGGAGGCCGTCGAAATTCCCGATCGTCAAGACTGGATAGGTCGAAGGCAGGTGCTGATCGAGGCGTCGCGTCACGTTCATTCAAGTATACCGTCACTCGTGCGCGCGCAACGCGCAGGCCGCTTCTTTCGCAAAATAGGTCAAGATTATATCGGCACCTGCCCGCTTGATGGAGAGGAGGGATTCCATCATGGCCCGCGATTCATCCAGCCAGCCGGCACGTGCGGCCGCTTTGATCATGCTGTATTCTCCGCTCACCTGGTACGCCGCAATAGGGACACCGACGCGTGCGCGCGCCGCAGCGATGATGTCGAGGAACGGCAGCGCCGGTTTGACCATTACGATGTCGGCCCCCTCTTCGAGATCGGCGTCGATCTCACGCAACGCTTCACGCGCGTTCGCCACATCCATTTGGTATGATCGCCGGTCGCCGAACGTCGGGCTCGAATCGGCGGCCTCACGAAAGGGCGCATACAAACAGGAGGCATACTTGGCCGCATAGGCCATGATAGGAATCTCCGTAAATCCATGACGATCCAATTCTTCTCGAATGGCGCCGACCCGTCCATCCATCATATCGGAAGGCGCCACCATGTCCGCCCCTGCGGCCGCATGCGTCCGCGCCATTTCGCGTAAGCACTCCAGCGTCTCGTCGTTCACGATGCGTCCGTCTTTGACGATTCCGCAATGGCCATGCGAAGTGTATTCGTCGATACAGACGTCCGTGATAACCAGGATATCCGGCACCTGGTCTTTGATCGATCGTATCGCCTGCTGCACGATTCCGTTCGGATCGAAGGCCGACGTGCCCCGGTCGTCTTTCCGATCCGGAATTCCAAACAAGATCACGGCAGGAATGCCGAGCGATTTGACGTCCATGACTTCTTTAATGAGCAGATCGACCGACCAGCGATATTGGCCCGGCATGGACCCGATCTCCTCTCGCCGATCCCGTCCCGTCGTCACGAACATCGGATAGATCAGATCGGACGCTGCTAGCGCCGTTTCACGCACCATTCGTCGCAACGGCTCGCTCTGGCGAAGCCGCCGCAAGCGCTGTCGAGGAAAGGCCATGTTATTTCCTGGGAAGATTGGTCAGAAACACGACCAAATCGCGGACGGAAATCATTCCGACCAATTTGGCGTTTCGCGTGACGCCCAAATGGCGAAGATGCTCGCGCGCCATCAAATCGTTCGCATCGAGCAAAGTTTTGCTTTCATCGATGGTCAAGATAGGCGCCGACATAATTTGCTCGATCACCTTATGAGCAGGATCGCCTCCCACGGCGACGACACGCCTGACCATATCAGTATCGGTGACAATGCCGACGATCTCCGATCCGCGGGTCACAAACAAACTCCCGATATTGCGGTCGCGCATAATTTCGGCCGCTTTGCGAACATCCATATCACGATCCACCGTCACGAACTTTTCTACCGGTATCATGAATGATTTAACAGGCACCATGCTCAATTCTCCCTCTGTTGATCTGCCCGCAGACCATGGAAATAATTTTTACTGAATAACTCCGGCGTTCACCGAACGCCCGCATGAACGATCTGACTTCATTCTCACGACTTCTGAACAAATTGCACAATGGCATCGACGAGCGCGGGTATCGTATTTTCCTTCGCCATGAGGGTGACCGCCAAGCCCTCTTCATCGGCGGTTCGAGCCGTAATCGGTCCAATACAGGCGACCACAACCCCTGCTGTCAGCGCGCGCATCTCCTCCCGTTGCGCGAAAAGCGCGCAGAAGTTTCGAACGGTGGAGGAACTGGCGAAGGTCATCATATGAAGATCGTGACGGCGCAAACGGTCTTTCAACCGCTCCACTTCTATCGCCGGCCGGATAGTTCGATAGACCGTCACCACATCGACGATCGCCCCGGCCGCTCTCAATTCGTTCGGCAGGATTTCTCTGGCGACGGCGGCGCGCGCGATCAAAATTCGCCGGCCGGACATGCCGGCTTGCGTCATCGCCGCAATGACACCTTCGGCTTGAAATTCCGTCGGAACTAAGTCTGCATGCAATCCATACCGGCCCAATTCTTCAGCGGTCCGCGGACCGATGCAACAGAGGCGCAGTCCGGAGAGCGCACGGGTATCCTGCCCTCGCCGTTGAAGACGCTCCATAAACGGACGCACGCCATTCACACTCGTGAACACGAGCCATTGATACCGGCTCAAGTCGGTCAACGCGGCATCGAGCGCCTGCCAACTATCCGGCGGGACAGTCTGGATCACCGGATACTCCACCGGTTCCGCGCCGTATTCGGAGAGCAAGTCAGAGAGCTCACCGGCTTGTTCACGCGCTCGCGTCACGAGGATCCGCCACCCGAAGAGAGGTTTGGTCTCGAACCAGTTTAATTGCGCACGTAATCGAACGACCTGTCCGACAACGACAATCGTCGGGGGTTCCAAACCGGCGTGCTCGGCCTTTTGGACAATGTCGTCGAGAGTGCCGACCACGGTACGTTGATCGGCCCGCGTCCCCCACCTGATGAGCGCAACAGGCGTATCGTGCGACTTGCCTTCTTGAATCAAACGGGCCACGATGGCGGGAAGGTTTTTCATTCCCATTAAAAAAACCAGCGTACCGTCGGCTGAGGCCAGACGCGGCCATTCCATACTCGAAGCCGCTTTGCTCGGATCTTCATGGCCCGTCACAAAGGCCACGGTCGACGCCAAAGTCCGATGGGTCACGGGAATGCCCGCATAGGCCGGCACTGCGACCGCTGACGTCACCCCGGGAATGACTTCGAAAGGCACCCCGGCCTCCGAGATGGCTTCGGCTTCCTCTCCTCCCCGTCCAAACACAAATGGGTCGCCTCCCTTTAGACGCACCACGACCTTGCCTTCCTGCGCTTTCCCGATCAACAGATGATTGATCTCATGCTGCTCTTGATAGGCGCCGCGATCACGTCGGCCGACATAAATTTTTTCCGCCCCCTCGGGCGCATGGCCAAGCAACAGGGGGTTCGCTAGATAGTCGTACACTACAACGTCTGCGCGTTCCAAGCATCTTTTTCCCCGCAAGGTCAACAGTTGCGGATCGCCCGGTCCGGCGCCGACCAAATACACCATCCCCTTCGTCGGCATGTGCTCCTTAGGCGTGGCCATAAATTTCCTGCAAAATGGCGGCGCCGCCGGCAGCTAGGAGCCGGTCCCCCAATCGAGTGCCCAAGCTGTACGCCTCAACAGTCGATCCGTTTATGGAATCGCGGACGAGGGTAGTCCCATTCGTGCTGCACACCAATCCAGCGAGGCTCAACCGATCCTGCTCGATCGTCGCATAGGCGGCAATAGGAACTTGGCAGCCCCCCTGTAATCGGTCCAGGAGAGCCCGTTCGGCCGTGACCGCCGTGTGTGTCGTCGGATCATCGAGTGTGGACAGGAGCGATCGGATAAACTCATCGTCGCGACGCCCCTCGATCGCAAGCGCCCCCTGGCCAATGGCAGGGAGACTGACATCCACGGGAAGATATTCGGTGATCTCCTCATTCCATCCCATACGCCGAAGCCCGGCCGACGCTAGGACGATCGCATCGTAATCGCCTGCCTTCAATTTGCGGAGCCGCGTTTCGATATTCCCGCGCAACATCTCGATCTTCAGATCGGACCGGTAATGCAGCAACTGCGACTGCCGCCGCAAGCTGCTGGTGCCGACCCGCGCTCCCTGTGGCAATTGATTCAAGGGAAGCCCGTGACGGCTGATTAAGGCATCGCGCGGATCTTCACGCCGGGGCACGCATACGATCGCCAGCGGTTCCGGTAACACGGTGGGGACGTCTTTCATGCTGTGCACGGCCAGATCGATTTCGCCCCTGAGCAGTGCCTCTTCGATCTCTTTGACGAAGAGACCTTTACCGCCGACTTTCGCCAGGGGCACATCCAAAATTTTGTCACCGGATGTTTTGATCCGTTGCAGCGTAACGGTCAATGTAGGGGCAATCTCCTGCAGCCGGGCTTGGACCCATTCGGCCTGCCAGATCGCGAGCCGGCTGCCCCGAGTTCCGATGATGAGCGAGGAACGTGAGGTTGCCGTGCCGATGGTTGTGATCACCGTCCTCGCTCCTGGTAGGGATTGTGAAACGGGACTGAACGCGCGCCCGGCAACTTTTCCGGCTCATTCTCGCCGGTCGTAGAAGACTGCGGCGGCATCCTGACAGGATCACGATAATAGGTCGTCATCAGAAACAAACTCAGCAGGGCCAGAATAGCGGCCACGTAGGCCAACATATCCCACCGAAATCCTTCCTTCCCGCGATAATCATGACCGCACCGCGGACAGTCCGGAACGGGATCGTGTCCCAAGTAAGTATGTCGACACTTCGGACAGGTAAAGAGTTTTGGGCCCTTGCGCATCGAGAGTCCGCATACGGCGTTATACGCTGGAACGTCCAGCCTTCGAAGAGCGCTGAACGGGGTGCAACTCGGCCGCTGACGGTTGCGAGGCCGTAACCGGGTCGCGAACAGGTATGGAGGCAGGCGACTCGTTAGTCGCCGATTGCGACTCCATTGAAGGGGTATGACCTGCACCATCATCGACAAGATTAAAGAATCGTCGAGCTGCTTCGAGGTAGAGCGCTCCGGCAGCCGAATCCGCTTCGGCCTTGAGTGTGACGAGCGAGCCGTGCAACAGTTTATTGACGACGGCTGAGGCCAATCCCGCTATGGCTTCCTGATCCTCCGGCGAGAGATGTTTCAGGCGCGTCAACGTCTTTTCCAATTCCGTTTGCTTGATCTCTTCGGCACGTTTGCGCAAGGCCACGATCAACGGCGTGACTTCCAGGGACTTCATCCATTGCTGAATGATGCCGACCTCTGCGTCGACCAGGTGTTCGGCCTTAACGGCCTCGCAGCGACGGTCCTCCCGATTCTGCTCCACGCGTGTCTCGAGATCGTCAATGTCGAACAAAAAGGCGTTATCGATATCCCGCACGGCGGGATCGATATTGCGGGGCACGGAAATGTCGATCAAAAAGATTGGCCGATTCATCCGCAGGCGCACCGCACGCTGCACGTCTTCGGTTCGAATTAAATAGTGGGAGGCGCCTGTGGAACAGAGAACAATGTCCGCCTCCGCCATTTCGTGACGAAACTCGTCGAACGGAATCGGCAGGCCGTTAAATCGCTTCGCCAATTCGACGGCACTGGTCGTATCACGCGTGGTAATCATGACCCGCCTGATCCCGTGGTTGACGAGATGCTGCGCGGCCAACTTTGCCATTTCGCCGGCGCCCACCAAGAGGACCGTTTTCTCTTTCAGATTGGAAAAGATTTTTTTTGCTAACTCGACCGCGGCGTAACTGACCGACACGGCCGATTCGGCGATTTTCGTTTCCGTTCGGACGCGTTTCGCTACGGAGATGGCCTTTTTAACCAGTTTATTAAGGATCATACCGCTGGCTTTGTGTGTCAGCGCCGCTTCGAAGGCCTCTTTCATCTGGCCGAGAATTTGTGGCTCACCGACCACCATTGAATCCAGACTGGCCGCGACCCGGAACAGATGGGCGATCGCCCGGTCGTCGATATGGCGATAGAGATGGGGCGTTAGTTCATCGGCAGACAGCGCAAGGTGCGTGTCCGCTAAAAAATTCTGCACGCCGACATAGCCCGCGTCCATATTATCCACTACAGCATAGACTTCGACGCGGTTACAGGTGGAGAGCAAAAACCCTTCTTTGATTCCAGGATAGACGCAGAGACGATGCAATGCCTCTCCAAGGCGACTGGCCGGAACAGCCAATTTCTCTCGGACCTCGATCGGCGCGGTTTTGTGGCTGAGTCCGACAACGATCACGTGCATCGCGATTCAGGCTCCCGATCCATGGCCCTTCACCACCACGCCGATGAAGGTCAAAATGACGCCTGCAAATCCGATGATGGTGAGATAGGCCGCTCGTTTCGCCCGCCATCCCACCGTTAAACGGCCGACAAGAACGGCACAATAAAACACCCACGTGACTAACGCCCACGTTTGCTCAGGGTTCCAGCTGACGAAGGAGCCTTTGGCAAATTCGGCTGACACCGCCCCGACGATAATGCCTAACGTCAATAGGGGAAATCCCAAGACAATGGATTGCTGATTCAGATTGTCCAAAAAGTCCAACGGCGGGAGTTTGGCGTAGAGCACGTTAAAGCGTTTCGACTTCAGCAGCCGATCTTGAATGAGATACATGATGCCGGCTACGAACGCCACGGCAAAGCCGACCGTTCCGAGAATGCTGAGCGTCACATGAAGCCAAACCGTTTTCAACACCGGCTCGAGTGTAGGCACTTCTGTCGGCAAGGCCGCCGCTGAGACTAATGAAATGAGGGCCAGCGGAAGAATAAAGGAGCCCAAGATGTGAATGCGATGGCGCAGTTCGACGATGAGAAATACCAACACCAGCGCCCACGAGAAAAATGAGATCGCATCGTGCGAACTGGTTAAGAGCACATGATTGTCCGCCATCATTCGCGCCACGACGGCCATCGAGTGAGAAAGAAATCCGATCCCGGTAATAATTAACGACACACGTGACAGCGCTTCCGACCGGCGGACAAGATAGGCCAGAAAAAATCCGGTCCCGATAAAATAGAGCACGATGGTGGTCATCAGAAAAATGACCGACATTCAATATCCTTGTGAAATGTGGGCAAAATCAACGTGGAAAGCGGAAAATTATAGCTGGTAAAAAAGAAAAGAGTCAAGGAAAGTTGCGGGGATGGACGGTTGAAAGATAGTCGTGCAGCGCTTTTGACGTACTGGGAAATGCCAAGTCGTCCCATGGAATATCGGCCGGCTGAAAAATGCCGACTTCAAGCGTTTCATCGCCGGCGACGGCCTGCCCGCCTATGATTTCGGCGATGTAAACAATAATGATCACGGGATGGTCCGCGTATGAATAGACGTTGAGCAGTCGCGAAACCCGGACCTCCAGACAACTCTCTTCACGCGCCTCTCGGATGGCCGCTTCCTCGACGCGCTCTCCTCGATCGACAAATCCCCCTGGAAATACCCATTTTCCATAAGCCGGCTCGATGGCTCGCTTCACCAAGACCACCCCACCGTTATACGGGATAATTGTTCCGACGGCGACTTTTGGATCTAAAAAAAAGACAAATTCACAGGCAAGACAGACTAAACGATCGGGCTCGCTGGACTTGATCGATCGCCGGCACAACGATCCACCGCACTTCGGACAGAACGCATAGTCGGCGTTGGTCCAGTCTGCGGATGGGATGCGATCCACGTGCGATTCCATGCCTGCCATCCTCAACGTGGGGCGAATCTTAACATACCCCGACGGGAAGACAAAGCATCGGACCTTAGCACGCGATGGGGCATCGACATAGACTTGCCTATCGGTCCTCTGTACGATGCAGGAATTTATTTCACTGCAGGCACGGCATGGCAGGTATGCTCTATCTCGTCAGCACTCCGATCGGCAATCTGGAAGACATGACGTTTCGTGCCGTATGCATATTGCGTGAGGTCCAATTCATCGCGGCGGAAGATACCCGGATCACCCGAGCGCTTCTCGATCATTACGGTATCGACACCCCGCTGACCACCTATCATCAGCTCAACAAGGAAGAGAAAACGCCCATCATCCTCAATCGGCTCTCGAACGGTCACGATGTCGCATTGGTCTCCGATGCGGGCACGCCGGTCATTGCCGATCCTGGGGCGTTTCTCGTCTCAAACGCGCTTGCCGCGGGACTACGAGTCACATCAATTCCTGGAGCTTCGGCCATCACGGCCGCATTGGCACTCTCCGGAATACCGTGCACCGAATTTGTCTTTTTCGGCATATTTCCGTCTCGCTCGGCCGCCCGACACCGACTCGCTATGGCGATGAGCGATGAAATTAGAACGAGTATATGTTTCGTTCCGGCGAGCCGTCTCCAAGCTGCACTCGATCTGTTCCGTCCATTGCTCGGCGCACGGCGCGGAGTGATTGCACAGGACCTGACCACTGTTCATGAAATCGTATTGAGGGGAACGCTCGCGGAGTTACATCGGAACGCGCGGCATCACCCGCGAGGGACTGACGTCACATTGATTGTGGAAGGCAGAAAAAAGAAACGAGGAAAGAGAGCGCGAACGTTGTCCGCTAAGATTCGTGGCGCTTCTGAATAATCACCCGATACGACTCGGCTACCGGTTCCTGTCGCAATACCGTATGGCCGTCATCACTCACGCTTCGCGGAACATTTTTGATGGGATCGCCGTCGTCCAGAAGCACGGCCAGTATTTTTCCAGCCTCCATGCCTTCCAACTTCAACTTCGTCTTCACAAAATTATACGGGCAAATTACGCCCCGAAGATCTAATTCTTCGTCCGGCCGCACCATTGAATGATCATCTCCGTCGTTGGTTTGCATGGCTTGCGTCTGTTTATATGGCGTGAGCTTTACTGTAACACATGCCTCCCATCCTATCGCAGAGAGCTAAAACACGGAGGGCGGCCAAATGGCCGCCCTCCACTCACGCAAATTGTCAGACGAGCTTATTGCTTGACGAGATTTGGCTTCTCGCCTTTGCCGTAATCGCTACGGTTTTCCGTTCCGAAGCCCCATCCCGGCTGCGGTTCGCATTGCCAGCATGGCGCGGCACCAGTCATTTCACCGACCGGACTGGTAATACCGGACTGAATCTCTCCCGGCAGAATTTGACCGACTACGCCCCCGTGGTTCGATCCGCTCTCCGTCACGATCCCGCGTTCCGTGCCGGGATCGGGCCGTTGACCGAGACCGCCAAACCCAGCGAGCTTCTCGTTGCCACGAATGACGGTGACATCGCGGACCATTTTTCGTCCGGTTCCATACGGTTGTTTTTCGCTGGTCATCTCAACCGCCTGGATCATCACGTCGTCACCGGTCTGAATGATCTTGATGTTATCCATGTTGGTTTTTTCGTCAAAATACGCGACGAGCGAGGACATCGCTCCGCTTCCTGCTCTCCCCTCATCGTGCGAGCTTCCACCCGTTTCCAACAGGATTTTCCCCGCTGGAAGATCGATGGCCATCACGCGGCCCGAAATGGTTTCGGGTTGCGACAGGCGTTCCAGCAACGCATTCTTATCCCAAATCTGCGAACGAGTTCCCGTCCCGGCGTTCTCGCCCACGCCGGTACCGAATCCGGAGTGCTGCGGTAAGCGTTCCTGAGCTCCAGCCACTCCGACAGAGCTTGCAAGCAGGATTCCTGCTCCCAATGCTACTAACTTACGCATGTGCTGCCTCCTTGTAAGTTGAAGAAGTATAATACCCAAACAAACCGCCAATGATACTCATAATGAACTTCTCTAGACGGGCGAAATATAAGCTAAGTCGTATACCCTGTCAAGCCAATTTCTGGACTCGCTCTCCTACGTTTTCGATCTGTTGCTCGCTCTGTGGTGCCCAGAGGGAGGGTCGAACTCCCACTCTCTTGCGAGAACCGGATTTTGAGTCCGGCGCGTCTGCCAGTTCCGCCATCCGGGCACTCCACGATTCATCTGATTTGTATAGGCTTCTTCTAGCACGAGAGGCCTATGCCTTTCAATTCCGCACTCTCCATGGCGAACTCTTTTCATCGCTCGAGGCGACATGATATGATCCTCGCTCGATTTGGTAAAGGAGGTAACGATGACCGAAGTGCAATGCGTCAAGTGTGGAAAGGCAGGCGAAGCGATTACCGATCCCTTATATCTCGGGCGATTAGAGGCGGAAGTGAAGTCGAAGATCTGCCAGACGTGCTGGAAAGCATGGGAAGGGATGCGCGTCATGGTGATTAACGAATACCAGGTCAATCTCGGCGAGGAAACCGGACGGGAGCTTGTGAAGAATCAAATGAAAGCCTTCCTTAACCTCGGTGGACCCGCGGCGGATACCGGCAAGCTCGATCAGAATTATCGTCCACCGTCATAATAGGCCCGCATAGGCCCGCGTATATTCGTCTGACTCTGCTCTTCCAATCCGCAACGATCGGCGCACATGAATCAGCCTCTCAAAGACGGCGCCCTCGCCTCGAAGGTGGCGTTGATTACCGGTGCGGGCCGCGGCATCGGACGCGCAACAGCGGAAATCTTTTCCGCGGAAGGCGCGCGTCTTATCCTTTGCTCACGCACACATTCTCAATTGAGCGACGTGCTCAGCACGATCGCCTCGAACCGCGGGGACGCGATAGCGCGCGTGGCCGATATCGGAATCGCAAAGGAAGCGGCCGCACTGGTCCACCTCGCGATCACACGATATGGTCGTCTCGATATTGTGATCAATAACGCGGGAATTTTGGGTCCAAGAGTTCCTATTGCCGAATACCCGCATCGCGAATGGGCACAGGTGTTGCGCATCAATTTGAATGGGACCTTTTTTGTCTCACAGGCCGCGGCGAACGTCATGGCACGACAAGGTTATGGCTGCATCGTCACGGTATCATCTTCGGTCGGACTGGCCGGGCGGGCTCGATGGGGCGCCTATGCGGTCTCCAAATTCGGAGCGGAAGGCCTGAGTCAAGTCTTAGCGGATGAGCTGCGGCCTTCGGGCGTCTGCGTCGTAACGTTTAATCCCGGAGGGACACGCACGAGCATGCGAGCGAAGGCATACCCAACCGAAGATCCGTCGGCGGTTCCTTCTCCCGAGCAGGCCGCGCGCGCCTTGTTACGGATAGCCGTATGCTCATCGGTTGAATTCTCGGGTCGCGCCTTCGACCTCTCGAACCTACCATAGTCTCAATCGCGCCTCTCTTCGTTGACAAATCAAGAAAATCAATGCTAGATTGACACGCTTTTCGGCTGACTTACACCGATTCATCGTCATGTCGGATCCGCTATGATTACCCAGATGAAAGTCCGGGGGTTGATGTTCGACCCCTACAACAACGCTTATATCGTGATTCTGCGGGATGAAGATCGCTCAGATATGTTGCCCATTTGGGTGGGAAAAGCTGAGGCCAGTTCCATCAGTTTTGCCTTGGAAAATCTTTCGACGCCTCGGCCCATGACACATGACCTGATGAAATCTGTGTTAGACACAGTGGATGCCAAAGTCATCAGCGTGGTCGTGACCGACATGAAAGAGAATACGTACTATTCCAGAATCCATCTGACGTATGAAGACAGCGAATATTCAATCGATTCACGTCCGAGCGATGCCATTGCCCTAGCGTTAAGAACCAACGCGCCGATTTTTGCGAATGAGGACGTGATTCGAAAGCAAGCATCCGAAGAACTCGACCAGTGGTTGGAAAATCTGAAACCCGAGGATTTCGGGAAGGACGAATCGTAACGGTCAACGCGTGGTCTTCTGACGTCCCCTCTTTGATCTACGTATTCCCAGTCGGATGCATCGTAGGGTGGTGGAAGCCGGACGGTAGCCTTGTGACAAAGTCGCATAGACGGTGATCGGGACTGCGTCTCAAACAAGAACATGGCACAAACAGAACCAACGGGCGATCTTATCCGCCTTAAAGTGCATGGGGTCATCGCAGACCCAAATACAGAAACGCACATTGTGATCCTCCGAGATGAGCCGAATACAGAGGTGCTTCCGATTTGGGTCGGCACCGCGGAAGGCAACGCGATTCGACTGGCCATGGAAGAGGTCGTCACTCCGCGTCCCATGAGTCATGATCTCATTAAGAGTCTGACCGAGCATCTCAACATCAAGGTAGACCGGGTCGTCATCACCGACGTGAAGAACAACACATATTTTGCCTCCATTTATCTCGTCTCAAAGGAGACTGAACGGACCGTCGATTCTCGGCCCAGCGATGCCATCGCCTTGGCGTTACGAACCAATAGCCAGATCTATGTGACGGCTGACGTCCTGAAGCAGCGCGGGGGAGGAAAATTGGACGCCTGGTTGGAGAAGTTGGACCTAAAACATTTCGGCAAGCATGAAGTGTAGTGCAAGAGGAGACTAGGATGAAAAGCTATTTAGCCAAGCCGGCAGAAGTGATTCGCAAATGGTATGTCGTGGATGCCAATGGAAAAACGCTTGGACGCTTGGCGGCCCGCGTTGCAATCGTGCTGCGGGGCAAACACAAGCCGACCTTCACGCCGAACGTCGATACCGGCGATCACGTGGTCATCATCAATGCCGAGAAGATTCACTTGAGCGGCGACAAGATGCGCACAAAAACTTACACACACCATACCGGTTACCCCGGAGGACTGAAAACGATTTCGGCAGAACATCTTCATGAGAAAAACCCGACGGAAGTGCTGGCCAAGGCCATCAAGGGCATGCTGCCGAAAAATCCGTTGGGCAAACAAATGGCCAGAAAGCTCAAGGTCTACGCGGGCACGGAACATCCGCATCAGGCACAACATCCCGAATCACTGGCGCTCTAATTAGGGCCACGCAGAATAGAAAGAAGGAGAGACCAGATGGCAGCAGTGACACATTATGCAACCGGCAAACGCAAGCTCGCAATCGCGCGTGCATGGGTTTCCGCCGGCACGGGCGACGTCACCGTCAACACCCGTCCGTTAGAACAATATTTCCCGCGCCCGACACTCCGCACGCTGATCTTATCTCCCGTCGAGGTGACCGGTATGATGGGGAAATGTAGCGTGCAAGCCACGGTGCGTGGCGGAGGGCCGACTGGTCAAGCCGGAGCGCTGCGGCATGCAATTGCGAGAGCCCTGCTCGATTTAAATCCCGTCTTTCGCGAGGCCTTAAAAAAAGAAGGGTTCTTGACCCGTGATTCTCGCGTGAAAGAACGAAAGAAATACGGGCAGAAGGGCGCCAGGAAACGCTTCCAGTATTCCAAGCGCTAAAGGCTGGTCGGCAAACCTGAAAAAGGAAGGCCCCCGGGCCTTCCTTTTTTTATGTCCACCGTCATCGGTGTGATGACAGGAGTCATCCGTGTCCACTTATCAAACAGTAAAAGTCGCCGTGCTGGGAGCGAGCGGCTATACAGGAGGAGAACTGCTTCGCCTCCTTGCCGCTCATCCGCGCATGGAGGTGACGGTCGTAACGGCCGAGAAATCCGTTGGCGCGACGTTGAGCAGCACGTTCCCTTATTTGGCGTCGGTACTTCCTCCCCTCACGCTTGAACCGGTCGAGATCGACTCGATCGCGACACGTGTCGATGCAGTCTTCTTGGCTCTGCCGCATACAAAATCATTGAGCGCCGTCGCGGCGTTCGTACGCGCAGGCAAATATGTGGTCGATTTGAGCGCGGACTATCGATTAAGAAATCCCGCGGAATACGAGCGCTGGTATGACACCGCCCATAGCCATCCCGACCTCCTGAAGGATGCCGTGTATGGTCTGCCCGAACTCTATCGGCAGGATATTCAAAAGACGCGACTGGTCGCATCACCGGGCTGTTATCCGACCGCGGCCATTCTCCAATTAGCGCCTTTGGCTGCGCGTGGCCTGATGCAGCCCTCTTCGATTGTGATCGATGCCAAATCGGGAGTGTCCGGCGCGGGGCGCAGCCCGGCCCTCGCGTACCACTTCCCTGAAGCGCACGAATCCCTTGAGGCCTATAAGATCGGACAACATCGCCATATCCCCGAGATCGAGCAAGAGTTGAGGCTGCTTGGATCGCGACACACAACGGCTGGACCCCTACAACATGGCGAGAATGTGCACGTGATGTTTACCCCGCATCTCGTGCCGATGAACCGTGGCATTCTGAGTACCGCCTATTGTCAACTACGGCGCCCCATGACGCTGGAGGAATTGCGCGCCGTCTATCGGGACTTTTACAAGAACGAACGATTTATCCGTTTGGCCGAAGGCGACGCCTCGCCCAATCCACGGTATGTCCGCGGAGCGAATTTCTGCGACATCAATGTATTTGTCGATACGCGAGCGGGATGGGTCGTGACCGTAGCCGCGTTGGATAATTTGATTAAAGGCGCGGCAGGGCAAGCGCTTCAAGCCATGAATCTCATGCTCGGATTTCCGGAAGAGACGGGATTGACGGCTGCGGGAGTGTTTCCATGATCGGCATGAGAATCTTTCAATTAGACGCGAGCGATCCATCATGACTGTCCGTCGCGTCGGCGTGACCGCGCCCTTGGGTTTTATGGCGGCGGGGGTTCATTGCGGCATTAAAAAATCCTCGATTCTCGACCTGGCGTTGATCGTCTCCTCTGAACCCGGACCGATCGCGGGCGTCTTCACAATGAACCGTCTTCCCGCGGCGCCCGTGCAACTCGATCGATTGCATCTTCGAGGCGGTGTAGGCCAAGCGGTGATTATCAACAGCGGCAATGCAAATGCGTGCACGGGACCGCAGGGAATAGCCGATGCCGAAGAAATGACCACCCTCGTCGCTCGGCGTCTCGGTGTGAAGCCGCAAACCGTCTTTGTCGGTTCGACCGGCGTCATTGGGCAGCCGCTCCCTATGGCACGCGTCCGTGAAGGTATTCCCTCGCTGATGGCGCGCGCGCGTCGATCGGGGGGACAAGAGGCGGCGCGCGCGATTCTTACGACGGATCTTAAACCCAAGGAAGCCGCCGCGAGTGCACGGATCGGAGGTCGCACAATTACGATCGGGGGGATGGCCAAAGGCTCCGGCATGATTCATCCCGATATGGCCACGATGCTCGCCTACGTGACGACCGATGCAGCGATCGAACGGTCGGCCTTGCAACAGATCCTCGCGTCCAGCGCGAATCGATCGTTCAACTGCATTTCCGTCGACGGCGATACCAGCACAAACGATACCGTCTTATGCCTCGCCAACGGTTTGGCGGGCAACGCCGTGATCAAGTTGCACACGTCGGAAGCGAAGCAATTCGAGCGACTGCTGCACACGGTATGTTTTGCGCTCGCCATGAAAGTCTGCCGAGACGGCGAGGGCGTGACCAAAGTCGTTCGGCTGGTCGTGACCGGCGCCAAGACGGAGAAAGACGCCAAGCAGGTCGCAAAGACGGTCGGCACCTCCAGCCTGGTGAAGACCGCCTTATTTGGAGAAGACGCAAACTGGGGACGGATAGTGGCCGCTCTGGGCCGAGCGGGAGTTTCGATCGATCCCCATCACATTGCCCTGGCATTCGATGACGTGCTGATGGTCAGGTCCGGCATGGGGCTGGGACGACGCGCCGAGGAGCGCATCAGTCGGGTCGTCCGGCGAAAAGAATTTACGATCACGCTGGATTTGGGACAAGGGTCTTCAGAGGCGCAATTGTGGACGACCGATCTGTCCTACGAGTATGTAAAGATCAATGCCTCGTACCGGTCGTAGCAGATGACAACTCCCAGTTATGGCTCATGGCATTCCACCTTAGCGCCTTGAAATAGCGGGCTGACTGTGCTAGTTTTCCAAGGCTTTACGGTCCGATACGTTCCACGTTGGCGCCTGCCCTCGGCAGGCGGTTTATTCAAATTCACATTGGCGTGTACGCACGCCACTTTGCTTGGGAATAAGGGGTAAGACCTCTCGCCTGTGTGCGCAGGCGCTCCGCAAGCTGAGGGAAGGGGGTGACGGCATGATTACGATTCGAGAATTATTGGAAGCGGGGGTCCACTTCGGCCATCAAACGAACCGTTGGAATCCGAAAATGAAGAAATTCATTTTTGGCGAGCGCAATGGAATCTATATCATTGACTTGCAGCAGACCGTCCAACGCTTTCAACAGGCATTCGACTTTATCCGGGATACGGTCGCAGCCGGTGAGTCGGTTCTCTTCGTCGGGACGAAACGCCAAGCCGTGGACATCATCGAAGAGGAAGCGAAGCGCTCCAAAATGTTCTATGTCAATCAGCGCTGGCTGGGCGGCATGCTCACGAACTTTCAGACCATCCGCAAAAGCATCGACAAATTGAAAAAGTTTGAATCCGCGTTGACGGACGGAACCCACCAACGGTTGACCAAAAAAGAGGTCGGCCAAATGGAAAAAGAGCGCGTCAAGCTGGATAGGAGCCTTTCCGGCATCAAGAATATGAATCGCCTCCCCGGCGCGGTGTTCGTGCTCGATACGCGCATCGAACGTATTGCGGTGCAAGAAGCCAACCGTCTGAGCATTCCGGTCTTGGCCATTCTCGATACAAACTGTGATCCTGACGGCATCTCCTATCCCATTCCCGGCAACGACGATGCGATTCGGTCGATCAAGCTGATTGCCTCTCGTCTCGCCGACGCCTGCATCGAGGGATCGCACCTGCGCTCGCAGCAGGAAGAGCGGGAAAAGACCGAAGCTCTCCCTGTGGCGGACATGCGCGTCACCCGCGGCGTCGAAAGCGTTCCGGCTACAGCGTAACCAAGACGATCGATCATTTCAGAAGAGGAGCCCGATTGGAATGGCAGGCAACAGCACACTTGTCAAAGAACTGCGTGAAAAAACCGGCGCGGGCATCATGGATTGCCAGAATGCGTTGAAGGAATCCGACAACGACGTCGAAAAGGCCATCGAGCATTTGCGGAAAAAGGGTCTGGCGTCCGCACAGAAAAAAGCCGGACGCGAAACGAACGAAGGGACGATCTCAGCATATATCCATCCGGGCAATCGCATCGGCGTTCTAGTTGAAATCAATTGCGAAACCGACTTCGTCGCCCGCAACGATGAGTTTCAAGCCTTCGTCAAGGATGTGGCTTTGCAGATTGCCGCCTCCAAACCTTCGTACGTGAAGCGTGAAGATATCCCTGCTACGGTCATCGAAAAGGAAAAAGACATTTATCAGGCGCAGGCAAAGGAAATGGGCAAGCCCGAAGGCGCATGGGCAAAAATCACCGAGGGCAAACTCGAACGGTTTTATCAGGAATCCTGCCTGCTGGAACAAGCGTATATCCGTGACGCCTCCATTACCATCAAAGATCTCTTGAC
Organism: Nitrospirota bacterium; assembly: GCA_963700335.1. GTDB lineage: Bacteria > Nitrospirota > Nitrospiria > Nitrospirales > Nitrospiraceae > JAICXS01. The sequence goes on along the minus strand of CAVOXE010000004.1, from coordinate 91,626 downwards.
TCAGAAGATCGCCAAGATCGGCGAAAATATTTCCATTCGTCGTTTCACCCGCTACCAATTGGGCATTGAATGACCGTTGCGCCGTATCAACGGATTCTTCTCAAAATAAGCGGCGAGTTGCTGGCCGGCGATCAGGGCTACGGCATCCATCCCAAAGTCCTTGACGATGTTTCCAATGAAATCGGCTCCGTGGTTGCGCTGGGCATCGAAGTGGCGCTCGTCATTGGTGGCGGTAATATCTTTCGCGGCATTGCCGCCAGCGCCACCGGAATGGAACGCGCTTCCGCGGATTACATGGGCATGCTGGCAACCATTCTGAATGCCCTTGCGCTGCAAAATGCGCTCGAGCGCAAAAACATTACGACCCGCGTCCAGTCTGCCATCGAGATGCGGCAACTCGCCGAGGGCTATATCCGCCGCCGCGCCATTCGGCATTTGGAAAAGAAACGGGTCGTGATTTTTGCAGGAGGCACGGGCAATCCGTATTTTTCGACCGATACGGCCGCCGTGCTGCGCGCCATGGAAATCGGCGCACAGGTCGTGTTGAAAGGCACGAAAGTCGACGGCATCTATGAAGCCGACCCCGTCACCAACCCCACGGCCAAAAAGTATAACGAGTTACCCTTTCTCTCCGTCCTCAATCAAAACCTCAAGGTCATGGATTCGACGGCGATTACGCTGTGCATGGACAACAAACTGCCGTTGATTGTCTTCAATCTCAAAGAACCAGGCAATTTGCTTCGCGTCGCGAAGGGCGATAAAATCGGCACGTTGGTCACAGACTCCGGCCGATAAGGAATGAGACGATGCCTGCCGAGGTGAAACACAAAGCCACCGAGCGGATGGATGCCGCGATGGACCACCTGAAGCGTGAACTCAGTGGTCTTCGAACGGGTCGAGCGTCCACCGGTTTGCTGGACAGTGTCCGAGTCGATTATTACGGGACCCAGACGCCGCTGAAACAGGTCGCCAACATAGCGGTACCGGAAAGCCGCCTGATCACCGTGCAGCCCTGGGAGCCTCAGCTCATCAAGGAAATCGAAAAAGCGATCACCGCCGCCGGATTGGGATTGAATCCGGCGAACGACGGAAAAATCATTCGCCTCCCCGTCCCTCCCCTCACCGAAGAACGACGAAAAGACCTTACGAAGGTCTGCAAGAAGCATGGGGAAGAAACCAAGATTACGCTTCGAACGATCCGCCGCGAGACGAATGATGAACTCAAACGGCTGCAGAAGGATTCTAAATTAACCGAGGACGATCTTCGAAAGGCCGAAACCGACGTACAGAAGTTAACGGATCAATACGTCCAAAAGGTGGATCAGATCATCAAGAAAAAGGAGGAGGAGATTCTCGAAATCTGACATCTCAGTGTCTATTTCATCGTCTACTCAGAGCGATCCCTCCCACGAGTCTACAGCCTCCCCTTCCATTGCGCGCATCGATCTCTCCGCACTCGGCCATAATCTCGATCAAGTTCGCCGCCGCATTCCAACCGGGTGCAATATTCTGGCCGTCGTCAAGGCCGACGCCTATGGGCACGGCGCGCTCCCCATTGCCGGCGAACTCGCTCGCCTCGGCATCAACCGGTTCGGCGTCGCGACCGTGCAGGAAGGGCTCCACCTACGCAACGCCGGTCTTGCCGGATCAATTCTCATTCTTGGCGCACTCCAGCCTCAGCACATCGAAGCAGTCGCTCAGCATCGACTCACCCCGATCATCCACGATGGCCTCATGGCTGAACAGCTCGCCAAACTGATTCCATCGCGCGCGCGGCCCTATCCGGTGCATATCAAAGTCGACACCGGCATGAGCCGGCTCGGCCTGGCCCCCGATGACGTGCTCCCATTGCTCCAGTCCTCCTCGTTCCGCGAGACGCTTGCTCCGGAAGGATTGATGACTCATCTGGCCGACGCCGATGGGGAAGAGCCGACCTTCACGACCCATCAGATGAAAAGGTTTTACGCGCTCATCGCCGCAATCGAATCGGCCGGCATCACAATACCTTTGATCCATGCGGCCAACAGCGCAGGCATCCTGCGCCATCCTTCCACTCACTTCACGCTGGTTCGGCCCGGGATTATGCTGTACGGCTACCACACGACGACTCAGCCGGACAATCTTCCCGATCTCAAACCTGTGCTGAGCTTGACTACACGCGTCGTGCAGGTGCGCCGACTCGATCCTGGTCAAAGCGTGAGCTATAACCGCGTCTTTACCGTGTCACGTCCATCGACGATTGCCGTCCTGCCAATCGGCTATGGGGACGGCTACAGCCGCCATCTGTCCAACCGAGGCGCGGTGCTCATCAAAGGCAAACGTGCGGCCATCGTCGGACGCATCTGCATGGATATGACCATGGTGGACGTGACCGATATCCCGGATGTGGCAACGGGTGATGAAGCGGTGATGATCGGTCAACAAGGCGGATTGCGCATCACCGCCGCGCATCTGGCGACCTGGGCTGAGACCATTCCCTACGAAATTCTGTGCGCGATCGGCCCGCGCGTGCGGCGGGTCTATCGTTAGCCGTTGACGCCTGTCGATTGTTCGAGTTCCCGATCTCTCATATAATGCCGACGGCTCTTGGCTCGTTCGCTTCGAATTATGATGGCACCATCACTCGCGCTCCGAGATACCGTCATCGGCGCAGTCCTGATCGTCCAGGAATTTACACTGCTTTCCATCCAGGCGCTCCGGGGCGTGACGATCTGTCGCCGTTATCTGCCGGAAATTATCGTGCAAGTTGAACGGGTCGGTGTCGGCTCACTCTTTATTGTGATCCTCACCGGACTCTTTACCGGCATGGTCCTCACGCTTCAGGGAGCCATTCAATTGGAGCCCTATGGCGCCACGATCTATGTCTCTCGCCTTGTCAGCACGTCGGTGGTCCGTGAGCTCGGCCCCGTCTTGGCCGCCTTAATGATCGCCGGACGCGTCGGCACCGGCATCGCATCCGAACTCGCATCCATGAAAGTCACCGAGCAGATCGACGCCATGCGCGCCGAGGGGACCGATCCAATCCCGAAGCTTGTCACCACCCGCTTGATCGCCTGCGTCTTGATGATCCCGATTTTGACGATCGTCACGGACGGGATTGCGATGGGCGGGGGCTGGCTGATCGCCACCGTTACATTGAGCATCGACTCGTATTTTTATTGGACCTGGGCCCTGGAAGCGCTGCTGCCGCGCGACATGGTATTGGGCATGATCAAACCCGTGGTTTTCGGATTCATCATCGCCATGGTCGGTTGCTATGCCGGATTGAGGACGTCGGGCGGAACGGTGGGCGTGGGCCTGTCGACGACGCAGTCGATGGTCTCCTCTTCCATCCTCGTGCTGGGCGCGGATTTTCTGCTCACGAAATTGTCGATGGTCTGGTCATGAACGCCCTATTGGAGCTGGAAGGAGTGACGTTAGAGCTGGGAGAACGAGAGGTCCTGCACGACGTCTCGTTTCGCGTTCAGCGCGGCGAGACAAAAGTGATTCTCGGCGCCAGTGGATCGGGAAAGACCACCATTCTGAGGCTGATGCTTGGCTTGACCCGGCCCGATCGAGGCGCTATTCGTATTGCGGGCCACGACATCGCCCGGCTCAGCGAACGCGACTTACAGCGGGACTGCCGTCAACAGATGGCCATGGTCTTTCAAAATGCCGCTTTGTTTGATTCCTTGACGGTCCGAGAAAACGTCGGGTACCGCCTGTGGGAACAGCGCAACATGCCTGACGACGAGATCGAAAAGATCGTAGAGGACAGCTTGCGATTCGTCGGCCTCGACGATGTGCTCGATAAAATGCCGGGCGAGCTGAGCGGGGGCATGCGAAAGCGGGTCGGCATCGCACGAGCCCTGGCAAGTGGCGCACAGGTGATTCTCTACGACGAACCGACCGCCGGTCTCGATCCGATCAATACGTGCGTCGTCACGCAACACATCTTAGAGCTCAAGGCAAAGCACGCTACCCAGATCGTCGTGACACACGACATTGAGACCGCCAATCACGTGGCGGACAGCGTCCTTATGATTCAACGCGGCCGGGTCGTCTTTGAAGGCACACCGGATGCGCTGCATCGTTCGGATAATCCCGTGGTCCGCGCCTTCATCAATCCTGATTGCCGCCCTGTGCGGCCACCAGCATCCGGACCGGACATCCGGCCGAGCACTTAACCTCACGAGGAGAGACGATGCCACGCCATGGCCAACTGAAATGGTCCGAACTGAAGGTCGGCCTCGTGGTCACCGTCGCCCTCGTGATGGTGGTCATCGCGATCATGAACATGAGCCACGGACTCAACTTCATCAATCGCCAACCAGAGCTCCGTGCCCTCGTCGACCATACACAAGGGCTGAAAGTCGGAGGACCGGTCCGAATGAATGGAGTCGACGTCGGCAATGTGCGCAGCATTGGCATTGCGAAAGATTCCAATGCCGTCGAGATCGTCTTTTCCGTTCAACGCACGGTGCTCCCCCACTTGCGAGAAGACGCCACCGTGAACATACGCCCCCTGGGCCTCCTTGGTGACAAGTACCTGGATCTTGCCCCAGGTTCTGCCAACAAGGCTGCCTTGCCCTCCAATCAGGTACTCCATGGTCACGCCGAAGCCGATTTCACCGGCCTGGCGTCCGGCGCGGAAAATACCCTGGACCGTCTTAACACCGCCATCGGCGACCTGCAACGCATCCTCACCAAGGTGAGCGATGGTCAAGGCACAGTGGGGAAATTGGTGACCGACGCGAGTCTCTACGACCGTTCGCAGCGTGTCATGGAAAAGCTCGAATCCATATCCGAAAAAAGCATCGATGTCCTGGACCGAGTGGAGCGCGGAGAAGGGACCATCGGGAAGTTGGTTTCAAACGACGAATTCTACCGTCGCGCGAGCCGGGCCTTGAACGATCTCTCGCAATTAGCCAGCCGGTTGAACAATCAAGAGGGCACGCTCTCGAAACTCTCCGACCCTACCCTCTACCACCGCCTTGACTATCTCACCAAGCGTGGAGAGGAGCTGCTCAATAAGATCCAAAACGGCGACGGCACGATCGGCAAGCTCGTCAATCAAGACGAACTCTATATCCGCAGCGAAAAGTTGCTGACTGAATTGGAGACGCTGGTGGCGGATGTGAAGAAGAATCCGACGAAGTATTTTAAATTGTCGTTGTTTTGAGAGGAAACGGAAGTTTCTGCCCAAACCGTACGTCGCTTACTATAGTTCTCATTTTTATTTCCAAAGAAGACTTCAATTTCAGGTCAGAGTTGCTGCGGTTATAGCGGTTCTAATTGCACATAGAATTAGAAATCCCATGTAACAGGGCGCACCGACTACTTCTCTTCCACTAACGTTTGGCATGAGCGAGCCCGAACTGCACGCGGTCGCCTTGCAGCACTGGAACTGGCCGCAGCAACTCAGGCTTGAAGAACCGGCTTCCAAGGGCCGCCAAGATGATCGGCGTGAAACCGATCACGACGGCATAGACCAGCAGGCCCGCATTGCCAATCACGCCGGCCTTGTATAGCCCGTAGCCGACGAAAAGGAAAACATGAGTGAGGGCTCCGGCGGCGTACGCCACGCCCACGACCTTGCCGCTGTACGGCCCGCGAATCGCGCAGGCGTAAATGACCCAGAGCGACAACGGAACAAACAAGAAGGCGGCGCTCAATAGGCCGGTGTTGTAGGCAGCCGCCGCGACGCCCCCCGCGGTGTGCACAAGCCCGTTGGCGAAGAGCAATCCCCAGAAGCTGAGGCCGATGAGGACGTTGCGCTTGAAGAGGTACGCCGCCAGTGGAGCCCCAAACCACATGAGAGCGATGTTCACCACCGGGTAGAAGGCCAGCGGAATCGGACAGTCCGGGTACGGCGGAAAGCCTATCTTCTGGCAGATCATTTCCTGGATGGAGTAGTCGATGCCGATCACCGGCAGGCTGTATTCTTCGAACTGATGCACCCAGTAGAGCGGCACGGCGAGCCACGCCAGCCACGCTGGATCACGCCAGCGCGATACCGTGCTGTTGCCACGGAATGTGTCGGTTATCAGCAGGATGGCGACCATCACGATCGCCCCGCCCACGCCTATGAACGGCCAAACGGTGTAGAACCAGTGCGTTTGCACGGTGTCTCCTTAATGAGCCACAAAATTGATTCTCCGCCAGCGGCAGCTTTAACCTCGACTCTGGTGTCCTCAATCGGCTACCCCTTCATAACGTTGTCTGCGATGGACAACGCCCATGCCTCTACTTGACTTGCCCTCATAATTAACTGTTTGTCTCTCGGTTGCCGTGTTGATTGACGATGTCGGTACGTCTCAAGCTGCTGTAAATGTTTTGTGAAAGAACCATCAGAGGGGTAGGGAGACTATCGCTATTTTGATAACTCGTCAAACCTGCTAGCCGTTTGATATTCCTCCGATGAGTAAAGTTCCGCTTCAATAGTCTCGGTGTCCGAGTCGAACTTAAAACTCTCCGCGCTTTTGCATCGGCTAAAAACTTACTAAAAGATTTCATAATTTTAATTAGCAATGGGAATCACGTCCTCAATTTCCGCTTCAGCCGCTTCTCCACGCTCGCCGTTTTCCCCGCTAATCTTCCCTTGTGTCCCTTGCGATAATCGATCTTGATTGTGCAGGAGACACGGTTGCAGTCTTTGCTCATGCGTTCGTAGCATTGGCGGACGACGTCCATGACGTCGTCCCACTCGCCTTCTAAGACCGTGCCCATGGGATTGAGGCGATAGTCGACACCGCTCTTGTCGATGATGTCCAATGAGCGAGAGACGTATTTGCCGACGCTTTCTCCCTTGCCGAGTGGGGACATGCTGAATTCTAGAAGCACCATTCCGATTTCTCCTTATGGCTTGGACAAAACCCGTGGTGAGCAACTGCTGTCTTATTTGCTCTGCTGCGTGCCTCGCTCCCGCAGCCATGCTTGAGGATAGGTAATAGACGCTCCGAGTTTAAACCCATCGACGGCCTCGCGTAGTTGCGCGCGTCGACGCTCGTCATCGGCTTCCGTGGCTTGCATTTCTTCTCGAAGCTTCTTCAGCCATTCCATGAACGACTGAAATTCATCATTGAACACCGTCTCCAAATCTTGACGGACACGACCGGCTAGGGCGGGCGCGACGCCGCTAGTGCTCACCGCGATGCGAAGATGACCCCGATTAACAAGCGCGGGCATCATGCACGTGGACAGTTCGGGTTGATCGGTCGAGCACAGTAAGAAACGCTCCTTGAGCGCGAGTTCGTAGAGGGATCGCGCGTATTCACGATCGCCCTTCAGCGTATTCATCACAAGCATGGCCCCTTCGGCGTCCGGCGCTCGAAAGCTTCTGACTCTGTGCACGATCTTCCCGGATGACGTCAGTCGGCGCAGCGCGTCGTTTAAGGTGGGATTGACGATCGTGACCTTGGCGCCGGCATCGAGCAGTCGCTGCACTTTGTCGGCGGCTTCGTCGTCTCCGCCGATCACGACACAGACGCGACCCTTCACATCGAGCGATACTTGAAACCCTGGATTGGTTGCCATGATTCCCCTCTCATAAAAAAGCAGGCCGTATCATACAGCAGGATGATTTTCCACGTAAACGCTCTTTCCAAATGAGGACGCGCTCCCTGTATAATGCGCGCTCTTAAGCATAGACTCCATGGATGAGAAAGGGCGGACATGAAGACAGAGACGATTCGGACGCTGGGGATGGCGGGCGGCATTATTGCCTTGGCCGGGATCGCGGCATGGATGGGTTTGGCGCATGGCTGTGAGCAGCCCCAGGGCAGCGGCGTGATTGCCGGACATGTGTCGATCGATCCCGAGCTGGCAGGCAAGGTCAGTCCAACGGACGTGCTGTTTGTGATTGTTCGAAGACCCGGCAACGCGCCACGCCCCTTGGCGGCGAAGCGAATCGATCATCCGCAATTTCCTGTGGCGTTCGAGATAAGTAGTAAAGATATGATGATGGAAGGGTCCGAACTTAAAGGAATGGTCGATGTTATTGCCAGGGTCGATAAGGACGGGCTAGCGGGACCGGCGCAACCCGGCGACCTAGAAGGACGGTTCGATAAAAATCCGACGCTGCCCGGGTCTACCAATGTGGAGATCGTGATCAATAAAGTTCATTAACGTCAGGTGTCGGCCGCATCGGCGTCGAGTTCCATATTCCAGTACAGATAATCCCGCCAACTCTGCGGAGCATTTCGAATCCCGATGGTAATGGTGATAACGGGGTTCCACCTCGGTTTGACCGGTTTTCTTGCCAGCCGCATGTTCGCTTCATCGGGCGTGCGCCCGCTCTTGCGGTTATTGCAGCGCCAGCACGCCGTGACAATATTTTCCCAAGTCTTCTTTCCGCCCTTGGCGATCGGGACGACGTGGTCGAACGTCAGGTCTTCTGTCTTAAACTTGTGATTGCAATACTGGCAGGCATAGCCGTCGCGGGTAAAGATATTGATGCGGGAGAACTTAACGGCCCGATGACTGTCTTTGAGCTTGACCATCTTGAGCAAGCGCATGACGGCGGGAAGCTTAATGGAAATCGAAATGCCATGAATTTCACGGTCATAAACCTCTAAAACTTCAACTTTTCCCTGCCACAGCAACGTAATGGCTTTTTGCCAATGCAATACCCGTAGCGGCTCGTATGTTGAATTTAAGAGTAGCGTGAGCTCCATACACCCTCTTTATTAAGCCTAGCACCAGGCGGCACCTCCCGCCAGTGTGAGTCATAGTACATATGCCACATTTTCTCCATTAATTCAAATTCTTGAAGAACGAGCACCAACGATTCAGCTTGAAGGGCGCATGCGGCCTGAGTACACTGAGCGTTCGTTTGGAGACTCCGTTGAAGATCGTTCCTGTCGTAAAATTGACAGACCTACCGGCCGGCAGCTGCCGCTCGGTGGAGGCAGACGGATTCTGGGTGGCGGTGTGCAACGTCGGCGGAACGATCTACGCGGTGGATAACACCTGCCCTCATGCCGGCGGTCCTTTAGGAGAAGGACACCTGCATGGAGAATTGATCGAGTGTCCGTGGCATGGCTGGCGGTATAACGTGCGTACGGGCGAACGACCGGAGAATCCCGACATTAAGGTGGACTGCTTTCAGGCGCATGTGGAGAACGACGTGATTCACGTCCACCTTCCGAATGGGACGCAGACCTAGGCATTCACGATCTCTCCTGCCATCTTTACATCGCGTCTTTGTCTCTCTCGTTTGACGGCATCACGGTCGAGGCCGGAATGGTCAAGGGCGTGATAGTTCGCTTGGCCACGTCGACACGCCATAGATAATTTCGCTCAAACCATTCGACCGTGACCTGCTCTCGAATGGAGACCCGCACGAGATAATTGTTCTGCGGCTCGCGCTCCACCCGCCACTCTTGCAGTTTGACCCCCTGCCCTTTCTCCGACAATCCTTTGACACGGTCGGTAATCGCTTGCCGAATGGTCGGGGCTTGCTGTGCACGATGTGTTTGGACTAAGGCCATGGCCTCGGCCGCCTCGGGATCCGACATGGGATCGACGAATGGCGGCTTCAAGATCATATAGCCGATCGCTCCGATGGCGAGCAGCGCATAGATCGCATAATGGATGATCTTGACCCAGGAGGAGGATGTTGACTCGGCAGCCATAGAGAAGGTTAGCGATGAGCGGCGCCGCTGCCATTCGAGGCCGGCGAACCTGTCGGATGTGGGGCGGCATCCGACGGATAGAGTAATCCGCCGCGCTGCTGAATCGCTTCTCGCTCTCGACGCACTTGCTCATAGACAGGATCGCGAACGGGTCCACTCGCGCGCGAACCAGGCGTGAGTGAAGCATCTCCCTTCGTCGATGTTGACGGGTCCGCCCTGAAAGATTGTCCATGCCGACGCAGATACGCTTGGAAGGCCTTGGTCGGTGACGAGACTCGTCGATGCGACCAAAAGCCGAGCAGTGTCTGATTACCGAACGCCAACGGTGTCTGAAAGGGCACCCACACATACTCCTGTTGGATCGCGCCCTCCGGCTGATCCAGCAGAATATCTGCCAAAGGCTCATTGATGTCGGACGTTCTAGGCTTCGCTTGGGAGTCAGATCGAGGCGTGAGGTCTATTCTGTCATTCGGGGAACCGCCCGCTTGGCTGTTGCGCTGAGAAGGACCGGCGGTCCCGGTACTTTCTGCCGCGGGAGGAACATTAGGGAGTTGATGCGTCACGAGACCGTGACGCTGCTCGGCTGGCGGCACCTGCTTCGGATCATCCGTGATCACGATCGCGCCCGAGGCATCCGTCCAACTGTAAAACTCCGCGGCCTCGCTTACATTAGCATGCACAGCCCAACTTAACAGCGCATACATGATGCAAAGGGACTGTCCCATGAGAAAAGCATAGCCCTCGGTCGGAATTCCTGTCAACGTAACAGGCCCTCCACTTCGCAGCGAGTCCTTGACAAGTGCGCAAGCCCCTGTGGTACAAGTACCGCTCGCGCGTTCACGATCCGACTGTCCCATGCACTTTTTCTTTTACGCAGATAACCTCAATCCAACGCAGCTCAAACGCCGCGCGCCCGAATATCAATTCGTCGCCAACGCGTATCTACCGGACCATGCCATTCAGTTTTGCAGATGGTCGTCCCAATGGAGGTCGGGCTTGGGCAGCGTTAGTCCCTCCCCCGGCGAACGCGTGTGGGGCATCATTGCGGATGTGACCGACGAAGACCTGAAGATCCTGGATACGTTCGAAGACGAAGTGCCGGCCAATGCCTACCGCCACGTGCAGGTCACCGTTATCAAAGAAGACGGCGAAAAGGAATTGGTGACGACGCACATCGCCGCGCCGATCGGGAAATTCAAACCCAAGGAGCACTATCTCGAATGGGTCGTCAAAGGCGTGACCCATTGGAAATTGCCGGACGAATGCCTGGACGCCTGGAAGTCGTATACACCGCGCTGAGAGTCGTCTGAGCGTGGAATCTTAAATTCGCTTGAGGGACGTATGCCGAAACCTAAATATCATATTCTTGTCTGTACCAATTCACGACCGCCCGGTCATCCCAAGCCTTCCTGCGGGGCAGCCGGCTCCTTGGCTCTTGTTCAGGCATTCAGTTTGGGATTAATGGAACGAGGCATTCAGCCCGGAGAGGTCCTCGTCACCAGCTCCGGCTGCTTGGGGCCGTGCGAACAAGGGCCGACGGTCGTGGTGTATCCCGACGCTACCTGGTACTCGCAGGTCAAAGATACGGACGTCTCGGCCATTCTCGACGAACACATCGGCAAAGGCACGCCGGTGGAACGCCTCAAGCCCAACTCCGTCTGGGGGTAAGGTGCCCGAGCACCGTTCTCACCCTCTCTCCGAGGCGCACGTCGAACACAAGGCGCACGCGCCTCACCGCGTCACCTGCGTTGTGATCACCTGCAGCGACACGCGCGATTCTCACACCGACACCAGCGGTCAACTGATGATGCGCCTGCTCAAGGAGCAAGGCCATGAGGTAGCCGGTTATCACGTCGTCAAGGATGAACCGTCTGAAATCCGTCGTCTGATCGAACAGGCAGCGCAGACTGATTCTGTGCAGGCTATTTTGGTCAACGGTGGCACCGGGATTTCCAAACGGGATTCGACGTTCGAAGCCGTCGATGGCATGTTGGAAAAGCGCTTGGTCGGGTTCGGCGAGATCTTCCGCTATTTGACCTATCAGGACATCGGCTCACCCGCGATCATGACGCGCGCGACGGCCGGTATTTTCCGAGGACGCGTCGTCTTCTCCACCCCAGGCTCGGAAGGCGCCGTCCGCCTAGCCATGGACTCGCTGATTTTGCCGGAACTGGGCCATATCGTCCAGCAGCTCCGAAAATAAGACCGGGCACTGAAAAAGCTCTCCAACTTCGTTCTCACTCGACGAAATCCTCAACGTACGCCAGAGGGTACGCCTGCGGTTGCGTCTCGCTGCGGCCTTGTTGGATGACCTTTTTGAGCGCCCGAGAGAAACTCAATAGTCCTATGGCTCGGATGCGAGGATTACCTCTTGTTGAGAACGATGCTCGGGCAATGGAGGCGAGTCTCGGCGCGCCTGGACGTGGGTGTTGTGACGCGTTTTTCAGCGCCCGATTAGTCTTGTGAGATTTTCGGTTCAGAGACCCGCTTAAAGTACACCAGGAGATCGCGCGCTGAGACGACGCCGGACAGTTTCCCTTTGTCCGTCACACCGAGATGGCGAACACCGAGATCGCCCATCATGTCGTGCGCATCTTGTATCGTCCGCATGGACTCGATCGTGGCAATGGGGCTGGTCATGATCGTTTGTACGGACATGCGGGTCAAATCCTTGCCTTCGGCGACGGCGCGGCGAACTACATCCGTATCCGTGATGATGCCAACAAGGTCGTGGTTTTTCTCGACCAGTAGGGAACTGATTTTCTCGTCACGCATGCGCGTCGCCGCCTCTTTGACCGACGCATCGCAACTGATGCTCTTCAAATCTGTTTGGGTAATTTCCGCGAGTGTGGACATGATTCGCTCCTTTCGATTAGACCCCACGAACCATCGAGTGATATCATCGATCGCTCACAGCCCTAGCCTCTCAAAAACTCAACGTGCCCTGAATAATCATAACAGCTTGACCACCGACTTTGACACGTTGGATCTCATCATCGTCGGACTCGACCTGAATAAAGATTCGCGACGGCCGATCCAGTTCGTAGCCCTGCTCGGCAATAATCTCCGTTATCGGCCTCACCTCTACGACCCCGTGGTGAACGAGATACGCGCCGAGGGCGCCGCTGGCGCTTCCGGTCGCGGGATCTTCCAACACACCGATCGGAGGGGCAAACATGCGTGTATGGACGGTGGACATCTCTTCGACCGTAATCGTCGTGAAAACCATGATGCCTTTCGCGCCATGCCGCTCGCACAGTTCGTTGATCTCTAGACCATTGGGCACAATCGATTTGACGGCGGTGAGACTGCGAACGGGCACAATGATGACCGGCAGGCCGGTCGAGACGACCTGGATGGGACACTGAGCGCCTTTGAGAGCAGCCTTAGATAACCCCAGGGCACCGCCAATTTCATAGATATCTTCAAGCGCGTCGATCGTGCCTAAGAACTCCGGCCCTGGCTGAGACATGACGACGCGATGAATCTCGCCGTTTCGCACATGCAGTTCGACGGGAAACAGGCCGATATTGCACTCGTGCAAAATGCGGGTCACCGGCTCCTGCAGTGGGATCCGCTTGAGCGTGCCCAGCGTATAAAACGCGCCGATGACCGGATGCCCGGCAAAGGGAATTTCCTGCGTCGGTGTAAAGATACGGATCTTGGCGGTGGCGGCCGGTTCCGTCGGGGGAAGGATGAACACGGTTTCCGAGAGATTCATCTCCCGGGCGATCTGCTGGAGTTCCTGATCCGTCAACTCTTGCGCATCCGGAATCACGGCAATGGGATTGCCGCCGAACGCGAGGCTGGTAAACACATCCGCTTGGTAGAATGTGAGGACGCGGCGCTCACTCTCCATCATGGAGGTACTCTAGGTGAGGCCTTGCACAATGTCAACGAATGAAGGTCGGCTCGAAATTAAGGCACCTAGGCAGAAATGGGGAACGTCTCGTACGACTGGGCGAGCGGATTGCGAACGTAATCTTCGACATAGTTTTTCAACAGCCCGCTCCGATAGAGACGTTGATTGGCGAATTTCGTGTCGATCTTGTGTACGACTTTGATTTTCACCCCCGTCTTCTTGACGAAGTCTTCTAAGGTCACCCCGGCGATATCCGTGTAGAGTCCTCGGCCGGACTGCATCACGCATTTCGGCACATGAATCATTTTCTGACTGTTCAGGGCGCGCGCGATATCGTCAAACGTCAGCAGCACCGTGCAATCAGAGTCGCCGCCCAAGGTCGCATTGGGTACCAACAGAAATTTGGCTCGATTTTTACGATACATGGTGAGAATTTTGTGCACACTCCGCCCCATCACGAGTGTGTCTTTCTTCTCCAGCTCCAATGAATCGAAAAGGCTCACGATTCGCTTGCGATTGAGAAAGGCGGTGATCGGCGCTTCGGTGTGAATCGTTTGCAAATTGGGAAGCCCGGCATCGTACACGCGTTGCGCTTCAACCGGCAGATGCGCACGCCCCTGCCGCATGAGCGCAGCGGTCTCGTCTTTTAATCCTCGAACGGGCGTGAGACACCCCATCCACAGCACGCATTTGCTATTCACACTCGCGATCGCGATGGCGTCATCCGACATCGTATGTTCGTCGAAGGCATAGAAGTTGGCGGACGAGACGGCCGGCCCGTCGAGGACCTTCATCAAATGCTTGACGGCCGGTGCATGCGGCATGAGCTGCTGGCGATACCGACCCATCGTGATGACGGACAATTCGAAGTTAATGCGCCCAGGATACTGCGCCGCAAGCTGATGGATCTTCGGCACGTGGACGAACCCGACCGTAAAAAAGGTCAAGTTCTTATCGGTAAATCTGAGAAAATCTTCGACCCACTCCATCGCCTTGGGATGCAAAAACAAATCGGTCCACTCCATGTATTCGTTGCCGCCCAGGCACCAGAACTGCTGCGGATCGGTCGGCTTCTGATTGATATAGTCCAGCATGAATTCCCAATCTTCTTGGGATGTCTTGGGCGGCTCAAGGGTTTCACGGTAGGAATGGTCCAATTCGTAACAGAATTCGCATTTGACCGGACACGTTTTTCCAAGGCTTAGGGGTAACTTTCCCGCATCCATTTCTCGACGAAGGACCTCGCGATAATCTTTGTCTTGAAACAGTTTCTGTGGTTGGAGAATCGGTAACGGCGTGGTGATCGGCATCCGGCCCTCAATTGACGAGAATGATTGTAGTTTGCCACACTGCCGAGACCCATTGCGAGCGATTTAGGGCCGTAGAAGTCTCTCATGCACCAGGACGAATTGGAGAAAGCGTTAGCCCTGCTCTCCCTCCAGCTGCCCGTCAACCGGGAGCAACTGGAGCAGACGCGCCGCGACCTGCTCGCGACCTGGCATCCCCACCGCTATGCCAACCTCACGAACAATCCCAAGCGCTATATGCAGATGTATAAGAAAGGCGAATCGATGACGAAGGAAATTCAGAAGGCCTATGAGCTGGTCGTCAGGTGGTTGGACTCGCAGAAGAACGAAGGCTAGGACACGCCGTGGCTCACCACTCTGTTCATGGCGGGATCGCCGTCCTTGGACGACTCCGCACTCCCCCGCGCAACCGGCCAAGTCACTAAGCCCGACACGCTGTCAACGGTCGTGGCCGACTCGCGGTCTTGTTGTGTGGCATAGATCTGCGGCAGCCGATTCGTGCCGTACTTCGAGATATAGAGAAAGACGTGCTCGCGTGCATTCACGCGCACCGCCCACGGCTCGAAGTCGTTTTGATAAAACTCCTCGCAGAGCTGCATCGCTTCCAAACAGGTAATACCGCCGGGCTCATTGAGCGTGTAATAGTAATCGAGCGGCAAATCGTACTCGTCCTGCTTATGAATCGTCATGCCGAATTTTTCGGGATTGCGCACCATCGGCGTATGGCGATAGGCCACAAAGTAAAACAGTTCCACGGAATGGGTGTGAGTCTTGTTATCGAGGAGGAATTGCCGCGTCTCTTCGGCCTCCTCGCGTGTTTCGCCGGGAAAGCCGTAAAACGCCATCACATGGTTCCAGACGCCGGACTCCGACGCGAGCTTCAGATTGTTCGCAATCACGGACTTCTTGACGTGCTTATCCATTAAGTTCAGCACGCGCTCGTTCGCGGACTCCATGCCGTAGTAGAGCGTGCAGCACCCCGCCTCTTTGATCTTGGCCCATAAGGCGGGATCTTGCAGGCTTTCTTCGAACCGAATGAGCGTCGTCCACTTGATACCAACATGCTGATCGATCAGAAGCGGCACGACCTTTTTCAGCAGCGCGGGTGGATACGACTCGTCGGCAAAGAGAAAGTGTTCGGCCTGATATTTTTCTTTGAGGGCCTTCACCTGTTGCACAACCTGGGGGGCCGTCAATCCGCGATATTGATCAAAATACCCCTGACCATGATCGCAAAAGGTGCAACGGCCCCAGTAGCAGCCGCGGGTTGCGAGATAGGGAAGGATGCGCACCGGCACAAAATAGCTGTCGAGCGGAAACCCGTCAAAATCCGGCAACGGCAACGCGGTCATCTTCTCCGTGTGGATCTCGGGATTCACATGAATGCCGTGTTCGTCGCGATAGATGAGATTCGGAATGGTCGAGATGGGCCGGTCGCCGGCCAGTGCTTCCAGTAGCCATAACAGCGCATGCTCGCCTTCATACATGATCGCGGTATCGAAGATCTCGGTAAAGAAACGTGTCTGCTTCGGCAGCTCCTCTTGCAAGCGGGTCACGATATTGCCGCCGACAGTGATATGGATATCGGGGAACGCCTCTTTGATCATCCGGCAAAAGGTCAGTCCCGCCATTAATTGCATTTGCGTGCCGATCGAAACGCCGACCACCTCCGGCCGCTCCTTGCTGATCGCCGGTAGGACGAGCTGCCGGCAGACATCGCGATAGACATTGACCTGCTCATCTTCGAGACAGGCAAACACCTCTTTGGAGACGCCGGGACGATAGCCCAGATTGCTTTCCATGGGATAGAAAACGAGCGAGGCGGGATAGTAGGCGGCCGAAATGTACTGCATGACCTCTCGGAAGGTGTTCAAGGCCCATTCCAGCCTGGCCGCATCGTAAAACTCTTCACCGCGCGTCACGCGCTTGGCTTCCATCGCCTTGTCGGCCAAGTCGAATACATCGATAGCCGCCTTCTCGATCAGGGCCGCTCTTTGATCGGCATCCTGATCCGTCAGCAATCCGGCCGCTTCTTTGCCTTCCAGCGCGTGCAACTGCATGCCCATACGCGCCTTGACCCAAATGAGAAACGTGTCGCTAAAAAACAGATCATACATTTCGATATTCACATCTTTTTGTATGACGGCATGGCCATGCTGCCGCAAAACGGCGGTCAGGCTGGGCAACGCGAGATACGGGGCCGTGGGCACCCACTCAGGCGGGAACAGCAACATGGTTTTGAGCTTGCGACCCGATGGGGTCGACTCAGGAGGCGGCGAGTTTCCTATCTGAATCAGTCCGCTGGACATGACTACGTCAACACACCTTTTCTGCAATCGACCCGACCGGATCGTCGAAGCGCGCTTTGAACTGCAAGGCGGGCAAACGATTGGTGCCGAACCGTGTCACGTAGAGGAAAATGTATTCCCGGATGAACACGCGCAGATCCCATCCCGGATGGTGGTTGCGTTCGAATTCCTCGAAAACCCGCTCGGCCTCCTCCACACTCAACCCATCCTTGACGGTGAAGTAATAATCGAGCGCCAAATCCCACTCGGGATTTTTATAAGCCGTGACGCCGAACTTTTCAGGATTTTTCGCGACCGGCGTGTGCTTGCTGAGATCGAACGTGCCGAAGCCGATAGAATGGACGAGATTTTTGTTGTCTTCCAGGAACCGAATCGAATCCAATGCGTCTTCGCGCCGCTCGCCGGGGAATCCGAAAAATCCCATGACATGGTTCCAGATGCCGACGCCGGCGGACAGTTCGAGACTACGATGAATCACCTCAGTCGTCGTCGCCTTATCCATCAACTTCAAGACTCGCTCATTGCCCGACTCATAGCCGAAGTGCAAATAGCGGCAGCCCGACGCAACGGCGTCTTTCCATACTTCGTCGTCGAGCAGGCTTTTTTCGAATCGCATGTGAGTGGTCCAGGCAATGCCCAAATTCGTCTCGACCAACTTACGCGTCAACTTGCGAAAGAGCGCCGGCGGATAGGATTCGTCGGTAAAGTGAAAATGGCGCGTCTGGTATTTATCCCGCAGCCCACGGATCTCTTCAATGACGGCCTCGATTTTCTTCGTGCGGTAGCCGGCCGTATAGCCTTCGCCGTGATCGCAAAACTCGCACCGGCCCCAGTAACACCCTCGCGTCGCCAGATAGGGCAGAATGCGTTCCGGCAGAAAATACCGGTCCAGCGGAAGGCCGTCGAAATCGGGTGGCGGTAACGAGGCCATGTCCTCGGCATAGCTCAACGGAGAGGTATGAATGCCCGAGTCGTCCCGGTAAATCACATTCGGTACATTGGCCAGCGTGCGCCCTGCCCCCACGGCCTCGATCAATTGCAAGAACGCCGTCTCCCCTTCATAGACCACCGCGCTATCGAAATGCGCAAACAACTCAGGTTTATCCGGCAGCACGTCGCGCAATCGCGTGATCGTGTTCCCGCCGACCGTGACGTGAATATGGGGGAAGTGTTCTTTGATGAGCGCGCAGAAAGTCATCGTCGAGAACAATTGCTGCTGCAACACGACGGAGATGCCGATCACGTCCGGACGTTCCGCCTCAATCGCCGGCTTCAATAGCTGCTCAAAGACATCGCGATAGACATTGACCTGCGTGTCCTGCACGGCGTCAAGCACCTCCGAAGACACGAATACCTTGTACGACAGATCGGTTTCCATCGGCGGCATGCAAACGCGGGCCGGGGCATAGACCAAGGAAATAACCGCCGTCACCTCGCGGAATACATTGATCGCCCACTCCAACTTGTCCGCGTCGTAGAATTCCTGGCTCCGCACAATGTGTTTGGCCGTCTCCGCCTTCTTGGTCAGCGCGGCGATACGATCGCGCGTGAGATCGCAGAGGGACAGCTGAAGGTCCCGCTCCCAATCTTCCAACTCTCGCTTCTTCGAAAGTTTCCGCAGGCGATCCAATTGCTGCGGCACGCGCCGGAGCACCCGCTTTAGAAAATCCTCGCTGAAATACCAGTCGTACATTTCCAAATTGATGTCTTTTTGAATGACCTGATGCCCGGCGGCGCGCAGCACCGCAGTCAACGTCGGCAGGCTCAAATACGGCTCGGAAGGATACCAATCGGGAGGGAAGACCAGCATAACCTTCATCTTGCGGCCGCTGGTGGCTTCAGACGCTTGGCGATGCAGTTGGATTAATTCAAGACTGGCCCGTTCGCCCTTCGAATACTCGACTCTCATGAGCGCGCGTCTCCCCTTGGAAATCCCAGACAAATCAATGTATCGATCATTCTATGTGGCGGGACTGATTGAGGTCAAGCGCGGACACTGCCCGGCTATTTCGCCATCCGATCCTCTGTGCCGCTGCGAATTTCTTCATAATACTCGTCCAATTGCCTCGCCTGGTCGTGACTGACCAGAAGCACTTGACGCTGATCAAACGTATTTGCACAATAAAGATACGAAACGCCTTGCGCTTCTCCCCTCTCGACGTGCAACTGCTTGCCATCTATCCCACGGCGTGTCGTCTCCTTGATGATTATGCGATCAGGAAGTTGTGCCCAGACGGTCTGAGCCGACGCAGAATGATTCTCGTACAAGGGCTCCTCGCCGCTGCCGCCCGATAAGCCAAGTCGCGCAAAATCGATATCGATCGGGCCCTCGAGTTCAGGCGTCTCATCCCACTCGACACGGCTCGCACCTGCCGCCGGCGCGCGCCCCAAGACATAGAAGGGACCATCGTCGGCGGTCTCTTCGACGACGGTGTACCGGATGGGAATCGGCGCTTCGAGCGGCGCGCATTCGCGCGCGGCAAACGCGCGTTGAAATGGGACGCGTCGGGATAGTTGTCGGGTCTTCTCAAAGACCAGGAAGCGGCCCGCCGGCGCCATCGCCGCGCAGAGACGGTCGAGGCGAACCCCTAGTCCGGTTCGTCGTTCAAACTCTGCTTGCAGCCCTCCATGGTGTGCACGCTCAAATGTTTGCCAGCCCGTACTCGGGATGCCCGGATCAGACTCGGATTGTAAGACGGCATGGGTCGCCACGATGACATCATAGAAACCCGCAGGCATAGCTACATCGACATCCGCGCATTCAAACCGCACGTTCTTCAAACCCAGTTTGCCCGCCCGTTCTCGAGCAGTCGCGATAGATGCTGCCGAACGATCGATCCCCACAAACTGTATATGCGGAGATTGCTCTGCATAAAATGTAGTCAGGATACCGGGGCCACAGCCGACATCCAAAACCGTTTGTGCCGCACCGATTCGAGCAGCTACGAGTGGAGCGACGGCGGCATAATAGTCATAACGCTGGCTATACAGCGTCGGAAGCACGGCAGGCTGAACCGAGAAATCATAAAAAGCGACCTCAGAAGCCACGTCTGCGTGCACGCTCTTGCGCTGAGCTAATTCAGTGAGTTGATCCAAATCAGCGGCAGGAATAGTCTCACGCTGCCACCGAAAATACTCCTGATCGGATTCAAACCGACGCAATCCCCAAGAGGCAAGGTGTTCGGCGAGGCCTTCTAATAACGGAGGGATCACTTAGAGTTTCACGGGAGAGTGGTCAAAAAGCTCATCAGCAAGGCCGCAAGGAGCGAACTCCCTGAGGCGTACCCGCAGCGGTACGTTGAAGGGAATTCGCGACTGAGAACGCCGCTGAAGGGCTTTTTCACCAGCCTTACCCTGGACGCTTGAGCATAATGGCATCCTCATACGTATCCGGCACCGGATGCGGATGCCGAAGCTGTCCCGTTCCCAGCACGACATATTTTTCGCAGGTCAGTTGTTGGAGCGAAATTGGCCCACGCGCATGAGTACGGCCGGTGCCGACACCGATCTGGCCGCCCAAGCCAAATTCTTCACCGTCATGGAGGCGCGTGGACGCATTGACCATCACCGCCGCCGCATCTGCCTCGCGTGAGAAACGCATCGCGTTCGCATAATCTCGGGTCACAATTCCAGCGGTATGGACCGGGCCATATTGAGAGAGATGGTTCAATGCGTCGTCAAAGCTGTCGACCACCCGGATCGCCAGCATGGGTGAAAGCCATTGCCGCGCCCAGTCTTCGTCTGTCGCCTCCTGAACCACCTTATAGGACGTAAACGATTGGGCGCCGATCAGGGAGACGGTCTTCGCGCACCCTCGCACCTCGACTTTAAACTCATCCAGGAGCCGACGGATCAAGGCCGGCACTAAGGGACGTGCCGTCGCTTGATGAACCAGTAAGGTGTCGATGGAGTTGGCCGCCGCGGGTTCCTGAACCTTGGAACTCACCACAATATTTTGCGCCAGCGGCAGATCCGCCTCTCCATCGATGTAGAGGATGCTCACGCCGCCATCATGGCAGAGAATGGGTATGCGGCTTTGTTCTACGACGGCCTTTCTCAAGGAAGGATTGCCCTTCACGATGACCGCATCGATCCATTTCGGTTGCCGGAACATTTCGACGGCGGCTTCCTTCTCGGGCCGCTGGATGAACGTCAAGCCGCCTTCCGGCACACCGGCGTTTGCGGCCGCCTCGCACCAGAACGAGGCGAGCATCGCAGTCGTCTGGAGCCATTCCGGTCCGCCGCGGTATACGCAGACATTGCCGGCCTTCATACAGAGCGCCACCGATTCCATCATGACCAGCGGGCCGAATTCTGAAATGACGCCGATCACACCAATCGGAGCGCGAACTCGGCTGACTTGCATGCCGTTCGGACGCTGCTCCATCGATGTGACTTCGCCGACCGGATCGGGCAAATCCGCCACGCGCCGAAGCGTGTCGATCATGGCCTTGATTTCGTCTGTCGAAAGGCGAACGCGATCCACCGCTTCTTTCACGCGATCCTTGTTCTCCCCTTCCAAGCTCTTGCCGACCGCCTTGACGTCCCGCTCGTTGGCTTCCAAGACAGATGCTTCCTGTTCGGCCAAGCGATCGGCGACCGTCTTGAGCACCGTGTTCCTCGCCTCGCTGGATAACTGGGACATGGATCGCAGCGCCTGTCGCGAGGCTTTCAGCACTTTTTCCATATAGAGTTTGACGGGAACCTCAACCATGATTGTCCTTCTCGTTAAGCCGGCGCACTGTGTCGGGTGCACAGTGGTGCCGAATGGTAATCATCACGATTATAAAGACCTCTGCTTGTCGTTGTCACGGTCCTTCCCTTAGAATGCCGCCATGACGCCGCAAGACGCTCGCGCGCACTATAACTTTTTGCTGACCCTCTGCCTCCGAAAAGAGGAATCGTTTGGTCCATTAGCCTTCGCCTTCCTCAAGGAACACGATCTGGATCAGCTCCAACTCACGCCTGAAGAGCAATTCAATCTCTATATGGCGACGTCGGAGGCGTTTGCGGCGGAACCGAAGCGATACAACCACAAGATGGAATGTTTGCAGAAGGCCCACCAGATTCTGCGTCGCACCCAATATGCGAATCCCGAATTGGCTCGGCAACTCACGCAGGAGATTCAGAAGACCTCGGTCGAATGGGATCTATACAACGAGGCCATGCGCGCCACGCGATCGGCTGCTCCACCGCCCTCGGTCGACAAGCAACGCCTCATCGTCGAGACCGATCTTCCGGACTATTTTCTGAGCACCGCCCAAAAACGTGCCTCGGCCTACTACCAGCAGAAGTTCAAGCTCACAAAAGACGCGAAAACGGCACAACATTTCACCGGCCCTTCGCGTAAGTTCGAGCCGGAGAATCCAGCGGTTCACAAGGAATTCGCCGGCGCGTGCGCGCCGTTCATGAGCGCGCGTACCGGCGCGCTGCACCTCATGCTGCCCTTCGAGATCAAAATCAGCCGACGGCCCGACGATCCGCTGGAGGCCGGCTTGCGGATCTGGTACGCCAAGATGGGCTACTCCTTCCCCTTGCGCTATGATCTCGGCAAGCTGATCAGCTATTACGACGATCACGTGCTGGATATTCCGATGGACGACCCCAATCTTCTCTTCGTCTCGGTGTCGCCCGTGCAGGAAGAAGATCTTGGTCGCGTCGAACGACCCATGCCCGACGACGTCCCGCCCGAGATCGGATTGGCGCGTGCGTTTCTCGACGGCATCAATACCTTAGGGCCATACGTACAGGTCGTTTGCAACTTTAAAGTCTGGTTCGACGCCTCTCTCCTCTCCCTCCTGATTCAAGGCGCGCCGGATCTACACGAGTATGGCCTCGAAGGCGCAGCGGGACTGCTCACGCGCACCTACGCGACAGACAAACTTCCGGCCTATGCGCCATCCAGCCACCGTCCGTGGCAAGATGGACTGAGCTTCAATTTCGTCAATATGCATTTGAATCTGCTGCCGGGTGTGGACACGGCGATCGTTCCGTTCAACACGCCCATCTTTTCCGTCTATCCCGTGCTGAATTGGCAAGGGTTTCGGTTCGAAGACGCGCGCAAAGTGGAAGCCGGACGATGATCGATCTGCGCAGCGACACGGTGACTCGGCCATCGCGCGCGATGCGTGACGCCATGGTTCATGCGCCGGTCGGCGACGACGTGTACGGGGAGGATCCGACCGTCAATCGGTTGCAAGAACTGGCGGCCGCACTGCTCGGCAAAGCAGGAGCGTTGTACGTGCCGTCCGGCACGATGGCCAATCAACTGTCGATTCGCGTTCACACGCAGCCCGGCCGTGAAGTAATCGTCGAAAGCGCCTCCCATATCGTACGGTATGAGCAGGGCGCGGCCGCTGCCTTGGCCGGCGTTCAACTGCACTGGGTGTCCGGCAAGCGAGGCCTCATGACGCCGGACGCGATCGAGGCGGCGATTCGTCCCAAAGATCCGCATAGCATCCAGACGGCCCTGATCTGCATCGAGAATACGCACAACAGCGGCGGCGGATCGATTTATCCGCTCGAGACCATCGCGCGCATCCGTGCTCTTGCGCAACAATACGGCATCCCCATGCATCTGGACGGCGCACGGCTCTTCAATGCGGTGGTCGCGACAGGCGTGCCCGCTTCAGACTATGCCAAACATTTCGAGACGGTTTCCGTGTGTCTGTCCAAAGGGCTGGGCGCACCGGTCGGGTCCCTGATCGCCACGAACGATGAACATCTACTGCAGGGGTTGCGCAGATATCGACGCATGTACGGCGGGGCCATGCGGCAAGCCGGTATCGTGGCAGCCGCCGGCATCTTCGCCTTGGAACATAATATTGCCAGACTAAAAGAAGATCATGACCGCGCACAGCGCCTCGCGCGGATCCTCTGCGCCATCCCCTCCGTCTCGCTCGAGCCGGCGCATGTGGAGACAAACATCATCATCTTCGAAATCCATGATGCCCGTCGCACCTCGCCCGAGATTGTTGCCTCATTAAAGGAAGCAGGCGTGCTCATCAATGCGATCGGCGGACACCGGTTTCGTGCCGTCACTCATCTGGACATCGAGGAGCACGATATTGAAGAAGCGGGCCGGATCTTTACCGCTGTGTTGAATTCTCCTTCCAACGTTTGACTACTGGACTGATGCGCAACCGGTCGTCATGAACAAGGGATCGTTGACCTTCTCCGCACGCCTCTCTAGAATGCACGATCTGCGATTGATGGGATGATCGCGTGATCAATGGACCGATGTTCGACGTGAATGCTAATACTATGGACATGAATTCTTCCAACGAGCCGGTGTCTTCTCTCCCCACACGGGACGAACTTGTCGCCGAGCTCTTACCGGTACCGGAGCCGCTGGAACCGTTGGCGCCTCCCGACCCTCCGGGAACGGACCGCATCGTCGCAGAAGCTCTAACCTATATTCGCGGGCGGCGAGGGGCTGATCTGGTCTCCATCATCCTTGTAGGCTCAGGCGCTCGCCGAGGGCTGACGGCTCATAGCGATTTGAACTTTATCGCACTTGTGAAGGGGCAGGATGAGGGCGAAGAAATGATTCGCGTCGCGGATCGATTGATCGACGTTCGCTATCGCGGCCATAAGGCGGTCGAACAAGAGCTGACCTATGTGTCACGCCTCCCGCCGCTGCTCCGCAAA
Organism: Nitrospirota bacterium; assembly: GCA_963700335.1. GTDB lineage: Bacteria > Nitrospirota > Nitrospiria > Nitrospirales > Nitrospiraceae > JAICXS01. The sequence goes on along the minus strand of CAVOXE010000004.1, from coordinate 66,884 downwards.
GGGCGCGTGCTCTTCGATTATGAGATGATCGGCGTGAAACTGGTGGAAAAAGCCGCGCACCGTTTTCGACAAGGCCCGAAACCTGCCAACATGAACGAAAAGATCCGGCTGAAGGCCGACTGCTTGCATCGATTGGGAAAAGCACAGGACATGGCGCATCAGCCGGCAACCGCTCAGTATCTCCTCGGAATTTTCGTCGAGCACATGCTGACCGCCTTTTTCCGGTTGAGAGGCTATTGGGTGACCGCGCCGGTCGACGTGTTGAAGTTTGTCGCGACCCGCGATGCGACCATCGGCGAAGTCTTCGATCGTATTGTCACCGCGCCGACATTGACGGAACGCCTCGCGCTAGGACAAGAGTTAACCAACCTCATGTTCAAAGACATTCCGCACGCCGCCCGCGTCGATTAGTTTCTTCATTTCTTTCGCCGACACTTTCCAGATCCTCATCCGCGGCGTGAACCTTGGTCCATACCCTAATAATCGTCGTCTACACGCGAAAATGATTCGAAAACCCTCCATCGCGAACGTGCGCAAGCAACTTGACGCACAATTGCCCCCCCGATATGACCTCGCTGCTTAAGCGGGCGGGCAGCCTCGCAACACGACAAGGCGTTGGCGTCTTTATTGTAGGTGGATTCGTTCGTGATTTGCCTCTCAGAAGACCGACTCGCGACCTTGACCTGGTCATCGAGGGCGACGGAATCGCTATGCCCACGAGCTTGCGCGAGAAGTCGGTGGACATATCATCGTGCACGATCGTTTTCCCACGGCCGTCGTGACGATCGCGACAGCCGTCGGATTGATATCGCGACCGCGAGACAAGAAACCTATGCTCAACCGGCGGCGCTTCCCATTGTCGAGCCAAGCTCGATCGAGGAGGATCTGCATCGGCGAGATTTCACGATTAATACATTGGCGATCTGCTTGAACCCACGGCGATTCGGCGTCCTGATCGACAATGACGGTGGCCGTCGCGATCTGAAGGATGGCACGATCCGGGTGTTGCACAAGCGGAGTTTCATGGATGATCCCACGCGTCTCTTTCGCGCCGTGCGATTCGAGCAACGGTTCGGCTTTCACATGGACGCAGAGACACAAGCCTTGGCGAAGGGAGCGATGCAGACGAACTTGATTCATCGACTCTCGGGATCGCGCTTGCGCCGAAGTGGTCCGGCTTCTGTCAGAACCCGCGCCTCGTAAATCCCTGGCACGTCTACGCCGACTCGGTCCGCTGCAACTTCTCCATCCCACACTTCAACGAGCGACCCGAATGGATCTCAAATTGAATCCGGTCGAAACAGCGTTACAGTGGTATCGTCGACAATAGCCGGATCGGCTGCTGAAGACATGGCTGGTGTACTGGATGGCGCTGATTGGATCTGTTGCCTGCCGACCGAATGGAACGCCTTCTCGCACGACCGGCGTTTCCAAAACACGAGGCATCCGCCCTCCGGACGGCTCACTCTCAATTGCCCCTCGTGCTTCGCCGGTTGAAGCGTCACCCCTTCCCTAACCCCGCTGTCCTCTATCGGCTGTTGCATGGGCTACCGGAAGAAACGCTATTGATGATGATCGTCAAGGCGGAATCGAGTTCCGTCAAGCGTCAGCTTTTAGCCTTTATGACCACCCATCGATACATCAAACCCCTTCTGACCGGTATCGATTTACAGACACTTGGCGTACAACCCGGTCCGGTCTTCGCCACCGTTTTCGGCACGCTGCTGGAAGGACGATTGAAGGGCACAATTTCATCCGCCGACGATGACCATGCGCTCGTCCGGCGTGTGATTCGAACAACAACGTCCCCAGCATCGCGCTCGTCTTACCGAGCTTCACGGTAGGACAGGTACCTACCGAGTTTCCGTTCCTTCCTGACAGCGTCGCACAACAGCTCCTGCTACTCTCTCCGCGTGAGACAGCGAAGCAAAGACTCCTCTGCGCGCCGACTCTTTCTGATGACGATGCTGAGCCTAGTGACGGCTTCCCTGCTGTCTTCCTGTCTATTTGAATCCGGGCCAAGGTTGATGGGCAATGTCGCCATGGTCCGCGGACAAGTGTATCTAGCCCGAACCCACCTCATGCACCCCGAATTGGTCACGCAAGCCTATCCGCTGTATGTGGATGACACCCTGGAAAGTCAATCGCAATCCGGTATTCAATTTTCGGTGCATCCCTCGACGCGACTGTACTTGGGACCCAACAGCCGGCTCGCGATCCATGATTCATCCGATTCCGGACAGGCCGTTCTCGCGCTCGATCGCGGCACCCTGCGCATCGCGATCATCCCGCAAGAGGACCAAGTATTTGCCGTGCACATTCTCGCGGGCGGATCGCGCGTCACGATGCAGGAAGGCGAAGCGACCGTTTGGGTTTTGGAGGAGAGGAACGAGCCAGCCACGCCGGGTCCCTATGTGACGACCATTCAAAACGTCGGCGTCATCAATCACGGCACGCGTGGCGAGGTGGCGTTCAATGGAATGGATCAAACCGTCGTCGTTCGTCCCGGCTTCTTATCGGTCACTGCTCCGAACACTCCGCCGGTTCAAGCGGTGGCCATCGATGCAGCCAAGCCGTTTGCGACGTATATTATGCAAACCACCGATTTGGAGCGGCATCCGAATGAGACCACTGCGATTACCGATCCCTTAAAGCCAAGCAAGCCGGTCGTCACGGTGACCGCCGAGCCGATCGCGCAACGTGACTGTAAAAAGAAAAGGGCCAAAATTCATCGAAGTAAGCCGGGCACCGACAAAGCACCTGCATCGGAGACCGAGTGCGGCTAGTCTTCGCTCGCCGATTGCTTACTTTTCCAATATCTCCACCGTATCGCCGGACGCCGACTCATCCACCGTGGACTGTTCGTTTCTTCCCAACGATTGTAATCCATAGACCACGACGGCGTGGTCTTTACCTTTAACCTTGACGACTCCTAATTTGTGCAAGGCAATATGGCCCAACCGTCCTCGATTGTCGCCACCCTCGCTATCCGCAATGAGAGTTTTCAAGCGGACGGCGGTATAGTCCGTGAGGATAATGCCAGTGTCATACCGACGTGTCAGTCCTTCGACACGAGCCGTCAGGTTCACATAGTCGCCAATCATGGTGTAATCCATTTTTTTACCCTGCGCGCCGATGTTGCCGACTACGGCGGTGCCGGTGTTGATACCGATACCGGTGTCAAACGACATCCGGCCTTCCAAGCGCCACTTCGCCTGCAATTCCCCGAGCCGCCGACGCATATGCAACGCACATTTGACGGCCAACTCGACGTGATCAACTTGCTCGATGGGCGCATTCCAAAACACGACGATCGAATCGCCCACAAATTTGTCCAAGGTTCCGTTCCAGCGGAAGATGACATCGGTCATAGCTTCAAGATATTCGTTTAATTGAGCGACGACTGCTTCCGCATCGTGCTTTTCGCTGAAGCTCGTAAAACCGACGACATCGGAAAACAACATGGTGAGTTCACGGCGTTGTCCGCCGATCCTCGCCTTGCTGGGATCTTTGATGAGCTCATCCACGATATGCGGGCTGACGTAACTCGAGAATAAGGTCCGCACTTCTTTTGCCTGCTTCTCTTCGATCATGAAACGCAAGACGGTCATAGAGATAAAAATCAAGAGAACGGTCAGGATGGGCGCCACTGCATCCAGCCACAGGCCATGGAACACAAAGAGAAGATATAGACCGACCGCATAGGTGAGGAGAAGGCCAAGCGCCAGGACCGCTGCGGGGAATGCGCGCATTCTCGGCAGCGCATATCCCAATACGCCGCCGAACGCGAGAATAAGTGAAAGATCTGCGAGGCCGGCCCACCACGGTTTGTGCACGAACGCCTGCTGCACGATGTCGTGGACTACGGTCGCGTTTTTTTCAATGCCCGGCACATTGGCTGAAAATGGAGTGGCTTTTTGATCATAGGTGCCGAGCGCACTGGTGCCGACCAGCACAATGTTGTCGCGAAAGATGCCGGCCGGCACCCGACGATGCAGCACATCGGCCGCGGAGACATACCGAAATTGTCGCTCGCGCCCGAGATAATTAATCAGCATCCTGCCTTTTTGATCCGTCGGAATCAGGCGATCGCCAAGTTGAACCCCTTGTCCTAAGCGCAAAGCCACCCGTTCGCGGGGCACGTCGAGAAAGACCCGGGCAATCTCCAAGGCGAGGGAGGGATAGTAGTCGTCCCCGTGGCGAACCGCCATATATTCGTAACGCGTAATGCCATCCGGATCGGGCAGACTGTAGACGTGACCCACCCCGATCGCGTGCTGCGCGAATGGCTTCAACGGCGGACGGACATCGGACGCGCGATACGGTTCCATCGCCTCTCCGCTATGAGTGTTTCGGACAAGCGCGAAGGCGCCCGCCTTCACATAATCTTCAACCGCACCGGCAGGATTTGCTGAAGTTCCGGTCTCAGGAACGACAAAAGGCATGGCTAAAACGACCGTCCCCGCGGAGGCAATGCTGTCCGCCAGCCGTCGATCCGTATCGAACTGATTCAGCTTACCCTGTAGACGCGCACGAAGTTGCGGTGAAACGGCAGACCCATTCACGGCCGCCAGAAGGTCTTCCAAGACGAGGCGCTCGGCGCTCGATTCCGGCTCGGCATAAATGATATCGAGCCCGATTACTTTCGGATGATCCTGGCCAATACCATCGATCACGCGCGCTTGGATATCGCGGGGCCACGGCCATCGCCCAACCTCTTGCACGCTCTCTTCATCGATCGCCACCAGCACGACAGCCGGATCGGCCGGAATCGGACCTCGCATAATAAAACGCGCATCGAGCGACGCATTCTCCAAGCGGAGCAACAGATTCGGTCCGGCAAACGAGATGATCATCATCGTCGCGGTGATACCGGCTGCCACTCCCGCACCGAGGCTCCGAATCAGTTTGGTTTTTCCCAACCACGTTTGAGACATGGCTTAGATCATCCCACCCCATACGCTGTCGGTCGAATGGTGAATACACTGGGAATGACGCTGACACGAGAGAGGAGGAGTAATGGAGCGACAAGCCGAAGCCAATAGGAAGCCAGGCAGACACCGTTGCCGACTCATTTCAGTGAGAAAGCAGGCACGGTCCCGTTCTATGGCGTCCGCGCACCGGATCCGCCACCGCTGCCCGGCGATGGAAGGGTGATCGGCCCCGTCACGATCGGTGGACCGGCAGGAGGATTGACGACAGGGACCGGCGGATTGACGATCGCATTCGTTCCGGCTTGCGCCCCTGCGGTCCCTAGTCCTTGGCCCGCCGCCCCTGAAATCACCGCGGGCGGTGTGATCGGCGTGGCTCCGGTGAACGTAGCCGGCGCAGCCAGCAGGTCACCGGTGATTCCGTCAATGCTCCCGACTATCGTAATCGAGTCGATTGGCGCCGGGACTCTGATCGTCTCTCTGACATCGGTTGCCGTCACGGTCTGCGACAGCATGGCGAGCCCATTCGCATCGGGATCCCCTTGAGCCGCAGGCGAGATGTCGTCGAGCGAAAAGACCGTCGGGGTGGTCGGACCTTCGTCCGTTTCTTCGGAAAACTCGCCAGGAAGAATCGGGATTGTGCGACCCTTGCTGGTAAAATCGACTTGTCCATGGTCACCGATATTCGCCACACCAGTCCGGCCACGGCCATTCAACCAGACCACAAAGTACGTGCCGCGTGCGGCCGCCACCGCGGTTGGAGTGTGGACTTCAAAGCGAGAGCCCGGCTTCGCAAACACTTTGCCGACGAGCGCACGCACTTTCCCACTCACCAGATTGATAAGGACGCTGCGCCGGTCTTCGTGGGGATTAAAAATGTATTCCGTAATTTCGACCCGGCTCGATTCGCCAACCGTGAGCACGCTATCGTCCTGGAAGAGCGCTTTCGTCCGGGACGCCTGGCGCGTTTCGATGACGTCTTGAAACCGGATGTCGTCGCGGAACTTAGCTGGAATCGGGGGAGACTGCGGATGCGCGACTGTGACCTGGCCTTGTACAAAGGTGATGACACCGATCTCAGCCGCCTCGGCCCCATTCGATCCGATCGTGACGGCGACCACAAGGACGATTCCTCGGATCATCGTCCTCACATTCCGAATCATGGATTCCCTCTCGTAGGGATACCGATTGTCCCTGTCGCAAGGCGGCGGACGAGCCGAGTGTATTTCAGGATGATAGGCCCTGTCAAAACGTTTTGCGGAAGCGCCCAGACCGGACATCAAATGGCACGGGGAAGTGAAGCGCCATCAAGACTACTGTGCTAGAATCCGAACGGCGTCAGTCTTATCCATCCTTCGCGAGGTGCATATGGAGATAGGATTCATCGGATTAGGCAAGATGGGCCTGAACATGGTGACGCGGCTGCGGCAAGGCAGCCATCGCGTGGTCGTGTACGACCGCGACGCCGAGGTCGTTCAAAAAGCCGTCGCGCAGGGATGCGTCGCCTCCACTTCGCTGGCTGACCTGGTCTCGAAGCTCACCCCGCCACGCGCCGCATGGATTATGGTGCCCTCGGGACAGGCCACTGAAGAGACAGTGAATCAGCTCGCCGAGCATCTCCAATCGGGCGACGTCATGATCGATGGAGGAAACACCCGGTTTCATGATGACGTGCGCCGAGCCGCCACCCTGCAACCGAAGGGGATTCAATATATCGATGCCGGTACGAGCGGGGGCGTGTGGGGATTGAAGGTCGGCTATTGCCTAATGGTCGGTGGAGACGAGTCTGCGGTCAAACGACTGGCTCCCGTTTTCGAAACGCTCGCGCCTCCATCGGGGTGGGCGCATGTCGGCTCGCACGGCGCAGGCCATTACGTGAAAATGGTCCATAACGGCATCGAGTACAGTCTGATGCAATCCTATGCGGAAGGGTTCGAGTTGATGGCCAAAAGCGACTATCGCCTCGATCTGCCGAAGATATCTCATTTATGGATGCACGGCAGCGTCGTGCGATCCTGGTTGCTCGAACTGGCTGCCGATGCGCTGACGCAAGACCCGACCCTCAGCAAACTGAAAGGGTTCGTGCAGGACTCGGGAGAAGGCCGATGGATGATCGCCGACGCGATTGAGAAAGACGTTCCCGTGCCGGCACTGACCACGGCATTGTTCACTCGGTTCCGGTCTCGACAACCCGAATCGTTCTCAGAAAAAATGCTCGCTGCTCTGCGCAATGCCTTCGGCGGCCACGCCGTCAAGCGCTAAGGCCTGAACCCCGATCCTGGAGACGCCGTCATGCCTCCTGCCGAATTGTCTACTCCGAGGGGACAGCACGCACCGGTCGAACCGTGTACCTTGGTGATTTTCGGCGCGTCGGGGGATCTTGCTCGTCGCAAACTGATGCCCGCGGTTTACAACTTGCAAGTTGATGGCGTGCTTCCACCTAACCTGGCGGTTATCGGAACCGGACGAAAGCCCATGCAGCCTGCGGAATTTCGGGCGCGGATGCGAGAAGGCATCGCGAAATACTCAAGACGGCCCCTTGATCCATCTATGTGGTCTGCCTTCGAACCGCGCCTGTATTACCATCGCGGGGCCATTACGGAGTCGGCTACCTATACCGAGCTGAAATTGACCTTGGATACCATCGAGGCCGAGCTGGGTTTGCCTGGAAACCGAATTTTTTACTTGGCGGTACCGCCCGACGCTTTTGCACCCATCGCGCAGGGATTGCAGCAAGCCGGCCTCACTCATCCACCGGTTCCTCCACGACCATTCTGCCGAATCATTGTTGAAAAGCCAATCGGGCACGATCTCGACTCCGCACGCCGGATCAATACGGCGCTAGGACAGGTGTTCGATGAATCGCAAATCTTCCGCATCGACCATTATTTGGGAAAAGAGACCGTTCAAAATCTGATGGTGCTGCGGTTCGCAAACAGTATTTTCGAACCGGTGTGGAACAACAAATATATCGACCATGTTCAAATTACGGTCAGCGAGACCGAAGGCGTGGGCACGCGAGCCGCCTACTATGACGAGATCGGCGCGTTGCGCGACATGGTCCAAAACCATATGCTGCAGTTGCTGTGTCTGGTGGCGATGGAACCACCTCCTTCGCTGGACCCCAATGTGGTACGCGACGCGCGGATCGACGTCCTTCGTGGATTGCGCCCCATCGCGGGCGACGATGTTCGGAAGATGACGGTGCGCGCGCAATACGGCGCCGGTAACATTCACGGGAAAGACCTCCCCAGCTATCGACGTGAGCCAGGCGTGAAACCCGACTCGACGACCGAGACGTATGTCGCCCTCAAACTGTTAGTTGAAAACTGGCGATGGGCCGGCGTGCCGTTCTATTTGAGGACGGGAAAGGCGATGCCGGTACGGGCCAGCGAGGTCGCGGTGCAGTTCAAGGAGATTCCGCAAATTCTCTTTAATGCGCCGCCCCACACGCCACAAGCTCCCAATGTTTTGGCGATCCGCATTCAGCCAGAGGAAGGATTTGCCCTGCGCGTCATTTCAAAGGTGCCCGGCACCAAGGCTCACACTAGGCCCGTCGAAATGAACTTCGACTATGACGATGCGTTCACTACGGGCACACCCGAAGCTTACGAGCGTCTCTTACTCGATGTGATGGAGGGCGATGCCTCGCTGTTTATGCGGAGGGATGCGGTAGAAGCTTCTTGGGAATGGATAACTCAGATTCTCGATGGCTGGAAGCGGGATCGATCTGAACGCTTGCCGGAGTACCCTGCAGGAACGTGGGGGGCCCCGGAAGCCGACCATTTAATTCAGGCCGACGGTCGGTCCTGGCGCCCCCTCTAGCGACTATTGCTGCACGACTAAATGGCCTCGACGATTTTCCTGGTAGCACACTTCGTCGTGGGCATTGCAAAACGGGCGTTCCTTTCCATAAGACACGACACTGAAACGGCCCGCATCCAAGTGTTGATCCCGTAGAAAATTTTGTACCGCTCGCGCGCGCTTTTCTCCCAGCACCAGATTGTAGGCGTTGGTTCCCCGCTCATCGCAGTGTCCCTCGATCAGCAATCTATACTTGGACTCCCCTTTCAGCCAAGACGCCGCATGCAGCAATCGCTCGCGCGCCTCGTTTGAGAAGATGGCGCTGTTGTATTGAAAGAAGACATCCTGCAGCCCTGCCGCCGTCGCCAACCGCTCGCCACGCAGCCGTTCCTCGGGAGACAATCCCTCGCCAAATCGGCCGCCCCTGCTTCCGGAGGAGCTCGAAGGCGAGAGCGTGACGGTGTCGTTCCCGATTCGCTCCTCACCAGAATTCATCCCGAGCGGCGATCCATCGGGGCGACGCTGCTGCGACAAGGCAGGAATGTCATCCATCCCCCCTACTTGCCCTCGTCCTGAAGACAGACCTCCGGACACGCCGCCGCGCCCTAATCCCGGTTGCATATCTTTCTCACCGGCATTGCCGCTGGTCCATCGCGCACAACCAGACTCGAGAACGAGCGCCCCTACCAACAGTAATGTGAAAGTCGTCGCTTTGGTGTGCATAACATCTCCTATTCAAGGTAATCGTGGTTCAAAGAAAAACGTAACAAAAACTGAGCAAGTGTCAACCGCAGGTGTGAGGTGTACAGCAATGGACAGGACCGACAAGAACCGACCTAGCGCGGAAGAATTTGCTGCAGAATAGCGTCTTTTTTTCCGACGCCTCCGATGAACCGATCGAACCGTCCGTTCCTGTACAGGGCGAGGGCCGGGAGAGACGAGATTTCGAGCTCGGCGGGAATCTGATAGTTCTCTTGGACGTTCATTTTCAGAATCAACAAGCGCTCGCCACATTCGGCCGCAAGCTTTTCCAATTCGATTAAGAGCGCTCGACACCCCCCACATCCAGGCTGCCAAAACTCCACCAGCACGGGCACTCGCGCCGTTTCCACGACGCGATCGAACTGTCGATCGTCGATAGCTTGGATCATCCCGCCGCCTCCGTCTCATTCTGATCGAGCATGTAGTTTCGAAAGACCTCGTCATACAACAGGTCGGCCATCTTTTGATAGCCAGCCGTAGTCAAATGCAGTCCGTCGTTCGAATAGGGCATCGCAAGCAACCCGGTCTCCCGTTCGGCCGTGGCGGTAAAGAGATCGACGCACGATAATTTCTCGCGCCTACAATGCTCCACTATCAATCGATTCAAATACTGCCGTTGTCTCACAAATTCGGTCACCCATTGGTTGGCCGCCGGATCGACCTCTATCCGAATCGATGGCACCGTGATAGCCACAGGCCGGATGTCCGCCGCCCGTGCTTGACTGTAGAGCGTGCGCAGACGATCAAAAATCTCGTTCGGAGGGGTATAGCATCCGAGATCATTGGTACCTCCTAATATCACGACGCAATTAGGTGCCTTCCCAAGAACATCGCGCGGGAACCGCTGAACCATTTCAGTCGTGACTTCTCCACAGATTCCGCTACTCATCACGGTCGCCTGTGGACCAAGCCGTTGCTGAAGAAAGGCACCGTAGGGAGTCTCATGGATGTACGGAATATCATGCGTGGGAGACTGATAGCCCGCCGTCAGACTGTCCCCGAAACAGATGATGGAAATCGGCAGCGCATCACCCCTCATCACTTCCTCCATAAGGAGAGCACGAAAATGTACGGGGTCCCTCCTGCATTGACAAAGTCAGTCGCACCAGGGACACTTTTGACCGTAACATCTCTACATCAACTCCTTGTGCATTTTCTCTGAACACTTTCATAGAACGCCGAGCCATGACGGACACCACTACCCTCCCGATTCGAGAGCCAAGCGAATTCGTCGATGCAGTCGAACTACAAGCGATCAAACACCTCTTGGCGCTGCTCGACAAAACATTTAAAACGACACGCACCTATGGTCCTCATAATCCGGTGGCGCAGAAGTTTTTTCAACAGTTTTACGATTTTCTCACGATCCAATTAGCCACTCACGACACCTTGCAGTTTTTAGCGCATCACGCCGAACTCATCTACAAAGGCGTGGTGGTCTATCAATCGACGGCGGCTAATGAAAATCTTGCCTTTAAATTGCACACCGACGGCATTCGAGAATTATCCTTCCTCAAGGGAGTGAGCCAGGACGACCTCACCTATTTCCTCGAAGCCTTGTGGGGCACATACGACCCTGAAAAGTCGGACGACGACATCGTCACGCGTCTGTGGGAAAGGAATCTCTCGACCATCTCCTTTGTGACGGCGGAAGAAATCGTCAAATCGGCCGATGCGGCCAACCTTCTCACTCCGCAGCGATCGCAGAGCTTGTCGGGAGCTCCATCGGAATTACGCCATGTCGCTGCTACAGAAGCCGCCCGGCCGAAAGTAGAGGCCGCGAGCTTGATCGGTGCTCAATCGCAAGGATCGCCGGTGGGCTTCGAATTTTCGCCGGACGAGCACAAGACACTGGTACAAGAAATCGAGACCGAATCGGCCCGAGACAATACGACCTACTTGCTCGATCTTTTAACGGCCATCTTAGCCAGTGAAACGTCGGACGCCCTCCTGACCCGTCTCCTCGCGCTGTTCGGAGACATTCTGGGCACATTGACACGAGAGGGCAATTGGAAACTGCTCAATACCTTCGTCAGCCTTCTTCATGAGGCGCAAGAAGTGTGTCCAAATCTTTCCGACCATCACAAGAAGAAGTTGGTAGAGTTGGCCGGTTCCCTTGGACATCCCGACATCATCAGCACGATCGAAGGCGTCCTGAACGAATCGCCCGCGACGAGCCTGGATGATCTGCAAGCCGTGTTACTACTGCTCAATCCTCAGACGGCGCAACCATTATGCGGCCTAATGGCCAATCTCAAGCATAAATCTCATCGCATGATGGTGTGCGACGTGTTGACTGTTCATGGGAAACAGAATCCCTCGCTTTTGGTGAGAGGAATGTCGGACGCACGATGGTATGTGGTCCGCAATCTTGTGTACATCATGGGCAAACTGAAACACGACCAGTTCGTGCGGCATTTGGAGTCGGCGGGAAAGCATGCGGACATTCGAGTGCGCAAAGAAGTGGTTCGAACGTTACGGGCTATCCACCCCAGAGGGACATGCGAGTGCTTTATCCCCTTTCTCAATGATAGTGAGGAATCCATTCGATTGCTCACCCTCAAGACCCTCCTGACGGGTCACTATACAGCGACGTTTTCGTCCTGGGCTCCCATCGTCGACGATCCATCTTTTCATCATCGCTCGGTGTCGGAAAAACAGACGATTTTTCGGGTGATGCGCCAAACAGCGGGAGAGGAAAACATTCCCTATTGGCATAGTCTGGTCACTCATATCGCGTGGAGAAATCGCAGGAAATATCGAGAAGGAGCAATTTTAGCAGCCGAGGCGTTGGGCGCCTTGGGGACACCCGCCGCGCTGCTGGTTCTCAAGGCCGGTCAACGCCGGTTCAACCGACCCGTTCGGAAAGCCTGTGGCGCAGCCTTGGCTGCGGCAATGAAACGATCGCCGGCCGGAAGTCAGCCGACGTAACGCGACCCGCTTGGTGTGACGCGCTATAGTGTTCTGACGGTCCCCTTCCTTGTCCCATCCTTCTAAGCTCCTTTCGCCGGACTCACCGATCCTTTACAGAACACCGGTCAGCGTCAGCGCTTCGACTCAGCTGGAGGCCAGTCCACGTCGACTTGCCGACCACAGAAAAAACACGAGAGACGGTAGCGAGCCTTTCGGCGAGGGTTGGGAAGCGATGTAAAGACGACCGGCGTGTCATCAAAAGGACAAACGGCTTGCTGATGCATCAGATGTTCATCGGCCATCGACAGCAGCGAGGCATCGTCCCAAGGAGGAGTCAGCGAAGCGTGTCCTTGAAGTTGGCGATGCCAACCACACGTTGCACACGAGGCATCGAACGTTTTGACGCGATCGCGGAGTTGCGACAGGTCAGTGACTTCAACGGGCCCGGGACATCCCGAATTGCCGCACCATAGGGGTTCATGTTGCAGCGCTTTGATAAATCGCAGATGGTCCCCTCGCTTATCATCCGTCATCATATCTCTTTATCCCTCCTCGCTTGGTCGCTGCCGATTATGGACCGAAACATTCTACCCTTCCGTCATCCGGCCAACAAGCAGACTGAATTACTTGACAGCTTTAAGGTAGACAGCCTATCCTCCCCACGCTTCACTATCATGATCATGTCCTATGATGAGAAAGGAGTTGCGATGCGTATGAGAAGACAGAGGGCTATCGGTTCACAATTGGGAATGCTAGGGGCCCTCTTGACGGCGATCACCCTTGCTCTCCTTCCATCTTTAGCCATCGCGGCGGATAGCTTCAAGATGGGCGTGGTGGATCCCCAAACCGTCCTTGAAAAGTCGAAAGCCGGCAAGCGGGCGTTGGACACGCTGAAAGAATATGCAGGCACTCGCCAAAAATTGCTGGCCAGCGATGAAGAAGAGCTCAAAAATCTGGAGAAGCAGGTGAAGGAGCAGGACGCCACGCTGAACGAGCAGCAAAAACGGGATAAGCAAAACCAATTTCGGACGAAATTGCAGGACTATCAGCGGCGCGCCCAGGAGTTCAATCAGGAGCTCGGTGTGAAACAGAAGGAATTGGTGGATGAATATATGAAGAAAATCGCGACCGCGACGAAATCAGTCGCGGAAAAAGGCGGCTATACCCTCGTCGTCGATAAGGGTAGTGAAAGCACGCTGAAGATCGTCCTCTATCATCGCGATACGCTCGACCTCACCGATCAAGTCATCAAAGAATTCGACCGGCAAAACAAATAGCGGTCTACACATCCAGAAGATCCCGGCGAACCGTCTCGGTTCGCCGGCGAAACTCCTCATCTTTCCCACCCAGCGAAGACACGACCAATTCCATCCCGCCAGGACCATTGCTCCCTAACCCTAACTCGGCGGCTCGTTTGATTTGGCGTTGTGCCCAGATGGTTTTCCCCTGCACCTTCGGCCACGCCCCATAGGATCGAATGAGCGCGACGGCCACCGCGTCCAATGCGACACGATCTCCACTCAACAGTAAGACATTCGCCTGCGCTGCGGTGCCGCTGGTCGGTCCGCCGGCGATCATCATGGTCGTTCCATCGGCAATCGTGAGGTGCGGATGGACCGCCAGATTTAATTCTGCGATGCGTTCGTGCCACTGTCCTGAAAAAAACCTGATGGACGGACGATAGCGCGGATGCACGATGCCGACCAGATTTTTCAGACTGCATGAATAGTGCGCAAACTGATGCGTCTTAATGACCGGCACGTTTATGAAGATATCGGATTCATACACCGGCCTGGAAACGAGAAATGACGGCGAGATGACAGCCGCTTTCGGTTCGACTCGGACCCATGGTTGCTCTTCGAGGGCCGCCACCTGAACGCCTTCTGATTCCCCCATCGAGCGCACGCCGGTCGCCAATAGATTGCTGATCGTCGGAAATCGCAACATCCCGGAGCTGTCCGCCACCGTCACCTCTCCTCCACCCTGCTTCAACATTCTGACGACAGCGCTGATCACCCCCACGCTTGTCGTGCTCGGTGGTGGACGATCGTTCACGATGTTCGGTTTTACGAGAATGCGCTTATGGGCGAGTTCGAGCGAAGCGAGTCCTCCGAGCTGAGCGATCCCTTCCTGCAGCATCTCTCCAAGATCGTGTCCGTGCACCATCGCGACCAAGGATTTGCCGTCTCGTTGGAAGAGATTCGGTGGAATGCTCTTGGCAGGAACCAGTGCCGCGTCGGGCTCGAACAGCAAGCTTGAAAGAAGTGAGCGCGGCGCAAAGGCGAGGGCCGGCATAAAGGTCAGGCCAAATGCAAGACGGCTGATCAGCTCACGCCGTGTCATGCGTGCAAAGGAGTCCATGCGGCGTGAAAGCAGCGGCGCTTGAAATGGGAGGTGGGCACGTCGTCATCGATCCATGGGATAGCCGGCCTCTCGCCAGGACTTCATGCCTCCGATCATCGAGGCCACGCGCATATAACCCATGCGCTGCAGACTCTCAGCGGCGAGTGCCGACCGATATCCGCCACCGCAATAGAGAACAATATCGGCCTGCTTATCCGGGATCATCGTTTCGATGTCCCGTTCCAACACCCCTCGGCCGATATGTTTGGCATTGCGCGCGTGGTCTTTGGCATATTCCAAGTCTTCTCGCACATCGATCAACTCAAAGGAGTGGCCACGATCGATCTTGGCCTTGACCTCTTCAATCGTGCACTCTTGAATCTGCCTTCGAGCATCTTCCACGACCTTCAAGAATCCGGGATTATGTGACATCCTTTTCGGTCCTTTCAAAACAAAGGCATTTGCTCCGACTCGCGCAGTGGGGAATCCGGACGTCGAAACGTGGTCGGCAGAGGAGGATGATCGGGCCTCTCTTCAAAGCCAGCTTTGCGCCGGCCGACCTCGAATAGCTGTTGGATCACATCCCAGTATGCGCCCTTGCCTTCATAGCGGGTAAAAAATCCTCCATCCGACAGAGACCCTCCACGAACATCCGATAGACGGTGAGCGATCTTCGCAATGCGGTCCGGAAAGGCTGCCGCCATACGTTCAAGAAAGATGGGTAGCACGCTGCCGGATAATCGAAGCAAGACATACACCGCATCTTCGGCGCCGGCTTCACGCGCTCGCAGAAGCAGTTCGGGAATATCGCCCTCATTCAAACCGGGAATGACCGGCGCAATCGACAGCCCGGTGGGAATGCCGGCCTGGGACAGGGTTTTCATCGCCGCAAATCTTTTCTCCGGCGAGGGGACTTGGGGCTCGACCTTCCGCGCCATTTCGGCATCGACAAAGGGAATACTAAAAAACACTCTGATCCTGGCGCAGTCATGGAGCCGGACCAGCACATCGATATCCCTCGTGACCAGCGCGCCCTTGGTGATCATGCTGACGGGATTGCAAAACTGGGCGCACACCTCCAGACAGGCCCGCGTCAGCCGGTAAGTAGCTTCCATCGGCTGATAGCAATCCGTATTCCCCGAGAATACGATCAACTCTCCCTTCCAGGACGGCTTGAGAAACGCCTTGCGGAGCAAATCTGGGGCATCCGGTTTCACGATGATCTTCGTGTCGAAATCGGTGCCTGCACCGAACCCCCAATATTCATGGGAGGCCCGTGCGTAGCAATACGCGCAGCCGTGGAAGCACCCACGGTATGGATTTACGCTCCATCGAAATGGCAGATCCGGACTGTCGTTTCGGCTAAGGATATCGCGTGTGGCATCCTCGAAAACCTCGACACGCGCGTGGGCCGGCGGTTCGAGCAGTTCGCGATGTTGAGATTCGAAGGGATTGGGCGGATTCGAAATCACCCTCATGCGCGCATGGTCCGACTCTCAACCAGCATTGTCAAGCGAGCCTCGTTGCGGCACGCTTGCCTCGTGCTTTGGGTTCCTGCTAGATTCGTTTCACTTCGCCGCGCAATTAATTCTTTTAATGAATATGCACGATTTACGCTATTTAAGAGACAATCTTGATGCGGTACGAGCAGGGCTCGGGACTCGGGGCGGCGATGTCCCGTGGGAAGAACTCGGCAAACTTCTCCAAGAACGGCGGAGCCTCACGGCACAAGTCGACGAACTCCGTCATCAACTCAAAACCGGTTCGAGTGACGTCGCACGGCTGAAACGAGAAAAACAACCGGCCGACGAGGCCATGGCTTCCATGAAAGTTCTCGGAGATCGCATCAGCAATATGGATTCCCAGGTCCGCACGCTCGAAGAGCGCGTAACCGAGTTAGCGTTGGGAATCCCGAATCTCCCGCACGAGTCTGTGCCGGCTGGCACGAGCTCCGCCGATAACCGAGAGGTCAGGCGCTGGGGTCAGGCACCGGCCATGTCCTTTACTCCGAAGCCGCATTGGGAAATCGGCGAGGCGCTCGGCATCCTGGATTTCGAACGAGCGACAAAGATTGCGGGCGCAAGATTCGTGGTCATGATGGGACTCGGCGCGCGGCTGGAGCGCGCGCTCATCAACTACATGTTGGATGTGCATACGGCCCGGCACGGCTATCAAGAAGTGCTTCCACCGTTTATGGTGAATCGTGCCGCGATGACGGGAACCGGTCAACTTCCTAAATTCGAATCCGATCTCTTCAGCCTTCGTGACGACGACTTTTTCTTGATCCCTACTGCCGAGGTGCCGCTCACCAACCTTCTTCGCGAAGAAATTCTTCCGGACGATCGTCTCCCTATTCGCTACACGGCGTACACACCCTGTTACCGCCGCGAGGCCGGTTCCTATGGGAAAGATACCCGTGGACTGATCCGGCTCCATCAATTCAACAAGGTCGAGCTGGTCGCCTTTTCACGGCCGGAAGAATCCTATGCCCATCTAGAGACGCTCACGGCAGCAGCCGAAGCAGTGTTACAGGGGCTCGGTCTTCCCTATCGCGTGATGGCTCTGTGTACGGGAGACATGGGATTTTCCGCCGCGAAAACTTACGATCTGGAAGTCTGGCTTCCAGGACAGGCGCATTTTCGAGAGATTTCTTCCTGCAGCAACTTTGAAAGTTTTCAGGCGCGTCGCGCCAACATTCGCTATCGGCGAACAGTGGGTAAAGGGGACGGCAAGACCGACTTCGTCCACACGTTAAATGGGTCTGGACTAGCGGTTGGGCGAACGGTGGTGGCGATTCTTGAAAACTATCAGCAGGCCGATGGGTCTGTACTCATTCCAGATGCGCTGCGTCCCTACCTCGGCGGAGTCGACCGCATTGCAAAACCGTGATGGTGTCTATGCGTCCGTTGCTCAGTCCCGCCGTCATTTAGCAGCTTCATCTTCGGCGCCTGCCTACAAACATAAAAGGGGGACAGCTTTTCGCCGTCCCCCTCTTTAGCCGTGACTGGGAACTATTGCCGGCGCATACGCCATGCACCCAACGCCATCAATCCGCTTCCGAAAAGCACCATCGAGGTCGGCTCGGGAACGGTATTGGTCGTCGCCAACGTCGCCGTCATCGATTCCATCGTGTTTGTATGGGTGCCTGAGGTCGTTTCCTTGGAACCAAACACGAGCTTCACATAGAAGGGATCGGACGTGATGACCGAACGAACGTCCGAAAAGGTGATTGTTTGGCTATTGGAATTGCCCGTCACCGTGTACGCCAACGGAGAGCTGCCGGAACCCGGGGCCGTCGTGATCACGGACGTGAGGGCCGAGTTTGTGGCTGAAAAGAACTGAATCGTTTCCGTAAAGCCCGCGGGATCGTTTACGCCGATAAGGTCAAGATCGACGAAGGAAAATGTAAGCACAGCACTCGCCAGCGGGAACGGAGCCAGTGGGGTGAAACGGAGATACATGGTCAATGCGTTGCTATTGGTAAAAGCGCCGCTCTTCGAATCGGAGAAGGTTCCGGCCTCACCGGCCGGGCCCGGAATATCGATGCCATAGGTTCCGTTATCGGCCGAGTTCAAAGGAATATAAAACCCGATCGCGCCGGTGCCGGTGTTATAGCACGCACCCGACCCGCAACTTGGCACAGCTTGTACGTTCGATCCGATGGTCTCGACCGGCTTGCCCAAGGCGGTTGTGACGGCTTTTGCTTCGGTCGCCATAGCGATCATAAGACCCGCGAGTAAAACTGACTTCATAAGCGCTTTCATATTGCCTCCGATTGTTGTGAAATACCGAATGTATCTTCACCAATTAATTCCATACACTTAAGCAAAATAACCGCCACTGTTGCCGACCATACAAGTAGGCACTTTGCAGTACTTTGTGATAGAAGACTCAATAAGGTTCGGTGAGAAAGGTGAAAAGCGTTACAAAGCTTTACAGCGCAGATGCTAATGGGGAGACTAAAGTACTTAGGTCAAAACTTTCCGGCGCTTATGTGGTCTCTGAGGGGAGGTCTGAGAGGTAATGAGCGTTCCGTGAAAAATATCTTTACATCAGCGTGAGACACTCGGACTTTTGTCGAATTCTACTGCGCGCGGAGGCCACTCAAAAATGTGGTGATCACGCCCCACTGCGTAGAGCAAGGATAATCACAGCACTAGCGACCCACAGAGCCTCCATGTATACTCTTGCTCATTCAAAAGTGAATGCCCGCATCGGAACGGAGGGGTGACGGAGCGGCCGAACGTGCCGGTCTTGAAAACCGGAGTCCTCGCAAGGGGACCGCGAGTTCAAATCTCGCCCCCTCCGCCATATCCCTCCTCTCACGTCTTCTCCTGACACATGCAATCCAGGGTTACTGTCTCATGTGAGACAAACAATGAGACGGAATCGCTCGGAACTTGTTTCACGGGGAACACCAGAGTTTTTGTCCCTCCGAAAACGGTGGATTTACTTGATGCCTCCGCATTGATTTCAGGCATGCTTCCTGAGTATCCCGAGTCATAGATCATTCAACATCTAGACAGAGGAGGAAGCCGGCATGAGTGGAGATTTGAGCGTGAACGAACTCCGGCGGCGCGCGCGAGTCGCCTTGTCGGTCCCCGTCATGGTGACGAGCCTTGAAACAGGGGGCAAATATCAAGCGATGTGCGACACGTTGGACGTCAGTAGCGGTGGAGCGCTGCTTCGGATACGGCTTTCACTCCCCGTCAACAGTCGTCTGCGCCTGGATATCCTTCATAGCAATCAAGTCACTGAGGCCCGAGTGATTCGAACTGAGAAAGAGGGCATAAAAGGTTGGAAGGTAGGTATCCAGCTCTTGCAGCAAACAGGCAATTTTTGGGGCGTGAAATTTCCGCCAAAAGACTGGGAAGGGTCAAGGAGCGGAGACGACGGTCATTGGTACGGATGATTAAGGACGCTTATCATCTAGATCACGTTTCGCGCGAATGGCTATCAAGCGGACCTTTTCACGGCGGCGAGCATAACTTGTCAGCTTGCTCAAATGGGCATGTTGGGCTTATACTTGAGAAATGCAAGCATTTACCAATAAACCATCTTTATTGGTCGTCGACGACGATCCAGTCGTTCTGGAAGTTGTATGCGAATCATTGAAGCGATCGCTCGTCGATGTGCATATCGAATCGACCGATTCCCCAAAAATAGCGCTCCGCCAGGCGACCAGCCGTCGCTATTCGGCTGTTGTCACCGATGTCACGATGCCGATCATGAATGGCCTCGAACTGGCTTCAAAAATTCACGATGTCCATCCACATATGCCGATCGTATTCATAAGCGGGACCGATCAGGCGCTCGAGGACTGCCGTCCCCAAGCTTTCGCGTGTTTGCGCAAGCCTTTTGACATGTCCGTTTTCGTCGATACTGTTCGTTCGGCCGTAGAAAGCTGTGCCGAACCTCACCATTAATCCACCACCGCCCCTTTGCCTCTCTTGGCTGAACGCATCTGTTTCTCAGAAGGATCCACTTCGCAGCTCGATAGGCCCTCAATCCTGGCTTTAAACCGTTCTTTAATTCCAGCTGAAGAGTCCTGCAGAGATGAATTGACTTATACCTAAGTAGTATTGTCAGACTCGTTGCAGACCGATATGATGCGACGATGATCACACGGTTGCGCGCGCTCTTTCGCCCCTTCACCTACAGAGCTCGATGGAGACCTAGCCCGAGACGGAACCCGGATGCCATTCCCTTCTTTTTTATCGACGGACTGCCGGTAGATATTACGCGCGATCAAATAAAAGCTCTTCTCGCCCCGTATGGCACCGCCGTGACCGTCGCTATAGCGTTACGACCCCAGTCTGATTTTCTGTCTTTCGCTTTTGTTGTGATGGCGACCCAAGCCGAAGCGGATAAGGCGCGGGCCGCGTTAAATGGCTCGCACATGCTGCCGCACACGATGTTTCGACTTGGCTCATCTCTCTCCCCCCCGTTCGGCTGGGTCAGACGCACCGAAGCTGGCCTCGATGCCCATGCGGAAGCGCATGAGGAAGCTCGTGCGACCCCGGCGTCTTAGCTCGAAACGTCGCTGGCCTTTTATTCTGACTCGACCAAGGTCTACTTGCAGAGTCAGAGATGAAACGTGTAGAGAGAAGGCATGAGAGGTCTCACACAACATCCATCAATCGCCAAAACAATGGGCTTGGGACTTGGGTTTCTGTTCCTGTGCGCCTGCATTGCTCCATCGCCGCCCCACGTGCAGTCCGACTCTCCGCAACCGGACCTGCTTTCCCCTGTGGTGGTGGATCTGCGCGCGATGGTCGTCGGCCGACATCCGGCTGCCGTCGCACAGGCAAGTGAAGATCTGCAACGTCTGGGCTTTACCCTCGTACAACGCGATCGGCTTCAACCGATCCTTGACGAACAGGATCGGCACCTCAATGATCCACTCGTGGCCCAAGCCTACATGATACGAAGCGGCGCGCGATCGGGCGCCGAAGTAGTGGTGTTTGTCGACGTCGATAAAGCTTCGCCGACGCCCAGCGTGATCGTGCAAGGCATCGACGTGGAAACAGGGGGGATTTTGTGGAGCAGTGGGAGTGTATCGACCTCTCCACCTAGCGCCGATGAGTATGCGGGCGTGGTGGTTGACCTGACCCATCGAGCGATTGTGGACGGATTTACAAAACCTCAAGGCGGCAGCACGGCCGTCCTCTTCTCTCACCCATAACGTCTGGATCGTACGTTCAGCGGGGCGTTGCGCTTACGGTAGTCCAAAGACCTTCTCGGAAAGCACTCGCCGCAGTTCGAGCATCGCCAACGTATCCCGCTCGCAATAGCGCATGAGCGCTTCTTTGAGCCGAGCCTTTTCCATTAAATCGGTTTCCTCAAAGACCATCTGATAATACGATCGGGCAGCCATGCCGCCTTCCTGTATATCTAAATCACCATACCCCAAACCAGGAACGACAGCGGGTAATACGGCCTTGATGGAATACGATCCTTCAAAGTCAGGATGATAATAATGATCTCGAATGACGGGGAACAGATCCCAGAGACGAGCGATGATTCGCTGCAAATCGGCCCGGAATGCAGGAAAGAGATCGGCCAAGCGCTCTAAGATGGCCCGTTCATACCCGGAATATACGCAGATGCTCCCTTCGTGCCCTAGAGATGCCAGGAGCGCATCGACTAAATCTTCGCGGGGATCCTTCGGGTCCAGGCAAAGATATTCGTCATGGCGGACCTCCCCATTGCCGAGCTCGATATGATTGGACCACTGTGTCGGAATGGTCTGATACGGGCGGGTCTGCGGAAACTTTGGAACGGCGGGCATAAACGTCTCAAAATCCAGATGGTGAACGGGATATTGTACTGAGGCCAGTGAATTCTTGAGTCCATTGCCGATCCATTCCACATTGTCCCTCATCCGGCGCTGGGTAATCGCCAAATGAAAGCCGGCGGGGATGTCGTCGATGACGGTGATCCCGAGTTTTGAGAGCGAGTGAAATGTCTGAGCGCCTCCGGGCAGATGAAAGATCCAGCGCGACGGCTTATCTTTCGTGCAGAAATTCCAAAACGGACACTCGTACGGCGTTTGACAATGGGCATCTGGTTCCATGGGGGGCGGGGCCGGCAGCGCCAGCATGGCCTTCATCTCACCCAATCGCACGATGACGGCAGCCTGCCTCGCGGAGACATGCCCGGTCAGATCGTGAAGCGAAAAGAGTTGGGCAAGGTCCAAGACTTGTCCGTCGAAAACATATTGCGTATTGATATGCATCAAGCAGGTCTCGACGACTCTGATGCCAGCCCCAGCAAGGACGTAAAGCTGGACAGCCAGATCGTCGACGTGGATGTCTTTGATCCGCGTCGAAGACTTGACCTCGATCAACCGCCAGGACACCGTACCATCTTCAGCCGGCGCTAAGCGTTCCAACATATCCACACGAATCAACACTTGTTCATACTGAAAGGCCCCCTCAAAAATGGCGGGCACGGATGGATCGTTCACAAGTTCCAGGGTTCGTCTTAACGCCTCGGTCGGCTGGCGATGCCCCACATCCACAAGGACGCCGCCCGCCAAGCGACGCCGCGCCAATTCACCCACTTCCGTCCCCATGTCAAGAATCGCCTGTGTCGAAGCATCGGGCTGGGTGGCCGACTCGGGCGCATGCATTTCCAGATACAGACGTTTATGGCACTGCAATCCGGAGAGGAATTTCGACTTCGAGAGGCGAATGGCAGAGAAGGACGGTGCGGGACGTTCAGGGGAAATAATCATCCTGAGGGGCAAGGTACACAAGCGCACGGGAAATGTCTAGCGTTGTCGCCCACGCTCGACCATCAGCTAAGTCGATGGAAGAGACGAAAGTGAAGATCAGGACGGCGAGGATGAAGATCAGGACGGCGAGGATTCGGTGACGCGGATGATTTCCATAATGGAGTGCATCAAGTCTTTGGTAATAAGCGGCGTCACATAATTCCGTCCCTCCAAGACTTCCTGTATCGCACAGAGGAGTTCGGACGAGGCAGACCGCTTCAGGAGATAGCCGGATGCTCCCGCTTTGAACGCTTCCGTCACATAGGTCGGATCGGTATGCATCGTGAGGAAAATAAACTTTACGCGAGGAAGGGACTTTCGAATTTGGCGAGCCGCCTCGATCCCATTGAGCAAGGGCATCGAAATATCGAGGAGGATCAAATCGGGTTTAACCTCCGGAGCCAGCTTGACCAAGGCCTCCCCGTCTTCCACTGCGCCCACGAGATCATATTCCGGCTCCAACAGGCGGCGAAATCCTTCGAGCACCATCGTGTGATCATCAGCGAGGAGCAGCCGGGCCTTTTTCATAGCACACCGCTTTCAAGTGGGACTCGAATGAACAGATAGGTGCCGCGATTCTGACGCGAGCGGATCGACATACGTCCCCCGACCAGTCTCACGCGTTCCTGCATACTGACAAAGCCGAGACCGTGCCGTTCCTTCACTCTCACCGGATCAAACCCTACCCCGGAGTCGAAAATTGATAGACGAAGTGTGTGATCGCTTTGGACGAGCCGGACAACGACACGCGTGGCCTTGGCGTGCTTCGCCACATTTCTCAGTCCTTCCTGCGCCACTCGATACAGACACGTAGAAAGCGGCTGGGGAATCGTCTCGGGCAAATTGCGTTGAGTAAACACCGCTTCGATCTCCTCCCGCTTGCCGAATTCTTCCACATGCGATTGCAGGGCGATGGCCAATCCCAAGTGATCAAGAATCGACGGATGCAAGCGATACGCCAGCTTTCGAACGTCGTCAGACAGTTCGGCAATCTCGTTGCGGATGGCGCGCAGCCGCTCGCGATTGACGTCGTCGCTCGACGACCACCTCCGCTCGGCAGCTTCCGCATTCATGACCGATACGGCCAGCTTTTGGTTGAGATCGTCGTGCAACTCGCAAGAGATCCGGCGCCGCTCTTCTTCCTGCACCGTCATCAGCCTGGCCGCCAACGCACGCAATTCCTCGCGGTGCTTATGCAGCTCGCCTTCCGCTTGCTGCCGCTCGGCGATCTCACGAACCAGATCCGCATTCAGACGGGTCAGTTCCCGTGTCCGTTCGGCGACGTGTTGCTCCAATTGCTCGTTGAGTTTCTGAAGCGCCGCTTCCGCCCGCGAGCGTTGCGCGATTTCTTCTTGCGCGCGAAACAAGGCGGCATCCTTGGCCGCATTCGCCTCGACCAATTCGCGCGTGCGGGTTTCGACCTGCGACTCAAGATCTTCGGCATGGTAGGCCAAGGCCTGCCGTTGATCCTCCACCTGGCGCCTGAGTTGATAGACCTGAATGGCGCGGTTCAGGGACGCAAGAAAATATTCGCGATCGATGGGCTTGGGAATGAAGTCGTACGCGCCTCCGCGCAACGCTTGCACGGCCAGATCATGTTCGCCGTGCCCGGTGATCAACAGCGTGGGAGTGTGGGGCCGAAGGGTCCGAATTTCGCTCAGGAGGGCCAGCCCGTCCATACCGGGCATTTTGACGTCCGTAATGATCGCGTCGTAATCCGTCTCGGCAATTCGCTTGAGGGCCTCTCGGGCCGTATCGGCAGTTTCCACTAAGACATCCTGCATGCGGGCCAACACCGTTTCGGGAAGGGCGCGCAACAGCACTGGGTCATCGTCGACAATCAGGACGTGCAAACTCATTCGCGTTCACTCATGAGGTCCGACAAGCCGGTCTCACCGTTCTTACGATTCGGCGGCGGGCATCTGGTCGTCTTCAACGGTCAGCGGCAGTTGTATGACGAAAATGGCGCCTTCGCCCGGAGGACTCTGGACGGAGATGGATCCTTGGTGGTCTTTAAGAATGCCATACGTGATGGACAGCCCCAACCCCGTGCCGGCGCCGACGTCTTTGGTACTGAAAAATGGATCGAATATGCGCTGTTCCATACCACGAGGAATGCCCGGTCCCGTATCCGCTACCACCACATTCACCATGTGATCGAGAACGGTCGATTGAACCGAGATCTGCTTGCGCGGACTTTTCGCCACCGCGTCGCGGGCATTGGTAAAGAGGTTAATAAAGACCTGTTCGAGCTGAATGGAACTGCCGCACACGAGCGGGTCGGACTCTGCTAAATCCAGGCGCACCTCGACCTGATGCAGGCGCAACTGCTCTTGCACGAGCGACACGGCCTGTCGAATGACGTCGTTGATCGACAGCGGCTGACGACTGACGGGGGCGGCGCGGCCGAACGTCCGCAGATGGGTAATGATCGTGGTGGCTTTACGCACCTGCTGCATCGCGCTCCGCAAATCCCGAAGAATCCGTTCGGGATTGACCTGATTGGCCTCAACATGATCCATGATATTGCCGAGGAACAGTCCGATGTTGTTCAGCGGGTTGTTCAGCTCGTGGGCAACACCGGTCGTCAGTTCACCCAGCGTGGCCAGTTTCCCGGCCTGCACCAATTGCTCCTGCTTCTCGCGGAGCTCCTGCTCGCGGCGTTGCACCTGTTCTGTCGTTTCACGCAAACTCCCCATGATGTGAATCATGGCCTTCCGGCTGCGCTCCAACCGCTCGTTCGAAAAATGGACATCTTGAAGAATATGCAGAAGCGCGCGGCGGGAATTATCCAGGCGCACCGCTTGCTGCGCCAGCCGATTCCGGTCCTGCTCGTGATCCGCGAGAATGTGAAGCATGGCCGTGCGCTGATCGTTCATCCGGCGAGCAGCCGCCTGCATATCGTTCATGATATGAATGAGCGCGCGGCGACGTTTTTCGCTTTTTTGAAGGCGAGCCTCAAGCGATTCCGCCAACGCAGTTAAGCGGCGATTTTCGGCTTCCAAATCTGATGCGGCTGACTGAGGCCAAGCCGCCTGTCGTCCATCCATCACACCCTCACGGGAGCGTTAGCGTTGGGAGCGACTCGCTCGGTAGGATACAAAGCCTCTTTTTTCTGGGAGGGGTCCTAGACGTATCTTTTCAATTTAAAAGAATTTCGCAGTCACCTCAATCAGCGACTTACTTACGTAGTGAACAGGTGAAACGAGGCGAAAGAAGGGCAGCGTTATGAGGAGGGCGTGCAGGTAGCCGTGCGTGTGTCTTTACCAGGGCCGCAGCGAATCTCGATCCTACAGACGCCTTTGACATTGGCGCACAGATCGCCGAGCCCTGGCGTGATGAGACGATAGGGGCCGCCTTGATCTTCCGGAATCGATTGTCCCTCTCGTTGGTAGATCAACACACCATATTGCTTGGCTTGGGCGAGCGTAAGTCCGGCGGCGTACTGCCCGTCGCGCGAATGAAAGATCACGTGGTCGGCGCCGATCGCGAGGGCCGGGACGTCCAGAAGTCCCTGTACCCGAATGCCCTGCCCCTTCATTCCCGGTTGCACACTTCCGACATCGGTGATCTGATGTTCGACCGGTAATTTAGCGAGTGCCGTCCGATTCAGTACAAGAGGCTGCACAACCGCCCCATCAATTCTCAGAGTGTCAGAATCATTTGTGTCCTTCGCCGTAATGGCCTTGATCAATCCCGTCAAGGCTTCGTTGACCGGGGTGGCGATTCCCAACTCCCGCCCTCGTTGTACGATATAGCCATTGAGCGCATCAATTTCAGTCGGGCGGCCGGCTTTCCAATCATCGTACATCGACGTGTGAATATCGCGAATTTCCTGTGTCCACTTGAGCACACGATCCGCCATGTCTGGCGGCAGCGGCACTTGCAATCCCTCGGAGACCGCCGCTACCTCTTTCACAATCTGATGAATCGTGTACAACATTTCCGGATGATCGAGGGCCGCCGACACGCGATCATCGATCACGACCGTCAAGGGATTAAAGACGCAATTCCAGCACATCTTCTCCCATTTCGTGCGGTGAATATTGTCCGACACCTGGCAAGGAATACCCGCCTGTTTGAACAGGTCGGCAATTCGAACAATCCGTTCACTCGCCCCACCCGAAGCCGGCCCCGACAGTTCGCCGATGGCCACGGCGCCACGCTTATAATGGTCGATCACGCCGGGTTCGACGATTTTCGAATAGATATAGGCCACCCCTCCGATAATATTCCGGCGGTCGTATCGTGCGGCGATCCGTTCCTCGATATCGACCCCGTTTTGCAACGTTAGAAAAATCGTCTCCGGGGTCACGATGGGCGCGATCTGTTCCAAGACCGCCTCGAGATCGTATGCTTTCATCGCCAGCACAATAAGATCGGGCTTGGGCAGTTCGAGAACGTTGTATGCCGCCTGCGGATGAACGGTAAGGGTTCCGTTCGCGCTTCGAATAATCAGTCCATGCCGCCGAACGGCTTCCAAGGTGCGTTTGCGGAGCAAAAACGCGACGCGACCCTGATGATGTTGCGCTAGATGCGCGCCGAAAAACCCACCGACCGAGCCGGCTCCGACGACCAAAATCTGTTGCATGCTCTCCTCTCTTGTAGAGGCCGGAGTATAGCCGATGGGTCTCTGAGCGACAACCGTCGTATAATGCCGCCATGTCAATCGATCAGTCATTCGAAGATACGTACCGACGATTGGCCGACGCCCTCACCGTGACGGTCTTGACGGGCGCGGGGGTCTCAGCGGATAGCGGCGTACCGACTTTTCGTGGACCCGACGGACTGTGGAATAATTTCCGCGCCGAAGACCTGGCAACCCCGGAGGCATTTGCGCGTGACCCACAGCTCGTCTGGGAATGGTACAACTGGCGCCGAGGTCTCATTGCCTCTACACGACCGAATGCCGCTCACCATGCGCTGGCTAGACTGGAACGGCGACTCGATCAACGCGGGGGCCGCTTCCGGCTCATCACGCAAAATGTCGACGGTCTGCACCTGTCGGCCGGATCGCGCCGGGTGACGGAGATACACGGCAATATTTGGAAGGTTCGTTGTACGGCCTGTGGGCTCGTCGCAGAGAATCGTGATGTGCCGCTGCGCCTACTCCCCACGTGCAGCCGCTGTAGAGAATTATTGCGGCCCCATATCGTCTGGTTTGGAGAAACGCTGGCTGCGGAGGATCTTCGGGACACCTATGCCGCGCTGGAATCGTGCGAGATTTTGCTCATCATCGGCACATCCGGGATCGTTTACCCGGCTGCCTCATTTGCGCCGGTCGCCAAATCCGCAGGCGCCTACGTCATCGAACTCAATCTGGAAACGACACCTTATACCGGCGTCGTCGATCGTTCCTTTCAAGGCCGCGCGAAGGATCTTGTCCCCGCATTACTTAAATAATCACGGCGGCAAGGAATTCCTCGGATCGAGTTTACTCAAGCGACTTTGCTCTATCCCCTCGGACGTCCACCGAACCCGCCACCTCCGCCGAAGCCACCCCTGCCTCCGCCACCGCCACGGGACTCTTGCGGACGCGCTTCGTTGACCGTCAACGTGCGTCCTTCCATCTGTGTGCCATGCAAGGCTTGAATCGCTTTCTGAGCTTCCTCGTCAGACCCCATTTCGACGAATCCAAATCCCCGGGACTTGCCGGTAAATTTGTCGGTGATGACCCGGGCCGATTGCACGGTTCCATGAGTCGAGAATAGATTGCTCAATTCCTCATCCGTCGTCGCATAGGGAAGCCCACCCACGTAGATCTTTGCCCCCATAACAGTACTCCTTGCTAAGCGGAATATTGATTGTTGGAACGATTCACCGGATAGAAATCACGAACCAGGACGCCAGGCGGTTGAGGGTGGATTCCGGCATTCGGCTCAACTATCGATGTGCCTCCCTTGCCCGAGTTTCGTCGCAAAGCTCGTATACAACGAAATAAAAACGACGCTAGCACGGGGTATGGCTCAGCGCAAGACAATCATGTCCTACAGTGGATGGACGTGCCGAAGAAGCTCTTCAAGATGAGGAAGGACGAGCGGCGGAGGGGTCATGTGGGCGATATCTTCAGTCCCTTCACGGTCTACTAGAATACCTTGGAGACCGGCTCGGCGGGCGCCGAGCACGTCGTCCCGCACACTGTCGCCGATGTGGACGGCATCCTCCGGATCGATCGCGTGCTTCTCCAGGGCGACCTGGAAAATTCTTGGGGCCGGTTTGGCGGCCTGCGCCAAGCTGGAGATCGTCACCGTATCGAACAGCTCGGCGATGCCGAGTCCGCGCAGCACGCCGAACAACCGTGAATCAAAATTCGATACGATGCCCAGTTCGAACCCATGCTCCTTAAGCTGTTTCAATACGGAGAGTGTCTCTGGATAAAGATTCCAATATACGGGACCTTCAAAGGCATGGAACACTTCTTCGAAATACTCATCGAAGCCGTCGAACATACCCACTCGATAAAATACGTTATGAACAATGTCGAACCACCAGAGTCGTTCGCACCGTTTAATCTCGTCCGGCTCGACCGCTGAAAAAACGGGAGGCGGGGCTTCGTGAAAGGCCCGCTTAAATGCGGCACTCACCGCGGCCAGGATCGCAGGAGAGACTTTCACACCATACTTGGCCGCGTGACGCACATAGATTTCTGAGACGGAACCTTTCACGTGAAAGAGCGTGCCGGCCGCATCAAAAAAGACAACTTGAATTCGACTCACAGAATCCTCACTTGTCAGTGCACAATCCCCTCGCCATAGGCGTTCTCACACCTGCCGGCTCTCTGCAATTCTTGAGACCAGGGACAGGAGGAATTGTGGCATGATCTGAAGGCGAGGACAAGCAGTTGAGTGCAGGTGTCCGAGGAAGCATGAATGCAGTGGTGAAGCGAACGACGGCCGTGGAGGAGGGTTATTTCCGTTTACTTTTAGAGGCAGCGGCACGCCGTGTCTTCGCGCGTGTCTTCAGTCGTTTAATATTTTTTCGGTGCT
Source organism: Nitrospirota bacterium (assembly GCA_963700335.1). Lineage (GTDB taxonomy): Bacteria > Nitrospirota > Nitrospiria > Nitrospirales > Nitrospiraceae > JAICXS01. Next base: position 36,867 of record CAVOXE010000004.1, on the reverse strand, counting down.
TCCGACGTGTGCTCCGGTCTTTTTCTCGTCCTCGCGGCATCGTCTCCTCCGGTCTGAAAGTCTGTATGGACGCGCCTGTATAGCATAACTGTCTCTCAGCACACAAGCCGATCGATCTGGTGCCTAGCGCTTGAGAACGGTTGAGATATTCCCCTCCAGTCTGGCATAGTCAACCCATGACGCTACGACAGCTGGAAAAAACTTACGATCCCAAGCAGGCCGAGGAGCGGTGGTACCAGTTTTGGACCGACAAGAAATACTTTCATGCCCGGCTCGACCATCCCGGTGAACCCTATACGATCGTCATTCCCCCACCGAACATCACTGGCTCGCTCCATATCGGTCACGCGCTTAACAATACGCTCCAAGATATTCTGATTCGCTGGCGCCGCATGCAAGGGCGAAACGCCTTATGGGTGCCCGGCACTGATCACGCCGGGATTGCCACGCAAAACGTGGTCGAGCGGCAATTACTAGCGGAAGGGTCCTCCCGGGAAGCATTGGGCCGCGAGGCTTTCATTGCGCGGGTGTGGGACTGGAAAGCTAAGTCCGGCGGCACTATTTTGCAACAGCTCAAGCGGCTCGGCGCCTCCTGCGATTGGGACCGGCTCCGATTCACCATGGACGAGGGACTGTCGAAGGCCGTGCGCGAAGTCTTCGTCCGACTGTATGAAGATGGATTGATCTATCGGGGAGAGCGGTTGATCAACTGGTGCCCGCGCTGCCTCACGGCCTTATCCGATATCGAGGTCGAGCACGAGGAGACGAAAGGAAAACTCTATCAGATCCGCTATCCGCTGGCCGATGATCCTTCGACCTTTCTCATCGTGGCAACGACCCGGCCGGAGACGATGCTCGGCGACACCGCCATCGCCGTCCATCCCGACGATTCACGATATCGACATCTGATCGGTAAGAAGGCTCTCCTGCCGTTAACGACGCGCCAGATTCCGATTGTCGGTGATCCCATTTTGGTGGATCGCGAATTCGGAACGGGGGCCGTAAAAATTACGCCGGCCCACGATTTCAACGACTTTCTGGCCGGCGAACGCCATGCGCTTCCCCGCGTATCGATTTTTGATGCCCACGCCCTACTCGATCCGGAGGGACTGAAGAAAGCCTCTGTTGAGCCGGCCGTACGGGATCGCGTGCAGGGCCTGCCGGTGACAAAGGCGCGAGCCATCATTGAAGAGGAACTCAAAGTGCGGGAGTTTCTCATCAAAGTCGAAGATCACAAGATGGCGCTGGGGAAATGCTATCGGTGCAAGACCGTCGTGGAGCCCTATCTGTCCCCGCAATGGTTCATCAAAATCCAGCCGTTGGCCGACCCGGCGATCAAGGCGGTGGAAGACGGCCGAATTCGCATTCTCCCAGAAACCTGGATGAACAATTATCTGGGATGGATGCGAGACATCAAGGATTGGTGCATCTCGCGCCAAATCTGGTGGGGTCATCGCATTCCAGCCTGGTACTGCAAACAATGCAATGAAGACAGCACCATCCAGACATCAGCGGCCACGGGCAGTCAACGCTCCTATACCTTCTCCGCCAAAGCCAAACCTATCGTGGCTCGGCGCGCCCCGACCCATTGCACCGATTGCGGCCAACACGATTTCATTCAGGAATCGGACGTACTCGATACATGGTTCTCGTCGGCGCTCTGGCCATTTTCGACGCTCGGCTGGCCGGAGCACACGCCGGAATTGAAGACGTTTTACCCGACCTCCACGTTAGTCACCGGACTCGACATTCTCTTTTTCTGGGTCGCCCGCATGATCATGATGGGATTGAAGTTCATGGGCGATGTGCCCTTCCGCGATGTGTATATCCATGCCCTGGTTCGCGATGCCGAGGGTCAGAAGATGAGCAAGTCGAAGGGCAACGTGATCGATCCGCTCAGCGTTATGGATACCTATGGGACTGACGCGCTGCGCTTTACGCTTGCCTCGATGGCATCGCCGGGCCGTGATATCAAGCTCGCGGAGGAGCGTATCGAAGGTTATCGTAACTTTGCCAACAAAATTTGGAATGCCGCACGGTTCCTTCTGATGCATGTAGAGGGTGCACGACAATACGTTGCGGCAAAAGAGCGGTCGTTTGCCGACCGGTGGATCCTGAGCCGGCTGAATCAGGCTATCCGAGATACGATATCCGCCTTGGAACAATATCGGTTCGATCACGCGGCCGGCCATCTCTATCAGTTCATCTGGCACGAATACTGTGATTGGTATCTGGAGCTGATCAAACCGGCGCTGCAAGCTAAGGATTCGATGGAGGCTCAACGGACGAGAACGACGTTGATCGAGTCGTTCGAGATTCTGTTGCGGCTGCTCCATCCGTTCATGCCATTTCTCACCGAGGAAATCTGGCAGGCTCTCCCTCATGGGTCCACCCAGGACAGCATCATGATATGCCGTTATCCCTTGCCACAGGCGGAATGGGACACCAAAGAAATCGAAACTCAGTTTGCAACCCTCGAGCGCTTCGTAAACACCGTTCGGGCCGGCCGCGCTCTTCTCGAATATTCACCGAGCGCTCGTCTCACGCTGTATGGCAACGCCAAAGAACAGACCGAACGCACAAGTTTGGAAGGCCTGCTCTCGATCCTTGAACAATTGAGTCGCGCCTCGGTAAGTATTGCTCCGTCCGATACGTGGCCGGCCGAGAAAGTCCTGCAACTTGTGACTGAGGGACTTACGGTTGGAATCAGGGTCGAAGGCGATGTGGACCTGCGCAAAGTGCTCGATCGACTCGTGAAGCAGGCGACGGATGCAAAGAAAGAAGCTCTGCGGCTCGAAGGCAAATTATCGAATACCGAATTTGTGTCCAAGGCTCCCGCCGAGGTCGTGGCCGAGCATCGGCAGCGAATAGCCACCCTGGCACATGAGCAATCGATGTTGGCGAGCAGTGAACAACAGCTTCGCCGCATGTTCTGAGCTTCTATGCCGCCTGCTCCTTATCAAGCCATTCGCACTGCAGTTCGCACGGCCCTGGCCGAAGATCTCCTTTTGGGGGATGCCACGACAGCGGCGCTGTTCCCAACTCCCTTGCACGCAAAAGCCAACATCGTCACACACCAGCGTCTCGTCGTTGCCGGGATTACGCTCGCGTGCGAAGTGTTTGCCGAAGTCGACCCGGCGATTAAAATAAGAAAGATGACGCAGGACGGAAGCACCGTCGGACTGAATGCCATGATTTTGAACGCCGAAGGCGATGCGCGGTCGCTTCTGATGGCTGAGCGCGTGGCGTTGAACTTTATTCAACGGTTATCCGGGATCGCAACATTGACGGCACGATTTTGCGAGGCGATCAAGGGCTATCCCACTCGTATTCTCGACACACGAAAAACGACACCTGGTCTGCGCGCCCTGGAAAAATGGGCCGTCCGTCTCGGCGGAGGCTTCAATCACCGGCACTCGTTGGGCGACGGGATTTTAATCAAAGATAATCACATTGAGTTATTGAAGAGTCAGGACAAGTCCGTCACGGATGCCTGTCGCCTCGCGCGCGAACATGGACCGCACGGCCTTCGTATTATCGTCGAAGCACAATCACTCGCACAGGTCCGGGATGCGCTTAAAGGCCATGCCGACGTGATCTTGCTGGATAACATGTCACCGTCTCAGGTGCGTGAAGCGGTGGCCGTCATCAAAGGGCGCGCCCTGGTAGAGGTCTCGGGAGGCATCACGCTCGAGTCGGCGAGAGAGATGGCGGCGGCGGGCGCGGATTATCTTTCCATTGGCGCATTGACCCATTCTGCTCCGGCCGCCAATGTAAGTATGGACCTCGTGGCCGCTCCCAAATCCAGAGGCGCGGCACGGAGCTAGATGTCGTCTATCAGCGCCTTTCAGCCTATGACCTCTCAAGCAGTGACCATGGCGCTCTGCACGACCGCATTGGGACGATCGCTCCATATTGTTGAAGAAACCTCCTCGACGAACAGCGCCGCGCTGGCGCTCGCACAACAGGGGGCCGTGGATGGGACCGTTGTCATTGCGGAAGCCCAAACGTCGGGCCGGGGCCGCCTGGGGCGTCACTGGCATTCTCCACAGGGAAAGAATCTCTATGCATCGATTCTCTTACGGCGCGCGCCCTTGCCCAAGGACGTCTCACGCTGGCTGAGTTGGGCTCCTCTTCTTTCCGCCGTCGCCGTTGCCCGTGCGATTCAAGTGGTCACAGCCCTGAAGCCATCGTTAAAATGGCCAAACGACATTTTACTTGGGCAACGAAAAGTGGGGGGGCTTCTTTGCGAAAGCAGCGGAATGGGCAGTGCTCAGCCCGTTGTCATTGTGGGAATCGGGGTGAACGTCAATATGTGGCGCGACGCGTTTCCTGAAGACTTGCGCGACCTGGCGACATCACTGGCCGCGGAAGCGGGACATCCGTTCGACCGAACCTCGTTGTTGGCGATGATCCTCTCGGAACTTGAACTTCGCTACGACGCCTTTTTCTCGGGCACCTCCGCCGATATTCAACACGAGTATGTACTGCGGTGTTCGACCATCGGGCAAGCGGTACGAGCCGACCTGGCCCATGGAGAATGGATCGAGGGACAGGCCACGTCCCTCGCCGACGACGGGTCCCTCCGCATCCTGGTCGAGGACTCTTCAGACGCGAGGAAGCGGGGATCCGTGGTCGTTCTGCGGGCGGGCGATGTCACTCACTTACGGTCGGCTCACGCTGCGGAAAAAGGGACCTGATCATGCTGCTGGCCGTCGATATCGGTAATTCAAATATTGTCTGGGGACTGTACGAACAGCAATCGCTACAAGGACATTGGCGTGTCGCGACCGATGCCTCTCGGACGGCGGACGAATACGGCTTGCTGTTTCGCGGACTCCTTGAGACGGAAGGCCTTCACAAATCTCACATTACGGGCGCCATTCTTTCCAGCGTGGTACCGTCCCTCACGAATACGTTCGAGGAAATGATCGAAGCGTATTTTCATCACATTCCCTTGGTCGTATCGGCCGATCTCGATCTTGGGCTGACGGTCACCTATCCCAATCCTCATGAAATCGGCAGCGATCGGCTGGTCAATGCCGCCGCGGCATATGCTCATTATCGTACGGGTCTGATCATTGTCGATTTCGGCACCGCCACGACTTTTTGCGCCGTTACGAAGTCCGGAGAATATGTCGGCGGGGCCATTGCCCCGGGGCTTGGCATCGCCGCGGACGCGCTGTATTCGAGAACAGCAAAACTGCCGAAGATCGACCTGTCGCGTCCTAAGACGGTCATCGGCAAAGATACCGTGACGAGCATGCAGTCCGGCTTGATCTTCGGGTACGCCGGAATGGTGGATGAATTAGTCACAAGAATGCAACGAGAACTTGGCCAACAAACCAAGGTGATCGCCACAGGCGGGCTTGCGTCGCTGATCGCCCCGGAATCCAGAACGATTCAGGAAGTCTGCCCCGACCTTACCCTCGAAGGCCTGGAACTTCTCTACCGACGTACACGAGGTGAGGGATAGAGAGTTCGACCCCCTTTTCGTCATTTCTCAACAAAAAACATGACCTTGGGTTGACTTTGAAACTCAGGTGGCTATCTGCCTGATGAACAGAGGATTATTGTGGATCAAAAGAACGAAAACAAACACTCGATCAATGACTTGGACGGAACAGACTCGTCGGATTCTGGCGCGGGCATCAACTCACCTGACGGTAGCGATCTGGAACTCGCATTGGCCGCGAAATCGGACGAGATTAAGAATCTTAACGATAAATATTTGAGACAGGCTGCCGAGTTTGAGAACTACAAACGGTTGGCGCAAAGAGATCAGCGCGAGCAGGTGAAGTTTGCCAACGAAAATGTGCTCAGAGAATTACTCCCGGTCGTCGACAATCTTCATCGAGCCGTGACCTTTTCCAAATCATCCGGTGGAAGCAACAAGCTCGTAGAAGGAGTTGAACTAACCCTTAAACAATTTCTCGAAAGTCTATCAAAATTTGGAGTAAAACAGATTACAAGCGTGGGAGAAATCTTTGACCCAGCGCGGCATCAGGCTGTCGCAAGCGTCGAGGCGAAGGATAAACCGGAACATACGGTTATTGAAGAACATCAACCCGGCTACCTGCTGCACGATCGAATTTTGCGTCCGGCAATGGTGACCGTTGCTGCTGCGCCGAGAGAGGAAGGAGAGCACCATGGGTAAAGTGATCGGAATCGATTTGGGAACCACGAATTCGTGCGTGGCGATTATGAGCGGGGGAGACCCGGTCGTGATCGCGAATGCAGAAGGCAGCCGGACGACCCCCTCTGTCGTGGCCATCACGGATAAGGGCGAGCGTCTCGTGGGACAGATCGCCAAACGTCAGGCCATTACAAATCCTGAGAATACGATTTTTTCCGTCAAGCGACTGATGGGTCGGAAATACAATGCGCGCCAGGTCCAGGAAGCCATGAAGCGCCTTCCCTACAAAATCACCGAGGGAAGCAACGGGGACGCCCATGTCGAAATCCGCGGAAAGAGCTATAGCCCGCCCGAAGTCTCCGCGATGATTTTGCAAAAGATGCGGCAGACCGCGGAAGACTATCTGGGTGAAAAAGTCACGGAAGCCGTCATTACCGTTCCCGCCTATTTCGACGACAGCCAACGGCAGGCGACAAAAGATGCCGGCCAAATCGCCGGATTAAATGTCCTGCGCATTATCAACGAGCCGACGGCGGCCTCTCTCGCCTATGGTCTCGACAAGAAAAAAGACGAGCGCATCGCCGTCTACGATCTCGGGGGCGGCACCTTCGATATTTCGATTCTCGAAATCGGCGAAGGCGTCTTTGAAGTGAAATCCACCAACGGCGATACCTATCTGGGCGGCGACGACTTCGATCAGCGTGTGATGGATTGGCTGGTCGATGAATTCAAGAAGGATCAGGGCATCGATCTGCGGAAGGATCGCATGGCGCTCCAGCGGTTGAAAGAGGCGGCCGAGCGCGCCAAGATCGAATTGTCCTCATCCCAGGAAAGCGAAATCAACCTGCCCTTTATCACGGCCGATGCCAGCGGACCGAAACACTTGGTGACAAAACTCACGCGCGCGAAGCTGGAACAATTAGTGGACGACCTCATCCAGCGCACGATCGAACCGTGCAAAAAGGCTTTGTCGGATGCGGGAGTCAGCGCGCGTGACGTGAACGAGGTCGTGCTCGTCGGCGGTATGACGCGCATGCCGAAAGTGATTCAAGCGGTACGAGAATTTTTCGGAAAAGAGCCGCACAAGGGCGTCAACCCCGATGAAGTGGTCGCCATCGGCGCCGGTATTCAGGGCGGCGTCTTGAAGGGCGAAGTGAAAGACGTGCTCCTTTTGGACGTCACGCCCCTGACACTCGGCATCGAAACCCTCGGCGGTGTATTCACCCACTTAATCGAACGGAATACAACGGTTCCTACAAAGAAGAGTCAGGTCTTTTCGACTGCAGCCGACAATCAGACGGCGGTCACGATCCGAGTGTTCCAAGGCGAGCGCGAAATGGCGAACGACAATAAGCTGCTCGGCCAGTTTGACCTGGTCGGGATTCCGCCGGCCCCTCGCGGTATGCCGCAAGTGGAAGTGACGTTCGATATCGATGCCAACGGTATCGTGCACGTCTCTGCCAAAGACCTGGGCACGCAGAAAGAACAGTCGATTAAGATCACGGCATCCAGCGGATTGAGCAAAGATGAAATCGACAAGATGGTCAAGGATGCCCAGTCCCACACCGAGGACGACAAAAAGCGCCGGCGGTTGGCGGAGGGTCGCAACCAGGCCGATACCATGATCTATACGACCGAGAAGAATCTGGCGGAACACGGCGACAAAATCGCCGAAGAAGAAAAGACGAAAATTACGGAAGCCATCGCTGCGACCCGCAAGGCGATGGAGGGAGACGATCCTGCGGCGATCGAATCGGCCGTGCAGGCGCTTACTACTGCCTCCCATAAGTTAGCTGAGGAAATGTACAAGAAAGCATCGGCCACGGGTGGAGGGCCCGCCGGACCTGGAACGGGCGCCGGAGCCGAGGCCGGACCCGGCAATGACGGCGCGCGAACGGATGAAAAGGTCGTCGATGCCGAATTCGAGGAAGTGGACAAAGACAAAAAGTAATGTACAATAGCGAACACCACGCCGGATCGTGTAACTCATGATCCGGCGTTTGTGTGCTCTCATCGTCTAACTATGGCACGCGTGACCAAACGAGATTATTACGAGACGCTCGGCGTCGAACGCACCGCGTCCGATGACGAGATCAAAAAGGCCTTCCGGAAACTCGCTCGTCAGCATCATCCCGATCTGCAAACCGGCGATCAGCAGAAAAAAGTTTCCGAAGAAAAATTCAAGGAAGTCAACGAGGCGTATGAAGTCTTGAGCGATCAGGACAAGCGCCGGCGATACGATACGTTCGGCCACACCGGCGGACCCCAAGGATTCGGTGGAGCTGAAGGCTTCGACTTCGGACGCGGCGGGTTCGGAGACGTGTTCAACGACATCTTCGACGACTTTTTTGGCGGCAATACGCGCGGGGGACAGCGGGCTGAACGCGGCTCCGACCTTCAATACAATCTGGAATTATCGTTCGAAGAGTCCGTCTACGGCAAAGAAGCCAAACTCAAGATCCCCCGGTGGGAAGGATGCCAAGACTGTAACGGCACCGGCGCCAAATCCGCCGCCTCGTTGAAGGTCTGTCCAACCTGCAAAGGAGCGGGACAGCTTCGGTTCCAGCAGGGATTCTTCAGTATCAGCCGGCCCTGCAGTCAATGCGAAGGCGCAGGCCAGATTATCGCCGATCCCTGCCCCACCTGCCGCGGCCGTAAACGCGTCTACCAGGAGCGAACGTTGTCGGTCAACATTCCAGCGGGCATCGAAACCGGGATGCGGCTCCGACTCTCGAACGAAGGTGAACACGGCCTGAACGGCGGTCCTCCTGGGGATCTGTTTGTCGCCGTAACCATTAAGGCGCATCCAGTGTTCACGCGAAAAAATACTGACCTCCTCTGCGAAATTCAGGTGCCGTTCGTCACGGCGGCGTTGGGCGGCAAGGTCGAAATTCCCACGCTGCAAGGGAACACCATTATTAAGGTTCCCCCCGGCACGCAAGCAGACAAAACGCTTCGCCTCAAGGGCCTCGGTGTGCCGAGTCTCAAGGGACAACAAACCGGCGATCAAGTCATCAAGGTCAAAATTCAGGTGCCCACCAAACTATCGGTCAAGCAGAAGGAATTGCTCACCGAGTTCGCCAAAGAAAGCGGAGTCTCCCTCGATACCGACGGCGATGGGTTTTTCGATAAGATGAAGACCTTTTTCGAATAGGTCTTCCGGCTCCCCTCCGATTCTCTATGCCGGTTTTTTTTATTGCCGCTCCGCAGATCGACAACCGCACCCTCACGATCACCGGTCCTCTCCTCGATCATCTGCGAAAAAGCCTGCGCGTCACAGTCGGCGAAGAAGTGTGGGTCGCCGACGAACGGCGACACCGCTATCTTCTCCGCATCACTTCCATCACGCCTCGTGAACTGCTCGGACATATTGCTGATGAAACACAAGGCCCAGCGCGTTCGCACCCACGCGTGGTGTTGGGACAGGCCGTGCTTAAAGGGGACCGGATGGATTGGGTCATTCAAAAAGCGACGGAACTTGGGGTGAGCGCAATCGCGCCGCTCATCTCACAGCGTGTCATCGCCCGTCCCCGCGCGGAACGCGTGAGAGCGCAAGTGGACCGATGGCAACGCATCGCCTTGGAGGCCGCGCAGCAGTCGGAGTGCTGGGACGTACCTATCATCGAACCACCGGTCGAATTAGCGAGTTGGCTCTCCTCCACCACCTCTGCGCACAAACTTATCCTGAGCGAACGTTCTGAAGGAGCCAGCCTCATGATGATCACCATCCCGACCGACCCTGACAGCGATGTGGTCCTGGCCGTGGGACCGGAAGGGGGATGGAGCGAATCAGACCACGAGATGGCCCACGCGTCGAGATGGACATCGGTCACTTTGGGCAGCCGCATTCTTCGTGCGGAAACTGCGGCCATCGTAGCCGTCACCCTTCTTCAGAACCGATTGGGAGAATTGGGGTAAATGCTTTTGCCAAGAAGAAGGTGGTTCGGGAGAGCAATCCGGGCACAATGTCCATTGCTTCATTGAGGCGCAAGGGTGAGGATGGTACCTTGTTCGCCGCTCGCCCATCCGTGCGCAGAATCTGGGAACGTGAGACCGTAGAGCGATCGTTTGCTCTTACTGGTTTGTTCAAACCAACTAAATCCGGCGTCCGTGGTCCGATAGATCGCCCCATGCTCGCCGATCACCCAGCCGGACTTGTCGTCTGTAAATCGGATGCGCAGTAAGTCTGTCAACCGCGAGCAGGTGCGCGCGCACGGCAGCGTCCGGTCGATCCAACGGTTGCCGCCATCTTGCGTTTGAAACATAGCTCCTGCATTGCCGACCGTCCACGCGTCGGTCGGGCCGGTCAAGACAATATCGAAAAACGTACCAGCGCTTCGAATCTCTTGCCCGCGCCATGTCTTGCCCCCATCCTCGGTAAGGAGAATGGTCCCCAGCGCGCCCGACACCCCGCCATGCGCCTCGTCGAGAAAATGCACGCCGTACAAAATCGCGTTCGTGCCGCTCGGCTGATCGATCCAATGCGCCCCGCCATCATCCGTCGATAAAATCGTGCCGGCACCGCCCACCGCCCACCCGATCGACGCAGTTAGAAAATAGACCCCATACAGCGGCGATTGCGTACCGCTGTTTTGGAGATGCCACTTCTCCCCGCCATCTTTTGAATACAGAATGATCCCGTTCGCCCCGACGACCCATCCGTGCTGCGCGTCGGCAAAAAAGACGCTCGTGATCTGCGAGGTCGTTCCGCTTGTGACGGGCCGCCATCGTCTTCCTCCGTCGGTCGTCTTCAGAATAACCCCACCGGTGCCCACCGCCCATCCGAGATGAGGACTCCTGAAATGAATGCCCATCAAGGTCGCCTCGGTGCCGCTTTTTTGAGCCGCTTGCAGGACGTGCGGTTCCGCCGCGTCCACAGGACGCGACCCAGCGAATACGATGGCCAGCAACAGAACAACCCGCAGCCGCATCGTCATTTATTGAGACCCGCCCGCTTCAGGCCGCATGTCTTTAAAGAAACGTTGATCCGGTAATCCTTTCTGCTGGACGGTAAAGGTACCTGCTTCCGCAGTGACCCATCGTTTGGGCGTGCAGCAGGATCCGTCGGGAAGAAGATCCCATGATCCGCGGCGCACGAGTAAGGGACCGGTCGTGATATCGGGATTGAACTGCCCCGGCTTGCCCACCCCGAATGCCAGCCGGTGGGGGACTTGCGCCTTGATCTCCGTATCGCTCCAGGACACGACAATCGCCGCGACATTGTTGAAGAGCACCTCGCTACGGGATACGTTTTCGCCCAGCTCATACGGAATATAATCGTGCCCTTTTTCATTTAATCCCGGCTGCGTCGGTTCTGTCGTCTTGAGAAAATTTCCGAATCCCGATCCTTTGATGGTCACAATATCGTCCAAGCCCGCGGTGGCCGGGTCGAACGACTCCACTTTGGGAGTCACCACCGTAAACATTCCGGCTTCCGTCGTCACTAGACCCGTTTCGGCGCAACAGGATCCATCCGGCTTCGGTTTGTTACCTCCCCGCTTCACGACCACGGTCCCGCTTTTCGCGCTGAACGGAACCCATACGTCAATCCGGTTGTGATGCCATCGATAGATAATGCCCGGCACCCCGCCGAACTCCACGCCATTGTCCCCTTTGTTGAAATCAGAAAAGGCAAAGGGCGTCGATCCACTCTCGGAATAAAATCCAAAGTTGTCCCCGGTAATGCGCACCAAACTCCCCACAGGAGCGGAGACGGGCGACAGTCCTGATGCTTTCGGAACGACGACGGTAAACTCGCCCAACGCCCGTTCCTTATCCTTCAGCTTGAGGACCAACGGCCCGCTCGTCGCGTCCAATGGCACATGCGTGACAATCATCCCGTCGGTCCATTGCGCAATCGTACCGGCATGTCCATTGAACTCCACCGCCTGCTCGGGAGTATGCGCGGCGCCGAATCCCTTTCCGAACAAAACTACTTTCGTCCCAATGGGGCCGGTAGGAGGATCGACCCGAATCGAAGGGATGACGTTCAAGGCAACCGTATTACTGGTACTATATTCCACCGGCGCACAACACGACCCATCGGGTAACGGGTCGGAAGACGCCAGCCGAACCACCACCTCGCCGGACGCGGCGTTTCCCGGCACTTCCACTTCAATCGTGTCGTTGCGCCATTTGCGTACTTTGGAGGGCACACCGCTGATCAGCACGTCGTTGACGCCGAACATCGTATTGGGATCTTTGGAACCGGACGTGTTCGTAAAGTTCGTACCCGCGATCTGAAGCAATCCGCCCGGTTCGACCTCTGTCGGCGTCACCGACCGAATGACCGGCCGCTGAACGGTGAACGTTCCTACCCGCGTCTTTTTCTTCCCACGAAGCACCTCGACCGCGCCATTGGTCGCGCGCAAGGGAACTTTGACGACGATGAGATCCGCCTCCCATCGCTGGATCAGCGCGGGCACCCCGTGAAAGAGGACGCGGTTGTTTTGCGCCGATCTGAACGACCCAAAGCCTTTGCCGGTAATGCTGACGACGGCCCCTGGGGGAGCGGTGTCGGGCATGAGCGCCTGCTCAGCCCAGGCGGAAGTCGACACGCCCATGGTGGGAGCCAGAAATAGACAGAGTACGATCATCCACATCGATCTGTTCCTCTGAAAGACAATCATCGGCACATGCGCATCTAGTCAACTAGGTGAGAACCTCTTATTCCGGCGAGGCACGACATGCGGGCATCAGCAGAAGGAGGACGGGGCACTATAACAAGCGGGTTTTTTGGCTGTCAAGGCAAGGGCCTCGCGACGAGTGTAGCGGTGGTATATCAAACACAAAAGCCGATCAGTGTGAGCAGTCGAAGGATCATTCGGATTTCCAATGATATTCTTTGCAAATGCAGAGAAGTGAGCAGCCGTACGAAGGATTAACTGACACCAGTTTCAACTCACCATTTTTGACTTTCCTTCTTATTTCAGACTCGAAACCAGGATGGGCAGTGAGATAATTTTTCCCGTATATTTCGTTAAGCAGTCTGCTATCAAATGACTCCCCATCATAGATCTCTACATCCAAAACAATGTTGCCCTCTCGAAAGTCATTGGCCACCAAATGCTCTACTTCCTTGAGCAGTAACTCATGTCGTTGACAATTTCACTACGGAACAGCACGGTTGCAATTTTGTTATTCAGATACGAACATCCCTAACAAGCGGGCATCATGCAGATTTGGTGATGACATGGAGACCTCTAGAGGCTCAACTTCATTCACAAAGCGGTCGCGGATATTTCCACGATCAATTCTATTTCAACCGGCGCATTCAGCGGCAGCGCGGCGGCTCCAATCGCGACGCGCGCATGGCGTCCGACGTCTCCGAAGATTTTCACCAGCAGGTCGGACGCGCCGTTGATGACACCGGGTTGCTGGGTAAAGCCTTCGGCCGAGGCGACATAGCCGACCATTCGAACAATGCGCGTCACGCGGTCCAGCGTGCCCAGGTGGTGATGAATAACGGATAAGGCATTCAGCACACAGATCTTCGCGGCCTCGTAGCCCTGCTCGATGGAGATACCCGCCCCTAGCTTGCCTTCCATCACCATCACGCCTTCTCGAAGCGGAATCATGCCGCTGAGAAACAAAAGGTTCCCGGACTGCACCACGGGAATATACGTCGCCACGGGTTGAGGCGGCGGCGGCAACACCAGCCCTAATGCGGTCACTTGCGAGTCGAACGACGGCATCTTCATGATGATTACCCCGTGCGCACGGCGGCCAGAAAACTATGACCGGCCGTCAGCAGCGACGTGCGCAGCGCCTCGGCCGTAGTCTGGCCGAGATCCGCAAACGTCGCCCGCGTTCCGAGATTGACTCCGCGCGCGAGCCGAGGCCCCTGGATCAAGAGCGGGACATATTCACGCGTGTGATCCGTTCCTGGCGTCGTCGGATCGTTCCCGTGATCGCCGGTGATGCACAACATATCGTCCGGGCGAAGAGCGGCCAACAGCGTCGGCAACTTGCCATCCAAAGCTTCTAGCGCCTTGGCCCACCCTTTCGCATCGTTACGATGACCATATAGCGTGTCGAACTCGACCAAATTCACCATGATGAGTCCACGAGGCACGGTGCGGAGCACCTTGATCGTTTCGTCCATATTGTCGGCATCCGAAGCGGCATGAATCGCGCGGGTCAATCCCCGCCCGGCAAAGAGATCTTCAATCTTGCCGATGCCGATCACGGGCTGACCGGCCGCATTGGCGCGATCGAGCAAGGTCTGATCGAACGGCGCCACTGAAAAGTCTCGGCGGCCGGCGGTGCGCGTAAAATGACGCGCTGCTCCGGTAAACGGACGGGCTATCACACGGCCAACCTGATGCGGAGCCTTCAACAACTTTCTCGCCGCACGACACCACTCATACAACTGCTCGACCGGCACAACGCGTTCATGGGCGGCAATCTGAAAGACACTATCGGCACTCGTATAGACGATCGGCGATTTCGTCCGCAGATGTTCGGCGCCGAGCCGCTCGAGAATTTCCGTTCCTGACGCCACGCAATTGCCGAGGACTTTTCGCCCGATGTCCTGTTCAAAGGCCGCGATGAGATCGGCTGGAAATCCGTTTGAGTAGGTTGGAAAAGGACGATCTACGACGACACCGGCCATCTCCCAATGCCCGGCAATTGAATCTTTTCCTTTCGACATGGACGCCATCTTGCCGAAGCATCCATCGGGATCGCTCGACCGCCTGACGCCCTTGAACTCCCCGATCCAGCCGAGCCCCAATGATTCGAAGATCGGCAGATTGAGCCCGCCGACGGCATCTGCCACATGCGCCAAGGTATTCGCGCCGGCGTCGCCATATTCCGCAGCATCGGGAAGTGCCCCAACACCGAATCCATCGACGACCAGAAGGATCACGCGATTAATCACGGCGGCATGATAGCAGATGGTATGTGATGCATCCAGTGTGAGCGACGTACAGGATCGAGGAAGGCAGAAGTGCATAGCAGACGGGATACGGAACCGATCAGATCATCACTGTGCAGCGGTCAGTTCGGCTTGGCAAGATATTTCAGCAAGCGCGACTTTCCGTCTTCACGAATCGTTAAAAATTCGGCTCCGAATTCGCTGCGCGTGGACCAACGGACGGCCGCGAGTTCGACGATCACTGGCGCCTCGCCGGTAGAGAGATGGACTTTCAATTGAAGATACGAGTCCATCGGTATATACGTCTCGCTTTCGATCGCGCACCCTTCTTTGGAAATATTGTAAATCACGCCCGTGCCGGTCATTTCGTCGGAGGCAAATGACACGTGGATCTGACGTGGAACGCGCTGCCCTCTCCGTAGCTCCATCCCGACCCCCTAACGCGACCGCGAGGACGACTGCTGAGACCATTCGGCAAAAATATTGACGCCGGCACTCGTGCCGATGCGATGCGCGCCTGCCCGCAACATCGCCACTGTCGTGGCTAAATCTCTGATCCCCCCCGATGCCTTTACTTTGGCCTTCTCCCCCACGGCCTCCGATAGCAGCGCGACATCCGCCACGGACGCGCCGGCTGGGCCGAAGCCTGTCGAGGTCTTTACATACTCGGCCCCCGCCTCCACCACCAATCGGCACGCCGTGACTTTTTCCTGCTGCGTCAGATAACACGTTTCGAGTATCACCTTATGCTCCACCGATGGGGTGGCCACGACGACCTCACGAACATCGGTATGCACCGCGTCGTGGTTGCCGGATTTTAATTGACTGATGTTGATGACCATATCGACGATGGCCGCCCCGTGGGTGACTCCCTCGATCGCTTCATGAACTTTGGCCGCGGTCGTATGGCCACCCAGGGGAAATCCTACCGGAATACCGACACGTATCGAGGTGCCCGCCAATACATCCGCGGCCTCAGCGATATGGCACGGCGGCACGAACACGACGCGGAATTCATAGCGCACGGCCTCTTCGCAGAGACGCCGCACATCGGCCCGCGTCGCGTCGGGGCGAAGAATAGTATGGTCGATATGGGCTGGGAGATCAGGCCAGGAAGAGGCGTGCATCTTTCACTCCTTTACGAGACGCGCTTGGAGGGGCGCCGCTGATATCGATCGACCGCCAGGTTATGCTCGGCCAGGGTCGATGAAAATTGATGAGTGCCGTTATTTTTCGACACGAAATACAAATAGGTGGTCGACGCCGGATAGAGGGTCGCCCGAATGGAATGCGCGCCAGGATTGGCGATGGGCCCCGGAGGGAGCCCCGGCACACGATAGGTATTATACGGTGTCGTCTTCTCAAGGTCTCGGCGGCGCAGATTTCCGTCAAACGAGGTCATGCCGTAAATGACGGTCGGATCGCTCTGTAAGGGAATGCCCTTGTGGAGGCGATTATGGAAGACGGATGCAATCATCTCCCGTTCCCCGTCGGCGCCGGTTTCCTTTTCGATGACCGATGCCAGCGTGAGCACTTGATGCAATGTCATATGCATATCCGAGGCGCGCGTCCGCCACTCAGGCGTGACGGTTTGCCACAACCGCTCCACCATCGTCTGAATCATCTCCTTCGCCTTCGCGTGCCGGGAGAAATGATAGGTATCCGGGAACAGATAGCCTTCTAGATTCGAGAGATCCAAATGGAAGACCTTGAGGATGAATTCGCGATCCTGGGCGAGAGCCAAAAACTCCTTCGCATTGGTGAGCGACTTCTCATCCAAAAGGGCAGCGATCTGTGCGACGGTATATCCTTCCGGAATGGTGACGGGGTGCAGCACGACTTGCCCGCTCACCAGTTTAGCGAGAATCTCACGCGGCTTCATGCCTCCATGTAAGGCATATTCACCGGGAATGATCCGACGATCGGCCTGGGTCAGCCGCCCGAGCAACAGAAAGCCCCACCGCGTCGAGACGATCTGTTTGTTCGCGAGAAGCGCGGAGGTGTATCGAAAGGTCGACCCATCGGGGATATCGATGGTTTGAAGCGGAGGATTCGTCAAAGGATCGGCAGCCGGACTTGTGATCCACTGCAGGACAAGAACACCCGCCAGCATGAGCGCGCCGAGCGTGCCGGCGATGATCCAGAGCCACCATCGGCGAGTCACGGGTCGTGCCACGTCGCCTCATCGGGTTGAGCACCCTGGCCTGCCGCGTCCTGATCGCCGGCAAGCGATTCCAGGTAGCTTTGCAGAAGAATGGCGGCGGCCACTCGATCCACAGCGCCTTTTCTTTTCTTGCGACTCACATTGGCTTCGATCAGCATGTCTTCGGCGGATTTCGAGGTCAATCGCTCGTCCCACGGAATCACCGGAACCGTGAGTGCGCCTTCCAAACACGTTTTAAACTGTTCCACCTGTTGCGCGGCCGGACCGATGCTCCCGTCCAATCGAAACGGCATGCCTAGGATCACACGATCGACTTCGTTTACGCGCACCAATTGCTGAATGTGTTTCAGATCGGCATCTAACGACCGGCGTTCGAAGGTCTCCAACGGCTGGGCGATCCATCCCATCTCGTCGCTCACGGCCACACCGATGCGCTTCGTCCCGGGATCTAAGGCTAAAATTCTCTTTGTGGAAGACATTCGTGAGTCGTTATTCGTGATTCATGAAATGGAGTGACTAGTGCGTTGAACGATGTAGGGAAAACAAATGACGGTCTCATTGCTTACCCGCTGCACGCTCTACCAATCCAAACACCTTCGCCAAGGCCGCATCTAATCGTTCTGGATTTTTGCCGCCGGCCTGGGCCAATTCGGGCCGTCCGCCTCCCGTTCCTCCGACTTCCCCTGCCATGTCCTTGATCAGATCTCCGGCGCGCACACGGCCCACCAAATCTTTCGTTACGGCGACCAGCAAGGACACCTTGCCCTCCTGCACCGCCCCCAACGCTATCACGCCGCTTTTGTGCTTATCGCGTAACTGATCCACCAGGGCACGGAGCTCAGCGATGCCCAGGCCGTCCGCCCGTTGCGCGTGCACTCGGATGCCCTGTATCTCGCGCACATCGGCTTCATCTTTGGCTCCGCTGGCCAATTTCAATTTGACCTGCTCGAGCTCCCGCTCTTTGTCTTTTAATTGTCCGAGCACCTTCCTGGTTTTCGCGACGAGTTCGGAGGGGCCGACCTTCAAGAGCTCCGTCAATTCTCGAATCTCCGATTCAAGCTGCTTGACGTGCGCCATCGCGCCGCTGCCCGTCAACGCTTCCATTCGGCGCACGCCGGCCGCGACACCGGTCTCCGAAATAATTCGGAACGAACCGATCTCTCCGGTCTGCCGACAATGAGTACCGCCACAGAGTTCCTTGCTGAACGTATCGATGTTCACGACTCTCACTCGATCCCCGTATTTGTCCCCGAAAAATGCCAGCGCGCCGGCAGCCACCGCGTCCTGTATCCCCATGACGTTCGTCTGGACCTGGGCATTGATCCGCACCTGCTCGTTCACCAGCGCCTCAGCCTCATCGATATTGCGAGACGACAGCGGCTTGAAATGCGCAAAATCGAACCGCAATCGATTGGGGGCCACGAGTGATCCGTACTGTTTGACATGCGGTCCCAGAATCTCGCGCAGGGCGGCGTGGACGAGATGGGTGGCCGTATGGTTGCGTGCAGAATCCATACGCGTGCTGGAATGTACCACCGCATGCACCTGTTCCCATTCCCGTATCCGCCCGGCTCGCACAATGCCCTTGTGCAGGATTAATCCCGGCGCGGTCGGACCGTATCCCGAATTTCTACCCGGCCTTCCGGCCCGGTGATCACGCCTTGATCGCCGACCTGCCCTCCGCCCTCCGCATAAAACGGCGTCCGGTCCAAGACCAGTTCCACCTCATCGCCTTCCACCGCTTCTTTAACGAGGTCGATCATGTCTAATGATAGATTGAAGCAACGAGACCACTTCGATGTGCTCATAGCCCACAAATTCAGTCGGCACATATTTCCGGACGACGGCCGTTTCCATGCAACTGTACCGAAATCGCATCTGCGCTTTTATCTTGTCAGCCAGCTCGGTAATGATCGGCTTGGCGGCGACCACCTCGAACCCGGCCGACTTTCTGGCGCGCTCCCGTTGCTCGTCCATCGCGCGCTGGAAACCGGCCTCGTCCAAGACGAGTCCTTGTTCTCGCGCGGCTTCCGTAATGAGGTCGATGGGAAATCCGTAGGTATCGTAGAGTTTAAACACTTCTTCGCCGGCCAAATCCGCGCGTTTCGCCGCTTTCGCTTTAACGACGAGATCGTTCAAAATCGGCAAGCCTTGGTCCAAGGTCGCGATGAAGCGCTCTTCTTCACCCTGCGTGACTTCCGCAATGGTTTTGGCGGCGCCTCGAAGTTCCGAATAGGCCTCGCCCATCGTGTCAACCACCTGCCCCGTCAGCTCGTGCAGAAACGGCTCCGCGACGCCCAAGAGCCGGCCATGCCGGGCGGCCCGGCGCAGAATCCGGCGCAGCACATAGCCTCGGCCTTCGTTCGACGGCAAAATCCCATCGGCAATCAGGAACGTCGTGGCCCGCAAATGATCGGCGATCACCCGCATCGACCGGTCGGCCTGTGCATTCCGCCCATACGTATGGCTCGTCCGCGAGCCGATGGACGCAAGCAGCGGCGTAAAGAGATCCGTGTCGTAATTGCTGGTCACGCCCTGCACGACCGCAGCCAGCCGCTCCAGGCCCATGCCCGTATCGATACTCGGCTTCGGCAACGGCGTCAGCGTGCCCTTGGCATCGCGGTTGTATTGCATGAACACGAGATTCCAGATTTCCATCACGCGGTCGCCGGCGCCGTTCGGAATATCGTCGCCCGGCACGCCGGGACCTTGATCGAAATGGATCTCCGAACAGGGGCCGCAGGGACCGGTCTCCCCCATTTGCCAGAAATTATCTTTTTCATTGCATCGCATGATCCGGGCAGCCGGGACGCCGATCTCGTGTTCCCATATGCGCGCGGCCTCGTCGTCATCGCGGAAAATCGTGACCCAGAGTTTGTCCTTGGACAAACCGACGACGCCCGTCAAAAATTCCCAGCCGAATTGAATCGCTTCCCGCTTGAAATAATCGCCGAATGAAAAATTTCCGAGCATTTCAAAGAAAGTATGATGGCGCCCCGTATAGCCGACGTTTTCTAAATCGTTGTGCTTGCCTCCGGCACGCATACACTTTTGCACGGTGACCGCGCGCTTGTACGGTCGCATGTCTTCGCCCAGAAAGACCCCTTTGAATTGATTCATCCCCGCGTTGGTGAATAAGAGAGTCGGATCGGCTTGAGGGATCAGCGGAGAACTGGGCACATCCTGATGTCCCCGCTGGACAAAATATTGTAAAAACGCCTGTCGAAGTTGGGAGGCTGTCTGCTTCATCACACTCTTGAACTCCTGCAATTGATCAACATAGTCACTTATGTTTTGGTACCATTCGACGGTCGATCGAAGGCTCGCTCGTCATATCGCCGATGAGCGACTCAATGACATCTTCCCCAAATCCTCGGGACCGCAAAAGTGCCGGACTAATCATTTTCGTGTTCGATAATGTGACCACCAAATCGTACTCGCTGGTCTCTTGGTAAATCGCCTGTACGGTATCGGCCACGATTCGATCATCGAGGCCTTGCGCCTGGAGTTCAGCCTTCAATCGTTCACAGCCCATCGGCTTCCTGGCGATTCGGTCTCGTGCCCATTGTTGCGCATACTGGCGATCGTTCAGATAGCCCAACTTCCGAAATCTTGCGATGAGCGAACGGATCTTGGTTGCCGACGCACCTAATCGGCCAAGATAGGCAGTCATCTGTGCAACCGTTCTCGCGCGGCGAGCTAAATACCCGAGTGCGGCATGTGCGATAGGATCGACACCGGAGAGCGAGTGAATGGATTTACGCGGCGACACGTCGTTTGGAATAGCTCTGTGACCAAGAAACCATCCATACACAGACTGTGGAGCATTCTCCGTGCACCGACCACGCGACACCGGCATTCAACTGAACAGTCTACTTCCCGAGGCTGCGCGCGACATCGCGCCGGGTCGTCTCCGGTATCGGCCGTTTTGTCTCAGCGCCTTTCTCTTCCGACCGACTTTCCTTCCCGTCAAACGGCTTCTCACCTTGCCGATTGAAAACACCGGCGGCCTCGCGTACACGGCCTTCGATTTCCTTGGCCAACGCCCCATTGGTTTTAAGGAAATCGCGGACGGCCTCGCGGCCCTGTCCGAGTCGCTCCCCTTTATATGAGTACCAGGCCCCCGACTTATCGAGGACCTTTTTATCGACACC
The DNA here is from genome assembly GCA_963700335.1 of Nitrospirota bacterium. Taxonomy (GTDB): domain Bacteria; phylum Nitrospirota; class Nitrospiria; order Nitrospirales; family Nitrospiraceae; genus JAICXS01. Next base: position 15,535 of record CAVOXE010000004.1, on the reverse strand, counting down.
AAGGTCGACCAACTCGCCGGTTTTCGAAATACCTTCGGCAAACATGATATCGAATTCGGCCTGTTTAAAGGGAGGCGCCATTTTATTCTTCACCACTTTGACGCGCGCTCGACTTCCCGTCACTTCTTGTCCTTCTTTAATCGATTCAATCCGTCGGATATCCAGGCGGACCGAGGCGTAAAACTTCAGCGCGTTTCCGCCCGTCGTCGTTTCGGGATTGCCGAACATCACCCCGAGCTTCATGCGGATCTGATTGATAAAGATCACGGTGGTTTGACTCTTGGAAATCGCGGCCGTCAACTTACGAAGCGCTTGGGACATGAGGCGCGCTTGCAGGCCCATGTGCGCATCGCCCATCTCGCCTTCGATCTCCGCTCGCGGAACCAGCGCCGCCACGGAGTCAACGACGATGATATCGATGGCGCCGCTTCGCACCAATGTCTCGGCAATTTCCAACGCCTGCTCACCGGTATCCGGTTGCGAGACGAGAAGGTCATCCGTCTGCACACCTAATTTTTTGGCATACCCGAGATCCAAGGCATGCTCGGCATCGATGAATGCCGCGATGCCGCCCATCTTTTGCGCCTCGGCGATCACATGCAACGTGAGCGTAGTCTTACCCGACGCCTCCGGGCCAAAAATTTCGATGACTCTCCCGCGCGGCAGACCGCCGACGCCGAGCGCGATATCCAGCCCGAGGGAGCCGGTGGGAATGGCAGGAATATCGGCCGCAGCTTCCGCCGTCCCGAGTTTCATAATGGCCCCTTTCCCATACTGCTTTTCGATTTGGGAAAGCGCCAAATCCAGCGCTCGTTTCTTTTCTGAGGTCTCAGCGGTTCGGTCGGCCATGAGTTCTCCTTCCAGATGGCGATAACAGTTTCCCGATTATACTCAATTAAGAGAGCTAAACCTAGGCTAGACTTTCATGTCCGAGCAGCACGCGACCGAGGCAAGAGTAGATCGAACCAGAGGGGGACGGCACGCTTTGCATCAACGCCACAGACTGAATGGATAGGATTCCAAGACACGCGCACTCACGCATCACGCCGCTCTCGGCCAAGGCTTCTCCGATTGCATGCGATTGCTCCTTCACGCGAGCCATGGTGAGATGCGGACTATAGGGCTTACGCTCGGCGGGAAATCCTAATGGGGCCACCGCGGCATCGATCGATCCCGCCAGATGGATCAACCGATCAGTCGGCCCCGAGAGTCCCATCCAAAGCACACGTGGACTCCGGATGTCCGGAAAGACACCGAATCCCTTGACATCGACCGAGAAGGGCACATATTCCCGGGCCGCGTTTGCCAGCGCCTGCACAATGATTCCCACTTGGCTTTGCTCGATGGCTCCTAAAAATTTGAGCGTCAGGTGAATGGAATCAGGCCGCACCCATTGCAGACGGACGCGTGGACCGAGCCGGTGCAATTCTTGTTTGAGCTTCTCTTGCACGCCGGCAATGGCATGTGTAAGCGTAGAATCAAGTTCGGCGGCGACGAAGGTTCTGATCATCGACGTGTTGGGGAGTCACTGTTCTCAAGCCATAGCCGCACCATATTTAAGGCGGCTTGCGAGGATCGCATCTTGATCGTGTGGCGGTCGCCGTGAAAACGGAACTCCTGCGTAGACACGTGGGCGTTAGATTGCCGCATCCGAGCGGTACTCAACCCGACGTAGACGAGGCCGACCGGCTTACGTTCCGTGCCGCCGCCGGGTCCCGCCACCCCGGTCACGCTCAGTCCGATATCGGTGCGCGCGTTCATACGGATGCCTTTGGCCATCGCCGCTGCAACCTCAGCGCTGACCGCGCCGTAACGCTTCAGCATCGACAGCGGCACTCCCAACATCTCATGCTTGGCCTGATTGCTATAGGTCATCGCCCCTCGCTCGAAATAGGTTGAACTGCCGGGCACCTGAGTCAACCGATGGCCGATGAGTCCTCCCGTACACGATTCGGCCACCGACAACATGCGGCCGTTCTTCTTTAATAGCCGACCAACGACCTCTTCCATCGTTTCGTCCCCCGCCGCATAGACATGAGGATGCAGCCGCCGAACGGCAGCGCGCACGAGACGGTCGAGTGCCTTGCCGTAGCGAGACGGTACTCCACGCGCGGTAAACGATACGACGACGCCAAGCGGAGAGGCCAGCAAGCCGCATTGAACCGATGGCTGAGTCTTCACGAGAGGGCGGAGCTGCCGATCGATATCGGACTCGAACAACCCGAATGTGTGCAAGACACGCTGTTCGATTTGATCGCCGTTACCCGTGAAGTGCGGCGCGACGCCCGCTTCGAACATGGCTTCGGCTTCACGCGGCACCCCCGGGAGGACGGCTATGAATGATCCTTTCCATCGAAGCGAAAATCCTGGGGCCGACCCGACCGGATTGATGAGAACGTCCGCACCGGCAGGGATGAGTGCTTGTTTCATCTGCGCCACCGTCGGGGTGCGACCCCAGGCCGACAGCCGCGCCGACATACTCTCAAGCGCCTCGGATCGGCGCCGTAGCGGTCGACGCGTCACTGCAGCCACCGCCTCACGAGTCCGATCGTCTGACGTCGGTCCTAAGCCGCCGGTGACAATAATCACGTCCGCGCGAGTGGCCGCGACACGTATCGTATCGGCGATATCCTTCTCATCGTCACCGACGACCGATTTACATCGGACATCGATCCCGAGTGACCCAAGCCGGGCGGATAAAAAAAGAGAGTTTGTATCGAGGCGTCCTCCGATGAGCAATTCCGAACCAATTGCAATGATTTCTCCGCGTTTCATCGCGCGGATGCTAGCATCGGACATAAGGAGGGTCAATTCCTGAAGGAGAGAAGGCGATGAGGTTGAATGGATGGGAAGAAAGTGAAATCGTCAGAAAGAACGATCGCAGAGAGATCTTGCATCTGATTAGTTCATCTTCACTTGCACGATAAACAAGGTCGCACCGACGGCGAGCAGCACCAGCGATATAAAGCTGAGCATCGATAGGCTTGTACTCAACGCTAAGAGAACCATGGCCCACCTCTTATGGGTTTTAGATAGTGCCCAGTATGGCCGAGCACTCGCTTGCAATCTATGGGGCTCAAGTCCTAATCCTTGAGACCAACCCGCCAACAATGGCAACGGAACATCGATGGGCATTGTTCAATTGACAAGACCGATCACGAAATGCTAAGTAGCTCAATCGTTTCAACGAGTCGCAAGGAGGACGTGTCGATGGCCAGCGGTGAGCAACAGCCTGCAAAGCGCCAGTTTGTTAATTTTGCCTTTTATAAGATCGATCCTGCCTGGCGCAGATTGCCGGAGGACGAACGGACCCGAGGCAAGCAGGAATTCATTCGGGTGGTGGAAGAGTATACTTCGCGAGTGATTGTCATTCCCTACACCATGGTGGGCATTCGTGGGGATGCCGACCTGATGCTGTGGCGCATCAGTTATGAGCTGGAGCTGTTCCAAGAAATGACGTCGAAATTATTGGCCACCGGTCTCGGCAAGTACCTCACCACGCCGTATTCCTATCTTGCCATGACCAAACGGTCGATCTATGTCGATCATCACGTCCACGAGAATCAGGAAAGCAAACGGCTGACGATCGTTCCCGGCAAGGGCAAATATATCTTCGTCTATCCTTTCGTGAAAACGCGTGAGTGGTTTTTGCTCACCAAAGCAGCGCGCCAAGGCATGATGGACGAACACATTGAAGTCGGCCATCGCTTTCCGTCCGTCAAACTGAATACTACCTATTCGTTTGGACTCGACGACCAGGAATGGGTCGTCGCCTTCGAAACCGATAAGCCGGAAGATTTCCTCGATCTGGTGATGGCGCTGCGGGAGACCGAAGGCAGCCGCTATACCTTACGCGATACGCCAATTTTCACCTGCCTGCATAAGAGTCTGAAGGAAGCGCTCGACACATTGGGCGGGTAATCGCGTTCCATCCACCAATAGCTTTCACTATATCTGGGCGGCCATCGTTATTCTTTCTCACCGTATTCGAAGTGGGATAGCCCCCAATTTCACGACGCCCATTGGCTGTTGGCGTGTCCGCATTGATCGCACGAAGCTACTCTTGGCGATACTCCACGATCACCTTCTCGTAACTTTGACACTACAGGCCAGCGTATGTTATCTGGTCTAGTTAGGATTTGAGGCTACCGGAGGGTCGGGTGGGGGTCATGGAAGAGTCTCATGCATTGTACGCGATCCGCCATCGCGATGGGTCGGTCAGTTTATATGTCGATGAAGCCTACGCGGTCGAGAAAGGTATCGATCCTGCTCAATTGCACCGCGTCGACATTCCCCGGCAACTCTACGTCAGCGGCACCGTTCAACAAATTCGCGAGTACGTAGCGACGTTCTTGGAATCGCAGGCAACCGGATCCGCCTAATCAATGACCGCCGTCTTCTCTCAAGAGCATATCAACTCGGCCATTGCCCGCCTCCCCATTCAGGGGCGGATCATGATGCATCTATTGTTGTTGCAATACTTCGAAGTGCCCCAGGAAGAGATCGAATATATGGCGGCGGATCGGCCCGATCCACGAATGGCTGCAGGATCAAAACGCATCGTGTCGGTGATTTCCAAAGACGCGCTGCAAGGGATTATTGATCGCGTCGTGCAATATCAATCGCAAACCCGCCGAAAGCGCGAGCGACTGTGGCTGCAATGCGACTGCTTGGAACGCCAGATTGCCCGCACCCAGGCGCTGATCGCGGCTGCCGATAGACTCTTGACCATTCGCTTCCATGTGAGTGCGGAGATGCTGAAAGACCTGCATACTCAGGCCGGTCATGCCATTCTCAGACCGGTGGTGCGCGAACTGAACGGACGGTGGGAACGAAACGAGATCGAGGAAGAGGAATATCGCGCGCGCCGTTTATCGGCCGAATACCAGACACTGCTGCGAAAGCTTGCACGGGACCGAAAGCGCCTCGAGGTGTCAAAACGAGATTTGGAGAGGGTAAACCTTGCCCCCCTTCAGGACCATGAAGTCGCGCACATATGGGGGCTCCCCGCCGGAACCCTTGCGGCAAGGAAAGTAAAATACTTAAAGCTCTACTTGGACGACTTGCAAAAGGCAGTCGGTGACATGCCATTGCCCACCGCTCAGGCCGCCTTAAATCTCGATCTGTGGAAAGAGTCGTTTAATGTCCTCGCCCGTAGCCCTATGGAACGATCTGTCGCGCCTTATGACGGGCTGGAACACACCGAAACCGCGTTAATGGATAAATTGTCGACACTCGCTTCCGGTACATTGGCCGAAGACCTGGAAAGCCGCTTTTGGCTACCCGTTTCGCTTTCCTTGTTTACCCTGCAGCGTTTGGCTGTCATCCAAAGCGAATGGGATCTCTCGCCCGAGGCGCTCGAGCAGGAATTGCTCGCCCGCGTTTCACCGGCACCAAAGGAAATCGAACTGACCGAAGAAGAAAAGGCCCAGCAGCAACTGGGCCAGATGGGCGAGCATGTTCTTCGAAGCATGTTGGGAGAAGAACGGCGATAACTTCAATTCATGAGGTATTCTATGCGGATGCCGATCGTATCCGGTGACGGCCTCCTCGGCCTGGCGTTCCTGGGTTTCTTTTCCATCCTTCTCTTGACGGTGTCTCCTGCCGGGGCTTCTATGCTGGAAGTGGCCGATCTGGTTACGCATCCGGACCAATACGATAAGCAAATGGTGGTCGTCGTCGGCCGTGTGTCGACGATTCAAACGGCCGAGAACAAACAGGGACAGTCTGCATATGGCTTTCTGCTGAAGGATGGGAACGGCACCGTGAAAGTCATCGGAATGGGAAGAACGGACGTACACGAAGGCGAGCAGGTGGTGGTCGAAGGCGTTTTCAATCGATTACGCCAGGCGGGTCGCACCATCATTTACAACGAAATCAAAGCCAGTACGATTCGGCCTATCGATCGCCTTCATCCGGACTTTGTCGGCTGAGACGGTTGTTACAAATCCTCATCGGTCTCGTTCGTCAAGATCAGCAATTCGACCCGACGGTTCTTCTCGCGGTTTTCCGGCGTCAGGTTATCCGCCACGGGCCGAAATTCTCCAAATCCTACCGCCGATATTTTCTCCGGCTGCATGCCGTACAATTCGGTCATCGCTCGCGTCACCATGGCGGCGCGTACAGCCGATAGTTCCCAGTTCGACGGAAACACCGCGGAATTGATCGGCACATTGTCGGTATGGCCCTGCACCCGCACTTCCTTGACGGAGGCATTGGCCGCCATGATTTCCGCCAGGTTTTCCAGAATTGGAAGCGCTTCGGCGCGAATCTCCGCCCGGCCGCTCTCGAACATTAAACTGTCGGCGATGGTAATTACTACACCTTGATCGGTCTGCTTCACCGTCGCCTTCTGTACCTGCACATCTTTGCTGTTTTTTTTGAGTATCTCCTGTATTTGCCTGACGAACTGCACCTTTTGGCCTAATGAAGGGACCAAGGAAGACTTATAGTCGCCTAAATCAAAGTGTACCTGCGCCACCGGATGGCTCACTACAGGACGCAACGCCGCCTGAATCGATTCGCTGACCGACCGGAATTTCCCTTCGTTCACGGAGGAGATTGAATACATCACGACAAAGAACGCAAACAACAATGTGATGAAGTCGGCATACGAGACCAACCACCGTTCATGGTTCTCATGCTCTTCGTGCTTATGTTTTTTTGCCATTAATGGCTTTCTGGTTTCGAGCGTTGGCCGGGCGGGAGGAAGCATTCCAGTTTCTCTTGCAAGATGCGAGGATTGTCCCCCTGCGCGACGCCGACGAGGCCGGAAATGACCACCGCGCGCCCAGCCGATTCATGCTTCAACTTCAGCTTGATCTTATTGGCAAGGGGAAGAAACACAATATTGGCCGCGCCGACGCCGTAGATCGTCGCTACGAAGGCGACCGCAATTCCACCGCCGAGTTTGGAGGGATCGGCCAGGTTTTCCATGACGTGAATCAGTCCCAGCACGGCCCCGAGAATTCCGACGGTCGGGGCATATCCACCGGCCGCCTCCCATATCTTGGCCGCCGTCACACCTTCTTCCTCGTGATGCTCGACTTCCGTTTCCAAAATTTCCTGCATCATCTTCGGATCGGTCCCGTCGACAATGAATTGCACGCCCTTCTTAAAAAACGGATCCGGAATATCTTTAATTTTTCCTTCGAGGGCCAGCAATCCTTGCTTCCTTGAAATATTCGCCAAATCGATGATCGTTCCGATGTCCTTCTTCACATCGACCTTGGGATCGAAGAGCGCGAGGGACAACAACGAAACGCCTTTAAGGACGACCGACATGGGATTCTGGATGCACACGGCCCCGATCGTCCCGCCCATCACGATGATGAACGCGGTCAACTGCATGATCGAGCTGATGTGGCCGCCTTCCAAAATTTGCCCGCCGAGGATCGACCCGATGGCGATCGCAAGACCGATGATCGTCAGAAAATCCACAGATGGCTCCTTCTCCAGTGCACTAACTACCTCCAACCGTTCTCAACCGGCATCGATTGGTTAGTCTTTGAGGGGTGCCTTGCGCTCCCCCGGTGAAGTCTGTTAGCGTGAGATATCGCTTCGAGACTAGAAGGACGATCATGACGAGCGTAGATAGTCTGCTCTTGGATGCTAAAAAAGCGATTCTCGAGGACCAACACCGTCGTTTGCAGACCCTTCGCGAGGAGGGACGATGGGAAGAATTATTGCAGCAACTCGCCGCGACGCTCAGTTGCGCTGCCGATGTTCTCCAGCATTCTGTGGGCATGCTCCACACGATCACCGGCGAGCAGCACCCCATCAATCCATCCGATCGATCGGCGCCGCCCGCCTAACTCACAGACTCTATGCGATCGCGGCTTGATCGGCCGGAGTCAACAATCGATCCAGATCCAACACAGTTAACAATCGATCCTTGATCCGGCCTACCCCCTGAATGAATTCCGCTCCGATCGCCGTCTCCAGCGACGGCGGGGGCTCGATGGCTTCCTTCGGTAATCGAAGCACTTCAGAGACGGAGTCGACGATCAAGCCGACCACACGTGTTCGTACGTTGACGACGACGATGCGTGATCTCGCCGTTCGCTCCGTCTCTGACGAGATCCCGAACCGGCAACGCAAGTTCAACACTGGAATGATCCGTCCCCGGAGATTAATCACGCCCTCGACAAAGACCGGCGCCTTCGGCACGCGCGTGATATCAACCATCCGATTGATCTCTTGGACGCTGAGGATATCGACGGCGAACTCCTCTTGGCCTACGCAGCACGTCACCAACTGACAGCTTGCCTCCGTGCCATCGACGGCCTGATGGCCATCAGCCGGTGACGCGTCGACGACATTTCCTTCCCGTCCTTGAATCATCATGGCTTACCCTTATCGTCGTTTGTCGGACGTGACTTTAAAACTGCCCACGATTGCCTGCAGTTCGCTCGCCAACAAACTCAGATCATGGCTGGCTTTGGCCGATTCGCTGGCCCCACCCGCCGATTCCTTGCTGACCTTCGCGACATTTTCCAAATCGCCGGCGATATGCTGAGTCGCCACTGACTGCTCTTCAGCCGCCACCGCGATCTGCCGGATCATGTCGGACGTCTGCGTGACCATCTCGGCGATCTTGCCGAGCGTTTCGCCCGTCTTATTCACTAAGTTCACACCGCTCGACACCTTTTGGGTTCCGTCTTCCATCGACGTCACCGCGCCCTTGGTGTCATGTTGAATCTGGCGAATCATATCGCCGATTTCTTTCGTGGCCTTGGTCGTGCGCTCGGCCAGCTTCCGAACTTCGTCCGCCACCACGGCAAACCCCCGTCCCTGTTCACCGGCTCGGGCCGCCTCGATCGCGGCATTCAAGGCCAACAGATTGGTCTGATCCGCGATATCCTCGATCACGCGGACAATCTCGCCGATCTGATCGGAAGACTTACCGAGGGCCGCAATGATTGACGCCGATTGTGTCACGGCATCGGAAATCTGTTGCATCCCGTCGATCGTTTCAGTCACGACCTCACGACCGCTCTTCGCTGTTTGCACGGTCTCCTGGGCCATACCGGCCGCTTTGCCGGAGTTCTGCGCCACTTCGGCGACCGTCGCGTTCATCTCTTCGACTGCAGTCGCGGTCTGCGCCGTGCGAGAGGTCAGTCCTTCTGACCCCTTCGACATTTGTTCGGCGGTCGCCGACAGTTGCACCGAGGCGGAGGCCACCTTGTCGGTGACATGGGCGACCTTGCCGATCATCCCTTGCGGTTTCTCGATGAACACGTTGAACCACTTGCCGAGTTCGGCGATCTCGTCCTTTCCGTTGATCGGCACCCGTTTGGTCAAATCGCCTTCTCCCTCGGCAATATCACGGGAGATGATGGTCATCGCCTGGAGCGGCTGGATCACCACACATCGCAGCATGAAATACATCATCACCATCGTCGCCAACACGGTGAGCACTAAGGTCAAGCCCGTCCGTCCGTTGCAGCGATTCATTGGATGCCGCCTTAATATGTTCCGTGGGGATGGACACGGATAGGACACCCAGGACGTCTCCCACCTGCTTGCCGGCATGGCACACGATGCAGGCGGCGCCTGTCGCCTTGTCTGCGGACGCGCGGCGAAATGTCGGTACGTCGCCTGACTCTTCCATCCTCGAGTAGGTTTCCGCACCACTCATGATCGCTTCGCCGTAGTGCGTTTCGGACGCTTCCAACTCTTTCAACATTTGATCGGCTTTTCCGTTGACGCTTGGGGCGTTTTCCTGCTTCAAGCCGAACACCACGACCATTTGCAGTAATTTATGTTCGACATCATCCAGAATGGTGATGATTTTGTTGATTCGCTGGGCGACCAAATCCTGGAACGATAGCGCCGTCATGATGTCCATGAGGCGCGTGTCGTCCGCGGCCAAGAGCTTCACGATGGCCGCGGTGCGATCGGATGAATCGGCTCCTCCGCGTCCATTCGCCAAATGCGTGAATAACGCACCCAATAATTTTGAGACCTTGCGGCGATGTCCTGCAGTTCCTCTGTCAACTCCATGACCCGATGCGTGCCTTCCTCCGTCAGCTCGGCGAGTCCGGAGAGGTGCTCCGACGCTTGCGGCAGTTGTACGGTGGTTTCAGTCACGGGCGCTTCCGCCGTGCGAAGCTGCCGCATCGTATTTTCGATATACCGCGTCAACTCTCCTAGTTCCCCGTACAACTTTCGATTATCGTCCACGTTAGCCTCCGCTCCTCATGAGAACCTATCCATCACCCGGCTGCCGCGATTCAACGTTATTTGAAAATCTTGTTGATTTTTTCCTGAAGGGCTTCCGCCGTAAACGGTTTGACGACGTAGTTGCTGACGCCGGCTTGAACCGCTTCGATGATATTTTCTTTTTGGGCTTTGGCCGTCACCATCAACACAGGAATCGATTTCAACGACTCACCGGCGCGAATCGCCCTCAACAATTGAATTCCGCTCATCACAGGCATGTTCCACTCTGATACGACAAAACCGAATTTATCGGCCTTCAGTTTGATCAGCGCCTCCTGCCCGTTTTCCGCCTCTTCGACGTTGGCGAAACCCAACTGCTTCAAGAGGTTCTTGACGATCCTCCGCATCGTTGACATGTCATCTACGACCATGGTTTTCATGCTGGGATCCGGCTGCATCTCCGTAACCTCCTTGATGAAACGATTCGACTACTACTTTTGGTACACCACTGAACGATCCGCATGGACGGCTTTGAACGCATTCGAAACACTGTGCATCGATTCAGAGAAACCGATCACGAGATAGCCCTTGGGGCGTAGGCAATCGGCCAAGTTGCCGAGGATCTTTTGTTTTGCCTTGTCGTCAAAATAGATCAGGCAATTGCGGCAAACAATCACGTCCATGCCTCGGATGATTTTCAAGCGCGTGCCGTCATACAGATTCATGTGCGAAAACTTCACGAGCTCTTTGATCTTCTCCGACAAGAAGTATTGAGGCCCTTCGCGCCTGAAGTATTTATTGATAAAGAGCGGCACGCTTCGTACCGCATACGATCCGTACACGGCGTCGCGCGCGTCGCCCAGGGCTGTTTCGCTGATATCGGTGGCGATCGCCCAATTGGCCAGGGCGGGGTGCTCCAACATCATCATGGCCAACGTGTAAGGTTCGTCCCCGCTTGAACAGGCCGCGCTCCAGACACGAATTCTGGACGAAGCCGCATTGGCCTGGACGACGGCTGGAATGATCGTATTGGTGAACATCTGAAGCTGGGGCAAATCTCGATAGAAAAACGTTTCGTTGGTCGTGACGATGTTATAGACGGCATTCAACTCTTGATGCCGCCAGGCATCGTATTTCAGCAACTGAAAATAGTCTTCGTAAGTGGCGCACTTTCGTTCTTTCAGTCGGGCTTGGAGGCGGCTCTCGAGAACATACTTTTTGGTTGTCCGAAAAGAAAATCCCGGTGCGTTCGTAAATCAGATTGCGAAGATCTGTGAACGTCGACGGACTCAGTTGCATGAATACATTCTTTCTGCGAGGACCATCGTCATCCTTCGCCGCACACCGCGCCTGTGAGGGACGAACGTGCGAGCTTATTGACCAACCGATCGGCTCTGCATCCAGTGCTGAAGATCTTTACGGAGAAATCGCCAGTGCTTGCCGATTTTAGACGCGGGAATTTGCCCGAGCCTCGCAAGTTTGTACACGGTGGATTTCGGAACCCGCAAAAAATGCGCCACTTCCCCTACTGTCAGGATGTGTCCTTCCAACCCGGGGTCGCCGTCTGCTGGTTTATTCGTTGTTGCCAACAAATCATTGTTCATGTCGAATACCGTATCGGCCTTGTTTGAAAGAAACTTGAGCGGCCCTTCTCTTTTGACAAGCCAGATCCTGAATCAAAAACCCTTCTCTTCGAGCGATCCCTATGGGCACAAAAGATGCTTCACCAAAGGCACTTATAGTTTCGGTTGACGTCACCTGCGAACCGATTCATCGTGCAAACAGTAGGCGCGGCACTATGGCGACGATTATTTCTGTGGCATCCGGCAAAGGTGGGGTCGGCAAAAGTATCGTGTCGGGCAATCTTGGCCTCGTGTTGGCAAAGATGGGAAAGCGCGTGGTCTTGGTGGATTTGGACGTCGGCGGTGCAGATTTGCACATTTTATTTGGCCTGCTGTACCCCTCTACCATGCTGAGCGATTTCTTAACCCGCCGTATCGACACTCTCGAAGGGGTCAGGCATTCGATTTCTACGCAGCACGGACTCCGGCTCATTCCAAGAACCGGGGACACACTCGCCACCGCCAATATGTCGTATGCCAAGAAAAGCGGTTGATCCGTCATCTGCGCGAGATGGAAGCCGATGTGCTGAATGTGGATGTCGGCGCCGGCACCAGCTATCATGCCTTGGATTTCTTTCTACTGGCCGACCGTCACATTGCCGTGGCGACGCTCGATCCCACGTCCGTCCTCGATCTGTATCGGTTCGTCAAGCTGGCGGCGATCCGCCGCGTGCTGTCGCACTTTTTGAGTCGCGACCCCATGAACGCCGCGCTGGCAGAACGAGATTTTTCCGGTATCGAAGAAATCCTTACCGTTTCCTGCAACACTGATGAGGCGAGACAGGAGATCGCCAGGCAAGCCCTGGCGGCGTTTCATCCCTTACTGCTGCTGAACCGCACCAGCTCCCGTTCCAAGGTCAATACTCTGCAACTCCAAAAACTACTCCGCCAATACGTCGGCGGTGAACTGACACTCTTAGGTGAGATTCCCGAAGACCCTGCTGTCGATCGGTCCGTACGCACATACCTCCCGGTCGTCGAAGCCGCCCCGAATTCACCGGCCGCACATGCCTTCAGTCACGTCGGAGAAGTCCTCCTCCCAGCACATCACAACCGAGAAGACGCAAGAAGTCGCCTGGGGCCTGCTGTTTAGATAGTCGGAGGCTGGGTGAAATGCCGAGCGCGGAGTCGTTCCGCTTGTACGTCTAGGATATGGCGGATCAAGCATTCATGATCATCTTGGCTGATCTGCGTGTAGCAGGTGCCCGTCCACCACGCGCGCCCTTCCCATCGACCGGCGTTGCATGCATGACATCGACTCGGGCTTGAATGGCTGAGAAAGGGGGCAGGATGATATGGAGATCGAGCTGATCGCCCGCTTGCAGTCGTCGAGGAAGGGAGAAACTGACACCGCCCCCGCTGATATTCACCTCCGTCAATCGCGGGAGCTGGATGGTTTCTTTACTCATCCGCACGAGACGGTGAAGAACGGCTTCCAATACCCAATCGATTTTTTTGAGCCAAGGCACGAGGAGTGCCTCCCCTTCATGCAGTTGTGCAAAGGCAAGGAGATCGTTCGTAGGTTTACTGATGAAGGTGGTGATGGTTTCTTCGGCGGCTGCTGCGTCCGGAACGGACGTCGGGACGTACGGTTCACCGACGACTCGATACTCTAAGAGCAGGGTGTCGTCGATGCGGAGCCACTCACGACGGTCGTCCACCGCGAAGGATTGTTTCGGATCGGGCATGACAGGTCCGCATCCCGGTATTACGGTCGATGACCTACCGGCGTTTCGGCATGGTCTGAGTTGACGGCCTCGTAAATTTCTACGCGATTTCTTCCGCGCGTCTTGGCTCGATACAAAGCATGATCTGCGGCTTCGATCAAGGCATCCTTCGACCGCACGGCCGTCGATGAGAAACCTGCTACCCCCAGGCTGAGAGTCAGCCGGATCGTCGATTGTTCGTTCATAAAAATGTGGCGATCGATCCGCTCTCGAATCCGGTTGGCCAACACGGTTGCGGAAGCCACGTCGGTCCGCGGCAAGATGATCGCGAATTCTTCTCCCCCATAACGAGCGACGATATCCACTTCACGTAACGACTCGGACAACAACGTTGCGACTTCCTTGAGCAGAGCATCTCCGACCGGATGCCCGAATTGGTCGTTGACGGTTTTGAAGTGGTCCACATCTCCCAACAACAGGCACAAGGGCGATCGGTAGCGGTCGGCCGCTTTGACTTCCTGGCTGAGCAGTTGATCGAATGCGCGACGATTGAAGAGATCGGTCAATCCGTCTTTCATCGCCATCTGCTCCAAGTTCCGATGCGCATCTGCATTCGTGAGGGAAAGAGCCAGCGAGGTGGCCACCGACATCAGTAACTCCCGATCGGAGGAACCAAACGGTGTCTCCTGTCCCCGCTCCAACCGCAATCGGCCGACCGGCTGATGCGCCGAGAGGAGCGGCAGATCGATCGTATCCATCGGGCGACGATCATCGTGGGGATGGGTCGCATGACGCCGGACGGCTGTGAGCGATGATCGTTCCCTGGATTCGACGCCTTCTGGGCGACGAGAGGGCTCTTCACTCATTGCATCGGCGCCATACATCCACATCCATTCAGGTTCTCGCCAGCTCACGCTGAACACATCGTAAGGCAGAATGTGAAGGAGACGCTCGGCAACAATTCTGACGATTTCTTCGGCTTCATGGGTTCGAGACATGGCGTGTCCAAGCTGATTCAACAATACCAGGCTCGCATTCAATCGCTTTAAGCTGTCCCGTTCTCCGGCGAGCGCTTCATTGGCCGTCTTCAAGGCGTCCGACAAGCCTCGCACCTTGCGGAAGGACCCGCGAATTTCTAACCCTTGCTGAAGGGATTGCTCCAAGCGACCCGGTCGAATAGGGAGAGCCAGAAAATCGAACGCCCCGTTTCTCAGACAAGCGGAGACGCGTTCGGCGCCTAACTCAGGGCCTAAAATAATCACGCAAAGATCGCTTTCACGATTGCGAAGCTGTTCGAGCAAATCCATGGCCTCAATTTCGCAATCGTCGATGGGCCAGAGAAGGGCATCCACTGATGGGTCTTCTGCAGCTTGAAAGACTTCCGGCATGGTCTGAATGGGTCTGGGCGCATAGCCCGCCTCGGTGAGTCGTTGCATCAGGGAATGATGCAATCCAGCGCGGGAGTTTTTCAACAGGACGATGGGGCGGCCTTGTTCAGCAGCCGTCAGATACCCGTCACCTACATTGCGTTCATCCATCTTCACCCGAGAAAGACTAGCAAGGATATTGCCAGGTGAAAGACACGGCAATCATGGAATTTCGATTAATGACGCGATGGCGGCGCTAGGCAATCCTTGCCCACTCAGGGGCAGCCATGCCGAGAAAGAAACGCCTAGTGTTACGCAGATTCGTCCGGTGGGCTGCCATCTTCAAGATCGGTGGGATCGTGCGGTTCCCGCGCCTCGGTGGAGATCGACACACGATCTGTAGTCTCGTCCGGCGACCGCGGCTCCGTCCGGCGCAGCGAATCGCTCAGATTCAAGGACCGCTGATAGGTCCTGACTAGATTATGAAGATGGGTGAATTCAATCGGCATAGAATGAGTCCGCTTCTTCCGTTATACGAGACGGTTGACTCGTTGGGAGCCGTTGGAGGCGGTCTCGCCCGCAACATCGAATCGTTCAAGGCATCGTTGCTTCGACGCGGCTTCAGTCAACAGATGTTGTACGGTCATCATGGCCATACGAAGCATATTCGAGATCACGTCATCGAGACTGCGAAGCCGTTTGGCGAGCGAGGCGG
>CAVOXE010000003.1:0-90390 GCA_963700335.1 Nitrospirota bacterium | reverse complement strand
ACCGTCAATACTCTTCCGGCAAGAAGTATTCGGCCCTAGAGGAAGGATGGTCGACCTCGGCAGGCTGGTCAACCATCACATTTCAGTGGGTGTGAAGCGCACCCAATCAAACGTCTTTCTCCCTCATGGGTCGTTATAGACCCGTATACCTAAGCATGTACATCCCAAAGTACGGCAAGCGAAAGTCCGCTTCGCGCCTACCGCGTATTCATTCTAGCTGTAAGTCGGTGCGGGACGAGCGGTGAGTCGTTGGCGTACATGAAGGAGCAGGCCTATTGCCGCAGAGACGACGCACAGCAGATTGACTTGCTCCCATTCGAGGAGCCCATAGAAAGGGAGAGCATCATTGAAGGGCGCAAACGGTCGGACATCAAGATGAACCATGCTATCCAACACCACGTGCGACCATGTCCCGACGAGGGCTCCAAGAGAGATTCCCGCGAGGCTGAATTCTGCACCATCTATCGTCCTATATTGGGGCCTGCGCACCTGCCCTATGAGCGCCATCATACAGACCACAACCCCAGCGACTACTGTGGCTCCAAGAAGTGTGTGGGCCATGCGATGGACAGGCCATTGATCCATCAGCATGTAACATAACGGTTCCAGATCGATCAGGACTTGAGCCCCTAAGAAGCTCAATAAGCTGACTCTCTTTCCACACAAGCCTTTCAGCAGTAATCCCGGCCCAGCATGCAGTGGCGTGAACGGCATCTTCCTCCCTTTGAATCATTCGGAAACGGACTGGTCATACACCTAACAACCTGGAGCGATGCACAATGAGCTTATGGCCTTGGACCACAGTGCCATGGAGCGTTTGGACCGCGTGTTGGGCCTGTTCTTGGGAGCTCATCTCTCCATATCCAAGCACTAAAGCAGACTCGTGGTGAGGCGACAACCGCACATCTTCGACCGTGCCGAAACGGCGGAGTAATCCACGCAGGTCCTGGGTGGTGAAGCAGGGCGGCAGGCCATACAGCATGAGGGCACGTTGCACAATAAGGCTCACTCGGCATTTAAGTGTAATCGATAAATGGAGCTCGTCAACTGAAACGTAGTTTCCGTTTCGGAACCGATGAAGATACCGCTGCTCTGTCTCTTCCTCTTCGAATCATAGAGTGCAGGGTCCTAGAGTCCGTCGCGTCGGAAGCCTGGCGTTGCGTGAGACCCGAGATGTGGAAGGAGCGGAAACGATTCCAGAGTTTCAGCCCATGTCTTGCAAGTGATAATTCGGATCATCCCAAACGCTCACGGAGACTTGATACGCATCCAGTGGCTTATCCATCTCGGCAAGCAGCGGGGCCTGGTGGGTTCTTTCCTGACATAGGCCGGAAGACGACTCGCACACGGGCGTGTCTATTGGCTGATAGTTGAACAGGTAACGCTTGGCGCTAGACTGTCAGTCTTCAGAACGGATGAGGCACTTGAAGAGCATCACGTGGTGAAGAGCTGGCAAAGACCCACGGGAAGCTCCCCAATCCGATGTAGCCGGCATTGCGGCGCAACCTATCACCCGACACCGCTCCAACTTGAAGGAGAGAAAGCATGGATCAACGGGATATCGAGGAGGACGTGAGGCAGATCGTGGAGACGCGCACCGCGATCTCGGAGAAGTTAGCGCTCTTGAAACATCGGATCAACGAGACCGTGCGGGATTCGCAGGCCAAGGTGGACGACCTGGGTAGCCACCTCCGCGAGACGGCGGCGAGTTTCATGATTCAAACGAAACAACAGGTGGATCCCCGGCCATATCTGCTCGCGCACCCGTGGGGCTCCGTGTGCGGGGCCGTTGTCACAGGTCGTAAGTCGCACTGGCCGCGACAGAGAGCGGCCCCTGTGGGCTGGCCGACATCGACTTGATACGCGGCGAACCATTCCTTTTCGTCGTTCTCTACCTGTAGTGAAGCATTGCTAGACAGAGCTAGTCCGTGACGACGGAAGAATCGGGCGGCGATCGGTAGCCCCGGCAGCCATTACGACAGTACGTGGGCGCATGGAGAAGTTCGAAAACCGCACCATTGCAGGCACAAGCCTGAGCCACCGGGGCCGTTTCACCACGTAGCGGTCACGCACCTGTATTAGGGCATGGGATTAGGGGGGTGAGACGGAACACTGTATTACGTTCTTGCTCATGCCTTGACACCAGCTCAGCAGCCTAATACCCTTAGTAGGCTAAGCGTTTGTATGGGCTCAGATAATGACTCAACAAGAACGACTTATTTCTCTATCTAGTTCCGCCACAAGTCTGCCTAAAAGCTACCCCGGCATACTCCATCGACCAGCATGGACTTTTTGCTCTTTACGAGCATCAAGTTCGGGGCCTGCCTGGCATAAGGCTCAAGAGCAATGGCTCATTGAGCGATGATGAGGTTTGGCTCTCTGTAGAGCGGTTCCAATAGCCCTCGTCCCTCTGATCAG
Organism: Nitrospirota bacterium; assembly: GCA_963700335.1. GTDB lineage: Bacteria > Nitrospirota > Nitrospiria > Nitrospirales > Nitrospiraceae > JAICXS01. The sequence goes on along the minus strand of CAVOXE010000003.1, from coordinate 87,972 downwards.
TGTGGGTTTTCTGATCGCTGTTGTAATGGTGCACGAACTTCGTCGGTGGCAGCCAGCAAAAGTTACGGCAGGAAAGGCGGAGCGATGTCAAAGGAGTGTGTCCGGTCTTCGGCCTCCAGAATGTTCCCAACGCCTCTCGCTGTGACTGCGGTAATCAACCTGTGTAGCGGAAGGAAACCCTGATGCCTCAGGATCTAAAATGTCCCTCCTGTCGGTAAGACAACACCCAACGTCTCAGCATAATGTACAGCCAGCAGAGTGTTAAAGGGACAATTGGAGCGGGTCGGACAATGTTAGCCGCTTCGCTTAAAGAAACCAGACAACCGGTCATGACCTGGATCTCGTTGGTGTTGGTGCTCCATCCCCATTTTCAATCTCATATTCGGGTCAGGAAGTGCAGCGGTAGGATTCGGCTTTATTGGGGTATGGTTTGCTGCCGGATATTGGATGAAGGTTAGCTATCAGAAAGAGCTGCAGCGATGGGAGGACATGCTTGAACAAAAGTTTATGTGTCTTCGGTGTGGTAAGACGTTTTACCCACCGACCGAGGCGTATGAGAATCAACCAGTGACAACAGCAGAAACATCAGAGCCTCGCCGCTTCTCCATTGCCGATGAGCAAGCCAGAGCCGCTGAGCGCGAACAGATAAGCAATAAACGGATCGGCTATGCTGCGATTATTGTCCTCGGCGTGATCGGCTTTATTGGGTTTTCACTCTTTTTAGCCAAGGAAGATAAAGGAGAACAGATAGGAGTAGGAGCGGTAGCGCAAGTAGCTGAGCCTGCACTAATTACCGAAGGACCACCGAACGGTTTCCGCCATGTCAAATGGGGGGAGCAGCTCCGAGTGCAGCTCTCAAGAAATATTCCGGCCCCACGCGTGATGGAATCACCATGTGTGTGCCGACTGCGGGGAAAACATTGTTGCCGATTTTTGACGTTCCAGTTGCAGAAGAACTCTATTCATTCCAGAACGGCAGATTTTTTAGCGGAAACGGGCGGCCTGTTCGATGGCCGGGCCAATTTTGAGAAGATAAAAGTTGCACTTTTCAAGACCTATGGCCAGCCGTCATTCACAAATGAAAAAATAGATCTTTGGAATCGGAGTGGAAAGGCGACAAGATCGAAGTACACCTTTCATATCAACCGAAATTCTCTCGTACTACACTGACGTATCTAAACGACTCAATCTGAGAAAGTGGTCACATTGCCTGTGGTGAGATGATGCTCTATCGTCCCGCTTCCCGTGGAATATGCATCTTCATGTTCTGAGTCGACCTATTACAGGCTTTTTGGTATCATGACGCACTATTTCAGGGTGCATTTTTTGCCTAATTCTCCATACCTAGTCGCCTGATCTCAGATGTCCGCTGGTGATCCTGAAAATTGGATGCAAGGCGGCCTTGAAGAACTCCGCAAGCGACTTCTCGATTTAACTAGACGCAACAAACTCCTCAATTTCCGTCATGGCAAGAAGTCGTGCCTGAGGCCCCATCTCTGTTCGCTCAATGCAGCAATTACAAATGATCAGTGTCAGTGTATGGTGCACGAAGGTTGGGCGATTCTAAGAAGGTACCGCTGTTATCGGATGTATCGGTCGTTGCTGTGTCAACCGAGCAAGGCTGGCACGGCGGACAGCTCGGTGATGATCACTTCGGCCCAACCATTCAAGAAGCTGAGTGGAGATATCTGGGCGCGCCACCACAGTCAGGCGAATGATTGGCTCCTGATCATTAGCCAATTCCTCTAGGATGGTGTCTGGGCTACGCGGATGACTTGCCACAGTCAGTCTGACGGAAATGGCTTTGTCGTGTGCCAACAGAGTCAGAATCTCTGGTGGCACCAGTCGCCAGTGCCGCATCCATCAGACTTTGTAAATGCTCCGGTTCGCCAGCCAAAGCCAACGAGGCTCAAAAGACCTGTGCCAAGCAAGACAAAAGTTGATGGCTCAGGCAGGTTTGTTATTGTTACTTCTGCGCTCATTGTTCCACCACTCGCTGTTCCCTTGGCTTTGAGTCGCCCGATAATGCTGAATGGATCGTCTTCATCATCGTTGAGGCGACTCCGTAACTCCATTTCCTTTTCATAGCTAGTTCTAGGACGCACAGGCCCAAACGCCAATCGTTCTGTAGCGGTTATTGAAGTTCGGTCATCATCAAAGTCTCGTTTATATGACCCTTCAATGCTCAAGTTCCAATTATTACCATCGAAAATAGCCCTCAACGTGACCGACCATTCATCAGGATCACCTAGTAGTCCACCCAGGTTCAAGGTTGCTTGGTTATCTGATAAGAAAAAGGCGCTTCCAGAAGTATGCCACGACTCTGCTCCATACACACCCGTACCGTTCCAAGTGCCCATGTTATTAACCGAGTTAAATATTCCAACATACGTGAAATTCAGAGGTACGCCCCGCAACGAATCAGACATGCTCCAGGTCCAGCCATCCGCGCCGTAGGTGCCAGTTCCCCTAAGTGTGTGTTCAGTAGCAACGCCTCTCAGGACTCCCAGAAACATTAAATCGGTATGCGTGGCCTCGATCAGTGTAAAGAGGTTCTTTTCGTCTGCTGGAATCGGTTCGGCTATGGCTTGCGGTATTATGTGCAAGAGGAACGCAAGCACAACCAACCCTTTCATGACAGCTTTTATGATTGTTTTTGTTAGATCCATCCCACCCTCCCTCACTGGCTACTACCCAAGACGAATCTGAGATCAGCTTCGACAGTGCTTTTGTAGATTTATTTGTAGATTTAGATGTAACTTAAATAGATGTCAGATGAGCGCTAATACCATGTCTTTTCGTCACATGACGACCCGGCTGCCCGCCAGTCCTCTCCCGCACCCTTTGAAATCGTTGCTAGAGCGTGCATCTAACGTTGCGCTTCAACCTGGCGTACAGCGTCCAGAAAGTCCTTGCGTGAGCCCAAAGGTTTCCGGATTGATGGCAAGCTGCTTCCGAGCCTCCATGCCAACATCCGCGACATCATCTTCAGGCAGGAAGAAATAGGTATCCCAGAAAAATAAATCGACCAGGGCATCGAAATCTATGCGGCGAATGCCGTACTTTGCGGGGGCTCGGCTCCTCTTGTATGACGCGTTGGATACATACTGCGCGCTTTTCAATGATGGCATAGAAGAGTATCCAAGATTACGGGAGCTGTTGGACTTACCCCGGAAGACGCGTGGACTCTGTTACTCATGCTGGACGCGATGGACTTGGACCGTCATGACGTGCCCGCGGACAGTTTGGCAGGGCATCAATGCTTTTAAAATTCCACCGTTACACGTCCCTCGTCCGCCGATTGCGGCGCTTGGCGTGGCCGTATTCGTCGAAGACTTCAATTTTGAGGTTCATGCTGGCCTTCCTTATGCTCAGGCCTCCGCCACCTTGTCCAAAGTGCCCACCATTGCATTGGCAAGTGAGGCCGCTTCCTTACTCATCGGCATAGATATCTCGAAAGGGTGCCTCACTTTTTTCCACCACTATTGCGCCTCTTACCATTTCCCCATCGTTCAGGATAGCGACGGCTTAAATACCAGGCGGCTGCCCGCCAGTCCTCTGCGGCAGCCTTTGAAATGGTTGCTAGAGCTTCGATCTCACGTTGCGCCTCAACCTGCCGTACAGCCTCCAAAAACTCAGGAAACGGACCCGATGGCTCTCGCTCACCTCTCTCCAACCAACTATAGAACGTTGAGGTACTAATGCCCGCAGCTCGGCACGCCGTTCGGTGTGTTCCACCAGTGGCCAGCACGTCGAGGATACGCCTGACAGGTTCATCGGTGAGTTTGCATTTCCTGCCGGTACGCGCCGGCCGTTGGACGCCTCGCATGACTCTTTGTTCCGGTTCCCCTCGCTGGTCCCTTGTCAGAGAGATATGGGTTCGAGTGTCCTGCTATATCGGCCACTCGTTCTTGTCGATTTTCACGATGAGCTTCGAATGAAGCAGATGTGTCACCCCCTCATACATCAACCAGCACCATAGGGCCCCATGGGACTCTAGTCTGCCGTTGACAATCGCAGGCCCCTTCATCTTGCCGTCTCGGGGACTCTGCCACCAGATGACATCCCACGGGTTGATAGCGTCAGCACGCGACGCCGCCATTTCGCCACCGTCAATGTCTTGTTTGGCATACTCAAAATACTCAGAAGTCTTCACAGGAGGATCCACCACCAACTTTTGAGTATTTTGAGGATGTGTTTTGGGGTTCTGAATCTCTAAAATGAGTTTTCGCCAGTCGCTCATAATCCCCACTCATTCGTCAGGTATGGGTTAACGGTATACCTCGGACTGTGAGGCCGACCGCCGGTTGAGGCTCGTTGCTCCTGACATAGATAAAAGCGTTCCACAAGAACACGGAGAGCCCGGTTCAACGTGTCCATTGTCTTGAACGAGCCCCGAAGCGCCTGAAAACTTTCACGCGCCGCAAAGCCCGTCTTTTTTTCGCGGGCAATCCAGCGCCAGACTTTTCTTGCATCCTCAATCCCGGGGTCAAGCGCCATCATGTCGAACGCCGCGAGTGCGTGCTGACCCAGCACCGCCGCTAAGCCAATGGCCTCGTTCATCGTCTCAGAGGAGATCTTGGTCGTCCACGGCTGCCCCAGCGCATAGGTCGCACAATGAAGATTGCCAGCGAGTCGGACAACCGCCCCTGGCAACTTGCCCGCCCAGTCCCGCATGTGTTCGTAAGGCGCGCCTTCTCGCATCCATCCTTCTACGTGCAACGAAAATTCATGCCATTCTTTGACTGCGGCTTCCTCTAGATATAGCGTGTACACGCCTATCTCATTATCCACTGTCTGCGGCGGATCAACCGCGAGCAGGGCTTCGATGTGGGCGTGATATTGTGTGGTCACATGCCCAGCAACCGGTCGGCCTGCAAACGTTCTGCTGCCGACCGTGGACCGTGGAATCGCATAGAGAAACCGTGCCAATAATCCCCGCCCTCGGAAGGCTTTATTGTCTCCCAGGTCACGGAGAATCAAGGGTTGAGGACTCAGACCGATCGCTAGAGCTGGATGCTGCATGTCGATGGGAGGACGGCCGCGACGGTGAACGCGATACGGAAAGCCGGAATGGGACTGTAAATAGATATCGAAATTGCCGACCCCGTTGCTGTACCGTCCGCCCATGATCGAGAAGATGCCCGCCTCATCGGACAATAGCGCCAGCCGTTCCCCATTTTCAGCCATCATCTCGCCAAGTTTCTCAGGCGTGATGTCTTGAACCCACAGTTTCGGTACCACTGGAATATCCGGGAGCATCTCTTCCAGGGCCCGAATTTCATGTTTAGCATCCTCAAAAGCCTCAGAAGTCCCCTTGGCTACCCTCGCACGGATCCCGTCTATGCGGGCCTTGATGAGATCGTACTCGGACTGGACCCGCTCTATTTCAGCCCTCTTGCTTTGTCCCTGTCTCCGTTCGTACTCCATGAGAGGCTTGGCCATGGTGTGCATCACAGTGGTCTTGCGATTTCCTGACTCCAAGGCGGTCATGGTCCAGAGACTCAACGGTTCCACATAACCTGGGTTCACCTGAACCACGAACTTGCGCTGACATGAGGCGGACAGGACCGTCAGGCCTTGCAGGGCAGCAAGTTCCACCGGCGTCTCCGTCGCTTCCGCCACGGATTCCACCATGTCGCGCAGCCATCCGGGAAAGGCCTCGGTAGGAAGAGCGGGAAGGATGGGGGTATCAAGCGATACCGGTTCCTCGTGTAGTACGTCCGCGTGAGCCTCGTGCCGTTCCATCTCATCAGCTGCCTCCATTAGCATACTGAAGAGTTCCGGCGTGCCACCGTCGTGCAGCCAATCGACCACGTCACCTTTGTCAGGGAGGCTTGGAAGCCGCAGGACTTTAATCGACTGGACGTTTGCTTCAAAGGCACATTGCCCCACCCCTTCCTTGTGCTGTTCCCCTGGGGCATCATTATCGGGACTCATGACGACAAGGCGTCCAGCGAGAGGCGAAAAGTCGGTCAGATGCGCCTTGCCGGCACCACCGCTGCATGTAGTCGGGATCCCCGGCAGACTGGCCTTCTGGTGCGCGTGGACACACGGTTCGCCCTCATACATCACGACGACAGCCTCCGGGTTTGCGAGGATCGCCGGCAGGTTGTACAGCGGCAGGGGCTTCTTGACGTGCTCCATATTCATCTGCCAGGCAGTTCCGTCCGCCGTCGGGCCCCACTGGGGACACACTTTTTTGCCATCCGGCTTTTTTATTCGTTGCACATAGAATGCTGGCGAGCCGTCGGCGTCTTCATAGCAAAAGAGTGTTTTGCCTATTTCCCCAGGCGGCCGATGACACGTGCGCGTTGCATCGGGAGCCTTATTGGTGGACTGTCGTCCGGATGAGCAGCCATCCAGGTGGCCAAGGGCCTCTTGCACCCTTTCCACGGCGGACCGAAAGTCACACATGAAGATCTGTTGCAAAAGGTTAAAGCCGTCCCCGGCCTGTGGTTCCGGACATTTTCTGCAAAACCATGTTCCGCGGCCATCGTTATTGTAGAAGACAAATCGATCCGTTCCGGCTCGGCATATCGGACACGGGCCAGACCGTTTCGGATTGTCCGGCACCACAATGCCGTGATAGGCAAGGATACTTGGCCAGTTATGGCGTGCTGCCTCTCGCACGGCGGTGATGTCCATGGCGGGGTTCATAGCTGCCCCCCATCGTTTCCGCCTGCATCACTCGTGGAGCAGCGCATCCCTGCCGCAATAAAGGCCTCCACGTCTTCGGGTTTGTACCTAATTGAACGCTGGCCGAGGCGTACATAACGAGGTCCGCCGCCTCGTCCCCGCCAGGCCTGAAGCGTCTTGACCGATACGTTGAGAATGCCGGCGACACGCTGTTCCTCTAGCAGCGCCTTCATAAACACTTGCATAAAGCCTCCTTGCTGGTAATAGACATCATACTTATTGGTTGTCAGTCGTACTGGACCAATCACCATGGGGGATAGCGTATCGCAGTCGGAAAACGTGTAATTAAAATTAAAGTACAGGGGGTGGTTTTACTTATTTCCAGCAGGGCGGGGGAGATAACCGACTTAGAAAAAAGCCTCAGGAGACCGCATAGTCAGCGTTTCATCGTCGCATGGTAAGCCTTCGCGGCTTTGAGGATGCCTGCCCAATGCTGGTGACTTAGGGAAGGAACGTCTATTGCCTTGAGAGCGACTCTCACGAAGTCTTTCAGCTCCATGTCTGGCGAATCGGCTCGCCCTTTGGCATCCGGTAGCGGTGGGCGGAACGATAGAAAAATACACGCCAGGCGCGTGGCGACTATTAGTCGGGCGACCTTCCGGGGAGCGTGCCGGCTTCCACGGCCCTCTAAGAGTGATTGGATCCAGTGCGTGACGCTCAAAAGCAGATCTAATTGTTGGCCCAGCAGTTCGATGTCCACCCCGGCGTAATGGTAGAGGGCTTTCAAATCCCCATCCAACACAAAAAGTTCCGCTTCTAGGGCATTAGAGGGGGAGCGCAGCCGCGCGAGGGTTTTTAGGTGGTGGGCCGCGCGCGGGCCGTGATCCAAGGAGCTTTGGAGGGGCGTATAAAATCCGAGTACTTGTTCGACCTGCGCTACGACTTGGTCGGCAGCCTTTCGCTGGTCGTCATCATCGTCGGGATTCAAGCCAATGATCTCGATTAAGTCATTTCGTGTTCCTTTGGTCAAAGTTTCTCGACCCATCCATTGCACCCGTGGATTGGTTTTGGGCTTGATTCTCGGCATGAGCACCTCCCTCGAGTGAAGACGATTGTTACATTGTCAGGGCGAGACAAATCCTGCCGGAAGGTTAGCAAGTTCAGAAGGTGCTGCGCCATTCGCTGTACTCCCGAGGAAAGTTTGTGGAGGGACTATTACTAAGTATTTTACTCTACCATTGGTAGAGTACAGTGATGGCTGAAAATCGTTCGCAGATCACGGGGGGAGGCGACGACCGCGCCGCCGTAGGCCTAGCGTTTCCTGCTAATGATGGAGTCGCCAAGCGAGATATCCCGATAAAGACGGATTCGTCAATTGGGTGATTTCTGAGAAGGGACCACGGCAACGGAACAGGGACTTTCAGTGCCAGCGGCTACAACGATTTGATAGGCGAAACGGCTCGGCGTTCCACTGATGTTGAATGGAGAGTTGCGTGCGGGAATGACTTAAATAGGGGCTCGTGACTGATCATGGCTCATTCGTCCGAAGGAGGCGGCAAAGCTTCGCGTGTCCCAAACATTCGGTCCGTGTTGTCGTCTAAGGCCTTCCGCATCGTGGCGAGGTCCAAGCGCGCATAGATGGCGGTCGTCGTCGGTTGGCTATGGTTCAGAACTTTGCCGATCAAGGGTAAGCTCGCCCCGCTGCCAGCCAACCAACTGCCCAAGGTCCGCCGGAGGTCATGAATGCGAACGTCCTCTAGTTTGGCGCGCGTCCGAATCCGATGCCATGCGCGTTTGACGTTCACCAGATGGCCTTTGGGTCCCCGGCCCACGAAGACGTACGCGTTTCCCGGCACGACGGGTAATTGCGCGAGGAGCTCACAGAGGGCCGCAGGCAATGGCACCAGATGCGGCCGTCCGGCCTTGGTGAGCGGGATCGTCCACTCCCGTCGTGACAGATTCAGATGGGACCATTGCATCGTGAGCACTTCCTCACGACGCGCGCCAGATAACAAGGTGGTGAGAAACGCGACGCGGGCATACACATTCGGCTCGGCCCCGAGGGCCTCAAACAGGCGCGGCAGTTCATCCGGCTGGACAAACCGGTCGCGCTGGCGTTTCCTTGAAGGCCTCGACGCCGAGGGCGGGGTTCATGCCGGGATGGAGTCCCAGCAAGGCGGCGAGATTGTACAACCGCCGCAGGAGGGCCAAGCAGCGGTTGGCTTGATACGGCGCGGTCCGCCCAATCTCGGCATGGAGCCGAGCCACATCGCTCCGGCTGATCGAGGAGAGTTTGCGGGGTCGCCACTTGGACAGATAGAGGGCAATCAGGCTGCGGTCATGACGCTGACTAGTCGGTTGTTTCCTGGGCAAATACCGCTCGTCATAGAGCTCCAACAGATGCGCCAACGTGGGCTCGTCGTGACGATGGCGACGGCTTTGGGCCGGATCCTTGCCGTCCAGAATGTCGGCGCTCAACCGGACGGCCTTGGTGCGAGCTTGCTCGACGGTCAGGACACCGTACGGCCCAAGCGTCAGTCGTCGGACTCGTCCCCGCATCCGTTTCTCCAGCACGAAGGCTTTCGTCTGCGGCGTGACGCGGAGCGCAAAGCCGGCCAGCGTGCCATCCCGGACGAAGACCTGGCCCTTAGAGGGAAAGGGGGTGGCGTCGACCAGACGTTTGGTCAGTTTGGGCATGATGACGAGGTTCGTGTAGACGCCATGTAGACAGGCAGCAGGGAAACAGGGGGTTCGCAGCCGGAAACCATAGAAGGAGACTACCCTATGAACACTGGGCATTGCAAGCGAGAGGGTACCCACGGGGAAGGGAGAGGACGACTGGCCTGCTGACTCTTAATCAGCGGGCCGTAGGTTCGACCCCTACACGGCCCACCAAAAAATCAAGCACTTCTGAGTCGTCCTCACTGATTATGTCAACTGGTACCTTATTTTGGCGCCAAGTTTCGAAATTTCGGAGTCCAAGAGGTTCACGAACCGCTGTTCGCCACTCGGCAACCACTTCGCATAGTGATCGAGCGTGGTGGTCGCCTTGGCATGGCCCAGTTGCTTAGAGACATAGAGCAGAGGCACGTTGCTCGACAGTAGGAGCGAAGCAAAATCTGCTACCACGCTGCTACCAGAACAGCCCGACCCTGCATGATCTATCATGATCAATCTTTCTCTAGGTCTTCGTTTTTCGGTTCTGTTGGCTCTTGCTGAGTCGGCTCAGTTTGGCTAGGGAGAATTCCTAAACCGTTTGTCGCAGTGGAGTGCGCGGCAAACACGGTTGACCATGGTGGCCATAATCGGGTTGTAGATGGTGCGGCGAGGAAGACTCGTTGTTGGCGCTCGAACGAGGAACAATGGACGCACGAGACGATTACTTTGCTTCACGCAAACCTAGACCCAAGGAAGCTGTGAGACGGAATAGTGCTCATCCCGTTGCAGGTTATTTTGACTTAATGCTGCTCTCGGCTGGTATCTCATTGCGAACCGGCTTGTCGGTCACTGGATCCTCTGTAGGCTGAGCTGTATGCTCCAATTCCCTCATCGTCTCATTGAGATGCTGCAGGCGCTGAACCAATGCTAGTTGTTCTGTTTTCAAGGTCTTCAAGAAGGTCTCTCGCACCACCTGCTGTGCCATTCCATACCGCTGCATTTCCTCTACTTTCGTCTGCAGACTCGCAGCCGACCCAATCTACCTTTTGAGCTCACTTAGCGCATGTTGCTGTTCTTCTGATACTTTTTTCTGTGCATCCAGTTGGCGATTCGTTTCGTCAATCCGTCCAGTCAACGCCCTCTGTATCGTCACCCATTCATTGCGCGACTCCTCCTTGAGTGCCTTGAGCTCGCCCTGCGTTGCGCACCCGAACACTGGGACAAATAGGATGGAAAGACAACCGAGTAGTAAGTGTTGCGTTTCCTTTGACATACATACCTCCATAACAACGTTATGGATACTCTGCTGTAATCACGCCGGCGGCGCCGCCCTCAAGAGGAGATAACCCTTGATTACCAGGTCGTTGATCTGCGGCTTCATGAAGCTTGATGCCCGCCCACCGGGCAATCCCATATTGCCGAATCTCCGGTTTGGGCTGTGGGGTGCGGCAACCGAATGCGTTGCAGTTCGCCGGCCAAGGTCGTCGCCAGACTCTCGGAGCCGATATAACAAAAACTAATAATACTCAGAATCGTATTGAGAATAGAGACTTTGTTTCCCTCGATCCAGAGCAGAACAGAATCAAGACTGAACTCGCGATCGAGAAGATCGAGTACCACGTCATTCGATCGGAATCATTAACTAGAAGCGAAACTGCCTTTGATTTAACGGAAAGCACTACGGCAGCGGCTTGTGCGTCAGACCGTGTACACCTTGTCGTTCAATTAAAACGTGAAATCGGCAAACTCTGGGAGAATATAGAAAAAGCACCTTATAAAGAACTTTTCAATAGCAGTGTGACCGGGATGTATATATGGCGGTGTGTACAAGTGCAAAGAAAAATCGATGCAAGACTGGAAGCCATTCTAAAGAGCCTTGGTGTGGATTCCGGTAGAGATTCTGGCATTGCGGTTCATGGCAATCGACCTATCGCAATGTTAGTTTTAAGAAAACTCGACTCTAAACAATTTTTAAACGCGAACTATCCCTTCGAGACGTCAACGTCGATGTCATCGATTTCTATGAGCACTGAGGCATACTACGGCAAGCTTCGAGATCAAGTAGCGATTCATTATGGAAATGCGATCATTCCCACGCTGTTCAAAAATTTAAGCAAATGTAAACACTTGGTCGAGCTGCTTGACTGAATGAACACCCTACCGTCTTTTGAAACTTACTAATCTTCCCGGCTCACCAAATACCCGTCGACGTTCATCGCGTCGAGCAGCACGTCCTCTCATTGGTCCGCAGGTCACGCTATCTCAGGCGGGATCACCCGAATCTAGCACCATATAATATAACGTCGGATCGACCTTCGTGAGTAGGCGAATGCGTAATCCTAATCAAACGATCTAGTTGCACCTCTGATTGCGACAGACGGTGAGCCGGGAGGATTGAAACATTTAAGAGAGGGGTACGTGCCATTTTCTTTTCGCGTGATGGAGCGCGCTCGCAATACCCAGCTTGCGGCCTTCATTTAAGGGCTGGCAATCCACCACAAAATGCGACGTTAGCTCTCTCACGGAGTAGTATGGTACTGCCTCCCGGCTCACCGTATCCCTCGACGTTTATCGCGTCCAGCATCACGTCCTCTAAGCTGCCTTCAGCTTGTCCACAATGCCGGCGTTCGGAAACGGAGGGATTCGCTTGGGCTATGTTTCTGCCTGCTCACCTTAAACTATAAGGGCGAGGGTTCGTACGCTCCATTCCCCCATAGAGGGATTTTGTGTACGCCGCTTGAATGATCTGCCTGTCCATATCTGCCCGACTGAAAGAAATCTTCGTGGGTGAAGTCGCGTATGAAAAGTAAAACAGATATGCTTTCAACGCGCGGGGCATGGCCTTGCGGAGCCCGCTTTCATCCATCGGGTTCCCTTGGTCATTCCAAAACACCCATACCGGCATCTCGGGCCATCTTCTTCGTAACTTTTCGGCCCTTATTGCTCGTTCAAAATCAATTGTGACTTCAGGACCTTCAGTTACCTGCTAGGCGGCGAGATAGATGTTGATCTCGCGGACGGGTCGCGAGATCTCGCTAAAAAAACGTGAGGGTTCGATGGAGAAGCACAAACATGTACAGTGGATGCGCTGCCGCTCGTTTACTTACCGATCGCGCAATAATCAACTGTTACCTTTCCGAACTCATAAGAGAGGCACCAGAAACCAGATACTGTAAGATTTGACAGTTCCCGCCTATAGAGGCCCACCGTATGATCGAGCCGGTATGATCAGTCACTCTGTGTGGACAGCTCATATCCGTCGTCCTTAGGCGGGTCAACCTTATCTTTTCCACCTCGTCGAATTTCGCGTCTCGCCATCATCCGGATATTCGGCGGCGAGCTCAGTGCGGCGGTCCTAACAGCGCGTGGTTTCGATGCGAACAGTTCCATTCGAACCTCGTCGGGTCACACGTCGGTGTCGGAAAATGGATGACGGAGAAGCAGGTGCGGATGCTCACGGGTGACGTATATCCCGAGACAGCCGGCCTCAAGGAGGCCCGGGGAACAGGCCGTGGCACTATAAGTGACGCAGGTCTAACAGCAGGCTATACCTGGCGTACATGGTCTGAGCCGTCGCTCTCATTCTGGTCGCATCCATGAAACCGATGCGGGTGTATTTTGGTGCGCCTTGATGGAATAGTCGAATGATCGAGGTTGCCTTTCGTCCCAACGGATTCCGGCGGAGGGGAACATGACGAACGGATGGAAGTTCTTCATTCTTGGCTGGCTGATGGCTGTTCTTTTCGGATGCAGTGCAATGCAGACCCAGCCCGCCTCAAAGATCATTGCAGTTTCCAGGTTCGACCAGATCGCCGGCAAATGGGAAGGATTGAGTAAACGCGTGCCCGACATGCATCGGCATGCCTGGGTCGTTCTGCTCATCAGCGACAGAGGGACCTTTAATTTTGTGAGTGATCGTGGAACGGACCTGTTGCTCGGGACCGGAACGCTCCACATTCAGGACGGTCAAGTGTTCGCGACTAGCCACCACGGGACCGGTATGTTCACACTCCATGACCGGGCTGGTAAGGCAACCCTGATAGTCGAAGTGGCACTCCGTGATGACCACCACTATTTTGTTGAGATGAGCCCAATACAATAACGGCTTTCGGTTCTCGAGAAGAAAGACTGCTACTCAAACGGTCCAGACATGCTCGCGCTCGAAACTGAAAAGACTGCCTCGCTTGGTTTTCGGGTTTCAATTGACAGCGGCACTTCCACCCTGTTTGTGGTGGGACGATTGGATGTGCATACCACAGGCGGCGTTTGGCAGAAGGCTTTGCGCGTGATCGAGGAATCACACCCCGACCGGTTCGTGGTCGATGCATCAGGAGTGACGTACTGCGACGGCGCCGGTATCGCCTTGCTCCTGAAGCTGCAAGATCGGCAGAGAAGTGCCGGCGGAAGTTTCGCCATAGTGTCGCTGCAAGAGGTATTTCATCGGCTACTTGATCTCTATGGAAATATACCAGTGACGGAGAGTGCAAAAGGTACTCCCACGCGCCTCTCCTTCGTCGAACAGGTCGGCCGCGTGTCGCTAGAAGTTGGGCACAACCTCCGCACCCTCGTGGCATTCACGGGGCAGTTGACGGTCACACTCTTCCGTGCAGCGGCTCATCCGCATCACGTGCGGTGGCGCGATATGTGGCACGTGGCCGAACTGGCGGGTGTCAATGCGATTCCGATCGTCGCCCTGATAGGCTTTCTACTCGGGCTCATCATGGCATTTCAATCGGCAATCCCCATGCGCCGATTCGGCGCCGATATTTTCGTGGCGAATCTCATTGGACTGTCGATGCTCAGGGAGCTCGGTCCGCTCGTGACCGCCATTCTGCTGGCGGGACGGTCGGGCTCGGCGTTCGCCGCGGAACTGGGGACCATGAAGGTCCGCGAAGAGATCGATGCGCTCAGTACCATGGGACTCGATCCGGTCCGGTTCCTCGTCGTGCCACGCGTCCTGGCAGCGGTGACCATGACGCCGTTGCTGACGATCTTTGCCAATCTGTTTGGTTTGATTGGAGGCGCGGTGGTGATGATATCGCTCGGATATCCCTTGGTGACCTATGGCAATCAACTTCTGTCGGCCGTGCACATGGGTGACCTCATCAGTGGGCTGTCCAAATCGTTGGCCTTCGGCTTGGTAGTGGCCGGCGTCGGCTGTTTGCGAGGACTGCAGACGACGACGGGAGCCAGCGCCGTCGGTGAATCGACCACGAGCGCGGTTGTCAGCGGCATCATTCTTATTGCGATTCTCGATGGCGTATTCGCCGTGCTGTTCTATTCGCTCGGTATCTGAGGAATCTCCCCATGGCCAGTCCAACTGAAGATGTGTTGATCCGTGTCGAGCACTTCACCGCCGCCTATCAAGGATCCGTGGTGATCGACGACATCTCCTTTGAGGTCTACCCAGGTGAAGTGTTCGTGATTTTGGGCGGATCGGGCTCCGGAAAAAGTACATTGCTCAAGCATATGATTGGCCTGTTTGAACCGGTGTCCGGCGCAATTCTCATCGACGGAGACGACATGGTGACGGCCGGCGGGGACACACGGGCACGCATTCTCACGAAATTCGGGGTGATGTATCAGCAGGGCGCGCTGTTCGGGTCGATGACCTTGCGTGAAAATGTCCGTCTGCCTCTGGAAGAGTTTACCGATCTTCCCGACGAGGCCATGAATCTCATCGCCGACATGAAATTGAAACTGGTCGGCCTCGACGCCTTCGCGACATACATGCCCTCGGAGATTAGCGGAGGCATGCAAAAACGAGCGGCGATTGCCCGCGCGATGGCTCTCGACCCGCTGATTCTCTTTCTCGATGAGCCATCCGCAGGCTTGGATCCGATCACGTCGGCAGAACTGGATCAGCTCATCCTTCGCCTTGCCCGCAGCTTGAGGATCACGTTCGTGGTGGTCTCACACGAATTGCCGAGTATTTATGCCATCGCGGACCGCGTGATCATGTTGGACAAACGAGTCAAGAAGATTGTGGCCATGGGGCCGCCGCAGGAACTACGCGACAAGTCCACGAATACCTGGGTCCGACAGTTTTTCAATCGCGAAGCCTCGGCCGAGGCGACAGGGTAAGAGTGGGAAGCATGAGCGTCAAGCCCAATTATTTCAAGATCGGAACTTTTGTTCTGTCTGCGCTGATCATCGTCGTCGTCGGGATTGTCATGCTGAGCGGAGGGAGATGGTCTCAGAAGACCTATTGGGAGACTTATTTCGACGAATCGGTTCAAGGGCTCGCCGTGGGGGCGCCGATCAAGTACCGCGGTGTTCAGATCGGAACGGTGGAACGCATTGCATTTGTTGGCAATGAATATGGATCTGACCTCAACAAAGAGGACCTGTCGCGATACGGTCGCTATGTGGTGGTCTTTGGTTCCGGCCAACGTGTGGCACCTCAACTTTCCGTGGAGCAGGCAAAGGCGGCACGGGCCAGCAATATCATGGCTGGGCTCAGAGTTCGTCTTGCGTCGCAAGGCGTGACCGGGATTGTGTTCCTGGAAGCCGATTTCCTTGATCCAGAGGAATATCCGGCGATGGAGATCCCCTGGACGCCTCACTTCGAATACCTGCCATCCGCTCCCAGTACCGTGACGGTGTTGGGCGCTGCACTTCATACCATCGCCAGGGACCTGGAAAAGGCAGACATTCACAAGATTACCCGCGATCTGGATACACTGTTGCTGGACGTGACGAAGTTGGTCAAGACAATCGACGTGCAAGAGCTGAGCAGCCGTGCCGGTCAAACCCTGGCCGAATTCCAAGCAATGGCGAGCCAGGCACGTCGGCTTCTCGAGACCCCCGAGATTAAAACCATGATCTCCGACGCAGCTGGCACAGTCAAAGAAACAAAACGTCTTGTCACGGATTTATCGCACGCATCGAAAGACATCAAAAACGCTTCCGAAAAACTGCCCGAGACGTTCACGCGATTGGAGAGGAGCGCGCGGCGAGTCGACGTGCTGCTTGCGAACAACAACCGAGACATACAGGACACCATCGAGAACCTTCGGGTGGTGTCAGAGAATTTGCGGGAAGTCACCGACAATGCCAAACGATATCCTGCTCAGGTGCTCCTTGGCGAACCACCGCCGCGCGCAGGCCCCACAAAAAGGTGATGCGTTCGTGACTAACTGCGCCCGCATCGGTGGAATCTGTCTAGTGATGGGTCTGCTCGGTGCGTGCGTGAACCTCACGAAGAGCTATCCGGAAAAACATTATTATGTTTTGGAGGTCGCACGCCAGGGAAATGCCTTTGCTTCTGATTCCATGATGACCCTCAGGATACGAAAATTTCGTGCGGCACCCTCTTTTGAGGGAAAGGAGTTTGTCTATCGTACGGGCGACGGGCAGTACGAAGCGGACTTCTACAATGAGTGGTTTGTTTCGCCGAACGGGATGCTCACTCACCAGGTGCAGAGTTGGCTGACAAGGTCCGGACGATTTCACAATGTGATCGATGGATCCGGCCCAGCAAAAACGAGCCAGATCCTCGAAGCAACCGTCACTGCACTCTATGGAGATTACCGGGTTCATCCACCGAGAGCAGTGCTCGGTCTTGATTTCTTTCTCGTAGGTGAGGCGCCGGATTCCGCTGAAATCATGTGGCACCGAGAGTACCGTGAGGAAGTGCCGCTCACGAAGGAGTCCCCGGACGCACTGGTGATCGGATGGACCGCCGCTCTTCGAGAAGTCTTAGTTTCCCTAGAGAATGATTTGAGCAAACATGCGCAGCGGTGAGGACTCCGAGAGGGAATCCTGTCAGCACGTTACAGGGAGTCTTATCTGGCGGCGGCCCAAGTCAATAGGGCATTCCGTTGTCGTGTCAATTATTGGTTCCTGGAAGACACACAACGGTACTAAGCGAGATGTCCATGGAGGATCATGCGGGTCGACATCTCGCAGCAGGCAACGCAAAGACGCCTGGTGGGCTTCGAGCCAGTGATCAGAGCGATGAAATCTAATTTGCTTTCGCGGAATCGATTCGATGATGTGCTTAATCGTTGCCGACTAACCGGTCCCAAGAGACGCAGAGAACAGGAGGTCTCCATGCGTGTGTCCAAGGCTCTCGCGCTTTGCTGTGCGCTGCTGCTCGTTAGTTGCGCCCCGACCAAGCAGGCTCGTTCGGTAGAGCCGTCGGGATTTCTCGGCGATCTGTACCCCTTGATGCACAAGGGTGCCGAGGGAGAAGCGTTGCTGTGGTACAAGAGTTCGATCGTTGCAACGATTCCGCGCGGGAGCTACACGAAGATCCTGCTGGACCACGCGCAACTGTGGGGACCACCCACAACGGATGCGACCCGCCAGAGCCAGGCCCAGCACGTCGCTGACATTCTCTACGGCCTGTCCTACCTCAGCCTATCGAAGGATTACGAGATGGTGTCGGAACCGGGCCCGGGCACGCTGCGGATTCAGGCGGCAATCACGCGAGCCGATCCGGCCTATGTGGTGCTGCGCGCTGTGTCCACGATTCCGGCGCCGATGAACGCCTTGGCCGTGGCCTCTCTACTCAAAAACCTCGGCACCGGCAAACCGCTTTTCGTCGGCGACGCGAGTATCGAGGTGAAGTTTTCTGACGCGCAATCCGGCGACATCCTCGGCGCGGGCGCCGATCACCGCGTGGGCAACAAACGCCTGGATGCCGACTCGTTCAATTCATGGGATGACGTCTATAAGACGCTGGAGATCTGGACCGACATGCTCCGCTACCGGTTATGTACCGAGCGTGACGGCACGACTTGCGTGAAGCCGAACGTGTGAGCGCCCTGCGCACGCCTACAACGGTAAGGGAGAGCTGTGAGCGCGGTGCAGAACTGATGTAAGAATGGCAGAACTGGCTAGCCGCATGGCAGTTTTGCAGCTCATGAAACTCTACTATCAACATACAACGATCGCGAGTTACTGATGGCTCGGTTAATGCGAACGTTTGTGAATTGATCTAACATGAATGTGCGTATCATCACTCAATAGCAGAACTTTACTTGTCTTTTTCGGAGTGCCTGGAAAGAGGCCGGGTTCCCTCGATTTGGGATGTGTCTCCGCAACACCACGTACTGAAGCAACTGTTTTTAGAATGGGATGCACCACTTCCATGAATGCTTGAAATTATGGGACAACTGAAGGGAGAAATTAGGGGGGATTCCTGAATAGCTATTAGACCGAAGGCGTGACGATGGGATTACGAACCGCTGCCACTTCTCACAATATCTAAGAAACTGGGAAACCGTCGCGCTGGGTCACTATTCTTTGGGTCTGACCGGCACTCGCCGGGGGCCATGGATGAGGCGGCAAGAATTGAACCCGAAGTCCTCCAGCGTGATGGGCTTTAGGGCGCCATGGAATCGGGACGAACAATTGGTGTCGCGGACGTTCATCCCATGCAGCTCTATGATGCGGTGACGTAGGGACGGATTTGGCCCTAACGATCTGAACGATGGCTAAAATAGTTGCCTCCTACGCCACCCGACGCGGGGGTTTATGGCGCTTTTGTCTAAAACAACGAGGCCTAGGGCATGAGAATACTCTCCGCGCTGCTCGTCGGTCTCTTTTCCGGTTTTCTTATCTATATGATCTTCGGCCTAATTATAGGTCCGAGAGACGTTTCTTCACCGTTCGTCATGGCAACATTTTTCGGAGGCTGGGCTCTTACAACCTACGTGGTTCTCAATGGCGCCGCTACTGTTGCCAAGGTATGGTCGATCGGTGGCCTTATAGGGGCCGTAGAGTGTTTACTGTTCGGCCTCGCAATGTTGCTGTATGGAGCCAAGACTCTTGCTGAAGAGCCCACCTTTGGTGCTGGATTCACTTCTATGATCGGGATAGGTCTCGCTCGCTCTGCTCATCGTAATACCATGCGTCATCATTTACTTCATGGCTGGCCACAGTGCTAGTGAGCTTCAACCCAACACTGCCCGCGTCAAATGTCCTCAGTGTGCCGAGGCAATTGCAGCCGAAGCTAAGAAGTGTTCTCTCTGTGGAGTCCCTTTTGACGGCCTAAAGTTCAAAGCTGATGGTGGAGGTTCCGCATGACGCAATGGGACAGAATCCAGGTCTTTGACTCGCAGGGAGAAAGCTATAAGCAAGCCTTTCAGGTATTTCTAGATCACACCGATCAGAAACGGAATGCGAAACGATGGTTGCGGCAGCTGGTGGACGCCCTACCGATTAGACAGATCTTTATTGATGCCGGCGCCGGGAACGGCGCGGTGACCAGCGCGTTCGTCAATTCGTTCGACCGCACGATTGCCATCGAACCGAACGCCTCTCTCCTCAAACAACTCCAGCAGACCATTCCACAGGCGGAGGTCATCGGGGAGCCAATCTTGAAGGCGAAGCCACTGATCAAGGGAGATCTTGTCCTCTGTTCACACATCCTCTATTACGTTCCACCGGACGAGTGGCTGGCGCACCTTGAGCGCTTAGTCTCATGGATGTCGCCCACCGGAGTCACCGTTGTCATTTTGCAGAATCGTGAAACCGGATGCATGAATATGATCCATCACTTTTTTAACCACAGGTTCGAGCTGCGCCAGGTTGCCGACCGTTTTCAACAGAAGTATGGAGACCGGTACGAGGTGGTCACCACGCTGGATCCTGCGCATGTCGATACGCCTGACTTTGCCTCCGCCTACATGGTGGCCGAGTTCATGCTGAATCTGCTTTCGATGCGCCTTCCGCCCAAGCGACAGGATGTTGAATTGTATATCAAGACGCATTTCGCTGAGGCCGGCGGCACCTATCGCATCCCAGTGCACCAAGATTTTGTCACGATACGTTCGAGGCGCTGATCCTTCCGATAAGTCGCTTGATGTCCAATTGCTGGCATGCACCTGACACTTTACGTCGGATCTCTCACCACATACATTCAAGCTGTCCTCATAGCAGTACGATACAAAGCAGGTTTTCAGACATACTTGCGAAAGGGCTGATGGAACAACGCCAACATCCTCGCTTCTGTTCGCATGCGGACGATCCTCGGTCCGCCAGATGCAGTCGAGCAGGAGGGTACGGTCTATAACGTCTCGGTCGGTGGGTGCGCCCTCTTAGCCTGAACGTGTCAGAGGCACAGATATGATGACAAGCTTACACCTGTATCCCTCGCCAGCCACTGAGCCGATTACTATTGCGGGCGCTGTCCGCAATGGGAAAAAGCGGCATTGACAGCTATGAAAATGGAACCGTCAGAGGTGTTGTTTGTGGGCAACGACAGTGCCGCGATGTGTATGGGGCGCAGAGGGTCGGGATGAAACCGATCTTTTTCAAGTCCAACCAAGGGACGCAGGAAAAGGACGGCGTCACACCCGACTATATTATTTACAATTTTCCCGAGTTGTTAAGCCCGCTCAGCTTCTTTGAGGAATCACGGGCTTAGCTATTCATTGGCTATTGGATTGGGGGCAGGGTACGAAGCAGTTTAGACATCAGTTTGCGGAAGTTGGATGAGATCAACTGTTTTAAATTGTTTCAAGATCCTCAGAAGATGGCAGATCTTCAACCTTTCTTCCGACGGAAGTAAGGGCTTGGCCCTCGCCATCCAAGCCGGTGAGCTACCGACCGGACTTGACTGTGGTCGGTAGCCCATCATCCTGCCTGCCTTGCTCAGCGAGCCACCATGTGAGCTCGTGGTTTGGACATAGCTTCATCACGTTGATTGTGCGTGGCACTCTCTGTCTGCCCTGGAGCCGCTTCCCTCTTGGTGCTACTGGCAACAAGATCGAATGCCGCCTTTTTCCACTCACTCATCGTGTCGCCTGTCCGGCGCCCATACTCGCGGAGTTGCTTGCGAGTCTCTCGGCCTGCCTGCGGCGCGAAGAGCATGGCCACAACGGCACCCACGACGGCCCCAGCCAAAAAAATACTCACGGATTCTGTGAGTCCTGCTGTTTTATCTGCGTCGCTGACTTCATGAGCCATGTCTCTGCCCCCTCTGGTGAGAGTGTGAATGCACGCTGACAATTGCATCATTGGCTTGCGGCCACGGTCTATGATGGCCCGAGTCTTTATCTACATCACAGGACACAGTTCTGTTCAAAAAGAGGAGCGTCGTCCTGCTTTCCAACTCTGCCGCGTCATGGTCGGCGGTCATCTTGGAGCGCCGACAAGGTGGGGATGCCTCTGGGAGCATCCTGTGCACTACGTCCCAAGGCCAAGATATCCATGTCGGCGAGTGCTTGTTGAGCATACTCGGCATACAGTCGGTCACCGCCTTTGGCATACGATTGGATGACACGCTGATAGAGCGCACGAGCGGGGCTGTATTGTTGTCGGCTTGCATAGTATTGGGCGAGTGCCACCCAATTGATCGCGGATTGTTCTCGTACGGTATCCAAAAGGCGCGTTTGTCGTTCCAGGTCAGTCGGCTTGAGGGTGCCACTGCCGGGCAGCCGCCCCCCTTTGAGCTGCAAGCCGATCAGTTCAATGGCGTGGTTTTCATGCATCGCGGCTTCGACTTGCTCGCGGTGCAGGAAACTTTGAAACTTCTGCGCATGCAGTTGCAGGGATTCGTCCTGGGCTCGATAGATGTCGGTCGAGCAGCCAGGCGATGCTAGAGCGAGTATTATGGCGGCACCCATGAAGCGGGATGAGATGATCATGACTGCACCTCCTTCTCATTATCGTCCACTACTTATGTATATACGCGTTTTAGCCTAGGTTAAAAATAGGAATAAAGCGAAGTGTGGCGTCAGCCGAGTGGGGCAGGTCAAATCAGTTGTGAGGTGAGCATATTGCCAATCAATGTAGCTAATGTCGGTTTAATCTGTGTTCTGACGGCACCTGTCGCTGTCCTGGCTGGCCTTATAGGCTGGTGGTTTTGGGCGAGAGACTACTACCCAGTTTCTTTGTTATTCTAATTGACCTATGGCCGTCTGCTACGAACAAGGATATCGGAGTAGCATACTGAGCGTCCCTTGTCAGGCACTTACCGGCAGATGTCCAGATGGGCTAGGCGAATGGATAAGGCACACGATACAGAAAGAACAGTACGTTCCACCGGACCAACCACGGCGTTGACCGCACGCCCAGAAATCTCATCAACGTGCGCCGGACACAGACCTTTAACGGCATAGGTAGTCTCGCCCCCGGGTATATGATCGTCGATTGAACATCGTTTATGAATATTGATTGTTCTGATTAATCAGAATTGTTTTTCAAGTGCGTCGGTACCGGTTACCTCGCGATGCGACGCAACAACCAAGTCCATCGATCGCATAAGAAATCCAAAAACCGGTCGGCTGGCTCTGTTCATTCACTGTGCTAAGTCGAAGGCTTCGAATGAGCTTTCTCAATGGCCCTAATCATGACGCTAGCTTCGCGGGGACTAATATTACTTGCACCGCTATGGCGCTTGTTCGATTTGCAAATTGTGGCGTACGCTATTTTCGTAGAAGCTGGATCCTTGCCATGTGAGCCCTGCATGGATTGAGGATGATGTGACCCAGGTTTTCATCCGCCTTGTTCGATATGAACAATGCCCTGAACATTAAATTGTCCGGTGGGAGTTGGAGTGTCCAGATGAACGGTGTAGCGGACGTGACCGGGCGTCGCGAAACACAGACTGATGGCTCTATTTGGAGCGAGCCGCACGCCATTGGCTACTCCCCCTAGCCCAAAGCCCCGCCCACAGGTGGTCTGTTCCTGGACCGAGTTTAAAAATACGATGTCCACTGGCGCCCCTTGTCGATTGGTCCACCGTACTTCATCGCCCGGCGCAAGAGTGATCTCAGACGGCGTCACGGTATATCCGATGACGATGTCCTGCACCCTACCATTCTGAGAAGAGGACGGCAGTCCCCCGATGCAGCCTACTACCAGCATAGCTGCGACCAGAATGCTGACGCTGGTCGTTGCTGACTGTCTGCGATGATGTGCGCCGCCGAATGTCATGCGTACCCTCCTTAAGTCACTTGATATCTTCGAGACGCTTGCGAAGACGTTCATGCATCGGGGTAGGCCCTCAGCCTTTGCACGCCACCTCGCGTTCTGCTTGCAGCCAGTATTGGACATCCAGGCCGTCCTGGTGTCCTCCAGCCTGATAAAGCTCATGTGCGCGCCGCGCAATGCGTTCATGAGAGCATTGCTGTTCGTCTTCGAAGATGCTCTTCAGGACCGTCTCGAGCGATACATGGAGTTCTCCAAAGTCAAAACGTTCACCGATCTTCGCCGGTATGTGCACAACTCTATCTATGCCTAAACCTTGTGCCTCGTCGAGGACCGATACCATTGATCCACTGGAAAGGACAACGACTTTCCCATGAAAGCCATCCTGGCGTAAGGACCTCAATGTTTGGATACCACTAGGCTCTGATAGATATAGATCCAAGATGATCACTTGGGGATGGCGTTCTTTCATAGCAGCCATCACGTCTTGACGATGTGGAGGAACACAGGTGTCGTAGCCTTTATCTTGTAGCGTCGCATTCAGTTGTTCTCTGATCTCAGACCGGTGTGTAAGCAGCATAATCATTTTGATTCTCCATTATTTTTGACCACTGAGACGTTCGTTCCACTTGGATACCACATGAACTTTATCGCTCTATGTAGCATGATCCGATTCCTGGTTGATAGTGCTCCGGAACGAGTACTCACAAACAGATTGGAACGCGATCCATAAAACTGGAGCCTCTCAGAATGATCTTCAAAACAAAATTACCGGACTTGGAAAAGCTTGAAGACGTCGTGATTGGCCAGGAGCTAAGATATGGAAGAGTTGGAGCCGGAGAGATTGCCCAGCTCCGGGGTTATGTTGGCAAAAAGAGACGCAACGCCGCATTGACGGAGGTTGCAACAAAGGTCTCCAGACGAGGCACATCCAGCCTGCTGTTCCTACCTCTCGCAATCTGCCAAAAGTGGTCTAGGCGTTTAGGACGCATTCTAACGCGAACGTGACGAGGAGGGGAGCGCGGAGTGGAGGATGAGAGACTCCTTAGGCAACAGGATACTGACGGCATGTGCCGAGTCCCGGTGATAGAGTCTGGCCTCCCCGCCTGCCGCTAAGTGGAATTAAAATTCATAGTTCCGCAGACAACCCCGCACATTCTTTGTATCAGGAATGTGAAGATCCAATACCTAGGGGAAGATTAAAAGTGCCTGAGTTGATAGGGCCAAATGTCTTCGGGCGGTTCTGAGGCTCAGCAGCCAGAACAACGCTAAGGTAATCCTTGTGAAGGGGCGTCGACCTTCAGTTGTGCACAAAAAACTAGACCAAGCCTAGATCTATTCGACCTTAGTCGTAACACTCCTGCACAATTGTTCGCCTCATCCCACCCGCCTAGTATCAGCCCCGAACACTACAAGGAGGTGATTATGTCTTGTTCTCGTTGTGCCGGACTCATGGTTCCTGTCGGGCTCATTGATTGGGAAAGCACCTATCTGCCGTGTCCGGCCCACAAGTGTGTGAACTGCGGACATGTGACGGATGCATTGATATCGAGCCATCAACAGCACCCACGGTGGTTGTATCGGAGTGAGGGGTCAGCTCAGCCGTCCTCGTGAACATCGACGTTCTCACTTCGCGATTAACTCCACACAATGTTGGCCTGCTCATAGGTCCTGAGGTGGCCACCTTCTTACTCAGATACGAAATAGCCCTTCTAAGCTGATGCGACTTACCTGTTCGCACGACACCTTAAAGTTGACCAAGTCCCCTGACGGCTATTTCACGGGTCAGTACGGATGTACCATCTGTGGGAAGCACTCGGGTACGTGAAAACCTGCTAGGACTCCAAGAACTCGACGGCTTCATTCCGATCATACGCTTCAGACCGACCCCGCATACTCTCCCTGCGCGAGCAGTTGCTCCTTCACGAATCGTTCCGCGCTCAACCAGTCATCGGCCTCACTCACGGCTTGACGTTGAGCATATAGCTCGTATGCTTTTGCCGCGACCCGCGCTCTAAACTCGTCTTCCGTAATGAACTCTGCGCTGTTTTTCATCGCGCTGGCTTGTTTGGCGGGTTTCGTAGCGTCCACAATTGGCTGCCTTAGGGGGCTTCCTTTGCGGCCCTTCGCCTCATTGCTGTTCCCTGTGTTTGAGAGTGGTCTTGGCATGCGTGTCTCCTGTTGTAGAAATTCAGCAGCCCAAACTATATCGTGGTGTACATGTCCGTCAAGTTGGAAATATCGGCAGGGACCTCGTCGCTCGCCATATGGTGGAGTCCCGAGTCACTCTGAGACTCTAAGCCGCCTCATGTGACTTGCGGCAATGCGGTGCTATTAAGGATGACGGCAAGGTGATATACGATCAGGATACTTCTTTTCTAGTCATCGCCAACCGCAGATGAATCGAATGTCGGTACTTGCACGTCGAAATGCTGCACCGTACTCGGTCTGCGGCCACACCAGAACCAACTGAAGACCGGGTGACGAACGTGGCTTAATGCCGTTGGCATTGGAGACTTCCGCTGGCCAAAAGGACATGGGGCAGCGCCGGCGCCTTCGCACGCCGCCGCTTCAGGAGCGCGTACATCACTCCGATTACCAGTGGAGCAACAAGCGTGACAGCGACTGCTTGAAAATTGGACATCGCAACCTCCACCGCATATGGCTTTCCCTAAACTCTTTTAGCGGTACCGTTCCATTCAGTCTGGATCTCTTAGAGTGAGTACGCAGTCGCCCTGCCCAATTCGCCGAAGTTCAATGATTCCATCGCGGCTCAGACTGTCTATGGCGAGAAACAATCCCGCCCAGTTCGCTTGGGGTAGCCAGGACCCCAGATCATCCAGCGTCTGCATACCGCGCTCGTAAAGAATGCTCAAGACCCATTCCTTCATGGAAGGACAGTCCTGGAGAGTGAATCGCTCTGTCCTTTTCACCAGCGTGCTGTCGCTCATTATTGGCCTCCTTCTTGGATTGATATTTGGCCGTCATGACGAAATGCACTTCGATACGAAAGCTAGCGGCTCACCAGCGTAGCGCAGGCATTCTACCTATGAAGAACCTTTATGCAACTCCCTACCTGTAGTGGGTCGCTGGCAGAGCAGGACTGAAACGTTGTGGTATTGTTTCGCTCGGCTCAGCAGGAAAAGCCGACATGGGCTCTAAGAATGGCCGGATTTCAGGACCTTGCCGTGCCAAGCGTGTCGGGAAAACGATGTGCGTTGACGATACCGGTCCTGAGCAGCGGTCAAACAAGTCCATAAACCGGCAGATGGTAAGCGAAAAGACGGTTGTTCAACTCCTTATATGCCTATGGTTGGCAGTACGTGCCAATCAAGGTGCATCCTTCCGACTATCATCCTCCCGACTATCTTGACGGCTCTATCAGGGCGGTCTACGCTTAACATTGATACGCGGAAGCATCTTCCCGATAAAGGCAAACCCATCGTGAGGTGGGGACGCAAAGCTAAGGGTCAGGGAAACTCCTGATAGCCTGGTTACCGAAGGAAGTAGAGGGATGATGGCTCTCCGTTTCTCAAAGGAGGCCCGCCATGTCCCTTAGGCGCCAGTTCCCCTCAGTTACACTACCCGTTCCGACAGTCCTCTCTTTTCAAAACCATCAGGCGACTGCAAGGTCCGCGCTTGATGTCTCTTTTCTCAGACGTGACGCTATGAACGAGGAAGAGGAAGCTTTTAGTGCGTCGCGTAGCGGCGACCCACCCTCGGACCGCTCCGGAATTCTTGGGGAGCGTTCACTGAATGAGAGCGGTCCTCGCGGCACAGTGATGGTGGCCGATGATGAACCCGCCATCCGTGCCATGGTTGCCACGGTACTCGCCAATGCGCACTATCGGGTCGTCCAAGCCCTTAGTGGAATTGACGCGGCCTACCGCATCCATCAACTTGGCGGGCAGATTGATGTCCTCATCACGGATGTCATGATGCCGGTGGTCAGCGGCCCTGAACTGGCCGTCTGGGTCCGCCGAGTCTGGCCCCATATTCCCGTCCTGTTCATGTCGGGGTTCTGCGAACCGTCCCGTCTGCAGCTCAGCGCCTACGACCTCGCGCATCATTACCTGGCCAAACCGTTTACGCTCTCAACGCTTATTACCCAGGTGAACCTCCTGATCGACGAGAGACTGAATCACGCAGGTCACATTCTCCACGATTCATCATGCCAAGAAAGGTGCATCCATGAACACACCAACGTCCACGCCCGCCACAACTCATTCATCGCCGAGTGAACGCCCGGGCAAGCGGCAGGCACGACTCAGCATTTTTGCACGGCTGAGCCTCGGGTTCCTGGCGATTATCCTCGTCATGGGGGCCGTCAACCTGTTTGCCCTGTCTCAAATTCGCCAGATCGTTGAGCAAAGTACCACACTGGTCTCACAACATTATCCCGCCATGGATGCCGTCAAATGGCTGCTGTTGAATGTGGACGCGCAAGAGCGGAGTGACCGGAAGTATTGGGCCGTCGGGGATCCGATCTTCCTCAAGCAATTTAATGAAGAGGCGGATGAATATCGCCGAACCATCGCCGACTTGAAGGCGCACGATTCCTCGGACGCGTCCCGTCGGGCGCTCCATGAAGCGGAAGTTCTCCAGGACACATACAATGCACTATTTCACCGATATGTGAAGGGCAAAGGCCTTGCCGTTCGTGAGCGAATAGCCGAGTACGACCATCGGCGGAAGAGCATCATCAGTCAGATAACCTCGACACTCCAGTCCTCTTTAGAGACGCATCAAGCCCTCGTGTCGGCTGCGCTCAAGGAATCGATGGAGCGGACGCACCAAGCTGAGCGACTCACGACCTGGCTCGGCATGGCGGCAGTGGTCATCGGCGTGGGGTTGGCGGCGCTAGCCACGTACACCATTGTGTCGCCGCTGCGGCGACTGCAGGACCATATTCGCCAAATTGGTGAGGGCGAGTTCAAACATCGCATTCAGGTCGCGGTGCCGAGCGATTTACGAGATTTAGTCGAGGCTGTCCGGTCCATGGCCACGAAATTACAGGCCCTCGATGACATGAAGGCCGAGTTCCTGTCGCACATGACGCATGAACTCCGGTCCCCGATGACCGCTATCCATGCTGGAACCCAACTCCTTCTGGAAGGTATTCCGGGGCCCATCTCCAACGAACAACGCAACACCCTCGACATCATGGAACAAAGCAGCCGCGAAGTAATCAGGATGATTAGCGGCCTGCTCGACTTAGCGAAGTTTGAATCCGGAATGATGGAGTATCATTTTGCATCGGTGGACCCGATGTGTCAGGTTCACGCGGCCGTTCAGAAAGTGCAGCTCTTTGCAGCGCGCGAACACATACAGATCATGGTAAACGGACCGTCGGAGCCGGTGCAGGTGCGGGCCGATGAGATGCGCATTCAGCAAGTGCTGGATAATATCTTGTCGAACGCGCTGAAATTTAGCCCGGAAGGCGCCCTGGTGTGTCTCAAGTTGGAACCAGACGCCGAGAAGAACACGGTCCGGATTTCCGTGTCCGATACTGGGCAGGGGATTGCCCCGGAATCGCTTCCGCATATCTTTGACAACTTCTACGGCGGCTCGACGAGCGTCCGCACCAAAGTGTCCGGCAGTGGGATTGGACTCGCGCTGGCCAAAAAAGTGGTGGAAGGGCATGGCGGCAGAATTTGGGCCGAAAGTGAAGTCGGCAAAGGGACGACCATGAACGTGGTCCTCCCGCTGGTGGCCTAACCGCAGCCCAACTGGTGAATGGCTCATAAGGTCGGTGACATGTTTCGATCTGGAGAGGCATCTACTAGTGTGATGAGGAAGACAACATGAACGTTGAAGAAGGCGCGCGGCTTCGGATTCAGTGGAGTGTCCAACGCCTCGGCCACTGCCCCCATGAAAGCCTCAGCGCCGAGAAGATCGGCCACTATCAGGACACCGGGGCGTACCTTTGTACCGCCTGTGGGGAATCGTTTCAGACCACGGAACTATGGAGTAACATGAGCGACAGGACACAAGAGACGACACCGATAGCGGATAGTTCGATGCAGAAGAAATGTAATTTACCGCCGGCCGCGTTGGTTGTTGAGGACGATCCCATGATGGCCCTCCTATGTGCCCGCGCATTGGAATCATTAGGATTCCAGGCCCTCTGCTGCAACACTAGTTTCAAGGCGGCGAACGCGGCGCACCTGCATGATTATCGAATTCAATTCATGCTAGTGGATGTCGTGTTAGCGACGCCGGCCATGCGGCCTCGCCAGACGCAGATCCCTCCAAAAGACGATGGAACACGATTACTTCCGCTCCTGCAACACGTGTGTAGCCATGCGGTGGCCGTTCAAATGTCGGCCTACTCGTTGCAGGAATTAACCGAACAGGGCTACCACGTTGATGCGGAATACTTCCTTCAGAAGCCGTTTACCCCACCCACGCTTCGCAGACTGGTGCACGACCTCCTGCCCAATCTAAAGATTCCCAGCCGACCCATCCTTCCAATCAGCGCGGTCACGTGGTGCGGCTAGGGTTTTAATTGTTGTGGCATAAAAGTGTCCACTGCTTTTTTCGACGCTGCTCACTCCGATTCAACGAGGTTCAGAAGCCTGGCCTGACTTTCCCTTTTCGACTTCGTCGTGTGCGTGGTATCCGCTGGATAAGCCGCTCGTGATTCCAGGACCACCCCCGGTCATCTCATTCCCACTTCCAATTCGTCATCGCGGCTATTATACTTTAGATTGCTCCTACCGCGGAGGGCGCTATGGTCACACTCACCATGGAAGATCAGGTAGCCAGGAATGTACTCACAGCATTGAAGTTCGTCCTGAATAACGGTGAGAACTATCACTTCGATGAACAGACGATTTCTGATGTCGGTAAGGCAGTCGCAGCTCTGCAATGTGAAGTCGCAACAGTCAGATTGAGACAGAGCGCCTAGAATCGCCTCTCCTCGCTCTCATGAAAAGCTAACAAAGTCACAGCACTCCGAGACACCTGGAGAAAATTCCAACTGCCTAGTTGCCCCCATAAAATCCTATGGCTTGAAGAGGACGAGGGTGGGCATCCGACCGAAAACTACGCCTGTGACCGCTGCGGCGAGTGATCTGTAAAAAGCTTGAATCATAACGTACGTGCGGCCACTACCTCAGATTCACACGAAAGGTAGTGCAGTGATGTGCGTTCGAAGAGACGTTGTCTAATTCATTCCCATATGCAATGTCCTCTTCAATGACATCGATATCCAGTTCACCTCAGTAGAACTTGAACTGATCACCGCGCCTACCCGCCCAACTGCAATCCAAGCTCATAGCTCCTGAGTCCATCCTGAGTCCCTTGCTCCTGCCCCTATTACAAAACATCGATACAAGTTCAAAATTCCCTCCCTTCCACGAGCACGCAGCACTGTATCGCCGAAATGAAAGGTAGTTTACATGTCGCTCTATAGGATGTGCATGAATTCAGCCGAGCATGTGAGCACCTTCTAGCGGGCATGGCGATAGACCGTCTACCTCCCGAAGATGAAGGGTTGCTCATCAAGCACTATTGCAACGAAGTGGCAAGAAAAGTTGACTCACCTGCGGTCTTTCTCAGTGACTTTAGAGGAACTTATTTTTGCTACCACGCTGCTACCAGGACAGTGGAATCATCCTCGACTAGATGGTTCTGGATTGTCGGCGTTTCTATGTTTATCCGGCTGTGGGATTTGGATCAACTGGTCGATAATCTTATCTAGGGGGCCGTAGGATGAGGCCGTCTTGCCATTGATGAAGTCTGCGATGATACTCCCCATGGTCACTCGTGCTGTATCGTCGAAGTAGACTGGGTCCTGGCCAACGGCTTCGCTCTCGAGGGTTGCCTCTGCCAGGGAGGTCCAAAGCAAGTCTCCCGTCTGCATATCCCATAATTGCAATGAGAGTCGCATGATACTCGAGCGAATACGGGAAACCTTCAAGGCAATAGGAGGAAGCTCCCACCGATCCTTCGTGAGCTGCATGAACGCAGTCAATTTGGGTTGAAATACATAGCGTGCGCCGATTGCCGTCCCCAACTTCTTGAGCGACCCGCGGTCCAAAAGATGGCTCTGCAGCGCCTCGCTTCTCATCCGTGTGTACTCAGCCGCCAGATCGTTCCTATTAATCAGGCTGGCCGTTTCCTGGGGGGTGATGACCTTGACGCTCGGTCCAACTTGTTTGAGAACTTGTACCAGGATGGAATCTAAGCCCGTCTCACTGCCAAGCAGGACCGGCGGAGCCAAAGCTCCGAATATCGCCACAGGCTCCTTGAGGAGCACCGCCCGATTGAATGTCGGAGAAGGGGGGCTCGAATGAGTACGGACATGCCAGCCGTAGATGGAGCTGGAGCATCCGGTTGCAAGCACCACAATCAGGATAAGAGTCGTACGCAGCAGAGCCAAGGCCCGCAGGGTCCCCTTCAATCTAGTGATTCCGAGCCGGTCGCCAAGCTCGACAGTAGAAGGGCCAATTCCAGCGTGGCGGCCGCCATGATGTTTTATCTAAGTTGGTCCAGCTCTGCAAGAGACCGCCAGCGTATCTACGAGTCCATGATGGTGCCAAGCTGATGCCAAAACACCCTGACACACTAGGATCCACGATGAACTGTGCCATCACAAGTCCTCGCCTTTTGATGCTGATTCCTTCTGCTGAGTGTCTGAGGTAGGTCTTCGACGGGACATACTGGGCCTTTTTTATTCATTCTCTCGATGTCCGGCTAAAACCCGCGCCATCTGCCTTGATCACTCGCACGACACATGGTACAAGGTCTGCTCATTGATTGGAGTTTCTAACAAGGCACTCATTTAGTTGCGTCGATCTGGAACATGTGCGCATTTTCGCGCTGTGATCTTTGCTGTGGGGATGGTGGCGGTCCTTCTGGGACTTACGAATCCGTCCGCTGGGGCTGGAGAGCTGGGGCTCGAATATTTGGCCCTGAGAGGAGGCTTTACCGGATTTGTGGTTGGAGCTTATCAACCAGAGTATTTTCACCAGGCGGACGTTGCGTTGACCGCGCGACTTCCCTGGCAAAAAGAAATCGGGGCCAACTGGATTCTCGGGACGCGCGCCCTGTTCTCTGCAGGCGTGCTCATCGGAGCTCACGAAATGCCTGGGATCTTCACGCTGGTACCGTTCTATGTCTTGTGCGGTCGAAAGGACGGGCTGATTTCCATTGATATGGGTGTGGGCGGGGCCTTAGTCACCGAATATAAGTTGAGTGGTCAGAACTTTGGCGGGCCGTTTCAGTTTGTGTGGACGTTTGGCACGACCAGTCGTTTTGCCGGACCGTTCGGAGCAGGCTACCATTTTCAACATTTCTCCGACGCCGGACTGTACGGCAGTGACGCCCGCGGCGTCGATATGCATCTCTTTGAACTTACCTATTGGTTTGACACAAAGTGACCTGAGGAAGAGAAAAGGGTGTCAGGAACCGTTTCGCAGCGCGTGGCGGCCCGCTTTCATATCTGATGTCTCATCCTTGATCCCAAGCTGACTCGAATCCCATGGTTTATTCATTGCATCTAACAGTCTGCACGAGTATTTGTCCCCATCTAGGCTACAGACACCGAGTCCGCAACCTAGCCATCCTGGTGCCAACCTGATGCCACAACACCCCTGACCCATGATGAGCTGTGCCATCACGAATCCTCCCCTTTTGCTGTGATAATCTTAAACGACTCAAAACGGCAATTGGTACATGACCTATTGCCCTGAAATCTTGATGATGATCCGGAGAGTGATACGGCGAATGATGGTCATGGAGGAGCGAGGATCAGGCAGGCTTGTACAAACCGAGTCTGTGTCTGCAACTTAGTCGGCGTGGGGCCTCGGCAGATACTGAAACAGGAGGGCCTGCCGAATCAACTGCGCCACATTCCGCGCGTCGAGCCGCTGCATCAGATTATAGCGATGGACTTCGACGGTCTGGGTGCTGATCTTTAACTGCTCGCCGATCTCGCGGCTCGTGTAACCGTCCGTAATAAGGTGGAGAATCTGCTTCTGGCGTGGCGTGAGCGGCGGCGCCTTCTGCGTCATGTCTTGTTTCTGCTGAAGACGGGGCTTCATCCTACTCCTTGCACAACCCTAAGGTCTGTTCACCAAATGTATCCAGAAAACAGACGTGGTGTGGTGCACTGTGTGATCGTCACAAAAAAAGCCCTTCTTCCGGCAGACCCGGAAGAAGGGCTCTGCGAGCAGTTACACCTTTCGCCGACGAGCCCAACCTAGGGCCGCCAGACCAGAGCCAAGCAAGAGCAAGGATGTGGGTTCCGGCACCGCAGTGAAGCTCAGATTGCCAGAGCCATCGATCCGGCCTGAGGTAAAGCTGTCGAGGCTAAACCCCTGCAGGCTGGTGTTCACGCCATTAAAGTTTCCAATCGTCACGGCCAGCGAGAATGGGCCGCTTAAGAACCCACCGACCGGTTGAAAGTTCACCAAAACTTTGAAATCGCCGTTGGCCAGACCCGGAAAGGCATGGGCCTGTCCCGCGACCAGCGCACTCGATTGTCCGACGAGAATATCGTCCGCGGTGCCAGTCAATGATACCGTCCCGCCCGGCGTTCCCACTGGTGAAGCCACGATCGTCGAGTTCTGGTTTGGATCCACAAACAGTCTTAAGTTAAAGCTCGTAAATGTGGCGGTTTCGCCTCCAGGCGTGCCAACCGTGGGGGCCACTGTTCCGGCGCCGGCGAACACCGCATACATCTTATAATTGGTGTTCAGGCCAGGATTCGCCACAACATCGGACAACGTGGGGAACCGGTAAGAACTGAAGAAGCCCGCCCCCTGCTCATTAAAGGTCCCCGTGCCAGCCGTGGCTGTCTGATTGACGAGCGCCACATAGCTGAAATCGGCAAAATTCACATTGACCGTCGGCCCCCCGACGCCGATCGCGCCAGGATTGACGGTAAAGGTGTCGGCTGAGGCAATGCCTCCCAGGCAGGAGAGCACCAGTCCTGTCGCCAACATGCTGCTTCGAATCGCCCTGCTAAACATAAGACGCCTCCTTGTGTAAAACGTAAAAGCCCAGACATCGCTACGATCCATAGCAGTGCAGGGGACATGCCACTACCTAGGATATTATTCCACCTAATAGTTCTGCGTACTTCTGGCGACGCCCGATCCGAAGATACTCACTGAGTGTAAAAAGTTTCGACAGTGAAGAGGAGCGCCAGGGGCGAAATAAGTTAAATTATACGTACCACCAATGGCTTAGAGCGGTTGGATGACATGTTAAAATTTTCGACGTCCCCGCCTTGAGAAGCGACATGTAGGCCAAGCATGTCATCGCCCTCATGAACAGCTCTTGGGAGAGTTAGGAAGCAGTTTCTTAGCCTGGCACCCACGATAAGTGATAGGATCTTTATGGTAGAGGACACATGGCCCAACGTAAGGCGGGTTGCATACCATGACGAGCTAAGGAATTAAGTTTTCAAGCAGGTCGCCAGTTGAAAAGGTTGAGGCGAAGCATGGCTTGAGAAAATACTCGGTTGATTCCGCCAAGTTGTGGGGGCATTGGAAGGCAGCAGTTTCAAGCACAGCGTAATGGTTGAGAAACGGAATAATCGTCGGTACGACGTGAATCTGCCCCTGACCTTCACCGGGAGCGCGAAGGGCATGGGAATGGTTTTGAATCTCTCCAAGGGCGGGTGCCAGATGGAGTGCTTGGCAGACATCACCAACCATGATGTCCTGACCTTGCATCTGACGCTCTCGCTCGATGAGGCACCTCTCACGATTGACGCAGCAAGTGTCCGTCGATGTAATGAGCAACTCTTCAGCGTCGCATTTTTAGTGATGGACATGAAAGAGCAGGCAAGACTTAAGCTCTATCTATCATCTTTGGAGAAAAAGGTGTAACAAGATGTCCGGAATGTGAGCATGGAGGGCTACTGTGCAGAGACCGACAGGAAGGATCGCGCAGTTTTGGGTGACCATTAATGGCATCACGCAGCCTATCGATCAGTGGCGATACGGGATCCATGATTCTGACCCAGCAAGATTTGGTTCTCTCAAGGCGAACAAACCATTTACCTATCAGGCCATTCACGCAGAATTAATTCACAATGGACTGAGCGTGGAAACGATCCCGCCAGAGTTCTATTTTTGGCCCACGGCAGATGAACGAGAAGAGGGCGTCAATATGATCTTTCGGGAAGTGCCGGTGCGTATGGGATTTCGCAAGTGAACAGAGACGATGAAAAAATGGGCTTGCGCGTCAGACAGCCTATGAGCGTCACCACAGCTTTCAAGCCTTTGTCTGGTCAAGCGTAATTACGCTGCTTTCCGAGGTACGCTGATCGATAGCCCCACCTACCGCACCCGGGGCCGCGCAGAATTGGGCGCCCCGATGATCGAGCATACGCACCATCGCCAAGGCCCATTTGCTATCGCCGGCATCAAACCTTTTTCTGGCAGAGTGAGCTGTTGAGAGTTTCTGACTCAGAGACTCTGACGCGATGCCTTAATGAATGAAGTGAGCCTCAGCTTTCCGGAGCACGGTCGTGCCAAGCAGTAGAGTGAGAACGAAGGGGACAAGGAACAATAGGACAAGAGTTAAGGCGGCAGACCGCAGACCGACCACAGACAAGATCCCATAGCAGCACCTCCTGCCCCCCGATCATAAGGCGCCATCTTTTCCTCCGCTATTCGACAGAAGTCGTGCTGCCACTGGTGAATGAGTTAGCCCAAAAGGCTCGGCTACGCTGCCATGCATGCTCTTTGTCGTGGTGAAATTTCTTCGAAAGGGTGATCACGATGGCGTGATAGGAGTATTGAGAAGAGAGTGACGGCTACGTTTGTTTTCGCAGGACTAACTTGGCTCACTATTCTCGCGACCTGACAATGACGTGTTCCGCCCCGGCCTGCTTAGGTACTGCATGCTAGCCCGTCCGTGGTATGGACCAAAATAAATGTCGGCTCTATGCTGGCCATGTCGATTCTACTTCATGAGATGCGGAGGAAATCATGCATCATACGGGATATGTTGTCTGGGTGAACGATGAACAATATTGGCATCGAACGAGGCAGCATGCTGACGCACGTGTACAAGGGGCTGTCCGCGACGGAAAAGATGCTGTGGTCAGGCCGCTGGATCCTATGCCCTCATGGCTTTCACTGCAATCTCGCCGGCGGGTAGCCTAAGCGTGATTACAGACGAGTGTTCCTAACTTGTCCGCTATGCTGGTCATCTAGCGTGACAGAACAGTCGTGGCGCTATGCCGAGTGTGATGCATGCTCTATGGTTCCTTTCGATGACTCGCTGTGGCATCCGCAGTTATCTCGCAAATCAAATAAGCGGCCTGTCGCGCTAGCCTTCTTCTGACCATATCCTTCATTCAGTACTCAGCCTCAACACAATTGACTCTTAAGCGGTCGAACCGGTGCCCCGCGCTATCCTGAAAATCTCGAACATCGATTTCGCGCAATTCAGCACCACCATGGCCTTACGATGGTTTAGCGTGGGCTATGGTCTGATATATGAAGGGTCATGGCGAACCAGGGAGCAGCATCACAGGCAGGACCGGGGAGAAGGTAGACACCTAATTAAATGTGCCCCTCTTGGCCAGGAGGAGGAGCTGCGCAGCACACTCGGGGCAGAAACTGTGGCTGTACCCCACACGAAGATGATTCCGCAGATACGACTCCAGTTGTTCCCAATAACCCGTGGTGTCGCGGATTTTTTTGCAAGAGGCGCACAAGGGCAGCATGCCACGTAAGAGGTCCAATTCCTCCTGTTTCTTGCGAAGAAGCGACAGGATCGCCGTGATCCAGATCGTCGCCAAGACCAGAAGCCGATCAGTCAACAGAATGCTGTCCAAACTCGGCAAGACCAGCAAGCCTGCCCCAACCAACAGGGTACAAAAACCGGTCACGACGACGACACGTGAGGGTTGATTGGAGCGCGACCAAAATCCGGCGAGCGCCACGGGCACGATATAGAGTACGGCTAAGAGCGGCCTGTGCAAAAACACATCGAGGCCAAAGATAATGACGGCCAGCAGATAAGCGGCGATGAACTGTACGATGGAGTGAGAAGCGCCGTGAAGGTTCCAGGAAGCATCCTGAGTCATGCGTTCAGACGCTGTTGAAAGGTTTCCGTCAATCTTTGGAGCCGTCTCAACCTTAGGCATGCTGTAACAGTTGCATTAACACACCCGTGCGTGTCGTGCAGTGGGTTTTCTCCATGATGTGCTTCAGATGCTCTTTGACGGTCTGCTCTGAAATTCCCAGCGTCACTCCAATTTCTTTGTTCGTAAAACCCTGCGCAAGATGCATCAATACATCCGTTTCCCGGTCGGTCAATTGAAATCGATTTTCGGCGGTGGCCACCCTATCCCGTTTCAGCCTTCGCTCCTCGAGGAAGAGCATGATACGCGACTGCTTAACGTGCACCTCATCGGGGACGACAAAGGCCTGCACGTAGAATGAGGAAGGAGGCTTCGCGATATGGTGACTCACGTAAAGTTGGCCCCAATCGGCCTGAGGATGTTCATGCACGCGTTCCAACATCTCTTGAGCAAGCTGCTTGACCGACGGAGGAAGCTGATCGACAGATCGCGGTTTCGAGGAGGCGCCGAGTTTTTTCAGCAGGATGACGGCCGCGTGGTTGATATGAATGGGCTGGAGAGAAAAAGTAAGAGCCAGAAGTCCGGGACTCTCACCCGTCAGGCGCCGACTGAAAACCTGCGACCCGGAGACCGATGAAAGTGTTTTCACAACGACCACTCCCGACGTTGTCTGGGGGCCACTTTACCCCCGTTTATACAGCGAGTCAACATCGACGGCCATCCGAAACGTTCAGGAGATCTTCCCCCTTTAAGCTCGCGGCCATCATTCTATCACGTCTTCGCCGCTCGATGCCCACGCGCTGACCAGGCCTGAGAAGCTCGTGGGGAGGAAGGCGGCAGCTCGGGCAGTGGCAGCGCAGATGAGACGTCGCGCAGCACCAGTATTTCGACAAGATCTCGAATATCGCCCAGCATTTTTAGTATGTCAGGGTTACTCATATGGCCTCCACTTTAGTCTCCATTGTGTCGTTATCCTAGACGAGCAGGGGGCGGACAACTATACCGCTTAGGAGTTACGTTCTTCACCATAAGGACTTTAACCGTCTTCACGTGCGCCACCAATAATAACCGGTGTCTTGTGGGAGCACATCCGTTGCACCGAAGCGGATCCGTGGGAAAGGGTCCGCCTGGTGATGGCGCGTGATTAATCCGTGTCTCGTCCCAGGACTAATGAAACGATTGCCGTCCGAGTCGTACAGTGCATCTTGTGCATAATGTGGTTGATATGCGCTTTCACTGTCTGCTCAGTAATGTTCAGAACGGCTCCGATTTCCTTATTCGTGAAACCCTTCAAAAGATTTTGGGTCACGGCCCATTCCCGGGCGCTCAACCCGAATCGCTCCTTTGTCATAAGGGTCGGGTGACCTCGCCTCGTCAGGCACTCTATGAGAATAAGGGTACAGGGTCTCTCAGTGCGAGACTCAAGGGTACCTTCCAATACCATTGCGCGTAACACCACCGCGCCTTGCTCAGTGCAGACCAGACGAATGTCTTCCAGTCTTGGATAAGGTCGGCTCCACTGATTGTCGTTGAACCGGACTTGAATGTCCTCACACAGCTGGGACAGAACGCTTGGCATAAGACCATTACCTGGGACGGTTCCTTGCCCGCGCAACAACGTCAGCAGATCCCATGCAGTAGTGTTGAGGTATGTGATCTCATCGTGACCATTGACAATAATAATCCCCGGAGCTTTCCGAGCACCCACAATTGTCTTGAGAACCTCCTGACCAAACAGGTCCAACGACGATCGCTGTTCCAGTGTGTCGCGCACCATCCGGTTCCTCCTCGTTTTGGTCCCGATATGATCAAGGTAAAATGAATAGTCCACCGATGCCATACCACGGATGGGGTAGGTTTGTTACTATAGGTAATACGGCGGGGATTCAGTGAGATCTTTGTTGTGAGTCACGGCAATGTTCAAACGAAGTCACATGGAGAGAGTTGGAGAGCGCTGGTGAATCCATGAGGAGTGGATGTCTGAACTTGATGGCTATAGATCGTTTGTCACCTCTTTGTTACTGTGATCGAGAGTACAGAATCTGGCAGGTTTCAAATTCGCAGTCGAGGGAGTGTCCCCACATGGCGTCAACAATCCCACGGTAGACCATCCTGGCATCACCCGACCAATCAGGATTGAACGGCTGGCAGGAAAAAGCGGCTTCGGCGGCATTCTGCTCCTCATAGGTGAGGCGCCTGCCCAGCCTGCGGTTTTCTTTCATGGCCTTATCAATCATCCTAGTCCCTCTGCTCCTAGTATAGGGTGCTTACCTAATAGCGTACATCGTAATAGGATGTAATCAGGTGTCCGGCATATCCTTACGTCAAGGAGTTCTTATTTAAGTGTCCGCAGTCAGCTACATCAGCTGGGTAGCGGTTTTTCGGACGGATGCGGGAGAAGTCAGGATCCAGAGTCGCATTATTCTAGCGCTATTCAGGGCAGCAGAATGAGTGCACAGAAGATTTTCAGGAGGCAAGCAGTTCCATATGGTGAACCGCCTTTTTTACAGACCGGTCTGGTTCCCCGAAGAGTGGCACACTGAACGGCACGACAAGCCCCACGCTCAGCTTATCGATTGATGCTACGCGCGACGCCTCTCCAAGCTTGAGCGCCAGGAAATAACGTCCATAAGGCACCAGTGGCGAGCCCTAGAGCAGTCAGAAAGAAAGACGTTCGAGCCGTGGTCGTCCTGTCTGTTGATCATGGAGCGGCCGCCGTCCGAAGACCTCTAGGATTTACCCGTCACGACATTATGACGGGAGGCCGCGACATACTGAACCAGCGAGGGCTCCTCTGGTGCGGCGACATACAGATCCATCTCCAAAAGATACGACCACGCTTCGGCAAGCGGCAGGTTATGATAACGATCACCATATCGTTGTCGGATTAGATCGCTGAGCAACGGGTAGTACTCGGAATCCATCCCGGGAAACAAATGGTGTTCGGTGTGGTAGGAAAAATTGAAATGGAGGGAGTTCATCAGCGCAGGGACTCGAACGCTCGTTGTGGCCAAGACAGGATCGCCCCCGTCTCCGAGAGGGTTCAAAAAATGGTTGGTGAAAAGATATACCTGAAGGATGCAGGAAGCGACGATAAGAGAGACGGGGCTCGCCCAGAGCCACGCGACTGCGCCACCCACGTAGGCATAGATCCCGATTTGCACAGCCACGAGGAAGAAAATCTCTCCTAGTATGGTGGCTTGCTCGCGACGGGTATAGCTTGGACGAAACGTCGTCAGACCAGGTTTCCTGTTTTCTCTATAAAACACTGCGACGGAATGTCGAAGAATATAGGTCAGAAAGTGAAGAAAGGGGAACAGGTTTTTAGAAGCGTGCTTATGTGGAAAAAATAAGAAGCTGTACCAGCGGGTCATGCTCGTGTCTTCGCTTGCCATGAAACGTCGATCAGGGTCATTGATTGCATTCGCCTGCCCGTGATGACTGACATTGTGAATCTTTCGCCATAAGGTCGGACAGATAATATTGAGACCCCAGGCGATTAATTCAAGCGAATATCTCCACCAGGTCGCCCGTACCACGGTGCCATGACTGAGCTCATGCGCGAAGAACCCGAGACAGGCCAGACTGTGGCCGACAACTAGCGCTAATACAGGCCAGCACACTGGCGAGACCACCCTAAACAATCCCCAGCTCACACCAATGATCAGAATGTGGATGCCGGCAACCCTGAGTTTTTTCGGATTAGCAAAAAATGCTTGTTTGGGGAGTAACGGCTTTAAGACTCGAACGTAGTCAGCATGTACCATAGTAAACTCGAACGCTGAATATATGACACAAGTACCGGATGTCTTGACAGTTGCGGGCACTTCTTAAGAGGGTAAAGGAAAGTAACATAGGCTGGTCGTGCTCGCAATCCTCGTTCATCATTGCGGTGGAGCAGTGGAACTACGGAGATGGTGACGTGCGGCATTCCCTATGGCCAATAGCCAATTTTCCATAATTGATATTTGTTCACTGTGCCGGCGGATTGGGCCATCGGCAGTCCAGGTTGTTCACCTCATTGACTTTCTTCATCCATATTTACTATAGGATCGGTCTATGGAATCCGTCGCGGGAAAAGTTGTCTTCATTACGGGAGCATCGGCGGGAATCGGGGCTGAGTTGGCGCGCGTCTTTGCGGCACATGGGGCCACCATTGTGGCCACAGGACGCCGAACTGAACGGCTGAAATCTTTGACCTCCGAACTCATCCAACATGGCCATACGGCACTCGGCATCACCTGCGACGTCACACGTGATGGTGATCTGGATCGAGCCATCGCTGAAACACTTGAGCGGTTCGGTCGCTTAGATATCCTAGTGGCGAATGCCGGCTTCGGAGTGGTGGGCGCTTTCCATGAACTATCGCTTGATGACTTCCAGCGACAATTCGACACGAATGTATGGGGAGTATTACGGACGATCTACGCAGGTTGGAAGGCCCTAGCTAAGACCCAGGGCCGCATCGCCATTCTAAGCAGCGTCTCCGGCTATGTCGCATCACCAAGAATTGCCCCCTATGCCATGAGTAAATTTGCGGTACAAGGGTTGGCAGGTTCTCTCTCATACGAATTGGCCGACTATCGCATCTCCCTGACGACGCTGTGTCCGGGATTTGTCGATTCCGAAATTCGACGCGTGGACAATGTGGGGGCATTTCAAGAAAATGCCGTCGATCCCATTCCTCGTTGGCTGACGATGCCGACGAATAAAGCAGCCCGCCAAATGTTGCGTGCCATCATGGACCGCAAGCCGGAAGCGATTATCACGGGACACGGGAAGGCTCTCGTATGGATTCAGCGCCATCTTCCCTGCCTGCTTCGGTTCTTAATCCATCGTTTTAAAAGCGGAGGATATCGTACGGCCCTCTCACGTTTTGACGCCAGATCATAAGATTTCTGCGCCATTGAGAAGAATCACCAATATAATGTTTTGTAGATAATCCTCACTTGATAGGGCTTAATGGCCCTACTCGGGAGAATTCCACTCTGGTAAGTCTCTTCTATAGAAAGCCCTATTCAGTTCTGCTAATTGGGCAGTACAGCAAAATATGAGAGCGAACGAAGCGTGGGTTTAGTGAGTGTGAAATTATGAGCTCTCCTCTCCTCTCGCATCGCGATTATTCATCTCTCGCTGAGACGGCATATCTGGCGCGCACCATCGACCGTCACGAGCAACTGCCGGAACTCATGAAGGTGGTGGGATCTTTCGTGCCGTACGAATACTCCGTGGTTGGCCACTTTTCTCTCAATCAACATGACGGAGCCGCCGTGGGGCACTCCACCTATAAGCCGGATTTTTGTCACATGTATATGAGTCAAGCGCTGGCGGTGGACCCCTCGGTACAGCTGCTGCATTCGACCCGCCTGGGCCTCACCTCAAGCCTGGACGATCCTCGCTTGTTGGAAACAAACATCATCAAGAATCTGAAGGACGATTACGGAATCAAGACCTGTTTCTCCCTCGGCGTGCGCGGCGTACGTGGTGCATGCACGTATCTGGCGTTTAGTAACTTTCGTCCGCGAGAACTCACGCGCATGAAAATGGTGATGGCCATCTTGGGCCCGCACCTACACCTGTGTTATATGCGCATTTCGGCGAAGCATGAAGAACTTGAGACCCCGGGTGAACTTCCCGTATTTACCGCCCGTGAACATGAGACCATGAAGTGGGTGGAGGAAGGAAAAACAAACTGGGAAATTTCGGTCATCATGCAGGTCAGTTTAAATACCGTGAAGTTTCATTTGAAGAATATCTTTCAGAAACTGAATGTCGACAATCGGTGCAGCGCACTGGCGCGCTGGCAGTGGACCGTCAATCATTTACTCATTTCCCATCCCGCAACCGATCATTCTTCAACCACGCAAGAGAAACGGATTCATCTCACACCGCCTTAACACAGCTCTTCTACTCTCTTCCTGTTTGTTCAATCGTCCGCGACCTCCTCCAGTAAATCGCTAAGCAATTTACCATAGGCCAAGCTGTTCATCTCCCTACCCGTCCGGGTAGGTGTAATGCCCCTGAATTCCACCTATCGTAGGGCATGGACCGAATGACAGCCCGCACCTCACCTCTCACACCTCGGCGGACCGGTACTCTCACGGTCCGCTCAACGCGCCCAGCCAAAGGAGATCGTTATGGCACCAACTGAGTGTCTTACTGAAGCGCCCCCTGCAGTCCAGCATTTGATGGATCTGCTCCACAAGAGGAAAAGCCGCCGGTTTGGATGCGGCATGGAACTGTCGTCCGGTCCGCTGTCGT
The DNA here is from genome assembly GCA_963700335.1 of Nitrospirota bacterium. Classification (GTDB taxonomy): domain Bacteria; phylum Nitrospirota; class Nitrospiria; order Nitrospirales; family Nitrospiraceae; genus JAICXS01. Next base: position 44,477 of record CAVOXE010000003.1, on the reverse strand, counting down.
ATCACAGTCATCATGAACCCTTGGCCCTCAGCCCCGAAGAAGAAGATTATCTGATTTTCGCAGCGGTGGGAGCGACGGGCTTGAATCTAGGCGACATGCAGTTCCTGCGGCACGGCCGACAGGAGAATGGTCAAGGCATGGCGCTGATGAACCTGCAGAGCCGCACTATTCCAAGCGCCTGTGCGGCGCAAACGACCCGTTTGTTCTATACCAACGACGAAGGGGTGTATTTTGTGCATCGGTCATCCAACCCCACCGATGGGGCAGTTCCCACCGTGCAACCGATTCAGGAAGGGCGATTGAACATTCCGCGCGCACTTCCCTTCATGCTGTCGTTCAATCAGTGGTATACCAACCAGCCCGGCACAACGTATTTCATGCCTATCACCAACGTCACGCAACTCTACCTTAACCTTCTGTTGGTTGTCCTGAGCGAAGAGTATGGGTATTTCTTCGTCGACACCGACAATAACAATGCTTCCTGCGGACTCGATAAATTTCGGCGCAGCCGAGGAGGCCATTTGCATGACGACCCTTCGACTCGCCGCATGCTGACCTTGCGCGATCTAGACGCCTGCATCAGTGACATCGCCGTACAGGAACAGGGAATTATGTGTCAGAACATGCTGCTGATGCAGCAGGCCATGGGATTGGGCGGCTCGATGCAGAGCGTCGGGAGCGGACGACACCTGCTGGGTATGGAGCCACAGGTTTTCCCCGGCCTGGGATTTGAGTTCGTGTACCCCACACGGCCAGGCGTTCGTCCCAATCCAATCGGTCTGCCCGGCATCTGGGATGGGCCGGTGTCGGCTGACACAACAGACATGGAGGGCGCCGTTCGGGCGATTGTCGATTCCAAATTCGGGCCTCACGGCATCTACCGCAATGGTCACCCACGGCCTTGGTCCAATCCGGAAGTGGGGGCTGAGGTGCAACCGCATTCTGAACAATCGATTGCCGCAGCCATCGCCTTGTGCAACTACGTCCTGCACACCTATGGCCGGTTTCCGGCACATGCCGACGCCTTTCGTTCCGTGGTCGCATGCCAAGCGCATCACTTGGATCTCGATTTCTACGACACATTTTATCCGCCCCACACATTACACAACTCTCATCGCGACCATCTGGCCACGTGGCACGGGATGGCAGAGCGCACTCAGGAGGTGGAGTTATGACAATGCGTCGCGTGGTCATCACCGGTCTCGGCATCGTCTCTCCATTAGGGTCCGACCTGCACACGTTTTGGAACGGCCTGAGTCAAGGCCATAGCGGCATCCGGCCGCTCTCGTGCTTCAATACCAATGGCTACAGCTCTACCATCGGCGGCGAGGTCAGAGACTTTGATCCCACGGATTTTATCAACCGCAAGCATGCTCGACGGATGGGCCGCGCTTCTCAATTTGCGGTCGCATCGTCGTTGATGGCCGTGGGCGACGCCGGTCTCGATCTGGATCGGGAGGACCGTTCCAACATTGCCATCTGCATGGGCACCTCGATCGCTGGGATGAAAGAGGCCTTTGATGCCTATGAACTGTTTTTGAAGAATGACGGACAGCATACGAATCCATTCACTATGATTGCGACCTTTCCCAATGCCGTATCCGGTGAAGTGGCTATCGCGCTGGGGATTCATGGCGATTGCGAGACCTATTCCATCGGATGCTCGTCGACCGCCAATGCGTTGGGACGCGCGTGCCAATTAATTCAGTCCGGATCGGCCAGTCTGGTTATCGCCGGTGGGTCTGAAGCCCCCCTGCATCCGGGAATTTTTGCGGCCATGGAAGCCGGTCGTGTGCTTGCGAGCGATCACCAGGGTACGATCCTCGACCTCCCCCGTCCTTTCGATCGGTCACGTTGCGGTATGGTATTGGGCGAGGGCGCCGGCAGCGTAATACTGGAGGATTACGATCATGCCTGTGCGCGTGGCGCCAGAATTTATGGAGAAGTCGAAGGATGGAGTGCCACGTGCGATGCCTTCTCCATGGCGCGACCGGCCACGACAGGAAAAGAACAAGCCCGGGCCATTCAACGGGCTTTGACGTCCGCCAATTGGTTCCCCGAGGAAGTGGATTACATCAACGCATGCGGCTTAGGAGCAATCGATTTGGATCTGGTCGAGACGAGCGCGATCAAGCAAGCATTGGGATCACATGCCTATCGAGTTCCGATCACATCCTTCAAGGCCGCGTTAGGCCATGCCTTTGCGGCGAGCGGAGCGTTTCAAGTCGTGGGGACGGTGCTCGCCATCGAGCATCAATATCTTCCCCCCACGCTCAACCTCTCGAACCCCGATCCTGATTGCGATCTCGATTATGTGCCCGGAGAAGGTCGATCATGCCGGGTGCAACGGGCGTTGATCAATAGCTTTGGGTTCGGAGGAAAGAATGTCGTGCTTGCCGTCTCGAATGGCGGAGCAACGGTCTCTGAAGAAGTCCTGTTTGGCAACAGTTGGGCCACTACATTCAACGCAGCGCCGGTGGGCTCCCTGTGTGGCTCTCCGGACGTGTCCGGAATGGTCATACACTGATGCGACTTACCATCAACCAAAGGAACACGCGATGAGGAAATCAACAGTGTGTTTGCCGACTCTAGTCGTGAATGAGCGCGCGAAGGTGCCCGTACGGAGATTTCAGCGTCGACACCCTGTCCTCGAAGAGGAACGGGAACGGATCAAGAGAGATCTGCACGACGGTGTCTTGCAAACCTTGTATGCGGCCGGCCTCGGTATGGCGGCCGCCAAGGCGGATATGACGTCCGCTCCACCCTCCGTGGTGGGGCAGATCAATTTTGCGGCCAGTCAGGTCGATCATGCGATACGCGAGATTCGAGCCTTGTTGCAGCATGACCTGGACTCCGCGCATCCGGAGAATATGTCGTTGGATGCCGCCATGCGCACGACCATCGAAGGCCTCATCGGCACATCTTCCCTTCGCTGCCAAGTGGCGATTGATCCACAGGCAGCGGAGGCGCTCACACAAGAACAAGGCACGCAGGTGCTGTACATTCTTCGAGAAGCGCTCAGCAACGTACTGCGTCATGCCCAAGCGGAGTCCGTCACCGTCGCGCTCAAAAGCAATGAGGCGCGGCGAATAATTTTGGAAGTGGAAGATGACGGAATCGGCTTTGTCGAGAGGCCGCTGTCCCGAACACATTATGGGATCAAAAACCTTTCGCAGCGGTCGACAGCCATAGGCGGACAGCTGCAGATCATTTCATCGTCCGATCTCGGAACACGCCTCGTACTGGAATTTGACGGAGGAGTCGCATGTCTACCAAATCTCTAAAACCGATCACCATTGTGATGGTCGACGATCATCAGCTCGTGCGGATCGGACTCCGCTCTGTATTGGAGACCTTACCCGATCTCGAACTGATCGGGGAGGCTGACACGGGTCGCGAAGGGGTGCGGCTGGTCACGGAGTTGAAGCCGGACATCGTGCTGCTCGATGTCAGACTTGCCGATTGCAACGGCATCGAAATTTGTCGGGACATTCTTTCGGAATGTCCCGGCACCCGCGTGTTGTTCTTAACGAGTTACGGCGACGCCGAAACCATCTTTTCCGCCGTGCTGGCCGGCGCCCAAGGCTACATCCTAAAGGACAGTTCGCCGACGGCCTTGATTGAAGGCATTCGAACAGTAGCTTCAGGACAATCTCTCTTGGACCCCAAAGTGACGACCGAAGCGCTGTCGCTCATTCGTACGCAGCAGCGCGGCACGCGCACCAAAGGCTTTGGACTCTCCCCGCAGGAGGAACGCGTCCTCAAGTTGGTCGCTTTGGGTAAAACGAATAAGGAGATTGCGAGCGATCTGGGCTTGAGCGACAAGACCGTCAAAAACTATCTGGCGAATGTCTATGACAAGCTGCATGTCTCGCGTCGATCGCAAGCCACGGCGGTATTTCTCAGAGGCGAGGAGACCGGCTTACAACGATGACAGCCGGACCAGGCTGATTTTAATCGAGGTGCTATGACCGAGCCATGTTTGTCCATTGAGATTAATGGGACGCGCCACACGATTCCTCTTGTCTCTCAGGAAGTCACGATTGGAGGGGCAGCCGATAATACGCTGATCTTGCACGATCCGAGCATCTCGCCACATCATGCACGCATCGTCGAGATTCAGCAGAAATTCTACGTGGAAGATCTCGGGAGTCAGTACGGTACGTGGGTCAATGATGCGCTCGTCGGCGAATACCGGCTCGCGCCGTGGGATACGATTCGCGTCGGTATCTACACCCTGGTCTTTAATTTCGAAGGTGAACCTATTGTCCGCGAGGTATCGTGACGTGCGTCGGAGAGGATGCGGACCAACTTCGATAGCGGTCGGCACACCTAGATGTCTTCGACTCGCGACTATACATCATTCAATCCTGTTATCTCCTCCACTCTTTCACCGGCTTTGCCGATCTGAACGACTTCGCATTCCCGACGCAGACGGTTTGATCTGACCGGTCCTACCTGGTAAACCTACAGTCGCGGCAACACATCGATCCAGTGCGCTCGTTGCTCTCTTCGTTTTCTGACAAGCGACACAAGGACGATGGTCCATAGCGCGCAGACGGCGAGCACGTGATTGCTCACGGTGGCCCAGGCGATAGGTTCGAGGGAAAAATAGGCCAGCTTGCCGACTGTCAACGCGGTACACATGGCGGCGATAATCACGACCAGCGACGCATGGCCCGGCGGTGACCACATCGCAATCAATGCGACGGGCGCAACATACAGCACCGTCGCGATAGTGGCGGGGGCGTACAGATCCAAGGCGAATACACTAGCCGTTAAGAGGCCGGCAAGCATGATCGGCAACGGACTCGTTTTGAGACGACTACGCTTCATGGATTGGACCCTTCAAGGCTGAAGTATTAGAAATTTTGGCAGGGTCGGTCAAGCTGGGGTTTTGAACTACTTATCTGGCGTAGCACTTTTATAGTCTTCGCCTGTTTCGAGCGCTTTTCGGACAAAATGCGCGCCTGCGCCCATTCCTTACCTACTTGTTTACACGTCCTCAGTAATACTTGTCGATTATCAACACCGCGGGCCCCCTGTCGATGGTCTGCCGATTGCTAGTGACGATCAATGACATGCCATCAAGTCCTTTCGGTACTATTCCGAAAAGAAAGTAGGACCCGCTTGTCAATGAGACCCTGATGAAGCACCGTAAATTAAACATAACCGTCATGTGCGCCCTGTTAGGCGGTGCGCTGACTGTCGGCGAAGCGAGCGCATTGACCGGACTGTATGAGCACATTATCCCCATTCTTGGCGTCACGATGGAGAAACAGCCTATCGGAACAGTCGCCCATCTGCTCCTCACCTTTCAAACGCGCGACGATCATGACGGCTTGGCGATTCATTTTCTCACCGCTCCAGGACGATTCTCTCCCATGGCTCAAACCGCCATCCAGCAAGCGATCTATCGCGCCGCTCGCGTGGCGGGCCTGGTGCCCGATTCCTGGACGGTAATTCTGTCGGTGCCCTATCCAGGCGTGACGATCTATGGTGATAGCCTCTCCGCTATGGTCAGTCTTAGTGTACTGGCCCTCGCGAAGGGAGAAACCATCCCTATCGACCGAGTGATGACCGGCAGCGTCAGCCCGGACGGCCGAATTGCCCCGGTCGGGTCGATCCCCTTAAAAGTGGCCGCGGCGAATGCGGCACACATCAGGCGAGTCGTCGTCCCCGAAGAAACAGATGTCGCCGACGCCGATTGGGATACTCCCTTTCTGATGCACATCTCTCCCGTGGGATCGGTCGGCGAAGCGTATCAAGCGCTCACGGATCATCCACTGCGCCCCTAGTCTCCGACCGTGCGACTTGACTCCTTCTCTCTCACCCTCCTACTATCTGGCGAGCAGCGATGACGCATCATGAGCACACCTCACGAATTCCCACACGACGAACGTCCACATCCCCGACCGGCCATTCCCGCTTCTGCCCTGTCCGATCCTCCGCCTAATCCCGCGGGTGGAAAAACATTGATCGTCGATGCGTCCGATCTCTCGGCTTATCCACGGCCCAGCGCCGCGCTTCAAGATGCCGGGACAGAGGATCAAGTGTTTGTGCGGCCCGGCCGCTATGAAGATAAAGTCTTCGTGACCGATCGCCCCATCCTGCTGATCGGTGCCGGTCGCGAGCATGTCGAAATCTTCAGCCGTCGCGGCGGGCCGCTTTACCTTCAGCGCGTTACGGGAGGTCGGATTAGCGGCGTGACATTTCGCTATGTCGGAAGCGATCAACATTCGGCCATGAATATTCTCGACTCGTCGTGCACCATCACCCAGTGCCGCGCAACGGAAGGCGTTTTATCGGGGGTCGTGATCTACGGGGCCCAGTGCCGGCCGTCCCTCATCGACAACGAGGTATGCCACAACCGCGAGTCCGGGATTTTCTCCTTTGCCGGCGCGCAGCCCTATCTATCGCTCAACACCTGCTATGCGAATCACCACTTCGGCATTGCCGCGCGAGACGCCGGCACGCGCCCCGATTTAGTGCGCAACATCTGTCGTGACAACCTTTTAAGCGGGATTCTGCTGTTTTATCATGCGGAGGCCATGATGCTGCATAATACCTGCCATGACAATTACCATTGGGGCGTCGTCATGACCCCCGATAGCCGCACGACACCATCCAACGACCAACTCGCCGCGTCTAATTCGCTCGACCAGAATCCCCGAGGATCGTTGACCGTGACAGATGAACCTTTGAAAGAAATCGGGCGCTGAGTTCCTAATCGGCAGGTAGATCGGTTGAAATGACTCGCGTCGCGTGGCTATAGGGAAACTCGCTGGTCTATGATCCCGCCAATGAAAGAATCAGCGCCCACTCTTCGGGCCGCACGGGTTGAACGGAAAGGCGCGATCCCTTTCGAAGCAATTCCATGCGCTGCAACCGGGACTCGTCACGCAAGCGATCTAGAGGAATGGGAGAGGCGAAAATACGCCGCAGCCGAATATCAACCATGTCCCACACGGGCTTGGCTTGTGTGCTTTTTGGATCGTAATGCGAGTCTTTTGGATCGAATGCCGTTTGATCCGGATACGCTTCACGAACGACCTCGGCTATCCCGACAATCGAAGGAGGATCGGCATTGCTATGGTAAAAGAGGACTTGATCGCCGCGCTGCATGGCGCGCATAAGGTTTCTGGCTTGATAATTCCGCACCCCATCCCAGGAGGTCGTCTTCTTCGGCGCGTCCCGTAAATCTTGAATCGAAAATGAAGTGGGCTCCGACTTCATCAGCCAATATCGTGCGTTCGCCATCGCTTCGCTTCTCCATGCGCTTGTGTCCTGACGTACCGGCGTGTATTCTCCGGCGCGGCCTCTCGTAAATCGTGCGCCATGCTACGGCAATCGAAAGACTTGCACAACTCCAACATGAAAGGCGCCTATGGAACTGTCTCCGTTTTGGTTCGGGCTCTACAAGCTCGCCAAGTATGCGGTCTATCCATACACGTGGTTGATCGTGCTGATCGGCAGCCTGACCCTACTGCTTTTGTTGCCGCAGGCGAGTAAACGACTAGGATGGATCCGACTAGCGGCGCTGCTCGCATTGTTGGTGGCCGGCGGCCTTGGCAGCCCACTCGTCGCGACCCAGTTGATCGGCCCGTTGGAGGAACAATATCCCCCCTTTGACATGAGCGCTCATCAGCGATTTGACGCCATTGTCGTGCTCGGCGGAGGCGTGCAAGTGAAAGGCTCGCTTCGGCCCACTCCTGTCATCGGCGAAATTTCTCTCGTGCGCACGCTGTGCGGCGTGGATCTGTTTGAGCATGGACTGTCGAACCGTCTCGTGATGTCTGCCGGCGATGCTTCAATCCTCCGTACCGGGCCGGAAGAGTCGGTAGAGATGAAGAGATTCGCCGTACGGATGGGCATTTCGCCGGAGGCGATTCTTACCGAGACCCGCTCGCGCACGACCCATGAGAATGCAGTAGAAATCAAGCGACTGCTCAATGACCAATCCATCCTCCTGGTCACATCGGCCAGTCACATGCCTCGCGCGATGGCGCACTTTCAAGCGCAGGGGCTCCACGTGACGCCGGCGCCGTGTGGATACGTCCTGGCCGATCGCTCCGACCATTTTTGGCGAGACAACCCGTTCGATCTTATCCCACGAACGGATGCGCTGCTGATGAGCGGGACTGCGATTGCGGAGTATGTCGGACTGTGGGTCTATCGAACACTCGGCAAATTGTAATGCCCAAGATTAAGGCAGTGTCTTGTCTCGAGGTATGAGGCGGTGAATCGTCCCACCATGGCCGGCGATGTACAATTCGCCCGATTCATCCTGTCCAAAAGAGGTGATGCGTAAGCCGCTGGCTAACAGGTCCGAGACGTGGCCATCCTTAAGGCCGAAGATCTCGCCACTGCAAAAATCCCCATACACATAGGTCCCTTTCATCGACGGCATTCGATCCCCACGGTAGACATACCCCCCAATAATCGAGCAACGCGGCGATCGAGTCGGGTACTCGGCGATCGGCAGAATCAATCCATCAGAATGACAGCCGACCTTGGGAGAAAAGCAGTGCGTGCCTTCCATGATGCGCCAGCCATAATTGCCGCCAAGACGCACGACATCGATCTCTTCCCAATCATTTTGGCCGACGTCTGCCGCCCACAGATCCCCAGTATCCCGGTCGAATGAAAATCGCCAGGGATTGCGAAATCCATAGGCGTAGATCTCAGGATGGCCATTGCCCTTCGCAAATGGATTGGTGTCGGGAATCGCATAGGGGTTGCCTCGGTCGACATCGATTCGAAGCATTTTTCCCAACAGATCGTATAGGTTTTGCGCGCGATTCTGAGGGTCTCCTCCGGACCCCCCGTCGCCCATGCCAATGTACAGCAGGCCATCCTGGCCAAACTCAATCATTCCCCCCTTATGATTTCTATAGGGCTGCGGTATCGTCAGTATAATTTTCTCTGTGTCTGAAGATCGATTCGGGTCAGGTGAAGTGTGATATTCGGCGATCACGGTCGCGCCATCGGGGAGTCGGTTGTAATGGACGAAATAGCGTCCGTTCCTCCGATAGTCGGGATGGAACGCCAGCCCCAAGAGGCCTTGTTCGGTCCCCGTTGAAAGCACCTTGGCAGTGATATCCAGAAAGGGTTGAGCGACGAGTGTCTTGCCCTGCACGACACGGATACGTCCGGGTTGCTCCAGGACGAAGAGCCTCTGGTTGCCATCGGGGGGCGCAGCGACATAGGTGGGATGGAACAATCCTTCCTCCACCACGGTTTCTAACGCAATGAACGACGTGGCCACGCTCGGTGCGGCACCGTGAACGTGGGTCGAGACGAGGAGGACACTAGAGAACACGAGCTGAAGCAACACCCGCATTAACGAATACGCTCGACGTGGATCATGCCGACCTCCCTTGCGCCGCTTCGAGATAATCGATCAGCGCCCGATAGGTCAGTCGGCGTGTGGCGGCTTTCGAGGAAACGTCGGCGGCATTCGATTCCATCCACACATGATCGAGGATATGCGTCTGCGCTTCATTGCAGAGGGTCCACATCGTATGCAGAAATCCTTCCGGCAGGCCGACCTGCATCCCTTCCGATTCGATGCGATCGTCTAAGATCGCCAACAGATCAGAAATGGCTTGATCGGGCCGGTACGGCGCCTGCGCGAACCCAAACGATGCCTGCATCTGCGCTTCCTGTCCGGCCTGTTCAACGAGATCGTGCATATATTCCTTGAGCAGACCGATGACGTGACCGGATATCTTCATACATGGACTTCCCTTCTTATGAACATATCCAAATTTTGCCGGTCTCCGCAAGCAGTCGGGCGCCCATTCGCAGGGTTTCTTGACCACATTCCACACCGTCCTCTAAGATGATATTGATAGCGGACATGCATGCATGACACCACCATCCTTCGAACAGTTTACGATTTCGCTCAAGACGCCTGCCGGCGAGGTGTCCACCGCTGTGGGCGTGCCGACGAGCTTTGTTCCGGTCGCTTCGATCGTGCCGCTGGCGCGGAGACTGGGAGAAGAAGCGGTCGCACTGGAAGAAGCACGGACGCGAGACACCGGTGACCGCATTTCTTGCCAAAAAGGATGTGCGGCGTGCTGCCGTATGTTGGTGCCCGTCTCGGCGCCGGAAGCATTTGCACTCAGAGAGATGATCGACGGTCTGTCCGATGAACGTCGGCATGCCGTACTTCAAAAACTCAACACTACTCGTGCTCGGTTGGAGGAAGCCGGTCTTCTCGCGCGCTTGACGGCCCTCGGGGAAACCGAGCATCCGCTCAGCGACGATGAGATGGAACCGATTAACCGCGAGTATTATGCCCTCAGAATGGCATGCCCATTTTTAGATCAAGAGACGTGCTCCATTTATGAGCACCGTCCGGCCGCCTGCCGAGAATTGCTGGTAACCACGCCGCCGGAGCTGTGTGACGATCTCATCAACAATCCCGTGCGCCCGCTCCCCGTGCCTATTCGCGTCGGTCCGGCCCTGGCGTTGCTCTGGTCGGAATTGAAGCAATGTGCGCCCATGCTTATCCCGCTTCCACTCGCGGTGGAGTGGGCACATGCTCATCCCGACGAGGAGCAAGAAGTCTGGAAGGGGGCTGAATTAATGGAACGGTTGCTGGCAAAGGTAGGCGTGCTGCTTGAACAGGAATTCGCTCATCGTAAGACGCAGACGGCGCCTGGATCGTGATCCAGGCGTCGTCACGACATCGACTGTGATCGCTCCCCGCCTTCGATCATTCTTTGCTTTCAGTGGACCCCTCCCATGAGACCAAAGAACGGGATACTCGTTGACAGCACTCAGCGGGAAACCTCGACGCGCTAGGCCGCGTGGACTGTCTCGGCTTTTTTTCTGACCTGGCAGGCTTTGTCTTGTAATCCAAGCGTGTCATACAAGGACGCGACATTCTGATGAAGCTGAGACAGTAACTGACTCAGCTGTGCTTCTTGGGCCATGAGGTTGGCTTCCAAGGCCACTCGTTTTTCTTCCATCAGACGGTGACGTCCCTCGACCTTCTGGATGAGTTGAACCCACGCGTTGACCTTTTCCGATTCAATTTCCGGTCGAGGCGGCAGAGCTTCCGCCTGTTCCAACGCGGCATCGGCACGATGCATCCAATCGATAAAGACGAGCAGATCGCCCAATGTAATTTTTGAGGCGTTATGATCCAGCTCACAGACCAAATCGTTCATGCGCTTCCTCCTTATCGTGGATGTGGACGGCGCCGCGACGCCGTAGTTTTCCGCGTGGACGTGAAATGTCAGACATGTGACATTTGACGTGTACATAGTGGTTGCGCACCAACAAGTCAAATAATTTCTACGTACTAACTAGATGGGGCCTAATGACAATGGATCATGAGCAGTGATTGTCGAGGAGTTTCATTTGAGATATGATGCCGCGTTCTTCAAACTATTCATGATTGAGGGCCTGTATGGCGCAGCCGATCGTTGCCTGCCTGGATTTGGAGGGTGTGCTCATTCCGGAAATTTGGATCAATGTCGCGGAGAAGACGGGCATTGCGGATCTTCGCCTGACCACACGCGAGGTCCCGGACTACGGGGCGCTCATGACGCGACGGTTGGGTATTTTGGATCAACACGCCTTGCGGCTTACCGATATTCAATCGGTCATCGCCACGATGCGGCCCTTAGACGGGGCTGCTGAATTCCTGGGTTGGCTTCGGGAGCGATGCCAAGTCATTATCGTCTCCGATACGTTTTCTGAATTTGCGCTTCCATTAATGCGCCAGCTTGGCTATCCAACCATCTTTTGCAACCGTTTGGAAATGAATGGCGACGGGCGAATCATCAACTATCATTTGCGGCAGCCGGACCAAAAACGTGCCTCTGTGTTGGCGTTGAAAAGTTTACAGTTCCGTGTGCTGGCCACAGGCGATGCCTATAACGATACATCGATGCTTGGCGCGGCCGACGCCGGGGTCTTCTTTCGCCCGCCGGATCAAGTCGCCAAACAATTTCCGCAATTTCCCGTGGTGCAAACCTACGAGGGGCTAAAAGAGCAGTTCAGCAAAGCGGGACCACTAGCCCCATAATTCTTATTTTTCCCTCTAAAAATGGGACGGCTGGGTTGGTCCTATTGTGGCCGTCGAGCGAGCACATTCCTATCGTGCGCGCTCCGGGAGCACCGGACTAACCCAGCGTCCCCTTCATCCTTCTTCATTCACAACCTGCAACACTTGTTTTCCATATCGCTCCAACTTCGCCGGTCCGATGCCGGGAACCGATTCTAATTCACCAATCGACCCCGGACGAGCGCTGGCGATGTGGCGCAATGTCTTGTCATGAAACACCAGGAAGGAAGCGACTCCTTCCTCGGCTGCGAGATTGGCCCTGAGGATTCGAAGCCGTTCGAAGAGCTCGCGATCAGGATGGCCGGCATGAAGAACCGATGGGGTGTGCGCTTCCGCCGTATTGGTCACCTGCGTCGATCTACGTTCCTTGCCAGTGGAGGCAACTGGAAGGTGGTCCTGTTCCCACACTAAGGGCTCGCCGCTGTTTAAAACGGCCGCTCCTTTTGCGCTCAGGATCACCACAGGATATTCAAGTCCATCGAAGAGCAGATGGCCGGAGGCCGCCAGGCGGCGAATCAACCGGCTGACGCCGGATCGGCCTACGGCTCGCAACCGCCCATACGATTCAGTCGCGTGCAAATGTAAATCTATGATGGCTTTGCCTGTACTGCCATAAAGGATGTCGGCAATGCGGGACGCACCAAAGCGTCCCTGGAATTGTGCGACGGTCGCCAGAATCGTTCTGACACTCTGGAGCAGATCCTGATCGGGCTCAGCGACGACCGGTGGGGCTGTGCAGACATCGCACTGTCCGCAGGGACCCAAGGTCGTTTCTTCCACATCACCGAAGTAGTTGAGGAACGTTAATTGACGACATTGTTTCGAATAGGCGTACGCCACCATCCCGCGAAGCAATTCGCGAGAGGCCTCCTGGCGCTGACGAATGTCGGCGCCGGCCTGCGACAGGCCTTCTCCTGATTTTTGAATAAAGAATTCTTGCGTCGCCACATCGCTCTGCTGAAATAGCAACACGCACCGAGAAGGACGGCCGTCTCGACCGGCCCGCCCTGCTTCTTGATAGTAGGCTTCCAGACTTCCCGTCACATCGTAGTGCACGACCAGGCGTACATCGGGCTTATCGATGCCCATCCCGAACGCGTTGGTGGCCACTAGGATGCGCACTTGATCCTTCGCAAACCGGTCCTGAATGACCGCGCGCAACTCATCATCCAATCCCGCATGGTAATAACTGACATCTGGATGGCTCTTCTTCAGCGCCTGCGCCACTTCTTCTACATGACGGCGCGTGGCGCAATAGATAATCGCGCGGCCGCTCGGCGTCGATTGCACAAGCGATTCGACTAGGTGCATCTTTTCGCTCTTGGCGGAGCAGAGCCGTATGGAGAATTGAAGATTCGGCCGCCGAAAACCGGTGATGACCGTGAGGGGCTGGCGAAATTCCAACTTGTCTCGAATGTCCTGCTGCACGCGGGCCGTGGCCGTTGCCGTCAAGGCAAGGCAGGGCGGCGAATCGAGTTGGCGGCGCAGTTCGCCGAGCCGAAGATAATCCGGACGAAAATCGTGACCCCAATGTGAAATGCAATGCGCCTCGTCTACGACAAGCAAGGAGGGTCCAGCCCGCCGCAAATTGCGCACAAACCACTCGTGCTGCATCCGCTCGGGGGCCAAATACAACAGCCGGAGTTTTCCCAGATGCATGTCCTGAATGATCCGATCCCGTTCCGGCTGCGACAGGCCGGAATGAAAGGCCGATGCCGCGATACCTCGCGCGCGAAGCGCATCCACCTGATCTTTCATTAACGCGATCAGCGGGGACACGACGATGGTCAGACCGGGAGTCAGGGTCGCGGGCAACTGAAAACATAACGACTTTCCTTGACCCGTCGGCATCACGGCCAACACATCCCTTCCGAGGAGAACAGCTTCCATGACTTCTCGTTGGCCATGGCGAAAACTATCGAAGCCAAATCGATGGCGAAGCTGTTGCAGAAGATCGAGGCGGGCGGATTCGGCAGAAGAATGAACCATAGGCGTGCGGAGTATAAACGGGAGCTGAGAATCGAACAAGTCTAAAGTGAAAGAAGAGCCGGCTGTGTTCACAAGCGAGCGCACCACGGAGAGGCACTACGGTTAGTGAGAGGAGAAAATTCAGTCTTCACATGCGATCCGAGCAACGGCCCGAAGCGTTCTAGCTCATTCCCTAGCAAACGCCCATCGTCGGGCTTGCCGTTCGGATTGCGGGGAGGGGGAGTAGGCAGTGATCAATACGCGCATCCCTGACTTCGTTTAGGGCGGCTCGATATACCTGAAACGACAAAACAGTGCCGCAGAATGCGTGACCAAAAAGAATCCCCGCCGAGAAATTCTCGGCGGGGATCTTCGACTCACGATACGGTAAGGGCGCGATTAGGGGGCCACGTAGCTGCCCCACCGCATTTTCTTATCCCCGTTGACTTTGTCACAGGGATCACCGCTTTGGCCCTGGCACAAGTGATAGAGCGCTCCCTGAGCGGAGAGCCGCGCTTCCTTGTGCTCTTTCCCCTGACCATAAGCAATCGCCTCTTCTAAGAGGCGGTTCGCGCTGGCATTCCCGGTCGATTTGCTTCTGGCTTCTTGCAACAAAGCCGTGGCTTTTGCGATCTGCCCAACGTCGGAACCCCAACGTTTGTTTGGATCGACGGTCGTCCGCCCACCGACTCCTGGCGGATCGGTCAATTCCACGACGGCTTGATTGGTCAAGGAAGTCGCATCGTCGGCATGAGCTGCAAACGGCACGCTGATGACACCAGCGACCGCCGCTACAGCGAGAATCATTAACTTGTTACGCATAGTCAAATCTCCTTTCTGTAGCTTAGAAGTTCACCCAAAGTGAAACATACGCCCACTGTTGATTGGAATTGTTCCCGAGTTGCTGTCTGATATAGTCACCAGACCACATGTAGCCGTAGGTTGTTTGTAAGGCGACTTTCCCATCGGCAAACATGCGCGTCCAAGTCAAGTCCAGTTCGTCTCCGATGTGCTTCGCGGTGTTATTGGTTCGCGAGAATACATAGACGGTCTGTGATCCGCGGTACCAGTTGTCCCGCGCACTGGCGAGATTGAAGTTGTTGTACCAGATCTCAAAGTGATCGCGCGCCGATGGACGGAACTGGATATTCGCCGAAGGTGTCAACATGTTCTTCCAGGCCATCACGTCCATGTAGCCCATGTGGATGTGATTCGTCGGATAGAAGTTCTCAAACGTATTGCCGGTCGTGCACTTTGCAGCAGTGTCGCACCAGGCGCGTTACAGTTGGCATTCCCGTCGCCAGAGGCATAGTCGAGACCGACGGCAAAACGAGGCTTCCACTTGTTCTCATACATCGTATAGCCCAACCAGTTACGAGTGGCCCAGGCATTGATGTGGACGTCCATGGGTATTTGCCCCAATGTTCCCAATTGTCTGACCAGACGCCATCGTTGCCAAATTGGTATTCGAGTTCATTGATGAAATCGAATCCGCCTTTTCGCATCTCCAATCCGGTTTCCGACGTTGTGACGCAGTCTGATTCGCCGATTTCGGAACCCAGACACCCACATTCGATGCGGCCGACGACCAAGTCCCGCTGTAGCGCCGGTCGCGCTGGGCGTATTGTTGGTGTAGAGAATGTAGTGTGGTTCGAACACAAAGCCAGGAACCGACTTAATCTGATTGTAGAAGACGACCATGTTGGAGGCATTGTGCGATTGGCAACCTGCGTTCGCGCCACCTGGCGCAATTGTTAAAGCTTCCGGTAGATGCGGCTTCGCCAATGTTCAAATCGGCTTCGCGGAACCAACCCAACCATGTCTCAAAGTTCTTGTTCCCACTGTAATTAAACATGAACCCATCATGCGAAAATCCGTATTGGCCCAATCGAAGTGGCCGAAGAGGGAGTGATTACCGAACACGAGATATTGTCGCCCGGCCTTCAGGCTCAGTCCTTGGACGTCACCCAGGTTCCTAATCAGCATATAGGCAGCACGAACACCGAGTCCGCAGCCAGCGGCTCCATTGGCGCCGGCCTGTCCGCAATTGTTATTCAGAGCTGGACCACCAGCCTGGCCGCCATTAGCCGGATTCGCCGTGGTTCCCCAATCATGGGAATAAATTAATTCCACGTAGAAGTTGACATCCGGCGAGAGGTCATAGCCGATACCTAAGCGTGCCCACTGTTGGACAAAGGAGTTATTGGCACCGATACCTGCTCCTTTAGAAGCAGCTTGAGTGGGATTGACTGAAGCATTACATCCGCCAAAGCCCGTCTGTGGAGACCCCCCGAAGCAGACGCCGTTCCGCCATTCCGGTCGCACGCGCATGTCGCCGCGGATCCAGAAATTCTTCAAATCGAAGTTCCGGCCGATCACCGGATCGTAATTTTCATACGCTTCTTTTTGCGGCATGTTCCGCGGAATGGCTGGGAGGTTGGTGATGCGCTCACCAGGGGGGAGTTCATATCCTGCGAAGACTGGCGAACTGAAGAGCTGAAACCCGGCGACTACAGCAGCCGCTGCGAAGGCGATCGAGTGGCGAAACCACCCTGTTCGTCCTTGGATGCTTCCCATAGCGTTCCTCCTGTTGATTGGATAGCTGATCTACCGACGGATTGTGCCTTTACCGCCGACGACCTTTGTGACTCCAACCGCTTCCACTATGATGATGCGGTTATCGTAATATCGATCTAGAGGCATTGTGCCGATGCCTCCTCTGACCTGTGTGACTTGTCGTCACCCCCTTTCACTTCGACTTAAATAATATGAATCCGAATGACCCTATCGTTATCCGACCTTTGGCGCATTCGCATCGGAGGTCGGCTCCGCTTTCGTGATGTTTTCTATCTCCTGCTCGGCCTCTTTCATCGAGGCCTGGAAGTCCTGCTCGACCATTTTGACTTCCTGCTGAATGAGGTTGAGTTCGGGCTCGACGGATTTCCGAAGATCATCCGCGGTTTCCTTTAAGCCTTTGACGGCTTTGCCCACCTGTCGGCCGACTTCGGGCAGTTGTTTGGGACCAAACAAGAGAAAGGCGATGACTAGAATGATGAGAATTTCTCCCGCACCCAAGCCGAACATCTCGAATAAACCCCGTTCTACAATTCATCCGTGTTTGGGTTGGTCGGCGGGCGCCGCATGCGGCTGCGCCTGGGGCTGAACACCGGGCTGTGGTTGCCCGGCCTGAGGAATTTGTTGCGTGTGAGCCGTCGGCTCTTCATTCGGTGTCACATCGACGGCATCCGCCTCGTTTACAGATTTCTTAAAACCTTTAATGGCTTTCCCTAAGCCTTCACCGAGTTGTGGAATCTTCCCCGCGCCGAAAATGATCAGCACGATAATCAAGATCAGGAGAAGTTCCATCCAGCCGAACGACCCGAACATGTGACCTCAATAGTCGGCTTACGATTTACCCTTTCGATCTACATCGAAAGGGGTAAAGCTTTAAAAACTTGGGTGCACCGTACTAAAAAAAAATAGACGAGTCAAGAAATTTCTTTAAAAAATAAACGGTTCTGGGAATGGGCGCTCACGCCCTGAGAAAATGATGGTAATAGTCTACGGATTGGGCGGGCACTTGCAAGGCGGACTGCATGCTGTAACGATCGTACCCGATCGCCTCCAAATCTTCCGTGGCCGACAATACTTCCTCTTCCGTCAAATAGGCGATGGTATCGGGAACGCCGTCGGACTTTAACGACTGCAACATATGCTGGAGTGTCGTACGTTTGTCGGGAGACAGATCACCGGAGACAGGGAACTCGATGCGTCGCCGGTACGGACTCTGGTACGTCTTATTCAAGGCACTGATGGTTTGCAGAATCAAGTGATCTTGCTCCCATCCTTTTAGCGCATACGAGCGCGGATGCGTGGAGAGCAAATCCATCAGGCTCATGACATTGGTCCCTGTAGAACGCCCTACATATTCTTTTTGTGGCTCGATCTCAGAGACTGTCATGCCAAGATGTTTGGCCACCATTTCTATCAACGCAAAATTCACCATAAAACTGTACTGGCCACCGAATTGCCCATAACAGGGTTTTTCCGGATCGTTGAGCACGGCGAGATCGGCTGTGCCGGCATCGAAGCTGCTCAACCCGATCGCATCTTCGGCCAGCACACGCTTAGCTTCCTTGATCGAGGCAAACACGCCAAGATTCACCGGCACCAGAACCTGCTCATCGATCCTTTTTAAAAACTCGGTGATCGTCTTCCGGTACGGAATGGCCTTCCATTCCGACTTGCGATACTCCTTTTCCCAAATGATATCTTCCAGAAATGTCGGATAGCCGGAGAGAGCTTGCACATTTTTTTCATCGAACGCTTGTACGAAACCTGACCAATCGGCGATCTCCGCATGCCGGGCTTCGGTAAGGTTCGGCCGCAGGAACTCTTCCTCGACCTCACCACCTTTGCGAAGCATCAACTTGGTCGGCAGATCGTTCCATAATTCGTTGCAGAAAATCCGATCGACTGTATTATCTTGTATGGCGGCCAACTGTTCCACATCGGCGCATAAGATCTCGACATGATCCTTATGCGGGTCCAGATCGGGGTGGGCTCTCGCCGCATGAAGACCAGCTTCCTGTTTATCAACCAACACATACCGAACTCGCGGGTACACGAGTCCATCCCGATCAAGCGCTTTCAGATGCGTCAGAAAGCATGCAGCCAGATTGCCGTGCCCGCACCCCCATTCGTGAATGATGAGACGTCCTGTAGGCGCGTTTGTCTCGGCCTGTTTGCGCTTCGCCTTGTCACGCGTTTGTACACGATCGTAGTAGTCGGCCGCCAAGGCATGCGCCAGACGATAGTCCGCCGCAGAAAATGTCTGATAGAACTCGCGAAGGCGCCCGCCGCGCAGGCCATAGAAGATACTATTAATATGGGCTTGCCACTCATCGACAGGGCGAAACTCACCGATGAGCTGTGGAAGGGCGTCTGGATTATTGAATACGCTGGTCGAAGTCATCGGGAAAGTGTAACAAACGACGATGCGGCGTCGCAATACTGATTGTCTGCATCTCCCATCACGTGCGGCTTGCGTCTGCACAGTCCTGTCGTTGACAGCGGAAGGACCGTGCGTGTAACAATCTAACCTATGTCCTGGTACGCGTCGCTAGCAGGCATTCTGGCTTTCATTGTGGCAGGTCCTCTCATTCATGGGATCGGCCAGGCGGATGATGCGCCGATCACGCGCAACGTTCCTATTCCGGATTTTCAGAATCCCAACGACACGAAATCCTATGATTTTGACGCGACTCCTCAAGGCCTCTTTCTCTCGATTCAATTTGCGGAAGGGTTTGAAGATGAAATCGGATACCGCCGATCCAACGAAATCGTTCCCGTCAATCCAACAGAATCGTTTCGCCCCGATTCGTCCGTCTATATGATCTTCAGACTGCACCAGCATCTGGAATCGTTCCAGGTGTTCGGCCTGTGCTATCCAGAGGAGGTGGCCGGTCTCGACCCGAGGACACTTCTCGTGCAAGATACGATGTTGATTGCCTTGGAAGACGAGACAGGATACATCAAATTGGATTCCCCGTCGGGTGTTTGGAAACCCGGACGCTATCGAGTGGAAATTCACGTCGGGTGGCGCGTCAATGAGATCAGTCTGATGGGAACCATGCGGTTTACCGTGCAACCGGTCGATCGAGCCGGCTGACTTTCGGATGTCACAACACTATAGAGGCGACTCTAGCGAGGAACCCCATGGATGAACCAAACAAACGGCTCATTGCCAAAAAGGAAGAGTGGGCTAAAACCAAACGCGGCCTTTCGGTCGAAGAAGGGGTGATTCAAGATCACCGCCCCCGTGGCAATCGGCTTCCGCCCGGTCAGCATCTTGCGAAAGGATGGCCGGTGTTGGATTTGGGCGTCCATCCGACGATCGCGCCCGACGAGTGGCGGTTATCGGTCCACGGAAAAGTCGACCATCCGTTCGTCTGGACTTGGCAAGACTTTCTCGCGCAACCACAGGTGCACGACGTGTCGGACTTTCATTGCGTCACGACATGGAGCACGTTCGACAATGCCTGGGAAGGCGTGAGCTTTCGTCACATTATGCAGACTGCAAAACTTCGTTCCGATGTGCAATTCGTCTACTTCATGACCTATGACAACTATTCGACGAATCTGCCATTGGAGGCGTGCGACGATGAAGACGTCCTGCTGGTGCACACCTGGAACGGCCAACCGCTCCCCCAAGAGCATGGTGGCCCTGTGCGTATGATCGTCCCGAAACGCTACGCCTGGAAGGGCGCGAAATGGATCAAAGAAATTGTGTTTTTAGATCAGGACCGGAAGGGCTATTGGGAAGTACGCGGCTATTCAAACACCGCTCTGCCGTGGGACGAGGACCGTTACGCGTGAGATGAGGCGCCATCATCGAGTAGGCGACGTACTTTGCGCGAGAGCTCTTTCATGTCGCAAGGTTTCTTAAGAAAATGATCCTCGCCCGGGGGCTGAAGCTGCTGAAAGGCCTGCGGTTCCACATAACCCGACATGTAGAGAATTTGAATGGCCGGCCTGAGGCTGACGATGTGCTCCGCCAAGGCATGGCCTTGCATACCAGGCATGATGATATCCGTGAGGAGCAAGTGAATCTTGTCCGGATATTGGTGACAGAGTTCCACTGCCTCCGCCCCGCTTCCCGCTTCTAACACCGAATAGCCTTCGCTTTTGAGTATCGATCCCAGAAGTTTTCGAACGGACGGATGGTCGTCCACGAGAAGAATCGTCTCGCGCGGTGGGATGACGTCTGTGGCGGCATGACTGCGCGGGAAAGACCTGACATGAGCGTTGGGTATCGTCACCTCTTGCCTCCCAGTTTCACACCTTGCGATGTAAGTATACCTAAGGCTTCTGAAGTTGCCGGTTCGTTTCAAACCGTCCGTCGTCGAGATGTAACCCCGCGGACCGACGATGATGCGGCTGATTTGCAATGGCTAAATGCTTAGCATGTCTACGCAATGGCTTTGCCGCGACCAGCATAGTTGTCTTTGCATGTCGCAACGACTTCGTTTTTTCACCATGATAGAGGCAGCTACCCGTCAGTAGGACTGCCATCTTTTTTCTTAAAAGAGATGCCTACAAGCCCTCTCCTCTTCTTTCTCCTGCTATGCTTTTATCGGCTACCCGAGTTCTTCACATCAATGCCTTGGGATACTCCATAACGATCTGAACGTAGAAGGATGCGCCGCTCGTATCAACGCCATGAAGCGGCGAGTTATCAGCCAGAAACAGACAGGCCGTATCTACCCGACTAAGGAATAGGCGATGCAAGTCCTGCTCATCGAAGATAACGAGGACGACGTCTCCATCATCCGAGCGCGGTTGACGGAGAAGCGCGACACCGCGATCCGCCTTGAACGGACAAACCGGCTCAGTGACGGCCTCAGTCGCCTGAAAAATAGCACGATCGATCTCGTCCTGTTGGATCTCTCCCTGCCCGATAGCCAAGGACTCGACACTTTCAGCCGAATCCATGCCTGTGTGCCGGACGTCCCCATCGTGGTCGTCACCGCGCTCGATGATGAGGCGACCGCCGCGCAGCTTATGCGTATGGGCGCGCAAGACTATTTAGTCAAGGCGCGGCTTAACAGCGATGTGTTGCTCCGCGCCATCCGTCATCCCATCGAACGGAAACAAGCCGAGGCCGAGCTGCGCAAAAGCCAGATGATGCTGGCCGAAGCCCAGAGCATTGCACACCTCGGCAATTGGGAGTGGGACCTAGCGACCAAGGCCATCCGATGGTCGGCGGAAATGTGTCGCATCTTCGGCTTCACCCCCGGTGAATTTGTTGTGACTCATGAATTCCTTTTGAACTCGGTTCATCCGGAGGATCGATCCGCTCTCAACGAGGCGGTGAACAAGGCGTTGCATCATCGACATCCCTTCAGCATGGGATACCGCATCATCCGTCCGGATGGCTCCGAACATTTGGTCCACGCCCAAGGAGAGGTGAAATGGGATGAGACGGGCCGACCGGTTCGAATGGTCGGCACACTGCAAGATATTACCGAGCGTAAACGGGGAGAAGAAGCGCTCCGAGAAAGCGAAGAGCGGACGCGCTTGATCATCGAGACCGCCTTGGATGCCGTCGTCGTCATGGACGTGCAAGGCCGGATCATCGATTGGAATTCACAGGCGCATGCGATCTTCGGCTGGACACGGGACGAAATTTTGGGGCAACAGCTCTCGACGACCATTATCCCTCCGCATTATCGAGAGGCGCATGAGCGCGGGGTCCGGCATTTTTTGGCGACGGGCGAGGGGCCCGTGCTCAATACACGCATCGAGATCACGGCGGCTCATCGCACCGGCCGTGAATTTCCCATCGAACTCACTATTTCTCCCGTGCGGCGTGGGAACGCGTTGACGTTCAGCGCCTTCATTCGCGACATTACGGAACGCAAACGAGCCGAGATACGACAGGCTACGCAGTTTGCCGTGAGCCGAACCTTGGCGGAATCGGCGACGCTCGAGGACGCGGCGGCGCCTCTCTTGGAATCCTTTTGCACCATGATGGGATGGCAACTCGCGGCAATTTGGCTGGTCGATCGCTATAGCAATACGCTCAAGTGCAAGGCCATTTGGCATGCGCCCTCCGTCAATGCCACAGCATTCATGGAGGCGTGCCGGACGATGAGCTTCACGGCAGGCGTCGGGTTACCCGGCCGAGTGTGGAGTACCGCGGAGGCCGTATGGATCTCCGATGTGCTCACCGATCCGAACTTTCCGCGGGCGCAGGTGGCGAGCGAGGCGGGGCTTCGAGGCGCGCTGGGGTTCATCATACGCGGACGAGAGAATATCCATGGTGTTGTGGAAATTTTCAATCGAGAAGTCTGCGAGCCGGAAAACGAACTGCTGCAGATGATGATGGACATCGGGATTAAGCTTGGCCAATTCGTCGAACGTCAGGAACTTGAGAAGCAATTCCTCCATTCACAAAAGATGGAGGCCGTCGGGCGGCTGGCCAGCGGCATTGCCCACGACTTTAACAATCTTCTCACGGTCATTAACGGCTACAGTGAATTGGCTCTGTCGCGCGACGGGCTCGACCAGCAGCTGAGCTATCATCTCGAGCAGGTCAAGACCTGCGGGGAACGGGCCGCTGTGTTGACGCAGCAACTCCTGGCCTTCAGCCGGCAGCAGATGTTGGAACCGCAAGTGCTCGATCTGAATAAGTTGGCCCACAATATCGAAACGCTCGTGCGCCGGCTTATCGGCGAAGATATTATTTTTATCTGCCGCCTCGACCGAAAAATCCTTCCTGTCAAAGCGGACCCAGGTCAGATCGAACAGGTCATCATGAATCTGGTCGTCAATGCACGCGATGCCATGCCTCGTGGCGGACGACTCATTCTCGAAACAAAAAATGTCGAACTGGACGAATCCTATACCCGACTCCATCAGTACGTGCATCCCGGTCGCTATGTCCTGCTTGCGGTCAGCGACACGGGCTCGGGGATGGACAAGATCACCCAGTCCCGGATCTTCAAGCCGTTTTTTACGACAAAAGGGCCGGGGAAGGGTACAGGTCTGGGATTATCGACGGCCTATGGGATCGTCAAGCAGAGCGGCGGCAGTCTGGAAGTCTATAGCGAAATCAACCGGGGCACGACGTTTAAGATCTATCTACCTGGCATCGTCGAAGCCATCGAGACGTCCAACTCGCTCACCGCGAGTCCTGATGCGCTTCATGGGAAGGAAACCATTCTGCTGGTGGAGGATGAAACCATGGTTCGAGGCCTCGCGCGAGTCATGCTGGAAACCTATGGTTATACCGTCTTGGAAGCGCCGACCGGCGCTGAGGCCCTACGGATCTGCCGGGAGCACATCGGCAGCATCGAGTTAATGGTGACGGACATCGTGATGCCTGAGATGAGCGGACGCGAGGTCGCGGATCAACTGCGTCAAATCAGACCGACAACGAAAATACTGTACATGTCGGGATTTACCGACGCCGCCGTACTGTTGCATGGGGCGCTGTCGGCAGAAGACACGTTCTTACAGAAACCGTTTACCTCCTCTGCCCTGGCCTCCAAGGTTCGGGGCGCGCTCGACACGTCTACCGGTTCATGATTTAGACGGAATCAGCGGCAACCCTTTTCGCCCGCCTTCTATTATCTAAACGAATACCGCGCACGACCACGTAGATACGTGGATCGGCCTCTCCCTCCAAGGCATGGATACGGCATCTTCATCTTTCGATGAATGACACAGGCTTGTGTCTCATTGTTTCACCCCATGTGTTTCAGGCGCGATGACACTAGAGGTAGCTATTCCGCACTTCACTTACATTTTGCCATGTTACATATGCTATTAGTGTTGGCCTAAAGTCTGCACAGAGTACCTGCAAGGTTGCACGCGGACACGCAAATACAATAGGGCTCTCTAAGAAAGCGGGGATTATATGTTGACGTGGATCGTAGCTGGAGTTGCCGTTACTTATATCGTCTCGTGGATCTGGCTGTTCGGATTTGGATTAAACGAACAGCCCGCGCCGGCCGTATCTCAAATGGCGAGTATCGACCGACCCATTCAGTGGTTTCATGAGTTCAGCAAAGAGGCGTCCCGGAGAGTAGAAGATGATCGCCGGGTTGCAACTCCCGTATGACTGTCTAAGAATCTGCAAACAAAGTGAGTCGCCAATCGGAACAAAAGCGTCAGGGCTGACAATTGCTTCTCAGACTTTGGTACCTTCGAGATCGGTCATGTGCACATTCTCGCCACTAAATTCATAATACATCTGCCGATCCTGCCACTCTCATCGAATATCGTCATCTGATCTGCAAGTGACCGTCAGCCCACAATCACATCCCGTTCCACACCACATCTACTCCCTCCATGACATCGAATTATCGTCATTCGAAATCAGTGTGCATTCCATGCCGCGGTCATCTGTTGTCACTAAAAAGTTAAGCAAACCCCGTCCCGATCCATTGTATGGTTTGAAGCCCTCTCGACTCCTCCGCTACCTAACATTGCCGTACCTTGATACCTTATTACCAATAGCCTGAAAGAATCACATGCCCTGAATGATGAGTCGTGTAATACAGTGCTTCATCCTAAAAAAATTACTTACGGCTCATCGTTGGTTTGGTGGACAGGAAATCTCATCACTCGCTAATATCTACGCTCCTCCAGATCACCTACGTAGCGCCGACGGCGACGGAGGAGAAGTTTCTCATCTCGTGGACTCGCATGAAAGAAACACTTGTACGAGAGCCTGGGAT
Source organism: Nitrospirota bacterium (assembly GCA_963700335.1). GTDB lineage: Bacteria > Nitrospirota > Nitrospiria > Nitrospirales > Nitrospiraceae > JAICXS01. The sequence continues at coordinate 19,181 of CAVOXE010000003.1, read as the reverse complement.
TTTTCAGTGGCGAGATGTATCGAAGCGACAAAATGAACACTGGGCTAAATTTTATTAATGTCGCGCTGGCAAAACGATCTGTACGCGCAAGATTATGAAAAGCGTACTCTGGCGAGCAAGGCTAAGTTAGCCCAAATAGAAGTTGAAGTGATCAGAACACCCTTTAGTGTCCACTCCGGATATTAGGTCGGCCTCTGAAGAGAGCAACTCGAATTCATCAATGAGAGATGAAGCATCCTCTGACGTCGGATCGCGCTCATGCGCGTCCATCTTCATGAGTCGCCTCTAGGCATAACACTTATCGATGGAGCAATTGATTTTCTCCAGCCAAATGCGCCAAATGGTTACCCATTGGCGGCTCCGGGATCAAATCCATACTTGAGGAGGAGCTTTTGTATGCGGGGGCTTGCCATGAAATCGGTAAAGTCTTCCGCGACACTCAGGGACGCCTTCCGACAGGTCCATACAATGGCTTCTCCAAACTGGACTGCCGTATATGTTCCGGCCGGGGCTTCATCGATGATGCGCAGTTGCCAACTGTTGACTGCATCGACGCGATAGACGATTCCCACTTCTGCCTTTCCCGTATGAACCAGATTAACGATATCTTCGCTATGTTGTGCATGGAGAAGGTGGAAACGGCTGCTATACACGGGGTCAAGCTTTGTGAGAGCCCGGGCCGTGATCTCTCCCAAGGCGGACGTCTGAGGATCGCCGAGGGCAATGCGGGTCGCGCGATTTGTCAACACGTCGCGAAAGGACACCGGTGTCGCGAGAGAGTTCGCTGACATGACGAGCACGAGAGAAGTCCTCGCGTAAATTCGAGGTCCGCCATTGAGAGTCATTCCCTTCTTGTGCAATTTCTCGACTTCCTCTACCGCCGCGGGAAGAAACACATCGATCGCAGTGCCCTTTTCAATTTGCCGCCGAATCGTTTGCGATGGACCATACACGACACGAACCGTCGCACCGTATTCTGTCTCGAACATCGGGATAATTTCCTGGAAGGCCGCCTTCAGGCTTGGAGCCGCTCCAATAATCAGATCTCCAGCCTGAACACATTCCCCCGTCGCAACGATGCCTACAAATCCAGCTGCCGCTGCCATCGCCATGCTAAATTTACGAATGCCTGTCATTGTGCTCCTCTTGTTCAAGATCATCGGATCGTTACTAGGATTCCAAGTGACATGAACAGTAACAGCAACATCAATACCATCCAACGAATCTGCTCGAAGATCAAAGAAGACAGCTTAATCGGCTCATTTTTCACGGATTCTCATACTCTATTTGTCTGACCGAGTGCCTATGGTTGGGCAATGTTGTGAGTTTTCGCACACTGCGATCAGCACACAAATGCAAATCCTTCCACAAGAGTCACGTAGTCCTCAAACAACTTCACGCCCAGCTCATTAACCCACCGCCACGACTCCCTGAGCATGCGTTTTGCATTTCCACCGCTTCGTTTCGCGTGGAGGATATCAGCTGTCACCGCCATACCCGTCCATCCGACCGGCTGGAGACATATTGACGGACAGATACCTGCGCAAGTCCTTCTAGAATAAATTCGTAACGTGGGAATTCAAAACTTGGAAGCGATGACAGACAGGCAAATGTCTTTCGGGAGAATTCGCGCATGAACCAAATTGTTCTCATCGCCCTACGAAGGCCCTACACCTTCGTCGTCATGTGCATCCTGATCCTGTTGTTGGGCACTAAGACAGTGCTCCACATGCCGACCGACATCTTCCCGAATATCACAATTCCCGTCACCTCCGTGGTCTGGATCTACTCCGGCCTGCTGCCGCAGCAGGTGGAAGGGCGCATCACGTATTTGTTCGAACGCTTTCTGACCTCGACGGTGGAAGGCATCAAGTACATCCATAGCCACTCGTACTTCGGCAGCAGCATCACCAATATTTATCTCCAGGACGGAGTCGACGTGGGCAGGGCCGAAGCGGATATCGTGGGCATTGCGCAGAATGTCGTCAAGGCGCTGCCGCCCGATATTTCCCCGCCCATGGTCATGCGTCTCGCGCCATCCTCCATACCGGTGGCCATGCTCCAAATCAGCTCCGATACGATGACGCCCGCGGAGCTCTATAATCTCGTCTATATGCGAATCCGCCCCCTGCTCGTGACGGTACCGGGGATAGTCCTGCCGCACCCATACGGTGGCCAGGACATGCAGGTCATGGTCAATCTCGATCAGCAGAAATTGCTCGCCCGACACCTCACTCCGGCGGACATTCACGATGTCCTCATGAAGCAATACCTCGTGCTGCCGGCCGGCGACATCAAGATCAAGCAGACCGACTGGATCGTCCTGACGAACGCGTCACCGCTGAAGATTGAGCATTTCAACGATATCCCGATCAAGCGAGAAGGCAACGCATTCATCTATCTGCGCGACGTCGCCACGGTGCAGCTCATGGGCCGGGTGCAACAGAACGCAGTGCTGGTGAAGGGCAAACAGACCGTCATCATCGTCGCGATGAAGAGCACGGAGGCCTCGACCCTCGACGTGGTCGATGGGATCAAGAAGATGATCCCGCGCGCCGAGCAAATCTCTCCGGAGGGCGTGCAGATCAAGCTCCTCGACGACGCCTCGACCTTCGTGAAGGATTCGATCTCCGACGTCGTGCATGAAATGCTGACTGGCCGGTGCGCTGGTCGGCCTCATCGTGCTGTTGCTGCTCGGCTCATGGCGAGCCACGGTCATCGTCTGGACCTCGATCCCGCTCTCCATTCTGACCGCAATCATCGGCCTGCATTGGCTCGACGAGACGATCAACGTCATGACCTTGGGCGGGTTAGCGCTGGCCGTCGGCATTCTGGTCGACGACGCGACCGTGATGATCGAGAATATCGATCGCCATCTCGAAATGGGCAAGCCGCTCGAACAGGCCATCATCGACGCCGCCAATCAGATCGTCGTCCCGACGCTCGTCGCCACCCTCTGTATCGCGATCGTCTGGCTCCCGCTCTTCGAGCTCGGCGGCGTTGCCGGCTACCTCTTCAAGCCCATGGCGGAGGCGGTCATCATCGCGATGCTCGCCTCCTTCATCCTGTCGCGCACGCTGGTGCCGACCATGGCGAAATATATGATGGGGGATCACCATGTCGCAGCCGCATGACCATAATAGTAAGGCGGCCGCGGAACCATCGCGGAACATCTTCGTCCGCTTTCAGAAGGGGTTCGAGCGCGGCTTCAACCGGTTCCGCGAGGGCTATGGTGCGCTGCTCGAACAGGTGATTGCCCGTCGCACCACCTTCGTCACAATCTCATCTGGCCATCGCGGTGGGCTCCCTGTCCCTCTTTTTCTTCCTCGGGCGCGATTATTTCCCCGAGATCAGGTCGGGGATCATTACAATGCATATGCGGGCGCCGCTCGGGACGCGCATCGAGGTGTCAGGACGCATTGCCACGCTTGTCTCCAACAGCATCGAGTGAGTTGCTGCCCGGTGAGGTCGAAAACGTCGTCAGTAATTGCGGCCTGCCGGTCGGACCGCACAACCTCGCCTTCATTCCGACGCCGACGATCGGCTCACAGGATTGTGACCTGACGATCCTCTTGAAGAATGAAAAGTCGCCGGTGTGGGACTACCGCCGCATCCTCCGCAAGGGCTTGAGAGAACGCTATCCGGGCACCGAATTCACGTTCCAGCCGTCCGATCTGACCGCAAAAATTCTTAACTTCGGCGCCCCTGCGCCGATCGATGTGCAGATCAACGGCCCGGACGTGTACCCCAACTACGAGTTCGCCCGCAAATTGGCTCGGCAAGTTTCGCGAGATCCCCGGCGCCGCGGACGTGGTGATCCAGCAGACGATGCGCACGCCGACCCTCATGGTCGAAGGCAACCGCACGTTTGGTCTCGGTGTCAACAAGACTCTGAAGGACATCGCCGACAATCTGCTCATGACGACCGCCGGGAGCCAACAGGTCGACCAGGTCTATTGGCTCGATCCCAGTACCGGCATGTCATACCTGATCAATGTCTATACGCCGCAGTCGCAGATCAACAGCGTCAATAGTCTCAAGACTATCCCCGTCGATTCATCGGACAATTCTTCGAACCGAAATGAGATGCAGCTTCTCGGTAATTTGGCCAACATTTCGGCGGAGGGAACACCGGGCGTGGTCACGCACGGGAACATCATGCCGCTGTTCAACATCTATGTCTCCGCCGAAGGGCGCGACCTCGGCGGTGTGCTGGCGGACGTCGAAAAGATTACCAAGAGCATGAAGGACGAGATGCCCCGCAGCGCGGCGATCGAAATCCATGGCCAGGCCTCCCTGATGCACGACGCCTATTTCGAGCTGATTTTCGGACTTCTCGCCGCCGTCGCGCTGGTCTATCTGCTGATCGTCGTCAACTTCCAATCCTGGCTCGATCCCTTCATCATCATTACGGCCTTGCCCGGCGCGCTGGCGGGCATCGCGTGGGCGTTGTTCCTGACCCATACGCGGCTTTCAGAGCCTGCGCTGACGGGCGCCATTATGACGATGGGCACGGCAACCGCCAATTCGATCCTCGTCGTCTCCTACGCCCGCGAACGGCTCCAAGAGCACGGCGACGCGCTGCGGGCCGCGATCGAAGCCGGAACGACCCGCTTCCGTCCGGTGCTCATGACGGCCTCGGCCATGATCATCGGGATGGTCCCCATGGCGATCGGGTATTCCGCGAATGCGCCGCTGGGTCGCGCCGTCATCGGCGGCTTACTCGTCGCCACCTTGTTCACCCTATTCTTCGTGCCCTGCGTGTACACCATGATCTATACCCGGCGAACGGCTCGCCAAAAGGTCAATGCATAATGGCTACGATCCTGCGTGGAAAGCTTGTGACCATCTCGGCGATCCTGCTGTGCGTGATGTACCTCGGCTATCGGATTTATGAGAGCCAAAAGCGACGCCGCGCTGCTGCGCCAGCACACGCTCGAAGAGGCCGTCCCCACTGTGGCCGTCATCACTCCAAAGCCGGGGGCACCGACCGAGACGATTACGCTCCCCGGCAATGTTCAGGCTTGGTTTCAGGCACCGATCTACGCCCAGGTCTCGGGCTATGTGAAGATGTGGTACAAGGACTACGGCGCGCTGGTAAAGAAGGGCGATATCCTCGCCGAAATCAACGCGCCGGCGCTCGACGCCCAATATGAGCAGGCCAAAGCGGATCTGGCAGTCGGAGCGCGCCAGATATGCCCTCGCCGACATGACCGCGAAGCGCTGGGTGGCGCTGCGCAAAAACCATGCGGTCTCCGAGCAGTCGATCTCGGTGCAAGAAGCCAACGCAAAAGCCGAATTGGCGAAGGTCAAGGCCTCGGAACAGAATGTCAGGAACTTCGAGGCGTTCATTCGATTCAAAACGATCGTCGCGCCCTATGACGGCGTCGTGACCGAGCGCAACATCAACGTCGGTGACTACGTCAATAAGGAAGGTACGATCAGCGGTACCAGTGCGGTCAGCAATCTCTTTACCGTGGCCGACGTCACTATGCTGCGCCTCTTTGTCTCCGTGCCGGAGTCGTTCGGACCCTTCCTCCAGTCCGGGCATGACCGCCGACGTGACGGTACCGCAATTGCCCAATCGTCATTTCACCGCCAAATTCCTGACTGTCGCCCGTGGATTCGACGTGAGCACGCGCACCGCGATCACCGTCTTCACGATCGACAACGAGGACAGAGCCCTCTGGCCCGGCTCCTATGCCAAGGTCGAGCTCACGGCGCCGGTCGATAGGCAAATACATCACGATTCCGTCCACCGCGTTGGTGTTCCAGGAACACGGCACGCAAGTGGCCGTGGTGACGGAGGACGACCGAATACACTTGAAACCGATCACCGTGAGTAAACTCTTCGACAACGCCGTCGAAGTGGCGGAGGGGATTTCCACGAGCGACCGCATTGTCAACAACCCGAGCGCCGCATTACTCGAAGGCGACAAGGTGCGCGTCGTCACGCCGGCGCCTGGTTATGATCTCGTCGGAACAGAAGCGCCTGGGTCCAAGGAATCGCCAAAGTGACTGTCGCATGGAAATGATCTGCCTGCGCAAACGAACCGAACTGCAAGTACCGCGTATCTTTCGTACCGGTGCAAGGCTCTTCGGCATTGTACTGGTTGTGCTCAATGTGTCGGCTTGCAGCGATTGGTTGCCGCACGTCGACCTGGCACCTACGTATGAACCGCCCCAATACGTCGTCCCCGCTTCATGGCATGGGGCGAGTCCATTCGTCGAGGCAAGGCCATCGGATGGTGAACTGCGTCCGGACTGGTGGACGCTGTACAACGATCCGGTGCTGAACAAGCTCGATCGAACAGGCCATGGCGGCGAATCCGGATCTGCAGGCCGCCGCGGAGCGGTTCGTCCAGGCCCGCGATGTCATGATGAAGGTCCGCTCGCAGCGGATCCCGCAGATCGGTTTGGGCGGGAAAGTCACAGACAGTCGGCACCATATCGACACGCTGGCTCGCGACCCGGACATTCCGATAACCGGCCCAGGCGGAGCCGTTGGGGGCATCGCGTCCTGGGAGCCCGATTTCTGGTCGGCGATCCGCAACGCGACGCGGGTGGAGACCTACCGCGCCGAGGAGCGCGCCTCGGACTGGGGTCTCGCCCGCCTCAGCCTGCAGGCCGAAATTGCGTCTGACTATGTCACGTTACGCGGCTTAGATGCCCAGGCGGCGATCTACAAGCAATCGATCGACCTCTACAGAGATTCGCTCGACCTCATCAGAGCCCAGTTCGCCGGCGCGATCGCGTCCGGGCTCGACGTTGCCCGCGCCGAATCCCTTTTGTTCAGCACCGAGACGAAATACGCGCAGATCCAAGGCCAGCGTCAAGTGACTGAGCAAGCGATCGCCATTCTCGTCAATATGGTACCGGCCAGTTTCAAGATCGAGCCGGTCGATGACCTTCGCGTGGCGAAATTCACGATTCCGCGAAGCATTCCGTCCACGCTGCTGGAGCGGCGGCCCGACATCGCCGCGATGGAACGCCGGATGGCGCGAGGCCAACCGGGCCATCGGCATCGCCCGCGCGGCCTTTTTCCCCGATGTAAAGTTCTCAGCCGATGGAGGGTTCATCAACGCCGGCTTCGATGTCGCCAAGCTTGTCGGCGCATTTTGGTCCTATGGCTCCGTCGTCTCGCTACCGGTCTTCCAAGGCGGCTATCGCCGCGCCCAATTGCAGCGGTCCTGGTCGGCCTATCGCGAGACAGAAGACCGCTATCGTTCAACGGTGCTGAACGCGTTTCGCGAAGTCGAGAACGGATTGAGCCTGACGAACCGGCTGACTGTCGCGGCGAACCGACAGGACGCCGCCGTTGGGGCCACGCTTAAAGTGCAAGATCTGACCATGGAGCTTTATCAGGGCGGACTGGCGTCCAGCCTCGAGCTGATTTACGCGCAGGTCGCCACGCTCACGGCACGCATCGAGTCTGTCCAGGTCAAGGCCGAACTGCTGAGATCCTCAGTCTCGCTCCTCCGTGCGCTTGGCGGAGGTTGGGACCGCAAGCAATTGCCGGCCGATGACCAGATCCAACCCTTCGGGACGTTCCAATATACCGATCTCAATAAACCGCCCGCTGCTGGCGGCATCGATGTCAACGCGAACAATAATTGGGTAAACAATGATCTGACCAAGCCTCCAGTTCCCTAATCGTCATTCACGCAAAGGGCGGCTGGCGCTGAAGCATTATTTGTCGCCGGTATGTCGTGTTTTCAGGAGGCAGCGGCCGGTGAGCTTTGTTTGGATGGGAGGGCGCTTTACCGAAGGGCCATCTGCTGGTTCTCACGCAGTTTTCAAATTGACCGCGAGTTCCCCAGTGACTGATAGCACATCGTAGCGAGTAACCCTTCCCTCACGCCAAAACCGAAGATCGACGACCGCCTGACCCACTCTGAGTCTCCGAAGAGTCAAGTCCGGTAACCACGGGGGAAGGACGGGATCTACGATAAGTTGTTTTTTCTGAGCATCGGCGTCAAGGCCCAGGATGGCTTGAACCAGGTGAAAGACACTGCCCGCAGCCCAGGCTTGCGGCACGTTCGCGCCGAGATACTGCACAGGGAATGTTCCATTGGTCCGCCGGGTACCGGCATAGAGTTCCGGCAACCGATGGAATTGAAAGTAACTACCGGCTTCACTGATGTCGCGCGCGATCATGGCCGCTTCCTTTGCAAATCCGTAACGCTTAAACCCCATCGCTATCATTCCATTGTCGTGCGGCCACACGGACCCGTTTTGATAGGAATAGGGATTGAAGGCCGGATTCTTTTCCGACAAGGTGCGAATGCCCCAACCGCTCCACATGTCGGACTCCATTAAGCGTCGCACGACCCGTTCGGCCCGATCCGGGCGGACAATACCGCTCCACAACAAGTGACCCACATTCGATGCCATGGTCTTCACCTGATGTTTGTCTCCATCCAACGCATAGGCATAACAGTTGATCTCTTCGCACCAGAACCGCTCTTCAAATCGTGTTCGAAGAGCCTCAGCCTCCTCACGTAACCGCGCGGCCCGTGTGGCGTCGCCGAAATACTCGGCCGCCTCCGCCAACCGTCTCTTCGCGTCAAACACATACCCTTGAAGCTCACACAGCGCTTTCGGGCCTTTGACGTTGGACCCATCGGGATATACGACCGCTTCGCCGGAATCTTTCCATCCCATGTTCTCGTACCCTTGGGAGGAACGTGTCTGATATTCTTGAAACCCGTCGCCATCGCGGTCACCGTACCGATCGATCCAATCGACGCATCCACTCAGCACCTTGTCAAAATCCAAGAAAAGGCGATCGTCTCCTGACCACTTCCACGCGTCGTGCAAGAGAATGAGATAGAGAATGGTCGCGTCCGCGGTTCCGTAATACGGCGTATGCGGGATGCGATGAAAGTAGGCGAGTTCCCCACCCCGCAATTCATGCGGTATTTTGCCCGGCTCGGCATCTCGATAGGTATCAATGTCGGTCGCCTGTAGTTCGGCAAGCCGTGTGAGAGTCCCGCGCGCAAAGTCCGGGTACACGATCATATTTTGTAAGCTCACGATGAGACTATCCCGGCCAAAAATACTCACGAACCACGGGACTCCGGCAGCGGGAAGGAACAACTCACCGGACTTTCCCTCATAGGGCAAACGCAGCGCCGCCATGTCTTCCACCGATTGCCGAAAGAGTCGATACCAGTCCTCATTAGACGTGGTGAGCTGCGTGGTCATCTCTTTCCACTGCCTGAGCCGCTGTTCGACATCGGACGTATCGTGCGCCGACGCACACTGGGGGGAGGCGCGGCGGACACCTTTACTCTCCACCAGATCGTACAAACAGCAGGTGTGCCAGGTACCGTTGGGCGGCAGATCGATCGTGAAGTTGATACGACCGTTCCCATACGCCGCCGTGGATGTGTTGCGGACCAACCGCACCGCCAAGGCGCGGCGAAAGTTTTGATGGATGTAACGGGTGATCAGTTGCTGCGTCTTGCTCTCCCAGCGCGTCTCGATATGGCCCCGCCTCGTCACGTGCCGGTCCTTCACTTCAAAGATATCGGCAAAATCGGAACGGATCAGCATTTCGAGCGTGAAGTGCAGAGCGTGCGGACTATAATTGTGCAGATCAATATCTTCGTGAAGCGAATCCGATAGGGCGCGTGTCACGATAAGACCGAGAATGCCCTGTGGAAGGGGGCCGTCCTCCGTCTCGACTATAGGGTTGATGAGATACGTGCGGGATGCATAATAGGCGCTTGTGCCGGCATTCAAGAGCGTCCATGGTTGACCGTTAATGTAAATCTGATAACGGCTCAGATAGCGGGTATCTTGGCAGTACAGGCCTTGCTGGGAAGCATCAGTGACCGATCCATCCTCTTCCGAGACAAGGAAGGCGTAGCCATGATTAATCGTGACCACGGGAGGACCAACGGAGATCTCAACAGCCATTTTCTCAGTCTTTTAGATTCCGCGACATACGGTGAACTCTACTCCCCTTCAATCTCTTAACATCCGCTGCGCGACGGAAGCATGTGAAAACCTCCTCGACTACGCCACCCAGGCAATGGTTGCGAGCATGTCCATTTCTCGAACATGCTCGCACAAACCTAGCGTCCTGACCCCGCACGTGGAACCGGATCTTCAGGCGGACCCGCAGGAGGACTGAAATCCCGTTGGCTCCCAACCCGCGGTGTAGTCGTCCGGCCTTTATCCGCTCCCTCATACCCGGGGGCCCGGCCTGGCGGTAACGCACGCGGGCCTTCGGGCGATCCAGCCGGCGTCGTATCTTCGCCCATCCCTCCTCCGGCACTTGGTCTGTTCGTCAAGCCGAGGCCGTCAGATTTCTGAGCATCCTTGGTATTGGTCTGATCTGCCGCGATCCCAGGTCCTGACGTTAGGCCTAGCAGAGCGACAACCATGAATGGCGTAATATAGCGCATAGTGCCTCCTACCTTGAGAGAGAATAATGTCCCACGGAATCCGACGGGACGTGCGCCACTCCTGATTGTGCAAGACTAACGCCATCACGGTTAGGAGGTCTGGACCTAGCCATGCAAGATGGGGCTGAAGATCCGCAAGCGCATCTGAGAAGGCGGATGGCAATCGAATGGTTTTCTAAAGATAGCCAGTGTTTTTTTAAATGACTAGCCCATCTTCTGGGTTGACAGGCAATCACCTGCCAAAACAAATCATAAGCAACAAAGTGTCCAGCCAGCGGAACAACATTCCAGTTGGTCGGAGCAAGTCGTCCAAAGTCGATCCGGTACAGCCCGCATGACTGTGCGACCTGTGCGAAATCGCCTCATCCGTCACCTGACTCTGAGCGTTCTTCCGTCTGATACAAGCGACTTTAATCCCGAGATCATAATGCTCCAAGAGAGAAGCACGACATTCGAGCGCCAATAAAGCAATTAAGAAATACTCACGCAAAGGAGCAAAGATGGCACTGACGGTGGCGGATATGTTGGTGGAGCGGCTGATCGGCTGGGGAGTGAATACTATCTTTGGTCTCCCCGGCGATGGAATCAACGGCATTTTCGAAGCGCTTCGTACGCGTCAGGACCGAATTCGTTTCGTGCAGGTCCGACATGAGGAAGCTGCGGCATTTGCGGCCTGTGCTTATGCCAAGTTTACTCGACGTCTTGGCGTCTGCCTCGCCACGTCAGGGCCAGGCGGCCTGCATTTGATTAACGGACTCTATGATGCCAAATCCGATGGTCAGCCCGTGCTGGCCATTACGGGACACACCTTTCATGATTTAATCGGCACCCATTACCAACAAGACGTCGACCTGAATAAGGCCTTCGTCGACGTCGCGGCGTACAACGAACGCATCAATGGTCCCGCGCACGTCGTCAACGTAGTCGATGAGGCAATTAAAACGGCGATTGCGCGCCGGACCGTGGCGCACATTACGATCCCCAAGGATGTACAGGAGTGGACGTCGGACGTGCGCTCAATGGCGAACATCCCGCAGCACAGCGCGGATGTCTACAGTGACGCGCTACCCCTCCCCTCTCAGAGCACGCTTCAACAGGCGGCTGATCTCATCAATGCCGGATCGAAAGTGGCCATTCTCGCCGGACGTGGGTGCTTAATGGCCCGCGACGAAATCTTGCAATTAGCGGAGAGAATCGGTGCGCCGATTATCAAACCCCTCTTGGGGAAGGCCGTCGTTCCCGACGACAGTCCTTATACGACAGGCGGCATCGGTCTACTGGGCACGGCGCCTTCGCAAGAAGCGCTTCAAGACTGCGACACTCTGATCATCGCGGGCAGCAGCTTCCCCTATTTGGAATTCTATCCCAAGCCAGGACAAGCCAAAGGGATCCAGATCGATCTTGATGCCGCCCGGATCGGCCTGCGGTATCCGGTCGAAGTCGGCCTGGTCGGACAATGCTGGGATGTTCTGCGGGCCCTGCTTCCGCTGATTCACGAAAAGAAGAAGCGAGCCTTTCTCGAAAAAACTCAAAAGGACGTCCAGCAATGGAACGCGCTCATGGACGAGCGTGGCAACCGCATGGACCTGCCATTGAAGCCCCAGGTGGTGGCGCATCACCTCAATCCGCTGCTCGCGTCCGATGCGATCATCTGTTGTGATACGGGCACCATCACCACGTGGGCCGCGCGACATATCCGCATGCGAGACGAGATGCAATTTTCGGTATCGGGGACGCTCGCCTCCATGGCGTGTGGACTCCCCTACAGCGTGGGAGCCGCCATCGCCTACCCCGGTCGACAAGTCGTCTGTATCGTGGGCGACGGCGGATTCACGATGTTGATGGGCGAGCTCGCCACTCTCGTGAAGTATCAGCTACCGGTGAAAATCATTCTCTTCAAGAACGATCTCTTGGGCATGATCAAATGGGAGCAGCTCGCCATGGAAGGCAATCCGCAATTCGGCGTGCAGTTACAGCCGATCGACTTTGCCTTGTACGCGACCGCGTGCGGAGCAACGGGCTATACGGTGGACGACCCCAAGCAGGTCGGAGAGACTCTTAAGCAAGCGTTTGCGCAACCAGGACCGGTTGTGGTCCAGGCGATCGTCGACCCATTGGAGCCGCCATTACCCGGCCAGATTACGATGCATCAGGCATTGCAGTTTGGAAAAGCCCTCGCTCGGGGACAGAAAGACCGGTGGGATATTCTCAAGACCGTCGTCGAAAATAAAATCCGAGAGGTAATTTAGTTCTCGCAACGCCGAAGCGCTTGTTCGAATTCACCATGCGAGCCTTCCTGAAAGAGGAGAACGGAATGCAGTTGACTCACATCGATCGGCGATGGATGGTTATTACCATGAGGAAGCCGAATAAGCGGCGCGAGCAGGCAGGCTCATTTCTGGTGGAACAAACTTATTGAGCCTGACCGATTGCTATGTACTTCACATCACGTGCCCAGATCCCGGACCTACGGCCTGGGGTCGAGTTCGATCAAGCCCTTTCTGATGGCCAGGATGGCCGCTTGCGTGCGGTCGTACACCTGCAGTTTATGAAAGATGTTGCGAACGTGGTTTTTGACGGTCTTCTCGCTGAGGTCGAGATTATTGGCAATTTCTTTATTGGTCTTGCCGTCCGCGACGAGACGCAGCACGGTAATTTCTCGTTCGGTCAGATCGTGTTCCACCCATCCTGCCTTTTTCCCTTTTTTCTGCGCCAGCAAAGAAAACTCAGCTAGGATTTTGCTCGCCACCGCGGGATGGATGAGCGATTCCCCGCGATACACCGACTGAATCGCCTTCACGATTTGATCCGAATCGGAATCCTTGAGCAAATATCCCGTGGCGCCGCCTCGAACCAGATCGAAAATGTATTGTTGTTCCTCATACATGGTGAGCGCAATAATCCCGATGTGCGGAAATTCTCGTTTGATGATCCGAGTGGCTTCGACGCCGGTCATCTTCGGCATGCTGACGTCCATGAGAATGACATCGGGAAGAAGCGACCGGGCTTTTTCGACCGCCTCCTGACCGTCTTGCGCTTCGCCGAGAACGTCGACGTTGTCCTTGGTCTTTAAAATCGCCGAGAGCCCTTCTCGGACGACTCGGTGATCGTCGACAATCAACACCTTAATTCGTTCCATTACGAGCGGCCTCCTTCTTGAGCGGGACGTGCATCACGATGCGGGTGCCCCGTCCTTTATACGATTCGATCTTGGCCTGTCCTCCGACCAGCCGCGCGCGTTCCACGATCCCGCGCAGACCGAAATGATCCCACTTCTCCGGGTTGCGCGACACGGCCTCGACATCGAACCCGATTCCATTATCCTGCACGGTCGCCATGAGTGTATGCCGGCCAATTTCAATGTGCACACTGACGGCGTCGGCTTTCGCATGCTTCTCCACGTTGCTCAACGCTTCTTGTAAAATCCGGAACAAAAAGACTTTCGTCTTCGGCGGCATCGTCTTCTCATCCCCGGTCACGGAAAATTCGGTTTTGATGTGGGATTGCGTTTCGTACGATTTGAGATAGTTCGTCAACGCCGGAATGAGCTCCAGCTGATCGTAGTGCACCGGGCGAAGGTTGAAGATGACCTGCCGCGCTTCCTGAATGGCCAACTTTAATTCCGCGCGCGTTTGACGCAGAGTCGTCTGCGAGGCTTTCGGATCTTTTAGGATAAGTTGTTCACAGAGATCGAGTTTAAAATTGACTCCGGCCAGACTCTGCACCAATCCGTCGTGAATTTCGCAGGCGATCCGGGTCCGCTCTTCCGTCACCGCACCGCCGGCCTCCTTGACATAGAGCCGATATAGCGCCTGATATCTCGTGAGAGTTTTTTCGATTTCTCCCGTCGCGCGAATGCGGGCTTCGATCAATTGCCACATGAATTTCGCGCTCGGCCCTCCGATGATCGTGACGCCCATGCGGTGAAAATCTTCGAGGGCCTGCTCGACGCGAGCGCTCCCCGACACATCGATGATCAAGTCCACATTTTCGAGGGCAAGCAGATCGCGATAGTCGGGGATGATGGGGATGTTGAGACGTTTCGCGAGTTTGATGCCCGCGGCTTTCGGATTGATCTCAGCAATCCCGACGATTTGCACGAGCGGGTCCTGGGCGAAAATTTCCATCAAGGCCGTCCCGCCGTGGCCTGCTCCAATGATAGCCACCATTGTCGCCCTGCCGCTGCTGCGTTTCTTGGAGGCTGCGGGTTTGTGTGTCCGGATTCGAGCCGTCGGCATTCCAGCACCGTCCTTCATCAGAAGACGTAGCAGATTACCATAGGGACAATGACTGGGACTAGGAAGATCGGCGGACGAAGGCGAAGGAGAGTCTATTTTTCTCGGCGCTCGCGCGCCAAGACTTTCAATTCATCCATGAATTGGTCGATGTCTTTGAACTCGCGGTAGACCGAGGCAAACCGGACGTAGGCGACCTGATCGAGATTGTGCAATTCTTTCATCACTTCCTCACCGACCGCGTTGCTGGACAATTCGGTCTCGCCCATCTCCTGAATGCGCTTTTCTATTCGATCGGTGACGCCTTCGATCGTCGACACGCTGATCGGCCGCTTCTCGCAGGCCTTGGTGATGCCCGATAAAATTTTCTGATGATCGAACGGCTCCCGCCGCCCGTCTTTCTTGACGACCATCGGGAGGCTTTCTTCCACGCGCTCGTAGGTGGTGTATCGGCGCTTGCAGGAGAGGCATTCGCGGCGGCGGCGAATCACCTGGCCTTCTTTGGCCATGCGTGAATCGACAACTTTATCTTCCAAGTCATCGCAGAAGGGACATTTCACCGGAGTCCCTCGGTCACGCGGGAGATGCGCTGTAATCGTGAAACATGGGGAATCGTTTGCACAGCGCCTTCGATTGTTGGCGCACTTCGCGTTGCAACCGTTTGTCTTGCGGTTTGAGAAGAACTTTATCGATGAGCGCGACAATCTCGCCCATATCTTTTTCCTGCATGCCCCGAGTCGAGACGATGGGCGTGCCCAATCGAATACCGCTGGCGACGGCCGGAGGCTTCTCATCGAACGGCACCGCGTTCTTGTTCACCGTGATCCCCGCCGCATCGAGGGCGCCTTCCGCGTCTTTGCCCGTGACATTTTTTGAGGAGAGATTCACCAACATCAAATGCGTATCGGTCCCACCGGAGACGACCTTGTAACCACGTTCCACGAGACCGGAGGCCAGCGCCCGCGCGTTGGCCAGCACCTGCCGCTGGTAGGTCTTGAATGCGGGAGATAGGGCTTCATTCAACGCCACGGCCTTAGCCGCGATGACATGCATGAGCGGTCCGCCTTGCAGACCGGGGAAGATAATCTTATCGACGGCCTTCTGATGCTCGGCCTTGCACATGATAATACCGCCGCGCGGTCCCCGGAGGGTTTTATGGGTGGTCGTCGTCACAAAGTCTGCATACGGCACTGGATTCGGATGCAACCCGGCCGCGATGAGGCCGGCAATGTGCGCGATATCGACCAAGAGATACGCGCCGACGGATTTGGCAATGGCTTGAAACCGCGGAAAGTCCAATGTCCGCGCATACGCGCTCGCGCCGACGACAATCATCCTTGGACGGCATTCTTCCGCCTGGCGCTGGACAGCATCATAATCGATGACTTCCGTCTGCCGATCCACGCCGTAGCTGAATGAATGAAAGAGAATCCCCGAGAAGTTGACCTTGCTGCCATGCGTCAAATGGCCGCCTTGGGCCAGGTCCATACCCAAAATGGCGTCGCCCGGTTTCAGCACGGAGAGATAGGCCGCCATGTTGGCCGACGAGCCGGAATGGGGTTGCACATTCACGTGTTCGGCGCCAAAAATCTGTTTCGCACGCTCGATCGCCAGACTTTCCACTGTATCGACATATTGACACCCGCCGTAATATCGCCGACCGGGATAACCTTCCGCATACTTATTAGTCATTAAGCAGCCTTGCGCCGCCAGGACGGCCGAACTGGCGAAATTCTCGGACGCGATAAGCAAGAGCTTTTCACGCTGACGCTTTTCTTCGGCGCGAATGGCTGCATACACGGCCGTATCGGTGGCCCGAAGCGCCTTCAATGACCCGACAGCTTCACTCATGACTGCACCTTTCGAAAGATGGCCATCATTCGAGACATTGGCCTCGATGATCAGTGGATCGATCTATGATCCTGGCTCCGCCTGTCGCGGACACCAAGAATTGACTGCTCGGAGAGGACGAGTCTGGTTATGCGGTTTCTGCCTCTGCTGTCGCCGCGGGCGCTTCGGCATCATGCTTTTTGACGACCGTGACCGAGATGCTTGCCGTCACCTGATGATGAAGCTTCACAGGCACCGTGACTGTTCCCAGCTCTTTGATCGGCTGCGCGAGCTGGATCTTGCGACGATCCACGGTAAATCCTTTGGCGGACAGTCCTTCGGCAATATCTTTCGCGGTCACCGATCCGAATAGCTTATCGTCCTTGCCGGCTTGCATTTCCATCGTGAGCGAGACAGCCGACATCTGCTTGGCGACGTCCTCGATCTCCGCGCGCTCCTTCTTGGCTTTCTCCGCCATCGTACGTTTGGCATGCTCGACGGCTTTGACGTTGCGCGAGCTGGCTTCCAACGCTTTCTTGCGAGGGAGGAGAAAGTTCCGGGCGAATCCCGTGGAGACCTCGAGAAGATCCCCCGTGTGTCCCACACCCTCGATATTTTCCTGCAAAATAACTTTCATATGGTCGCTCCTTAAATAACCCAGATCATCCGGGGATAGTACAAGAGCCACCGATTTTCCATGAGCCGGGCGTTCGCGTTGCACTCGACACGACCTTAGGAATTTCCTGGCTTTGAAGAGCGAAAAGCATACTGGCCCGCACGGGCAAAAGTCAATTGAGCCTCGTGAGAAAGAAGCCTCGCTCTCACTGGACACTCCGTTACCGACCTGTCTAAGATGACATGGTCCGTCACCATGACTTCCATCGTCCGGTAACCGCCTCGTCCATGAAACTCCTTGAAGCCTTGCAACATCTCACCGACCGTCTCACGAACGTACGTCACGACGACATAACTCAGCACTTGAGCACACCGTGCACCCCGACCACGACTCGTCTGATCTCCACGATCGGAACGATTCACCTCTATGAAATGACTCTGCCTGAGTCAATGCCCCTTGATCAGATCCCGTTCGAAGATATGCCCGTCTCCATTCTTCCTCCTGACGGGAATGAGCCGACCGAAGGCTTTATCATCGGAAGTCGCGATCGGACGCTCTTCGTTCAAACATTCGACAATTTCGGCCAGACGATTCCAGCCCTGACCCTGATCCCCGACGCCGCCGGGTTTTTTGATACGGCCATCCAGCGGCTCACCGCGATCATCCAGAAGCCGGAGGGCTATTCACTCGGCCCCGCCGAACGTTTAACCCCATGGTTGATTCGAGATCAGGCCGAGGGCGAGCGATCCGCCGGCCCGACGTCAGCCGTCCTGACGACCATGTGGGGCGACGAGCTGACCGCGAGACGATCGAAATTGGCGACGGCGGTGGCCGATTTGGCTCGCGCTAATAAGCGCATGCTGGTTATTTGCCCGGATCATCAGTCTGCCGATGAGCTGACCGGCACAATCGCGCGAACATTACGTGCCGCCGGCTTGACGTTCAAGAGCCTGCTCAGCCGTTACGAAATGGCGGTCGCTCCCCAGGCGGCCAGCATGCCCTTGAGCGATCTAGGATTTGAAGCGCAGATGCATCAGTTCTATGCCAAGTCGCGCGCGGAGAAGGCGAGTCTGCGCAAAAAGTACGAACGCTTCCGAGAACTCACCCCATTGTTAACGTACAAGGCGGAGAAGCAAAAAGATTTGGATGAAGTCAAACTGCTGGAATGGCGACTGCTCACGCAAGTAAGTGACCTGCAGGCCAAGATCAAAGAAATCGATGGCATCCTGGCTGAATACGAAGCCACGCCCATCTGGAAACGGCTCGCGCTCCAGGCCGTGGGGAAAAATGTCGAGTCGTTGCCGGAATATCGAACGATCTACGACAAGCAGATCCAAGGCTTGATGGAAGAGGTCGAGACGGCGCAGCAACGAATCGCCGTGCTCAAACCCGAGGCGGCAATTCCAAAAGAAATGCGGCCGGAGTATCAAGAATTGAAGGAAGAGGTGACGCGGCTCGGAGGAACGAAAAAAATCCGCGAGCTCCTGGCCGCCGAAGAAGGCACCAATCGACAGGCTTTTATCCAAAATAAACGCATCATTGTGACCACCGCTGCGCGCGTCGTCTCGGACCCGCTCTTCAACAAAGTGCGATTCGATGTATTGCTGATCGATGAAGCGCCGTTGATTCCTGCCGCATACTTGTTGGCAGCCGGCGCCCTCAGCCGAGAAAAAATTATCCTGAGCGGCAACACCCTGGACATTCCGACCCCCGACGTGTGGGCATCACCGCTGAAGCGAAGCCGAATTGTACCTCAAGCGTCGCCAGTTAGTTCATGAATAGATTCTCTTGCCCTATCTGGAAGTCATAAATCTTGACCCGCCAACGAATGATCGTGGATAATGCCGCTGTTCATGCTCCAGGATGCTCAAGAAGTTTCCAAACGGGCCGCTCAAAATGGCTTCCATCAAGGCCGCAGGGAGCGAGGAGCCTGAGGCGTACGAGTCGGTACGTTGAAGGGGACTCACGACCGAGAACGAAGATGGAGGACATTTTCAGCAGCCCGACAGGCCGAAGTGGCGGAACTGGCAGACGCACTAGATTCAGGGTCTAGCGCCCTCACGGGTGTCCGGGTTCAAATCCCGG
>CAVOXE010000002.1:0-606222 GCA_963700335.1 Nitrospirota bacterium | reverse complement strand
ACCGAAATCTTTCTGACTGCCGGCCGGGCGAATACCCAGATAATGCTTGAAGCGTTTCGCCGTGGGGTAAAGGAATTTATCCCACAGCCGATCAATCCTCAAGAGATGGAAGCTGCCTTAGGCCGCTTCGAGGAGCGCTCTGTAAGAGAGTGCCCACCAGGGAGCGCAAAGCGGGAAAGGTGGTCAGCATTATTGGTGCGAAGGGCGGTGTGGGGACCAGTACAGTTGCCACGAATCTCGCCGCCGGCGCCAAGTACGTCGTCCCATCAAAATCCGTCGCGCTGATGGACCTCAATCTACAAAACAGCGATCTGACGCTCTTCTTGGATCTTCCGGCGTCAGGCGGTCTACGCGACCTCTCTCAAGACCTGTCTCGTCTCGATGAAACGATTCTACACAGTGTGCTCATGAAGCATAAGTCAGGCATTGACCTCTTGCCCTCTGGCTATGACGGTCTGAATGGCCTCACGCCCGTTTCGAGGTGCGTCACCCACACGCTCGATCTCATGCAGTCCTCGTCACAATTCAATCTTTATCGATTGCGGTCATGTGCTTGAGACGAGCAAAGAGGCACTAGACTTTTTCGTCAACCATTGTTCTCGTGACGACGCTCAACGTCCCGGCAGTACGGCGAACGAAACAGTTGTTGGATGTCTTCCGCGATGCCCATTACGAATCGAACAAGATTATGCTTGTCGTTAATCGGTATAGCACTCGCGATGAAGAGCTACTGCGTCGTCCGGAGGAGACCCTCCGGCTCAAGGCTGACGGGCTGATTCCAAACGATTACGCCTCGAACCGCGCCATCAATGATGGGCAACCATTGACCGGGGTGGCTCCTCGTGCCGCGATTACTGAATGGTATCTTCACCAAGGGGCTATCTTTGGATTGACTTCCACGGGAGATCAATCTGATGTGGTGAAGGCGAAGACCGCAAAAAAAGGTTCTTTCCTCACTCGATATATACCCAGTCTAGGATTTGATGCGAAAGCAAAGTTACAGTCACCCTGATCTTTGCCTTCTGAGAATTGATTGTCATCTGGAGAACGCGCAATGCTCACTGCGAAGCCAATGAATGCCGCCGAACATAATGCCTACTATCCAGGAACTGAAAGGCAAGATCCATCATCGCGTGATTGATCTCATGGATCTTGGAGTCGTCAGTACGATGACTCATGCCGCATTGACACCTGAGTTGGGTAAGCTCATCGAGCAAATCCTCCAGCAAGAATCGGTGCCCCTGAATCAACGAGAGCGCGCACAATTAATCCAAGAGATGGTTCATGAGGTCCTTGGCCTTGGCCCTCTAGAACCGCTACTGGCCGATCCTACCGTGGCAGATATTCTTGTTAATACTCACAAGCAAGTCTTTGTCGAGCGCTTTGGGAAGCTTGAGGCCACGTCGGTTCAATTTCGTGATGAGGCACATCTTCGGAAGATTATCGATAAGATCGTTTCACGTGTCGGCCGGCGCATTGATGAATCCTCTCCAATGGTCGATGCACGATTGGCGGATGGCTCGCGGGTCAATGCGATTATTCCGCCGCTGGCCATCGATGGCGCCTGCATGTCCATCAGAAAGTTCAGCCGAGACCCGCTTCAACTTCAGAACTTGATCGAGAAGAAATCATTGAACCCACCAATTGGGGATCTCCTCAAGGGGATCGTCCAGGCCAGGCTCAACACCTTGGTCTCGGGCGGGACGGGAACGGGGAAAACGACTATCTTGAATATTTTGTCGGGATTTATTCCGAGCACGGAACGCATCGTCACCATTGAAGACGCGGCGGAGCTTCAGCTTCGTCAGGAACACGTCGTTCGATTGGAAACCAGGCCGACCAATATTGAAGGCAAAGGAGAAGTGACCCAGCGAGAGCTCGTGAAGAATGCGCTCCGCATGCGGCCAGATCGTATCATTCTTGGAGAGGTCAGAGGCGCCGAAACGCTGGACATGCTTCAGGCGATGAATACAGGCCATGATGGCTCATTGACCACCATCCATGCCAATTCTTGCCGTGATGCCCTCACTCGCGTGGAAACGCTCGTCGCCATGGCTGGATTGAATCTGTCCACAAAATCACTCAGAAATTACTTTTCGTCCGCACTCGATGTCATCATACAGTTAACGCGTCTTTCGGATGGCACCCGGAAAATGACAAGCGTGCAGGAGATCACGGGTATGGAAGGCGATGTCATTACCCTTCAGGAAATTTTACTTATGAACAGAAGGGGCTGGATCAGCCGGGTCACCTCAAAGGACGTTTTCGAGCAACCGGTGTCCGGCCAAAATTCATGGAACGTTTTGCCGCACGCGGCGTCACCGTGCCTTCAGATCTCTTTGATGCAGGGAAGGTGTATGAATGTTAACCGTTTTGATTGCATTCGGCATCTTTGCAACTGTGGTGCTGCTTTTGGAAGGCGGTTATTACGGCTATCAGGTTCTATCGAGGCGGGGCAAAGAGACCGAGCGGATCAAAGAGCGTATTAAGGAATGGACTGCGAAGCCGGATCTCCAACAGCTTGACATCGTCCGCAATCGGTCGCTGAGCGATATCCCGTGGCTACATGATTTGCTGGCCAAGATTAAAAGACTCGATAGGGTGAGACGAGTACATGAGCGCGGTAACAACACGCTTCCTCTTGGGACGTTTTTCTTAGCCTCGTTTCTGATCGCCATCACGGCAGGCCTGCTATGCTTGCAGTTTCACATACATCTTGTCGTGACCTTAATCTGCGGTGTGCTCGGCGCCCTTCTTCCATTTTTGTATCTCTATTGGAGGAAAACAAGGCGGATGGCTAAGTTTCAGCGTCAATTACCCGAAGCGCTCGAACTCATCGCCAGAGCCTTGCGAGCCGGCCATGCGTTTTTTGTCGGGCTTAAGCTCGTCGGGCGAAGAATACCCGGAGCCGATTGGCCCGGAATTCAAACAGGCATTTGATGAAGTGTCGATGGGCATCTCTGTTCCGCAAGCTCTTCAAAACCTTGCCGACCGGGTGGATTGCCTAGACGTAAAATTTTTTGTCACGTCCGTCAGTCTTCCAGCGAGAAACAGGGGGCAACCTTGCTGAGATCATCGAATCGCTTGGACATCTCATTCGAAAACGCTTCGAGTTGTACATGAAGATTAAAGCACTGTCGGCAGAGGGGAGAGTGTCTGCCATCATTTTATTTGCACTACCTATCCTATTGGGACTGGGTCTCTATCGAATGAATCCTGAGTACATCGGACTTCTTTTTACGGATCCCATTGGACATACCATGCTCATCGTTGGCTCAACGCTCATGGTCGTTGGAGCCTTTGTGACCACAAGGATCATCAACATCGAGGTGTAAAACGATACTATGGATTTCCCAATTATCGTCAGCCTGCTCGCATTCGTGATGTGCTTACTGGCCAGTCTTGCCCTCTATACCTATTTCAATACGCGTGAGGCCTCAAAGGTATGGAGCAGACGGGTCGAAGGACGGTCGAGCCACTAAGTGCAACTGAGGACGAGGATGGGCGCAATCGGTTAAGCGGAAGCTATCAGAGCTGCTTCACAGTCTTGGTAAAACGAATCAGCCCAGTGACGAGCAAGAAGTCTTAAATCTTCGGCAAGCCCTGATCACAGCCGGATATCGATCAGCACACGCTCCCGTTATTTTTCTAGGGGCTAAGATTTTATGCGCGCTCTTGGTACTGCTTAGTTTCGCCGTCATTCCACATAAATGGTTGGGATTTCCCACCACCAGAACTTGCTCATGTGGTATCGTGGTTGCCGCGGGTGCCGGCTACTACGCACCGGCCCTCTGGCTGCGAAGCGCCATCGATCGAAGGCAGCAAACAATCATGCGCGCATTGCCCGATGCACTTGATCTGATGGTCGTTTGTGTTGAAGCAGGGCTTGGGTTGGACCAGGCAATCAGCCGAGTGGCCGATGAAATCAAGCGGTCTCACAAGGAACTAAGTGAAGAGTTTCATCTACTGGGGTTGGAATTGCGAGCGGGAGTTGCTCGAGCCGACGCGCTTGAGGAATCTCAGTCGGCGTATCGACCTGGACGAAATCAAAAGTCTCATCGCGTTACTTGTCCAGACTGATCGGTTCGGGACGAGCATTGGTCAGGCGCTTCGTGTTCATTCGGACGCCATGAAAGTCAGCAGGCAGATGAAGGCTGAGGAACGGGCTGCCAAAATTCCTGTGAAACTGCTTCTTCCGTTGATCTTATTTATTTTCCCTAGCGTTTTTATAGCCATCCTCGGTCCCGGCGCGATCCGAATCATCAGAACGCTGATGCCCACCTTGCGACAGCAATAGATGACATGCGTTTGAATAGTCTTGCACTCATGGATGTGGAAACGGATCTCTTGGCGCGAGTGCGCACCGATGGAGGATTCAGTCAGCAACACGGCGATTCCTACAGAGCCGACGCTACCGCATGGGCGATTATCACCCTTTCCTCCCTTGGCGGTAATAGTGCGTGCATTCAACCGGCAATAGCGCGGCTCATGGCTGATCAACGCAGTGATGGACGCATCGGTATTTCGTCGGACCATCCGGATGCCTTTTGGCCGACGCCCTTAGCTATTCTCGCCTGGTTTCGGGTACCGAACTATAACCAGTACCAGGCTCGAGCTGTTCAATTTCTGTTAGAAACAACAGGCCGACATTGGAAAAAATCTTCAAGTGATCCAATGGCGCACAATCCTGCGCTTAAAGGCTGGCCCTGGATTGCTGAGACGCATTCCTGGGTGGAACCAACAGCCATCTCGATGATTGCCCTTCGAGTTGCCGGCTATGGCAGACATGCGCGCATTGAAGAAGCAACTCGAATGTTAATGGACCGTCAATTGCCACATGGCGGATGGAATTGCGGGAACACGATCGTTTTTGGGCAAGAGTTGCGGCCTGCGCCAGAAAGCACTGGTGCCGCACTCCATGCACTAGCTGGTCTCATTCCTCGGGAATCGGTTCAAAACAGCCTTGAGTATCTTAGCACCGTGGTCACACGACTCCACACTCCGATTGCCGTTGGTTGGAGCCTTCTTGCGCTGAATTCATGGGGCGCCGCACCATCCAATTTATCAAGTTTGGTCGAGGACTGTCTGAAGAGGCAGGAACGTTATGGTCCTTACGATACGACCTCACTGTGCCTATTGGTGATTCCCCTCCTCCGCCCAAACGGGTTACTAGTTACTTCGGCGGGAACTGTATAAAGGGCTGTCCAAATGCGGAGGACCACCGTGGCCCTTGTACCACCTGAGAATGCAAACCATGGCTGGTCGAGGCGCGACTTCTTGAAGGCGCTTGCCGGTGGAGTCATCTTGGCCTCAGCCTATCCCGTGGTTCGTCGGCTCGCCAGACCGCATCTTTATGCGGAGACCTTTATCGGTAAGGTAACTGACTACCAATCGGAAATCGGAGACGTCATCGTTCGCGGTCTTCGAGAGCTGGGCGTCACTCCAGCGGAGATCAAAGACAAACGAATCTTGCTCAAACCCAATCTCGTCGAAACCAGTTCTGGCGCCAATCATATCAATACCCATCCCCTCGTCATGCGAGGGGCCGTGGAAGCCTTTCTTGGGCTCGGGGCGGACACGGTCATGGTTGCCGAAGGCCCCGGTCATCGTCGGGATACCCTTGACGTGCTGGAAGAGTCCGGCCTTGCCGATGTGCTCTGGGAGGATCGAATCAAGTTCCATGACTTGAATTATCTGACCGGCTATACCGTCCAAAATACCGGCCGAATGACGCGGCTCTCTACACTCACCTTCCCCGGAATATTTAAAGAGGTTGACTGGATTGTGTCGATGGCCAAAATGAAAACGCATCATTGGGCAGGGGTGACGCTCTCCATGAAAAACCTATTCGGCGTAATGCCGGGTATTTACTATGGTTGGCCCAAGAACGTCCTTCACCATGCCGGCATTGAAAATTCAATTTTGGATATCAACGCGACCTTGAAGCCACACTTTGCCATTGTCGATGGCATCGTTGGCATGGAAGGTGACGGCCCCATCATGGGCACGCCGCGGAACGTTGGCGCGCTGGTGATGGGACGGAATCCGACGGCGGTCGATGCCACTGCGGCACGAATGATGGGGATCGATCCCCGCAAAATTAAATACCTGGCGCAGGCCGACGATTGGCTTGGTCCGATAGAGGAAGCATATATCCAGCAAACCGGCGAAACCGTCGCGTCGGTCCGAACCAATTTCGCGCTGCTTGAAAAGATCCCAGCCCATCGCGGTATTCGCTTGGCATCGTGAAATTGAAGTATGGCGGTTCTCTTCATCATCTGATTCGAGGCGTCGATATGAAACTACTTCATCACATCATGTTAACTGCATCAATCACCATATGTCTTGGTTTCGGTATCGCCGATGTGGGGTTTCCTGAAACTGAAATGGCGTCCGAGTTTAGGGATCTCAAAGCCATGCAGATGGAACTTCACACTCTTCCAGCCGACAAGCAGGAGCGGCTTCAGCCGAAAGTACGACAGGCGGAACTTCAAGCCTGTCAGAAGCTGAAAGAAGAACAACGGAAGGGGGTTCGTCCGGAAACCTACCGTGAAGAGGGAGGTGCTGAACTCCTAGCCTTTGTTCAACAGTTCGACCATTACTGCCAAATGCTTCAATAAATAATTCACGCTACGTTTGTTCCGATGCCGCTATTCATCCTGAGCTTTCCCCGAATTATCACAGGGTGCTCTTTCCTTCTCGCTCAAGATCTCAGATTCTCCAATGGTCATCTCAGTGAAGATTCCACACCGTAGGCTAATGAATTGCGATGGTGCGATAGATGTGTGGAGGCTTCGGCAAAGTTTCCTGCTTTCGCATGGTTTCTTCGCCGCCGCCGCCGATCGAGAAGAATGAGGTTGTAGGAGATCCGACCGACTTCCAAGGTCCCTCGACCCGCTGAGCGGGAGAGAACATCAGCCGGCTATGAAAACGCTGGATGGCCGAATTGAGCATGTCGCTGTTGAAGTCCTGTACCGGTGACCTCAGCATCCTGCTCTCGAAACGTTGCACCATGGAACTTCTCATGCGGCTGTCGAACCGCTGAATGGCTGAATCGTTCATGCGACTGTTGAAGCCCTGAATTGCAGAGTCTCCAAATTGTTGGACGATCTGATGCCCTCCGGCCGTCGCATCATTCATGACGGCAAGTCCTAGGAACAAAAACGCCAGGCCGCTGCTCTTGTAATTATTCGGCATTGCTTTTTTCACTTCGGTCGAGCCCAAGCCTGATTTATTACCTTGCTCTCTGTCGAGGATTACTGAGCGAGGCGCCGCTTTCGGAGCGACCACCACTTAACGAACGCTAGTCCGCTGAGTGCGGTTCCGGCTAACACAATCGAAGACGGTTCGGGATTCATGATGTGCGAAGAAGATGGATCAGCAGCACCCGCTGGATCGGCTACGGCGAGATGACCATTGGTTAACGCGAGGCTAATACCTGTTACCGTCGTAGGGACAAAAACAGGGGTTACGATATTCACTGGTACATTCATACTTCCAGTCGTTGTCACAGCAACCGGGATGGCCGGTGTGATAAGGATAGCGGGCACCACGGTATTCGTTGATGTCGGTGTGGGCTGCGTTGATCCGATACCGGGTTGAAAACTCCCTAGCACCGTAATAGGTGAGCCGATACTTGGCTGAAAACTTCCCAATGTCACTAAGGGAACGCCAATGCTTGGGGCAAAGCTTCCCAGGCTGGTTATCGGTAAGCCGATACTAGGTTGAAAAGTTCCCAGTGTGGTCACCGGTGTCCCGATGGAGGGTGTGAAGCTTCCCAAAAAGGTATTCGGTGTCCCAATACTTGGTTGAAGCGTTCCAATGCTTGTTGGAAACGGTTGAGAGATCTGGATCACCTGCGTGGCGGGTACCACCGGAGTGACGAACTGTACCGACGGAAACGGAATAAACGTCGAGTTGACAAGTGGCTGGCTCGTGGCTGCGCTGGAAAACGGCGAAAAGCTGTTAATGCTGCCTTGGTTTGGTAAGCCATTCGTTGCGCTGATTGCGGGAGCCGCGGTTATGACTACTATCAACAACGCGACGCCAAGGACCATATCGAATGCTCTTTCTCATTTAATAACGAACATGGTGCGTTATTACCCCACCTTTGAGGCTGCGTGCTATCCGTAATTAGGGAGGAGTCTTATCGGTCTTTACTGTGGAGCTTGGGACGGAAGTACTCGTACATGAGAGGCTTTACGACTCGGAGCCCAGCCGGGCACAGAATAACGTGCAGGGTGCTTCCGATGCTGGCTGTTTGCCGACCTATTTTACCGGGTATCAATCCCTAAATGACTCTCGTCTTGTTACCAAGCATCAGTCGCTCGCCAGCCGCCCACTGCCCAAAGCGCCGGATATGAAAGATTCCGGAGATAGCGGTCTGCGGATATGGGATCCGATGTCGCCCAGACGGATCCCAATCTTCACAAAGGCCGGCAGACGCTAGCCAGGATCTTCTTCATAAGTGTGACGGCCAAGCGGGCACATCTCGTTTCCGGTCGCCTGACAGAAGGACTGCAGTGGCCGGCCTGATTGATGGCAGCCTGAATTACCCTCGAGGATTAGAGATGAAGGCACTGCAGCAGTTTCGGCAAGGGATATGAAAGGGGAAAAGTGAGAAGACGCTTTTTTATTATCGAGGAAGGACTCTTTGAGCAGAATCCTTAAGGCGTCTGGATAGTCTTTCTCGCGAGATGCTAGGAAAGTTGTCTAAGAATTCCCCAAGTGACATACCATCCTCAAGATTTGAAATCAGTGCCTTGAAGGGAACGCGAGTCTGGCTAAATACTGATGTTCCGCTGACGATGTTGGGTTCAATCGTAATGGGTAATTGTTGAAGGTCTTGATGATCGAGGACTAATCGCATAGCTTCATACTAAGTCTCAAAGAGATAAAGGAAAATTTAAACACTACTAATAAGGACTCACAACCCCCTCACGACGCACAAACAAAGCTACGCAGTCCCATTCCTACGTCTCTCGTAATTTACATGTGTTCAATCATGTCGGCAGAACGCCTGGCCTGCCAACATGGATACGCTTCACTGTGCTCACAAGTGCTACTGCGCGTCCTGCTGCAGATACTTGTGTACGAAAGCGATGGCCATGCTGCCCTCACCGACCGCAGACGCCACGCGTTTGATCGAGCTCAACCTCACATCCCCACAGGCGAACACACCAGGGACGCTCGATTCGAGGAGGTAAGGATTACGGCTGTGCGGCCAGCACCCGGCCTTCACCACGTCGTCACCGGTAAGAACATACCCTCGTTTGTCGCACGCAATATCTGCCGGCAACCATCCGGTCTCTGCATCGGCTCCGATGAAAACGAAAAGGCCACCACAGTCGTGTCGGCGCACCTGTGCGCTCACCCCATCGCGTATGTCGATCGCCCTTAGATGGGTGTCACCGTGTGCGGCGACTACTTCTGACCCCACTTGGACCGTCACATTCGACTTTCCACCGAGCTGCTCAATCAGGTAGCGAGACATGCTCTTCTCCAGGGCATCGCCACGGACGACGAGCGTAACCCTGCGGGCATGATTGGCGAAGTATAGAGCGGCCTGGCCGGCAGAGTTTCCTCCACCGATGAGGTGGATGTCGAGTCCATGGGTAGCGCTCGCTTCGCTGCGTGCCGCACCATAGTAAATACCTCTGCCGATAAGCTGATTGAAGCCCTCGATCGCGAGGCGGCGCCACGTGACGCCAGTGGCAAGAATGATCGTCCGCGCCCGGACGACATCGTCGCCATCGAGGGAAACCTGACGCGTTTTCGGATCGAGGCGAGTGACAGAGCGCGTGACCAGAATTTCCGCCCCCATGCGCCTTGCCTGTTGCAGTGCGCGGCTCGCGAGCTCGTCGCCCGAGACGCCGCTGGGGAAGCCGAGATAGTTTTCGATGCGCGAGGACATGCCAGCCTGACCTCCTGGAGCCTCGCGCTCCACCACTATAGTGCGCAGTCCTTCGGACGCGCCGTACACTGCTGCTGCGAGGCCGGCCGGCCCACCCCCGATGATCATGGTGTCGTATTCAGCGAGACGTGCCTTGGTTTGCAGGCCAAGGAGCTGGGCAAGATCCCGTGTCGCGGGTCGACTGAGGAGCATCCCGTCGGCCAGCCTGAGCACAGGGCAATCGTCGTCCGAGGGGCGGGTTCCGGGCCACCGCGTTGACAGATCAGGCGCATCGGGCGTCATCCAGTCATAACTGATCTGGTTGCGCGCGAGGAACTGGCGCAGCGCGTTGGTGGCGGCGTCCCATCGGTGACCGACCATTGTGACGCGCGCCTTGGGTGGTTCAGCAGCGATATCCTGAAGCCCGCCGATGCGGTCGAGTGCGAGGGATCCGACCTTCACAGAGAACTCCGGCGCCGCCGCCGCCATCGCGTAATACTGCTTCGGATCTACACGCAAGGCGCGCGAGGGCTCTGCCGCGCGATAGCCCGCAATAAACGGCGTGCCGAAGGTCATCGGCACTTCGCCGAAAATCGTGCCCGGAAGGCGCCAGCCCAGCGTCCGTTCGATGCCGTCGATCATCTTCACAACCTCGATCTTGCCGGAGAGGATCGCGTAGAGGGCACGGTCTCCACCTTCAGAAACAGCGAATTCTCCGGCACTGAGATGCAGGTCGGCAGACGTCTGCGCGAGACGCTCAAGTTCGGTGACAGGGAGTATCGAGAACAGCGGAATCACCCGGATGTCGTCAATCGTCAGCATGGTTTCATTGAAAGGAGAAAGATGGAACAGACCGCTGTAATGGACTACACATTTTATCTATCCAAGCCTAATCCCCAATTGGGTATATTTCTTCACGCCAGATAATCGACACCGTAGTCAAACTTTTCTCTAGCGATCAGTTTCGATCCCCATTGTCTTGGCGGGTTTTACTTTTCGTCCCGGATCAGTGCCTTCGCTTTAGCTCTGAGTTCAGGTGTCACTTCCGAATCACATGCTGCTTGTGGTGTTCCATAGCGTTCTTCAGGACTTCCTCTTCAGTGTTCTGCGAACGAAATGCTTCCATCCGGACGACGGATCAACCTTGGCAGACTCGATGACTTTACACATGTGGATGCTTCGTTTTCGAGCTCATCCCTGAGAAATGGATCGGGAAATGAGGGAAAGTCTGGGGAAGCTCGAAGAAAGAGTCAATCACTCTTCCCTCCAATGTTTATGCTACACAGTCTGACACGTCGGGTTCACCAACGGCAACAACTCACCGGTATAGGCAGCAATTGGGGCTAAAACGGCGTGCCAAACCAGTGCTCGCGGATCTGCTGAATCAGAGCCTTGAGCCCGACAAGACGGCCAAACGCTTCGTGGGGTTCAACGGTGATCGAATTCGCGCCCGCTGATTAAGAAGTCGCTATTCTAGGAATAAACGTGCTACTCGATTTTCACACTTATTCAGGTTGATCACTAAATTGGTCACTGAGCCGACACAACGGTTGGAACCAAATTGAATATCAAGAGAATGTTGGGGTGAATGACGGGGTTTCTTAACCCGGAAATACACCGGATCAGAAGCATATATTTGCCCAAAAGCATGTCCATGCCAAATGGCAAAGTATTGCTGTAAAAATCATCAGAGATTATCGATGAAGTTAGCTAATGACAGCGGCGATTGGAAAAGACGTGCACCATTCGCTGTGAGAGGACCAGAAGGCAAATGGGAATCGCTAGCTGAACTCCCCGAGAGAGAATTAGCATCCGCTCCCAAACTCCACTTCTTTTTTTCTTGTCGGCAGGCACGATTTGCATCCCGGTGGTCGACACCCGCGTTCCGACATTCTGTACAATAGTTCCGACGGCCATCAACAGGTCGTCGGGACGGGATGTAGATGCACGCGCACGCAGAACATACGGCAAACCCAGCGATTTTTCCGACATACAGGCGAGCTGCAAGAGAAGATGAGCAAACAAGCCAGGCGTCCCGAACTGAAGGTGGAACCGGAACCGCGGAGACCAGCATCGACCAAGAAAAGCCGAAGTGATTGATTAATGTGGAGCCGGCGATTGGAATCGAACCAACGACCTGCGGTTTACGAAACCGCTGCTCTACCAACTGAGCTACGCCGGCGCGGGATGGCTACATGACAAGGCGGGCTGAAAACGTGAGTATGATACTCAGGACATCGTGTGGTGTCAATTGTCGAGGATCATTGGTTGCGGTAACGTGTGAGCGGCAGGCCGCCTGACTTTGACGTGCGGTTTATGGCGGGAATGCACTGGGGTTCCTGGTTCTTCTTGTAGAGATCTTTTGCGGACGCGCTCACTTCGGCACGCACATATCCACACAATTCTTCAACCGCCACGATTCCGTTATGATCTCGATCGGCCGCGCCACTCATGCCTTTCAAGACATAATAGGTCATCAGTCCATGCCGTCCATCCTGGTATGGGAGCGCATCCTCATAGCCACTGGTTCCTATAATTTGGGCAAGTTTTTCGGCTCGAAAGCCGGTTGGCAGCGCACTCCATGCCGGCTCTTTTCCAGCAGGTGTATGATCCGATGATTCAGGTTCGATTGAGGTCAGCGCGACATCGAGAATCACGACTACGCGTTGAATCGGCAGGCGCGCCAGCGCCTCATACATTCGCCGTAACGAAATAAGCCGAAGAGGCGCCGAAGGATCACCTTCATAAGGGATGAGCGAAACAGCGCCGGTCGAACGATTCACAACCGCCCGTCCCGCGATAAAAATCACCACGTCGCTTCCTGCCACCGCCCGCTGCGGCAGCCATTCCTCGAACGCTTCAAGCAGGTCATCTCTCAAGGCATGGTCGTCCACACGCAGAAGCATCCGATCTGAGGGGATTCCTCCGAGCTTGGTTAAGTACTCGGCCATAACCTCCGCGTCATGGGCTGCGAACGGCAAGGGGGAGAGACTCGAATGTCTGAACGCGCCGATGCCGATGGCAATCCCAATGACCTGGTTACGTTCAGACCAAGGCATGCCCGCGGCAACACGATCAACATCGAAGACTGCGCGCGCGCCAGACCCGTTGAGTGTGGGATGCCAGTCGATGAGAAACTTTTTCTGATCGGCGGAAGCCGCATTGGCGCCTTCAACCGACAGAATTAATTCGCCCTTCCGCACCGCCTCCGTCGGTGGAACCCGAGCGCTAATCACGACCCGCTTCGTTTCATTCGGCAACAGATCTCCGACAGGAACAGGATTCGCAAATTGCTCTACCAATGCCGGGGTGCCGGCAAAGCGCACGGCGACGTCTTTCGCCAATGTAAGGCCGCCATTGCTGACCTCGATTTCCATCGTAACTTGTTCGCCGCTTTCCAGCCGTTCATTTTTCAAGCCCTCACGCAAAATCACACGATACGTCAACGACTGATTGCCGGTAGGAGCTTCCTGTATTGGAGTCGATCCAGCAAGTGTCGGCGGCGGTGCCGACGGTAGTGCGGCTAACGGCGCGACCGCGGAGCCTGAGGTCGGGTGATTCTGGGCACGTTGCGCAGCATCCTTCACCTTGGTCGACGTGCCTAGATTTTTTTTGAGCCCTTCGGTCAGCAAGGCGATCGCCGCGTTTGCGATCGGCGTGAGACCTGTGACCTCACAGTTCCGATCTTCGGTATCGACCGTCCCATGCGCTTCGGCGCGAAGATTCTTGGTATAGAGAACCGCCCCATTTGTCTCGGAATAAGAAATCGTCGCCCCGACCGTCACGGTTGCCGGATAACTCTTCGTGGTTTGCCGCGGGATAAACAGATCGAGTTCTTTGAGACCGAGCGACACATCGACAATGCCATCCACGTCCTGCCCCGTGGGCGGCATATGGACTCGTTGGAAGACCAGCCCCATGTCTCGGGTCAACGAGGCGCGCAACCGTTCGCCGATGGGGAATGTCTGCCGCTGCCCGCAGCCATCAACGTAAGTCAACGCGGCGTCCGGCACACTGGAATCGAGACGAAGATCGACGGTCAACGGCAGCCAATAGCCGTCCGGTTCGCTCGACCGGTTAAACAATTTTGATGGGCCACCACAAGCTGACAATGTCAACAGAACGAGCCACAGGACGAGGCGTGACATGCATGCGAAGGAAGCCGGGTGAAGGCGAGGAAGAACACAATCTCTCACGCTGCAGGTATACCGCAAAATCTGACGGGAAGGCAACGATGATTGACTCGCTTTCCGTTCGTTGACTTCATATCCTTCCTTGCGTATCGTGCCGCCATGCTCGATCTTCCACCGCCTGCTGTCGGCATCTCTCCCGCGCTCCCGCCGCGAGATCGGGCAACCATGTTGACCTCGCTGGCGCACTTGATGCGCCTTCCCAATCAATCCGGAACCTTCCTACTGATGCTGCCGACCCTCTGGGCACTTGTGCTGGCCTTTCATGGCCGTCCCCCCCTTACCTTAGTGCTCATCTTTGCGGTCGGTTCATTTATCATGCGTACCGCGGGTGTCATCATGAATGATTTGGCCGACCGATCGCTTGACCGGCATGTTGAACGCACGCGAATGCGCCCTCTCGCGAGTGGAGCGGTGACGATTCAGCAGGCGCTTCTCCTGCTTGTCCTGTTGTTGGCCGGCGCAATCGCTTTGTTGCTGTTGTTGAATCCGCTCGCCATCATGCTAAGCCCGGTCGCCGTTCTCCTCGCCGCGCTCTATCCGTTTGCGAAGCGTGTCCTCTCCCTGCCACAATCGGTCCTCGGTATTGCGTTTGGATGGGGGGTCATCATGGCCTGGGCCGCAGCCACAACTCACCTGTCCCTGTCATCGTGGCTGCTGTACGCAGCCACGATTTGCTGGGCCATTGCGTACGATACGATCTATGCGCTACAGGATCGTCATGACGACCTCCGAATCGGCGTGAAATCGTCCGCGATCTTGTTCGGCAGATATGTATGGATAGCGGTTGCGAGCTGCCTGACCACGATGTTGCTGTTATTGGGGCTCACGGGATGGATGAACGAATTGAACGTGGCCTTTTATGGTGCCTTAGCGGCGATCGGAGGGTTTCTCACCGTCCAGGTCATGGCTCTCCGCAAAAACATAGACCCATCCACGGCGTTTCGGCTCTTTCAACACCATGTATGGATAGGCGCGGCAGTGCTTGCAGGAATCTGGATTGGATGTGTGTAAAAGAGGATGGTCGCGGAGCGGCGGGGGTACCCAGATCTCGCATCTCGCTTAGCTATACGAGAAGCGTTCGATCCTTCGAGCCGCCTCATCGAACCGGATGACGAAACTGGCTAGTTCGCCGCGCGCTCCACAGACTTCTCGGGCTTCGGAGCCCGTAACGTAGCCAGATACATCGTCACAGCTTTCGCGTCCGGATCACTGAGACCAAGGGTCGGCATTCTCGTTTCCGGCTTCATGCCCTGAGGATATTTCACCCAGCGATAGACCCACGTAGGGTTCAAACGAAATCCAGCCCGATCCAATGCTGGGCCGACGACGCCGCCTTCTTCACCGACACGATGACACGCATTGCAGCCATACTTATTGGTGTAGAGACGTTTTCCCACATCGGCAAGCTTCGCGGCCTGCTCGGGCGCGATGGTGAGATCAGGCCTGGGGGTACTCGGCGCTTTAGGCCGGGTGGAAAACGACGTGGCGAGCACTTTCGCCTTTTCCAATTCCTTCGAGGCTGCGCCGAACGCTTCCTGTTCCTTGACGGTCGCAGCATCGTCCACTTCCACGCCTTTTTTCTCGGCCTCGTCGGAGGCTTTTTTGTCTGCGACTTCCAGCGCCTGCTTGGTTTGATCGAATGCTTGTTGCGCGCTTTGCTGCTTCTCCTGAACTTCTTTTTTTCTGGCTTCCAAATCGTAGGTCAACTTCATGCCGTGCAAGGTCCGCACGTATGCAACAATGGACCAGATTTCTTCTTCAGACAGCGTATATTTAAATGTCGGCATCGTGGGGACGGCAAATTCGTCGTCGCCGATCTTATCGCCGACTTCCGGAGTCGTATCCTTCATGTCACGCGAGATCGTTCCGAAGATTTCCTCGTCCTTGAAGGTCGACATCTCGCCCTTATTGGATAAATCTTTTGGACGTGGGTCCGGCATCATACCCCAGTTGTACCCTTCGTTCTGATGGCCGCTTTCTCCGTGGCAATGCATGCAATAGTGCGAATATAAATGGTGACCGCGCGAGACCGTCTCATTTTGGAACAGGCTGCACCCAACGACTCCAACGGCCGCAGTCAGACTTGCCAGGGTTGCGCCAACCACCAGTTTGCGGATATGTCGATAAGCTCTCATACCAGTCCCCGCCCTCATCTGGAGGACCCTTTCTTCAGTTTTCGAATGATCACGAACTGTACGGCCACCGCGACTCCGACGGCCAGGCCGGCGTAGAGATAACTGGAATAGTCGGGTGGCGGCTCGGCACGGAAATACCACCAAGACGAAACCGCTTTTTGTGATCCCTTTTCCTTGAGATCGCCGCTTTCCAATTTCTTTCCGTCCCAGATCGCAAAAGCCAGGTTGATGTATTCACCCGGTTTGATCTGCGTATAGTGATCCATATCTCCGGTAGAGAGCGCCCGGCTGAACACCACTCTCCACGTTCCGTTCTGGTATACACCTTTGCCTTTGGTTTCCTGCTTCTCCTGGGCCTTCAACGTGCCGAAGCCCTGGGCGCTCATATCTACGACTTTGGCATCTCTATTCTTCCAGAACCAGATATCGACAGGGCCGCCCTGCACTTGCGACATCGGCTGGCCGTGAGCAAAATGCGCCTTCTTGTCGCCGACCATGAATTCAACCGCGGCCGCATCATCCGGATCTTCCGACGGATCGGCATATTCTAACAAAATAGCCACTTGCTGCCCGTCGTGTAAGGCCCGCACTTTGACGGATTGCGCGGTCACTTCCAGAATTCTGGTAGGCCAATGCACTTGAGGGGACATTGGAAATTCCGAGGGCGTAATCGCATTCCATGCCGCAGCAGTAGGATCCTCACCCGGCAACGCCCCTTTCACCATCTGCGCCCGGACCGAAACGCTTTCCTGAGCTACCGCCTGCTGAGCAATAAGAACTCCGATACCGATAATTGCCCCGCCTGCCAGACTCCGGCAGAAAATGCTCAGCCGATCCATATTCTTCCCTTTCTCACGCTCAGCCACCCACTCAAACGGCACCGCAGATGAGTTCGCTCTTACTGCGCGCATCGAGCGAGCACATTCTGATTGTGCGTGCTCTGCGATCACAGGAACCGGCTCATCTGCGCTGCCATCACACTACTCCCAAGTCCGCGGCTTCTGATGCGCCCCGTCGTACTCACCCATGATGATCTTCCAGATATCTTCATCCGGCAGTTCGTGTTCCCATCGCGGCATGGCCGATTTCCAGGGCATACCTTCGATCGATAATCCCACCCCTCCCTTCTTGATGCGCCAGAAGAGATAGCTCTCCTGAAGCATGGCGATGGTCGTCGGATCGGAAAAATTCGCCGGAGGTGGATTGAATCCCTTAGCAGCCGGCCCTTTGCCGTCAAAATTGCCGTGGCACGGAAAGCAGAGCGACAAGTAGCGCCCTTTCCCATACGCAATATTTTCGGGGGTCGGCGAGAATGGATTCGAAAGCCCCACGAATTCACCCGGTGGCGCAGGATGGATCGTTCGATTTTCACCAGGCGGCTGATCGCTTAGGGCCGTGCTGTTATAGGTCTGCCATCCGACAAGAAGCGGAAACAAGAGAAGGACGGCCAGTCTCGCGATTTTCATCGCACCGTCTTGTCTGTCACCGCTCAAGAATCTAAAAATAGGCCCCCAAAACGCTTCCGATGATTCACCGCTCAACGTCGCGAAGATCAAGATTCCCGATAAGGTCAACATGAGATACAAGAAGATCAAACTGGCAGGAAGCGGCGCCGTAAACAACGGGAGGATAAACTTCAAGAAGACATACATGCTCACGACAAGAATCAACGCTCGTATCAGCACCCCACCCTTCATAGCGCTATCCCTTCCTTCGCGTCGTCATCTTAATTGAGGTTGCTACCATGCCCCGGCGTCAACGCGGCCGTTTGCGGCGACTTGGGAGGAACGGGGGGCGCATCGGACGCCTGCATAATCTCGGACGGGCTGACAGTGATCGGCTCTCCGCTCATTTGCTGAAGGAACGCAATGACCGACAGAATCTCATTTTTGGACAGACCGATCGGATTCTTGTTGATGTACGGCATGCGCGCCGGGTATTCCTTCGGCTGCCCCTCATGACGGAAATCAAGATAAACGTATGCCTGCGGCTGCGTGAGGCTTTCGTAGATAAACTCCCGCGTCAGTTTGGCGCCGATGCCTTTCAAGTCGGGACACCGCGCCGATTCGCTCGGCCCGATAGAATGGCACAGGGCGCACTGGCCTTTGCTGAAAAATATTTTTTGTCCGATGGCTGCCATATCGGTAGCGGTTTTGATATTCGCCACATCGAATTTTTCTTCTGCTGGAGGCAGCGATGCCATCTGCGGCACGCTTAGGGCGGTGATCGAGAACAGTCCCAAGACGATGGCGACAAAGCCGATCACGCGCACAAAGCGCGATTGAATGAATAAGAGGATAGCGACGCCGAGGCCGACCACCGAAAGTCCGATCAACTGCAGTAAGGCAACCTCACTCATCTCGTCTTCCTTTCACACTCACTACCTATTGTTCTAGCGGGACCCTAGATGCCCTGCCTATCTTGGTTTTTACTTATGCTCATCAAGCGAGGGCGATCCCCCGGCCATGGCAGGATAGGCACCCACGGGAACTTTCTTCTTGTCTTCCGTGAGGTCTTTCGGCTTGGCCTTGTCTCCCATGGTGGCAACCCAGAAAATAAAGGCGACCAGCATGCAGAAGAGGAAGGTATTCAGAGACATCAACGCGGCGGCATACCCGAGGGCCGGAGAATAGGCATATTGAGAGGAATCCCGCATGACGCCATAGATGTGCCAGTGCACTCTTGACGAAGACCGCGCGTAGCCCATGAGGGTCATCAGCAAAATGACCATGACGGCGTTCAAAACCAGCGCGTAGCCGGCCCTGGGAGGCATGCGGCCCCATACCATCTCAGTCGTCGTTTTGGCGCTGCGTAATAGCAGTGCCGTGAGCGGCGTAATTGTCAACATGACAAAGAGAACGATCAACACTTGCGCCACAGAGAAGTAGTTGATGCGGATGATGGCCGGCACGAAATATCCCCACACGCCCAGGACAATCACGACAATACCGGCAATGACCAAGACGCCGCTCATCACGGCCTTGGCGATCTTGGCCCAACCGGCCGTTTCTTCCTTGCCGGCGCGCCAATACATGATGAAACTCATGAAGGTTACGAGAATCATCAGATTGGCCACGGTCATCTTGGCCGACATGACGCCAAAGACACCCAACAGCGGATGGTGCGTGCCGCCCATCTTGCGTGCTTCTTCCAAGCTGGCTACCAGCGAGTGCGGCGTCATCCAGACGCCCAAGCACAGCAGCAGTATGATCAGCATGGTCATGATCGGCTTTCGATATTTGACCTCAGATCCAGGAATGCGATGGGTGATGCCCAGCCAGAAATAATAATTCGATCCCAAGAACAGCACGCCGATGAGCATCGCCTGGAGAATAAACAGCCAGGACAGGAATCCGCCCATCAGTGTAATGCCCATTTGCTGATTGTACTGATAAATTTCACGCATGAGCCAATAGCCGGCGAAAGGCAGCGGAAGCAATCCGAAGACGCCGATAAAATTGCCGACGTAGCCCATCCAATCGTAATGGTCGCGTTCTTCCGGCGTCGTGGCGGATAAGTATCGAATGCCGGCATACGCCCCACAGATGTATCCGCCGAGCACGACGTTGGCAATCAATCGGTGAATATTCACCGGCCACCACGTTGGATTCCAGGTCGCCGCCCAGGCGCGGGCCAAATCGGTGCCTTCCGCAATTACGACAGGACTCGCTTGGAAGGTCGCCCAGGAGTTCGGCACGATCATGATAAAAAATGCGAAAACATTCAGGAGAAACCCTAGAAACAAATGCAAGGGCTTTTTGTTGCCCTGCATGACATCCCAGCCATACCAATAGAGGTAGAGTGTCGCCGTCTCGACCAGAAACAATCCGCAATAGACGACGAACGACGGAAAGAAAATGTCGCTCAGATAGGCCATGAGCTTCGGATAGAAACCGATCAGCATGAACAGGAGAATGCCCCCGAACAAGGCGGTGGTCGCATAGGAGGAGGTCAACAACTTGGTAAACTCTTTCGCCAGCTTGTCGTAGCGTTTCTCACCCGTTTTCCAGCCGACGACTTCGCAGAGCCACGCAAAGATCGGCACCCCGAGCACAAAGCCGGCCAGCAACAGATGCAACTGTGCGATGACCCAAATTAAATTCCGGCTTCCGCCCAATTGCGGGAGATCGCGATAAGCAGTGGCCACCGAAGTGGGCGCATCCTGCGCGAGCCCGAGAGCAGGCAATCCGACCAGCCCGAAAGCAATTGCCAAGCCGGCGATGCGTGCGGCGTTGCGTCGAAAGATGTCGGCGAATGTCGAAGCCTTCCCGCCGTGGTTTTTCATGCCTTCTCCTCATCCAGCCGCTTCATGTCCAGTACGATCACTTATGACTCTCCGCTTTTTCCGTGGGGCTCTTCACCGAGCTCGTAGCGGCTTTCATCGGCTTGGCCGTTTCAACAGTCGGCTTGGCTGACTCTTTGGCAGTCGATTTTGCCTTACCCTTTTCATCTTTGCCGGGGTCCGCTGCCGCTTTATCTTCCAAGGACTGAACGGCGGCCTCTGCCTTGGCGATCGCTTTTTCCGACTTTTGCAGAGCCTCGGCCGGCTTGAAGACCGGCGCGACCTTCGCGATATCCTTCTTTTGGGATTCATGCGGATGCGGAGTGGTAACCGGCATGAACGCCCAGAACAACAAGACGAAGAACACACCCACTGCCGTAATGGCTGTCAACACAAGGGGCTGATCGGACGGGACTCGCATGAGATCCCATTGCCGCACGACGGCTTGAAACGTCGGGTCAGCGGAAGTCGCAGCAGCAGCTTGCCGCTTTACGATCTTGCCGAACAGATAAAGCCACCCCAACACTAAGAGCAATAGGATGAGGGTCGCCGGCGTGCCCCACAGGGTGAGATCGATGCTGATTCGCTCGGCAACTGGAATGTCTTTGAAAAAACCCAAGAGCCACTCAGCGATCGACTTCGACATGGCCACCGCCTCAGCGCCACCAAAATATAGGATCGGCAGATAGATGGCATTCAGAAGAGCCGACTGCCACCATAAGGTGACGCCGACGCCTTCAGGCGCCTGCAGGCGCAGGCGCTCGAGAAAGACGGTTCGAGCAGACAGGCCGAGCGCCCAGATGTCGATAGGGATCGACAAGAGAAGCAGAAACGCCAAGCCGGGCATTTCCCAAGGGTGTAAGCCCATGGCCAGCAAGAGAAGGGAGAGGACCAATTTGAGCGGCACACCGATCCAGAAGGCGGGCCACGCGACGAGCAGACCTAACTTAACAGACGAAATGTGAGGCTCGGGAGCCGACATTATTCTAAAAATTCTCGATTAATGATGGCGGATACAGTAAAGACAAGAATGCCGATCATTACCACAAGCCAGCCGACAAGGGCGATCGGTCGCCTAAAAATATTGCGTTCGGGACTACGATCGATAAAAGGTAATGCCGCCAACAACAACATGAATGCGCCCGGCAGGGCAATGGCGCCAAGAAATTGTCCGAACTCGCCGGCAAAGGCCCTCAGCCGCAATAATTGAAACAAGAAGAGAAAGTACCATTCGGGCTCAGGATGATATTCACCGGGATCGGGCGTCGCCTCTTCAAGAAGCACGACGGGTTCGATAAAGGCCAAACCGCAGATCGTGACAAACACCGCCGCCATCGCAACGATGTCCTTCCACACCTGGCGTGGAAAGAAATAATCTGACTTTGCTTTGAGTTCCGCATTCGTGCCGCGGAAAGGACCGGCTGGGCCGGCCTTTCGAAATAAGAAAATATGAAGGCCAGCCAAGGCCATCAAGGTCGCCGGCAAGACCATGACGTGAATGACAAAGAAACGGCTGAGCGTCATCTGTCCCGGAGTGGGACCTCCCTTAAGGAATCGCGCGAGAAAATCTCCGATGACGGGGGTCTTATCCATAATTTCCACGCCGACGGTCGTCGCCCAGAACGCGCGCTGATCCCACGGGAGCAAATAGCCGGTAAAGCCAAATCCCATCACAATCCCGAACAGCGCGAGGCCGACCAGCCACACCATTTCACGTGGTTTTTTATACGCGCCCCAGAGGAAAACCTGCGACATATGGGCAAACACCATCACGACCATGGCCGACGATCCCCAGAAGTGATAACTCAGGAGAAACCATCCGTAGTCCACTTCGTGAATGATGTATTGCGTGCTGGCATAGGCATGGTCGGCGCTGGGAACATAGTAAAACATTAAGAGAATGCCGGTGACGGCTTGCATGATGAAGATGAACAGCAGCACCGAGCCAAATACATACGCCCACCGGGAGCCGCCGGGA
Source organism: Nitrospirota bacterium (assembly GCA_963700335.1). Classification (GTDB taxonomy): domain Bacteria; phylum Nitrospirota; class Nitrospiria; order Nitrospirales; family Nitrospiraceae; genus JAICXS01. The sequence continues at coordinate 583,742 of CAVOXE010000002.1, read as the reverse complement.
ACCGGCTCATTGAGCATCTTGGCTTGAATGTTCTTCAAGCCCACACGCTCGTCGACAAACGCAACGACTTTTTCAACCGCGCTCGGCGGAGCCGTGATGGTGCGATCTATTTCCATTCAGCCACCGCGCTGTAATCCGTGAGAATGTTCCATGATTAGACGATCCTGATTTGCGACTTCGTGCCGGCCTTAAATTCCATATCAATAATTTGTACTTCCCCATTCGCAGCAACACGGATGGGCAAGGTATCGAGGGGACGAGGCGCCGGGCCATCTAACACTTTTCCCGACGCATCATAGATGCTCAGATGGCAGGGACAGAGAAAGACCTGCCCAAGCACTTTGTGCGATCGCCACTTATAGCCGCAGCCTAAATGCGGGCATTTTCCCGAGAAGGCCACATAGGGAATATCCTTCTTGTTGGTCCAAATCACCTGGCCGGTCGGATCGTGAAAATCCATGTCCTTGCCCTTGTACACCGCATCCAGCACCGTGGGAGAGGCATGGAGGACCCAGACGTTTTTATCGATCTCCGCCTCCGGCATAAAGGCTTCTTTGACTTTTTTCTTGTATTTGAACTGGACACCGACATCTTCGGATTTGATTTTGTTCACGCTGCCGATTTTCAGCCAATGATTGTCGAAGGGCGCGTACATCGGCTTCATCAAGTACTTCAGCACGGGAAAGATCAGCGGGAGCGAGATGAGTATCCCGATCGCGTGGGTGAAATTTGTAAAAAACGTGCGGCGCTTCACATCCTTTTCGAGTTCAGGAAGCGGCACCAGCACTTCGCCGCACTGCACATGGAGATGATCTTCAAGATGGGCAATCTCGACTTCGTGGGTCGTGACGAAGTCGTCGCGCTTGAGTGGTGGAAACTTATCCAGGTCCGCCGCTGTGCCGCGGAACTGAATGAGATCGTCGGAGACGACCTGCACCTCGGTCATGGGAATCTGGCGTTCCAGCGTCCCGACGCCATTTCCCCCGACGACAATATGACTGACGTCGTGGGTAATCGGATCGACAATGACGCGAGTAACTTCGCCCAGGTCGCGATCGGCCGTGCGGACTTTCGATTTCAGCTTCGGTTGCATGCTACTTCTTCTTGATGGGCTTGGGAGTATTGACGGCTGGATTCTTCAGCGTAGAGAGAAACGCCACCAGCGCGGTAATCTCTTTGTCTTCCATCAGCTCTTTATATTTGTCCGGCATCTTCTTCTTTTCGTATTCCTTTTCGAAACCATCGGCCATCCAACTCTGCGGATCAAGCACTTTCTGGCGAATTTCGTCCGGCGTCATGAGGCTGGCGATGTTATCGAGTTCAGGACCGCGCTTCTTACCGCCTTCCCCGAATAACTTATGGCAGTTGTAACACTCTTGAAGGTTCCATTGTTCTTTTCCCAGCGCGACGAGATCACCGCCACCGGCTGTGGCCGGCATGGCTCCTCCGGCAGGCTTTTCTCCATTCGCTCCCGCGGCCGCGCCTGCAGTGTCTCCGCCCACGGCCTGCAAACGCGCCATCAAGGCATCGGCCTTGTCGGATAAGGCCTTGGCCCGAGCCAGCAACTCTTCGGCCTTCCCGTGTTCGGTCGCCGCGCGCTTGGCTTTCAGGAGCTTGTCGATCTTACCTTTTTCGTCTTCGGGATCGAATTGCGGGAGGAAAGAGGCGCCACCGATATACACCGTCGAGACGATCGCATAGAACACACACAGGCCGATGATGGCCTTAAGCCCGCCCATCGGACGCATGGATGGCGCGTCCAAGAGCATGTAGACCAGCGCGCCCAGGATCGCATATCCAAAGAACATCACTTGGAAGACGGGAGGAAACGCGAGGACCCTTGCGAGGACAACCAAGAGGACGCCGATAATGATGCCTGCGACGCTTTTCTTGATGACGTTTTTCATAAGCCCGCCTCGAATGAAAGAATGAAGAATGAATAAAATCAGGCTTCTGCTACTTTGCCCCTGCCGGCACCGGCTTCCCTTCCGGCACGGCTGCCTTGGCATCGGATACTCGTAACGTCACAATAATGGCAAAACTGACGACCAGATAAAAGGCCAAAGTAATGCCAGTGACCGTCCATGCGGAGTAGGACAGCGTTGGCGTAAACGATTCCACCGTGAAGTCTGGAACCAAGTTGTACGTATGAAAGTATTTCCGCAGCAACGAACGAATGGCGCCCATCAGACCCATCGTCCAAATCATGCTGAAGGCCAAAAATACCAGCACGAATTGAGCGGTAAAATCGATTTTCCCCCAGACGATGGTGCCCTGACGAATGGCCCGATTATAGAGAATGTAATTCACCACCGTCACAAATACGAGTGTGAAGGCGGCGGAGTTTTTCGCCGGCATCAGCGCCAACCAACTCCAATCGGATGGCAGCTCCAGATGCTCGGTGGAGAGGGCCTGTGTGGCGACAAATCCGTGCGGCGTCATCCAAATCGCGTTGCCGATCACCACCATCAAGAAGCCGACTTTAATCACGGTGCGGGACGACACCGTCAGCGGCACAAAGCGTCCAAAGACCACAGGGAATAGGACCAGCGGAACCAGCACCGCAAGCGACTTTGGATCGGGAGCCGGAAAGAGCGTCCACGTGTACGTCATAACGAACGGCAGCGCCACCATCACGATCACCGTCAACAGCGACATCCGAACACGCTCGACGCCTTCGACGCGTTTCATGCTCAGCCAGATGTAATAATTACTGGCCAGAAAAATGAGGCCGACCATCGCGCCTTGCATCTCGAAGAACATCGACAGTTGGTCCGCCATCATGTAGGGACAAATGGAGGCGTCGTAGTCGCACAGTTCATAGGCATACAGGTAGCCCATGAATGGCAGAAACAGCAGCGCGCCGACGCCGATAAGATTCCCGACGAATCCCATCCAGTCGTAATACGCTCGATCCTCTTCTTTTTTGGCCCCCATGTACATATAGGCTGCGATCAATCCGGCGATGAACCCGCCAAACGTCACGTTTCCAACCAGCCGATGCAGATTCATGGGAATCCAGCTGTAATTGAAAATTTTGTCCCACAATGTCGCCGTTTGAATAAAATCGACGAGGGCAATGCCTTCCGTAGCTTTGGCCGGTGTATTCATGAAGGAAGTCGGACCATCGATCACGAAGAGGGTGATGGTGCCGATAAGATTTAACAAGACGCCGATGGCAATGTGACGTCCCTTCTTCTCACCCTTGAGCGCATCCCACGAGTAGAAGTAGAGATACAGGACGATCGTCTCCCCGATGAACAGCAAGGGATAAATGACCGCGAAGATGAGAAAGAAGTGATTGATCAGCCAGGTGGTAAACTGCGGATACGTGGCCAACAACACGAAGATAAACAATCCGCCGGTCAACGCCGTCATGCTGTAGAGAATGACGGTTACTTTCGTGACTTCTTTTGCCAGCCGATCGTAACGCGGATCTTGTTTGCGGTATCCCAGCCATTCCGAAATGACGATAAAGATGGGAGCCCCAAGAATAAATCCGGCAAAGAGGATATGAAGTTGGGCTACGATCCAGACACCCGTCCGATTTCCCGTATAGGGGAATTCGGTCGAGGGGGCGCTCGGGATCTGCGCATAGGCCGCAGCCCCGAACGCACCCAGCAACCCGACGATGCCCAACACGACCAGGAGACTCTGACGCCAAGGGTTCTTCATGTCCTGCCGTCCCCTACAAAGATAGAAATGTTACTTGCCTCCGGCTGCAGGAGCCGCTGCTCCTCCGGCCGGCGCCGGAGCCGCGCTGTCGCCTGCGGGCGAACCCGCCGCTGCCGGAGCCGCACCCCCGACGGCGACCCATTCCTTCTTGGCCGAATCCCACTCCTTACCTTTGAGTCCAAAATTGCGCTCGAAGAGAACCAGCTTCCAGCGATCCTCCTCAGATAGCTTGCTCTTCCAGGCTTTCATCTTCGTATTCGGCACGCCCTCTGAAATACGCCAAAACCAGACGGAATCGGAATACAATTTCATGCGATCCGCCACACGAAAATCGCGCGCGCCCGCCTTGACCGGCTTGCCGTCCTTGCCGTGACAACTTGCACAATTCACGTCGGGATTGGTTCCTCCGATAAAGAGCTTGTGCCCTTCCTCAGCCTTCGCCTCGTCCGCCCACCAACCGGCCGGCATATGTTTATCCGCATACTCGGCAGGAGGAGACGGGGGCGCTACGATCGGACCTTCTCCCCCCTCACCGCCGCATCCGGCCACGGTGAGTCCTACTCCTGCTACACCGACCAACAACATTTTCATCAAGGCTAGACGCTTCATACTGCAATTCGCTCCTTTCTCGAAACCGATTCGCCACGACACCGTCAAGATAATTCGCTGAAGATTCGCGCCCAACAAAAAAACGCTTTCGCTCAGGCCAGGCCTGGAGCAAAAGCGCCACCTGACAACTGCGATCAATGCTACGGCCTCTTCAAAGCCATTCAAGGACAAACGCGCAGGCTACTGTAGTCAGCGCAAATTATTTCCGCGAACCTTTTCCACGCCTTGCGGGCCGAGACGGCTTGCGCAACATCCTGGCCCCGGCAAAGGCCGCCACACCTGCCAACCCTAAGCCGACGCTGTAATAGACCCAGCGGCTCGTGCCCGCCTGCGCTCCCTCACATCCGGAGCCGAAGTTGACCACTGACTTCCGTTCCGCCTTCATATCTTTGGGGTCAAACGATGCTTTAACGTGCTGCTCTCGCTCGCCGGCAGCCACAAGAATGGGATCACCTTGATTTTCATTATGCAGATGTAACCGAACCGAATAGAACCCGTCGCTGTCCGTGTTTGTCGTTTTTCCTAATGGAATCCGCGTGTCCTTGACCATCACTTCCTGATTGGCCATGGGCTTGCCATCGGCGCCACACACATATCCTTCGACCACAAATCGATGGTCGATTTCATGTTCGGCTCGGGCAATAGGGACTGCGATCATACATAACCCAATCACTGCAATCAGAATGCATTTCCGGCTAAGACGCGCGAACAGAAATCCGACAAATTGCAACAAGACACCCGCCTCAATACACATTCCGGGCGCCGACACTAGCCGAGCCTCACGTTGCGGAAATCCAAGGCTTTAGGGCGAACCCTTCTAACATAGATGCCTTTCTTTGTCAATGATTGGAAACATCTGTCAAACGTTTGTTTTATTAAGAACATTCTCATTGTTTTGGACAATTTTTATGTATACGTACAATCATCTAAAATGATAGCAATGGTCCCTCATAAATGGCCTCGCGCTCGAGCGTCGGCGGACGCGCGTTCCGCCTCGGCCTGCCGTTGCGCATGCTTCTTTGTAACCCACGCTTCCCATGATTTTCCAGACGCCGTATCCTTCCCGGTAAAACTGATCGTTCTGATGTCGACGTATCGAATGGCCCGCGCGCTCGACTCGTTTGGCGGAAAGATCGTAAGAAACGGCTCTGCAGCCGTCACGTCACGATTGCTCACATATCCTTCCACGCTCTCACCGGAGCGGAGCTCCAGCGCGACGTCGCCACGATAATCAAATGCCTGCTCGACAGCTTCTACGAGTTCAGCGTGGGTCGCCGGCGTGAAGATACGGCCTTCGAGGGAATTGGAATCAGAGGGAGAATGATGCGAGGTCGTCATGGATGGAGAAGAGGCGCAAGCGAAGCGGGCGTGCGATTAGACATGGGGCATCAACGTTAACTGAACGGTCCGGCCGAAGCCGGACAGCGATCCGAACGTGTCGGATACAGCCGAAGGCTCATAACCGCAGTGCACCATACAGTCGGCGCATTTTTCGTTTCTTCCGGTGCCATAGTCATCCCAACTCGTCGAATCCAACAACTGCTGAAACGTGGGAACATAGCCTTCCTGCAACAAATAACACGGCTTCTGCCAGCCGAAAATATTATAAGTCGGATTGCCCCACGGCGTGCATTGATACTCGCGTTTGCCCATGAGAAAGTCGAGGAACAGTGGAGACTGGTTAAAGCGCCAGTGTCGTTTACGGTTTTCCAGAATGCGTGAAAACAATTGGTGGGTGCGGCTGCGCTTAAGGAAGTTTTTCTGATCGGGCGCTTTTTGATAGCTATAGCCCGGAGAAATCATCATACCTTCGACGCCCAAATCCATCATCGCGTCAAAGAAGGCGCGCACGCGCGCCGGATCGGCGTCGTCGAACAAAGTGGTGTTTGTCGTGACCCGAAATCCCCGTTTGAGCGCGGCTTGCATCGCCTTGACGGCGACATCGTACACGCCATCCCGGCAGACGGCATGATCGTGCTCTTCTTGCAGGCCGTCCATGTGGACGCTGAACGTCAGATACTTCGAGGGGGTATAGTCCTGCAGTTTGCGTTCGAGGAGAATCGCATTCGTGCAGAGGTAAATGTATTTTTTGCGCTCGACCAACCCTCGGACGATCTCCGGCATTTCCGGGTGAATCAGTGGTTCGCCGCCTGGAATGCTGACCATCGGAGCCCCGCACTCGTCCGCCGCCGTCCAGCATTGCTCCGGCGTCAGGCGTTTATCCAGGATATGATCGGGATACTGGATTTTCCCGCAACCGGCACACGCAAGATTACAACGAAAGAGAGGTTCCAACATGAGCACCAGAGGGTAGCGCTTCACCCCCTTCATTTTCTGGGTCAACACGTACGACGCGACCGTGTACATCTGCGAAACGGGGACAGCCATATACCACCCTTTAACGGTTGTGTGCAGACCGACCGCACCGGCAATAATCAATCACCATACTATAGCAAGGTGCGTTTTTCCACTATTCCATATTATAGTGGACCGCGATGACCGTCGAGTTCCTACCCACGGCTTTTGCCATCCCGTCTTTGGAACACAGGGTCTGGATCACGGGCGCCGGGGGACTGATCGGCAGCGCGCTCCTCGAATCGGCGCCTGCAGCCGTTCCGGCGTGGAAGATCTCCGGAACGACGCGGCGTCAGGTCGATCTCACCGACGCCACAGCCGTCGAGAAAATGTTTTACGCCCTCCGGCCGACGCTCATCATTCATTGTGCCGCCATGACGAACACGCCGGCCTGTGACCGCGAACCCGCGCAGGCACGCGCCGTGAACGTCGACGCCACCCGACACTTGGTGGAATTGGCGAAGGGCATTCGCTTCGTTTTCCTTTCCACGGATCTGGTCTTCGATGGTCGCGACGGCGGGTACGACGAAACCGCCGCCGTCAACCCTCTGAATTTCTACGCCGAAACAAAAGCCGAAGCCGAACGCATCGTCCTGCTATCGCCCATGCACACCGTCATCCGCACATCGCTCAACGGAGGGATGTCCCCGTCCGGTGATCGCGGCTTCAATGAAACGATGCGTCGAGCGTGGGAAAACGGGGGCATGGTGACCTTATTCGACGACGAGTTCCGAAGTCCCATTCCCGCCGCCGTGACGGCACGAGCCCTATGGGAGGTATTGGCGCAGGATCGACCGGGACTGTATCACATTGCCGGCTCCGAGCGACTCTCGCGCTGGCAGATTGGGCAAATTCTCGCGCGACGCTGGCGTCAATTCAATCCTAAGCTAGAGCACGTATCACGCCTCAGGTATCCAGGTCCTCCTCGTCCGGCCGACACGTCATTGAACTGCGACAAGGCGCAAGCGCTGCTATCCTTCAGGCTCCCGGGCCTCACGCAGTGGCTGGCCGATCATCCCAGCGAAGTGTTTTAGCCGGCTACCATAGCGTTCGATGGTTACGAGACCGTTTTCTCCGCAGGCACGATGTCGTCGGTGAACCGAATGTTCGCATGTTGCACTTCTCGATAGGGCAACAGCCAGATCAGCGATTCATCGTGGAGATCTCCTACCTGAATCCGATTCCCCCAAGGATCTCGGAAATCACACCGGAAATGGGGTTCCAGTGTAAGTCCGTACTTTCCGCTGATTTTCTCTCGCACTTCAGCAATCTGTTCCTCATCCCGGACCATGATCCCAAAATGCTTGACGCGATCCGGCCGCAATTCTTCCACTTCGAAAATCGCCATGAATTGATGCTCTCCCAGCTTGCACCACGCCGCGCCTTCGCCGCCCCGCAGCATCGTCAGATTGAAGACGTCCTGATAGAACGCGACGGCTTTTTCTGCATCATCCACTTCAATCACAATATGATTGACTCCATAGACTTGAACGGCCATAAGCAACCTCCTTCCAACAAAATGATTGAGGCTCACCGAAATTTTACCAAAGATGGAAGCTCGACGAGGAGTCTTTCCCAGCCACAAGCAGGCATATCGAGCGTACGTATAGATGTGAGACAGTATGTAATCTCAGAGCCTATTGTGAAAGAATTGGATGGCTGGTATTGTGTCCGCTCTTCCGATCCCTTCTACTTGAGTGCTCCCATGATGCGTGCGACGGAAGCTCTTACCCGCGAACGGATGGACAAAGTCTCCATTCTTGTTGTCGATGATCATCAGGCTAATCTTAACGTCCTCGAGGCGCTCCTGGATGGTCCGGATCGAAAGATCTTCTGCGCACTGTCCGGTGATGAGGCCTTGCGCATCCTGCTCAAAGAGGACGTGGCGGCCATCTTGTTGGACGTGAAGATGCCGACGATGGATGGTTACGAGACGGCGCGCCTGATTCGAGCCCGCGAGAAGTCGCAGGACATCCCCATTATTTTTCTGACTGCCTTCCACCGTGACGAGGTCGATATTCAGAAGGGCTATGGGCTGGGTGCGGTCGATTACCTGTTTCGGCCGATCGCGCCGAACATCGTCAAGGCGAAGGTCAACTGCTTTGTGGCCCTCGCAAAGCGTCGAGCGTTCGGCGGCGCTTATGTGGATGAGTCGCCTGGCGGTCAGATACTCATCGTCGATGACGATCCTGCGCTGTTGGAAGCGCTCCCCGTGTCTCTTCAGCTCCGTCTTCCGTCGGTTCACATCGATCTGTGCGAATCGCCGGAAGAAACCGTGACTCGCCTTGCTACCACCGCGTATAGCGCCGTTATTTGCGACTTTAAAATGCCGGCCATCGATGGGTTTACGGTACTCCGGGAGGCGCACCGTCTCCAACCGTTGACGCCAGTGCTACTCATGACGGGCCATGGCGACATGACATTTACAAGTCGAGCGGTCGATGCCGGCGCCTTCGATTGTCTACAGAAGCCGTTTCAGGGTGAATTCGTCGCCTTGGCGATCAAGCGGGCGCTCGAAGCCTACACACTCCGGCGGTATCGTATGGATATGCATCTCTTTCTAAAAGAGTTGGCGACGTGCACGACTGAACTGGAGAGCCTCGCTCTGGTGACGGCCAGAGAGATTGATCAAGCGACCACGACCCTCGAGGGCGCCCATCTCGAAAAGGTAAAGGGGTTGATGGAACAGGGGCTCCTCTTGGCTCAATCGCAATCTCGGATCGTCCGCAAAATGACTCAGTCCGTGTAAACTATCCACCATCGATTTTTCCCTGCGCTTGACGTATTCTGCTGACTGCTCTTTTCCGAGCTGAACGGCAGAAGGTGACACGTGTTTCCGCGAACGAGGCTACCAACTTCTTTTCTCGTCGGGATCTTTAGCGCCATCGCGCTCGGTCTTGCGTGGGGGCTGGTCTTCTTCAATCTGCCACCACCTCCTGCCCCCGTTGCCATGGACGAACCAACTTACGCGCCACCGCTGTCATCCCTGCCATCGGCTGGCGACACACTGACCACGGTCCCTTCGTATTTTTCTTCCGTCCCACCCCTCGCCGTGACGCCGTCGGATTCGGCAACCGCTTCCCCTGCGGGTGGACCTCCACCAGCGCCTGCGATTTCTTCTGAGCGTGCGCTTCCTCCTCCCGCTTCAAAGTCTCCTCAAAACTCTTCGGCGGCCAAGCCAACGAGAACGTCCAAACAACCCACAGTCGCGCCGCTCGCTGTCCCGCCTGCCGAAAACATTCCGGCACTTCAGGGCATCTCGCCTGAGTGTATGGTCGAACTTGAAAAGCTCTGCGAGGGAGTGGAACCGGGTGGGGCACGCCGAAAGTGCTTTAAAGAGAATGAGGCGAAACTCTCACCGGCCTGTCAGCACGCCGTTGACAAGATGGCGGCACGAATCACGGAAGACATGCAACATTTCAAAGCCGCTTGCCAAGGGGATGTGAAACAATACTGCCCTCACGTGAATCCGGGCGGGGGCAATATTTTGCAGTGTCTTGAAGAAAATTACAAAGAAGTCTCGGAGAACTGCTACGACGCGCTCAAGCGTTTTCAAAAAATGAAGGCTGGCCGCTCGCTCTAACGTTTCTCCGGCAGTTTGATTGAAAAGTACATTTTCACGCCCGCAACCTCCAGTCGATCGCCGTCCTTCAGATCGACTTGACTCTTCACGACCTGGCCATTAACCCATAATTTTTTACCGCTCTGTACGGCGCTGGCATAATACCCATCGCCACGCCGGCCGATCATGGCAGCCACCTTGGGGGCGAACCAGCCGCGTAGCTTGACCGCGGCGCCATCCTCGGAACCGATCACCGTGAGTTGATGGTTCAACTGGTATTCGTGAAGATCCGTCCGGCCCGCTACAATCTTCAGCGTCCCCGGCTTGGGCGAGGCGTTCCCTCCGTCGCGCGGCTTGGGTCCCTTTATCACCATCGTCTGGTCTGCCTCGTCCGTAGGTGACCAGTCCGGCACGACACTGGGCTTGACGATATCCTGGAATACAAGCCGGTGATTGCCGATCATGATCACGTCCGAGTCTTGGAGTTGGCAGCGATCGACCGCCTTATTATTGATCACGGTACCGTTGGTGCTGCCTAAATCTTCGACAAAAAATACCGACTGGATTTTCACGATCTTCGCATGGTGCCCGGAGACGGACGGATCTTCGATCACCAAATTGTTATCGTTCTTCCGCCCGATCGTCAGCTGCGCATCTTTGAGCTCCATCTCTTGAATGACCGTTCCCTGATATTTGACGATGAGCCTCGGCGGTTGGGTCACAATGTCCGGCATACTTCCTCCATGAATGTCAGGGTCGCCTGTCGCTACTACAGATCAAGTCTCGTATTCGCCGCCACATGCGAGGTCTGGCGGGTGGTTGGAGCCCAATCAGCACGACGGTCGTATTGTCTTCGCCTCCGGCGGTGTTCGCCGACGCGACGAGTTCCTCGGAAGCGGTCTGCAGATCGCCGGACGCCTGGACCGTCTGCAAAATTTTGGCGGACTGCACCCCGCGCGTGAGGCCATCGGAGCACAACACCAGCAGATCGCCGTCCATGATCGGCAATTCACCCAATTCGACATCCACCGTCGCCTCGATGCCTAGCGCCCGGGTCACGACATGGCGCTGTGCGGACCGCTCCGCCTCCTCTTCCGTCAAAAGTCCGTCTCGCACCTGCTCCATCACAAGCGAATGATCCGCCGTCAGCAGATGAATGGCGCCACTCCGAATGAGATAGAGCCGACTATCACCGACATGGGCAAACGACAGCGCACGCCCATGAATAAGAGCCGCCACTACCGTGGTTCCCATGCGATCACACTCCGGACGCTGTTGGGCTTCACGATAGATCGTCCGATTGGCGGCTCGAAGAGCGCCGGCCAGTCGGTTGGTATGCGGAAGAAAGGCGTCGTCGTAGGCATCGATCATGGGAGCCCGGGCATTGAGGTCAGCCTCAACCATATAGACCCGAATCGTCTCGACCGCTAATGCGCTCGCCACTTCACCGGCATGGTAACCGCCCATGCCGTCGCATACGACGGACAGACCGAGTGTAGGCTCGACGCAATAGCAGTCTTCGTTACGCGCGCGCTTCAATCCGACGTCGGACTTCGCGCCATAGGGCAGGGACATGAGAGCTCGGCTCCTGTCAGACATGCAGTAACTCGACGCAGGCCCTGAGTTCCTGAGCCAACTCCCTCGCCTGCTGATACCGGTTGGCGGCGTTTTTTTGTAGCGCGCGTTCGAGGATTGCTTCCGTGTTTGGGGATAGGTCCGGCCGAAGCATTCGCGCCGACTGCGGGGCTTCATGCGCAATCTTAAAAAGCAAGGCGGTGATATTCTCGGCCTGAAACGGTTTCTCGCTCGTCAGCAATTCAAAGAGCACGACCCCGAGCGAAAAGATGTCTGCACGGCCATCTACTTTTTCGCCCACGACCTGTTCGGGGGACATATAGCTGGGTGTTCCCATGATCATGGTGGTTTGTGTTTTTGTCGAGGTAGTGATGCGTGCGATGCCGAAATCCGTGACTTTGACGACCTGCTCTTTGGTCAACATGATATTCGAGGGTTTCACGTCCCGGTGCACAATACCCTGACGGTGCGCGTAATCCAACGCGTCTGCCACGATGGCGGCGATCGTCACGGCGTCACGGACCGGCAGCAGCGCGTCCTTTTTGCAGGAGGCTTTCAGGGTGGTGCCTTCCAGAAATTCCATGGCAATGTACCCGAGGTCTTCTTCTTCGCCCGCATCGTAGATCGTCACGATGTTGGGGTGCGACAGGCGGCCGGTCGATTCGGCCTCGTGGAAGAACCGGGCTTTGACCTCCTTCACCAAATCCGAATCCTCTGCCTGATCGAGCCGCATCGTTTTGATCGCGACGGGACGATGAATGGTCGGATCTTCCCCGAGATACACGACTCCCATCGATCCTCGGCCCAGTTCCTTCACGATCCGATACCGGCCTAACGTTCGCTTGGGCACAGGACGCCGAAGAGAAATTGTTTCGTCCGACGTATGTTTTCCGGCACGCGACTGCAGACTCAAATGAAATCGCCCCTCGCGCTCGGAGGCTGAATCCTTTGTCTGCACGATGGTGCCTTGGCCGAGGTGTTCACAAAAGGCAATCAGCGCGTGTGAAGAACGAACCCATGAGACCGTCAGCCACGAGGCGGCAGCCACCATGCTGAGGACACCGATCCAGTGCGCGCTCATTCTGCGCACGGAATATGAAGCGATGACGTCCGATTGTTCAAGCAATCGAAAGCTGGCGAACACAACGAGCAATGCGGTCGAGGGGCGAAGAATCCCCCGAAGAAAGGCGAGGCCGCCCTCATCGTCAGGGATCTGGTGTGTAGTTCGACTGAACAGCAGCCACACGATCAGCATGGCCGCTATGTAGCTCGCCAAGCGAATTGCGTGCGAGACGATGATACCGGTCGACGCGGAATCATCGGCCTTGACGAGGGGTACGAAGCTTAATATCGTCCCCAAGAGGAGTATCCAGAAGATCGCCATGACGTATGGTCCTGCCCATCCCCAGATTTTCGGCATACCCCTCCCCTGCGTCTATAAAGTCTAGCCGCGGAATTCACTTTGTCAAAGTTTTCGGGAAGTTAAACGGATTAGACCGGTATAATGCCTACGTGTACTCAACCATACAATTGAGTGCTCGATTGGTTAACTGGATCGGGGGGGTGATCGGCGGGGACGCCGAGAAGACGACCGCGAGGACGATGAGCGTGGTTTTTTCAGTTTGTATGAGGCGGACCCGTGACGAAAAGCCATCGTCGTGTTTCCCTCGGCGTCGTACAGACGCGCCAATTGCTCGTGCGCTTCAGTAAGATCGGGTTGGAGCTGAATCGCCTGCGTGTACGCCGCAATCGCGCCGGCGCGATCGCCGCACTGTTTCAGCAGGCCAGCCAAGTTGAAATACCCCAGCGCCTCTTTGGGCCCATACTCGATGGCAAGTCGATAGCTGACTTCTGCCTGATCGAGTCGATTCCCGAGATGAAACAGCAGGCCAAGATTCAGGTGCGCGTCGACAAAGGTTGGATCGATCTTGATGGCTTCTTGATAAGCATGGCAGGCTTCTTCCGGCGAATCCTGTTCAAGTTCCTGGGCCCGTTCGTACCATTGCTGCGCCAGGGACCGGGGCTTCTCACGTGGCCGCGCCAGAGGTCGAACCTTTGTAAGCCGATTGACGTCGGCCGCGTCAAAGTCCAAGAGGAATTGGCCGGAATCGGGTTGCCATTGCCCGGTCGCATCCCACACGACCACCCGATGTCCATCGGCAAAGATTTTGACGCCCGAAAGCATTTGATCATCCGGCAATTGCCGCTTCAACGACGCGAGAACTTTCCGAATTCGCCCCACGGAAATTCCCGCTTCCAACAATCCCTTGGTCGTTCGAACGATCAGCAAATCGTGAAAAGAAAAATGATGGGGCTTTCGGGCGATAGGTGCAGGATAGGAGGCGGCGCGCAGGCAGTCCCGAAAGGTCTGCGGGGAGAGATGCAAAATCCGGAGGACCTCATCCGTCGTATAGGAAGGAATCATTTCCTCCCGGCTTGAGCCTTCTTTCGTGAGGGTCGTTCACCACGGGCCGGTAAGGCCTCGACTTGTTTGGATGGCTTTGTTCCCGCTTGCTGAAGGCTATCTCGTAGCTTTTGCATGAGATCGAGCACCGGAGCCGGCTTCGGCTTCGCTTGAATCGTCACCTCCTTGCCTTCCGCCTTCTGCTCGATCATCTTCAAGACGCGCTGCCGGTATTCATCGTGAAAGGCGTCCGGCTTGAATTCGGGTTCAGAAATGGTTTCGATCAACTGGGTGGCGAGCTTCATCTCCTGATCCGTCACCGTGCCGTGGCCTTTCGGAATCTCCCCAAAATCCCGCACTTCATCGGCATAATACATCCGATGGAGCATGAGGCCTCCCTGGACGGGCCGCACGAGATACAAATTTTCCTTCCCCCGCCAGACGAATTTCGCCAATGCGACACGCTGGGTCTGCTCCATGGCCTGCGCCAAGAGATGATAGGCCTTCTCTCCGCCTTTATTCGGACCCAGGAAGTACGTGTCCTCAAAGTAGATGGGATCCACGGACGCTAAAGGAACGAATTGCAAAATTTCCAAACTGCTCGACTCCGCGGCTTCTAGCTTATCCAGATCTTCCTGCGAGAAAGTGACCAGGTCTCCTTTTGAAATTTGATAGCCCTTCACGAGTTCGCTTCGTTCAATGACCCGTTCACATGTGGGGCAGAAAAGTTGCTGTTTAATCCTCGTGCCGCATTTTCCATGGACTTGATTGAAATGAATATCTTGATCATTGACCGCGCTAAAGAGGTCGACAGGGATGGTCACCAACCCAAATGAAATACTGGCTGATTGAATTTTACGAGCCATACAGGCAGTGTAGAGGGCTCTACGAGAGTTCGCTATAGGGGCGACGCCTACAGGATAAAGCGCTTTTCATCGCGTTTTAACGTAAGCCATATGCCCTATCAGTCTGCTCACAAAGACTGACGGCATTCTAAATTCCCCGACCCGTATACTTCATCACAGTCACTACAAGGGGGAGCTATGACGAATTCTTACGCCGGCCAAATTCTTATGTTGGTCCTTTTACTCGGCACGACGTCTGCGTGCACGACGACGAGCGACCTCGAACACATTGACCGCTCCTTGAATCGTAAATTCGACATGTTGTCGTCCAGTTTGAAAGACGAACTACGAGACATTAAATCCATTCAGTTAGCGCAGGACAAACGACAAGACGACCTATCGAAATCGGTAGATGCCTTGAAAACGGTGATCTTTGCCAATGTGGATTCAATGGGACGCACTTATGACAATCTGGACCGTTCGACGAAGCGACTGGCGGAGTCGCTGAAGAATGACATCGAGCTGCAGCAACACATACTCAAAGATCATCAAAACTTTGAAGGATCGGTCGGCTCCTTACAGGCGACGGTCGACGGCATGGCGCCATTGGCGGCATCGCTTGAACAACAGGTGCAAAGGCTCACGGATATTTTGCGAGAAAGTTATAAGACCGAGTTGCTCGGTCTGCGTGAGCGGCTCAAGGTACTGGAAGGATTGGCCGGTCCCACGCCCTCTACCACTCAACTTCGAAGCGAGAATACGAGCCCTGCAGCCGGCCATTCAGAGAAGAAACCTCAAACCAAGCGAGATTAATCTCGAGCATCGACGAATCCCCCCCACCGAGCATTGAGCCTGCGACTCATGGACCGCACACGCATTGGACAGCGAGCCCGTGTAAGCAATCCTGTCGCGTTCACTTCACGTATGACTCTATCCGCACGCGTAGGTCATCCTTTACCATCATATGAATGACGGCTCTCACGATCGAACATCCCAACCACCGAGACCAACTATACGATTTATTCGTGCACAGCGTTAAAGATTTTGCCATTTTTCTGCTCGACGATGGAGGTCGCATCCTGACATGGAACGAAGGAGGCCATCGGGTCCTGGGATATACAGAGGCCGAAATAAAAGACCGACATCTGTCTATTTTCTATACCCCCGAAGACAACGCCGAATCGGTTGTGGAGAAGGAGCTGAAAACGGCGAAGGAAACAGGGTGCGCCTCCGACGATCGCTGGCTAATCCATAAAGACGGCCGGCGTGTGTGGGTGAGCGGCGTGACCGTCTGGCTGCACAATACCGAACCCGCGTGTTATGGAAAGATTATTCGCGATCAAACAGAAGCCCGAAAAAAGGAGGAGCGTATCGAGACGCTCAACAATTCGCTCCATGAAAAGATACGAGAACTCGAAAGATTCGAAGACGCGACCGTGGGAAGAGAATTACGGATGATTGAACTGAAGCGCGAAATGGAGCGGCTGACAGAGAAAGTCAGGATGCTCGAATCAAAACAATAACGCCAGCTTATTTCTCTCAAAGATGAGCGGCGCTACGGAATCTCCTCGAAGCTCACTTCATATTAGGGATTGATTCCGCCCGCAAGCGGTTTCCCGAAGTATTCCCGCCGGCTGACTGCCACATCATTCACAAACATGACTCCGGAATGTCTGTCGAACAGGGGCCGCAACCCGGCCAGGATCGGCTCGACTGTCTCCTCCGGCACCACGGCCATTATCATCACGAGACTTTCCTGCTCGCTGAACATAAAGTGGGCTTCACGAACTCCGTGATGGCCCTTTCCCGACACGTTGCCGATCACCGTGTACCCCGTCGCTTGCTTGTCCAGCATTTCGGTCACAAAGGCCCGGTGCTCCCCCGAGACAATCACACGAATTTCCTTCATCGAATGTAACGTCAGGCCGTTCATCAACTGACTCCTTTCTCATGTTCGTTTGATGTAAGTTCTGAACCCCCATCAATTGGATACCATGTGCCGCTTGGCCGATACCGGTATAGGGTTCCATCTTCCGGCTCAAAAGCGACGAGGTGCATCCATTCGTTATGATAAAAATGTTGCAGCACTTCATGTCGCTCGATCAGTTTTCCGATGTGTGCGCATGGCGCTTCGATCACGGCCAGCAACCGCATCGGCTCGTGATACGGCGTCTCGCCGCTCATCACGGTTTGCCGCGCCAATCCAAGCCGCAGATCGCTCCAGGGTCCCGACATGATGCCAACCCGCCCGACGACATTGTGATAGATTTTACTGCCGCTTCCATACACCTCGTTATCGACCGCAGAAAAATAATGTTCCATATTAATCCACTGCCCGACGACTTGCGGACCGGTCATGATGACTTCAAGCAGACGGTTGGTCGGGTCTTCCCGATAATCATAGGAATGCAGGAAGACGCGGCCCGCCAGATTGAGTCCCTTGGTGAGGTCCCGTCGGCCAATAATGAAGGTGGTGTTTCCGGCTAGCCCCCATTCAGGACGTACTTGGCTCCAGTCCACGCTACGTTCCTGCACAAACGTGCGTGCGTGGGCAAGGGGCAACGCAGCCGTCACTTCCGGAAACCGTACAGATCGTTCCTGACTCGTGAGTTGAGCAGCCTCCCGGAGGTCCTCCAGCAGTCGCGCGACATCCTTTCGATGAGTCGGCGGCACGTCTTCGAGATCGAAGAGACGTACGTCGTCGGTCGTCGTATCGACCTGACCGGCGAGAAAATGAGTGTCCGCGGGAATCGCAATGCCATCCTTAGCTAACCGTTCCCGCACCTTCGGATTATTGGCCATCGTCGCGAGCACGCGCGCATTGGGGTGCCCCTCGTTGCCTCCGCAGGCACCACAATCTAGTGCCGACTCGAACGGATTATTCTCGGAGGTGCTGCCATGAGCGCAGAATAAGACGACTCGCGCGAAGTTGCATGTCAACCCCATCATGCGGAGCGCCGTCTCCACGGTGAGGACCTGCTCATCGAGCGTGAAGCCGGTTCGCGTGATTCGTTCCTTTTGGGACGAAGCCGATCGCTGGTTGATCCGATATTGTTTCCGCAGAGTCTCTACAAACGCGACGACTTCGTCTTTCGAAAGAAGATCCTGAGCAATGCTTCCCAGGGTCGGCGGCATGCCGACTTCTCCGTTTAAAGCCTGGAGGCGTAACGTCTCGACGAATTCTTGGGAGATATGGGAGCCTCGAATGCCATGCTGATCCCGCAAAGCCTTCCAGATGATAGCCCGCTGTTCTGACACCAACATTTCTTCGATATCGGCGGGAGTCAATTTATCGACTGTCAGGCTGGTGGGAACCGAAGGAACCAAGAGACGTTGAACCCAGGCGGTAAAACGCCGATACAACGCAGGCACGGCTGTTTTGCCGATGATAGGCAGCGCGTAGAACCATCCTACCGACTCGACCATCACATAGGGCGTGACCACGTTCTCCTTTAAATCGTGCAGGAGCGTGTGTCCCGCATGAATCAGCTTCGCTCTCGTCTCATGCTTCGAGACTACATGCTCGAGGTAACTGCGGGGAATCTCCCGTACGGCATTCCGCGCTCGCATGATGACCGGAAACTGTTCCGTGTAATGTTCCTTCCCCCATCCACGATAGCGGATAAAGACCGCGAAAAATCCGCCGAAGCCATAGGTCTCATTCGCGCCGGTCGATTCCAAATGCCGACGAAAAGGCTCCGAGCGAACATCGATACAAAAGACCGATTGCGATTGGGGGCGCACAGGTTGGGAACTGTGAGAAGCTGGCGTCTTCGCCGTTGAGGCCGTTCGCATCAGCATGCCGAATAACTGCTTGTGGTATCCGGCTTCAAAGGCATTGAGCCAGACCGGTCCATGATCCGACTCGGGGAAGTTCTCCATCCACTTCACCAGCTCTGCAAGATCTTTAGGCGCGCCTTCGAGGAGGACGGTCGGAACAATCTCCAGCGCTCGTGCCAGCGCAACGAGGCGGCGCGCCGCGCTCATCCGTCTCGATTCATCGCGGGATGGCCCGATTTCTATTTGCAGGCGATCCGCGAGCGCCTTCCACTCATGGGCACTGTTTCCGGACAATCGCGCGACGTCCTCGACATAGGATGCCGGCAGGTGTCCTGCGATTAGTTCTTTCTTAAAAAAATAGGCATGCGGAAACTCTTGCATATAAGCGGCAATCGCTTGGAAGTTTCCTTCGATACCTAATTGTTCTCGGCAGGTCGTTTGAACCAGCTCGCGGACATACCAGAGACGGATCGCAAGGAACTTCACCAGACTGACCGGATAGGCGTGCTGCCACGCATAATCCCGTTCCTCGGCCCGCCACTTGATCAGTCCCGCCCAGCCGGGAAGGGCTGTGAGCTGAAGCGAAAGATAGTCTTGCCGAAGCTCGTCTGGAATCCCAAGGATCTCCAGACTCTCCAGCACCGCGTCTTCCGGATGCTCCGGCAGGTCAGCGATTTTTCGACGGCTGTCCTTGATACCGCACGGAGACCATTCAAGTCCTGCAAGAGATTTCCAGGCCCCATAGAATCCCTGTTCTCGATGCGGCATCGACCACGTCGCGTGCCCTTCGTCGAGAAACATTTCACACCATTTGATCAGCTCATCGTTGACCAGGGCAACGATGCGGGTGCCGCACGTACGATCGCACCAATCCGAGAGCGTCAAATAACGGCCCAACGCCGCTCGATCTTGAGATACAGCCGTTGCAATCTTCTCATCGACCGTGGCATCCCTGAGAGCGGGAGTAAGATGATCGGCGAGAGTGACGATAATCTCATCTTCATTCGATGCATGATCCAACAACGCATCCAACGGCTCTTCCGGAACGGAGCACAGTCCATGGGTCAAACAGGCCCGCAACACTTCGCGGTGTGCGATGCGGCACGGACCGACGACGATGTACTCGTCATGACCCAACGATTGGATGGCTTCGTCGAGATGTTGGAGCCGTATGCGGCCTGAGCGAAGATACCCCCGGTAGGTCTCATCGGACAGGTATCCTTGGCCTCCTAGAAATTTCCGGCCACGCCGGACCGTTTCGTCAAACGGCAAATACTCAAGACTATGGAAGGGATTGTGATGGACGAAGTTGCGCATGGGCCAATATCGAGCGATCACTTCACCGGCGAGCCGCACGATACCGCGAAGCTCCATGCGACGTGTTTCAGAGGCGATCGTAGTCTCTATTCGTTCCATGTGAGAGACTCCGTCAGGGATGCTTGCGGCGCGCTGATCGCCCCGATATCAAAAAAGCGTGACGGCATGACACCCAAGATAACCAGCAACACGAGTACGATGGCCAAAGACGCAAGCTCGTACTGTCGAAGATCCTCATGCCGGCGCACCATGCGCACACCGCCGAACAGGAGTTCCTGCATGAGGGCGAACACGTACCAAGAGGCGGTGAGCCATACGATGATCACCACAATCAACCCGCCGGACCACATGAATGACGGCACGAGCAACAAGCCGATGAAACCGGAAAAGACGCCAAAGGGCGGCATTCCTAATGCAGCGAGGGCGAGCAGTGAGAAAGCGACGGCGAATTTCGGCATCGGTTGAGCCAGCCCGCTCAAAGCTTGAAGCCCGATTTCGCCATACCGTGCGCGCAGCATATACCAGGCCAGGAGCAGTCCGCTGGTAGCCACGCCGACGGCGCTTAGGTAGACCACAATGGACGGCGTCGAGGCATGAATCGCGGCGAGATACCACCAGAGGATCGACTGGAACACCAGGCCGCCGTACGCCGCCACGGATGCCGCACGAAATTGTGCCAAGGCCTTTAACGAACCATAGAGCATTCCCAACAGAGCGAGAATTGTAATCGTCTGCGACAACGCGATTGGAAATTGAGGTAGTCGCGTCAGGAGGGCGTGAAACCCGACAATAGGAAGCAACAGGGCAAGAAAAGCGGGTAAGTTCCCCGGCAATCCCGTGAGTGAGGTGATATAGGTCTTATGAAACGGCACGAGAGGAAGTGCGACCGCGCATGCGACGACGACGGCGAGGGTTGAAACCGGCGGAGCCGAGATTAAGCCGATGAGAATGGACAGCATGCCGAGGACGGCCATCGCGATTCCCCACCGAACATCAGAACCCCCCTGATGCCGATAGTGAAACAATATCAGAACGACGAGACCAAGACAAAGAAGGAAGCACACCAGCGATGACGACGAGTCGGTGGCCAATGCCCCTAATCCAACTCCAAGAAAAAGGATTGTCAGCAACCAAGGTGCGGCGTTGCTCCCATGTATGGGTTGCCCCAGCAACGTCACAAAGGCCATCAGAGGGAGAAGCAAGAGGAGAAAGAGATCTCCGGACTGTGCAGGCAGGGTTCCTGAGGTCCAACCAATTGTGATCAGACTGCTTGCCGCGACGAGAAGGAGCCAGGACTTTAAATCTTTCGGTTTTCGCCACAAGAATAGTCCCACCGTCGCGCCCAACAAAGGGATCGTCATGAGCAGGACCGTGTGAATCAAGGGTTCCGTCACCGTGCCCTCTCAAACAATCCTTTATCAACGCGTGTGGCAATCCGCATCACGACTTGCCCGGCTTTCGCATATGCGGCATCGAGATAGAGCCGGTTCATGAATAAGACGTACAGACGGATCCGTAGGCGTTCCATCCACAGGGGCGTCCGCAGACTATGTCCCCTCGTTTGAGCATTGAGAAAGACCCAGCCCAAAAAGATCAGCAACGTCGTCATGACTACTAATCCATCGAAGAGGAAGCCCGGCAGTGCAGCAGCCCGGTAATAGGAGTCCACCACGTCGCGGTCGGGATACAGAAAGGCGGTGAACCGTTCGGCGACAAACAGATAGGTAAAGACGATGACGAGCAATGCCATCAGCATGGCCGCCGACACCTTCCAGGACGCCACGGCACGCAAACGCGTGAGGGTCAATATCGCCTGCGTAGAGGTCACCCAAATGAAGAAAAGAAAGATGACCGAGCCCTGCGAATTTCGAATCGGAATTTGCAACACTCCGTGCGCGACAAGCAAGATCATGAGGGGCATCAGCAGCGTCGTCACAAATCCTATCGACCAGGGTAGCCGTGAGATTTCCGCTTCCTCAGAGGCCTGCACCGCCGGAGGAAACGCAGGTTCCTGTCTGGCTTTATGAATCACGTTTCCGCAATTGAGGAAGACCGTGGCTTTGAAGATGCCATGCGCAATCAGATGGAATACGGCCAAACCGAAAGCCCCTAAGCCGCATTCCATGATCATGTAACCCATCTGGCCAATCGTGGAAAAGCCCAGCGTCTTCTTGATGTCATTTTGGGTCAGCATCATAGAGGCGCCGAGAATGGCCGTGAGCGTGCCCACCACCAAAGCGACGTGAAGTGTGATGGGGCTCAGTCCATATAAGGGCGCGAGACGGTTCATCAGGAAACCGCCCGCATTGATGATGCCCGCATGGAGCAACGCATGGACCGAGGTTGGAGCATACAAGGAGCTTGGCAGCCAGACGTGAAGCGGGAACTGGGCCGACTTGCTCATCACGCCGATGAAAAGAAGGAGGGTGACGGCCGTGGGCCCACCTATCTCCACTCCCGGGAACGGCGAGACGGTCAACGACGTTTCGGCTGCTCTGGCAAAGAGCTCATGAAACTCGATCGTGCCGTACAAAGAATGCGCCAGCACGATGCCGGCGAGAAAGGCCGCATCGCCGATCCGTAAGAATGTAAAGGTTTTAAACGCTCCTTCGAGCGTGGCCGGATGGGTCAGGTTATGGGCCAGCAAGTACAGCAGGTAACTTAGGAGCTGCCAAAAGATAAACAACATAATCAGATTAGCGCTCGACACCATGCACAGGAGGACAAACGTGGTCAATCCGATGAGCGCCATAAAACGGCGGTAAAAGCGGTCCTCGTACATGTAATTGACTGAATAGCGATAGACGATCGTGCCCACCGCCAAGATGAGAGCCATCATGACCGCACTCAATCGATCGATATAGAAGCCGAGGGGAAGGGCCAGGTTGGCAATGGATGATGGATCGTAAAACCGGACGGCGATCGCGCCTTCCGAGACAACGATGAACAAGGTGATGAGAGCGCCGACGAATGCGGCCACCAGCGGCAGCACGGCGAGCTGCGCTCGTCGGTACTGCGTCTGCGGCTCTCCCACCAGGATGATCACCGCCGTGAGAAGCGGCAACAGCGGAACGATCACGACAAGCGACATGCTGACTTCCATACCCTAGTCCGATCAACTAGCGAAGAGCCAAGCGTCTCTTAAAAAAGAAGAGAAGTCTGTTAGCCTGTACAGTGACTATTCCGCGTCTGAGCGATCCTCTTATTCCATCCTTGTCAAAAGAGCAAGGGAACTGCTTATTTCTCACGTTTCACTGGAATCCTAGCGCTCAACAGGCGGGCTTGCGACCTCATTCGACCGATTTCTTGTGGCATGTGTCGAGTCGCTTCACGATGGGCAACGATATCAGTTTTCCTGACTAAGGGATAGACCCGTGTGGCGGGACGATTGCGGTCTTCACTTGATCCATTTCCGGATTGGCCTGCCTCCTCAGGTCAAAAATATTGCTTGTTAAATGCCCAATGTGTTAGAGACATGACCTCACCGGTCTCTATCGGTACTGTTCTTGATGATACCTTTCGGAGTTCGAATTCTTATCATCGAGCCGCCATGCGTTCACTCCCCCCGCTTATCACAATCCTTTCACCGCTGCTTGCCAGCGGGCTGATCGGGTTGCTCGGCCGGACACTGAGCGAGCGGACAGCTAGGATTAGCATCTGGGCCCTGGCCATTTCCGCCGGCGCGGCCATCCTGACGCTGTACGATGTCGTTCAGCATGATGCCACTGTCCTGAAGTTCTCCGGCCTGCCTGCCCCCTTCATGCCTCTCATCTTGGTGGATCGGCTTGCGGGGGTGATGATGGTCCTCATCACCGGGGTGAGTGTTGTGATTCACGTCTATTCCCGGCGCTATATGCAAGGCGAACTGGGCTATATCAAATTTTTCGGTCTCTTAAGCCTGCTGACATTCGTCCTTCTAGGCCTAGTCACCAGCGGGAATTTGTTCTGGTTGCTCGTTTGTTGGCATGCCGTCACCTGGCTATTGAAAATTTTGCTGTCGTTCCATGAGGCGAGGCCCGCCGCCCGGCAAGCTGGGCGCACGGCCATGCGGGTGCTGTGCCTTGGCGATGCCGCCTTGTTGATCGCAATCATCATGACTTACGCGACATTCGGAACGCTCGATGTCACGGAATTGTTCCAGGCCGTGAAGGACCCGGCTACCGTCCCCGTACTATGGAAGGGAACATCGTGGGAGATGTCTTCGGTCTCCGCCATCACGATGGTGCTGGTCGTCACGATCATGACCAAGTCCGCCCAGTTTCCTTTCCACGTGTGGCTCCCCGGTACGATCGAGGCGCCGACGCCCGTGTCTGCCATGCTCCATGCGGGAATTGTGAACGCCGGGGGATTTCTCGTCAACCGATTGGCGCCTCTGTACGGCATGGCACCCACGACGCTCTACCTCCTCTTTGTCGTCGGGGCGCTCACCGCCTTGATCGGGGCCGCCGCGATGTTGGCTCAGCCCAGTATCAAGCGCACGCTCGTCTATTCCACCATGGGACAGATGGGCTATATGGTCATGGAGTGCGGCCTTGGCGCGTTCGCCCTGGCCATATTCCATCTCTGCGCTCACGGACTGTTTAAGGCCACCTTATTCCTTAACTCGGGGACGAATATCCATCGGGCTAGAACCGAGTTCAAGCTTCCGAGCCATCACGCCTTTAGAGAACCGGCCGGCTTTTCTTTCATGACATGGGCCACCGGGCTGATCATCACGCTCTTGCTGCCCCTTGTCATTGTGCTCATGGCTCACGGCGTGGTGAAGATCCCGCTCTTCGAGGCACAAGGCACGGTCATTTTTCTGTTCTTTGCATGGGTCACCTCGGCCCAAGCGATCTTTAGTCTCTATCGCCTTGAGGCCGTCGCGTCGTGGAAAGTGTCCGCCACCATGGTGGCGACGTTGAGCTTCATCGGGCTGACGTACTTGTGGGCCGGTGAGTCCTTCACTCATTTCCTCTATCCTGCGCCCGGTCAGGCCGCCGCGTACTTTCAGGCGGCGGCCTGGCACCAGGGCCTGTTCGATGCGTTCGTGGCGCTCTCAGCGCTCCTCATCATCGCAGTGTGGGTGATCTTGTATGGCAAAGCCCACGGCATACGACTGTTACTCCCCGCCTGGCTCGGTACGATTTACACCCGTGTCTATGTCGCGTTTCTGAGCGGCCTCTATGTGGAAGAGGTCCTTCATGCCCTCGCTCGTGCCCCGAAGCGCGTGCGCATCCGGCGGCATCGGACACGGGAATGAAGGCGTTCCGGCGCCTTCTTTCCCGACTCCGCAAAGGTTGACTAGATGATGACGATGCAGGAGCCTCAAAGGTTCACCGACGCGCAGCGGATGGAGCTGCGGTCTTATGTCGAGCTGGCCGGCGAAGTCATCTCGCAATATTGGCCGATGCGGACCTTCATCCATCACAACCCGCTTCACGGATTGGAATCACTTCCGTTCGATCAAGCCGTGCAGCGTGGGGCGCTCTTGTTCGGCGGAAGGGAGTATCTCGACAACGAGACCTTCCGCCGCTACGTCACGAGCGGGCGCATCCGTACGGAAGATCTGCAAGCCGCTCTCGAGCCGCTCGCAGTCGATAAAGCGGTCGACTTCGCCGGACGGGTCATGTCTCACCTCGACGTCCTCTGCGCCTCCATGATCCATGGCATCACGGAACCGTGCCCACACCGAGGCGATGCGGTTCAGGATGACGACGCACGTACATTCTCCCGCATCGCGGCCTGGCTCCAGACCACCGTGGGCATCCCGGACATGGTCTCATACACCCCCTTAACGTCGTGGCCTTCTCTCGAGTTGCCGTCCCGCGACACCCTCGGCACCTGGTGCGACCAAACCGTCGGGACATCGATAATCGAGACCATCAATCGGGAGATGGTGAAGTGGTGCAGTGTGTTCTTAGATGAAGGTGAAACAAGCTGGTCCATGCCTCACCGAGATCAGACGTTCTACGGAGCATGGACCTTTCTCGCTCAACATGACGTCACGCTTCGTTTGGTCGGCATTCGGGACGCCCCGAAGAAGATTCGCGCGCTCCCGGAGCGCCCGGAAGATGCGGTCCTGGACAGTTTGACAAGGCTACGGATTCCCAAGCGTGCCTGGGAAGAGTACCTATCCCTGCACCTGGCCGCCATGCCCGGATGGACCGGCTATATCAAATGGCGCGCTCATCAGAGCGGATATCCCTGGCAACAGCAGTTCCCGATCGACCTGGTAAAATATCTCGCGGTCCGTCTCTTCTATGAGCGAGAACTCGTGGAAGCAACGTGCCGCGATCGTCTCGGCATCGCCGGAAATTATGACGACATTCGAGCATACATGGACAACTACCCGCACGGGTATTGGCTGCGACGCGAGTGGATTGCCGGACGTCTCCCGAAGCCGGCCGCCAAGCAAGCCCAGCGACTTTCCCGCTCCGATCAAAAGCCGGATCATTTAGCATGGGAGGAGTTGGGCCGGCAGCAATACGGCGTCCGCGTTGATCAGGATGTCCGGGACTGGTTAGAACGGGCGGCTCAGTATCTTCTTCACCTGGCGCGGGCCCTGTCGGTCGATCCCGCCGCCATTGAATCGACTTCTCCGTCTGACGTTCGAACGTTGCTCAATTGGCTCGCCGGATTTCCGGTCTCGCAGCACGGACCCCGCTGGCTCGAAGCCTTCGAGTCAAACCATCGGCGACAGGCGCTGAACGATCTCGCGGCAGGGGCCCGCGCGGTCGCAGCCCGCACTTCGTCAGGCGATCAGGAGGCGCAGTCGAGGCCGCTCGCTCAGATCGTATTTTGCATCGACGTCCGCTCGGAAGTCTTTCGCCGGCATCTCGAGCATCGCGGCGGGTATGAAACGTTGGGACTCGCCGGGTTTTTCGGCGTGCCGTTGGACTATCAACCCTTCAGTGCGCACCATGCGGTCTCCCATTGCCCAGTCCTCTTGAAACCAAAGAACCAGGTTCGCGAGGTACCCCGTAGCTATCACGGTGTCCTCGCCCAACGACACAAGACAGCGGCCCAACTCAGCAAGGCCGCGCACACGCTCCTGCACGACCTGACGGAAAACGTGATCACGCCCTATGTCATGGTCGAGGCCCTCGGTTGGTTCTTCGGTCTGCCCTTGTTGGGCAAGACGCTGCTGCCCCGTTGGTACCACACGACTAGCCGATGGCTGAAGCAGCTTTTGATGCCGTCCGTGGCGACGACCTTGACGGTCGACAAGATCACACCGGAAGAAGCCGAAGAAATGATTGCGGCCAAGCAGCATGCGCTCATTCGGGAGCTCGGACGAGAACGGTTTGGTCTCGCCGGCGCGGCTCTCTCTCCGGCGCTCTTGGAGAAGATCCGAAGGAAGGCGATCGGCCATGCGGACGGGATCAGCGGCGAGGCGACGAACACGTTGCCCTGCACTCCGGAGGCTGAAGAAGCATTCTATCAAGAACTGCGCGAGCGCCATCGGATCAGCCCGCGGGGGATTTCGGATCGGCTCGAACGTCTCACGCAAACGGGATTCTCCGTGACCGAACAAGCTTATTTCGTGGAGGCCGCGCTGCGATTGATGGGGTTGACCTCCAATTTCGCCCGCGTGATTCTGTTCTGCGCGCACGGCAGCACGTCCCAGAACAATCCGTACGAGTCGGCACTGGACTGCGGCGCCTGCGGCGGCAATCAGGGCCTGCCCAATGCCCGGATCATCGCAGCGATGGCCAATAAGCCCGCCGTCCGGGAACTGTTGCTGGCGCGCGGCATCAAGATCCCGAGCGATGCGCATTTCTTGGCGGCGCAGCACGATACCACCACCGACCGCGTCCGCATCATCGACATGGAAGATGTTCCGGCCACACATCGGAAAGACCTCACTCGCCTCATGACGGATTTGGAGGAAGCGGGCATCCCGACTGCCCTCGAGCGCGGCCTCGCTCTCGGCATGCCGACCGGGCCGATCGAGAAGACCGCCCGGCAACTCGCCAGCCGGCGAAGCGACGACTGGGCCGAGACCCGGCCGGAATGGGGGCTTTCAGGGAACAGCCTTATGGTGATCGGGCCACGCGCCTTGACTCAAACGGTGAATATGCGCGGCCGTGCTTTTCTCCATTCATACGACTCCCGGCAGGACGCGTCCGGAAAATTGCTCGAAACGATCATGACGGCGCCGCTCGTGGTCGCACAGTGGATCAACATGGAGCACTATTTCTCAACCGTCGATAACGAGGTCTACGGAAGCGGCAGCAAGATCTATCACAATGTGGTCGGCCGGATCGGCGTGATGACCGGCGCGTACAGCGACCTGCGCATCGGATTGCCCGCCCAGACGGTCTTAAACGGGCGCACGCCGTATCATGAGCCCATGCGGTTGCTGACCGTGATCGAGGCCCCGCGCGACCGCATCGGCGCGATCATCGACCGGCACTCGTTGCTTCAACAGTTGTTTCATCACGGGTGGGTTGGGCTCGTGGCGCTCGACCCTCGAGACCGCATGTTTTATCACTACGACCGCATCGCCGGATGGAGACGAGGAGGACAAGACGATGATCGGCTTAACGTTGCATCGGATGAAGGAAATCAAGATCATAGTTCAGGGCGAGCACCTGAAGTTTGCCACTGACCTGTTGGACCGGGTCGGGGCCACCGGGTACACCATCATCAACAACGTATCCGGCAAGGGCCATCATGGCTTTCACGAAGGCCATCTGTTGTTCAACGATACCAGTAGCCAGGTGATGATCTTCACGGTCGTGCCCGAGGAAAAGGTCGAGCCGATTCTGGCCGGCTTGGGGCCCCTCTTCAACAAGCACTCGGGGACCATGTTCGTCACCGACACGGCGGTCAGCCGCCGGGAGCACTTCATCGCCAAGTAACCTCCCACCGGGTCCTCGGCATATCGCACCGCTCGACGGTTTCGGTCTGTGGCAGTCAGAATACGGGGCTTGGTGGTCAGAAGCCCGTCGAACCCTCACCGTCCCTTTGGTAGGAGGGGAAAGAGCCAAGTGGTGTTTACGTATGGTTGAGATTGAAGAATGAAAAGCCGGTCTCCGTAAGGGTTACGGTTGAATCTTCAAGCCGATTTGATCGAACGGCTCGGGACACGGCAAAATTGGTATGTGCAGAGGAACAAACTTTCCGTTTGCCCAACGATCTGAAAATCACCAGTTAATGTGGCAAACGACTCTATCGAAGGTTGGTATGGAGGCGCCGGGCGGGTTCGAACCGCCGCATCGCAGTTTTAAGGTGCACCAGTGAACGAGGGTAGAGAAAAAGCCAGCGCTGAATAGAGCATCCTTAACGGCGATAGTGGCAATTGCGACGAAGGTAGGACAGACTTTGACTGTACGACTAATCATAGCAGTGGAGTTGATTTTTTCTTTCGTTCTTTTTTCTCTCGGGCTGTAAAGGTTGATATGTCCATGCATGAAAAGCTGCAAATATCGAGAAGTTGCCGTGGCCATGTGGCGAAGTTTCCGAGGAAAATGAGAGAGTATGCTCTCCGTGACGCTGCTGAAATCAAGCTGTAAGGAGTGGCTTAAAAGTGGAAATACAATCCAATCCCGACCATCTCAATCTTCTGATTGAAAAACTGCCCATAGGGATTGAAGCCGTGATAGTAGGACAGGAGAGCCCGGAGGCGGCGCGTGCTGCCCGGCCGATACCACTCCAGGCCGGCCACGACATTTGCATTCACATTCCACCCCTGTTCCTCCAACGTCTTGAAGTCGGCCGCCATGATGGGCGCCATGTGCAGATCTTCGATGACGTCCTGCAAGAACGGCGAGGCGCGGTCCGGCGGACGTAGCTCAAGACCCCACTGGACTTTGCCCCGTTGGATCGCAGGCTCCCGATGCAATAAATATCCGCCGCCGCCATAAAGCCGCAGCCACGCGAGATCGACCGACATCAATCCCTCCACTTCTTCGAACCTGAAATCGATTCGATTGATTCCGGGATTATCCAGCAGGAAATCATCACCCAAGTGGCTGCTCTGATGATAGAGTCGCACACGAGCCGAGAACGGTCCTTGCCGCCATGTCACCGGGAGACCGACGACATAGTCTGCATTTATCAAATCCTTGGACGGCGCGTCGAGATTGAACTGCGCAAACACGCCACCTTGAATGCCCACCTGAAGCCCATTACAGTTGCCGTCGCGGTGTCCATACAGACCGAATGTCTCTCCGAAGGCCACCACCCCGGCGTTGATCGATTGATTTACTTCACGGTACCGTATTCGCTGATAGCTCGTAATGAATTGAGGCTGCTTCGGATCTGCGGTGAGGGAGCGAAACACGTCATCCTGAGGAAACGCTATTCCCCTTGCCTGCTTGGCCGGCGCGGACGAGCGCGTTGTCTCCGTCGATGGGTAGCCGCAATCCGTAGGGGCAGGCGTGACGTTTTCCGCCGAGGCAAGAGGAACCACGGCGAAGGCAATCAGAACAGCTGCGCCACACGACATGACCCGCAACAACATGGACTGTGGTACTGAAAGTCTGCGTATTTCGCTATCGGTAAAGTTCCTACGTGTCAGTTTTATTTGTTAGTTCGCTTGCGTCGTTAATGCTAACGGGCTCAAGACCACTCAAAATCGATTCTGCCCTTTCGCCTTCTGAGATCTGTTCGACGACTGATTACCGACCAGCCTGAGGGAACCTTTGGGCACCTCCGTTACCTTTTGGGAGGCGACCGCCGCACACCTTCACCACTTCTGAGGCTTTGCGGACCGCCGTTCATCAAACCGCGATCATGAGATAGCCAATGAAAGTCACTCTATGAAGGCTACGGGCGTCCCAGCCACTGATCCCGGCGGCGCCGCTCCGACGTGCCCTGCCAGACGATCACCGCTCAGTTTCTGCGGTTCTCACTCCGTTAAAGTTTATCAGACCTGTCAGGTTTGACAGTATCTAACCCATCTGATTCGTGGTACAAAGATACGCCTATTGCGATGGCGGGGCATCTCCGCTGTTTACAGAAAATGAACAAAGGCGCTGATCGAGATCCGGATCTTTTTTACTTCAAGAGGGAAAGACCCATGAATCGCTATCTCGCTGTTTCGTTAGTCGTATTTGGCATGACCGGTTGCACGAGCGTTCATTACAACGAGACCGACTGCGGCACGCTCCCTAGTGACACCTTCTGGTCTGGAAACGTCGCCCTTCAATGTCAGGAATATCGAAGGCTCCAGGCAGAAACGGCATATCGAACTGAAGTAAAACATTTCCTCGAGAGCTATCGGGAATGTGTGAACAAACAGGAAGGTTCTTTGGCCGATGTAAAGGAGCGCTGTTCAGTGTATGCGTTAGGTTTATACGATCCATCAATGGGGCCACATCCATCGAAATAACGGAGTCAGTCACTAGCCGAATGTAGGTTCTTGCCGAAGCGCTATTCGGTCATCAGAACCTCGTCAACTGATCAAAATCTTCGCCTCAGCTTCTCCAGGCGCAACAGCCTGCGCAGTCTTCTGATACGTCGTGCGTTCCGTGAAATTTGCAGGGAAGTTGAAAAGACTATATGCTGCGCTCTTCGAACCAGCCTTATGGCTCCAGGACAATCACGCTGGCCGCATGGTTGATGTTGGCCACCTGTACCACTGCCTGCTCGACGCTCTTCGAGCCCGGTCCGACGAGTGGGCCCCAGCAACTTCGTCAACACGAATCGTCTGCAAGCCAGGTTTTCGAGCCTTTGGATTGGACCGTCTCGCCACCTCTCACAGGTACTGCGGAGGACGATCCCATGGTCGTCAATCGGTACGGCACACCCGACTTGCAAGGCCAGCTGGAGCCGACCAGGCACGTCATGGAAGCCCATTCGCACATCCTGTTATGCGCTGGTTCGCCCGCGTCGAGAGAGACCGCCGACCAGGATCCATCGTGCAACCTATTGGCAAGCCAGGCCTTCGGACAATCTCCTCCGAGGTGGAATAACCTGGAACTACGCCCGCCGCTTCGGCAGTCCTGGGTCCACCATCCCCGTCTGGTTCCGCTTGGCAGCGATGGCGAGTTGAGACTACCCGACAGCGACATCCTTGCGCACAGGGACCGTGTCACATCAAGTCCGTTCCGAAATCCGTATGCCGGATTCCGCGATCAGCCGCTCTTCCATCGCGACAGCTCTCTCGCCCCCATGAATAATTCCACGCTCCCGGAGATCGGCCCCCCTCCACCACACCACACGGTCAAGACGTTTGGCACACTTACAGCCCTCAGCTTGGTCGGCATCGGCGTGTATGCATGGGCTCCCTCATCCTTCACGGGGACCAAAAAGGACGGCAACGACGTGGAGGACGCCTGGGGGCACTTCAAACAGGCATGGACCAAACCGCCTGTGATCGACAAAGACCCGGTGGACGTGAACTATCTCGGGCATCCCTATGTTGGAATGAATTTCTACCTCTCCCAGCGAAACTACGGTGAAAGTCCCCTGTATTCCTTTCTCTTTTCAGCATTCACATCGACTTGTTTTGAATATCTCATTGAGAGCTGGTCAGAACGACCGAGCATTCAAGACCTGATCATCACCCCAGTGGTGGGATCGATTCTCGGGGAACTGGTCTACCGTGCCACTCAAGAAATGCGGAAGGATGGCTTCACCAAGGCAGAAAAGATTATTTTAACCATTATCAACCCGCTCTATGTGCTGCAAAACGGATATCGGTAGCACTTAGTCTTCACGCAACCACGGCCTGAGGCTATGATCGGTCGTTGGCCCACCGTATCCGGGCATTTTTCATAACCCGGTAATTCGGACACC
Organism: Nitrospirota bacterium; assembly: GCA_963700335.1. Lineage (GTDB taxonomy): Bacteria > Nitrospirota > Nitrospiria > Nitrospirales > Nitrospiraceae > JAICXS01. Next base: position 550,891 of record CAVOXE010000002.1, on the reverse strand, counting down.
CCCAAATGAAGGACTCGATGCTGCCGTTGACCCAGGTCCGATACCCCTGACAATGCCAAATTTTATCGGGTTTTCCCACTAATGCTCATCTGCCACTATCGAGGCTACCTAGGGCAGGTTTCCATTGGCAATTTGCTTCCTCTTTTTGTGTTTTCCACAGCGCACTGTATGCTGATCAAGCGCTCGCTACATGCCAATTTTTATTCTTCCGCCTTGGATTATGGTGGGTACGACTTATGCCAGTGGTCGAGAAAAGTGGCGGTGTGACAATAAAAGCCAGGCAACGGCACTGTATGGACATCTCAAGGCGGAAATCCGAGAGACCATATACTTCCCTGCCAAAATTTAATAAGTCCCCAATCTTGACACTGGGACAATGGATAAAGCTTTATCGAGAAGGCATCACTTCGCCCGGACTCCATAATATGCATCACTACTGTATCCTGGTCCAAACTTCTTGGTCAGAAGATTTTGAACGATGTCACGGGCGCATGACTTACGTCATGTTCAAGCGAAGCTGTTGGCAGAAGGCAAGCGATCAACAGCAACCATCAATCGCTACTTCTCAGCTCTCCGCAGAGTTTTTATCTAGCGATTGCGGAAGGACATTTGACCAACAACCCCGTAAAAGGAGTCAAATTTTTTTCCTGAGTCATTAGGACGTTTTCGTTTTCTTTCAGATGCGGAAATAGGGCGGCTTCGCGAGGTAATGCGTCAGATGATTGGACAATCGTCGCTTTTGCACTGGAAACGGGCCCGCGTCTATCTGAACAATCTGAACAATTCAACGCCCGATGGGATTGTGTGGACACTGAAGTTGGGGTGTTGACCGTGCCCCTCAGCAAATCGGCAAAACAAGACAGGTTATTTGAGCTGGGCGTCCATCAGAACCGTACGAGACCTGTCATCGTGGCGACAAAGTCCGTTCCTTTTCTCAAGCCCACAAAATTCAGGCCGAGCGATGCAAGGGCGGAATCTTGTAGTAAAAGTTTATAATAATGGCCACGTGGCATACGTTGCGCCATACTTTTACTTCTAGGGCTGGCAGGGGTTGATATTCGAACAGTTCAGAAGTTAATGGGACATAGCACAATCACTATGACAATGCGGTATGCGCATCTAACCTAGCCCATTTGAGATCAGCCGTACATAGGGGTAGCCTTGACGATAAACATGACAATGGACATACCGCAATCGGGACCAAACTGGGAGTCCGGAAGAAAAAACTAATCACAAAAAAGTAGAACAAAAATGGAAGTGTCTAACCGCCGACAAGAATAGTGGAGGCGCCGGGCGGGTTCGAACCGCCGCATCGCAGTTTTGCAGAACGACTCAAGCGAATGTGACTAATTGTGAACAAGAGACACCAGTTGACGGTCAAACCCTTTAGGGAAGCGGCAATCGCTCAGGTCATCTGCTACCGTTCGCTAATTTGATGCTCTAGCATAAGCGGAGGCCAGGCGCTTTAATTGATTACTTCGGAGCGGACTTTTTCTTTTTAGATTTGACCGGCCGCTTCAACCTTGCGGAACTCTTTAGGCTCCGCTCAACATACGAGGCGCAGTCGCATAGGAAGCAGGAGCCATGCGACGCGCCTTTGCGCGATTCATGCACGGCTCGCGGGTGATTGCATGTGCAAAAATCACCACGCCCTTCGGTTTTGTCTGGCATTACGGTGCTCGCCTCCCGGCGGAATAATCAGTTTCACTGAACGGCTATGTATGATGCCGGCTTCGCGGAAGGGAAAACTATTAGCCCGATGGTGTAGGACGTTGGTCTAGTGTTACAACAGCCATACACCCTTGTTTGACCCTGGCGGTATCGAGGACGGCCATGGGTACAAGAGGTATACGATTTGTATAAAAGCGGCTCGATGTTTTGGGAAACTATAAAAGGCTTCGCAGCTCTACTTCGTCCCTAACTACCCCGGGGTTCAACCGCAGGCGGGTGTGGCAATTGAGGTCTCCCAGGTCGGAAGTTTTGCCAGGTGGAGAGCGCCACTATCACGACGTGCTGCTCTCCAACGACGAAACGACTTAGGCCGCCTGAGACACGTCTCGAAAGATTATTCTTCTGACTAATGGACCGTGCAGCGATATCTGTTACACGGTAAGCGGTATATCGGCGTTGGCATTGTAGTCTTGGTATTTGAGAAGCTGGGGAAATACGCTAGTAGTTAACGTGAGGAATCGTACCTCCAAGCGGTGGCGGCGGAACCTCTTCAGGGCTATCTGCATCAGGCTCAGTAGCAGGGCAGTGGGCAAGGGGAAGTCGGATCGTAAACGTCGATCCCGCCCCTGTTTGACTGTCTATGGAGATCGACCCGCCCATGTCCTTTAGGATTTGGTAGGAGATCGACAGCCCTAATCCCGTCCCCTTACCAACATCCTTCGTCGTAAAGAAGGGGTCAAAAATGCGTGGCGCGGTAGCGGGCGCAATCCCTTCACCGGTATCTTTGACCGCAATGACGGCTTCTCCATCCTCCCGTGCCGTCCAGACGGAAATACTTTTCGCCTCCGTCTGTTGAACGGCGTCCCGCGCATTCGTCACGAGATTCACCACGACCTGTTCAAGCTGAAGTGCGTTTCCGAATACCACCAAGTCATCGACGGCATACGAGGATTCCAAGCGAATGTTGGCAACGGCCAGTTGTCGTTGCAGTAGCCGGACCGCCTGCTGAACGACCTCGTTCACGGCGACGCTCTCACGAACCGGCGTAGCCTTTCGTGCAAACGTCCGAAGGTGATTAATGATCGTCGCCGCTTTCGTAATTTCGTGCTCGACGAGCATCAAGGAGTGTTCAATGGCGGCGTCTAGGGATGCCTGGCGAAGCCGATGAATGACATTGCCAACGATTAAACCTATATTGTTGAGCGGATTATTGAGTTCATGCGCAATTCCGCTCGCCATTTCCCCCAGGCTTGCCATCTTTGCCGCTTGGACGAGTTGCTCCTGCTTCTCGCGCAATTCCTGCTCTCGACGTTGCGCCTGATCCAGCAAATGCCGAATCTCGTTCTCTGTCCGCTTGCGGTCGGTGATGTCACGCGACGTCCCGGCAATAAATTCGACATTGCCATCGGGGCCAAGCACGGGCGTGAAGATGTATTCGTAAATGCCAAAGACGCCAGTAAGCGGGGCCTTATACGAAACTTCGCCCTTGATCAGGCGCTTTGTCACAATGACTTGGGTGATCTCGCGCATGTGCATATCGTGATGCCACTGCTCGCATCCCAGTTCACGGCATGTCTTGCCAATCACGTCCGGGAGTTGCATGCCCGAGACCTCCAGCAGCCGGCGGTTGGCGTAGAGTAACCCGCCCTGTACATCGAAGAGGTACACGAAGTCCGGTGTCGTGGACACGACACCCTCGAAGAGCCGCCCTTGCCGCTCGTAGCGCTCCACCGCTTGGCGCAGGGCCGTCTCTGCAAACTTCCGCTGACCCATCTCCAGCACGAGAGCCTCATTGGCTTTCTCTAGCTCCTCGGTGCGCTGATGGACTTTCAACTCCAACTCGTCGTGTGCCTGCTGTAAGTGTTGCTCGGCCATCGTGCGGCGTTCAACCTCTGGCTCCAACCGATTATTGGCCCTCTGAAGCTCCTGCACATCTTGTTCGCTTTTCCGCCACGCGACAATCGACCCCACACAAGCCGCTGCGATGTAAAGGGCATGAAGAGCGGCCCATTTCCACGGCGCAGCTAGAGCCGCTGGATGGTTATAGACGCTGTGTGGGTTCACGCCACCGATCAACCCATGCTCGACGGCGGCTAAACCGACCAGGGTGAGCAACGGCGCCCAATCGTGGTATAGGACCAAGAGGGTGGCCATGACAAAGTAATGGAAGTGAAACTCAATGTATCCACCTGAGAGATGGACTATGAAGCTCGATGCAGTGGCGAGACCAATGCTGACCAGCACGGACCGAACGCGACGGCTCCCGTTGGGCAGAGCGGCGGCACAAGCAAACGTTGCGACGAGTGACGCGGGGATCAATGCTTCGAGGGCTGTGCGCTCAAAGAACCATGCGAGCAAGGGAAAGGCGACTACATGGCCCCAAAGCACTAGAAGGAATCGCTGATGCCGTACCTTCCAAATAGGCTCGGACAAGCCCATGCCTTTTGGCAAGAGATTAAACAAACGGGTGCGAATGGCGATTACTCCAAGGGACGCAGCAGGATCGGTAGGTTTTTGAACCAAAATATTGCAGTCCTCCGTTGTTCGCCGGCTGTAGCGAAGAGCAAAACTGACGTGCCTTCTGTCCCACACGTGGAAACAGCGCCAACTCAAAACATCCAGTCCACATCCCGAGCCTTCAACTCTGCCGGAAGTCCCGGCATCCATTCGTCACCGTCCAGTGGTATGGACCAATAGCCCTGGCCGATCTGCTCGATGATCCAATCCAGACGATCATAGTAAATCATCTTTGAGTTAATCTGATGGTTATTGCGCATGCAGTGTACACAGCCTTTGGTAGGGATGAGACGACAATTGAGTTTTTCACGGTATAGGGGAATTGCCGGTGAGACAATATGGCAAAACAGGAGTCCGTATAATCTGACGAATAGTGCTGAATCGAGAACGTATCCCTTTTATGTAAGGACTTCACAATTGGAGCGAGACGGCGGCAGTTGTACGGCAGATGGATTTGATCCTTTCGATAGATACGCCAGTAGCGCACCTGGCCCGCGCGATGGATACACCCGTCTGGCTTTTGTTGGGGGTCGCCCTGCTGGCATTGGGTGACGAATGAGGAAAAGAGTGTGTGGTATCCCTCAATACGACCATTTCGGCAAACCAAGGCGGGAGGCTGGCCAGTACTGATTGAGCGTGTCAAAGCCGAACTCATCAAGGAAGCAGTTGCCACACATCAACCGACCGTCTGAAGGAGCAGAAGCGTACATGTCTTTGATAATTGTCTATGCTGACGGCGCGTGCCGTGGCAATCCTGGACCGATGGCTATAGGGGCTAGCATCCAAACCGCCGAGGGCGTGGAACTCTCGACCGTCAGCGCCCTCCTTGGTCAGGGCACGAACAATCTGGCGGAGTACGGGGCGGCCATTGCGGGGGTGCGAAAGGCTATCGAATATGGGACCGATGCGATTGAGCTCCGAATGGACAGCCAGTTAGTCGTGAAACAATTAACTGGTGAGTTTCAGATTAGAAAGGCAGACCTCAAGCCGCTATTGAACGAACTGTTGACGTTGATCGGGCAGTACAAAACATGGTCGGTTTTGCATGTCAGGCGCGAGCAGAACCAGCGGGCCGATGAGTTGGCGAATTTGGCTTATGGGTACTAGCAACCGACGCTCATCAATGCGCGAAAGCGGAAGATCTACCCCGCAGTCTTGGAACGTCAACAATTGGCCGATGCGCTAGCGCGGTCCATGATGGCCTTGGGCTTGAAAAGGCGGGCAAGGCCGACGCAGGCGCTAAGCGATCTATTGGCTAAGAACCCTGCTTCCTCATAATGTCTCTCGATCGATCCCTCGCCGATCTTGGGGCGTGAACTCTTTCAAATTCAGGCGCCCTCATAACGGCAAGGGTAGCCTTCTGAAAGATGGTCCTGTCGAGGTGTCGGCATGCATTGTCCGCGCCCTCGTCGGTCTCCATCTGCACCCGTCCATATTGCAGAGACTGCCCCACAGAATCGTAGATGACCTTGGCTAAGACCACACGCCCGAACGGACGAAACAGTGCTGCTAGCTCGGCAGAAGTAAAGTGACGAGAAAGCGGCGCAATGAAGATGGGATAACTCATTGGCTCCTCCTTGGTGTAGAACCTCACCACTTTAACCAGATCATGCAGTCTCATAAAAAGACCATCGACTGTTGGGTGGATTTAGTTGGTCTGCTCTTTCTTCTCCATGAAAAAGGAACGGGGTCTTAGAGCTTACGACGGGGATGCGAAAGAGGTTTATAGCCAGCAGCCACCTCGATGACCTCAAGTCGCTTTTGCCAAGCCGGTATCACCATCTGGTAGGAAAGCAATTCGAGTGCCTGTGGAAATCCCACGAAAACGAGGCATTGACCTATCACCGGGCAACAATTTCGTCGGAGGGCCAACGAAAATGTCAGACGGGGCCGATCGCGATACCAAAGAAGAAGACACTGTGCTTAGCTACATGCGCGAGTCGGATGAAGTCGCACGGACTGCTGCGTCACTGCGAGGAAGATAGCGATTGCGGGCCATCAACGGGGAGCAAACGTTCAATACGGCGCCCCATGATCTCTGATATCTTTGGTCGTCGACCTCGGCGGGGCTGACATGATTTCGACTCAAGAGTTAGCGAAGCATCAAGGACAAGCCGATGTAGCAATTGAGTTTATTAAGTACGATTCCGGCGACGCGGAACAGATGAAAAGCTATGAGAAGCTTGTTGCTCTAATGAAACCCGTTGCCGTCCAAGTTGCGAACCCTGGCCGATATACGGCAGGTGACGTGGCTAAGGCAGTAGCATCGTCAATGGGCAAACCCTTCACAGTGAGCAGTCATCACGCGAAGGCATGGAAATATTATCGGGTTCGACCACCAAAAGGGAACCCGAAGCCGGAAGAGACTCAAACACAGTACTGTCAGTGGGATGAGCCTCATAGAGACTATATTTATACCGAGGCATGGAAAAACTTCCTGATCTCTGAGATGAGGGACCCAGCCAAGTATGACTGCATACTTAAAACCAATCAGGGTGCTCAACCTGAAAAAGCAAATGCCCTTGTAGCTAGTTAGCATCTATGCGGGCCACAGCTTCCACAAAAAAGGATTCGCGCACATGGATACTTACTGAGTGGTGTCAATAAGTTGCGCGAATTTCACCGGCACTTTGTAAGCGATTGTGTGCCGTTATGCTGGCGGATTTTTAGCTTGCCGCGCTTCATAAATAAAACCTGAGTAGGCGGGCTTTCCGAACGTGACCGGGATGCCAACCGTTCATGGATCTTATGGGTACGCCTCGCGCTATGTTCGCCTGTCCCAAGAATCTCCCATTTCCCGCATAAACAGATGCACCACCGCAGCGTAGGGTTCCAAACGAGAACGGTGGTCGCGGACTTGGCAAAACACGCCCGAACGCCTCTGTAACCCTTTGGTTTCAGAGCCCATTATTTTCAACAAATCGAGGGTGTATAGGTTGGGCCGGGTTTGCTGATAAAAAATGCAAGGATGAGTAATTCTGCGTACTTATGAGGATCTGGATGTTTTCTTAGATCCTTTCACAATTCCTCCGCTTGAGATTCCATGTTTAAGACAGGGCGGGGGGTCGTTACTAAGTTTGATACTGGTGACCCAAAACCCGAAAAATAGGCCGCCAGTGGCTTGAGGACAGGGCTCGCGACGTGGTCTTCTTCACCGAAGGAGGACCCGCACGACGACGTGGGCATACGGAAGAGCAGATCCTGGCAGCCTTGCGGCAAGGGGAGGCCGGGACGACCGTGGTGGAGGTGTGCCGGCAGCTCGAGATCACCGAGCAGATTTTCTACACGTGGAAACGGAAATACGCCGGGCTGGGGCTGGGCGAATTGCGGGAGCTCCAGCAACTGCGCGAAGAGAACACGAAACTGAAGCGCTAGTCGCCGATCTCTCGCTCGATCGCCATCTGGTGCAGGAGATCGTCCCAAAAAAGCTCTAAGGCCTCGGGACCGACGGGCGCTGGCCCGTTGGGCGCAGGTGACCTATCAGGTCAGCGAGCGCCGGGTCTCGAGGCTGGTGCCGATCGCCCGGGCCTCCTTACAGTATCGGAGTCGTCGTGATCCGCAAGAGGGCCTGCGGATGCGCTTGCGGGAGTTGGCTGCCACACGAGTCCGTTTCGGACACCGACGGCTCACAGTGCTATTACGGCGGGACGGCTGGCGAGTAAACGCGAAGCGGATCTATCGGCTCTATACGGAAGAACGCCGCGGGCTATTACCGTGGATAATGGGAGCGAATTCGCCAGTCGTGTTATGGATGCCTGGGCCTACCGCCACGGTATTCAGTTGGATTTTATTCGGCCGGGCAAGCCCGTCGAGAATGGTTTCATCGAAAGTTTCAATGGGCGGCTCCGTGATGAGTGCCTGAATGTGGAAGTGTTCGTCACCCTGGAGGATGTGCGCGAGAAGCTCACCCGCTGGCAGCAGGATTACAATCTGGTTCGACCCCATAGTGCACTGCAGGATCAGGCGCCAGCGTCTTTTGTCGCCGAGTGGGTCGCGGCGACCACACCGACACAGGACGCCCTGAATTACTGGAGACACTCACGTGAGCTATGCTAGGTTCGCATCGCCGCACAGGCGGCTCAAACCGATCACGCGCAAGCCAAACCCTCAGGTCTCATCCGGTCTACATTCGAGGGGCTGGTCAGAAGATGCAATCGTGACCAAAACCGTGACCAATGAGTCTGGGGCGACTATGCAGAAAAGGCAGATTGAACCGGAAGGAGCGGAATTGCTTGAAGAAGTAAGTGGAGGCGCCGGGCGGGTTCGAACCGCCGCATCGCAGTTTTGCAGACTGCTCCCTTAGCCACTTGGGTACGGCGCCATGGCGGGCATTATAGCGGTGCGTTTGAATTTAAAACAAGAAGTGTAGAGCGATTGCTGAGAGTGAAGTGACGACAGTTCAGCGTTTATTCGGAAGGACGGGGATTTCTCGGCCTAACGTTGACGTGGACGACACTTCATCCCAGGTCGTGCTGCCTTTGTGTTCACTCGTTTCGGGGGCCGGATCGGAATCTCCTTCGGCTTCCTTCTCTTTCGCCATCTGATCGACTTCTTCGATCAAACATTCCATCAAGTCTGCGATGGGCACTTTCCGGACGAGTTTGCCTTTTTTGAAGAGGATGCCGACGCCCTCGCCGCCGGCAATACCAATGTCGGCTTCCTTGCCCTCGCCGATTCCATTGACGACACATCCAAGCACGGAAACGTTGAGCGGCGTTTTGATATGACCTAACCGCTTTTCCAATTCGTTCGCCATACGGATCACATCGATCTCGACGCGGCCACAGGTGGGACAGGCGATGACGTTAATACCGCGGTGGCGCAGCTCAAGCGATTTGAGGATTTCAAATCCGACCTTGACCTCTTCGACTGGATCGGCGGCTAATGAGACGCGAAGTGTATCGCCGATTCCATTCGACAACAACCAGCCGAGCCCGATGGAGGATTTGACGGCGCCCGTCATGGCGGTGCCTGCCTCCGTGATCCCGATGTGGAGCGGATAGTTGGATTGCTGGGAAAAAAGATAATAGGCATCCACGGCCATGTGCACATCGGACGCCTTGAGCGACACTTTCATATTGGTGAAGCCAACGTCTTCCAAGGCGTGCACGGCATTGAGCGCGGATTCGGACAGCGCCTCGGCGCTGGGGAATCCATATTTTTCCAGCAGGGGGCGCTCCAACGACCCCCCGTTGACACCGATGCGAAGGGGAATGGCGTAGTCGTTGACCGCCTTGATCACTTCGGTGACTTTCCACCATGGCCCGATATTGCCCGGATTGATCCGCACGCAATCGACGACTTCAGCGGCTTTTAACGCGAGCCGATGATCGAAGTGAATGTCGGCAATGAGCGGGACGGTCATCTGCGCCTTGATCTTCGGCAGGGCTGCGGCAGCTTCCATATCCGGCACGGCAACCCGGATCACCTCGCACCCGACTTCTTCCAATTGGCGAATCTGCGCAATCGTCGCGGGGACATCGCGCGTGTCGGTCGACGTCATCGACTGCACCGATACCGGCGCATCGCCCCCTATCTTGACCCGTCCCACTCGAATCTGTCTGGTTTTCCGCCGTGTAATGAACATAATAGTTAACTGCCCTGCTCGTCTCCTAATTGCTCTCTCTTTTTTGTCAGCCCCGCTGCTGCCAATTGGCCCGGATGTGCCGCCGTTCGGCTGGCCTCCGACTCTTGCGCCAAAAGATCTTTCACGCTCTCGTAAATGCCTTCCGCCGTCAATCGGTACCGTTCCCTCAGAAGATCCTGGGGGCCTTGCTCAATATACCAATCCGGGAGACCAAGGACTTTCGTACGAACATGAGTGATGCCGAGATCCGATACCGCTTCGAGCACCGCGGATCCAAACCCACCCATACGCGTTCCTTCTTCAATGGTCACCAGATAGCGCACTTTCTTAGCCACCTCGCCAATGAGCGCTGTGTCCAACGGTTTTACAAATCGTCCGTTGACGACGGCGGTGGAGATGCCTTCCAGCTCCAACCGCCCGGCCGCTTTGACCGCTTCCCAGACGGTGACGCCGATCGCGACAATCGCCACATCGATTCCTTCTTTCAGCACTTCGCCTTTGCCGATCGGCAAAGCCACGGGTTCGGCATCCATTTGCACACCCAGGCTAACGCCGCGCGGGTAGCGCACCGAAGCCGGACCCTCATATTGAAGGCAGGTTTTCATCATGTGCTGCAACTCATTTTCGTCCTTCGGCGCCATGACGACCATGTTGGGAACGTGACGCAGATAGGCGAAATCGAATGCACCATGATGCGTCGTGCCGTCTTCGGCCACCAATCCGCCGCGGTCTATACAGAAGGTCACGGGAAGGTTCTGGGTGGCCACATCGTGGACGACTTGGTCGTACGCGCGTTGGAGAAACGTCGAATACATGGTCACGACGGGCCGCATGCCATCGACAGCCAAGCCGGCTGCAAAGGTCACCGCATGTTGCTCGGCAATCCCCACGTCGTACAACCGATCCGGAAATTCTTTTTCAAAAGCATTGAGACCCGTACCTTCGCACATTGCGGCCGTAATCGCGACAATCCGCGAATCTTGTCTGGCCAACTTAACAAGGCTGTCGATAGCAATCGCCGTATAACTGGGCCGCGCCGCTTTTTTAGCCGGCTCTCCGGATTCCCGGATGAAGGAAGGACAGGCATGGAACCACACCGGGTTTCGCATGGCCGGATCGTAGCCCAACCCTTTTTTCGTGATCACGTGCAGAAGCACCGGCCCCTTCAGCTTCAATACATTCTCCAATGTCGGCAGGAGATGCTCGAAATTATGGCCGTCGATCGGTCCGACATAGCGGAATCCCAGCTCCTCGAACAATAATCCAGGAAGGATCAGCCCTCGCGCCAGCTCTTCGGCGCGCTTGGCCATCTTTTGCATAGGCTGTCCGATTTGAGGAATGGCCTGCAAGAACTGCACGGTTTCTTCTCGAATCCGCGTATAGAATTCCCCGGTGAACGTCCGATTCAAGTAAGCGGAAATCGATCCGACGTTTTTCGAGATCGACATTTGGTTATCATTCAGCACGACGAGAAAATCTTTTCCCAACCCACCGGCATGGTGCAGCGCCTCGAGCGTCATTCCTGACGTCAACGCGCCGTCGCCCACGACACACGCCACGCGGTGGTTCTGTTTCAGTCTGCTCGCGGGCTTCGACCATTCCGAATGCCGCCGAAACACCGGTCCCTGCGTGCCCGGCATTGAACGTGTCATAAATACTCTCTTCGCGTTTGCAAAAGCCGCTCAGTCCGCCGTACTGCCGCAACGTATGGAACTGCTCACGACGTCCGGTCAATAGCTTATGGGTATACGCCTGGTTGCTTGTATCCCACACAATCTTGTCTTTAGGCGTATTCAAGAGATAGTGGAGTGCAACCGTCAATTCGACCACGCCGAGATTGGAGGCCAAATGCCCGCCGACCTTGGATACAACCGACAGAATCTGTTCACGGATCTCCTGGGAAAGCTTGGGGAATTGACCCGGAGGGATGCGCTTAAGGTCCATCGGGCTGTGAATAGTCTTCAGCAGCGACATAGTCTACTCCTGGCAAAGGCTATTAAGGTAATGTTGGAATTCGAAACACGTTTCCGCGTGACAGCGCACCGTGTGAGGGCCTGCATGCCCACAGAGAAGTCGGCGCATTTTCACATGTGATATCAGGGTTGTCAAGCATCTAGCCTTCCGCTTTTATACGTGTTCTACCTTAAAATGGGAAATCCAAGCCGGCAAAGACTGCGCCTCCTTCAGCGCTGTATCCATAATCCAATCGGCCGACGATGTTCGGACGTACAATCCCGCGAAACCCAATCCCCGGCGTCACTTTATAATCGTGCAACTGCCGGGTGCGAAGCGAACTGAACGAGGGAAAAACCGTGCCGGTATCGACGAACGGAGCCACCTCGAAATCAGCAATCACATTCGTGACACGGATTCGCATGACGTGAATCCGCTCTTCGATGCTCAAGGAGGCCAGATAATTGTCGATGAACCGATCGACGCCGTAGCCTCGTAAGTTATTCTGCCCTCCCAAAGAGCTGCGCTCGAAAAACGGCACTTCGCTCCCCGACGTTCCTTGAAAGTCGCCGCGTATCACGAGAATCACCCGTTTGGAGTCGCTTGGGAACAGCTTCTTGACTTCCAAACCGCTCCGATAGAAGAGGGGATGGTCGCCATTGCGAAGATTGTTATTCACTTCCACATAGGCCGTCATTTGCGACCCGACCGTGGGCACGACAAGACTATCTCGCGTATCGTAATGAAAAGTGGCACGATTACCGAGAATCGTTCCGCCTTGCATCCCCACGACGTCAGGGAACTCTTCGGCGGAGAAGGGAAGCCCGGTCGCTCCTCTCTGAATGCCTACATCCCGGAACCGTTGCCCTACTGCAATCTGAGTCACCTCGTTCAGATAGACGCCGAATTTCCAATTGGCGCGAATTTCCCTGGCAGTGTAATTGGTCTGGTCATCGAGTGTCGTGGACTGGCCGATGCCGAAAAAGCGCGCCGTGGCATTCTTGAAGAAGGATCCCCCGAAGTTCAACGAGTACCGTCCATTCTGAAAGGCGGGATCGGCATAGCTGAATACCAACTTACGCTCGATTTCCTCTGTCCATGAGCCGATAAACCGCAGCTCGCGGCCTCCCGGCTCGTATCGAAACACATTGATCGAACCGCGGGCTCCCACGATCGAGTTGACGACAAACATCGGCGCCACGACATAGCGCAACTCTCCATCAGGATTCGTAATGAGGGTGGGAACAATGAGGCCGACGTCATTTCCGTCGTTTTTTGACGTCGAGGCGGACGGAATGGGGAAGTAAGACACGTCCGCGGATGCGGCGCAAGGCAAAAGCAAGCCTACGATCGGTCCGATCGAAATGATAATGACCAATAGGACCGAGCGGCAGCGCACACCAATCATGACACCGAGCCACGGTCTATGGAGAGGTTATCTTTTCAGATTTCGTGCGTAACTTCTGCACCAGATCGTCATAGCCGGACGAATGCAGAATCTTATTGAACTGGCCACGGTAATTCGCCACAAGGCTGACACCGTCCAATACGATATCGTACACGCGCCATTCGGCGGACTTATTTAGAAGCCGATAATCCATCGGGTATTCGGCTTTCCCCGACGCGATCTTGGTGCGTACCTCCGCGAAGCCATCTTGCAGTCGCTCATTAAGATATTGCACTTGCTCACCAGCATAGTTTTCAATGCGATCGATGTAGGTATTCGTCAGCAACGTCCGAAACAGATCGACAAATTCTTGCCGCTGCTTATCGGTGAGTTTGGCCCATTGAGTGCCCAAGGTTCGCTTGGCCATTTCCTCCCAACTGAATCGATCACCGATCGTCTTCTCGATGATTTGTCGCCGTTCGTCGACTCGATCGGGCTTCTTCATCTCTTTATCTTGAAGGACGCGCAAAACTTGGTCGATCGTTCCCTTTACCGCCTCCGTTGCCGGGCCTGCCAGAGACTGGGACGGATGCCCCAAGAAGATCAGAAATAGAAACAGCAATGCGACTGCCGCCAGCCGGTTTCGATAACTCCCATTCGACTTACGTCCGTGCATAGTTCCTCCTCATCGTACTCCAATTCCGCTGACGTAACGGCCTTACTTTACGTTTCCATGAATGAATTGACTGACCAGTTCTTCCAAATCGACACCCGATTCGGTATCGCGAATCTTGCCACCTGCTTTGAGCGGCTCTCCCCCGCCTCCTGGCGACAGGGCCATGAATTTTTCGCCGATAATGCCGCGTGTTTTGATAGAGGCGATCGTGTCCGCGTACAACTTGACATTGTCGTGGATAGAAAGCACGACCATGGCACGATCTTCGTTGAGCTTAATCGTCCTCACTCGACCGACTTCCACGCCTGCGATTTCCACCGTCGCTCCCGCCTTGATTCCGGACGCCGAATCGAAGTCTGCTTCGACCTCATATTGATTTCCGCCGACGATCTCCAGCTTCCCCAACTTGATCGATAGATACCCAAGGCAGACGACACCGATCACGACGAATACCCCGACGATCAACTCAAGTTTTATTTTCTCCATCTGTGTCCTCGTAATTCGTTGTAGTGACGGGCGAACCGGACACGAATTTTACCGCGTCGCTGTACCGGAGGAATGGTCGACCGGTAAGGGCACCGTGCCGCCGACGGTGATAAACTCGCGCACGGCCGGATCGGTCGTTCGTTGAAACTCGGCCGATGGCGCCATCAACGCGATGCGTCCCTCTTTTAACATCGCCACCCAATCCGAAATTCCAAAGACCTCCGGAATCTCATGGCTCACCATGACGCCGGTAAAGCCGAACTTCTGGTGCATCGCGACGATGAGGTCATGGATGGTTTTCGCCATGAGGGGGTCGAGACCGGTAGTCGGTTCGTCGAACAGGACGATCTCCGGTTCCACGACCAGGGCGCGGGCAAGGCCGGTCCGCTTCTTCATCCCGCCGCTGAGCTCCGCCGGATATTTATGTCCCATGCCCGCCAGGCCGACCTGGTCCAACTTTTCTTCCACCCGCGTACGCACGTGAGCCTCAGGCAATCGCAGTTTTTCTCGAAGCGGAAACGCGACATTTTCAAATACCGTCAATGAGTCGAACAAAGCGGCGCCTTGAAACAGCATCGAAAACCGCTTCCGGACTTCATTCAGGGCTTGCCCTTTGAGTCGAGAGAGCTCAATATCCCCGACCCACACCTGCCCGCGATCCGGCTGCAGCAACCCGATCATGTGTTTCAGTAGAACGCTCTTTCCTTCACCGCTCCTGCCGATGATGGTTGTGAGCTTTCCTTTCGGGATCTCCAGATCGATCCCTCGCAAAACCGGCTGGCCGCCAAGAGTTTTTTCGACACCGACGAGTTTGATCATACAGATAGCAAAGAAGCTGTCAGCCTTCCAGCGATCAGCAAAGTAACCTGAATCCCCATGGGGAACTAAAAGGTGATCGGGTTCGTTCGCGCGGGATGCTCAAAATGGTCATCCATTGCACCCGCCCACCCCAAGCGCGCCGAGACGCGCCCCTCCCGGCACAAGCCGCAGCTGAATAGAAGTCCGAGGCGTACCGGAAAGGTACGTTGAGGGGGACAAATGACCGAGAACGAAGTTGGGGGCAATTTTCAGCATCCCGACTACAGCAGCACCGACGTCAAAAAATAGTCCCATACGAGAATCAGCACGGCGGAAAGCACAACGGCTTCGGTCGTCGCCGTGCCCAGACCTTCCGCACTCATCCTCGTGTAATAGCCCTTGTAGCAGCAAACCCACGTGATGATTAGGCCGAAACTGATGGACTTCAGAATGCCACCATAGACGTCCTTCCAGTCGACGGCAGATTCGATGGAACTCCAATAGGATCCCGCACTCACTCCGAGCAGATCGACCCCGACCAGATAGCCTCCCCAAATGCCGACGACATCGAAGAGGGCGACCAGCAACGGCACTCCAATCAGACCCGCCACGAGCTTTGGCGCCACGAGATATTGCTGCGGATTCACGGCCATCGTATCCAGAGCATCGATTTGTTCCGTGATGCGCATAATGCCGATCTCTGCCGTCATGGCGGAACCCGCCCGGGCCGTGACCATCAAGGCGGCGAGCACCGGACCAAGTTCGCGAATCATACTTAAGGCGACAGCCGATCCGAGGAGCGCCTCCGAGCCGAATTTCCTCAGCGTGTAATAGCCTTGCAACCCCAACACCATGCCGGTAAACAACGCGGTCAGCACGACGACAAATGTGGATTTGAATCCGATGAAGTGCAATTGCTTGATCATCTGAAACCACCGTATGGGCGGACGAACAAGCCACGCGAAGGTGGTCAGAAGGAACAGCAGCATCCGCCCCATTTCCTGAATAAGCGACAGCGTTTTGCCGCCGATTTGCTCCAACGCCCGAGTCATCATGGCATCATCCGCCTATCGTGGGAGGTTGAGCAATCGCATCCCAACTCATCCAGCACTCGTTCGAAAATCAAAGTGAGGCGTTTTGAGGCGACACCCATTTGCACGCGCATCCGTCCCAGCCCAAACAAATTGCTCGGACGAGTGATGCAACTCCATACGCCTTTGGACCAATCGCTGGGCGTAAGGAATAAATTAAAATCCAATGGGAGGTCCTCATCGAGTAAATCGGAGACGGCCCGAATCACCGCGAATGGTATGCGACGCTCGGCCGCTTCGGCGCCGATCACAGCGCTCTCCATATCGAGGGCCACAGCGCCCGTATCGGCCGCTACACGGCGCTTATCTTCGGCACGCCAGACAATACGAGGTAACGATACGAACCGGCCGGTCCTGGCCGGCAATCCGGCCGCCTGAGCCAGCGTTAAGGTCATGGACGCGGACATGCAATCGCAGATGATGGATGGATGCCATTCAGCTGGACCCGCGCTCCGCGGCGGGATGACTTCCGTCCCAATGAATAATTCTCCAATCGACGACGGTGTCAGTGCGCACGCCAGTCCCGACGAGACGGCTAAATCCAAGGCGAATTCCCGAAACGTGGCTCGGCAGGCGGCACGGGCATATTGAGGACCGATCCCTGTTTGAACGAGAACCACATGGCACGCTCCACGCTGTCCGATCACATACCGAGACCCTGCATGACGACGAATCTCATCCACGCGCAGCGTGCGTTGCACGGCCCGGCATTCCCACCGCGTCGCGGCAAAAATTCCGACGCGAGTCAATGGGAACTCCATAATCCACGCTGCCACGGAGGGCAACAAAACATGTGGCTAGGTATCCGACCGGAACAATCCCGTCTCGAAGGCAGCCAGGCGCAATTCGTCGGCCCGCGCTTGACCCCGAGTCCGAATGTTCCGATACATGGCAAGCGCCCAGAGAGGAAAATACTGGCAGTACCAGTGATAGCGCAGATAGAAGACGCGCGGAAAACCCGTGCCCGTATGGCGAATCTCTTCCCACGAGCCGTCTTCTCGCTGATGGCGGAGGAGATAATTAATTCCTCGCACGACGCTGATGGAATCAGACATGCCGGCCGACAAGAGCGCCAGCAAGGCCCACGCAGTTTGCGACGGCATACTCTCGCCACGGCCGGCCTCGGCGTGATCGGCATAGGAGGTACAGCTTTCACCCCATCCGCCATCCGCGTTTTGCACCGATTCCAACCAGGCCACGGCGCGCGTGACATGCGGCGTCGACATATCCTCGCCGATTGCGCGCAAGCCGGCCAGGACGGACCAGGTACCGTAAATATAATTCACGCCCCAGCGGCCATACCAACTGCCATCTTCTTCCTGCTCGCGGCGCAGAAACTCAAGCGCCGAACGCACGGCGGCGTGACTGCGGTCATAACCCAACGCTCCCAGCATTTCCAAACAGCGTCCGGTCAGGTCTGCCGTACTGGGGTCCAACAGCGCGCGATGATCGGCGAAGGGAATGAGATTGAACACCATCTTATTGTTGTCTTTGTCGTAGGCCCCCCATCCGCCGTCTGATCCCTGCATCGCCATGACCCATCGGTAGCCCCGCCGAATGGACTCCCGTTGCGCATGACGCTCCGCCATGTCCAACTTCCCGAGGGCCATCAAGACCACGGCGCTATCATCCACGTCGGGGTACATCTCGTTTTCAAATTGAAAATACCAGCCGCCGGGCTCCGCCGTAGGCGAGGACACTTTCCAGTCACCGACTTTCTGTGTTTGCTTGGAAATCAACCAGGCGCCGCCTTTGACGAGCGCCGGGTGGGTTGGAGGCAATCCGGCTTCGAGGCCGGCGTTGATGAAAAGCGCCGTATCCCAAATCGGAGACACGCAAGGCTGCAGATGCATGGCATCGATGCGTCCCTGAGCCGTCTGGACGGAATCATACACTTCCAGCGCTTCGATCTCTCGCAACGCTTTGGTGATAAGCGGATGATCGACTCCATACCCCAGTGACCGCAAGGCCAAAATGGAATTAGCCATCGCGGGGTAGATCGCTCCCAGCCCTCCCGACCCGTTGAGACGCGCCAGCATCCACTCGGCGGTACGTTGGACGGCAGCATTCCGTAACGAGCGAATAGGTCGGCGATCGTAAATCTTTAACAGTCGGTCCAGCGTGATGAATACATTACGCCATGTGAAGGGAGACTTATCCTTGCGTAACGGAGGCACCTCTCCATAGTCCATGAGATGCCGCGGCTGAAGGTACAACTCATCGATGCCTTGTTCACGTGAAATGGGGCAAATCGGCCGATGCGCAAAGACTATTAGCAGCGGAATGAGGACCGTGCGGCTCCAATACGAAATGGCATAGATGCTGAAATAAAACCACTTCGGAAGCAGAATGATCTCCGGCGGCATGCTCGGTATGCCGCGCCAATCGTATTGGTCGAAGAGGGTGAGCGTAATTTTCGTAAAGACATTGGCAGCGGCGACGCCGCCCTTCGCCAAAATCGCTTCTTTCGCGCGCACCATGAACGGTTCGTCCTGTGGGACACCCGACAGCTTGAGGGCAAAGTATGCTTTGACCGACGCGCTGATCTCAGAGGGTCCGCCGTAATAGATCGGCCAACCGCCGTCAGGTAATTGGGTTGCGGTCAAATAGCGCACCGCCTTCCGTTCTTTCTCCGGTTCCGTGAGGTTTAAAAAACGCCGGAGCATGAGGTATTCCGATGTCAGCGTCGTATCTGCTTCAAGTTCAGCCACCCAAAAGCCATCAGCATGCTGCCGCTTCAAGAGCCAGGCTTTGCTCCGGCGAATACCTTCATCAATAAATTCAGAATGGCCGACAGAAGCCGTAGGTTTTCGAATCGTTGGATCTGGTTGCATCACCGGGTGCGGATTATGCGATACCAATCGGAGCATAGGCATGGCACGAAGACGTGACGAGACCTTGAGACGCTGGGGCATCGAGGCCAGTAGGCTATCGGACAAACGAATAATGAGACTCTTAAGGAGCTTCATCTGACTGTCCTCGTCACTAGACAACGGGAAACATGGCCAAGGCAGGAGAACCTGGCCAAAGACGACGCATCGAAGAGGTAAAAAGCTGAAAACCCATGGTCACACGTGGGTTTATAACAAAGCGTTTTCTGACTGTCAAGCAAACAGCCGAAATAAACCGCGAGTCTGACCGATCATCGTTCTATCTGATCACCTGCCGCTTCATACGCTGCTACAACATCTTAATCTTCAGAAATGGAGCCTCACGACTTTAAGCCGGCTGGAGGTCCGCCAGGCGAACGGAGATGAGCTTTGACACGCCCGGCTCTTCCATCGTCACTCCAAAGAGCGAATCGGCAATCGCCATCGTGCGCTT
This sequence comes from Nitrospirota bacterium, assembly GCA_963700335.1. Classification (GTDB taxonomy): domain Bacteria; phylum Nitrospirota; class Nitrospiria; order Nitrospirales; family Nitrospiraceae; genus JAICXS01. The sequence continues at coordinate 531,401 of CAVOXE010000002.1, read as the reverse complement.
GTTGTGAGTAATGACAATAAATTGCGCCCCGCTGGAAAGCTCCCGCAACACCGTCGTAAAACGCCCGATATTCTCCTCGTCCAGCGGCGCATCGATTTCGTCCAAAATACAGAACGGGGTGGGGCGAATCAGGAAGCTCGCAAAAATGAGCGCCATGGCCGTCAATGTCTTTTCCCCACCGGACAACATCGTAATACTCTTGAGACGCTTGCCAGGCGGTTGGGCGGCAATGTCCACTCCCGGCTCATCCGAACCCGTCTCGCCATCGGGATCGGCTTGTGGTTCCACCAGGACCAACTCGGCGCGGCCTCCCGGAAAGAATCGGCCGAAGACCTCGATGAACTTCTGTTGCAGCTCATTGAACGTTTCCAAAAACATATCCTTCGTGGTTCGGTTGATGCGTGAAATAATTTCCTTCAGCGATGCAACGGATTTCGACAGATCTTCTTCTTGGGTGGTGAGAAAACGATGGCGTTCTTCCAACTCTCGGTGCTCTTCGATTGCAGCCAGGTTGATGGGCCCCAGCCGGTCGAGCCGATCGCGGATTTTCTGCAGTTGCTCTCGCAAAGGCATGTGATCCTGTTCAATCGAGTCTGCGGCCGGCTCCGTCTCTTGCGCCAACGTGGCCTCCAGAGAAAGTTGATAGGTCCCCAGCAGCGTACTTTCGCGCACGGATAATTGAGTGGCCAATTCAGCCCGACGAACCTCGATACCCAAGCGCTGCTCGCGACTAGCCGTCAAAGCGTGACGAACGGAGGCCAATTGCCGATCGAGAGTTTGCGCGCTCTGCACATCGTGCTCGTAGCGCTCCTGCGCCTGCCGCAGTTCGGCTTTGATGTGAAGCGAGCGCTGATCCAATTCCGCAAAGAGGCGTTCATTCCGTTCACACTCGAGCCGGCTGTGTTCGACCGACGCCCTCAACGTACCCAGTTGTTCTGTGAGCATCGCGATACGAGCGGTCACTTCCGCCCGCTCTTGCCCCACTCGCTGTAGGTCTGCATGGGCATGCTCCACCCTCGTACGCACGGCCGCCATGGCCAAATGCGATTCTCTGAGACGGTGTTGCAACGTGTGACTTTCCTCTTCACATCGTCGGAGGGAATCTTGAAGCGCGGCAAACGCGGAGTCTTGCAGCGTCTTTTCTTCCGTGTGCCGAAACAGATCGTTACGGATCGATTCGAGCTCTTGCAGGGCGCGCTTTCGCTCTTCTTCCTGTACATCGCGTTCGCAACGGATCGTATCCAACCGATGTGACAACTCATTCACGGTCTGACGGCACGCCGCTTCATCTTTCCCCAACCCCAGGATTTGCATGTCGGTTTGGCGAATAGACTGCTCGAGCTGCTGCACGGCCTCGCGGCCTTCTTGCGCGTGCACGAGCATGGTGGCGAGTTGTTCTCGGTGTGTGTCCAGCGAATGAGCGACCTCTTGACGCTCTTCTTCCAATCGCTGAACTTCCCGGCGACGCAGCAAGAGCCCGCCGGTCGATCCGGCCGTTCCGCCCGTGATCACCCCAGCGGCATCCACCACTTCTCCATCGATCGTCACTAGCGTGGGCCCTTCCGGAGCCGACCAGAGGGCGCGATTCCACTGTGCGATCGCGACGTCCAACGAATGGACGATCACGACGCCTTCGAAGAGACACGCCAGCACGTCTTGTGATTGGGTATCGGCGCGCAGGAGATCGGTTGCACGGCCCAACACGCCGGATTGGCCGTCGAGAGCGGACCACCATTCATCCGAATGATTAGAGCGAGAACGGTAGCGCGGCTGAAGTGGAACAAACGCACCCCGTCCGAGCCCTTGGCGGTTTAGGAACTCGATCGCTCGGCGCGATTCGAGCGGTTCGCTGATCAACCAGGCATGAAGCCGTTCGCCTAAGATCGCCTCGACGGCACGCTCGAGGCCAGGCGGCACGATCAACCATTCGGCTACAGATTCCCGGACACCGGAACACGCGGCTCGAAGAGAACTTCCCTCTTCGTCGCCTTCGCGCCCATATCCCATTTCCTCACGCAACACGCCCTGTAGGGCTTTTAAACGTGAGTCGATGGCGGCCAGTGCTTCTTGCTGCCGGCGAATCGTCTCCTCATTGGTTCGCACCTGTTCTTCCAGGCGTCGGGTTTCGTCGGCCTTCGTGCCGGCTTGAGCTCGAAGTTCCTGCGCGGTGCGTTCCTGCTCTTCGCGCCCGCATGTCGCGCCTTGATACCGTGCCATCACGCCCGCATGTTGAGTTTCAATTTCCGCGAGCTCCTGACCCAATCGATCGATACGGCGGCACGTCTGTTCTTCCTGGGTCATCAAACTGGAGACGGCATTTTCAGCCCGCGTCATCTGAACGGTGAGCGCCACAAGCGCCTGCCTTCCGCGCTCCTCTTCCGCTGCGCCGACTGCTCGCCGCGAAGCCAGATCTTTCGCCACGTCCTCGAGTTCAACACACACCCGCGTGCATTCCTCCGTCTCCACCTGGTCCGAGGCCAGGCGTTCCTGAAGTTGTTGCAACGTGATTGCGGCCCGTTCAGCCTCAGCGGTCAAGCGACACAATTCTTCTTCGCCACCAACACGCTGCTGCTCGTAGAGTGTTAACCGACCCTTCTCAACTTCCATGGCGGTCAACGCGTGTGACTGTTGCTGCTCGACTTCTGCCAAATCCTGGCGAATTCGACTGACCGTATCCGCGCCGGATACCAGCCCCAGCTTCAGATTCTCCAATTCCTGTTCCAGCCGGCCTTGATCCGCCAAATGCGCCGTCTCCTGTCGTTCCACCGTCGCGAGTTCTGTTTCGACGGACGTTCGTTCGGCAAGGAGTCCACGGCATTCATGCGCCAGCAATCGCACTTCGAGCCCTTTGGCTTCATTTTGAAGATGCTGGAAGGAACGAGCCTGCCTGGCCTGGCGTTCCAGCGAATTGAGTTGCCGCCGCACTTCAATGATGATGTCTTTCACCCGCAAAAGATTTTGATGGGTGGAATCGAGCTTGCGGAGCGCCTCAGCCTTTTGTTTTTTGTAACGGACGATGCCGGCAGTCTCCTCGATTAATTCGCGGCGATCCTGCGGCGTCGCGTTCAAAATTTGTTCGATCCGCCCTTGCTCGATGATCGTATGGCCCTTGGTTCCCGCTCGGCTATCGAGAAAGAGGGCACGGACGTCCTTCAGTCGGCAGGGTGTTTTGTTGATCAGATATTCGCTGTCGCCGTTTCGATACAGCCGGCGGGTAATCATCACTTCATGATATTCGCTGAGCTGGTGTGGAAGCGCCGGTAAGCCTTTGAGCCGCTCTTCATCGATGCCCGCCATCACGAGCGACACTTCGGCCATCCCCAGGGGCTTTCGCGCCTCGGTGCCGTTGAAGATCACGTCTTCCATTCGTTCACTTCTGAGCGTCTTTGCGCTCTGCTCGCCCAGCACCCAGAGCATGGCATCGACCACGTTGCTTTTACCGGTCCCATTGGGGCCCACCACGGAGGTGACTCCACTGGGGAACTCGATCTTTGCTTCGGCAAACGACTTAAACCCCGTGAGCTCGAGGGATTTGAGATGCATCCATTCCTCCTTACCACGCTAGCTTGAGCCGATGTCTTCTTTGATCAAGGCGAACGGCGCCTAAATTTTCGCCTTTGTAGCACAGGTTTTTCGGTAAAGCAAAAGAAAATACCGTAGGCTGTATGGGCCACCGATTGGCGACCCAACATATAGAATTTTTTTGAAGGGCTGGTTACGCGGATTGGGTGGATTTTACGGTAACGAGTTCTTTGGGAAGGAGAAATTCCACATCTTCTTCGATCACGGTCAATTCTTCCAATTCGTGGGCGCCGGCGCGCTTGAGATATTCCACGACTTCATTGACTAGGACTTCCGGAGCGGAGGCGCCCGCGGTAATCCCGACGGCCTGCGCGTCCTTGAGCCATTCCACATTGATATCGCGATACGAATCGATCAGGTAAGAGGGAATGCCGCAATGTTCGGCCAATTCGCGCAGCCGGTTGGAATTGGAGCTGTTAGGCGAGCCGATCACGAGGATCACGTCGACAAGCTTGGCGAGTTCCTTGACGGCATTCTGGCGGTTTTGCGTCGCATAACAGATGTCTTCCTGATGCGGCCCTTTGATGCCTGGGAATCGACGGTTCAAAGCCGCCACAATATCCCGGCACTCATCGACGCTGAGCGTAGTTTGCGTCACATACGAGAGATGCTGGTGGTTTTCCACCTGCAATTTCTCCACGTCGCTCACGGATGACACCAAGTGAAACTTATCCGGCACCTGCCCTAACGTCCCGATGACTTCCGGATGGCCGGCATGGCCGATCAAAATCAATTCGTAGCCCTGCGTATAATCGCGGTTCACTTCGTTGTGCACCTTGATGACGAGCGGGCACGTCGCGTCAATGACTTTCAGGTTTCGCCGCGTCGATTCTTCCCAGACTTCTTTGGCGACGCCGTGGGCGCTGAAGATCACGATGGCGCCATCTGGTACCGCGCTCAACTCTTCCACAAACACCGCCCCTTTTTCGCGCAACGTGTTCACGACATGGCGGCTATGGACGATTTCATGGCGAACATAGATCGGCGCGCCATAGGCTTTGAGCGAGAGATCGACGATCTCAATGGCCCGATCGACGCCGGCACAGAATCCTCGTGGTTTCGCGAGATAAATTTTCATCGTGTTCTGCATCCTCATACACTAGACATATCGCGGTACGATACGTCAGAACTGTTCCAGGCGTCAACTGCTTCAAGCGGGTCAGTCACTTTTGTCGATACCCAGTGATGACGTCCACTCTGCTCATGTGAGGTCCGCTTGACTCCTTGTCTCCACCTCTTTACGCTTTTATCCTGATGGATGCCGCGTCCAAAAAAATTCTTATCGTCGAGGACGAACAAGATATTCTCGACCTTGTCCAGCTCTATCTCAAGAAAGAGGGTTATCGGACCTATACCGCCAGCACGGGACTCGAAGGCTTAAGACAGGCCAAAGCCGAGCAGCCCGACCTGGTCGTGTTGGACTTGATGCTCACCGAAATGGACGGTCTCGAAGTCTGCAAACAGATCCGAGCCGATCCTCGACTATCCCGCACACCCATCATCATGCTGACGGCAAAAGCCGAAGAAGCGGATACCGTCATCGGGCTCGAACTCGGCGCAGACGATTATGTGACCAAGCCGTTTAGCCCCAAGGCGCTCGTCGCTCGCGTCAAAGCCTTGCTTCGACGGTTGGAACGGGCGCAAGAAGGGCCGGCCCGCTTGACGTACGACGACCTGGCGATGGATCTTGCACGCCACGAAGTCATCAGTGCGGGAAAAGAAATCTCGCTCACGGCAAAGGAATTCGGTCTCTTAGAACATCTCCTGCGAAATCCCGGCCGGGTCCTGACCCGAGACGCCCTGCTCAATGCCGTCTGGGGATATGACTATTATGGCACCACCCGCACGGTGGATGTGCATGTCAGACGGCTCAAACAAAAAATGCCTGCCCTGAACGAGGCCATCGTGTCGATCAAGTCGCTCGGCTATAAGCTGAAAGATCCTGAACAGGGACCGTAGTCTGCATGAATCTTCCCATTCGCTGGAAACTCACGCTCAGCGCGCTCGCCGCCATTACCGTGGGAGTGGTGGCCGCCGGCTGGCTGGCGCTCCAATCGATCGAACGCATCGAACTGGCGCATTTGGAAGAAACCCTGGCCTCTCGAACGGGTCTCGCCGCGCTGTCTTTACAGCCGCTCCTCGAAACACCATCACCGGCGCCTTCTCGCCTGCAATCCCTCGTCAAAACAGCCGGAGGCCATGCCCTGGCCAGAGTGACGGTCATCAGACCGGACGGGGTGGTGCTGGCCGACAGTGAAACCCCGGACGAGGCAGTCGCGCAACTAGAAAATCATCGGACTCGCCGGGAAGTCGTGCAGGCCCTGGCCGACGGGCGTGGCACAGATATTCGACTCAGCGCGACGACCGGCAAACGGATGTTCTATCTCGCCCTTCCCTTGCGCGCCTCCGACCGGACGACACTTGCGATCGTTCGGCTGGCTCTTCCCATGACCACCGTGGATGCCCGCATCCGTGATGTTGAACACGCGCTGGTGCTGGCCTTCGGCATCGCGTTGGCAATGGCCGCCATACTGAGCGTGTTCTTATCGAGAGGATTGACGCGCCCCTTGAGCGACATGGCCGCGGTCGCGCGTCAATTGGCGGCAGGGTCATTGCGGCAACGCATCGCCACCACCGCGCGCGACGAGATCGGCGTCTTGGGACGCGCCCTCGACCACATGGCGGACCAACTGGAATCGACCATTCGCGAGGTAACCGAAGACCGAGCGCAACTTCTTGCGGTACTGACGTCCATGGCCGAGGGAGTCATGGTGTTGGATTACCGGGGCGTCGTCCTTCAAATCAACACCGCCCTGGAACGGATGTTTCTCATTCATCGCGCCACCGCGCGGGGCCGGACCTATCAAGAAGTCGTCCGTCTCGAAGACCTTAATGAGCTTGTCACCCAGGTCCTCGCAACGAAGGAAAGCCGGAGCAAGGAGATCACGGCAGGCACCTCGACGTTGCACGTGGGCGCGTCGGTCGCCGGAGGGCTTCGTGAAAATGAGGCGTGCGTGGTCTTGGTGTTTCATGACGTCACCGCCATACGACGCCTGGAGAAGGTCCGGAAGGATTTTGTCGCGAATGTGTCGCATGAGTTGCGCACACCGCTGACTTCGATTAAAGGCTACGTAGAAGCGCTGCTCGACGGCAAGGAGCATTCGGAAGAAGCGCTTGGGTATTTACAGATCGTCTTGAAGCAGAGCGACCGGCTGAACCTCATCCTAGACGATCTCCTTCAGCTCTCCCAAATCGAATCCGGGCAGGTCCTCTTCAAGCACGATCCCGTGGCTATCGAAACGGTGATCGAACGGACGGTCGCACTGATCCAGCCGATGGTGACGAAGAAAGGCCACCGCCTCACTGTCTCATTGGCCGAGGCGTTACCAGCCGTGCTTGGAGACGAAGAACGCTTGGTTCAAGTCATGACCAATCTCCTGGATAACGCCGTCAAATACACGCCGGATCGAGGCGCGATTGCCATCGCCGCTCATGCTGTGAAAGCGGCTAGGGGTCAACCAGATGGAACGAGGCATGATGCAATTGAAATCACCGTGTCGGACAACGGCCTGGGCATACCCGAGGCGGATCGGCCACGAGTGTTCGAGCGGTTTTATCGCGTCGATAAAGCGCGCTCGCGCGAATTAGGGGGGACCGGATTGGGATTGGCGATTGTCAAACATATTGTGGAAGGACATGGCGGCCAGATCAATGTCGAACCCAATCGACCGATCGGAAGCCGATTCGTCGTTCGGCTGCCTGCGGCGCCCGCTTCGGCTGCCCGTCACGAGAGCTTAGAGATCAGCAGATAGAGGGAGGCGCCGATGAGGGCGGCTCCCGGCAGGGTAAAGATCCACGCGTATAGAATCCTCGCCGTCACCCCCCAGCGCACCGCAGAAAAACGTTTGATCGCGCCGACACCCATGACCGATGAAGTAATCGTATGGGTCGTGCTCACCGGCAGTCCGATGTGCGCCGTGGCAAGAAGCACGGCGGCTGCCCCTGTTTCCGCAGCAAATCCGTGCACCGGTTCCAACTTCACGATTCCCATGCCCAGCGTCCGGACGATTTTCCATCCCCCGACCGTCGTCCCCAACCCCATCGCCAGTGCACATAGCGTAATCACCCAGCCGGGCACCTCCGCGGAAGGAATTTGTCCTGCCGACACAAGCGCCAGGGTAATGATTCCCATCGCCTTCTGCGCATCATTGGCCCCATGACTAAATGCCATAAAGCCGGCCGAGACCAGTTGAAGTCGGCTGAATAGACGAGTGGCCACACTCCTCGCGACCCTAAAAAATGTCCAGGTGATGAGCACCATGAGCGAGAGTCCCATTAAAAACCCCAAGAGGGGCGACAGAATCATCGCTTCTAGCACCGATCGAAGGCCGCTGAACTTCACGACGGCCCACCCCCCATGCATCAATCCCGCGCCGACCAATCCGCCGATGAGGGCATGAGAGGAACTCGTCGGCAGCCCCAACAGCAAAGTAAAGAGATTCCAGAGGATGGCGCCGCCTAAGGCCGACGCCACGACGATTTGCGTTACAGAGTTCGGATCGACGATACCGGACCCCACCATCTTGGCGACGGCGGTGGACATGAACGCCCCGGCGATATTGAGAATCCCGGCCATGATGACCGCGACCATCGGACTCAACACACGTGTCGAGACGACGGTGGCGATGGCGTTCGCGCTGTCATGCCATCCGTTCGTGAAATCGAACAGTAATGCCAGCGCGACGACTAGGAGCAACATGCCGTTGAGCTCGGGAATCATGCAGTCAAAGGCGTGATCAAGATCGTGTTAGGTTGCTCAAAAAGGCCGACTTTCACACCCCACCCACCCAGGGGCGCCAAGACGCGCCTTCTCCCCTTGGGCCGCAGGCGAAAAACAAGAGGCGTACCCGACTATTTCACCCACCCAACCCTGAGCCGGCCAAGACCGGCTCTTTTCTACACCACCCGCCCAGCCCTGAGCCGGCCGAGACCGGCTCTTTTCCCCTTGGCACGTTGAGGATGTTGACGATCCGAGAACAAACCCCGGGAAGGGACTCGTCTCGGCGCGGCTTGGGTTTGATGGGTGTAATAAAGTCTTTTTCAGCAGCCTAAATGTGCTTGAGGGCGATGCGTTCCAAGATATTCGCGACGTCTTCACAACGGTCCGTTCCTTCCTCGAAATTCTCGTAAATCTCTTTCCACTTAATCACGGCGATCGGGTCTTTTTCCTGCTCAAAAAGGGCCGAGATGGCATCTCTCGTAATGCGATCGGCCTCATTTTCCAAGCTGTTCACCAAGACGCAGCATTCCGTCACATCCGCATGCGGCTTGCCGAGTCGATCGATGCCGGCGCCCACCGCCACGGACGAACGATAGAGAATACTCGCCAGCTTACGAGCGGGATCGGTCGGCGTCGTGACCTTGAACACAACAAACTGGTCGGCCACCGCTTCCACTAAATCCAGGATGTCATCCAGCGCGCTGGCCAGCGCATGAATATCTTCCCGGTCAATCGGCGTAATAAAGGTTTGATTGAGCTTTTTTGCAATCTCGTGCGTAATGCTGTCCCCAATATGTTCCACATCTTTGATCTGCCGCGCCTGGCTCTCGGGATCTTGAAAATTCTCCATCATCTCCTGGAGTAATCGACTCCCTTCGATCATATTGTGGGCCGCCTTCTGAAACATCTCAAAAAACGCCGTCTCTCTCGGAATCAACCCAAACATCGACAACTCCTTATCCGCCTCACCACATACGTACAGAGAGATGGCCAAGTCGGCTTAACATGCGCGTTCACCGAGCACCATTGCGTAGGCTAGCATCGAGTCGACTCATCCACCTCTCTCCATTCCCTCTTCTTTCCACTCCTCACCACCCCACATAGAACAATGAGGATATCGATCGAATCGACTTCCACTGCGCGCATCGAACGAGCACCGTCTCACGTGCGCGATGTGCGAGCACGAAGTCGGCTTGATCGGTGTCCTCATTACTCAACCGCTTACCACCGAACCAACCCCGTCGCCCACGTCAGTCCGCCGCCGAACGTTCCCAACACGACAAGATCCCCCACTCGAAGCCGGCCCTCGCGATTGGCGCAGTCCAACGCAATCGGCAACGAAGCTGACGACGGATTACCGATCCGCTCGATGACCGAATATAGCTTTTCCGGAGGCAGCCCCACCCGCTTGCCCACCGCCGACAACAATCGTCCGTTTGCCTGATGAAAGATCGCATGATCGACATCATCTAAGCTGTAGCCAAACTCTTTCAATAGGTCCGTCACCGCACCGGCCAATAGCTTCACCGCCGTTCGAAACACCGAGGCTCCCCGCATTCGGAGGACATGTTCGCGACGCTGGAGAGTCTCTGCTGTCGTCGGTCGGCGGGAGCCCCCCGCTGCAATGCCGATCAGACCATGTTGAGAGCCGTCCGCAAAGAGCCGGACTCCCAATACGCCTTCCCTGCCCATATCCCCCTGCTCACTCTCTACGACGACGGCGCCCGCCCCATCGGCAAAAATAATCGCCGTCTCGCGATCATTCGGATCGAGAAAGCGGGATTTGATTTCCGTCGCTACCACCAAACATCGATTGAATTGACCGCTTCGAATAAAGCGATCGGCCATCGACAGCCCATAGAGGAAGCCCGAACAAGAGGCCGAGAGATCGAAGGCAGCGCCGCGAACCCCCAAACGGCTTTGCAGCGCACAGGCCGTCGAGGGGAGCGGTTTATCTGGTGAAGTCGTGGAGAGAACAACCGCCTCAATGGAAGCCGGATCGACACCCGCGTATGCGCAGGCCCGCTTTGCGGCGTGTTCTGCCAAGTCGGACGGCATTTCCGTAGGGTCCGCCCAATGACGGCTCCGGATGCCCGTCAATCGATACACCGTATCAACATCGAGTGAAAGCGGCCGACTGACCTCGGCATTGTCGACGCACCGCACAGGGATATAGGAACCTGTTCCAATAATTCGACTTCTCATGTGGTCGGCAGTTAAAGAACCCAGAACTAAGCCTGCGCGGATTATAGGGACCGCTACAGAGTGCGTCAATCGGAGTTGAAGAGTTGCATTTGTAGAGGTCCTTTGCTACCTTTCAAAAAAATTGTGGTGTATTCGGTGAGTTGTCTGAGAGGAATAATCATGAAATCTTGCAGGTTTGTCATCCCGCTTCTTGTCATCGTGGGTCTTACGTTCGGCTGTTCGAGTTCGTCGAAAACGGCGAAGTCGAGCGGACAGCCCTTGAGCGGGACGGATGAACAGATCTTCATTGGCGATACCGTCGAAAAAAATTACGATCCGAATGTCATCATAAAGCGCGCCGAATCATTCTTTGACAAAGAAGATTATGCCGAAGCGATTATCGAGTACCAGCATTTCCTCGATCTGCACCGTGTACATACTTTGGCCTCCTATGCCCAATTTAAGCTCGCCGAAAGCCACTTCAAACAGTCGAAAAGGATCGATCGCGATATCGACCCTATCTATAAAGCACTCGACGCATATCAGAAACTACGGAAGGACTTTCCAGGCAGTCGGTATGACGCAGACGCAGGGGAGCGTATCCAGGCTTGTCACCGAACCATCGCGCAGTCCTACCTGTTTGTGGGGCAATTTTATTATCGGCGGGACGCTTATCTCGCGGCCGCGCACCGCTTCGAAGCCATCTTGAAACAATATCCCGATATGGATATTGCCGGCGATGCCCTATATTACTTGGCCCTGACCTATAAGGAGATAGGGGCAGAGGACTGGGCCAGAGAAAAACTCATGGCGTTTACGGAGCGGTATCCCGCACACCAATACGCCGCGACAGGGCAGAAAATTCTGGCCGCATTAAATGCCAAACACCCCGCGGAATTCGTGGCTCAGGCGTCCCCGTCCTCACCTGAAGCGACCAAGGTTGCGCCGGTCGTTCATGGTGGATCTCTGCAGGAGCCGACTAAAAACCCTTCTCTTAGGCCTGCTCCCTCGATCGCTGCCGAATCCGGCCAAGCGATTCAGTCAGGAGGCACAACCCTATGCCGGGTCGGCGTCTGGTGCTGACGTACTGTTAGAGCGTAGGTTGTCCTCGGATTGTCCTATTCTCACCCCAACTCACCGATCCTGACGGCTCCTCGGACCACTGCACTTCATCCTCGCCATTGGACCGCGACGCTTACTGCGTGGAGAAGGCTTTGCGGAGCAGATCCTTGACAGAACCTTTAATCATACCTTTAGCATTGCCGTAAAAGGTCTGGTACGTCTCTCGCCCGCGAAGGACATCGTAATAAAGGCCGATTACATCTTCGTAGTGGAAGAGAAGGCGGTGGCAAAGACGCGGGAATGTATAGATGATCTGGGCCAGTCGTGCCGCCACGTTAAACTCAGAGTAGATTTCACGCCGAACTGCGAGTTCATATTCATGCAGACTGTGGCAAGCATCCGCACTGTGATCCAGAATGGCAGCCGCGGCCATTTGCCCGGAACGGATGGCGTAGTAAATACCTTCACCGAATAGAGGATCGACGAGATGCGCCGCGTCGCCTACCAGCAACGCACGGCCATGGACGAGGTGGTGAGTCGTGCATGTTACGGACGGCGCCTCATACAGAGGTATCGGATGGCCTAATGCCGAAGGGATTGTGAGCGAGGACAACTGCGGAGCGTTCGCCACGAACCGCTGAAACATCTGTTTCAAACTGGATGCCCGTCCTTGAAAATCTCCGATGCCGACGGAAAGTTCGTCCTGTTTGGGAAAGATCCAGGCGTAACCACGGGACGTGGCCCCGACATCCACCACAATATGCTCTGTTCCCGGATAGGACGAGTTCAAGTCTGTCGGCACCTCGCTCTCTAATGCCGGAATGCATCGCGCGCGGCGGCGTGGGAAGAGTCGTTGCGCGACACGGCTTGTCGCGCCATCTGCGCCAATCACGATCTTCGCCCAGTACCGTCCGCACGCCGTGCTGAGTTCGATACCATCCTCTCGCGCTAGGCAATCGACGACAGGTTCACCGGCATGGACTGCGGTCCCTGCGCGCGCAGCCTTCTGAACCAAGAGATGGTCGAACCGACTGCGCATCACCATGTAGGCAATAGGACTGTCCGCCTCGATTGTGAGCGGCCGTTTCCCCTGATAGGTAAATTGCACGCCTCGAATCGTCTGCTCGACGACGTCGTGAAACTCCGCCCCTAAGATTTGATCGATCCGCGCAGAGAGTCCCCCGCCGCACACTTTGTAGCGGGGATGCATTTCTTTATCGAACCCGATGACCGAGAGACCGGCCCGACTGAGCTCATAGGCAGCCGTCGCGCCCGCGGGCCCCATACCCACGACGGCAACGTCGCAGGCCTTCAGGTCCGCGAGCGCATTCACCTGCGAACAGATCGATGAAGGGAAGAAAGATGCAGACTATTGTGGTGAGAAAGGAGACGCGGATTGAACATGATGGTCATTGTCCGAGGTACCACCCGATGCGATATCGCTCTAGAAAACTGGTAATCATGGTCAGCGAATTCGCATAGATCATCACCCCGACGACCACAAGAAAGACTCCGCTCACGGTCGAGACGCCCCAGAGGTACGCGCGAACCTGCTTAAAATAAGAGAGAAACCGATCGATGCCCAGTGCGGTCAGAAAGAGGGGAAGACCGAGACCGAGAGAATACGAGGCCAGCAGAGCGACGCCGTTCATCAACGAATCGGTTGTGCTGGCATAGAGGAGGATGGTTCCGAGTACCGGCCCGACACAGGGCGTCCAGCCCGCCGCGAATGCGATACCGATCAAAAACGATCCCACGTACCCGGCGGGCCGCGTATTAAAGTGCATTCGCTTTTCCGTCGTCAAGAACCGGAGATTGAGAATGCCCAGCAGATACAACCCGAAAATAATGATCAGGACACCACCGATGCGCCGAATGTGATCTTGATAGACGATCAACAGCTGACCGATCAGACTGGCCGAGGCGCCGAACGCAATGAACACGGTGGAAAATCCAGCAATGAACAGGAGGGAATTCACCATGATGGTCTTTCGAAAACGCTGGCGCTCCGACACATCGGATAACCGTTCGACCGAGAGACCGGTAATATACGAAATGTAGGAAGGCACCAACGGGAGGACGCACGGTGAGACGAACGAGAGCAGGCCAGCGGCAAACGCGGCGAATAAGGAAATCTGTTGCACAGAGCCGGTCACGGCTAAAATCTCTGGATCAGGGCTTGAATCATTTGCTTGGCTTCCGGACTGAACCAATCGCGCGCGCCGAAGATCCGATGGGTAATGATACCATGACGGTCTACCAAAAATGTCATCGGTAGCGTGCGCGTGCCGTACGTCACGCCTACGCGAAAATCCGAATCGTGCAGAATGGGAAACGTCAACCGCATATCGTCTCGAAACGGCCGCGTCACCGAGGGGCCTTGCGCATCCGTGGAGACCGCCAGAATTTCAAAATCTTTTCGATTGAACACATGATAGAGCTGCTCCATCGCCGGCATCTCGATGCGGCAGGGGCCGCACCACGTCGCCCAGAAATTCAACAAGACCACACGACCACGATATCCCGATAAGGTGACCGGTTGGCCATCGAGGTTCCATAATTGGAAGTCCGGCGCCGCGCCTCCGATAGTGATCCCGCTGCGGTCCTGGACCGCCATGCCTTCGGCGGACGACTCGACGGCGGAATCGGATGGCGTAGGTTCGCAGGCCGCGCCGAACAGAACCAGCAGGCCGATGAATGCGGCGGCGATCGCCCTCTGCATGTTCATGATGGTTACGTCGAAGGACTGGGCGGGACCGGTTGCGGATTCTTCTTCAGCAATCCCGTAATGGTCTGCAGATTGTCCAGCACGGTCCAGTCTCGTGGACCGATGATTTTCTCACGCAAGATGCCTTGCTGATCGATGATGTATGTTTCCGGAACGCCCATGAGCTTATAGCGTTTATCGGTCTGGCCCCAGGAATCCACCAGGACCGGAAAGGTCAGATTGAGGCTTTTGATGAACGGCGGAATATCTTTTTTCGTCGTGACGCGATCAATGCTGATGGCCAATACCACCAAGCCGTCCCGTTCAAAATTACGATACAGCACTTCCATCGAGGGCATCTCTTCGCGGCACGGCTTGCACCAAGTCGCCCAAAAATTCAGAAAGACGACCTTCCCCCGATAATCGGATAAGCGCACCGTCGTTTCGTCCAAGTTCGGAAGGCTGAAGTCCGGTCCTTCTTTTCCAACCGTCAACGGCTCGTATTTCGCGCTCTGTAGCCAGACAATGCCGAACGTGACGACGAGAATGATGATCGAGAGAAGAGTGATCGTCAGTTTAGATCGTGGCGGCGCACTATTTTCATCGGGCTTTGTCAGGATTTGCTCAACCATTTTTTTACACTACTCCGGATTCAGGATGCTCAAAATGGTCTCCAGGCAAGGCCGCAGGCAAGGAAAAACCGGAGGCGTACCGCCATTCCACCCGCCCGCCACGAGCCGGCCAAGACCGGCTCTTTTCTATTTCACCAACCCGTCCCTGAGCCGGCCAGGACCGGCTCTTTCCCCCTCGGTACGTTGAGAATTTTGATGAGCCGAGAACGAAGCTCGAGAAGGGCGCGTCTTGGCGCGCTTGGGGTCGGGTGGGTGCAGTAAGACCATTTTCAGCATTCCGCTTCATGCGTATGCATGAAGCCCACTGAGCAAGAAGTTCACGCCCCAAAAACAGAAGATGACCATCAAGAATCCGAACACCGCATAGATGGCCGCACGGCGGCCTTCCCATCCGTGAGTCATCCGAGCGTGAATGTACGCGCCGTAAATCAGCCAGACGATCAACGACCATGTTTCTTTGGGATCCCAGCTCCAATACCCTCCCCACGCGTAATTGGCCCACATCGCGCCCAGAATAATGCCGAAGGCCAGGAGCGGAAAGCCCACCATGATCGCCTTGTATCCTAATTCGTCGATGGTCTCTAGATCCGGAAATGAC
The DNA here is from genome assembly GCA_963700335.1 of Nitrospirota bacterium. GTDB lineage: Bacteria > Nitrospirota > Nitrospiria > Nitrospirales > Nitrospiraceae > JAICXS01. Next base: position 515,856 of record CAVOXE010000002.1, on the reverse strand, counting down.
GCATAGAGGCCCGTGACCTTGCCACGCCGTTCGGCGCGTTCCTTCAGCAAATACATAAGCCCCATGCCGCCTGCCATCGCAAACGCCGCATAGCTCGTCAGGGTGACGGACACATGGATATAGATCCAGTAGCTGTTGAGCGCGGGCACCAGTGGCTCCGCGGTCTGGTATCGATAGGGCAGCAGCGAAGCCGCTCCCATGGCAATGAATCCAATGCCGACCACAAAGGCGCCGATCGCCTTGATGCGGTAACGCATCTCCAGGAGCACGTATCCTAAAATGATGGCCCAGGAGACGTACGACATGGCTTCGAATTGGTTGGACCAGGGGGCGAAGGTACCGGACAATTGCATGCGCTCGTAGGCGCGCGTGAATAAGGCGAGTGAATTGACCACCCACCCGAACACGGTGACGATCGTCGCGACCTGCCCAATTTGGGAGGCCCAGCCGCTCTCCCCGTCCGAATATTCGACCGGGTGCCCCGCAGGCGCCAATTGCATGGCCGGGCGTTTGGCCATCATATAGGACACGTAGAGAACCAACGCAGCCAAATACAACCAAAAGGTCATATCGAAAAGAAATAACGATCGAGCCATAACTCCCTCCAGAAATTCAGGACAAACAACCTCGTGGCCTCAACCCTCGTCGCCCGGCGTCTATCAGACGGTGATCTTCGTAATCCGCTCGGTCAGTTTCCGAAACTCTTTTTGGAAATCGATCTGACTTTTGTGCGTCGTCCCGCCGAGATGCACCGTGACACCGTGTTCATTCGGTATAATTTTGGCCCACAGCCGTCGGTGATAGATAAACGACGACAGCGTAATCCCCACCACGATCATCGTCGAGCCGATCCAGACAATGATGACTCCGGGATCCTTCGTGATTTGCAGGCCGGTGAATTTTTTCGGCTGGTACCCGACCAGCTCAAAAGCATACTTCGATCCCTTGATCTCGAAGAGGTCAGGGTAATGGTAGAAGATCCAAGGCGACGTTTGCATCGTGCCCTCGGTGACGGCGAGACGAACGGCCGGATTCGCATGTTCCGCCGTCTTAGAATACACCTTCTTGTCGGCCGAATTGAATCCGAAGTCGGCCACAAAGTCGGTCATCGACAGTTTCAGCCCCAACTTATCGATTTTGGCTTCCTTCTGCCATTCCAAATCAACCGTACTCACCAGCTTGTCGGTTTCCTTCTCCTTGACGTTGACTCGCGCCACGTCGATGCGATCCCAGGCATCGCCGTAACTGGACTGATAAAACCAGATTCCTTTATAGACGAGTGGATCGTTGACGGTGATCGTCTTGGTGGCCATCTTTTGACCCTGCTCGAGGACGGTCAACGTACTGTTATACGACTTCACTGAGCCGTTCTCGTGATAGTCGATCCAGAACTTATCGACATGCAGATCAAAGCTTCCTTTGGGAATATGATAGGTCTGGCCTTCCAGACACACGCCGAATTCCTGGAACCCGTAGTAACTTCCAATCAGCCCGCCGAGCACGATGACGGTGGCGCTCAGATGCGCCATATGAGCGCCGACGCGGCCGGTGATGCCTTTGGTGGCGTACAGAGTGACTTCTTGAGGATCGTTTTTGGCGAGGACGCGATAGCCCTTTTCAGCCAACATCCCGACCATGTTCTCGGCGACCGTTTCTTTCGTACCGGTCACCGACAGCTCCGTCGTCTGTTTCAGATTTTTGATGAATGGAAGGGCGATATTCACCTTGTCCTGCTTCATCGATCGCCAGACACCAGGGAAGCGTTTATAAAAACACGTCAGGGAATTGATGCACAGCATCGCCAGGAGGCTGGTAAACCACCAGGTATGATAGACGTCCGTGAATCCCAACCTGGTGAACCAGCGGTACGCCTCCTCGCCATATTCTTTAATATAGGTTTCCGGACGTTCGCCCTGTTGAATGACCGTACCGATCGTGGCCGTCATCGCCAAGACGATGAAGAGAAACATGGCCAATTTGATCGAGGCAAAAAAGGTGACGAGTTCGGTTTTGATCTCGTTCCAACCCAAACCCGGCGACTGCTGCGACGCGTCAGGTTCCACCGCTATCTGTCGCCGTCCATTCATGCGCTCAGAGCCTCATGGTCATTCAAATTGACGAATTCAAAGGAATTCGAGCCAGGCGTGAAACAGTGGCGCAAACGTCTGAGAGATGGGTGCTATCGAGCTGCCTCCAGCAGAAAACCCCACGGTGTCAGCATACTTTGTGCAAGCTGTGGCATCTTACAAGTCGGTGGAAAGCACTGTCAAGGCAACGCGCCTCATGCCGGTTCCTGAAAGACTAGGTCGAAAGTCTGATTGACAATTACGATTGCTCTGCTTAAATTGATGTGCCTTTTTAAGGGATCATAGGCCCGTTCTCTCCATATCGGCCACTCCCTACCACCATTTAGAAACGAGGCGCCAATGCGGAACCACTATCTCTTTACCTCCGAGTCTGTGACGGAAGGGCATCCCGATAAAATCGCAGACCAGATTTCCGACGGCATTCTTGATGCGATCATCGGCCAGGACAAAACCTGCCGAGTCGCCTGTGAGACCATTCTGACGACCGGCATTGCCTTTGTCGCCGGCGAAATTTCGACGACAGCGTATGTGGAAATTCCCGATATCATTCGTGACGTCATCAAGGAAGTCGGGTACACCGACGCCTCGTGGGGATTTGATTTCCATACTTGCTCGGTCATTACCTCGATCCATCAACAGTCTGGCGATATCGCCATGGGCGTAGATACCGGCGGGGCTGGCGACCAGGGTCTCATGTTCGGCTATGCCTCCAATGAAACCACCGAATTGATGCCGATGCCCATTGTCTTAGCACATCGGCTCACACGACGCCTGGCCGAAGTTCGAAAAAAGAATATTCTGCCGTGGGTCCGGCCCGACGGGAAATCCCAAGTCACCGTCGAATATCGGAACGGCAAGCCGGTCCGCGTCGACACGATTGTCGTCTCCACCCAGCATAGCCCCGACATCAGCAGCAAGAAAATCGAGAGTGAGATTATTGAAAAGGTCATCAAGCCCGTCATGCCGAAAGGGATCTTCGATCCAGTCAGCGTGAAGTACTATATCAATCCTACCGGCCGGTTCGTAACGGGCGGCCCCATGGGCGATACGGGATTGACGGGCCGCAAAATCATCGTCGACACCTATGGCGGCGTCGGGAGTCACGGGGGCGGGGCCTTTTCGGGGAAAGATCCGAGCAAGGTCGATCGTTCTGCGTCCTATATGGCGCGTTACATTGCCAAGAATATCGTGGCGGCCGGCCTGGCCGATAAATGCGAAGTACAGCTGGCCTATGCGATCGGTGTCGCCGATCCCGTGTCAATCCTCATCGATACGAAGAATACGGAAAAGGCGTCCGTCGATCTCCTCGACAAGCTCGTGCGTAAACATTTCCCGATGACGCCGCGCGGCATCATCGACCATTTAAAATTGCGGCGCCCAATTTATAAGCAAACCGCGGCCTATGGCCATTTTGGTCGAAACGAACCAGGCTTTACCTGGGAAAAAACCGATAAGGCGAAGATTCTAAAGAAGGAAGCCGGCCTGTAACGGTCGTTTCACTCAACCCTGGGGGGATGGATGCGCAATCCGTCCCCCCTTCTTTTTGACTACGAAATGTGAGGAGGCTGCAGTGGATTACGATGTGAAAGATATCAATTTGGCGGACCAGGGCAAACTGAAGATTGAATGGGCCGAAGCCTCGATGCCGGTCCTCCGACTGATCAAGAAGCGATTCAAACGCGAACAGCCGCTAAAGGGCATGCGCGTGACCGCCTGCTTGCATGTCACGACCGAGACGGCTAATTTGATGAAGACGTTACAGGCCGGGGGAGCGGACATTCGCCTGTGCGCCTCGAATCCCCTCAGCACGCAGGACGATGTGGCCGCCGCGTTGGTCCAGCATGACGGTATCGCCGTCTTCGCGATCAAGGGCGAAGACAATAAAACCTATTACCGTCATATCCAGTCCGCCATCGAACATCAGCCGCAGGTGACGATGGATGACGGCGCCGATGTTGTGTCCATTTTGCACTCGAAACGAAAAGATCTGCTGAAGCACGTCATCGGTGGAACGGAAGAGACGACAACCGGCGTGATCCGCCTTCGCAGCATGGCGGACCGGCGCGTGCTTCGCTTCCCCGTCATTTCGGTGAACGATGCCGACACGAAACATCTGTTCGACAACCGGTACGGAACCGGCCAGAGCACGATGGACGGAATCATACGCGCGACGAATCGGCTGATTTGCGGCTCGAAAGTCGTCGTGGCCGGATATGGCTGGTGCGGACGCGGCATTGCGATGAGAGCCAAGGGTATGGGAGCGGATGTCATTGTGACGGAAATCGATCCCGTCAAAGGCCTGGAAGCGGTGATGGACGGCTTCCGAGTGATGACGATGGAAGAAGCGGCGATAGTCGGCGACTTCTTTGTGACCGTGACTGGCAATATCCACGTGATTCGTGGCGAACACTTCGGTCAAATGAAAGATGGAGCCATCGTGTGCAACTCCGGCCACTTCAATGTCGAGATTGATATTCCGGCGTTGGAAAAACAGAGCCGGAAACGGCGCATTATTCGTTCAGGCGTGGAAGAATTCACATTAGGCGACGGGAGAAAGGTGAATTTGCTCGGCGAAGGCCGGCTTGTCAATCTCGCCACCGCCGAAGGCCATCCCTCCAGCGTGATGGACATGAGCTTCGCCAATCAAGCGCTCGGCGCCGAGTATCTGGTGAAAAATTATAAAAAGCTTGAGAAGAAGGTCTATCCCGTGCCACCGGTCATCGATAAAGAAATTGCCCGCCTGAAACTCGCCGGCATGGGCGTGGCGATCGACAAATTGACGAAGGAACAGCAAAAATATCTGGCGTCGTGGGAAATGGGAACCTAAAAAGTACAGACCAAAACCCGTCACTTCAGAAGGGCGTTGGGATCTATCCCAGCGTCCTTCTGCTTTCTCTCACGCCAATTCAACTCCAACAGTCTCTTCGTCACAGCGTTTTTAAAAACTCCACGACAGCCTGGCGATCCTCTGTCGATAATGCCAGAAACGCATTGCGCGAGCGCGCCGCTTCACCGCCGTGAAAGATAATGGCCTGCTCGGGATTGCTGCCGCGGCTATCGTGCAGTAACTGGTGAAGGCGGAATCGCAGTCCCCATAGGGGCGGCGTGCGATATTCACCGGGCCGCGCGACACCCAATGAGACACCATCATTTAGCGTCGAGCCCATATTGTGGAGGAGAAAATCGGAATAGGGCTTGATGTCTTTATTGAGCAGTGCATTGGGCATGGGTGATGCCTGAGAGGCCCGCGCGATGGGCGTGGCACTCGTATGAAAGGAAGGCACATGGCACTTGACGCATGCGATTTGGCCAAAGATTTTCTCCCCGCGGATTACTTGGCTCTCCCCGATCCCCGAAAGATCGCGTGCAGGTGGTGACAACAATGATACGAAATCAAGGAGTGCATTCACCACATCGAGCGAGACGTTCGGCTGTGGAATGTGCTTCGTTACAAACAGCGGAAACTCACCGCTGGTTGTTTCGACAGTAAATCCCCGCACCGGCGACGTCATCCCCATCTCTTGGCGCAGGGCATCGGCCACAAACTCGAAGAGCGAAGCTACTTGCGCTTGCGATCCAAACCGCATCAGATTCCCGTCTTGCATCGCTGGGCGGCCACGGATACCGTCGTGATCCTTGTCATCGGGATCGGCATGGGCGAGCAACGCCTCTTCCGGGATGGCCTCGATCAACCCAAGCCCCATCAACGTGCTCGGACGTCGTTTGGAGACGATCGCATTTTCGGGCAACACGTCTGCGGGACCCCTGGCAGTCGACTTGTCGTGAAATAGGATGCCTTGCGTGTCGCGACTCGTCGGCAGAATGTATCGAATATTGCCTCGATATCCCGGTCCGCTCCCGCCAATCGTGGGGGTGTGGTGACATACCTCACAGTTGCGCCCATTGAAGGCCGGCCCCAATCCGTCTCGCGGAGTGAATGGGAACTCAAAGACTCGCCGCCCTGCCTCAAATCGCGCATATTCCTCAGCCGTCAGCCACGCCAGCTGAACCGGCGGATCGTGCTCCTTCTTTTCCTTCGGAGCAGGCAGCGCCGGAGTGATGAGCAGGCCGCTTACGATCAGGGACATCCACAAAGTGCGCCATAGCCGACATGGATCAGTCCTCATGGGTGATCTCCTGGTATGCAGCGCCGTCCTAGCATATACTTATTAAACGGACGCGATCGACATGCGTTGACAGCGCCACATTGAATTTCCTTTCGGGTGTCACTCGATGAACCACATTCATATCGGCCTCTCCGGTTATTCATACAAGCCCTGGCAGGGCGCAGGACGATTTTACCCAGAGAAGCTAAAATCCACTGGTTTTCTGTCTTACTATGCTGGTCGGTATAACACTGTTGAGTTGGATGGCATTTGGTATCGGTTGCCGACAGAGCAGACGGTTCGCACATGGCTGGACCAAACACCGGCCGGTTTTCTCTATTCGCCGAAGGCGCATCGCCAGATTACCCACATGCACCGGTTGCGGCCCGATGCTGTCTCCTATGTGGAGGGAATGCTGACGCGTCTGACGCCACTCATCGAGCACAAGCGTCTTGGCCCCGTGCTGCTTCAACTGCCCCCGAATTTTCGACGGGATGACGATCGACTCGAAGCCTTCTTTCGACAGATCCCTAAGACCGTGCGGTGGGCGATAGAATTCCGCCATGATTCGTGGCATGCGGCGGAGGTGAGCGCCTTGCTCACGCGCCACGGGATTGGGTGGGTCGCCGCAGATACGGACGAGTCCCCAGCCCTCATTCATGACACGGCCCATTTTTGGTATGTGCGCTTACGTCGGAGCGGCTATGATGAAACGGCGTTGTCCTCGTGGGCGGCACGCTTAAACGACATGGTCCGGCACGGAAAGGATTGTTTCGTCTACTGCAAGCACGAAGATGAAGGCGCGCCATGGGTATGGGCCGATCGTCTTCTTCAGCTCACCGGGTCCTGACCACTCTTACCCATCGAAAGTCCCCGAGAGGAAAGGCCATGCCACTCATCCTTTGTGGCCTTCCGACGATTCAACTATAATCCACTTGCATGCCACTGACCGTGCCCCACGATCCCGCCAGATCGCTGATCCTCGATGAAATCTTCGATCTCGCCTTGTACCGCGAACTTCGCATCTTTGCCAGTGGTCCGCTGAAAGGACTCTTGGATGAGTTGATTCGCATCGAAGAAACGCATGTGCAGTTTTGGCAAGAGTTCTTTCATAGCAGAATCACGGATCTCGATCTGCCCCGTCGTCTTAAGCTGCATGTCCTCGTTATGGCCTGCCGGGTATTTGGCGACCCGGCGATCCATCTCATTCTTGAAGCGATCGAAGTCTACGGCATACGCAAATATCTATCGATCTGGAACGTGTATAAGGATCAGCCGCTCGGCGCCGCCGTGAAAAGCATTCTCATCGACGAGTTCAAACACGAAGATGTAATCGTCACGCAATTGGCGGAGCGCAAGATCAATCCGGAACGCATTCGGAACATTTTTCTAGGCCTCAACGATGGGCTGGTTGAAATTCTCGGAGCCGTGAGCGGTTTCTTCGGTGCGTTTGGAAGCGCCACGATGGTCCTCCTGGCCGGCACGACGACGGCTGTCGCCGGGTCGCTGTCAATGGCCGCGGGAGTGTATGTAGCGATGAGTTCGGAGAGAGAGATTTACGAGACGGAAGACAAGAAGCAGCGCTTCCTTAGTCACGCCTTCGCCACCGGTGTAGTTGGGCGAGTAGACCCACAAAACGGCCCATCGGATCGTCCCCTCCAAGCCGCGCTCGTGGTCGGCGTGAGTTACTTTGCCGGAGCTATGGTCCCCCTACTGCCCGTGGTTTTCGGTGCAAAAAATGCCCTGTTTTCGATGCTTACGGCCGGCAGCGTGGCCGTTGCCGTCTCTATGCTGCTAGCTTTTCTATCCGGCATGGACATCAAACGCCGAATCCTCACGAATGTCGTCATTATTGGCGGCGCCGTGGCCATTACTTACGTTATCGGCCGAGTGGTGAAAGACATGTTTGGGATCGCGCTCTAACTGATTTCATCGCGTGGATAGCCCCTCAAAACTCACGGTAGACGGTAGATATCCGGAACGTAGCTTGGTGAGGCCTGGCCTTCTAGACGTGAATCATCGGCAACTCACGCCGCTCTTCCGCCTCGCGCTGGATACGTTGGCGCTCGGCCTTGGATTCGCGCATGACTTCCTGCAGTTCGGCGTCAGTCAATTGCGTCAGCGTAGCGGCCGCATCCTTGATGGCGCCATGCTCCACTGCGCGAGACAAGACCTCCGCCTTCGTCGGTCCCTTTCCACTTCCCAGGAACGGCTTGGCAATGAGATAGACGACATCGCTGATCGGCATATAGCGGAAGAACCGGCGCAAGAGTCTGAAGGCTTGAACGGGAAAGTGCAGAAACTTATAGATGATGAGCCGCCGCAATCCTGCGCGACGTTCTGCATGGATGACCTCGCCTGGAAGACAGGTCGGATCGATCTCCGAGCATTTGAAGTACTTGTACCAGTCAACCGCGTCATCGACGAGTCCGCGTTTGACGTATTCCTGCCACAGCGGCGTACCGCGGTAGACGCAGAGCCGGTTGAAGGCAAACGTATCGAGAGGAAGCTTCGAGGCGAAGTCAAATGTCGCGCGCATGTCCTCGACCGTCTCTTCCGGACTTCCGACCACGAAAAAGCCATGGACAATTTCGACTCCGGCTTGTTTGGCATTAGTAACTGCGGTTTCGATTTCGGCCAGCGTTTGCTCTTTCTGCAATCGATCCAGCACCTTTTGGCTTCCGCTCTCGACACCAAACATAATAGTACGGCAATGGGCTCTCGCCATCGTCGGAAACAAATGTTGGGCGACGGAATCGACGCGACCCTCGCAGCCCCATTGAATCGTGACGCCGGCCTCTTGAATCCCGTTGCAGATCGCCTCGATGCGCTTCGGCTGCAACAGGAAATGGTCGTCGACGAAATAGACGCAACCATAGCCTTGCGCCTGAAGATGCTTGAACTCCTCCACCACGTGCTGTGCGCTTCGCGAGCGCCACTTGCCCTCGTTGAACATGGGAATGTCGCAAAAGACGCAAGGCCAGGGACAGCCGCGCGACGTCTGCATGGTCGTGAACCGCTCCATCGACAGCACCGCCGGCACATCGAGCGGCATGGATTCGATAAATTCCAGCGGAAGGCTCTCGCGATCCGGAAACGGCCATCGATCGAGATGGCGCTCGATAGTCTGATTGGGGTTATGCATAAGCCGTCCGTCCTTGGCCCAGGTGAGGCCCGCGACGGTAGTCGGGTCATCGAGTCGCGCGAGCAGATCAAGCAACAATTGCTCACCATCCCCGCGACAGACAAAATCGACCTCAGGACATTGCAATTTGACCAACTGCGCATTCAACGTGGCGAAGACTCCGCCAAAGGCCAGCTTGACGTGAGCATTAGCAGCGCGAATTTGGCGCGCCAAGATTTTGGCATAGGGATAGCTCGTAGTACTCAGAAAGCTCAGGCCGACGAACACCGGTTGTTGGCGCTGGATTTCATCGACAATAAATTCGTTCGGTGTATCGGGATTGGCTTGATCGAACATGACGCACTCATGGCCTGCCTGCTTCAGGACCGAAGAAAGCGACATAATTCCAATTGGGGGGAAGCCCATAATGCGCTTTTTCCCATTGACCGCAAGCATGTCGGTCGGGAGAGCGTAAAATTGCGGATCGCGAACATGGATCAAGAACACACGCATAGTCGGCTCCTTCGGTGGAAGAACGCTACTCAGCCCTGAACGGAATGAAGGAGAGATAAATAGGAAATGGGAGCGAACTAAGACCCGCGCTTAGCAAATCACCTTATCATGTTGCAGAAAGAATAAAAAGGACATTCTAACTGACGCGCACTATCTCTTTAACTTTTCTAGCGTTTTAGACGAAGCCTTTCATCAATGGCCTTCCCCGCCTGCATGCGATATGCTATTTTCTTAGGAATTCTAGGTCCCTGGAATACACTACATCGTGTCTCATTTGTCCTCGACCGCCGCGACACCAACTACGACCTACCCGCAACAAGTCAGGCTGCTTTACAGCGGCGGGCTGGAAGCGCTACTTGCCACGACGATCAATGCCCCGATCCTCGCCTATATCCAACGAGATGTGATTGCGACGCATATTCTTGGATGGTGGCTCTTCTATATGGCCGCTGTCGTTCTGATACGCGCGTGGCTGGTCCATCGATACTGGCATTCATCACAAAGGGACCACTTTGCCCATCAATGGAAACACGCCTACGGTCTCGGCGCAGCGTGTGCGGGACTGGGGTGGGGCATTGCGGGATGGGTGCTGTTCCCGGAAGCCAGTATTGCGCACCAGGTCTTCCTGGTCTTTATGCTCGGCGGGATGGCTGCCGGCGCGGTCGCGCTCTTAACGCCGCGGATCGAGATCTTCCTCTTATTTCTGCTGCCCACACTCTTACCGGTGATTTGGCAATTACTGAGACGCCAAGACGAACTTCATCTCACGATGGGCGGCGTCTCGCTGCTCTTCATGCTGGCCTTGCTGTTTACCGGCCTTCGTCTCTATCGCACCGTCGTCTCGTCGTTGACGCTTCGCACGGAAAATACCGACCTTGTCCAATACCTGACTTCCGCGAACGTGCACGCCAAGCAACTCAATGCAGAGTTGACCACGGAGATTCAACAAAGAGAGCAGACGGAAGCCGCCCTGCGTGAGAGCCAAGAGCAACTCATACAGTCGCAAAAAATGGAGGCCATGGGTCAGCTCGCGGGCGGCATCGCGCACGATTTTAACAACCTTGTTCTGGTCATCAACGGGTATAGCGAACTGCTGCTGGACTCGTTACGTTCCGACGAGCCGAAACACCGGCAGGTGGAACAGATCAAACAGGCAGGCGATCGGGCGGCGGCGCTGACTCAAAAAATGCTGGCCTTCAGTCGCCGGCAAGTTTCGCAACCACGCCCTATTGATCTCAATACAATCGTCGCCAATCTCATGCCCATGTTGAGCCGATTGATCGGCGAGACCATCACAATCGTCAATACACCGGGGACGATCGGCCAGATTAAGGCCGATCCGATGCAAATCGAACAAGTGATACTGAATCTGGCGCTCAATGCCCGAGATGCCATGCCGGACGGCGGCACACTGACGATCGAGACATCCAATGTAGAGCTCGATCAGATCTATATCGATCAGCATCGAGGCGCTCACATCGGCACGTATGTCCGATTGAGCGTCCATGACACGGGCCGTGGAATGGACGCGGAAACACAACGACGCGTCTTCGAGCCGTTTTTCACCACCAAAGAGGTCGGCAAAGGCACCGGGCTCGGATTGTCGATGGTCTATGGCATCGTCAAACAGAGCTGCGGATACATCGACGTATCCAGTCATCCCGGCGGCGGATCGACCTTTACGCTGTACCTCCCACGGCTGAGTTCAGCTGTTCCGGCGTTCCCCTCACCGGTGGCCGTCCGTCCATTGCCGAGAGGCCGCGAGTCCATTTTGGTGGTAGAAGACGAATCGGCCGTCAGAACACTCATTGGCAGCCTGTTACGGCAACAGGGATATGACGTGCTCGAAGCGCCGCATGGTGATGAAGCATTGCGAATGCTGGAGCACAATGGCGCTTCCATCCACCTCTTAGTCACCGACCTCGTCATGCCGCGCTTGGGAGGTGTGGATCTGGCGCGTTGCGTGGCTTCCAGACAGCCGGGCGTCAAAGTCTTGTTTATGTCGGGATATTCGGACGACGCGCTTATCCGGCGAGAAGGTGTTTTGACGGGAACGACGTTTCTTCGAAAGCCCTTTACCTCTGAAGCCTTGTGCGGGAAGGTCCGAGAGGTCCTCGATCAGCCTGCGCCGCGCTAACTAAGCCACTCACGTGCACGCTCGACGATAAGGCTCGCAGGAAAGACCGAAGGGCAGGCGATCTGCTTAGCGACCCAACGCCGATTGAACGGTCACTCCGATCTCAGCGGGATTGTTCACAACGCGAACCCCGGCAGCTTCGAGCACCTGCATCTTTTCCGTCGCCGTGCCCTTGCCTCCGGTGATAATCGCCCCGGCATGACCCATCCGACGGCCGGGAGGCGCGGTGATGCCGGCAATGAATCCGATCACCGGCTTCTTAATGTTCAGTTTGATGAACGCGGCGGCTTTATCCTCGGCATCACCACCGATCTCTCCGATCATGACCACCGCTTCCGTCTCCGGATCTTTTTCGAACAGCGCCAGCAGATCAATATAGCCTGTACCAATAATCGGATCGCCGCCGATTCCGATGCAGGTTGTCTCTCCCAATCCTAAATTCGTGAGTTGGTTGACGGCTTCATACGTCAACGTGCCGCTTCGTGAAATGACGCCGACCCGGCCTTTTTTATGAATAAACCCCGGCATAATGCCGATTTTGCATTCATCGGCGGTAATGATTCCCGGACAGTTGGGTCCGATCAGCCGAACATCGCGGCCACGTAAAGCCCGCTTGGCTCGCACCATATCGTTGACGGGAATCCCTTCCGTAATGCACACCACCAACCGAATCCCGGCATCAGCGGCTTCCAAAATCGCGTCCGCGGCAAACGGCGGCGGTACGAAAATTAATGAGGTATCACATTGCGTTTTCTTCACGGCGTCTCGTACCGTATTGAAGACGGGAATCCCCTCCACGTCCTGCCCGGCTTTTCCCGGCGTCACGCCGGCGACGACTTGCGTCCCATACGCCTTACACTGCGTCGCATGGAACGACCCTTCTTTCCCGGTAATTCCCTGCACCACCACGCGCGTCGATTTATTGACTAGAATGCTCACGGCTTCCCTCTTTTTTATTTCTTTCCACTACCATAGGTGGACGATTACCTTTTAGACAATAGATATGACGGCTAGATTTCGCCAATTGCGCGCGTCCAACGAGCACATTCTGATCGTGCGCGTTGCGCGAGCACCAGGCGAAGTCCTGCCGTCATATCCCACCACTAGACCGTCGCCGCCTTCGCCTTTTTCTTTCCTGTCACCGCCACAATCTTCTGCGCCGCTTCCCAGAGATCAGTCGCCACATCCACCTTTAAGCCTGACTCCGACAACAGCTTCCGCCCTTCTTCCGCATTCGTTCCCTGCAATCGCACGACCACGGGAATCTTGATATTCACCTCCTTCGCGGCTTCGATCACGCCGTGCGCGATGCGTTCGCAACGGACGATGCCCCCGAAAATGTTGATGAAGATTCCTTTGACGTTTTTATCTTTGAGCAAAATGCGGAACCCGGCCGCCACGGTTTCCTTGGTCGCGCCACCGCCGACGTCCAAGAAGTTCGCCGGTTCGCTGCCCGCCAGTTTAATCACATCCATCGTGGCCATGGCTAAGCCCGCGCCGTTGACCATGCAGCCGATATTGCCGTCGAGCTTGACGTAATTCAAATTGTTATTGGTCGCCTCGATTTCCAGCGGTTCTTCTTCATGGAGGTCACGCATGCCACGCACATCTTCATGTTTGAAGAGCGCATTGTCGTCAAACGATACTTTCCCGTCGAGCGCAATGAGCCGTTTATCGGTGGTAATCACCAGTGGATTGATCTCGACGAGCGAGGCATTCTTTTCCATAAAGAGCCGATACAGATTGCCCAGCATGGCGACAAAGGGATTCAGGACTGCGGGCTCCAAATTCTGAAGCCCAATTCCAAACGCCAGATTGCGGCCATTGTAGCCCTGAAAGCCGACGGCTGGATCGATCGGCTCCTTCACAATTTTCTCCGGGGTATGGGCCGCCACCTCTTCGATTTCCATCCCGCCTTCCGTACTAGCGATAAAGACCGGCCAGCCCAAATCTCGATCGACCAATAGGCTCAGATACAATTCCTTGGCAATGCCGGCGCCTTCTTCGACCAGTAAGCGGCGCACCTTACGTCCCTTCGGACCAGTCTGGTGAGTGATGAGGGTTTTCCCGATAATCTCTTTCGCGAGCGTCGGCACTTCCGCAGCGTTCTTTGTCAACTTCACCCCGCCCGCCTTCCCGCGACCCCCGGCATGAATCTGCGCCTTGACGACAAAAACCGGCGAATTCAGAGCCGCAGCCCACTTCTCAGCCGCCAGCGGCGTCTTGATCTCTTTTCCTTTCGGCACAGGAATTCCGAATTGCCCAAACAACTGCTTGGCCTGAAACTCATGAATGTTCATTAGCGAGTCCTCTTATCGGAAAAATTAGACGGAGCGTGATACAGCCGACAGGATGCTCAAAACGGTGAGCCAACAAGGCCCGAGGGAATGCGGGTGCCGAGACGTACCGTGAAGGTACCGTGAGGCGACTGCATGACCGAGAACGAAGTTGGGCGCCGTTTTCAGCATCCTGCTATTCTTTTTTGGCGTAGGCCGGCAGTACCATCGGCGACATCACGGCGCTCGCAACGCCGTGCTTTTTGGCTTCCGCACGAAAACGCGCAAGGTGATCGAGAGTCAATTTTCCCTGTGGCATTTTTGCGGTGCGGATGGCCGCCGTCGTACCGGTTTGCTTGCCGAAGACCATTAAGTCGAGGAGAGAATTACCCATCAAGCGATTGCGTCCATGCAATCCTCCAGAAGCTTCCCCGGCGACAAAGAGGTTGCGCACATTGGCTTCGCCGTGCACATCGATCTGAACCCCGCCATTTTGATAATGGAGCGTCGGATAGATCAGCACCGGATCTTTTGAAATGTCTAACCCGAATCGTTCGTATTGCTTTACCATGGCCGGAAAATGTTTGGCCACGGTTCCGGCACCATGCTCAACATCTAACAACGGCGTATCGAGCCAGACGCCGACACGTCCCGACATGGTACGGATGCCGCGGCCCTCTTCGCATTCCCGAATGATGGACGACGACACGACGTCACGCGTATCCAGCTCATTGACGAACCGCTCGCCTTTGGCATTGACGAGATGACCGCCTTCCGATCGAATACCTTCCGTGACAAGTGCCCCGATCAGTTGCTCCGGAAAGACCGCACCGGATGGATGGTATTGGAACGTATCGATCTGCAGCAGCTTGGCCCCCAAACGGTAGGCCAACGCCAGGCCATCCCCAGTCGCGCCGTAGTGGTTGCTGGTTGGAAATCCCTGAATGTGCAATCGTCCGATCCCTCCCGTGGCGAGAATCACGCTTTTGGCAGCCACCACGAGCAGTCGTTTGTTATCTAAATCGCGCAGGACGGCGCCGGTACAGGTGCCATTGCCGTCGCTCAGCAGTTCGACAACCGCGCTGAATTCCAACAGAGGAATTTTTTGGTTCAGCACCTCATCCTTTAGGACCCGCATGATCTCTAGACCGGTGTAGTCGGAACAGGTCAGGAGCCTCGGCTTGGAACTGCCGCCGCCTTTTTTGACATGCAGATTGCCATCGGCATCTCTGTCGAACAGGACGCCAAGGTCTAATAGCCACTTGGCGATCGAAGGACCATCCTCCACCATCACCTTCAGCAAGTCGTGGTCATTTTTCATATGGCCGCCCTTGAGCGTGTCCAGAAAGTGCTGGACGGGCGAATCATCGGCGGTGACGGCTACCTGGATGCCGCCTTGCGCCATGACCGTATTCGAATCGCCGAGTCGTAGCTTCGTCGCAAGGGTCACTTTTGCGCCGTTCGCATGAGCGTGAAGAGCGGCCGCGCAGCCTGCCCCACCGCCTCCGACCACAAGGACATCGGTTGTATAGTTTGGAGTTAAGTCAAGATCGGCCGGAACGGGGCTTTCGCCCTCCAACAGAGCGGCCAGCTCGCGGACGGTCCGATCGCCCGCATTGGGACCAAACTTGACGGGTCGATAGGCGCTTTCACGATGATCGGGATGATACTTCTTGATCAGCGTATCCCGTTCGGCGGGCGAATACTTTGGAAGCGTCTGCGTGCGGCGAACATCGCGGGTCTTGTGAACGATTTTTTGAAGTTCGTGAATGTCCATGGAGCAAGCGATCGGCGGCTTACTTCAATTCGGCACAGAGGTCTTTTAACTCTTGCTCGTTCATCGAGAGCACTCGGTCCCACTCGGCATCATAGCGGCCTTCTTCAATTTCTTGGATACGATGCGTGAGGCGTTCCGGCCGATCGGTAAAGTGTGCCCCCTGCGCACGGCTGGCATACAGCGCGACCAAATTCGGCGCGATATCGGCGATGCACACTGGGGTGCACAGCCCGCACATGACGCAGTCCATGAACATTTCGGAAACCGCCTTAAAATCGCCGAACACGGCACGCCATACCCCTTCCCGTACATCGATGCCTTGCGGACACGCTTCGGTACAGGCATTGCAATTTCGGCAGAGCGGGGCTTCCGGATACAGGGTAAAGAGGTCTTGTTTGGGATCTTGAAGTTTGGACACGTCATAGATGGCCTTGCGCGCCGGAAACGGCGGCACCATCGAGAACGACATACCGTCCTGCACGGCCGTTTGACACGCCAAGCAAGTCCTAACCTTGGGGTCGTCTTTTGTTCGGTAATAGGTGGCACAGGCGCCGCAAAACCCGCCGAGACAACCGACGCCTCGCACCACGTCTTGACCCGTATACCATAAGGCCTTGATGACGGTAATGCCTTCCGGCACTTGAAATGTCTTGCCGGCGATCTCCACCGTAACCATCTTGGGCCGGAGGATTTCTTCCTGATCGATAACGTTTTGGGTATCGAACGTTTCTGATCCCATGATAGACAAGACCGCTTACGGCAGGCGATCTCAAATCTCCTATCGGTCCGTAGTAATCTCTGCCTCCAGGTTATAAACCGTCATCGGTTCACGCCTTCGATCGTTGTCTGTGCTTTCAACTCCCCAGCTGCCTACCGCCTACGTGACTTGACCGGGCATCATTCAAGGAAATGGACTGCCCTACGCAATCGCATCTACGATGGCATTGAAGGTTTGGCTCGGACGCATGGCTTTTGTCGTCTTCTCGTCATTGGGATGATAATACCCGCCCATGTCAACCGGTTTTCCTTGGGCGCCGAGCAACTCGGCCGTAATTTTGGATTCGTTCTGTTCAAGCTCTTTCGCGATCTTGGCAAAACGCGCTTGCAAATTTTTATCTTGTGTCTGTTCGGCCAACGCTTGCGCCCAATACAGGGCGAGATAAAAATGGCTTCCGCGATTATCGATCTCGCCTACCTTACGAGCCGGCGATTTGTTGCCTTCCAGGAATTTCGCGGTAGCTCGGTCGAGGGTATCGGCCAAGATCTTCGCGGAGGAATTGTTGGATGCTTGGCTCAGATGCTCTAAGGAGGGCACAAGTGCGAGGAATTCACCGAGGGAATCCCATCTCAAGTATCCTTCTTGCTGAAACTGTTGAACATGTTTGGGCGCCGAGCCGCCCGCGCCGGTTTCAAAGAGACCCCCGCCGTTCAACAAAGGGACAATCGAGAGCATTTTTGCGCTGGTCCCAATTTCAAGAATCGGGAACAGATCGGTGAGGTAATCCCGCAATACGTTCCCTGTGACGGAAATGGTATCTTTTCCCTCTTTCATCCGTTCCAGCGAGAAGCGCGTCGCCTCCGCCGGAGACATGATCCGAATATCGAGGCCCTTCGTGTCATGATTCTTCAGATAGCGCTCGACCTTCTTGATCAGCTCGGAATCATGCGCCCGGTCTTTGTTTAACCAGAAGATCGCCGGCGCTCCCGTAGCCTTGGCTCGATTGACGGCCAACTTGACCCAGTCCTGGATCGGCGCATCCTTGACCTGGCACATCCGCCAGATGTCACCTTCTTCCACTTTGTGTTCCAGTAACACCTTGCCCGAGGGGGTGACTACACGGATGGTGCCGTTGCCGGGAGCTTTGAAAGTCTTATCGTGCGATCCGTATTCCTCCGCTGCCTGCGCCATGAGACCCACGTTGGGAATACTTCCCATGGTCTTAGGATTAAAGGCGCCATGCTTCTTACAGAACTCGATGACCTCATGATACACCGGGGCGTAACTCGCGTCGGGAATGACCGCTTTGGTGTCTTGCAGCTTGCCTTCAGGATTCCACATCTTGCCTGAATCGCGAATGACCGGGGGCATGGACGCGTCGATAATGATGTCGCTCGGGACATGCAAGTTGGTGATGCCTTTATCAGAGTTCACCATCGCCAGTGGAGGCCGCTTCTTGTACACCGCCTGAATGTCGTTTTCGATAGCGGTACGTTGATCGTCCGGCAACGTCTTGATCTTCGCGTAGAGGTCACCGAGACCGTTATCGAGATCGAC
The DNA here is from genome assembly GCA_963700335.1 of Nitrospirota bacterium. Taxonomy (GTDB): domain Bacteria; phylum Nitrospirota; class Nitrospiria; order Nitrospirales; family Nitrospiraceae; genus JAICXS01. Next base: position 497,561 of record CAVOXE010000002.1, on the reverse strand, counting down.
ACCCAGTTTTTGGAGCACGGCCCCATGTTTGTCGAACACATCCTTAAAAAATACCGACACCGCATGGCCGAAGATCTTGGGATCCGAGACCTTCATCATGGTGGCCTTCATGTGAAGCGAGAACAGGACGCCCTGTTTTTGAGCGTCATCGATCTGTTCTTCAAGAAATGTGCGCAAGGCGCGGCGACTCATGAAGGTCGCATCGATAACCTCGCCGGCCTGAAGCGAAAGTTTGGGCTTGAGCGGCGTGGCTTTGCCGTCTTGGCCGGCAAACTCGATGCGCGCTTCAGTGGCCTCGGTAAGGGTGAGTGATTTTTCGTTGGAATAAAAGTCCCCGCCCTTCATGTGGGCGACGTGCGTCTTGGAGTCAGCCGCCCACGCTCCCATTTTGTGCGGGTGTTGTCTGGAATGTTGCTTGACCGAGAGCGGGGCCCGGCGATCCGAGTTGCCTTCACGTAAGACCGGGTTGACGGCGCTCCCTTTGACTTTGTCGTACCGCGCCTTGATGTCCTTCTCGGCGTCGGTCTTGGGATTCTCGGGATAATCGGGGACCTTGTACCCCTGACTTTGCAATTCTTTGATGGCCTCTTTAATTTGCGGGATGGAGGCACTGATGTTCGGTAGCTTGATGATATTGGCTTCCGGCGTCTTGGCAAGCTCGCCCAATTCGGCCAGATCATCCGATTGTTTTTGTTGCGCCGACAGATGGTCGGGAAACACGGCAAGAATGCGTCCCGCCAAAGAGATATCCCGCAACTCGACCGCCACGCCCGCCGCCTTGGTGAACGCTTTGACGATGGGAAGAAAAGAATACGTCGCCAGGGCCGGCGCTTCATCAGTTTTTGTATAAATAATCTTGGAGGCTTTTGTTGTCATGATTTTCCCTCTTTCACTATCTTTAGTTCAGCGCATTCAACGCAGATCCCGACTTAAACCAAGCGAGCTGCTGCGCGGTCATACTGTGATTGGCCTGGATCGTGACTTCGGGTCCGTTGGCTTTGTGAATAATGACCTGCACCGGCTTGGCAGGCGCCAAGTCCTTCAATCCGATTACGCTCATGCGGTCATTCTGATCGATCTTCTCGTAATCTTTTGGATCGGCAAAGGTGAGCGCAAGAATCCCCTGCTTCTTGAGATTCGTTTCATGAATGCGGGCAAAACTACGAGTCAAGACCGCGAGGACATTTAAATACCGCGGAGACATGGCCGCATGTTCGCGGCTGCTTCCTTCGCCGTAATTTTCATCGCCCACCACAATAGAGCCGATTCCCTTCTCCTTATAACGACGGGCGATTTGAGCCATGGTGAGACCGGACTCTCCCGTCAAGACATCGGTCCCCTTGCCCAGCTCTGGGAAGAAAGCGTTGTTGGCCCCTAAAAACATGTTGTCGCTGATCTTGTCGAGGTGCCCTCGATACTTGAGCCACGGTCCCGCGGGCGAAATGTGATCCGTGGTAGTTTTTCCTTTAGTCTTGATAAGCAGGGGAAGCTTAGTAAAGTCCTGGCCACTCCATTTTGGGAACGGTTGCAACAATTGCAATCGTTCGCTGGTCGGCGGTACCTCTACGGTCAATCCTTCGCCATTTTCAGCGGGAGCGACGAAGCCTTCCTCGCCCTTGGCAAATCCTTTCGCCGGCAATTCCTCTCCCTTCGGCGGTTGAAAACGCAGCTCTTTCCCGTCCGCCGTCTTGAGCGAGCCTTTTACAGGATCAAATCCCAGATCTCCCGCAAAGGCATACGCGGTCACGACCTCAGGACTGGCCAAAAAAGAGAGCGTTTCATTGATACCGTCATTCCGCCCTGGAAAATTTCGATTGAACGAACTCACGATGGAATCCGATTTGCCTTTGACGCCATCGGCGCGTTTCCATTGGCCAATACACGGCCCGCACGCATTGGCTAACACCGTCGCACCCATCTGTTCAAACGTGTCCATGAAGCCGTCGCGCTTCATGGTGTGAAAAATGCGCTCGGAACCTGGGGTCACGAGAAACGCCGTCTTCGCCTTCAATCCTGCCTTCAGACCTTGTTGGGCGACGTGGGCCGCACGACTGATATCTTCATAGGAGGAATTCGTGCAGCTTCCGATCAGCGCAGCTTTGAGCTCGACGGCATAGCCCTTTTCTTTGGCTTCCGCCGCCATCTTTGAAATCGGTCGCGCCAAATCGGGCGTGTGCGGTCCCACTACATGCGGTTCGAGTGTGGACAGATCGATTTCTACGATTTGATCGTAATACTTTTCAGGCGCCTGCAACACTTCCGGGTCGGCAACCAGTAACTCACGGTTGGCCTCCGCAAGCGCTGCCACGTCGGCGCGCTCCATGAGCTTCATGTACGCCACCATCTTTTGATCAAACGGGAAAATGGAGGTCGTCGCGCCCAACTCGGCACCCATATTGGTGATCGTCCCTTTGCCCGTCGCGCTGATCGTTTCCGCGCCTGGGCCGAAATATTCGACGATCTTATTGGTTCCGCCCTTCACAGTGAGGAGGCCGCATATGTAGAGAATCACGTCCTTCGGAGAGGCCCAGCCGTTGAGCTTGCCAGTCAACCGCACACCGATCAATTTCGGATGCAGGACTTCCCACGGCAGGCCGGCCATGACTTCACCCGCATCCGCTCCGCCGACGCCGATAGCCAACATGCCCATGCCGCCGCCGTTCGGCGTATGTGAATCGGTGCCGATAATCAGTCCGCCCGGAAAGGCATAATTTTCAAGAACAACTTGGTGGATAATGCCGGCGCCTGGTTTCCAAAAACCGATGCCGTATTTCTTCGCCGCGGACGCGAGGAAATTATAGACTTCCTTGTTCTCGTCCATCGCCCGCAGTAAATCTTTTTGCGAGCCCACTTCGGCACGAATCAAATGGTCACAGTGGATTGTGCTAGGCACCGCCACTTTGCTTTTGTTCGCCTGCATAAATTGCAAGATCGCCATCTGAGCCGTCGCGTCCTGCATGGCGACGCGATCCGGGCGTAACGCCAGCATGGCCTTGCCCCGCTCCCAGACTTGCGTGTCCCAATTATCCGCATGCGATACGAGAATCTTCTCGGTGAGGGTTAGAGCCCGACCAAACTTCTTCCTGGCCTTCGCCAACTTCTCGGGCATCGACGAATATAATTTCTTCACCAGTTCAAGCGACATAATCTTATCCCTGCATTCATTCGTTGGGGGTGAGTAGGGTACCGTACCCTGTTGGCTATTTCAACGGCGGCACTTCCCGGCGCTTCGGCGCCGCATAATTAACGAGATAGTCGAAGAGACGAATCAGTCGGCTTTCTTGCCGCTTTTGATCGACCCAGTGGCCAATCAAGCCGATCGTCCGGGATAGAATGAAAAAGCCGTTGAGGCTCTCGACGGGAAATCCTAAGTCGACCAGCACTGCGGCCATCGTCCCGTCCACGTTCAAAATGAGATTTTCTTTCTTGACGGATGTGATCTTTTCCACTTCGAGCGCAAAATCCAGGTGCGGCGTCTTGATTCCGAGACTCTTCACATAGCCGACCAATTCTTTCACGCGCTTGTCGGGATTCCGCAAGCTTTTCACGCGATGACCGATGCCCGGCACAGGGCCGACATTCTTCTTCATATATCCCAAGAAGTCATCTACGGTCATCTTGTTATCAATGGCATGCTTGAACCATCGCCCTGCATCCGTCACGGCTCCACCGAACCGCGGTCCGATCATGATTAAGCCGGCCGCCACGGATTGCGACAGGCCGATCCCTGCACACGCCGCGATGATGGTGCCTAGCGCGCCGCTCACACAGGGACCGTGGTCGGCCGAGAGCATCATAATGCGCTTGATGATTTCCGACTCTTGCTTCGAAATGAGGCGCTTGTCCCAGAGGAGGCCGATCACATGAGGAATTTCATACCCCTTATTGATCAGCTCGGAGGCCGGATAGCCGTCGTACAACGGCTCGTCACCTCGATCGTCGCTGATCGTCGTGCGGATCAACGGCGCCGCCGTCACTTCACCGGCCTTCATCGCCTCCTCAACACTCTTGGGCAACTTTGGCATATCGGCGGGACTGAGGTCCGGAATCGGCACGACCTGACCGCTTTTCACGAACTCTTCATAGGTCGTCTTGATGGCGGGACCAAGCGCTCCGAAGGTATCGGGTACAATCGCACCGGCCTTTTTAAACGCGTCGGACTTCGATCTCGCAGAGCCTTCCCCTTTCAGTCCCTCTTTCGCGCCCGCATGACCAAACTTCATACCTTTAGGCAAGCTTTCCTGGCAGAACCCGGATACGACTGCCAGCAATTTAATCCGCCGCTTCTTAGCACCATACCACTCGGCGGCGCGTTCTTCTAAATCCCCGCCCATCTCGCCGACGATGACCACCGCTTTGGTCTGGGGGTCCTGTTCAAATTTTTCGAGATAACTCACGTAATCAGTCCCAGGAAACGCATCGCCGCCGATCCCGATCGCTGTCGTGACGCCGTCTGCGAATTGAGAACAGATCCAGATAATTTCATTCGATAGTCCGCCCGACTTCGTAATGACCCCAAAGGAGCCTTCTCGATAGAGCTTGCAGGACACCAGATTATCGAAGGCACCTCCGATGACGCCGAGCCGGCATGCGCCCGCGGAAATAATACCGATTGAAGAGGGCCCGTTGAATGTCTTGCCCAGCTTCACGGCATGCCGCGCCAAGAGTTTGGCATCTTTTTCAGGCACGCCTTCGGTAATCATCGAAACAAGTTGGATCTTTGAATCGTTGAGCGCTTCCATTCCCGCCGCACACGCCCGATCTGCACCGATATAGACCAAACTCGTATTGATCTGCGGATGATGCGCCGTCGCTTCGCCTACGCTTTTGTAGACGGGGATGGTCATGAGACCGGACCCATAGGGCACTTCATTGGTCTTTCCCGCATCGGGCGGATAGACGAACGCCACCACATTCAAGGGCCGCTTGATCATGTAACAAAACTCGGCCATGCGTCGAGCGGCGTTCAGGCCCGCCGCTCCACCCTGAATCACCACGTGCGTGTCTTTGTTGGCAAGAATGCTCATCGGGATCTCTCCTGGTTCACGCGATAAAAACGCCCCCAACTACGTTCTCGGTCCCTCGATTCCTTGCGACGTACCCCAGAGGGCATGCCTCAGTCACCGAGCTACCGGCAGCTTTGTTGGATGGCCGTTTTGATTGCGCTCGTCTCATATATTGCTAGCAGCTATTACTTCTGAAGCGCCTTATCGACAATATCGGTGAGTGGGGTATGGCGATCGAAGACGTGGATATCAAACCCTTCGTCGCGAAGCGCACGCATCGCATCGAGTCCTTCTTTTTCACGAGGGCCACCCCGGCGCACCCAAATTTTCACACCCTTTAACTTGCCTTCACTTTTGGCTTTTCTGAAACCATTAATGATGCCGCCGAAGGTCTTTTTCACGTCGGTGAAGTTCGCTATTGCGCCCCCGACAATGACGTTCTTAATCCCCGGCAGAGAACAGACCTTATCCGTCAAGACTTCCACGGCCCAGTCCGGCGGGTCGCCGGAATATTCAGCATAATTGGCCAACTTGCCACCTCGAGCAACAACTGCATCCGAATAATAAACGCTGGCTCCCCCACCGGCCGGGAGCATCGCGGTATCGCCGCCCGGAATCTCGATAAATTTGACCGAGCCTTTTATCTTGGAGTCGACTCCCATGACTTCCATCTCATTCTTGGAATACGCGCGGCCGAATTCGGCGGCAAATTGAAAGTTCCAATCGGGATGGCGAAATTTAGAGTCGGCGTCCAACAAGGTCACGGCATCGAGCGCCACCAACTCCCCGTCGCTCTCGCGCGCCACGACAGGATTGACTTCGAGATACTGCGCGTCTTCGCCATCAAAACACGCGAACATCTTTCCGGCAAAGTCAGCGACCTTCTTAATGAGTCCGCCTGAAAACCCTGCGTCTTTGGCCAATTTCTCCAGCGCGTCACTCGCCGGTTTTCCTCCAACCTCGACCGGCAAGTTTTTCACGCGATCCCAATTTGACTCGACTTCGATCCCCCCGCAATTGGCGATGAGCACATCCGCCCCTTCCCGAGTGGACTTCACCGAGACGTAATATTCTTCTTTGTGCGCAATCATCTCTGACACAATCACCTGCGTGACCGTGATGCTGCCAACCTGTCGTCCTAACATCTCCTTGGCGGCGGCAATCGCTCCATTCAGGTCCAATCCCACTTTTACCAACCCAAGCTTGAAACGAGACCCAAGCGCCTCATGCGCCTTCACTACCAACTTCGCTTTCTTCAGCCAGTCGTTCACCTCACCCAACTTGTTCAGTTCATCTACCGACGTGACGACGACATAGCTGGGGACAACAATCCCCCACTTTTTCATCAGCCCCATCCCGGGACCTTCAAGTACCTTTGCCATGTGAACTGCTCCTTACGGTGAGAATCGTGGCCGAAAAGAATTGCTAACCTAGCGGATTTTCATAGAGGACTCAATGCCCCAAAGGGACTAAACGAGGCGACCAGAAGTCCTAGACATCCCTGGCTTAACAGTGACAAGTAGTCTAACTCATCGAATTTAAAGCAAGAGGATCGAGTGTAGAAAAGTATGCGGGAGCCCGTCAAGGATAAAATGTTACCGGATTAATTTACCTGACCGTTTGACTCCTGCCCATCGGAACCCAAACCGAATTGGTTGATCTCTTCTCCGGACGCACATCTATTATTTCCGCTGACAGGCGACACAGTAAAATGAGCTGCGCTCGCCTTTCAATCGGCGAATTGTGTGACCGCAGCCGTTCGGGCACGGGCTGTCGGTTTTGTTATACACCAGATGCAAATATCGGTACTGACCTTCAGTGCCGTCAGGCGCTAAAAAGTCACGCACGCTGGAGCCACCATGCTCGATGGCTTCTGCGAGGACCTCTCGCATTACATCGTAAAGTCGTCTGATGGCCGGTGCTCGCAAACCGGCCGCGATCCGATATGGATGCAGCTTGGCGCGAAACAGAATTTCATTTGCATAGATATTTCCGATTCCCGCAATACTCTGTTGATGCATGAGCAGGGCCTTGAGTCGACCGCGCCGTCCTTTTATAACACGCAGAAAGTCCTCCCACGAGACCGATAAAGGATCGCATCCAAAACGCTTCTCGACGAATCTGTCTAATCCCTTTTGATCCACCAAGTAGATACGGCCAAACCGGCGGGGATTCCAATAACGGACTTCGGATTCTTGCCCCCCATCGAGAGACAGGACAACATGCGTATGCTTATGGAACCGCGAAGGGGGGTGAAAGAGAAGCAAGCCCGTCATTCCCAATTCAGCGATGAGAAATCGACTTTCCGCCTCCCGCGTAAAGGTCAACACAACACTTTTGCCCCGACGGTCCACTGCGGTCATACGAGTCCCACGATACCAGTCAAGGGTCTCCAGCCCTTGACGTACGATATCGGGACGGCCGATCCAACTGTCTTTCAGCGTGGCGCCAAGCACCCGCCCCCGCAATTGACGGGCGACGACCTCAGCCTCAGGCAACTCAGGCATGGCAGGACGGCTGCTCCAGTTGGGCAATCAACTTACAAAATGTCTGAGAGAGAGCCTCTTCAAAGGCCTTCAGCGACGGGTAGTGCTTTATGATCGTCAGCTGATTCCGTGGAGATGGATGGGGAAAGGCGATTATCTTGAACGATGGGGCGATCGTCGCGACGGTCGCGGCGGCTATTTTGCCAAAAGTCACAATTATTGATGGATGCAGGAGCTGAATCTCTCGTCTGAGATGGGTGACACAGGAATGTATCTCAGGTCGCCGTGGAGGGCGATTCGATGTCGAGCCCGGGCCAGAAGTTGGATGGCACTTGACCGCATCGGTGATGTAGAACAGATCCTCAAGATCTCGATAGCGTGGATGGGCGAGCTGCCACAACGCGCGCCGGATCAACATTCCCGCCGGACCGGTAAACCGCCGCCGCTTCTCCCAACTTTTGTACCCGGGCGCCTCTCCGACCAACAGGTATCGGGTGCCGGCAGTCCCATAGGCATCGGTGGCAAACTGCCGCCACGGGCTCATGGAGTCGCAGAGTCGGCAGGACTGAATATCGCTCTGCAGTGTTGACAAGAGGGCGCCGCAAGACGACGGTGAGTTGACTACATCACAAAGCGGTCTGATTAGATGCAACGCCATAGGTCCATCGTGAAAAGGGCGCCTAACAGTCGTATCGGCTTGCCTAAGCTGAATGACTGTTCAACTCAATAGAGTCGCTTCTCCCTGAGGTCATCAGAATCGGCCGACTCAGTATACGGCAATCGAAGGTGCAAGATAAGCGGGTGGACAGCAGCAACCTTGCGGAGCGAGCGTACCATCGTTATACTGCCGCTACACTGCATACGGATACTATACTGGGCTTGCTTGAAAGGATGAGAGAAATGGTGCGAATGACGCCGGAACAGGTCGAATCTCGCCTCAGCACGATCCGGTGTCCGATCTGCAAAGCCAATTCATTCTCGATTGACCGGCGCAGTATGCAACCCGATGGCGAATGGAAGGCCGGGTGCATGAAATGCCGCTACTCCTTCCCGGTCCATACCGATATGGAATTTTACGAGCGGACGCAACCGGATATTCCCTACCACTTGAAGACCATTCCCTGCCCCACATGCGAAAAACAGGGAGTGACGCTTGATTTCCGGATTGTCCTGTCGGTCCGTGAGGCCTTTTATTTTGTGACCTGTAAGGCGTGCGGACATGCGTTTCCGGAGAAATCTTCACTCGAATCATTTGAATAGCCTTTGCAGACAGCATCTGGTGTATACTATCCCCATGGCTGACTCCACTCCCCGACAATCCGACCCTTCTAAAGACAGTGATCAACCTGAACAGGTGCATCACGAACCAAAGGCCCGGAAGGAAATTCCTTTGATTTCAGTTCCCAATGATCGGGATATGATTGCAGAAGAGATGGCGGAGTTGTTCGACGAAGATAAAGTCACGCACAAGCACGGCAGCGCTGAGCCCGAAGCCGATTAAGCCTAAACCGGCCGTACCATCCGCACAGTAGTTGTTGGCTTCACCCGCCCAATATTTCCGGAACTCGTTTTTTCCAGTTCACTGATGCGTACGATGGCTCCTCGATGCCACTCGTCCAACGACGCATTACTCTCCGCTTTGTCTCGATCTAATCGCCCCACTTCTGCTCTCCCCGTTTCATTGCATAACCAGGCGCGCACATCTCCCTTCAACAGTCGGAGCTCACTGACGAGTCGAAAGACATCCGGGCTTCGCGTCACAATGCGAGCGCCGTCTTTTCGAAAAATCGCATAGGAGAACTTCAACGCATCCTTAATAAAACCTACCTTCTTATCGATCGCGGAAATCCAAGATGGAGGAACCCACGGACGTTCCTCATGACACCAGTCATCCTGTTTGACCAGCGCGGGGCACGAGTGTTCATGCAAACAAGGGCTGTACACGGTACAGGCCCGCAGGGCAAGCAGGTGATCTCGGACATGATGAAGATTGCGCGTCGTTTGTCGCAAAGCCGGCTCAAGGATGATGAGCGCCCCATTGTAATCGAGCCGCTCAAGCAGATTCTGTATCAGCTCGACCTGTCGCTGAACGGGATTGAGAGAGGTGCGATATAGCTCATTGAGCGTATTAGCAATGATGATGACATGATAGGGATTTGAGCCATCGATGCACTTTATCCATGCATTTCGTTCCAGATTGGCATGAATGCAATGAAGCCGTGCATGGTCAGGAACACTGTCCCGACAGTACCCATTCCATAGATGCTGCGCTTCATCAAGCGCCGCTCGCACGCTATCTACTGCAGTCACCTCAATCCGGCGGTGCCGGCTGGAGGCTCTCTGCGTCCAATCTAGAACGGCAAGGGAGGCGGTGCCGGGTCCGCTGCCTACATCGAGGACACGAACGGGCGCATCCGTTTGAAGGGGTTGGAACCCTTCCTCGGTTTCGGGAAGTTCCGCTAATAACGTCTGAACTTTGGCCGCATTGACGGGAAGAAAATACGCGAGGTACGCAAACCGCAGACGCTCGTCGGCCAGATAGGGCCGCTCGAGCTCATGCCGATCCCGTGTAAAGAGCCGAGAGAGATTGGTTACACCATGGCACAAGTCATCCAAGCGTCCCGAATCGCACTCGTTCAGATTTTTCCAACCAGTCCGCTCTGCCAGCAGCCGCAGAAGGGTTGATGAAAGCAGGCGCTCAGTCCGCATCGTGTTGACCCTCAGAAAGAGGGTAGTGTATGGTGGCGGGGTACGAGGTGATACGCAATGACTGACTCTATTATGCAAGCATATCTTGAAGTGGAACGTGCGATGCGGCACTACAACGAAATCTTGGAAGCGCAGGTGCTAGCGCTGCGCTCGTCCGAGGCTTCGGATGCGTCCAAGCTTGAACGTATGACGCAGGGCGCGAAAGCGATGCGTGATAGTAGCTCGATTTATCTCTCTTACGCAAAGTTTGTCGCCTATGGCATGCCGGATAGCGAAGAGTTGATCCAGGAAGACCTTCAGGGCTGATCCTCTTCGAGAAGGCTTTTGGAAAACAAAGAGCCCGTCCGGAATTCCGGACGGGCTCTTGTGCTAGACCCTCGGGCCAACGGTCAAATATTCTGCATAAAGTGAGTCACGTCAGCCTGATTCACATCGGCTCCCATAATCGCGGAGAGCGGCACATTTGTAGATTTCTTTCCAGTCAATCCTGACTCTACTTCATCGAGAATCAGTTCAACCGGCATGGATTGACCGCCATACACATGTGGTCCCGCGATGATCTTCGCTTTGGAGTGTCCATAGATGGCGGTCGCCACCTCGCGCGCCAACCACCCTACATAGTTGAACTCTGGGATGACAATCAGTTTCGCATCCTTGCAGAGTTTCCGAAGCTCATCGGTCGGGAACGGTCGAAGCGACCGGACCTTGATTAAACCAACCTTAATTCCCTTGTCGGCGCAAAGCCGTGCAGCTTCACGGGACTGAGCGGCGGCGCTGCCTGAAGCAATAATCACGGCGTCGGCGTTCTCCATATTCTCAGCCGACAACAATCCGCCCATATATTGATTGATGTACTTCCGTGAGCGTTCCACGGCGGCCCACACTTCCTGCTGCCATACAGCATGGATGTTATATGCCATGAAGTTGGACTTCTGGACCGGCGCATCGCGAGACAATCTGGCCGGAGGATTTTCAGCATCCAGCACGGGGACGGCTCCACGCCATGCTTCACGCGGAGGCAGCTTCATACTGCGGTCCTGCATATGGACGTAGCCGCGAGCATGGGTAACAAAGAACCCATCACAACAGACGCCAACGGGAAGGGTGACATCATTCTTCTCACTGATGATGAACGCCTTCATCGTGAAATCGTACATATCCTGCTGGTTCTCGGCATGAAAGACGATCATGCCGCAATTCAGCAGATAGGAAATCTCGATATTGTCAGGCTGAATTGCGAGCGGCGCATTCACCACGCGACAGGTAAACATACAGACGGCAGGTAATCGATGGCCTGGCCACGATGCAATTGGCTCGATTCCTCGCAACGTTCCCGGGCCGGCAGTTGCCGTGTAGCATCGAACTCCAGCGCGGGAAGCTCCTGCGATCGACGACATCACACCGTATTCCTCTTCACCTCGGTAGTACTCCTTCACATAACCTTCGCCATACAGCACACCGATCAGCTGCATGGTCTCACTCTGCGGTGTGATTGGATAGGCGACTGCGAAGTCGACGTTCGAGCGGCGTACAGCCTCTTTAGCGGCCTCACTACCGGTAATAAACTCTCTTTTCCTTGGGGCTTCCAAGAAGAGATATTCAGGACTGACGACAGTCTGCTTCTTCGCTTCCGCGTGAGGATCTTTCTTGGCCTCAACTTTCGGGGCAGCGACGCTCGTGATCGGATCACCTTGCGGGTTAGTTTTGACTTCGGCTTCCAAGGATTCGCTCATAATTCCACCCCTTTGCTGATCGGTGGCGTAGCTCTAGGCTTCGCGCTTCATCTGTTCTGCATTGTGACCGAAGGCCGCCGCGCCGGCAACGCCTGTCGAATTCGGCATAAAGTCCAACGGATTCGTATGGGTCTTTCCACCGTACACCTTGGACTGCGTACCGGTGAACCGAACATTTTCGCCATTGTCAGGCAGCTTCAGCCCCATCTGCTCACGAACTCGCTTGAAGACCTTTGCGACTAACTTGAGCTTAGCGGTGTCTGAATCTCGAATTGTGAGCATGGCATCTTCATGGCCTTGCTCCGCACAAATTGCCATCGTGCAACAATTCGTCCCCGCTCGAATCATCTTCAGCGTGAGATTCGCATAGTGGCAATGGACACCGATAAAAATACAGGCCTCAATTTTGTTGCCCCAGATGGTGAGATTCGGATGGTTGGGGTTAATCACTTCCTCGGGGTCGATCTTGGGATACTTCGGCCGGTAATCCGGCATGGGAATGATCATAACGTTTGGAATCTGTGCCGCGATCTCGAGAAGAGCTTTGGCTTTTTCGACAGCATGGTCATTCCACGCCCATAAGACCATAGGCCCAGGAAAGAGCGTGGCGTTCGGGCTTGTCAACATCACCCGTGCCATCTCTTCGATAACGTTTTCCTCGTGCGGCTCTAAGAGACCATACATGAGTCCCTGGCCGGGGTCGGGCAGCATGACGCCTAATTGTGCCGCTGACGGGGGGTGGAAACCCGCTGGGCCTGGGGTGATAATCCGTTCAGGTTTCTGCTTCGTTGTTTCCACTCGTATGCCCCTTTATCCAACCATCGGACTGGCAAGAACGGCGGTCGTCGTCTTCTCACCGTACGTGATGTTGTCGGTAATTGCAGCCTTGGGCAGCTGATCGATCATGATCATCTTAATGGCCTGATGTTTGGCCATATTGTCACAAACCCAGACGCATTGTGCGCAGCCTTTGCATCGATCGACGGCCACATAGGCCGAACCGTACTTATAGCCCTTGTCTTTGCCGGCTTGATCGTTGTATTGAATGGTGTTTGCTTCGGGGCAATATTGTGTGCAGAGACGACAGCTCGTCGCCGCGCAAATATCGACATTAATATCGGCTACCAGGTACATGACTCCCCCTCTGAAACAGTAAGACTGTTAAACCTTCGCAGCTGCGGTTTCAGCTTTCTTCGCAGCTTTACTAATTTCATCCCAGCCATTTTTGGCGGCGAAGTCCCACCCGGCTTGAATCACAGCCACGTTCTTATCAATCAATTCCTGCTTCTTTTTAAACTTTCGTTCTACCACGCTATCGAGAGCTGCGGTTCCGCCGGACACGACGAAGCCTTTACCAAGAAAGCGATCTTTTACGGCCTGGGTGAGCGCATCAATTGTCGTCAAACCCGTAATACAACCGATGGCTCCCATCAACGCCATATTCGTGGCTAAGTCCATACCCGCTACCTCAAGCGAGAGGTTGGTCGCGGGGAGGTAATACATCCGCGCGCGGCGCTCTTTGAGCTCAGCCGCCTGGTCCCGATGCAACTTCATTGGGCCATCATTGTTGATCAGACACACACCGTCTTCCTTCAAGCCGAAATAGAAGGGCATCGTGTAAGACTTGCCATGGGTAATCACCTGCGGGTGAAAAATAATAATGATGTGCGGGAACGTGATCTCGCCAATCTCATAGATCGGCTCATCCGACACACGCACATAGCTTTCCACAGGCGCCATACGCTTTTCAGACCCATAGAAGGGAACGATCGTGCTTTCCCCACCGGCATTGATCACCGCCGTACTCAAAATGTGCGACCCCGTGACAACACCCTGCCCGCCCACACCCGCCATTCGTATATTAAAACGCTTCGCCATGGCTTTTCTCCTTACGTAAGGGTTCTCCCAGCGCTTCGATACGTTTTCAAATCCTTACGCCTTGGGAATAGCCGGAGTCGCGTCCGGCTTCGGCAAAAACTCCTTGTACCCATAGCGCTCGCCCAAATACTGCTTGGCCTCGTCGGTGTAATATTCGGTGAACGCGTATCGATCGTTCTCGACGTTTTTGGCGTCCTCCATCACCTTATCGGTGGGGATGGCATACTCGATATTGCAAGAAGTGTAGGCTTGGATATAGGTGGGACCGACTTCTCGCGCGATCAACACAGCCTTCTTGATCACGCTTTCTACGCGTCGCGGATTGTTCGGCACGACCGTCGCAACATAGGCGCAGCCCGCCACCTTCGCCATGGAAACCATGTCCATCTTCTCGAACTTTTTACCGAGGGGTGCCATTTTCAACACCGCGCCACGACTTGTCATGCCGCTTTCCTGACCCCCGGTATTGCCATACACTTCGTTGTCCAACATGATGGTTGTGAACTTTTCCTTGCGGAACCAGGAATGGAGCGTGCACGAAAATCCAATATCCGCCATGCCACCATCACCGACCATCACGACGACATCTTTCGGTTTGTCGCCAAACCGAAGCCTGAGGCCGCGGGAGAGCCCACTCGCCACGCCGTTTTGATCGCCATAGTTGCCATAGACGAACGGAATGGCAGCCTGAGAGATGGCTAACCGTCCGCAGCCCGCCGTGCCTACGGTAATTGTGTCTTCCGGGTTGGGGAAGGCAATGATCGCCAATCTGATAAAGAGAGTCATCGCGCAACCGGCGCACATAGGGTGCTCTTCCAGGATTTCCTTGAAGGTTCCCATTTGCGAGACAGTCGTCTTCTTCCCGAAAGGGCCATGCTCGACCATGTCCCGATATTCTTTCGGCATGAACTTTTCGAATCCATTTGAAAATTTCACATAATCGAGACTCATGGGTTACCCTCCCTTATACTGTTCGTTCTAATGTTTTGCGGGAAAAGTTTTCAAGTGTGGTTTGTTGGGCTGAGCGTACAACCGCTTCACATTAAAAGTATTTTCAGCCAATTATCCTAACAAACCGTATTAAATATTGTCAACGGAAAAACGAACGGGGCGCCTATCTCACCATCGCAGTGGATCGTATAACTTGTCCTGACACAATGCAACCAAACAGAAGGCCCACGCCAAACGAAAGAAGGCCTAGCTGCTATCTGAAAGGTAGGCCATTGGTCCCAACTTCGCAACAAAATACGGCAGCAACATTTTTATGTAAATTCTTCCTCTTTCTACTGATTGCCCAATTACAGGAAAACGGTATACAGTAGTCACCATGCCATTGCGTGTCATTATTCCCGGCGAAGAGCTCAGCGACGACTCCTGTGGAGGGGTGCACACTCGTCCTCCGATTCCAGATGGGTCGATTAAAGCCGAATGCCCTAAATTTATGAGCCATGGGCCATGCGGGGGAGTCCGCAAAGGTGGATTTTGCGAGGTCTATCCAGACATGATGTGTCCCTGGGTGACACTCTATTTCCAACTGGAAAAAATCGGCCACATCGAATGGATGACCCAGGTATGACCCCTCGCGGGGTAAAGGCCCGGTCGAAGAAGAGGGTCGGGGGATATAACGCCCAGCATGCGAAGAGCGGCACTACGGCTGACTTGCCGACGATTGAGACCTGGCCTAACCAGTACAAAGGCTATGAAATTACCATCACGATCCCCGAGTATACGGCCATTTGTCCAAAAACCGGATTGGCTGACTTCGGAACGATCCGGCTAAGGTACATGCCAAATAAGGCGTGTCTCGAATTGAAGTCTCTCAAGCTGTACATTCATGCCTATCGCAATCTTGGAATCTTTTATGAAAACGCGGTCAATCGAATTCTTCAAGATATCGTTACCTCCTGTCAGCCGGTCTGGGCCATTGTGACGGGAGAATTCACTGCACGTGGCGGCCTGCATAGCACCATCGAAGCGAAATACCCCTAACCTCTAATTATCGCCTCCTCCTCCATTTCTGTTCAAGTAGACCCCTCACTTGGCCGATAAAGTCTTATCGTTGCCTCCTCTTTCAGACTGTCTTTGCATGCTTGCACTTCATGGCGGACTTTTCTCCAGCCCGTAGGTCTTATTAAATGAGGAACGCGTGATTCCCTGTTTCGGATGGCTCCACAAGGCATGGATCGGAAGCGTTCGGCTACGGCTAACCATCGGCCTCAGCAGTGTTATTTTGCTTGTGATGGGTATCGGATCGGCAGCCATGATCATAGACCAATCACAGATGCTTCGGCGCGCGGCGGAAGAGCGCGCCCGCGCCTTGAGCCGAACCTTTGCCGTCATCGGGGCGGCGACCATGCTTGACCAGCGGTCGGTCATCCAGGATGCAATGGCCCGCCATCTACAAGACCAAGACGTGTTGGACATCGATATCGTGAACACCGATCGCCTCATCGTGGCCGCCAAGCGCACCGCTCGCATCGGCTACACCCTCGATGACCCCATCTGGCGTCAAGCGACCGCAGGCGACAGGGAGGTCATCACGCAGATTCAGACGATGGACGGCGGGCCCGCCTTGCTGATTATCGAGCCTTTACTCGACAATGAAGCCGTGACGGCGTGGGTCCGGGTTGTCTTTTCGCTGGCCGGT
Organism: Nitrospirota bacterium; assembly: GCA_963700335.1. Lineage (GTDB taxonomy): Bacteria > Nitrospirota > Nitrospiria > Nitrospirales > Nitrospiraceae > JAICXS01. Next base: position 481,102 of record CAVOXE010000002.1, on the reverse strand, counting down.
GTTGATCAAGAGATTCGCGAAATCACCGTCCGCATGATTGTGGTCATCTTGGCGTTGATGCTAGCCGGGCTGGTCGCGATCCGTCTGACGCTTCGCCGCGTTAGCGCCGTCCTCGAACAGACCATTTCCCAGCTTCGGATACCACTACAAACCTTAAGCTCTGATCGACTCCCTGACGGGACGTACCCGGAGGCTTCACCTCATCAAGGCGACTTTGAGCACCTGACGCAGGTTGTCGCGCAGACAACCGAGGTGATCCAGGCGCAATCTTTCGCCTTTCGGGAACTCACGGCATCGTTGGAGGCAAAGGTTCAAGAACGCACCGTTGAGCTCGCAGTAGCCCGCGACCAGGCCATGCAGTCCAGCCGTGTCAAATCCCAATTTCTTGCCAATATGAGCCACGAAATCCGCACGCCGATGAATGGTGTGTTGGGCATGACCCATCTTTTGAGAGATACGGAACTCACGGCTAAGCAGCGTCGCTTTGTCGAGGCGGTTCATCGATCAGCCATCTCGCTTCTGGAAATCATCAACGATATTTTGGATTTCTCAAAAATAGAAGCCGGCAAACTCGAGCTGGAGCAGGTAGATTTCTGCGTGTCTGAAACGGTCGAAGAAGTCATGGAGCTCTTTGCGGAAATGGCCAGGAAAAAATCCATTGAACTGGCCTGTTTCGTGTCACAAGACGTGCCGACTCATCTCAAAGGCGATCCAGGACGTCTTCGTCAAATCCTTACCAATCTGGTGAGCAATGCGGTGAAATTTACGGATCGCGGAGAAGTTGTCCTTCAAGTAGAAACAGGGCCGAGCGATCGTCTGTACCTTCGGTTTGCCGTGCGAGACACAGGCATCGGCATGAAGGCGGAGACGCTGGGACGTATCTTCTCACCCTTCACACAGGAGGATAGCTCCACCACACGGAGATACGGCGGGAGCGGGCTCGGCTTGGCCATCGTCAAACAATTGGTGGGTCTGATGCACGGCGAAGTCGGGGCCGACAGTAAACCTGGACTGGGTTCGACCTTTTGGTTCACCGCTCAGTTTAAGCAATCGACATTGACTGCCGACACCATCGATCGGTCGCGCCATACGTTGCGGGGACGCCGCGTGCTCATCGTGGATGACAATGCGACCAATCGTATGATTCTGGAACATTACGCGGAGCAGTGGGGCATGTCCCATCAAAGCGCCCAGAACGGCATCGAAGCATTGGCGCTACTCGATCTGGCCCTGCTGCGGCACGAGCCCTTTCATATTGCCATTCTCGACATGCTGATGCCGGGTATGGACGGCCTGGAGTTGGCGCGAAAAATCAGGACCAATTCCGTACTGGCGGATGTGCATCTCATCATGCTGACCTCTCTTGGCCAATATGGAGATGCCGAAGCTGCCCGCGCGGTCGGCATCCAGCTTTATTTGACTAAGCCGGTTCGTCAAAACCATCTGCTCAATAGCCTGCTGTCCTTGATCGGGCAATCACATGCGCCGCAGGTCCTCGTCACGGATGCGGTGAGCCAAACCGATGCATCACCGCTGAACGGATACGTCTTGCTGGCAGAAGATCACCCGGTCAACCAGGAGGTTGCACGGGCCATGCTGGAATTTCTGGGCTGTCGTGTGGAAGTCGTCGAGAACGGACGAGAAGCGGTGCACGCCGTTGAAACGACGACCTACGACCTGGTGTTGATGGATTGCCAGATGCCCGAACTGGATGGACTAGAAGCCACGCGGACCATTAGACGATGGGAGTCCAACACAAGGAAAGCGGGCCATGTCGGAACACACATTCCCATTATAGCCCTCACGGCCCACGCGTTGGACGGCGATCGAGGACAATGTCTGAGCGCCGGCATGGACGCCTATGTCACGAAACCCTTTTCACAAACTCAATTGCGAACGATCCTGGAACAATGGCTCCCCCAACGCGATCAGCCGATTCAGAGCCGGCCTCAGAACCGCCTTGGCGAGTCGATCTTACGGGGTAAAAATAAGACCAACACAGCTGAGGCCACGTTGGAAAGCAACCCTCTGGACCTGAAGATTTTGGCGAACATCGACGCGCTGCAACAGACCGGCCGGCCCGATCTCTTGGCCAAGATACTTACCAGCTATCTGAACACGACGCCTTCCATTGTTCAATCCATACAGCTGGCGATTCGCGAGGATAATGCTAGCGGCCTACATCATGCCGCCCATAGTTTGAAATCCAGCAGCGCTGCTGTGGGAGCGATTTCATTTTCGGCCCTCTGTCAGGAATTAGAGTCGATCGGACGATCCAAACAGATGGAGCACGCGGCCGCGTGTTCAGAGAAATTCGCCGCCGCATATGAGACCGTTCATAAAGCCTTGACGGAGCATCTGCTGAAAAGAACCAACCGCCTGACGCTGTCCCCGTCTTGACACAATCGCCGACGCTTCCTACCTTTAAAGAAGACATTCGACCGACCGCCGTAACGGTAGCCCTCTCTGCCGGGGAGAACGCCATGAAAAAACTTATTCTCTTCGTCTTGATCCCCTGTGGCCTGGCCTGGTGGTTTTGGGGGCGCACGCTCGAGCCGGCGAAGGTTGTCCACGCCCAACTCGAGGCCATCAGCCAACACAATTATCAAAAAGCTTATAGCTATCTGTCCGGTCCGACCCGTTCGCACCTTTCTTTGGAATCCTTTCAAGAGCTCGTGAATAAAAATACGGTCGTCTCAAATAACTATACAAGTGAGTTTCTCTCTCGGAAGATCGACAAGAATGTCGCCACGTTTTCAGGGCACATCCGGACCTTCAATAGTGAAAAAGTGGCGGCCACCTTCGTCCTGATCAAAGAAGGCGATCAGTGGGTCATTCAGGAATTCCGATTCTAATCGGCGCGGCCGAAAGGGGGCGCGCGGATTGACCAATCTTTCACGGCGTCTTGTTTTTCGCACCCGCGTCACGTAGTCTCCACCTCCTACCCAGGTCCCCCTTTGTACTATGGCCACCTATGCCATCGGCGATATTCAAGGCTGCTTCTCCGCGCTGGAGTCCTTGGTACGGCAGTTCGCCTTTAACCCTCTGACCGATCGGCTCTGGCTCGTCGGAGACTTGGTCAATCGTGGGCCCGCCTCGCTGTCGGTGTTGCGCTATCTCAAAGGGCTGGGACAATCCGCGGTCGCGGTCTTAGGCAATCACGACCTTCATCTCCTTGCCGTCGGAAGCGGTTGTAGCGACCTTCGACCGAAAGATACCTTTCATGATGTCCTGAACGCTCCAGACCGTGACGACCTGCTCGAATGGTTGCGACGGCAGCGGTTACTCTATGTCGAAGCCGATACAGTCATGGTCCATGCGGGCCTGCTCCCACAGTGGACGGTCAAAGAGGCCGACACTTACGCGCAAGAGGTCGAAGCTATTCTGCACTCGGACAATTATCGATCCTTTTTGCGGGCCTTGTATGAAGACCGCCCTTCCCATCAATGGACCGACCGCCTCGTCGGCATGAAGCGAGCTGTTGCGATAGCAAAAACCTTGACGAGACTGCGTGTCTGCACGCAAGAAGGGAAAATGGATCTGGCCTTTAAGCGCGCGCCGGAACAGGCGCCGACCGGCTATCTACCGTGGTTTCAAGTTCCCAATCGCCGCAGCACCGACGCCACGATCGTCTTCGGCCATTGGGCGGCCCTTGGTCTTCACATACAGGACAATGTATTGGGACTCGATAGCGGGTGTGTATGGGGCAAACAATTAACGGCTGTGCGGCTGGAGGATCGAAAGGTGTTTCAAGTTCCGTGTCAGTGATTTTTTAAGGTCTCGCGCATTTCATGCCCCTCTCGTGCTGATAGCCGGCCATGATCACAACGGTAATTGCCGCCCCCACAATGGCCATCGTCATATCCTTTTGAGCGTCCCATACATCGCCTTGAGTGCCGAGGTAGGCATCGCCCAGTTCCGGGCTGGTCAATTGTGCCACCCAGGATTCGATGACTTCGAATAATCCACTTAGGGCCGTCACGACGAGCGCCGCCATACCTATCGCCCATCCCTTGCGAAGATTCCCCGCGCGCAGAAAGAGGTCATGGGCAGGATAGGCCAGGAGTAGACCGAAGGAAAAATGCACGATCCGGTCGTAATGGTTTCGGCTGAGGTCAAACGCGTCTTTGATCCAGAACCCGAGCGGCACCTTCGCATAGGTGTAATGGGCGCCGACGGCATGCAGGATCAAAAACAGTGCAAGCAAAACGTACGAAAGATCGGAAAAGGCAAACCGTTTGTAGGTCCCGACTAGGACTGCGACCGTCGCGACGGCCAAGATATTTTCCAGCAGCCAATCCTTTCGATCGACAGGTTGGAGCGCCAAGACGCTCCACAAAATAAGATAGACCCCTAACAACCCGATCGGCAGCCGATCACGATTTGCTCCCGTTCGAATCGATGCGGTCGACGCCGTCGTCAGCATCACAATGGTTCTTCGAGGGCAGATGAGGCCGGGCCAAGCTCGGGGACGTCCGCGCGATGCTCGAATTTTCGCGCCAATACGATCAACGCAACACAGAGAAGCGATCCATAGAGCGCGGCCGTCATATCTTTTTGCGCATCCCATACATCGCCCTGAGAACCTAAAAAGGTGAGCCCGAGATCCGGTTTAAAGGTTCGCGCGACCCACGATTCGAGAATCTCCCAGAAGCCGCTCAAGCCCAAAATCGTGATGACCGGAAGGTAATAGACCAGCCACCCTCGCACCGACGAAAAGATCCGGAACCATTCTTCCAGCGGATACGTTAGTAAGAATCCAAAGCTGAAATGCACGATGCGATCGAAATGATTCCGATCGGTGTGGAGTGTCTGTTGCAGCCAGCCTCCGAACGGCACATGCGAATACGTGTAATGCACGCCGATCGTATGCAAGGTGAGGAAGACTGTAATCAGGAGATACGAACGATTGGACAAGGGAAAGACCCGATGCGTGAGCGCAAGCACGATCACAAATAGGACGGGCAATACGTTGGCCGCGATCCAGAACTGGCGACTGGCCGGAGCAATCGACATGGCGACCGAAAACACGAGGTACCACGACAATAACGCCGTCACGACAAGTTTGCGGTGCGTGTTCACGCGAACCTCCTTCGGTGAATCTGTAACGACGAGAGACCGGTGCGAGGATGGTTATCGGTAGCTTTCGCTGTCGGAAGGGAATTTGCCGTGTTCCACTTCTTCTTGGTAACGGCGAAGCGCTTGTAAGGCGTCGGCTTTAAGATGCGCATAGGGTTTGACGAACTTGGGCACGAACTGATCAAAGAGTCCCAACAGATCATACAGGACTAAGACCTGTCCGTCACAGTCAGGGCCGGCGCCAATCCCGATGGTGGGGATGGAGACGGATTGCGTGATCGTCTTAGCGAGTGCTGCCGGAACGGCTTCCAACACGATGGCAAACGCACCGACCGACTCAAGAGCCTTCGCGTCGGCGACCAGGGCTTCCGCCTTCATCTGCTCTTTTCCTTGCACTCTGTATCCGCCGTAGCGATTGACGGATTGCGGCGTCATCCCGAGATGACCCATCACGGGCATGCCGAACCGTGTCATCGCCTCCACCCGGTCAAGTACGGCAGTCCCACCTTCCAGCTTGACCGCGGCCGCCCCCGCCTGAAGAAAACGGCCCGCATTGCGCACGGCCTCCTCTACACACACCTGATAGGAGAGAAACGGCATGTCCCCGATGATCAAAGCCCGCTGGGCAGCTTTCGCCACCAATTTCGTATGGTACAGCATCTCGTCCATCGTGACGGCAAGCGTGTCTTTTTGGCCCTGAACCACGACACCCAAAGAATCTCCCACCAAAATCGTGTCGATGCCCGCCTCCTCAATGATGCGGGTAAACAGGGCATCGTACGCCGTCACGACGACGATCTTTTTGCCCTCCCGCTTGCGCTGCTGGAATTCCGGAATGGTCATCTCTTTTCTATTATCCCACTTCCGCTTTCGTCAAAATTTCCGGTAGCCGATCGATCGCTTTAATGGCCATGATATGCACCCCGTCGCAATAGGGGCGTATCGCTTTAATCGTCCGCACCGCGATCTCCACTCCCACGTCAAGCGCATGCTTGTCGCCCGCCTGCCGCAACTCTTCGATCATCTCGGAGGGCACGGAAATTCCTGGAATATTCGCGTTCATGAATTCGGCCATCTTGGCCGAGCGCAACAACAAAACCCCCGGCATCACTTTCACCTTAAATGGCCGGACGGCCTTCATGAACGATCCGAATTGCTCGGGATGATAGATCGCTTGGGTTTGGAAAAACTGCGCACCTGCTTTTACCTTGGTTTCAAATTTGGCCAGCATGGGCCCGAGCGGATCGGCCTCCGGCGTGCTTGCGGCGCCGATCATGTAATCCGTCGATCCGTCCAGTTTGTTGCCGGCCAGGTCGCGCCCGTTGTTCAACCCTTGAACGACCTGCATGATCTGGACGGAATCCAAATCGTAGACCGGCTTGGCGTCTTTGTGATCGCCGACGGTCGGATAATCCCCGGTAAGACACAGAATATTTCGAATCCCCAGTAAATGAGCACCCAGCAGATCGGATTGAATGCCCAGGCGGTTACGGTCGCGACACGTCATCTGCATGACGGGATCGTGCCCCATCTCATACAAGACGCGAGACAAGGACAACGAACTGGCGCGCATGACCGCCGCTGTATTGTCCGTCACATTGACTCCGCTGACGCGCCCGACCAGCGTCTTTGCGCTTTCGAGGATCGAGGAGATATTCGTCCCCTTGGGTGGATTGTATTCGATCGTGACGGCGAACTCGCCTCGATCCAGAATCTCTTTTAAGCGCCGTGGCCCAGTGCTCATGAATAACGTCCTTGTGTTACGGTCGTCCGGCCGTGCGCTTCGCCGACTCCAATGTATTATCCAACAACATCGCAATCGTCATTGGTCCGACGCCGCCGGGGACGGGAGAGATCCAGCCGGCCTTCTCGCTGACCGGGCCAAAATCAACATCGCCGACGAATGTCCCATTGTCCAAACGATTCACGCCGACATCGATTACGACGGCGCCGTCTCGTACCATATCGGCCGTCACAAATTTGGCTTTGCCGATCGCCACCACCAGAATGTCTGCCTCCTTGCAGACGGCCGGTAAATTCTTCGTTTTGGAATGGCAGACGGTCACGGTGGCGTTCCGATGCATCAGCAGGAGCGCCGCAGGCTTTCCCACAATATTGCTCCGACCGACGATCACCGCGCGCTTGCCTTCGATCCCGACGCCCGTCGATTCGATCATCTTGATCACGCCTTTGGGCGTACATGGCGTGAACATCGCCATGCCTTCAACCAAACGTCCCATGTTGTAGGGATGAAATCCGTCGGCATCTTTGAGTGGAGACACCGCATCCAAGATCACCTTGCTGTCGATCTGTTTCGGCAGCGGCAGTTGCACCAAAATTCCATGGACTTTGGGATCGGCATTGACCTTCTCGATTAGTGCCAGCAATTCCGCCTGGGTCGTGCTCGAGGAAAGTTTGTGTTCATCGACGTAGATTCCCGCCGCATCGCACGCTTTCTGTTTATTCTTCACATATAACTTGGAAGCCGGGTCCTCACCCACCAGAATGGCGGCAAGCCCAGGCCGAATCCCGGAGCGAGCATGCAGATCCGCCACATCCTTTGCGATGCGCTCGCGAACCGTTTGCGCCAGTGCTTTGCCATCGATTAACTGTGCCGCCACATTTCCTCCCTCAGATCGGTGAAAAAGACCTCCAACGTCGCTCTAGGTGTCGAAAATCCTCAGTGTACTCCAGGGTACGAGTGCGGTTCTTCTCGCCTACGAACTGGTTGAGGACCGTTTGCCCATACTGCCAATTGGTTGCGCCCATACATGCAAGAGATGTAAACCGCTGAACAATACCAGGGCCTTCGAAATGCCGTCAAGAGAGAGGCCCTTTTCTTGACAGGTTCTCAAAGTGTCCAGTACGATGCCGACGATTGCGACGCGACCATCCTCCTCGGCGGTCTGTCTATCGCTGGCCGCTCGCCTCATTTTCATGCGTACACCATCACGGTTGTTGACCATCATTCGACACGCTTGTCTGTGCGCGGCATCGGTTGCCTCTGCCACCATGTTGGCGTGGGGGCTTTCACAGACTGCCGGCGCATCGCAAGTCTCTGGGCTTGAGACCCCGCAAAGTTTTATCGCCGATCCATCCGGCGACTTTTATTTTATCTCCAATATCAATGGAGAGCCGGACGCCAAAGACAACAACGGCTTTATCACGAAATTAGATAAGGCGGGAAACATTTCGAGCCTTCACTTTATCCAAGGTGGCGTCAATGGTGTCATTCTGCATGCTCCCAAAGGCATGGCCATTGTCGATCGTGTCCTCTATGTGGTGGATCTCGACACAATACGCGGCTTCGATAAGGAAACAGGCAGGACGGTCTCGGACGTTTCATTGGACTCGACCCGGGTTTCTGGGCAGAAGCAATCGGCCGCCCTGGTCGATATTGCCTATGACGGTAAGGGCGCTCTCTATCTTTCAGACACCGGCGCCAATACGATCTACCGCATGGATCTTGCCGCGCCAGGGGGAATCGCCGTGTTGACAAACGAGGCGGTCTTGGCCGGTCCGGCCGGGATTGCGTGGAACCCGAAGAGCGGGAAATTGGTCGCCGTGAGTTGGAACAAAGGCAAGATATTCGAAATTTCATCCGGCGGAGCCATCAAGGAACTGGTTTCGAATTCATTTTTCTCCTCACGCTTTCACAATCTCAGCGGGATCGACTTCGACGAATGGGGAAGCATGTACGTCTCAGACTTTTCAGCAGGGAAAGTCTGGCGCATCCGGCCCGATATGAGATTTGAGGTGATCGCAGAATTTCTGTCGACTCCGGCCGATCTTGGGATCGATAGAAAGAACCACCTGATTCTTGTGCCGTACCACTACGGCAATGCGGCGGAGATCAATGGACTCGAACGCCCTTCGACCGGCGGCAACTCGAAGAAGCGCAGTCTCGCCGATTATGGATTCGACGGGATAAAGAAAGGAGCAGGCCAGTGAGCACATGTGTGTACTGTCATGCGCGCAAAGGCAAACGCCTGTGCCCCGCGCTGGACGGGTTGATTTGCAGTCAATGCTGCGGCGAACATCGTGTCGTTCGCATTACATGCCCGGCAGATTGCGTCTATCTGGACGCGAATAGCGCCTACCAACAAAAACGGGCGGGAGAACGCTTCGCGATAGAGCGACGAGACTTTTATAAGACCTTGTTCGAACTCTCGGGCGAACCGGCGGCGGCCTTATTTAACCTGATTGAAATCACCGCCTACGGATATTTCCACAACCGTCGTGACGGCCAGGATGGCGAAGTGATAGCAGCCGTGCAATCATTGCGGCGTACCCTCAGTCCGTTGCATATTCCCGCAGGGCCGCCGCCCGTTTTTGCGGAACGCCTCAAAACGGAATACGAGGCCTTCGCCAAACAACAATCACAACAACGACCACAGGGACAGGCCGTTCCGGACCCACAAGCAGCCATGGACGTCTTGGATAAGGCTCTTGATTTTATTACGCGCATTTCCGGAACCGGCCTACAATCGACTCGGTTTTTGACGTCGCTGATCGGGTACATCACCAACTACCATCCCCAGATAGCGGAGCAGCTGACAAAACGCGTCGACGAAGGAGGTGGCCGCATTATTCTTCCGGGGGATGTCCCGCCCGGCTCTCTGATGCCTTCTGAACCGCCTCACACGCATCAGCACACCCATCAGTGTGGTCATTGATGAGCAGGTTTAATACCGGGGGAGCGAGTTGCAAATAGGAGTACCTAGCCCTGATTCCTCCGGAGCTGACGAAGGCGAACCGTGCCTCGAATGACCTCCAAAATACGTTGGTCCCTCACCGGCTTAATCAAATAATCGGTGACGCCCTGATTCTTTAAGATTTCGGTAAGAATAAAATCCGGCGCGCCAGTCATGATAATGATTGGAACGTCCGGATAATGCCGCTTGAACTGGGTGATCGCCTCATTGCCGTCGACGGTCGGCATTTGCAAGTCACAGATAATCGTATCGACACGAGACCCATTGTTGTCCTCGGCCATCAGTCGGATGGCTTTGCCTCCATCCTCAGCCTCCACCACCTCGTATCCGGCCCGGCTCAAGACCAAACTCACCGCCTGCCGAACGTATACTTGGTCGTCCACGACGAGCACACGCCCCAGCGTCATCGTTTCCCTCTTTTCGCCCGATCTTACGCGGCGACTATTCCACTACCGACACCGTCATTTCGATACGCTCGGTGGGATTGTCTCGCGCGTCGCGCGGTTGCATCACAATCTTATCGGCCACGCCCATTCCCTTTACGACCTGTCCAAAGACCGTATATTTTCCATCCAAGAATGGAGAGTCCTCGACCACGATAAAAAACTGCGACCCCGCGCTATCCGGATCATTCGAGCGCGCCATGGAGACGATTCCGCGCTTATGCGGCGTATCGTTGAATTCCGCCTTGACGCTATAGCCGGGGCCTCCCATGCCGTACAATTCTTTTTTGTTCAGATCTTTCGTGTTGGGATCGCCGCCTTGAATCATAAAGCCCGGAATGATGCGATGAAAAATCGTTCCGTTGTAGTCGCCCTTCTTCGCCAGTTTGATAAAGTTCTCGACGTGCTTGGGCGCCCGGTCCGGGAAAAACTTGATTTCGATTTCTCCGAATTTCGTTTTGATGATGGCCTTCGGGCCCTTTTCCACTGCCGCTTGGCCGGCAGGCGCTTTGTCGGCCGCGCCGGCTGAAGTCCCTCCCGATACAACCATCGTCAACATTCCAAGCGCAAGCCCGATGATGACCAATCCCTGATTCGTCTTCTGCATGCCGTCCTCCTCGTCAAACTCGAATTATTGTCCTGTCTGAGTCAATGCTTGTTTCGCGGCCATCTGTTCCGCTTCCTTTTTCGTACGACCAACGCCCACCCCCAACACTTCGCCGCGAACCGTGAGTTGCACGTCAAAAGTTTTTTGATGATCCGGACCCGTCTCCTTCACGATCGTGTAGTGGGGCAGTACATCGTACTGCTTCTGGCACCATTCCTGTAAACGCGTCTTGTAATCATGCAAGGTGGCGGATCCGCCGCCCTCCTGCACCTCCTGGATATCGCGCGCAAAGATTCGCAAGACAAAACTTCGCGCCACTTCCAATCCGCCGTCCAAATATAACGCGGCTACGATCGCCTCGAACGTATTGGCTAAAATCGACGGCTTCTCCCGCCCCTGCGTCAACTCCTCGCCTCGTCCCAGGCGTAGTAAGCCACCCAGATCCAGACGGCGAGCCACGGCCGCCAGGGAGACTTCGCTCACCAAACGAGCTTTGTGTTTTGACAACTCGCCTTCGGGGGATTCAGGGAAGGCGCCGACCAAATGTTCACTGATCACCAACGTCAGCACGGCGTCGCCGAGAAATTCAAGCCGTTCGTTATGTTTTCGCTCTTTCGACTTGAGCTCGTTGACATGGGACTTGTGGGTCAGCGCCTGATCCAGGAGAGTCGGATCGCGAAAACTATATCCGAGTGTCTGTTCCGCGGTATGGGTCGTGGAGTGGGGCATCGCCGGTTAGAGCAGGCGAGGGCGTGGCATCAGGCTGCGAGTTTTTGAAACAGAAGGCAGGCGTTGACGCCGCCGAATCCGAACGAGTTGGACAGGACCACACGCACGGCCGCTTCCCGCGCACGGCCTGGGACATAATCCAGATCGCACTCGGGATCAGGATGCTCCAGGTTGATTGTCGGGGGTAAGACGCCGCGATGGATGGCCAAGACGCTGAATGCCGATTCTATTCCGCCTGCGGCGCCCAACAGGTGACCGGTCATCGATTTCGTGGAACTGACCGGGATGCGATAGGCTTGTTCACCGAACACCTGCTTGATGGCAAACGTCTCGATCTTGTCGGCGAACGTCGAGGTGCCATGAGCATTGATATAGCCAATGTCTTCTTTCCGAACTCCCGCGTCTCGAATGGCCAATTCCATGCAGCGCACCGCGCCTTCACCGGTGTCCGGCGGCGCCGTAATATGGTAGGCATCCGCCGTCATGCCGTAGCCGATAATTTCCGCATAGATTTTTGCGCCCCGCCGCTTGGCGGTCTCCAACTCTTCCAAGACCAGGACACCGGCGCCTTCTCCGAGCACGAAGCCGTCTCGATCACGATCGAACGGCCTGCTGGCGCGCGTGGGGTCGTCATTGCGTCGGGATAAGGCTCTCGCCGACCCAAAGCCCGCCACGCCTAACGGCGTGATCGCCGCCTCCGCGCCGCCGGCCACCATCACGTCGGCATCGCCTCGTTGGATGAGTCGAAACGCATCACCGATACAATTATTGCCGGTGGCGCATGCGGTGACGGCGCAAGAGTTCGGACCCCGCGCGCCTAATCGGATCGCCACTTGCCCGGAGGCCAGGTTAATGATGGTCATGGGAATGAAGAAGGGCGAGACGCGATCCGGACCTTTTTCTTGCAGAACTTTATGATAGGACTCGATAGAAGAGAGTCCGCCGATTCCCGATCCGATATAGACACCCACGCGATGGGCCGTGTCGGGCGTGACCTTCAAGGCGGCATCGTCGGCAGCCAACTGCGCAGCCCCCACCGCAAAATGGATGAAGAGATCCATTTTCTTGATTTCTTTTTTTTCAATGAACGCCGCCGGATCGAAGTCCTTCACCTCGCCAGCGATCTGAGTGGAATAATCGGTAGGGTCGAAACGCGTGATCCGTCCAATACCGGACTCTCCGGCGCAGAGCGCTTTCCACGTGGGCTCTGTCCCAATGCCCAGCGGCGTAACCAGACCGATCCCGGTCACTACCACTCGTCTCGCAATAGGTGTGTCCATCCTGGGAGGGCCGACTAGACCTTCTCCTTAATGTACTCCATAGCTTTTCCGACCGTCAGAATTTTTTCCGCATCTTCATCCGGTATTTCGATATCGAACTCTTCTTCAAATGCCATGACCAATTCCACCGTATCCAGCGAATCCGCACCGAGATCTTCGACAAACGATGCCTCGGGTACCACTTCGTCCTCGTCCACGCCAAGTTGTTCGGCGATAATTTTTTTCACGCGATCTTCGATCGCCATTGGTTTCTTCACCTCCTCCATGTCGTCCTCCTCTTCCAGCCTCTCGGCTGACTCAATCGTACGATGACTCGACGCTCATGACATGAGCATCCCACCATTCACATGCAGTACCTGTCCCGTAATATACCCGGCATCCTCGGACACAAGGAACCGGACGGCCGCCGCCACATCAGATGGCCGGCCCAAGCGGCCTAAGGGAATCTGCTTTTGCAGCGTCTCTTTGACCTCAGCCGACAGCCCTTGCGTCATCGGTGTATCGATAAAGCCGGGCGCCACCGCATTGACCGTGACGGAGCGGCTGGCATACTCTCGCGCGACCGTTTTCGTCAAGCCGATCACGGCGGCTTTCGATGCAGCGTAATTCGCTTGGCCCGCATTGCCCATGGCGCCCACGATCGAAGCAATGTTCACGATGCGTCCAGACCGCTGCTTGGTCATGGTTTGCAAGACGGCTTTGATGCAATGAAACGTGCCGGTCAGATTGACCTGCAGCACCAGGTTCCAATCCTCTTCCTTCATTCGCACCAAGAGACCATCGCGCGTGATCCCCGCATTGTTCACAAGAATATCGATCGTGCCCCACTCCTTCAACACCTGATCCGCCATGGCTTTGACGCCGTCCCACTCGGCCACATTGACCTTGAGGTTGAGCACACGACGGCCTAATTTTTTCACCGCGTCGGCCGCCTCCTGCGCTCGACCGGGATCCATATCGGCAATGGCGATATCCGCCCCATCCTGGGCCAGCGTTTCCGCGATCGTCCGCCCTATCCCTTGCGCCGCGCCGGTGACGATCGCAATTTTCCCCTCCAACGACATTACAACTCCTTCAGACCTGCGACGGTCGTCTCCAGCGACTTCGGATCGTGCACGTTAAAAATATTCGCCTCGGGAATAATGCGCTTGATCAGGCCCGTGAGCACCGTCCCGGGACCGACTTCGATAAATGTGTCGGCCCCCTGCGCCCTGAGCTCTTTAACGGATTTTTCCCATAAGACAGGAGACGGCAGTTGACGTATCACGGATGCCTTGATCTCATCGGCGCGGCGCAACGGCTTGGCTTCGGCATTATTCACGAGCGGCGCCGTCACATCGAACCATGTTGCCGCTGCGACGTCGTGGGCCAACCGATCCGCCGCCACCTGCATCAATGGAGTATGAACCGGCACACTGACGGGTAGGGGGATCGCTTTGCGGCATCCTTTGGATTTCATCAATTCGATCGCCCGTTCGACGGCCGCCTTCTCGCCTGCAATCACAATCTGTCCAGGGCAGTTAAAATTCGCCGGCGCCACGATACCGAGCGTAGACGCTTCGCGGCAGGCTTCGCTCACGACTTCCTCTGAAGCGCCTAAGATGGCCGCCACTAAACCTCGTCCTGACGCCACCGCCTCCGACATATATCGACCCCGCTTCTGGACCAGCAAGACAGCCGTTTCGAACGTCAACCCGCCTGCGGCAACCACAGCGGAATATTCACCCAAGCTATGACCGGCAACCGCCATGAAATGGATCCCGGCCGGTTCCAGGGCGCGAAGCGCGGCGATACTCGCGGTCAGCAAGGCTGGTTGGGTGTACTCCGTTAAGTTCAGCCGATCGGACGGGCCGTCAAAGCACAAGGCGGCAACATCATAACCTAGAACGGCGGCCGCCTCTTCGTACACCTTCCGAACGCCCGGTACGGCATCGTAAAAGGCTCGCCCCATCCCGACCGATTGAGACCCTTGACCGGGAAAAACGAACGCAATACTCGGCGTCATATCGGGCTAGATATGAGGGAAACCGTTTCCATTGTCAACGGGAAAAACTGCTTGCGCGACCCCGGTCTTCGACGTACACTTTTCTTCAAAACTCTGGGAAGATAAAAGAAACTTCAGGCCCGATACCGATCGACTGGTCACCAACGGATTAAGGCGGATGCCCACGTCAGGCCCGCGCCGAACGCTCCGATCATGACCAGACTTCCTTCTTTGATACGGCCCAATTTGACGGCTTCATCCAGCGCCAATGGAATCGAGGCAGCCGACGTATTCCCATACCGGTCGATATTCATAAAAACTTTTTCCACCGGCAATCGCAACCGCTCGGCCACGGCATGAATGATACGCACATTGGCCTGATGCGGGACATACAGGTCCACATCCTTGACGGTGAGCCCATGAGCCGAGAGCGTTTCTCGTGCCACTTCTTCCAGCGTCTTGATCGCAACCTTATAGGTTTCATTTCCCTTCATCTTAAGAAACTGCGCGTTCTCCGACAACATTTTCTCGGATGGAGGCATACATGAGCCGCCGCCTGGCACGCAGAGGAGGTCTCCTAACCCCCCGTCGGAATGCAAATGAGTCGACAGTACGCCTCGATCACCATCCGATGAACCGACTACAGCGGCGCCGGCGCCATCGCCGAACAAAATGCAAGTCCCACGATCGGACCAATCGGTGATAGCAGACATGACTTCCGCCCCGACGACCAAGACATACCGCGAGCCGGTTCGCACATACGCATCGGCGACCGAAAGGGCATAGACAAATCCGCAACACGCTGCGGACACATCGCAAGCCGCGGCGCGCCGCGCGCCGAGTTTTGCTTGCACCAGGCACGCGGTCGATGGCAAGGGCTGATCCCCCGTGCAGGTGGCCACAAGAATCAGATCGAGATCGGCCGGCTCGATCCCGGCCGCAGACAGCGCCTCACGTGCAGCCTGTGTCCCCAGATCGGAGCATGCCTGGCCCGGCGCCGCAATCCGCCGCTCTCGAATCCCGGTTCGCTCGACGATCCAGGAATCGGACGTGGCGACCATGCGCTCCAAATCGGCATTGGTCAACACGCGATCCGGAACGTATGCGCCAGTGCCTACGATACGACTTCTCATGGGGACAATGGTAGCTGGTCTTCTCGCTGCCGGGCAAGACTCTCTTCGATATCCTTTTGGATGAGCTGGTGCAGTCGACTTTCGGCCAAGCCTTTCGCACGAGCAATGGCATTCTTAATGGCTTTCGCCGAGGAGCGGCCATGACAGATCATGCAGACACCGTTCACGCCGAGGAGAGGTGCGCCGCCAAATTCCGCATAATCAATCCGCCGACGCAGTCGCAACAACGGACCCGCCATGAAGAGATAGGCCAATCGTCCCAAACGTGACGCGGCAATTTCTTTCATCAATAGTTTTTTGATCGTATCGGCGACGCCTTCGGAAATTTTTAACGCGACATTTCCAATAAAGCCATCGCAGACAATCACGTCGGCCGCACCGCTGTAGACGTCCCGTCCTTCGACGTTCCCGATAAAATTGATCGGGCTTGCCTTGAGAAGAGCAAAGGCTTCCTTGGTCACCTCGTTGCCCTTGCTGTCTTCCTCGCCGATGCTCAGGAGACCGATTCGGGGATTGGGCTTGCCGAATAGATACTTGCCGTACTCATTGCCCATGAGGGCAAACTGCATCAGATGCGCCGCTTCGCAATCCACGTTAGCACCGACGTCGAGCATAACGGCAGTGCCGGTCAATGTCGGAAGAGACGTCGCAATGGCCGGGCGCTCCACACCTTTAATCACACCGAGGAGAAAAAACGACGCCACCATGCTTGCGCCGGTATTGCCCGCGCTGACCACCGCCTGCGCGTCACCCGATTTCACGAGTTCTGTCGCAACCCAAATAGACGAGTCCCGTTTTTTTCGTGCGACTTGTGCCGGCGACTCATGCATTTCCACGACCTGCGCGGCATGGTGGATCGTGAGTCGCGTATCATTCACTCGCAGACGCTTGAAGTGCTCGCGCAGTTGGACCTCATCGCCGACGAGAATCACTTCGACGCCTAATTCGGAGGCCGCTTGTAGCGCCCCTTCGATAATTGGAGCAGGACCGTGGTCCCCCCCCATGGCATCAACGGCTATTTTCATTCGATGATCGTGTGTCGACGAGAGGTGTTCACATTGACCAACTCTTACCCCCGCCAAGCGCGCTTACATGCGCGCACCCCGCGGGGCCGCGGAGTGGGGTGCGGTGCGTAGCGCACCTACGTTGAAATCAACCAACGATCGAGCACGAAGTGGCCTGCCCGTGTCTGCATCTTCAACTTTCTTCGACGGCGATGACGTCCATGCCTTTGTACGTCCCGCAATTCAGGCAGGTATAGTGGGGAAGTTTCGGCTCGTGGCACTGCGGGCAGACGGAAAAACTCGGCGTCGTAATCTTCACCTTTTGGGTCCGTCGCTTATCTCGACGCGCACGTGAATGCTTATGTTTAGGATTTGGCATGGTCTTCCTCGCTTCCGGTGTCTACAACCTCGACTCGTCGCTCATGAGTTCGATTTTTTCCACCGTTCTTGCAGAATGGCAAATGGATTCTTTTGTGTCTCTTGAACGCAGCTACAAGCTTGCTCATTTCGGTCTCCGCCACAGACCGGACAAAGCCCTCGACACTGTTCGTGACATAGTGGTTGCATCGGCGTCGAGAGAATCACGTGCTCTCGAAGCATCTCGGCCAGCTCCACTCGGTCGCCGGTGCAGATATACAACTCGTCGTCCTGATCCATCATCTCGCTGCTGTTCTCGGCACCGTCTTGCCGCCGGTCTTTCGTCGTCCGTTCTCGAGTTCGGACGGTAGGATCGGGCACCTGATACTCTGCCGTGAATGGGATTTCTGTCGGCTTGTCAAATCCCTTGAGACAGCGGACACACTCCCACACCATGGGTCCTTCCAGCACCCCCTCGACATGAACGTGCGCACCGACTTTTACAAGATTCGCTGAAAGCGAAAGCGGGCCGCGAGGGAGCGCCTCTTCAGGCAAAAGTCCCAGTTCCTCAGCCTGAACTTCTTCGAAAAGCTCGAGGCCTTCATCGGGAATTTCCGTCAATTGTAGAGTGAGCTTCGCCACGGTGAGTTCCTCGGTCAAACACATGCTCATCGAAGCCAATCCATTATACAATGTCGTCTCGGACTCAACTACCGCTCCTCGGCAAACGCTAATATCGCAATGGTCCGCGCCCGTTTGATGGCCACCGTCAGTTCGCGTTGGTGGGGCATGCAGTTCCCGGAAATCCGGCGTGGGACGATCCGGCCGCGTTCCGTCAAGAAATTGCGCAAGAGGCCCACGTCCTTAAAGTCGATGGGAATCTTCTCGTAACAGAATCGGCAGACACGTCTCCGCTGAAAAAACCGTCCACTGCCACCGCTCCCGCTTCCCCCCGCGCTCGCGCCGGCCCCACGATCCATTCTGTCGTCCATGATTATGCTGGCTCCTCATATTCGTATTGAGGGTCTTCGGTAGGGGCGCTCTCCGCACCTGCCTCGGACCTTTTTGGCAAGAAGGTAATAGTTTGGGCCACCACTTCGTGTTTGCTCCGCTTTTGACCGTCCTCGGTCTCCCAGCGCCGCTGCTGAAGCCGTCCATCGACGATCACACCATTTCCCTTGCTCAAGTATTGACCGCAATGTTCCGCTTGTTTTCCGAACACGACGATATCGATGTAGCACACCTCTTCGCGAAGATCTTCCGCTTGTCGAAACCGCCGATTGATCGCCAACCCAAAGCTGGTCACCGGCGTCCCATTCGGCGTATACCGAACTTCCGGGTTTCTGGTCAAATTGCCGATCAAAATGACCTTATTGAACCCTGTCATGGTCGGAAACCTCGCTCGTAGATGGTGGTGGGGCCGACGGCTGCTCCATGCGGACGGTGAGAAACTTGATGACGGAGTCTTCCAATCGATATGACCGTTCCAATTCGCTAATGAGGTCGCCCTTGGATTGAAAGTTGAGATACACGAACGTCCCCTTACGTTCCCGCTTGACCTCATAGGCGAGCTTCTTTTTGCCCCAGTTTTCCATCTTCACGATGGTGCCGGACTTTTCAACTACGCCCTTCAGCTTGTCGATAATCTTGGTGGTGTCTTCGTCGGATAAAGAGGGTCGAACAATGAAGATAGACTCGTAGAGCTGCATGCAGAAACCTCCTCTTGGACAATGGCCCCAAGATGTCTTGGAGCGAGGGATAATTGACTCGAATTCCCTAAGGAAATTTGAGTCTTACTTACGTTGAAGCGTCAGAAACTATCACAGCCCTCCTCGGAGTGTCAATAAATCGGGGGGGCTTTAAGACTTAGCGGAATATTGCGGTTAAAACAAACTGGACTGCTATTCCAGCGCATCCAAAGAACCCAGAATATGGTAGCCCCCATCGACGTAAATGACTTCGCCGGTGATTCCTCTTCCAAGCGGGCTGACCAGGAATAGGGCAGTATCGCCGACCTCACCCTGCTCCGTGGCTCGGCGTAGCGGCGCACATGCTTTGTGGTGATCGACCATTTTACTGATTCCGGAAACCCCGCGTGCTGCCAGCGTCTTAATGGGGCCGGCCGAAACAGCATTCACACGAATATTTTTCGGACCAAGGTCGTGCGCGAGATACCGCACTGTCGATTCCAACGCAGCTTTGGCTACACCCATAACATTGTAGTGCGGCACCACTCGTTCGCTCCCCAGGTAGGTGAGGGTGACAACCGCGCCGCCATCGGTCATGAGAGGAACGGCGGCTCGTGTGACGGCGATGAGCGAGTAGGCGCTGACGTCCAGCGCGGTCGCAAATCCGGCGCGCGTCGTATTGAGGAAGGCCCCGGTCAGCTCTTCCCGTGGCGCGAATGCGATGGAGTGCACAAGGAAATCCAGCCGGCCAAGTTCCTTCTCGGCCTTTTTCACGAGCGCCTCGATTTGCGTATCGTCTCCCACATCGCAAGGGCAAGCGTGCGCCTGCGGAATCGTACGCACAAGATCTTCGACGTTCTCACGCAGGCGATCGTTTTGATAGTTGAATAAGAGCTGTGCGCCTTCGCGCGCCGCCGCTTGGGCGATAGCCCAGGCAATGCTATGCTTGTTCGCGACACCAATGATGAGGCCCTTCTTGCCCTCGAGTAACATGCGCGTCATCTCCTCTATCACCAATTACGTATCAATGAATCGAGCGGTACGATAGCACGATTGCATAGGGGCTGTGAATCTTAAGAGGGAGCGATGAAGAAGCAAGGACGCTGCCGACACCTGAGAACGACAGACCCCAAAACGTTATATCGTTAGGTCGAAAGGCGCCGTGTTTACCGCGCGACGTTGTCTTTCACCCTCACCATTTGAGATCGATTCCAACTCTGTTCATGAAGAAGCCGATAGGCCGCCACCGCACCCTGTGGCTACGAGCGTTCAAGAGAGATCCTCCCACGGTGTAAACCTATCTTCAGCATGACTTAGCCTGAGGGGAACTAGTTCGCGCCTTCTTGCTCGTCCAAATTATTAAATCGGTTCATGGCTTGATCGAGGCCTTCGGACAAATATAATTCCAATGCCATCACCGCCTGGGTCAGCGTATGCGCGATGATGGGTCGTTCTTCAGGGTAAAAAGGAGACAGCACGTAATCTGCTGTCTCCTCGCCGGGGACGGGACGTCCTATGCCGATCTTGAGTCTTGAAAAGTTTTGCGAGGCGAGGGTCGCCTGGATCGAGCGAATCCCATTATGGCCGCCGGACCCGCCGGAACGCTTGAGTCTTAACCGTCCCACGCGAAGATCGAGGTCGTCGTGGATAACGATAAGATCGTCGAAGGTGAGTCCCAACTCGGTGAGCAGATCGTATACGACCGGCCCATTTTGATTCATCCAGGTCAGCGGTTGGACAAGCGTGACGTCGAGCCGATCGAATTTACCTTGGCCTCTCCGTGCGGGCCCCCTTTCCCGCAGCACGATATTCCAACGGATGGCCGCTTGCTCCAGTGCCATCACCCCAACATTGTGACGCGTCGCCGCGTAGGCGCGGCCAGGGTTGCCAAGGCCGACGATCAGGCGCAAGCTTACTTCTTCTTTTCTTCCTTGACCTCTTTTTTCTCGGTCTTTGCGGCACCGGCTTCTTTTTTCTCGCCCTTGGCCTCACCGGCGGCCGGGGTCGCCGCGGCTTCTTCGCCTTCCACCTTCCCCTTTGCCACCACCTCAGGCTCTTTGCCTTCTTCGCCGCCGGCCCCGCTGGTCAGCAACGCTTCCAGTTTCGCTTCCGACATCGGCGCCGCGACGCTCACCACCATTTGGTCGCCTTCGTCGAGAAATCGAACTCCTTCTCGCTGGGCCAACTCGCGGACGTGAATGCCTTGCGCAATTCCAAGCTGAGACGCATCGACCTCAATCGAATCGGGCAATGCCGACGGCAGACACTCGATGTGGAGCTGACGCAGGTTGTGGTGCAACACCCCGCCTTCCTTGACTCCTTGAGGGACGCTTCCGATCACAGTGACCGGCACCTTAACCCGAATTGTTTTGTCCATAGAGATTTCAAACAGGTCGGCATGCAATAGCTCCCCGCTGACCGGGTCGACTTGGTAGTCTCGCAGCAACGCCGTTCGATTGCCTTTGGACTTTGCCCCCGTGAGTGTCAGGGAAACCAAGGCCGTGCCGGCGGCATGCGAGCGCAAAATCTTTCGGACCCCATCAGGGTCCAA
Source organism: Nitrospirota bacterium (assembly GCA_963700335.1). Taxonomy (GTDB): domain Bacteria; phylum Nitrospirota; class Nitrospiria; order Nitrospirales; family Nitrospiraceae; genus JAICXS01. Next base: position 459,532 of record CAVOXE010000002.1, on the reverse strand, counting down.
AGTCAACAAGAGGCATTCTTCTTGGCCATAGAGCACGGCCGGGATTTTTCCTCTCCGTCTCAACTGACGCGCGACGCCTTTCCCGGCTTGCTCTCTCATCTCGGCTGTCATTTCGAACTTCATTGATGTCTTCCTTTCGCTCCTACCGATCGTCTATCACTCGTCGCAGCCTGTGTTCACATCGCTCATACGGAGAGTGATCGAGGAAATCAGGCGGGACACTACGCAAATAGGGAACTGACGGACTCTTCCTCGTGAATTCTGGTAATGGCTTCCCCCAGCAAGGGGGCCACAGACAAGACTCGTAATTTGGGACATCGTTGCTCTTTGCCGTTTAAGGGAATCGTGTTCGTGACAACAATTTCCTCCAGACACGACGCTTGGATTCGCTCTAGCGCCGGCCCGGACAATACAGCGTGCGTGCATCCGGCCCAGACTCGCCGCGCGCCCTTATTGGCACAGGCTTGTGCACCTTGCACGATCGTTCCCGCCGTATCGATCATGTCATCCAGGAGCAAGGCGCTCCGCCCCTCGACATCTCCGATGATGTTCATGATCTGTGTCTGATTGGGACCTTCTCGCCGTTTATCGATAATGGCAAGATTGGCTTGCAGGCGTTTGGCAAAGGCCCGCGCCCGTTCCACGCCTCCCGCATCCGGCGATACCACAACCAAATCCTTACCGCCCCCCTTACTGATGTAGTCGAGGAGAACGGGCGTGGCATACAGATGGTCGACCGGGATATTGAAAAAGCCCTGGATTTGACCCGCGTGGAGATCCATGGTCAAGACGCGATCTGCACCGGCGGTGGTGATCAAATCCGCAATGAGCTTGGCTGAGATTGGCACTCGGGGCTGGTCTTTCCGGTCTTGGCGCGCGTACCCGAAGTAAGGAATGACTGCGGTGATTCGATAGGCCGACGACCGTTTCAGCGCATCGATCATGATCAAGAGTTCCATAATCGAATCGTTGACGGGAGGGCAGGTGGACTGCATGACGAACACGTCGGCGCCCCGTACATTTTCATCGATTCGTACACGCGCTTCCCCATCGCTGAAAGAGGAAACGGTCGCTTCCCCGATGCTGATCCCCAAGTAGGCACAAATTTCCTTCGCCAACGCAGGATTCGCTTTCCCTGAAAACAATTTGAGTTCTTTTTCCATACATTCCCTCCGACAACATTCGATTGTCGGATCTGTGACCTACATGGATAGGCCGTTGGATCGCGTTCGAAACCTCCGTTATAAAAACGTGATACGGTAGCGAAAAGGCAGGGGAATTGTCAACCGACTTGAAGAGAGTCGAAGGAGAAATTTTCTTGCAAGTGGAGCGGTAGCACGCCCGCGCGAACAACGGCAGTCCACCATTGATATTGCTGCTTCAAGACATCCTGCGCCTGAGCCGCGGAGGCCTCGTGGCGAAAAACGCCGAATACGGTGGCGCCACTGCCCGATAAGAGCGCCACTTCTGCCCCATGCGCGATTAATTCGCGCTTCATCGTATCGAGAATGTGATGGGTAGACGCTAACACCGCTTCAAAATCGTTCTCCATCAACGGACGCACTTCATCCCAGCTCATCTGCACTTTTCCGGTCAAATCCGTAATCCCTGGAGAAAGGGCGGTCATCCCTGTCCGGGTTGCCGAAAGACGCTCGTAGGCCCATCGTGTTTCGATAGGGAATCCAGGATTGATTAAGACGATCCATCGCTCCCCCGTCAAGCGTAGAGGGACCACGTCTTCTCCGCGCCCTCGTACTTGAGCCGTCGGGGCAAAAAAGAAAAACGGCACGTCGCTGCCCAGAACTTGTCCAAGCCGAGCCATTTCAGAAGCCGACCAGCCCAACGCCAAGAGGCGATTGAGTCCGACGATGGTGGCAGCGGCGTCGCTGCTCCCGCCACCCAGGCCTGCAGAAACGGGAATCCGCTTCACGATCCGGATACTCAGTCCCACCGACAACCCTGCGCGTTCCAACACGAGACCGGCAGCCCGCGCGACGAGGTTGCGGCCATCAGTCGGAAGCGCGGGATCATCACACTGCAGTTGCACGCCGGTCGCGTCCGGATCGAGGCGCATATGCAGCTCATCTTCCAATCCCACCGTATGCATGAGGGACCATAGATTGTGGTAGCCATCGGCCCGCCGGTCAAGGACCCGCAAAATGAGATTGACTTTAGCCGGAGCGTAAACGCGCGTCTCTCTGATCATCGATTACTCATTGTCCGAATCGTCCGTGCCGCCTTTGATTTCATACTTCTCTAATCGATAGCGAAACGACCGCGTATTGAGCTGCAGCAGGCGCGCCGCTTTCTTCTTGACCCACCGGCTCCGCTCCAAGGCTTTCAAAAGTAGATCCTTTTCGATTGAGTTAATGAGCTTTTCCAAGTCCAACCCATCGGGGGGAAGTTCCGTCGCATAGCCTTGTGCGGCCGACGCGGATTGCGGCGAGGCCGACGGGCGATGGAGCCATCCCTGAATGTCCGTTTCCTCGATCACCGGGGCCGTGGAAAAGGCCACCACGCGCTCAATGAGATTTTCCAGTTCGCGCACGTTCCCTTTCCACTCATGGACCATGAGCACCCGCATAGCGTCTGCCGTCAGAACGGGCAGGGGCTTGCCGTTGGCCTTGGCAAACTGTTCGAGAAAATGTTTGGCGAGCAATGGAATATCATTTGCTCTGAGTCGCAAAGGGGGCAGCGTGATGGGGATGACGTCAAGGCGGTAATAGAGATCCTCCCGAAAACTCCCATCGGCGACGGCTTTCGCCAAGTTTCTATTCGTAGCGGCGATCACCCGCACATCGACCTTGACGTCACGTGTGCCTCCGACCCGTCTGAATTCGCGCTCCTGAATCACACGAAGAAGTTTGACCTGCATGGCGGGCGAGGTTTCTCCGATCTCATCGAGAAAGATACTCCCGCCGTCCGCTACTTCAAAGAGTCCTGCCTTGTTGGCAATCGCTCCGGTAAACGATCCTTTCATATGGCCGAATAATTCACTTTCGAGCAGAGGCTCCGGAAGTGCGCTGCAATTGACGGTCACAAAGGGCAACCGGCTACGCGCGCTGTTGTAATGAATAGCGCGCGCGATCAATTCTTTTCCGGTTCCGCTTTCGCCGCAGATCATCACGTTGCTCTTGCTGTCGGCGACCTTTAACACCACGTCGAGGACCTTCTGCATGGGTTCGCTTTGGCCGATGATATTGGCCAACGATGATTGGCTGGCGATCTCCCGTTTTAAAAGGGTGTTTTCTGTCGAGAGTCGGCGTTTTTCCAGCGCATTGCGTACAATGAGTTGAACCTCATCCACCTGAAAGGGCTTGCTTAGGTAGTCGTACGCTCCAAGTTTCATCGCCTCGACCGCAGAATCAGAGGAAGCGAAGGCCGTAATCAAGAGGACGACCGTATCGGGAGAGATCTCCTTGACCGCCTTCAACACTTCCAACCCGCCGACTTTGGGCATTTTGAGATCGGTAATGACGAGATCGAAAATGTCCTTGCCGACTTGGGCAATCGCTTCGCTTCCATCCGACGCGAGGGAGACATCATACCCGGCCCGCTTGAGCATGATGCTCAACACATCCCGCATGCTTCGTTCATCGTCGACAACTAGAATCTTTTCCACGGTTCCCTACCTTCATGCCACAGCCGTAAGCCCGATTCGGCGCAGACCGGCAAGCACACACTAAATTGCGACCCTTTGCCTTCCTGACTGTCTACTCGAATCCACCCTCCATGAAGATCGACTATCCGATGGACGGCGGCAAGACCGAGCCCGGAGCCCCGTTTCTTGGTGGTAAAAAAAGGAAGAAATATTTTGTCCAAGGTTTCTTTCTTAATCCCCTCACCGGTGTCTTGAAAAAGGACCTCGATGACCTCTCCGCTTCGTTCGCCGGAACCGACGCGGCGGCGACTGGTCGAAATGGTCAACTGGCCTCCCGTCGACATCGCCTCAAATGCATTGGTCGCTAAATTCCAGAAGACCTGTTTGATTTGATCGGGATCGATCTGCGCCGTCATGACCCCCGGACCTGGATACGTCATGATCACGATGTTCATGTGCGATTGCGCTTCATGGCGAATGAGATCCAACGTATCCGCCAAGACGACATTGACATCGTACTCCTTCAGATTGAGAGCGGGTGGGCGAGCATAGAGAAGAAATTCCGTGATAATAGAGTCAAGCCGAGAAGTTTCCCGGATCGCAATATCCATGAGGTGCCGATTCGATTCGTCCGCTTGAAGGTCTTTTCGCAAGATCTGCATGGATCCTGCGAGAGCTGCGAGCGGATTTCTGATTTCATGCGCCATGCCTGCCGACATTTCGCCGAGCGTCGCCAGCCATTCGCGCCTCCTCATTTGCTCTTCAAGATCACGAATCTGAGTCAAGTCCTGGAAAATTCCAACCAGCCCGGTTCGAACTCCATTTTCCGTCAGAGGCGCAAGGGTCATTCCGATAATGAGTCGAGTCTCATCTGCACGCCGACCTTCCCCTTCGAAACGGTAGGGCGCCATGACTGTGGACGTATCGGCATCGAACAGATTCGCCTGCTCCCAACTAAACACTTCCCACCATGGCTTGCCGTGTACCGCGTCCAACTGAAAAAGCGTAATGTCTTGGGCAGCCCGATTGAACGAGGTGATCCGGCCTGCTTCATCAGTCGTAAACAGTCCGCTGCTCAGACTGTGCACAACATTTTCATGGAAAGCTTGTAAGCGGCTAAGGCCCTCTTCCTTTTCCACAAGTGATTGGCCGGCGCGTTTTAATTGATCGGCCAGCGCTCCGCTTAAGAGTCCGACCATAATGACCGCCAGGCTGTGGATGCCGAATGTATAGAGTGTGGCTGGCGCGGACAGCCGGCTGGGCGGTGCGACATCAAAATCACCCGACAACTGCAGACTGGTCACCACCCCAAAGAGGATGACGCTGAGACCCGCCGCAGCCAGCCCACCGCGGCGCCGGAGGATTAAGTTGGCTAACGTGACAGTGATGATATAGAAAACCGAAAAAGGGCTTTCAATGCCTCCCGTCTTCGCGACCAGGTATGTTTCAAGGAACAGGTCGATGCCCACCTGCAGATACGCAAACTGGGACAAGAGCGCCGGGCTGACCACATAACGAAGGCCCACTGCATAGAGGATCGTGATGATATAAGTGAACGCGATCAGAGGATAAAACGGAAAAACAGGCTGACTTTTTCCGATCTGTAAAACCGTGGAGAGACCCAGCAGAAGGGTCACCACCGCCACGCGGAACCCCATCAGCCAGTAAAGCCTTATTCGGAGATTTTCCATCAGCTCGAGCGAATCACCATACCAGTTAGAATCATGCGGGAAGAAATCGACGCGGATACTTTACAGAGGGTTGAGGAGGAAGGCAAGAAACGAGCGTAAGGCCTGTGGGCAGCACCATGCTCTTCAGCCTACGACCGAAGCCATCTTGAAGATCGGCAAATACATGGCAATCACGATAAATCCAATGACAGTGCCCAGAAAGACCATCATTGCGGGCTCCAGGAGTGCGGTCAAGGACGCGACGGCTTGATCCACCTCATCATCGTAAAAATCAGCGATTTTGCCGAGCATGGCATCCAGCGCGCCGGTCGATTCGCCGACCGATATCATATGCGTAACCATTTTGGGGAACACATCGCTTTTAGAGAGCGGATCGGCCAGCGTTTTGCCTCCGCTGATGCTTTGGCGAGCATCTAAAATGGCACTTTCCACTACTTTATTTCCTGAAGTCTTGGCGGTAATCATCAAGCCGTCCATGATAGGAACGCCGCTCGTAATCAATGTGCCCAATGTGCGCGTGAATTTCGCAACGGACGCTTTTCGAATTAACTCCCCAACGATGGGCGCTTTAAGAAGGAGGCGATCGATGACGACGCGGCCATTCGCCGTGCCGTAATAGCGTTTGATTCCATAGGCGATACCCGCCAACGCGGCAATGATGAAGATGATGTACGATTGCATAAATTCACTGAGACTGATGACAAATTGAGTCGGTCCTGGCAGTCCAACCTTCCCACCCGACATTTCCGTAAACATTTTGGCGAAAATGGGGATTACCCACACCATCAAGATACTGACCACGATGATGGCCACCCCGATAATGGCCGAGGGGTATACCATGGCTGATTTAATCGCACTTTTCAGCTTCATCGCCTTTTCAATGTGTTTCGCGAGACGAAGCAGAATGGTATCTAGTAATCCGCCTACTTCCCCGGCGTGCACCATGTTGACGTAGAGGTCATCGAAAACCTTCGGATGCTTTTTCAAGGCATCGGCAAAAGTAGATCCGCCTTCGACATCTCCCTTGATTTCTCCTACGGCTTTACCTAGAAACTTATTTTCAGATTGCGTTGAGAGAATATCGAGACATTGAACGAGGGGGAGCCCGGCATTGATCATAGTGGAAAACTGCCGGGTAAAAACGACCAGATCTTTATCTTTGACGCTTCCACCTTTGCCGAATTTTCCCAACAGTCCTTGCGAGAGCGCCTTTTCTTGAAGATTCGTGACGCCGATATTGATCTTGCGAAGCTGTTCGATGGCTTCTTCTCGGGTCTTGGCAACGACTTCACCTTTTTTAAGCGCTCCAAGCCGAGTCTTACCGACGTACGCAAACGTAGCCATTCTCGTTCACCTTCGCGTTGGATATAAGGAACTCAGACGTGTGGCACGTTCACAGTTAAGAGAAGGTAGCGGTCGCATGGAGCGAGAGCTGTATCTTTTGGTATGGGGAAGCAGGGAGTAGCCCATTTCTTAGCGCTTATGACCACTTACACTTCTGTCCTTGCACCTTTGAAGTCTAGTAGAGGATGCGTAAGTTGTCAACCTTACACACTTCTGGAAGAGAACTTTACGCTTCGCGGGCATTGAGATGGCTGACGCCACGATACAAATAGTGCAGCCCTGAGGAGACGGTGAGGCCGACCATTAGGTAGAGCAACGGCTGAAGCAACTGACCTTCCATATGGCGCGAGGTCACGACAATGATCAAAACGATATACGACAATTGAAACAAAGTCGTTCCTTTACCGATTAAAGTCGGCGACATATCTAATGAGGATTCAGTGAACCGGCTCAACAAAGCGCCCGCCAAAAGAATCAAATCTCGACTCACGACGAGAATCGCGACCCACAACGGCACGAGGTGCAAGACCGATAAGGTGACAAACCCTGAGGTCAATAGCAATTTATCGGCAAGTGGATCGAGGTAGGCTCCCAGTTTCGTCCGTTGATTGGCGATTCGAGCAATCGTTCCATCGAGACCATCCGTTAATCCCGCTATGAGGATGACCCCCAAGGCAGGATCATATCGTTCATAAATAAGAAACCCTATGAATACAGGAATAAGAAGGATGCGAAGGATCGTCAGACTGTTCGGAACATTCATGGATTCGCCGGCAGGCACTCGTTCGCACTTTCGGATAGCAGGGAAGGGACGACGAAGGCACAGTATAAGAATGAGGACATCTTGTCAACATGGTTGATCTCTCTCGAGGAGTCCATCTATAATCGCAAGGTTGCTGTGTGCCGCTCTGTTCCTCAGCCTAGGGAGACCGTGTGAGTACTCTGCCGTTTTCGCTCAGACAAAAAGATGGGGTCGTCGAACGACATCAGCTTGAGGGAAACGATCCCAGCGACCGCTATTTCAGCCGTGCCATCCTGGTCAGTCGTATCGCCCAAGGCTACATCGGCAAAGCCACCTATGAAGCGTTGACGGTCGAAGGTCAGAACCACCCGACCATCATTGCAGCCGTCAGTAGCGTCGTCGGCAAACTTCGAGACCTTGGATTCCGACGCATGCGGACGAGACCAAACTTCAAAGGCAAGCGCTATTTGGCCGAGAAAGAAACCTGGATCGAATATCCCGATAGTGCGCCGTCTACTTAGTTCTGCCCTGCTCTATTCCTGCTAGCCATCGCCTTCGACAAACGTGCGATACACCGTGTCGTGAAGCAAAGGTCGAAACTGCTGGATTTTTGCATTGCGACGAGTAGGGTTCACGCGGTTCGTCAATAAGACAACTTCAAGCTCAACCTTGGGATCCACCCAAATCGAGGTGCCGGTAAATCCTAAGTGACCAAACGTCTGGGCAGATAGATAGCGACCGGATGAGGATGGCGCAGAGGGTGTATCCCACCCCAATCCCCAACTTGATTCAGGCTGGTGCCCATCGCTCGTGACAAATCGGCGAGCCAATTCAGGCATTAGGGCTGTACTCTTGCCGAAGTAGGCATCGAGCCAGACATCAACCATGCTCATCACTGCCCCGGCGGTGCCAAAAAGTCCGGCATGACCCGCCACACCTCCTAATGCATAGGCATTTTCATCGTGTACTTCGCCTATCAGCACCCGCCCGCGCCAGGGATCCTTTTCAGTCGAAGCAATCGAATAGTGAGAGTGATTACCGGGTATCGACTCCTTCATGTTCGGGCAGAACATGAGATCTTGAATGCCAAGCGGCTCATATACGCGTTCACGGCAAAAAGATGCCAGCGAGAGACCGGCTACTCGCTCGATCAACAGGCCCAGCAGAATAAATCCCAGATCGCTATAAAGGCTCTTGTCTCCGATGTGATGGACCAAGGGTTCGCTGCCAATTGCCTCAAGGGCAAATTGTCTGGCTCTGGCACTGCCGAAAAATCCCGGCGATTGCTTTTCCCTCTCCGAAATTTCCTCATAGAGAGGTCGCCACCCCGGCAAACCGGAACTGTGATGTAGTAGGTGGGCCACGGTGACAGAGCCGATTGCTGTGTTTTCGAGTTCAGGAAAATACTGTTCGATCGCATCGGCCAATCTGATCTTCCCATCCTGGATCAGATGCAGCACGGCCGTCGTGGTGGCGAGCGGCTTGGTTAAGGAAGCCAGATCGTACAGGGTTTCAATGGTCACCGGCTCAGCGACATGTACATGCGCAGTGCGGCCAACTGCGCGGTGGTACACCGCCTCCCCATGAAACCGGATGAACAAAACGCCTCCGGGGAAGACGCCCTCTTCCACACCGGACTGCATCGTATGGGTAATGGGATCGATCATGAGTGTCAACGAAGGCAGGTAATGCGAGAATAAAGAACCGCCGAACACGAGGGAGCGTCAGGTCCGGTGCAGGCTACCGTCCCGGTCTATCTGGAAGACCCGACCTCTCTTCTTCCTCTTCAATTTCTAACACCCGCTCGAACGTACGAAGCGTCGAGCGCAATCGTTCGATACCCAACAAGCGCTGTTTGCGAATGTCGGAGATTTCCCGTTGAAGGGAGGCCAACTCTTGCCGAGCTTCCCGCAACATTTCGGCCGCCTTGAACTCCGCTTCCTTGACCAATAGGGCGGCGTCGCGTTGGGCGATTTCCTTCATGTCATCGGCCATGGCCTGCGTTGAAACCAGCGTATGAGTCAAGGTCGTTTCGGCTTTCTTCAATGCCCCGCATTGCTCTTCCGTGGCCGCCAACTTTTCGCGGAGCGCGCTGTTTTCGTGGTTCAAGGATTCCACCGTTTGAGCGATGTCTTCCAGGAACTGCTTTACTTCGTGGCAATCATAGCCACGCATGCGGACCTTGAAGACCATTTGTTGTATATCAAGCGGTGTCAGTCTCATGGTTCCCTCTCTTCCGTCAATGCATGCGAATCGACAAATCCTTCAGCGATTGTACCAGCGCGACTTGCAAAAATATGATGATCAATAAGGCGATGATCGGCGAAAGATCGATTCCCATGGCAAATCCCGTGCGGCGCCGGATGGGATAAAGCACCGGTTCCGTCACGCGCTGAAGAAACTGCACGATGGGATTCCACGGATCCGGATTGACCCAAGAAATTAAGGCTCGCGCGATAATAATCCACATATACAGCCAGAGGACATAATCGAGTATGACGGCGAGGGCTTGTAACACATTACTGAGGATGAACATGCCTGTATGTCTCCAAAATGACTTTGATCGGTCACCGGTTCGATCGGCCCAATTCACCGGAGCGTTCAGTCGCCGCGCGGACGGCAGCGATGAGGCTTGCGCGGAGGCCGCCCTGCTCCAGCTGATGCAGCCCCGCAATCGTCGTTCCACCGGGCGAAGCGACTCCATCTTTCAAGCGGCCCGGGTGTTCTCCCGTATCCAACACGGTCCGTGCAGCGCCCAGCACAGTTTGGGCCGCTAATAATTGCGCCACTGCCCTCGGCAGACCCATTTTTACACCGCCATCGGCCAATGCTTCGATCGCCATAAAAATGTAGGCGGGTCCGCTCCCGCTCAACCCCGTGACGGCATCCATCAACGCTTCATCGACCACCGCGACTCGCCCTACCGATCCAAACATCGCCTGTACCAACTCTTGGTCATGAGCCGTCACCGTGGGACCGAAGGCTAACACGGACATACCCTCACGTACCATGGCAGGCGCATTCGGCATGACGCGGACAATCCGAGCGCCAGCGGGCAATCGACCGGCGATATGCGGAATGGCAATTCCAGCGGCGATAGAAATCAGGAGTCGTCCTGAGAGACAAGAAGAGAGATCAGCCAGCACGGAGTCCAAGACTTGAGGCTTGACGGCAAGCAGCACGATATCGGCCCACGACGCCGCCTCACGATTATCAGAGCCAACATGAATGCCGAAGCGTTGCTTGATGAGCCCTTGCCGGACCTCGGACGGGTCCGTCGCGCAGAGGCACGCCGCATCGACAATCTGTGCGCCGAGCAATCCGCCGATCAGCGCTTCAGCCATCTGACCGGCACCGATACAAGCGATGTTGTGAGATGTGATTTCGCTCATACTTCTCTCCGAACGCCTGCGACCGGACGCGCCCCAAAGATTGCGGTACCGATTCGAACGTAGGTCGCGCCTTCCTCTATAGCGATTTCGAAATCCTGCGACATACCCATAGAAAGTTCGTCCATAGCAATCCGGGAAAATCCCGAGCGTTTCAGCGAGTCGGCCAAGATACGGACCGCGCGAAAGTATGGTCGCGCGTCCTCGGCCAACTCAGTCGCAGGTGGTATCGTCATGAGACCCTTCACTTCCAGATGGCACATCCCATCCAGTAAGGGAAGCGCATGCGCTAAATCCTGCGCCATAAATCCTGTCTTGCTCGGCTCATTGCCGACGTTGACTTCCAGCAGGATCGACTGCCGAATGCCCGATTGCTCGGCGCGTCGATTGATTTCTTGAGCGAGATCGACGCTATCGACGGAGTGAATAAGTTGAAAGCGGCCGACAACCGATTTGACCTTTCGTCGTTGCAAGTGCCCGATGAAATGCCAGGTGAGACCTACCTGTCCTCCGAGGACTTCAAGTTTGGGAAGGGCCTCCTGCAATCTATTTTCACCCAACTCCGTGATGCCTGCGTTCATCGCCGCTCGAATACGAGAGGTCGCCACCGATTTGGTCGCAGCGATCACATGAATACCTTCAGGAGCACGCCCGACGCGTGCTGCCGCCTGATGGATACGTGTTCTGATAAGGTGGACCTGTTCGACAATGAGATTCGCGTCCCTCTTGTCTTCCACACTCCGGCCCTCATGCATGGCCCGCTTTATTAAAGCCGAAATATACTACAGGAAGCGCGGACCTGTGTCAGGAGGCATCCCGATGATTCTCGCTTCGAACTACGGTCGCGCCGATAACATAATGCCGCTGCTCATCGTCTGCTTGGCGATGCCTTCCCGGCGATAGGAATGGAAGACGTTGGGTTGGCAAATCGTGCAGAGATCGACGGTCCACATATTTTCGTCGCGAATCCCTGCCGCCTGCGCTTGGCTGCAAATGAATGCGCGAAGATCTAAGAGGGCCCGTCCCTGGCCTGTCTCCCGGACGACCGACGGCCAAAAGGAAAACGCTCGGATCGGTTCCAACACAGGCTCATCCACTTCATAACAGCACAGACCGGCCGATGGCCCGATGGCAACATACATCGACTCCGCTGCCGACTCGAACATCTGCTGCATCATCACAAGGGTACGAGGAACAATACCGGCCACACTCCCTCGCCATCCTGAATGGATCGCCGCCACGACGTTATGAATCGGATCGTGCACCAACACCGGCACACAGTCGGCCGTTCGCACCGTGACGAGTACGCCGGGTTGATTGGTAATGACCGCGTCCCACTCGCCATCAAAGGTCATCCCAGCCTCGACAGGTTTGTCCACGATGAGCGCGTCACGTCCATGCACTTGCTTCACCGACACGATGGCATAGGGGACATCCGATGGCACCGTTCGCGTAGACATGTGTTCGTCGAAGGGGAACCGAAGATCGGTGGGATGCGAGCGTGTGCCGAAAAAATGGCGCACGCCTGAGCCGGCCTCAAAGGCCGGGATGGTGATCGGCCCTGTCGTCGGGGCCTGCTTGATGGTGTGCGGCATAGCGGGAGCCCGCAGGGGTCGAGATGCTGCTCAACCTCCGCGTGCATCAACTCGATAACTAATCGACCTGCTTCCTTAGAAAGGTCGGCACGTCCCATTCATCGTCGAGTGCGAGCCCCAGCCGTTCCTGCGCTTCCGCCTGGCCGTTCATCCGGCGAAGAAATGCCGGACGTTCCAGGTTCTGCGGTGACGCTTCTGTCGCGGAAAGGCGAGCGGCGGCGAAGGCCGGCTGACCTGTGCGAACCGGCTTGATCTTGGGCTGTTCGATCACCGGCGCCACGCTCGGCGCTTCTTCCCGATCGAATCCCGTGGCGACCACGGTAATAATCAGCTCATCGCCCAGATCGGGATTGATCACCTGGCCGACAATAATATTCGCGTCCGGATCGGCGGCTTCCTTAATAATGGAAGAGGCCTCATCCACTTCATGCAACGAAAGACTTGGCCCGCCGGTGATATTCAGCAAGACGCCCCGAGCTCCTTGAACATTTCCTTCTTCGAGCAACGGACTGGAAATGGATTTCTGCGCAGCCTCAAGCGCACGATTCGGTCCCCGGGATACCCCCATGCCCATGACGGCCCGTCCCATATACGTCATCACGGTCCGCACATCGGCAAAGTCCACGTTCACATGGCCGGTGGTAGTAATGATATCGGCGATGCCTTGAATGGCTTGTCGCAGCACATCGTCGGCAACTTTAAATGCCTCAAGCAACGGTGTCGCTTTATCGACTAGGCCCAGCAGCCGTTGATTCGGAATGACCAGTAAGGTATCGACGTTTTTCCGTAATTCTTGCAGTCCCTCTTCAGCGTGGGTCAGCCGACGTTTCCCCTCGTACTGAAAGGGCTTGGTCACGACTCCTACGGTGAGCGCTCCCAGTTCTCTGGCGATGCTCGCGACAACCGGAGCGGCGCCGGTCCCCGTCCCGCCGCCCATTCCGGCTGTCACAAAAATCATTTCCGAACCTTCCAGGGCATCTCGGAGACGATCCTTGCTCTCCAACGCCGCCTCCTTCCCGACTTCCGGCTTCGCACCGGCGCCGAGGCCGCGCGTTCGTTCAGGGCCGAGCTGCACCTTAAATGACGCAAGGGACCGGCTCAAGGCCTGGACGTCGGTGTTCGCCGCAATGAATTCGACCCGGCTGAGCCCCGAGCCGATCATCGTATTGATGGCGTTGCAACCCGCGCCTCCGACTCCGATCACTTTGATCCGGACCGGCATAATGTCGTCGTCCTGAAATGAGAACATGCAGTGCCTCCTTTCACCGAATGAAGCCGGCTGTGATCAGCTCGCGGCTTTCAGCATGAATGATCGACCGTTTTCACAACTCGCTCTGTCCCCAATTGATGCGCCATCGACTCGTCAGAAAAATTCCAGCATCCAGCCGCGCATGCGATCGAAGACGCGGCCTAATCGTTTTCCCCCACGCGCGCCGACCGTTTCCATTCCCTCGGACAGATGGCACGCGTGAAGAATCAGGCCTACACCGGTGGCATACATGGGATTGCTGACGATGTCGCGCAATCCCCCCACACCCGCCGGAATTCCGCGGCGCACAGGCAAATCCAGAATACGTTCCGCCGCATCCGGCATGCCCTCCAGCATCGAGGTACCGCCGGTGATGACGACGCCTGCCGCCAACATCCCTTCGTACCCGGCCCGTACGATTTCGCGACGCATGAGGTCGAACATTTCCTCGACGCGCGGCTGGATGATTTCCGCCACCATTTTTCGCGGGAGGCTTCGCGGCGGCCGCTCGCCCACGCTGGGCACTTCGACCATTTCGTCCTCCCTGACCATTTCAACAAGGGCAAGCCCGTGGCGCACCTTTAACTTCTCGGCCTCAGCTTGCGGCGTGCGTAGCCCGATCGAAAGATCCGTACTCAGATGTTGTCCTCCGATCGGCAGAACCGCTGTATGACGGATGCTGCCCTCCACGAAGATCGCCAAATCGGTCGTGCCCCCGCCAAGATCCACCATCGCCACGCCTAACTCCCGCTCCTCGGGACTTAAGACCGATTCACTCGACGCCAACGGTTGTAAAATGATATCGACAACATCTAGACCTGCTCGATTCACACTCTTGATCAAATTTTGCGCCGACGTGACCGCCCCGGTAATAATATGCACATCGACTTCCAAGCGGCTGCCCGACATGCCCAGAGGCTCGCGGATACCATCTTGATCGTCCACCATAAACTCGCGCGGCAGGACATGCAGGATACGCCGATCGTGCGGCAGCACCGCCACCGTGCGGGCCGTTTCGATGGCGCGTTCGACGTCCGAGGGCGTGACCTCCTGCTTCTTGAGCGCGATCACTCCGCGTGAGTTTTCACCTGAAATATGGCTGCCCGCGATTCCCGTGTAGACGGAATTGATTTGGACTGCCGCCATCAACTCGGCCTCTTCGATTGCCTTTTTAATCGATTCGACGGTGCTTTCGATATTGACGACGACACCCTTTCGCAGTCCGCGTGAAGGGCTCGACCCGACCCCGATGATATTAACGGCACCTTCTTCGGTAACCTCCGCAACGATGGCGCAAATCTTGGTCGTTCCGATGTCCAGCCCCACTACAATGTGATCACGTTTGGCCACCGCTCTTACCCCCTTTCCCGCACAATCACTTTGCCCGGATAGCGAAGATCAATCTCGCTCCGTCCATCGGTTCGCTCGCCCCCTGCAGTGCCCACGACATGCGATTCCAGCTTTCGGTACAGATCCCACTTTTCTTCGAAAGACGCATGACCGAACTGCAGCCGAAGTCCCTGAACATACGCCACGACATTCTCTGCATTCGCTACATCGACCTCCGGACGACCATCAAACGCGCGGGCCAACATACCGGCGACCTCAATGCCTTTTTGAGCCGTCTTGATCAGCTCCGCTTCCCCGTTCAATAACCGCTTTGGATTTAGCCCCACAAGAATCGGCAGCGCCGGCTCCGTCGCCTCACTCAGAGTGGACAAGGCATGGCCTTCCTCATCAAGCAGCAATGTCATGGACGGCGACTTCAAGACCGCGGCGGCATGACGCTCGACGATGTGGACTTCCAGCACATGAGGCGGCACTCGCCTGACGTCCGCGCGCTTGATCCACGGATGGGCTTCCAGATGACGCTCCAGCCGCTTCGGAGTGATCGAGAGCAGCGTCGCACCCTGCTCCAATTTTAAATGCTCCAACACTTCCGAACGGGGGACCTGATTGTTGCCCACGACAATGACCGTCTTGATCGCCAACCACTGCACGACGAGCGGCGCGGCCGACCGATAGCCGGCGAAAGCTCCCCATACGACCAGGCCTATCACCGCAATGCTGGCTATGAATTTGCCCACGGGACGCACCCAAGTCCACTGGCGGTGCGTCCTGCGCGACGGTCGAGTGGATCGATTAGGACGAGGTCCTTGTTGTCGGCGCGCCGTCCGACGACGAAATGGCCACAGCCTCATCGTGCCGCCCTCTTCATCGTCGATGCCCGATGGATCGCCGATTCCAAAATCCGTTCCGTGAGCGCGTCATAATCCAACCCGGCCTGTGCCGCCGCCATCGGCAACAGACTGGTCTCCGTCATGCCCGGCGTCGTATTGATTTCCAGAACGAACGGTTTCCCACGCGGCGTGACGCGAAAATCTACGCGTGCGGCTCCTTCGCAGCCGATCGCGCGATAAGTATCCAGCGCCAACGCCTTCAATCGTGTCGTCACGGCCGCGGGCACAGGAGCCGGACAGAGATACTGCGTATGGCCTTTTTGATACTTCGCCGCGTAATCGTAGAATCCGCCGGGCGCCACGATTTCAATCACCGGCAAGACCTGTCCTGATAGAACGGCGACGGTGATTTCCCGACCGGGTATATATGCTTCTACCACCGCCTCGTCATCATGCTGATGCGCGCGACGTACGGCGTCCGCCCACTCGGATGGCCGTCGGACGATCGTGATGCCGACCGTCGAGCCCTCCGACGCCGGCTTCACCACGACAGGCCATGTGAGGCCTCGGGGCAACTTTTGAGAACGCGCGTCTTTTTTAATGACCGCGCCCTGCGGCACAGGAATCCCCGCGGCGATCAGCATCGTTTTTGTCACATCTTTATGAATGGCAATCGCACTAGCTCTGACGCCGGACCCTGTATAGGGAAGACCTCGCGTTTCCAGGAGACCTTGTATGGTACCGTCTTCTCCTCCAGGACCATGCAGGGCCACGAACACGATCTCGATTTTTTGTTCGCGTAATTGGATGTCGATGGATTCGTCGACATCGATCGCCACCGCATCGTAGCCGCGCCGCAACAGCGCTTGATGCACGGCATGACCTGTGCGAAGCGACACGTCGCGCTCCGATGACTGCCCTCCCATCAAGACTCCGATGCGGGCGCGCGTCAGGAGGGCGATCGGCTTGGCCTTCGACGATACGGCTCTCACGGCTCCCCCACGACCTTCACTTCGAGTTCCAATTTCACGCCTGTCTTTTCTTCCACCGTTCTGGTGACATGCGCCATGAGTTGCAACACATCATCGGCGCGAGCATTCCCGAGATTCACAATGAAATTGGCATGCTTCTCCGACACCTGCGCATCACCGACTCGATAGCCTTTAAGCCCCGCCTCTTCGATAAGGCGCCCGGCGGCATCCGGCTTTGGATTTTTAAAGGCGCACCCGGCATTCGGCGTGCTCAACGGTTGGGTATCTTTTCGATAATGCAAATAGTCTTTCACCGTCGTTTGAATCTGCGCCTTCGTTCCGGACTTGAGTTGGAGCCAGACGCCGACGACAATGCCTTGTGGCAGGCGCGCCCGACGGTAGGTGAATGGAATCGCCGAGGCGGGCAGCTCCGTGATCGCGCCAGTCGGATCGACGAAGCTAATCGCCTTCAGCGCATCTTTCATTTCCCCAAGACGAGTCCCTGCATTCATGACCACGCACCCCGCCACAGTCCCTGGAATGCCGGCGGACCATTCGAGACCGCTCAACGATCGGTTGATCGTATGTTGCAACAGGATCGGCATGGTGACCCCGCCTTCGGCATAGACGACCGAACCGGGTTCGTCCGCAATTGCCTTCAGCTTTGAAAGGCTCACGACGACCCCGCGTATGCCTCCGTCGCGAATCAGCAGATTGGTTCCACCGACGACGAAGACGGAGATCTTTGCTTCATGGGCCTGCCGCAGAAGACGGCACAGGTCTTCCACATCCTCTGGAACAACCAATACGTCCGCAGGCCCACCGATTCGAAATGAGGTCCATTCCTTCAACGGCGCATCGAATCGTACGTCCCCTCTGAGACCTACGGTGACGGCGCGGAGCACACGATTGGTTTCCATAGCCGATCCTGAGATATTCGATTCGGATCGTTCGGACGGGGAACGACTCGGCATGAGGCCGACCTCCATTACAGACGCTCCAACAAATCGGGGCCCACCTTCCAAATATCTCCTGCTCCCAGCGTAATTACCATGTCGCCGGACATGAGATACGGCAGCACGCGTTCGACTAACTCGTCTTTTCGTCCCGCCCAAGAAACAGAAGGATGTCCCGCCGCTCGAATGGACTCCGCCAATTTTTCCCCGCTCACGCCTGAAATCTCCGCCTCGCCGGCCGCATAGATATCCGTGACGAACACGACGTCGGCTTGATCGAATGACCCGGAAAATTCCTGGATTAGATCGCGCGTCCGCGTGTAACGGTGCGGCTGGAACAGCACGACAATCCGGCGCCCCCATCCATGCTTGGCCGCCGCCAGCGTGGCACGAATCTCGGTCGGATGATGACCATAGTCATCGACGACCATGATGCCGTTTTTCTCTCCGCGTCGCTGGAACCGGCGCTCGACGCCGGTAAATGCCGCCAGCCCTTTGCGCATCAAATCGGTCGCCACGTCCAGTTCCACCCCAATCGCAATAGCGGCAAGCGCGTTCGACACGTTATGAATGCCGGGGACGGACAAACGAAACGGTCCCAAGCTTCGATCTTTGAAATGAACGCGAAACTCCGACTCGCCTTGTTTCAGCATCACGTCGGTGGCGCGAAAATCAGGCGGCGCGCTTCCAGAAGTCTCCTTGAGACCATACGTTTGATAACGCTTCACGACACGCGGCAACAGTGCCCGCAGACGATCGTCGTCGGCGCACAATACCGCCAATCCGTAGAATGGAACACGGTTGATGAATTCCACAAAGCTGTCTTCGACCCGTTCCATCGTCCCGTAGTGGTCCAGATGCTCGCGATCGAGGTTAGTCACCGCCACGATAGACGGCGATAGCTTTAAAAAGGACCCATCACTTTCATCGGCTTCCGCCACGAGCAGATCGCCACGACCCAATCGTGCATGGCTTCCCAGCGCGTTGACTTTCCCGCCGATCACCATCGTGGGGTCGAGTCCCGCCTGCGCCAGGACCGTGGCCACCATCGACGTCGTTGTGGTCTTTCCATGCGCTCCTGCGATCGCCACGCCATATTTGAGCCGCATGAGTTCCGCGAGCATCTCGGCTCGAGGAATGACGGGGATCGGTTTGGCGCGCGCCGCGAGCACCTCCGGATTGCTCGGGGAGACAGCGGACGAGATCACCACGACCTGCGCGTCTCCGACATTCGATTCCTGATGGCCGATGAAAATTTTGCCGCCCAGTTCCTCGAGGCGGCGGACGGTGTCCGAGTAAGCGAGATCCGAGCCGGTCACCTTATAGCCGAGCGTCAACAGGACTTCGGCAATGCCGCTCATACCGGAGCCGCCGATTCCCACGAGATGGATATGTTGAATTTTTCTAAACATGGTCGGCTTGGGACTAGAGGCCAAAGGGAACAACGTTCCCTTTCCTCCTGTTGAACCTCTAGCCCCTCGCCTTTCCTTGCACAAGTTGTAAACATTCCCGAACGATCGTTGCGGCCGAATCCGTTCGACCCAACGCGCGGCTCCGCTCGCCCATCTGCTGCAGTCGATGCGGGTTTCGAAACAAGGCCCCAACGACCTCCGCCAACTTTTGTCCGGCCAGTTCGGCTTGCGGAATGATCAAGGCGGCCCCGGCTTTTTCCAACACCTGGGCATTATGCAATTGATGCTGATAGATCGACTGCGGGAACGGAATCAGCACAGCCGGTTTTCCGCACACCGTCAATTCCGCCATTGTCATGGCCCCAGAACGCGACACGACGAGATCCGCCGAACGAAGGGCCGTCGGCATATCAAAGAGAAATGGCATGACCTCGACTGTAAGCCCGGCAGCGTCATAATGCGCTTTGACCATGTCGTAATCTTTCTGACCCGTCTGATGAATGACCGACAATTGCGATTTCAACGTGCCACCCTTAAACAGAAGAGGAAGCGCCTCCATCATCGCCAGATTGAGGGCATGCGCCCCGCCGCTACCGCCGAACACCAGCAATGTCTTCTTGTCCTTGGCTTCGCCCGCCGATGTGGATCGTCCGCTGACATCCAAAAACGCTTGCCTGATCGGCGCGCCGAAGGCGCGAACCTTGGAGGAAGCGAAATGCCGAGCCGTCGCGCCGAACGCGAGAAAGATGCGCTGCGCGAGCGGCGCGACGAGCTTGTTCGCCATACCGGGATAGGCATTCGGTTCCAAGATGACTCGCGGAATGTTCAAGAGAAACGCTGCCAACAGAACCGGTGGACTTGTATAGCCGCCGATACCGAACACGAGATCGGCATTGTGCCGGCGCAACAGGACCAGCGACTGCCATACTCCTTTGGGAAACGCACACAGCGCCGACAACCGTTGGCTGAATCCCAATCCCATCAGCGGCAAGGCGGAAATGTAGTCGAGCGCGAATCCTTCGTGCGGCAACACCTTCGCTTCGATGCCGCGCCTCGTGCCGACAAAGCGGATCTTCGCCGACGGATCGCGACGAAGAAATTCTCTGGCCAATGCGACACCGGGGTAGAGGTGCCCCCCCGTGCCCCCAGCCGCAATAATAATGGTCATCGGGTCGTAATCCGGCTGCCATAGTCGCTCGCACGCCGACCGCCTTGCCGGTCTCGTGAAATGCTCAACAAAATACCGATTGCCAACAGATTGACCAACAGCGACGATCCCCCATAACTCACCAACGGAAGCGTCAGACCCTTCGTCGGCAACAGACCCGTCGCGACACTCGCATTGATCATGGCCTGCGCGCCGATCAGCAAGGTAATGCCATAGGCCAGATGCCGGCCGAAAGGATCCTGCGCTCGTCCTGCAATTTGAAGCCCTTTCATAATCAAGATCGCGAAGAGCAGCATGACCGCCGCCGTCCCTACCAATCCTAATTCCTCCCCCACGAGCGCCAGGACAAAATCAGTATGCGCCTCCGGAAGAAAATACAGCTTTTGTTTGCCCGCCCCCAATCCGACACCGAAAGGCCCTCCACTTCCGAACGCCAGGAACGATTGATTGACTTGAAAGCCGGCGCCGGTCGGATCCTTTGTCGGGTCGAGAAAGATCAGAAGGCGTTGAAGGCGATAGGGCGACTTCCAAATCAGCAGGCCCACGGCGATCAGGAACATGGGGATCAGCCCTGACAAGTGAAGCAGCCGAGCGCCCCCAAGAAACAAGAGCCCTAAGGTCACGGCGCCGACCACCACAACGGTCCCGAGATCCGGCTGAAGCAAGACCAGCCCACTCAATAGCCCGACCACCAGCAGGGGGGGAAGAAATCCTGCCTTGAATTCCTTGATCCGTTCGCCCTTGTTCGTCAGATACGCCGCGACATAGAACACCGCCACGAGCTTCACCATCTCGGCGGGCTGCAGGGAAATCGGCCCAAGCTTGAGCCACCGTCTGGCCCCTTTGACCGCCACGCCGATCGATGGAATCAAGACCAGGACCAGCAGGACACATGTCACCGCCAAAATCGGCACGGCGAGTTTTCGCCAGACGAGATAGTCGAGACGAGAGGCAAGCTGCAACAGGATAAACCCAAAGAGCAGCCATGCGATCTGCCGCTTGAGAAAATAAATCGCATCGTGAAACCGGTTGCCCGCTACGACGCCGCTGGCGCTGAAAACCATCACCAACCCGATCAACGTCAAGATCACGGCCACGATCAGCACCGTCCCATCGGCGCTGGGACGGCTGGCGGCGCGGTCTCTGCTGAAGGACCACGGGAGCGCCAGTGTTCCGGCTTCGTTGCCTTTGCGTGACATATTCAGGGAGCATCCTTTTTTTCAGTCTGTACACATTCTAAAAAAGAGGGGGCAAGCGGGCTTCCCTTTACTGCGCGCATTCACCAATTACTGTTCGTGTGTGCTGTGCGAGCACGAAGGAAAGGCCACCTGACCCACCTCACTCCAATCCATTGACCAGCGCCTTGAACTGGCGCCCGCGATCCTGATAGTCGGCGAACATATCGAAACTCGCACAGGCCGGCGACAGCAACACGACATCGCCCGCCTGCGCCGATTGGGCCGCCGACTCCACCGCCTCGCGAAACGATGTCGCGTAGCTCATCGGTTTGATCCCTTCCAAGACCTGACCGATGCGTGACGCCGCTTCGCCGATGAGGACCATTCGCTTGACCCGGCGGGACACGACATCGCGTAGCCGGGCAAAATCGCCGCCCTTATCTTTGCCGCCCGCAATCAGGACGATCGGCTTGTCGAGGCTTTCCAGCGCCTTCAACGTCGCATCGACATTGGTCCCTTTCGAGTCGTTAATAAAACGAACCCCATTCCGTTCTCGTACGAGTTCCAGCGCATGCTCGAGCCCAGGAAAACTGGAAAGGACCCGCCGCATCACGTCCGGCGGACACCCGCACACCTGCGCCATTGTGACGGCCGCCATCGCATTCGCCACATTGTGCGCGCCGGGGATCCGGATCTCGCCGATCCTGCAAATGCGTTCCCGCTGTCCTTTGAGCGTGACGATCAATTGATCTCCATCGAGTGACGCCCCTTCCTGCACGCCTCCCGAACGGCTGAATCCCAGCTCGTGCGCACGGACGCCGGTTCGAAAGGCGAGCACCTGTTCGTCATCATAGTTCAGCAAGGCATAGTCGTCCGCTGTTTGGTTCTCAAAAATTCTCGCCTTCGCCGCGACATAGGGATCGAGCGAGGGATAGCGGTCCAAATGATCCGAGGTGATATTTAATAGCGCCGCCACCGACGGGTGAAACCGTTCGATCGTTTCCAGCTGGAAACTCGACACTTCCGCCACCACATAATCGTATGGGGAGCCCTTCGATCCATTGGTATATGTGGCCAAGGCCGCCTCGCTCACCGGGGTCCCCAGATTGCCGCCGACAAAGACCCGCCGTCCCCATTCCTTGAGCAGCAGTCCCGTCAACGTGACTGTCGTACTTTTTCCGTTCGTGCCGGTGACGGCCAGAATGGGCGCCTTAAGAAAACGGGACGCGAGCTCCAGTTCCCCGATCACCGGCACTTGACGCGCCCGAACCTTTTTCAGCGCGTCTAAATCGGTCGGCACGCCAGGGCTGATCACCACAAGTTGGGCGCCGTCGAGCGCCGTTTCATATCCCGCTCCGACCCTCACGTGGATGGCGTCTCGATCCAATCGAGCGAGCGCGGGAGCCAGTGCGGCTTCGTGTTTCGCGTCCGCCACCGTGACGTCCGCGCCGGCCGCCTGTAGCAAGTGCGCTGCCGCTACTCCGCTTCTTGCCAGACCCACCACCGTCACCTTCTTCCCTTTTAATTCTTCCGTCTTCATTAAAATTTCTATCTTAGCGGGACGCTCAAAACGGTCATCCAACGAGGCCGCAGCCGAGAGAGAACCGCAGGCGTAGCCTCTGGGCTACGTTGAGGATTTTCTCGACGCGAGAACGAAGTTGGGAACCGTTTTCAGCATCCAGTCTCATCGCAACTTCAACGTGCTCAAACTCAGAAGCGCGAGCAGTATCGCGACAATCCAGAGACGTACGACGACTTTTGGCTCTTCCCATCCTTTCATCTCGAAATGATGATGGATGGGCGCCATCAGGAAAATTCGTTTGCCACGCGACTTAAACGACGCCACCTGGAAAATGACCGAAATCGCCTCGATCACGAAGACGCCGCCGACCAACAGCAGCAGCAGCTCATGCTTACTGATCACCGCCACCGTCCCAAGCGCCGCGCCTAACGGCAGCGAGCCGACATCCCCCATGAAGACAGAGGCCGGATACGTGTTGAACCACAGAAACCCGAGGCTGGCGCCGAATATGGCCGCCGTAAAGACCGCCAACTCTCCGGCTCCATCGATATGGGGAATCAAGAGATACTCGGCGGTGATTCGGTTGCCGACGACATAGACGACGATCGTATAGGCAAGCGAGGCGATCATAATAGGGCCGACCGCCAGGCCGTCGAGGCCATCGGTCAGATTCACGGCATTCGACGCGCCGACGATGACCAGGACCGCAAAGGGGATATAGAGCCAGCCCAGGTCCGGGGTGAACGATTTGAAAAACGGCACGCTGAGCTGAGTGGAATAGCCGGGTAGAAAATAAAAGAACATGCCTATGGCCAAGGCCACCATGCCCTGGGCAAGAAACTTTTGGGAGGCCGTTAATCCTTTCGATCGCTTGCCGACGAACTTGATGTAATCATCTGCAAACCCCACGAGACCGAATCCAACAGTCGCCAACACGGCCAGCCAGATATAGTGATTCGTGAGGTCTGCCCATAACAAGGTCGAGAGGACCACCGCAAAAATGATCAGCAATCCGCCCATCGTGGGAGTTCCGCTTTTTGTCTGGTGCCGGCTCGGCCCGTCGTCGCGAATATTTTGCCCGAGCTTAATCTCCTGCAGCTTGCGAATGAGCGGGGGCGCCAGTACAAAGGCAAGGAGAAACGCGGTGACGGCGGCATAGATGATCCGAAAGCTGAGGTACCGAAAAACATTCAAGAAGGAAAACTCGGTATGGAGCGGATAGAGCAACAGGTACAGCATTCTTAGCGTTTGACTCCCTTGCCCGGCACCGAACGTGTTCCTTTTGGCATAGCGTCCGCAAGTCGAGACCGGAGCGCTTCCACAACCTGCTCCATTCTCATACCACGAGAGGCTTTGACGAGCACGACACTGCCCGGTTCAACCATCGATACCACGCCATCGATGGCCTGCGCCGCACTCGGATATTCAAAAACGCGATCGGGCGCCATCCCGGCCCTGCGTGCGCCCTCCGCGATCTGCCGTCCTAACTTGCCGCAGCTCACCAACGAAGTAATGTGACGCGCGGCCACGTGCTTGCCCACGTCTTGGTGAAACGCCGACGATTGAGGACCAAGCTCCAACATATCGCCGAGCACGGCGACGGTCTGTTTTGTGCCACCGAGTTCAGCCAATAGATCGACCGCTGCATTCATGGACGCCGGATTCGCGTTGTAACAATCGTTGACGACGGTGATGCCCCGGAGTCGCTCGACCTGCGATCGCATCGCCGCAGGGCGAAATTGGAATAGCCCGTGGGCAATCTTCGCGCCGCTTAGGTCACACAGATAACCGACGGCAGCCGCCGCCAGCGCATTGGACAGATTATGTAATCCATGCGCCGGCAGGGTGACCGGCGTGGCTCTCACGCGGCCGGGCAACGTCAGCCGAAAGGCCATGCCACGCGCATGAGAGCGCACGTCCGTCGCCCGCACCAATGCGGTGGGAGACAAACCGAACGACACTACGCGGCAAGGCGCCCGGGAAGCGAGATATCCAAAATACGGATCGTCGGCATTGAGGACGGCCGCATCTTCAGCGCCGAGCAAATCGAGCAATTCCCCTTTGGCTTCGGCCGACGCTTCCATGGTGCCGAAAAATTCGAGATGGTCGGGTCCAATATTGGTAATGAGCCCGATGGTCGGACGCGCGATCTCGGCCAACCGTGTCGTTTGCCCTTTGTGGTCCACACCCATTTCGATCACGGCTGCGTCGTGCTTGGGATTTAGACGCAAGAGCGTTTGTGGGACGCCGATACGATTATTGAGATTGCCTTCCGTCACCAGTAAGTTATAACGCTCCTCAAGAACACGAGCCACCATTTCCTTTGTCGTCGTCTTGCCGTTGCTGCCGGTCACGGCGACGACCGGAATGTGCAAGCGGCTCCGGTGATATGTGGCGATCTGCTGATACGCCAAGAGGGCGTCAGGCACACCAAGCATAAACGGAGGCTCGGTGGAAGCGTGCGAGGCCGCGATGGACGATGCCGCCTCGGATCCGATTTCGATCAGGGCGCCGATCGCTCCTTTTCGCAACGCTTGTTCGACAAATCGATGTCCATCGAAATGCTCGCCTTTGAAGGCAATGAAAAGATCGCCCGGTCCCACCTCTCGGGAGTCGGAACAGAGCCGGCGAATCTTCCGACGAAGACCGCCACTGTTTCCGCTCAGGAGCCGCGCGCTCGTCACTTCCAACACTTCATCAATTGTGAAAATGGACATATCGGCTTTCATCGATCTCTTCGTCGGGGCACGCAACGGGAACGGTGCGATCATCGAAGACGTTTTCCAACCGCTTCCCGCGCGACTTCCCGATCGTCGAAGTGAAACTTTTGCGTGCCGACGATTTGATAATCTTCATGCCCCTTTCCTGCGATCAACACCATATCTCCGCGTTTGGCTTCGCGAATGGCGGCCTCGATGGCCGTGCGACGGTCCGGGATCATTTCGTATCGCACCCGGCCCGGCTGCAGTACATCGCGGACACCGCTTTCCACTTCCTTGAGAATCGCAAGCGGGTCTTCCGTCCGTGGATTATCCGACGTGAGAATGACCACGTCGCTGCGTTCGGTCGCCACACGTCCCATTTTCGGACGCTTCCCACGGTCGCGATCGCCACCGCACCCAAACACCGTAATGATGCGACCCGTCTTGAGCGCGTGGGCAGCGGACAGAAGCCGCACGAGGGCATCCTCTGTGTGCGCGTAATCGACGACCACAGTAAAATCCTGTCCCGCTTCGACGCGCTCGAAACGTCCGGGCACATTTCGCACCGCGAGGATGCCGGCACCAATCGTCTCCAAAGATAGCCCCTCATTGAGGCCCACGCCGATCGCGGCCAACACGTTATACACGTTGTGTTCGCCGACAAGACGGCTTTCAATGTCACATTCCCCTCTCGGCGTCACGACGCGGAATGTAGTCCCGCTCACCGACAGTCGTACGTCCTGCGCGCGGATATCGGACGTTTCACGGATGGAATAGGTCCACACCGGCACCGGGCAGGCCTGCCGAATACGATGCCCCCACGGGTCGTCGACATTCACAATCGCCCGCTTGGGACCCGATTTTTGTCCGCTAGACGTCAAGTCTGCGAACAAGCGTAGCTTCGCTTGAAAGTAGTCTTCCATCGTCCGGTGATAATCGAGATGATCCTGCGTGAGATTCGTGAAGACCGCGGTGTCGTATTCGCATCCGCTCACGCGTTCCATCGCCAGGGCGTGCGACGAGACCTCCATGGCAACGGCATCCAGACCGGCTTGCACCATGCGCGCTAACAACTGCTGCAGCTCAACCGCACCCGGCGTCGTATGGGACGCCTCGATTCTTTCCGTCCCGATTTGATAGGACACGGTTCCGATCAGACCTACGGCTCGATGGGCCGACTCGAGAATTGATTGACAGATATAGGTTGTGGTCGTTTTGCCATTGGTGCCCGTAACGCCGATCATCCGAAGACGGCTAGAAGGGTCACCGAGCAACCGAGCGGCTAATGCTCCCAGCGCACGACGCGAATCTCGCAGTCCCACAATCGGTACGCTCGACACCGCCTTCATCGGGATGTCTTGGACGATCACGGCGGAAGCCCCGGCTGCCAATGCTTGCCCTACAAAGGCATGACCATCCACGCGCTCTCCTTTCACGGCCACGAACACGGCGCCTGGTTTGACCTGTTTAGAATTGTCGGTCAGCGACGTAATCGATACCTGCACATCGCCACTCTGATGGATCACTTCTCCGCGCTGCTCGAAGGGAGCGACCAGTTCACCCAACGTCATAGGAGCGTGAACCATCTCGTTTTCCCGCGTGGCGCAATCAGGAGGCCCATGCCAGCTTGACCGGCGCTTGTGGCGACACACCAAGATAAGGCAACACTTGCTCTGCAATCTTTCTGAATACCGGCGCGGCGACGACCCCACCCCATGCGTCGATCTTTGGCTCGTCAATCACGACCACGATCGCCAGACGGGGATCTTCGGCAGGCACGTAACCGACAAACGATCCAATCAACAAACTAGACGAGTACGCGCCGGTATGGGGATCGATCTTTTGCGCGGTCCCCGTTTTACCTGCCACGCGATAGCCCGGCACAGCCGCCTTACGTCCCGTTCCATTTGTCACCACGCCCTCCAGAACGGACGTCAAGATGTGCGCGGTATCTGGTCTAATGGCCCGGCGACGAACTTGCGGAGCAATCTGAGCGATCAAATGGCCTGCAGCATCCCGTATCTCAGAGACGACATACGGCCTCATCAACGAACCGCCATTCGCAACCGCCGAAACAGCGGTCACTAACTGCAAGGGCGTCACGCCGATCTCTTGGCCCATCGCGATCGAGGCCAGCGATCGTCGCCCCCAGTCTTTGGGCTCTTTGGTGAGACCGGCCATTTCCCCCGGCAGATCAATCTCGGTCTTGTCTCCAAATCCAAACGCTTTGACATAGCGATAGAGCCGCGTCTGATCGAGCTGCATCGCGATTTTCGCCGCGCCGATGTTACTGCTTTTCTGAATGACTTCCGCAAAGGTCAGCCAGCCCGATTTTTCATGGTCGTGAATCACGGTATGGGCAATCTCCATGCGGCCATTTTCGCCGTATATCAGCGAGTCCGGCCTCATGATATGCTCTTCCAATGCGGCGGCGGCCACAACCACCTTCATCGTGGAACCGGGCTCATATGCATCGGTGATGATGCGATTTCGCCAACGGTCGGCCGACATTCCGGACATTGCGTTCGGGTCGAATTTCGGGCTCAGCGCCATCCCAAGAATGGCGCCCGTGGCAGGCTCCATGACGATCACCATTCCGCTCTTTGCTCGAGATGCCGTGACGGCTTCATCCAATTCTTTTTCCGCGACATACTGTACGAATTCATCGATGGTCAGAGTCAAACTGTGGCCCGGCGAAGGAGTCCGTTCGGTGATGCCTTTTGGAAATACGGTCCGGCCCAGCGCATCGCGCTGCAGAATGATCATCTGCTTTTCACCGCTCAAATATTTGTCGTACCGCCGTTCGAGACCTTCCAATCCTTGACCATCCATGCCGGCAAATCCCAGGACATGCGAAAGCAACGAACCATTGGGGTAGAACCGCCGACCTTCGAGCACAATACCGATTCCATCCAACGAAAGACTTTGGAGGCGGCGCCCTTGCTCGGGATCGAGCTTGCGCGCAAGCCATACAAAGCTCCGTTCTTGCTTCAGCTTGCGTTCGATGTCATCCGGCTTCGCGTGAAGGACGCGCGCCAGATCACGCGCGACTCCTGCAGGATTGTCGAGGGAGGTGGGAATGCCGAAGACGGACGGCACGTCCATATTCACGGCGAGGACCTTTCCTAATCGATCCACGATCGAACCCCGGCCGCCTTCGAGTGTCACTGTTTTCTGATGCTGCCGATCGGCCTTGGCCGTCAACTCTGCTGCATGCAGCACTTGGAGATAAAACAATCTGGCGAGAATGCCGCTTAATCCCACGAGAAGAAATGCAGCGACGAAGACCCTTCGATGGCGGTGAGGGTCAGAGGTGTTCATGGCGCCATTCGCACGGGATCGTGCTTCGCAAGCTTCAGTTCCATGGCGACGATCTGTCCTTTGTTCACAGGCGTATCGGGCTCCAGTCTGACTAAGCGCACCTGCCCTTGTTGAGGAGGAAGCATGCCGAGCTTTTCCGTCGCGGCCTTTGCGATCCGGTCAGGCGACGTTAACGTAGAGACCTTCAGCCGCAACTCATCGCGCTCCCGCTCCAACATGACTTTTTGAATCTTCAGTTGCTCGATGTGATAGCCGACCTGAACGACGTCAACCCGTTCCCACACGTACAAGAGCAGAACCGACAATATCGTCAGTGCGGTCAATGTTTTCATGCACACCTCCGCTGAGACACTCGCTCAGCTATTCGCAACTTGGCGCTGCGGGCACGTGGATTGGCTGCTAATTCCGTTTCCGAAGCGGTCACCGGTTTTTTCGTCATCCGCATGAGCAGAGGCTCGGCGCCTTGGGAGAGATCTCGAATTGTCTGCTTCGCGATACGATCTTCGAGCG
This sequence comes from Nitrospirota bacterium, assembly GCA_963700335.1. Taxonomy (GTDB): domain Bacteria; phylum Nitrospirota; class Nitrospiria; order Nitrospirales; family Nitrospiraceae; genus JAICXS01. Next base: position 430,001 of record CAVOXE010000002.1, on the reverse strand, counting down.
AATGAAAAGAAATGATGCAGAGGCGTCCCCCTGGCATGAGCATTTCGGCTGCGGCTCGAAAGGCCAAATCTAAGACCTCAAGCTCGCGATTGACGGCAATCCGTAATGCTTGAAAAGTGCGGGTCGCACAGTGAATGCGGCCATGTCGGTAGGACGCCGGAACTGCGCTCCGAATAGCCGATACGAGGTCGTTTGTAGTTTGTAAAGGTCGATCGATTCGCACCTGCACAAGGGCGCGAGCAATCCGCCGGGCGAACCGTTCCTCTCCATTTTGAAAGATAAGATTCGATAGCTCAGATTCAGACAATTGCGCCACGAGCTCAGCGGCAGTTCGACCGGTGCTTCGATCCATGCGCATGTCGAGAGGCCCATCTGCCGCGAAACTAAAACCCCGTCTCGCATCATTCAACTGGACGGACGAGACGCCAAGATCAAACACAATGCCGTCGACCCTTAGAAGACCCGCAGCACGCACATGCGCTTGAATGTCGCCGAAGTTTCCATGAATCAGTTTTAATTGCGGTGCGAAGTTTGTGAGTCGCCGACGGGTCATCGTTAGAGCCGTCTCATCTCGATCAATTCCCAGGACCCTTCCGGTTGGACCGATGGACTCTAGGATCTTGCGGGTCATGCCACCTTGCCCCACAGTGCAGTCAACGTAAATTCCACCCTGTCGGCAAGCAAGGCCAGCCAAAACCTCTTCGACCAGGACAGGGATATGCTTATAATCGTGATCTTTTTCACTGTCCCCATCCACCTCCACTTTCTCCCACTTTTCGCCAGAAGTATACCGACAAAGAAAAAGTTGTCAACTAAAAACTTTGATATCAATGAGATAAGGAAATTGCAATAAAGTCGTATCCAAAGTGATAATTATGGCATTTAACAAATTTCACACGACGTCAGTAGGGCATCCCGCAGAAGGTCCTTATAGCTAGAAATTTCCATGACGAGCACAACGCCATGAGTATCTGGAGTCGATACGAGGCCGAGCGGTCCGATGTGCGCCCATCGCAAACCTACGAAACGGAACGAAGGGTCTTAAAGGTGTTGACACTGGCATAGAGAATTCACGTTAACTATTGAAGCCTCTTGAAGATTCATACGTCCCTCACGGAATGAATTGGCGCATACCATTTGCTATGTGCATCGAAAAGGGCATCAGCTCGCATCAATTGCACCGCGGGCTAGGCGTAGCTGGATGCCGCATCGTATTCGATACACGATGAAGCAAAGTCCATTCACCGACAAACTGGACGGCATTGTCGAAGCGGATGAGACGTACATCGGCGGGAAGCGATACGGCATGAGTGGATCGAAAGCGCACAAACTGCCTGTTGTGTCGTTACTTCAGCGTGATGGCAAGGTCAGATCATTCCATATGCTACGCGTCACAGCGAAGAATTTAAAGTCTGTCATTCACGAGAACGTCAGCCCTGACGATGACGGATTCACATCGTGGCTATATTGGGCTTGCGAAAAAGTTTGCCGCACATCAAACAGTGAACCACATGGCGCATGAGTACGCGCGTGGCCCTGCTCATGTAAATACCGCTGAAGGCTATTTTAGTCTCTTAAAACGTGGAATCAACGGCCCGTTTCATCATGTCAGCAAGCAACATCTGCATCGGTATCTTGCGGAGTTTGATTTTCGGTACAACGCGAGAAAGACCGATGACAATGCGCGGACCATGATGGCTATTAAATGCGTTGACGGAAAGCGATTGCAGTATAAGTGAAGAAGTTGTATTTAGTGCGCCCAGGAGAACATCCTAACGACTTACTACCTGGCCTTACGGACAACGAGCCGCCAAGCCTTTCGCCCGTAAGCAGTTGCGTAGAGTCGCTTTCCACTCTTGAGGGTTATGTAAGCGGTATATACCACTTCATAACCTTCAGGAACTTCCTGCTGACTTTCCATTCATCCATCAACTCCTTTCCGGTGGCGCTCCACCGTCTTTGGAGTCGCACGCCGTTGGCTCGGAATGGGAATGTATGGACGGAGCCTCCTGAGCGCAACCTATTATGGCCCCAAATATGGCCTAGTGTAAACACCTATGCTATGATCGGCGCAATCCATTCAGGAGGATTGCGTGATGACGGAAGTCTCAGACATTATAAACTGGCTAGGATATCTTGACGTGTTTCGACGCCCTAGGTTTGTATTTTCTAGCGCACACGATGACTGCCGAGAGAAGGTAGTTGCACCAAATGGCGATCCCGTATATGCCATAAGGCTAGATGTTAAGAGGTTTTGGTGGGGAAAGCGTGAAAGCAAGCCGTGCGAGGTAATCTTGATCAAGTTAGAGCACCAAGGCCGCGTCATCCTAGAAGATGAGACTAGATTGCGATGGAAAGACTCTACCGATGATAAGTATAGAAGGACAATTAAAACCAATCAGTTGATTAATCTTTGCGGCATTCATAACCCTCTCAAGCCTTCACTTCATATATGGTCGGAAAAGGGTGACGCTGGATATTCATATGATAATGGTGCTGGCATTTACAGGTTTCATATAGCGACCGTATGCGAAGGTAGTGCTCGTGCAGAAGGGGTAGTTTCGGTGAGCTATGATCCGTCGCAGGACTGGCAGAACATATACATTATTGCTGTCAAGCAAAGGGCAAAATGGAAGTCCTTTATGCTGGACGCTTGCGTGGCTTTCGGGATTGCTGGCGCTCTTACTTATTGGGTAAGACCATTACTCACCTAGTAATATCATCCTCTTTCTTCTTTGGTGGCTTCGCTGTCAGGGCAATCTTCAACGCCTCTTCAACCGTCAGCGGGTGTAGCGTGAGAGGCTTTTCGTACGTTTTGGGTCGTTTCTTTACCTGTTTCGACGCTTTGGGCATTTTGTGTCTTCCTGCTACCTGATTTGGAATAGTACGTCAAAGACGATAACAAGTGAAGCTTAGTTGATGCAGAAGCCGTGCTAAACGGTGGGTCAAAGTGGAACGGCTAATTTGGGTTCGACAAAGTATACGATTAGGCCGAAACAATCCTTCTATAGGCGTACCGCCACTTGAGTAGGCAGAAGTGCGGGAGCATGCGGCCCTTCAAAAATGAGGTCGGAGTCGGGTCATTAAGGATAGAGCTTGTACAGCATTCGCGGGAAGGCGATCGTTTCTCGCACGTGATCCAATCCACAGATCCAGGCGACGGCTCGTTCGATGCCCATTCCAAATCCGGCATGCGGCACCGACCCATATCGCCTTAGATCCAGATACCATTGAAACGCTTCTTCAGGAAGATTATGCTCGCGGATGCGCGCAAGTAACTTGTCGTATTCATGGATGCGCTGTCCCCCTCCGATAATTTCGCCATAGCCTTCAGGGGCCAACACATCCATGCAGAGGGCCAAGTCCGGTCGTTGCGGGTCATGCTGCATATAAAACGCCTTGATCGAAGCGGGATAGCGATGCACAATCACCGGGCGATCGAACTCCTTAGAGAGCAGCGTTTCTTCATCGCCTCCAAAATCATCCCCGGATTGAATCGGGTTTCCTTTTTTTTGAAGCAGCTCGACGGCCTCACCGTACGATACGCGTGGAAACGGGGCCTTCACGCGCTCCAGCTTGGTCAGATCTCGCTCTAGAATGGCCAGTTCACCACGTCGATTCTCCAGCACTCGGGTAACAATAAAGGAGAGAAATTCTTCCGCGAGGTTCATCATATCCGGCAATTGAGCAAAGGCGACCTCGGGCTCAACCATCCAAAACTCCATCAAATGCCGACGCGTCTTGGATTTTTCAGCTCGAAACGTCGGGCCGAAGCAATACACCTTGCCGAAAGCCGCCGCCGTGGCTTCGCTGTAAAGCTGGCCACTCTGCGTGAGATAGGCTTGTTCGTCAAAATATTGGGTTTGAAATAGTGTCGTAGTCCCTTCGCACGCATTCGGGGTAAATATCGGCGTGTCAACCAGAAGGAATCCCCGATCGTCGAAGAAGTTGCGACAGGCACGGACGATTTCATGGCGAATGCGCAAGACGGCATGCTGGCGGCTGGAACGAAGCCACAGATGCCGGTGTTCCATTAAAAAACCGACGCTATGTTCTTTCGGTTGGATCGGGAAGGGCTCGGCGATGTGGAACGGCTCAACCTGCTTCGCGTCTAATTCGTAACCGCCTTGCGCGCGAGCGTCTTGCCTGATTGTACCCGTGACGAGAAGCGATGATTCTTGCGTCAGCGTTGCCGAACGCGCAAACGACTCGTCGCCGACCACCGCTTTGCTGACGACGGCCTGGAGATCCCCGGTGCCATCCCGAAGAATCAGAAAGTGGAGTTTTCCGCTGGACCGTTTATTTCGCAGCCATCCGCGAATCGTGACGTCTTGTCCGACGTATTGACCGACCTCCTCGATGTAGATATTTGGCATAGACACCGCACGCAAACAAATATGATTGAAGCTATCCGATCCTGTAAAGGCTTTTCAAGCGCCTTCCAGGACTCAACGGCAAGGTCCACATTCCTCGGCACGGTTGACAAGATCACCATCCCGTCGGACAATACCTCTATGAAAAAGCTCCTACGGACATGTGGCCTTCTGTCGGCTTTACTTCCGCTGCTGCTCATTCCGATTGATGACCTGGGCGCCGCGGAGACGACCTCTTTATCCACACTCTACTGGTGTGCCGCTCGGGCCGGAAACCAATTGCAGTTGAACTCCGGGCCCGGTTGCGAACCCCTGATCGAGGCCAAACAGAACTCCGGGCGCGACGATGGAACAAACGACGCGAAAGCGCCCACGAACATTGGCAATCTCGAAAACGCTGTGAGCGCTTTTCTCCGAGACTACCGTGCCCTGCTTGACTGCTGTGCAAATGATGTCTCAAGCATGGACGATATTTCGAAGCTCGAAGAGCGCGCATCGTCCCTTATTGCAGACGCCGTCGACCATCTTTCCCCCGCAGCGTTCCTGGCAGCAAGAAATCAGGCCTTGGTTGTGCCGGTCGTGGAGGCACGCAGTAAGCTTCGGCTTCTCACTGCCCGTCTGAAGCAGATGAATGCGGCACAGGACCAGGTCGGTGGCCTTGACTATGAGCAATCCGCGAAAGAACGGAGGCGACTGGAAGAAAGCGATGACGCGATTACGAAAGAATTCCAATCGACTCGTGAGCCGGCACGAGCCCCAACCGGGACGGGCATAGGAAGACCTGGCTCAACAGGCGAAGCGATCGGCCGTTCAGGCAGCAGCGGCCCACAAATCGGCGCCTCACCGGCCACTGGAAGCCGCATCGGTACCACACCGCCGACGCTGGGAGAGATCGCCGACACCTCTCCGGGTCAGCGACCCGACACTTCGTTAGGCACAACCGAACCAGTGACGCGGGGTGTCGTCGGCGCGGAAATCGGGATCACTCCGAGAACTGGGTCTTCAATCGGCAGCTCCACACTGAACAGACCTTAAGTCATGTCGCTCCACGAAGTCTGGCGATCAGATCATCGTTGGCTCTTACCCGCCGTCCGCTGATCGAACCGATGACAGCGGCTCCCACTTTCCCCCCGCATCCTGACTTCGATACAGTCCGCTCCCATTGGTGCCTACATAAAATATCTGTGGATCGATTGGACTCTGGGCCAACGAACGGATATTGAGTGTGGCAAGCCCCTCATTCATAGCCTTCCACGTCGCACCGCCATCCCCACTTTTATGGACACCGTTGCGACTGGCGACATACAGCACATCTTTCGACGCTCGATCGAGCAACATCGCGCTGATCATTTGATCGGGCAGCGACTGCGCAATACGGTCCCACGACTGCCCCGCATCGGTCGATTTATACATGCCGCTCAGGGTCGCGGCATACACCGTATCGGGCGTAAAGGTATCCGCTGCGATGACCGTGACCCCCAACGCGCGCGATGACTTCAGCTCATCGGGAGACACCAGGCCGTTGTTGATCTTTTCCCACCGGGCCCCTTGATTGACGCTTTTATAGACGCCGCCGCTCGTCCCCGCATAGAGAATGTCCGGCCTGACGGTGTCCATCGCAATGGTCACAACCATCAACACTTCTTTCATCCCGTCCATCCGCTTCTGCCAGTGCTCGCCGCCATCTTGTGTTTCAAAGACGCCCATGGTGGTCGCGGCAAATAGGCGCGCGTTATTGGCCGGATCGAAGATGAATTGGTTGACGACGGAACTGATGGTCACATCGTCAAGGCCTGCGCGGAGCGACACCCATCGTTGGCCGCCGTCATAGCTTTTGTATACCGCATCGCCCTTCGTACCCGCGTAGATTGTCGCAGGATACACCGGATCGATGGCCATCGAGATCACGCGCGAGTGGCTCATCCCATGCGAAAGATTGTCCCAGGTGTGGCCGCCGTCACGCGATTTGTAGATATAGTCGTTCGTCGCAACGTACACAATGTTTGGGTTGGAGGGATGAAGCGCAATGACGACAATGGCCTCGCCTCGGCCACAACCCATTAGGACAAGGACGAGACAGATCAAGACCACAAGGCATGACAGGCTTCGAGGCATAGACAGGCTACCGTGCAGCTAGCGGAAATTCACGAACTGCAGATCAATACCAAAGTCCTTTTGCTTGAGATGGGTAATGGCGTTCTGCAGTTCATCTTTACTCTTGCTCAGAACGCGGACCTGTTCGCCCTGAATTTGCGCTTGCACTTTGAGCTTCGCGTCGCGAATGTCCTTACTAATCGCCTTAGCTTTATCGTCCGGTATGCCGCTTTGAATCGTGATCACTTGGCGGACCGTGCCGCCGAGGGCTTCTTCCAGTTTGCCAAAGGTCAGGGCCTTGACCGACACGTTGCGCTTCACGCATTTCGCTTTCAAGATATCCAGCACGGCATTGAGCTTATATTCATCGTCGGACAGAACGGTTAGCTGCTTCTCCTTTTCATTCAGTGTCAGTTCAGTTTTGGATCCTTTAAAATCAAATCGCTGGCGTACTTCCTTTGTCGTGTGCTCGACCGCATTTTTGACTTCCTGCAGATCGACCTGGGACACGACGTCGAACGAAAATTGATCAGCCATAACACCTCCGATTAACAACAGCCGCTGTGCGGAAGGCGGATGCCATCGTCGGCAGTCAGTGAACCGCTCACAGCGGACCCCCCAGTGGAGACTACGACTTCACTGGTGGTGAAAGGACGTTTCAATACGACGTACCCATACCACTGCCGTGCGCTGTCTGCCAATACGATGATTGCCAGCACGGCCACCGCCCCGACCAAAACGGCATCCACGTACAATGCGACGGCGTCTGCAGATCCGGATGAAGCGGCTTTCTTTACGAACAAGAGAAACATTTCGTAGGCACCCGTCAGCGTGATGGCGCCGACGAACCCCATCGGGATCATCGTAATCCACAGATAGGCAGTCTTTCGCATCTTGATCAGCACCGTGGTTCCGATACACAGAGCTAGCGTGCCCAACAATTGATTGGCCGCTCCAAACATCGGCCAAATGGTCGAGATGCTTCCGGTGGCGATCAAGTAGCCCCACGCGCCGACGACCACTCCGCTGATACTGATGACTCCGGGCCACCATGTCAGATCTCGCAGAGGTTGATAGTGCCGGCCGGCCAGTTCCTGGATTAAATATCTCGCGACACGAGTGCCGGTATCAATAGTGGTCAGGATAAACAAGGCTTCGAACACCAGGGCGAACTGATACCAATAGGCCATCAAGCCGTCCATACCGGGTAAGGCGGCGAAGATCGACGCCATCCCCACAGCCAGCGACACCGCGCCGCCGGGCCGACCGGCGACATCCACCTCCACCAACCGGGACAGCTCGTCGACCCGGGCGATTGGATATCCCATCGCGGCCAACGCATCGGGAGACAGCATCGTATTGATCCGCAAATAATCGCCGGGCACAAGTACCGAAGCTGCAATCAGCGCGATGACTCCGACAAAACTTTCGAGGAGCATCGCACTATACCCAACCGGCGCTTGCGTCTCGCGTTCGATCATCTTCGGTGTCGTGCCGGACGCGACGAGCGAATGAAAGCCTGAAATAGCGCCGCAAGCAATCGTAATAAATAAAAATGGAAAGAGTGCGCCTGGAATGATGGGGCCGCCGCCGTGGATAAAGGAGGTCAGACGTGGCATCTCCATGGTCGGCGCCATGAGAATCACCCCGATACCGAGCAGGACGACCACACCAAGCTTCATGAACGTCGAGAGATAGCCGCGCGGCACCAGCAACATCCATCCAGGGAGAACCGAGGCCAGAAAACCATACCCACCCAAGAGCCACACCAGCGTGGGCCGGTCGAATTCGAACCAACCGGCGAGGGAGGATTGCGCAACAAGACGACCGGCGATCACCGACGCCACGAGCAGACTCACTCCTATGGCCGACACCTCTCCGATCCGGCCGGGACGGAGGCGCTGGAGATACAGGCCCATCAATAGACCGATGGGAATGGTCATCGCAATTGTGAACGTGCCCCAGGCATTTCGATACAGCGCGTTGACGACCGCTAAGCCCAATCCAGCCAACGCCACCACCACGATAAACAAAACCGCGACAGCGGTAGCCGTGCCGGTAACGGGACCTAATTCATCGCGAGCGATCTCAGGGAGAGAGCGGCCATTCCGTCGCATCGAGGCGACCAAAATGATGAAGTCTTGCACCGCACCGGCCACCACCGCTCCGATGACGAGCCATAAAAACCCCGGCAAAAATCCGAATTGCGCAGCCAACACGGGCCCGAGTAAGGGTCCGGCGCCTGCGATCGCGGCGAAGTGATGGCCGAATAAGACGTACTTATTGGCGGGATAAAAGTTGGTGCCGTCGTGCAGTCGATGCGCCGGCGTGAGACGCGCGTCATCCAACTCCATTACGCGGCTCGCGAGAAACCGTCCGTAGAACCGACGCGCTAGGGTATAAAAACAGACGGCGGCCACGACCAGCCAGAGCGCGTTGACTTTCTCATCGGGGTTGAAGACGCCGGTGACAAAACCAAACGCTATTGCGCACAGCGCGGCGACACCGCCCCATCCCATCATGATGCGCACCTGCATAGGGGCAGCATCCTAACAAGGCAATCGGAGGTTGTAAACGATTGGGGAGGCTACGAAAGGGGCGCTTCGTGAAGAAGAGAGATCGTGAAGGAAATGATGATCAAAAAACAAAGCGACTGTCGGACGGTAGGCACCTACGGGATGGAGACGTTAACGTCGCGCGCCGCTCATGCGTCTCCACCCCCTAATCCTACCAGTCCTGATCCGACAAGGATGAGGGCCGAGGGCTCGGGAACATTCGTTACCCCGATTGCGTCCAAGTCAAAACCCGGTGAGTCTCCACCCAGATCCAGTCCGCCGATTCCCACGCGATTAAATGCACCGCCGTGAGCCGAGACAAAGCCGGCATAGGAACTCAGGTCTACGAGGACCGTGTCGGCGGCTCCTCGGGTGATGGTCCGTTGCACATTCCCGCCATCGAGCGTCCAAATAAATAGCTGCGCCGATTCGGCATTGTCGCCAAGTTCCGTGATTACCAACTGCATATTCGTTCCGAAGTTGCCGGCGAATCCTACTTCCACATAGGCCCACTTGAATGGCGATCCAACGGCCGTGGGACTGACCGCCTCATTTCCGGGCAAAGAGACAAAATTATTGTCCGGCGCACCGAGCACCGCGGCCCGGGCTTGCGGATCGGTAAGCGTGACGGGAAACGTGCCTGGAAACGTTCCACCATAGAAGCCGGTGGAAAATCCGATCGTCGTGTCCCCTCTAAACGACCCGGTGACATGATCCGCATACATCGTCACCGCATACGATGGATGCGTCATCAGAACGCTGCCGATCATCATTCCAGCGCATAGGATACGTTTCATACTGACTCCTCCAAAAGGAAGAACCGAAGCAATTATAACTATAACGAAAAACTAATATATCATTTTATCTGCTTAAAATCCGTGACAGCGTGGAGAGCGCATTTTTCACTGTTCAAATGTATCGGATGAGGCGATCAGATTGATTCGGAAATGGACAATTGAAACCTGCGAGCATCTAGCGTATAAGGCAGTCATTTGTCATGGATCTCATTAAACCGACCCGTATCACCCACGTTTTAGCCGCCTCAGAACAATGAGCATTGACGCGTCACGTCGCACGTCTTCCCTTCCACCTCATCCGCCCTTGCATGACTACTATAAACAAACCAACGCACGGCAGTCGTTCGTCAATGACTTGTTTAATCGAACCGCCATGCACTACCGGAGAATCGATAGAGCCACCGGATTCGGATCGGGTCTCTGGTACAGGCGAAAAGCGTTGCGTGAGGCCGGGCTGGTTCCCGGCATGAAAGTTCTCGATGTCGCGTGCGGACCGGGATTAGTCACCGAATGCGCGGCCCATATCGTCGGCCAGACCGGTCACGTAATCGGCCTCGATCCCAGCACGGGCATGCTCCACGAGGCGCGCAATGCCGCGTGCCCGAATCTCGTCCGCGCCGTCGGCGAATGCCTTCCTTTTTCGGACGGATCGTTTGACTTTCTTAGCATGGGGTACGCGCTGCGACACGTCTCCGATCTGACACTCGCCTTTCAGGAATACGCTCGTGTCTTGAAACCAGGCGGAGTCGTCTTGATACTGGAAATCTCCAGACCCCGTTCGGCCGTGTTGCGGCTCTTGTCGCGTTTCTATATCAAACGCGTCTTAGGAACCGTGTTTGTCACGGCGACCCGCAATCAGGATTTTCAAACCTTAATGCATTATTGGTGGGATACCACAGAGCAGTGCATCCCTCCGAACATGATTATCGACGCCTTCGAGGAGGCTGGGTTCGGAGACATCACTCTCCGGCAATGTGTCAGAGGTTTACTGCACAACTACCGGGCCGTGAAAACGTAATCAACGCTGTGTACATGAACTTTTCAAGAATGGAAAACCAGAAGTTCTTGCTGCAAGGAAGGTCGTAAGATCGCTATGAATCCGCCGGACGCATTGCCATTGGAACGAGACGTGGCCACCCTGATCGTCAACACCTTACGGTTGAAAATCGATCCGGCAGTCATCGACCCGGAGCAACCACTCTTCCGTGAAGGGCTCGGCCTGGACTCCATCGATGCGCTCGAATTGTCGCTCGCCATTTCCCAAACCTATGGGTATGAACTGCGCTCGAACGATCCGGATATCAAAACCATCTTCGCGTCTCTCCGCGACCTATGCGGCGCCATCGATAAAAATCGAACGAAGTAGTGTCATGCCCTGCTATGAACACCGCTCCCTTGATCGCTCTCTATCAACCTGACGATATCCTGGCTTGGGAGGGAGCATCTCCGATTATCGCGCGCCAATTTCTTTCCGATGTCCTCGAATGCGCCGACCGCCTCCCTACCGCAACCGCCGTCCTCAACATGGCTCAGGATCGATATCGCTTTCTTATCGGCTTGGCGGCCGCCATTCTCCGTCGGCAAGTCACCCTTCTTCCACAAAGCACGGCGGCAAAAACGCTGGCTGATATCGCGGCACGCTGGCCGGATTGCTATTGTCTGACGGATGGTCTCGATACGCCGGTACGTCTGCCTGTCTTTCACTTCGCGCGGGGCTCCGCATCCGTCGCATCTCGCTTCATGATACCCGCCATCCCATTGGACCAACCGGTCGTGGTGGCGTTCACATCGGGAACCACCGGCGCGCCCAGCGCCAATACAAAGACGTGGAAGGCTCTCGTCAACGTCGCCCATGACACCGGAGCATGCCTTGGATTGGGCGGCGCCAATCGCCCATCGATCATCGCCACGGTGCCTCAGCAACATATGTTCGGGCTTGAAGCCTCGATCATGCTCGCCCTCCAACACGGGTGTGCCGTATATACAGGTCGGCCCTTGTTTCCAGCGGATGTTGGCACCGCATTAGAGCAGGTGCCCGCGCCGCGCATTCTTGTCACCACGCCGTTGCACATCAAGGCGTTGGTGGCCCACAGTGCGGCGCTTCCAAGCATCGATCGCATCCTTTCTGCGACAGCGCCGCTTCCCAAAGAACTGGCATGCGAGGCCGAGCGCGCTTTCCAGACTCAGGTCCATGAGATCTATGGATTTGCAGAAGCGGGAAGTGTCGCCGCACGGCGAACGACACAAGAAGACGTATGGCGCCCATTGGACGGAATCTCCATGGCGCAAGAAGGCGAGAACTGGGTCGTCCGCGCAGCCTATCTACCCAAGCCGGTCCCAGTTCCGGATCACATTAGCGTGCACAGCGATCATACCTTTGCGCTGCATGGGCGGAGGACGGATCAAGTCAATATTGCGGGCCATCGCGCATCCTTGATCCAGCTCTCTCAACGCCTGATGGAGATCGCTGGAGTGGAAGACGGGGTGTTCTTCATCCCGGACGAAGGTGGCGAGGCGATGACCACGCGGCTGATCGCATTTGCAGTCGCACCGGGCAAAAGGATTGAAGACATCCGAACGGCTCTCCGGTCGCTGATCGATCCGGTGTTTCTTCCTCGCCCCGTCTTTCTCGTCGAGCGTCTTCCGAGGAACGCGACCGGAAAATTGACACGGGAGGCCCTCGTGAAGTTGGCGGACGAATGCCGGCGTAACGGGCATCGTGGGCTCTAAACGGCAGATCATCATCCCCGAGACGCACCCTTCTTTGGGGGGGCATTTTCCGGACCATCCCATCGTCCCCGGCGTTGTGATCTTAAATGAAATCATGGAATCGATCCGTGAAGACTCCTCCACTCCGATCCGCTTTCTCGGCGTACCGGCGGCAAAATTTCTGTCGCCTTTGCGTCCGGGCGAGGCGCTTGTCATTCAGATCGACGAAGACGGCGCGGGATCAACTTCTTTTCTCTGTACCGTCGGCACACGAGTCGTTGCCAGCGGCTCACTCTCGTATGAACTCGCAACCGCAGGGCCTCCACCATCGTCATGAGCACGGCATGGTTACGACAGCGGGAGCGAGGACATCTCTTTTTCTACCGGTTCATCATGTGGGTGGCCCTCTCAATAGGGCGACCCGCCGCTCGTTTCTTGCTCTACCCGATTTGCACGTACTATCTCCTCTTCTCATTCAAGGCCAGCCGAGCCATTCGAGGGTTTTTCAAGGTCGGCTTGAAGCGAGACGTCACGGTCATGACGCTCTTTCATCATTATTATGTTTTCGCCTCGACGCTTCTGGATCGGGTGTACCTATGGCTGGGGCAATTTCATCGATTCACGATCGATGTCCACGGAATCGAACATCTCGATCTCTATGCGAGCCGACGACAAGGTTGCATTCTCCTCGGCTCGCACCTCGGGAGCTTTGAGATCGTTCGCGCTGTCGGAATTGCCACACAGCAATTAGAAATCAAGGTGCTGATGCACGAGTTGAATGCGTCGAAAATCGGCGGCATCCTCCGTAACTTGAATCCGGACATCGCCGAGACGGTCATCGCCGTCGGCGACCCGAGCACCATGCTGGAAGTGAAAGAATGTGTCGATCGGGGAGGACTCGTGGGTATCATGGGCGACCGGTTGGTGGGGAAGGAACACGCCGTGTCTTGCATGTTTCTCGGTCAGAAAGCATTCTTCCCCTCAGGCGGAATTCGGTTGGCCAATGCCGTGAGGGTCCCGATCGTCCTGTTCTTTGGCCTTTACCGCGGCGGCAATCGATATGAAATTCATTTCGAGCCTTTCGCCGATGAGGTGAGGCTGCACGAATCGTCTCGCGAAGAAGAGCTTCAAGCCTGGACCCAGCGCTATGCCGGCCGATTGGAGCATTATTGCCGGTTCGCGCCCGACAACTGGTTTAATTTTTATGATTTCTGGCAAGAACGTCTGTAGTCATACGTTCGGGCTGCTGATCGCGATGGGAGTCTTGACGAACTTCATCGACTTCACCACGGCTACGGCTGGCGTCTCTCATGTCAAGGTTTCGAGTTCGTCACCTTCCGGCTGGACCCTCGACCAGCTCATGAGTCTCATCGCCAAAAACAAGTTGGACGAAGTGCGATACGACGAGACGTTCTTCTCCGACATTCTATCTCAGCCTTTGAAGTCCAGCGGCACCTTGCGATTCATTCCTCCATCAAAATTAGAAAAACACGTCATCGAGCCCACCGACGAGCGCTATGTGATCGATGGCAATGACGTCTTGTTTGAGGGTGGCCGCAACCAGCATCCTCAACGGCTGTCGCTCCAGGACTACCCCAGTCTACGCGGATTTGTCGAAGCTTTCCGGGCCAGCATGAGCGGCGATACCGCTGTCTTGAAACAATTCTATTCCACAGCTCTGGCCGGCGATCGACGCCAATGGACGCTGACCTTGCGTCCACTCGATCCATCCGTCCAAGCTCTCATCAAAGAAATCCACCTCACCGGAACGGAAGGCCGAATCGCCGGACTGGCCTTGCATGCGGCGAATGGCGATCGATCGATGCTCACGCTCTCTCGGAAGCAACCGTGACGCGCGCGCAATGGGTACGGCTGTTCGTCTTTGGCGGGCTTCTCTGTCTTGGAGTGTGGTATGCGATTGCGCAAATCCCGATCCATGCCGATTTAGCGGATCTGCTGCCGAAGGGCGCCACGGAAACTCAACAAATTCTCATGCGCGAGATCAGAGCCGGCCTCGCGGGCAGGCTGACGCTCGTCGCTATTGAAGGCCCGGACCCGGATCGACTGGCGACGATCAGTCTGCAATTAGGCGACCGGCTCAGGGGCAATGAACTGGTCGACTATGTCGGCAACGGTCGACAGCAGTGGACCCCACGAGAGCAAGACGTGCTCTTTCAGGCGCGTTATCTATTAAGTCCGGATATACGGCCGGAGATCTTCGAGGCGCCCGCACTTAGGATGGCTCTCGAACAGCGACTGGATGAATTGCGTTCGCCGCTCGCTCCCATGCTGAAGCCCTATTTACAATCCGACCCAACCGGCGAATTGACGAAAATACTCAAGTCATGGGCAGGCTGGAGTGCACCAGCCAAATATAAAGACGTGTGGTTTTCCGGCGACCTGAAGCGCGCCTTACTTGTGGTGGAAACCAAGGCGGCCGGGTTCGACACCGACGCGCAAGCGGCCGCACAGCGCACGCTCTCTGCAGAGTTCGAATCCATTCAACGCGACGTGCAGGGCCACTCGCGGCTAGTCATGTCAGGTCCGGGCGTCATTGCGGTCAACGTTCAACAAATGATCGAAGCCGAAGCCTGGCGGCTCTCGATCATTGCCGCAGGCGTGATCGTTCTGTTTCTCTATCTCTGCTATGGTTCGGTCATCCTCGTAGGCTTGAGCATCATTCCCCTGACCAGCGGCGTGCTGGCCGGGATGTTCGCAGTTCACGCACTGTTTGGCTTCATCCATGGCATCACCCTCGGCTTCGGTGTCACGCTGCTGGGAGTCGTGGACGACTACCCGATCCATCTATTCAGCCACCTGACGGGCAAAAGGCCTCCGCCAACGGTCATGCGTGACATTTGGCCGACGATGCGCGTAGGTGTGTTGACGACGGCTATCGGGTTTTCCGCATTACTCTTGGCCGGATTTCCAGGCCTCTCCCAGCTCGGCGTATTTTCTATCACAGGACTTCTGGCGGCGGCCGCCGTGACTCGGTGGGTCTTACCGTTTCTCGTACCGGCAGGCTTTGCCCCCACGCGCACCGGAGCCGGACTCTCGAAAGTCGTCGATCGCCTGACGCATGCGCGCTGGGTAGTACCCATCTCGATGGGACTGGCGGGACTGTTTCTGGTAGGATCCAGCGCCCCGTTTTGGGAGCGGGACATCGAAAATCTTACTCCCATTTCGGTCGAGCAAAAAACACTCGACCAGACGTTACGGAACGAATTGGGCGTTCCCGATGTCCGCGACCTGTTGATGGTCCAAGGGATGACGGACGAGGACGTGTTGATCCAAAGTGAAGGGGTCGCGATCGCACTGGATCGACTGATCGATGAGCGCGCACTGGCTTCCTATGATATTGTCACCCGGTATCTGCCAAGCCGGCGCACGCAACGCGCACGCCAAAGGCTGTTGGCGGACCGACCCGCGCTGGAACATGCGTTAAACACGGCCCGCGAAGGTCTCCCTTTTAAGCCGGACGCCTTCACGGTCTTCCTTGATGCGATCGACACAGCAAAGACACTGCCGCCCATCGAATATCCTACGCTGCAAGGAACCGCGCTGGGATTGAAAGTCAACGCCTTGTTGTCGGAACGCCAGGGCCTATGGATCGCAATCGTTCCTTTGCGCCGAGTGATCGACCGCACGCAGCTACGCGCTGCCATCGCCACATTCGATCCAACGTCCGTGGTCTATCTCGATATAAAGGAAGAATCGAACGGCTTGGTCTCGGCATACCGGCATCGCACCGTCATGCTGGCCGGATTGGGAATCGTCTTCATCGGGGTCTTGCTTCTCCTCGACATGCGAAATCCGGTGAAGGTCTTACGGGTCCTGTTGCCCATAGGCTGCGCAATCCTCGTCGTGAGCGCCTGTCTCCATGCGCTCGGCGAGCGCCTATCGCTCTTCCATATCGCGTCTTTTCTTCTTGTCGTCGGTCTCGGTCTTGACTATGCGTTATTTTTTAATCGGAGGCATGGAACAGAAATGGAACGCGATCGCACCATCTATGGTCTTCTGGTATGTAGCACAACCACGATTCTCGTGTTCGGCATTCTAATGACCTCACATGTTCCCATTCTCCGGGCCATCGGTCTGACTGCCGGTCTTGGGTCGTTGTGTTGTATGCTATTTGGAGCCATATTGGCTGAGCGCACCTCGCTGGGATCCTCTATTCGATGATGACGCCTCTTGTCATGAGTGCGTATACGGTCGTGACCGCCTTGGGGCAGGGACTTTCTGCCACCTTGGACGCCTTGCGCGGGCGACGCTCCGGGCTGCGGCCGTGTAATTTCGAAGATGCCGCGATCAAAACCTACGTGGGGCAAGTGGAAGGGGTGGATAGCTTTACGCTCAGTCATGAGCTCGAACGTTTCGATTGCCGCAACAATCGGCTCGCATGGTTGGGGCTGCAGCAGGATGGATTCACCGTCGCCGCCGCGCAAGCCAAGAAGCGCTATGGCGCCCATCGCGTCGCCGTCATTCTCGGCACGAGTACGTCGGGCATCTTAGAGACGGAACATGCCTATCGCAGCCGCGATCCCCAGACAGGCGCCTTACCTGATTGGTATGCCTCTCGATACCGTTACACCCACAATATGTTCTCGTTAAGTCATTTCGTCCGAACCTGCCTGGGACTTCGCGGACCGGCCACGGTTATTTCGACGGCCTGCTCCTCCAGCGCAAAGGTCTTCGCCACGGCCGACCGATTCATCCGAGCAGGATGGTGCGATGCCGCGATTGTCGGAGGAGTCGATTCGCTCTGCCACAATACCCTGTACGGATTTTCCGCCTTGCAGCTGATGTCGAGCACTCCGTGCCGCCCATGCGACCGCGATCGCGACGGACTGTCACTCGGAGAGTCGGCCGGCTTTGCCTTATTGGAACCTACCCGTAGTGCCGGACGACGCGGGGCACTGGCCCTCTTGGGATATGGAGAAACCACCGACGGCTTTCACATGTCGCATCCGCACCCTGAAGGGATCGGCGCGATCAAGGCCATGCAGGCGTCACTCCAACGCGCCGGACTCGAACCTCAACACATCGACTATATCAACCTGCACGGCACCGCAACCCCGGCCAATGATGCGGTTGAAGGAAAAGCGGTCAGCCATCTCTTTGGCGATCGAGTGATATGCAGTTCGACCAAGGGATGGACGGGACATACACTCGGCGCTGCGGGGATTACGGAGGCCGTCATCTCAGCGCTCTGTATCACCCATGCATTCGTCCCGGGCACGCTTAACACCTCCCTCACCGATCCGACGTTGACTCACCGGATTGCGCTTGAGAATGACTACCGGCCTGTCGAGCGCGTCTTAAGTAACATTTGTGGATTCGGCGGGAATAACTGCAGCCTGATTTTCGGAAGACTGCGATGAACGTTGCCGTCAATGGGATCGGATTATTAGCGCCTGGACTTCCAAGCTGGAAGGAAGGCCGGGCGATTCTCGCAGGCACGACGCCTTATCTGAAGCAGCTCCCTCCCGAGCCGACCGCGCTTATTTTGCCACCAAACGAGAGGCGTCGGAGTAGTGAAGTGGTTCGTTGGGCCATGTGCGTCGCACAAGAGGCGATGGAACAGGCACAGGTCGATCCTCGCGACGTCGCGACGGTCTTTGCATCGTCTGGAGGAGAGACCGGTGTCTTGGACCAACTGTGCACGACACTCGCCGCGCCGACTCGCATGATCTCCCCGACCCTGTTTCATCAATCCGTGCATAACACGGCGGCAGGCTATTGGGGGATCGCCACGGCATGCCAGCAATCGTCCACCGCACTGTCCTGTTACGATTGCTCATTCGTCGGAGGCTTGCTGGAAGCCGCTTCATGCGCCGGCCTTGAACATCGGTCGGTTTTGCTGGTGGCCTACGATTTACCGCCCCCCGCACCGCTCTACGCCGCACGCCCTATCGAGGTTGGTTTTGCGGTCGCCCTCGTCTTGTCTCCAGACACCTTGCCTATCAGCCAAGCGATAATTTCGCTGACACTCTCTGACGACGTATCGTCTCAAGCGAGCCGTGTGGAATCGGCTGACCTCGAACATATGCGGCTGACAAACCCCGCTGCGCGAGCCTTGCCCCTCTTGACCGCCATCGGAACCAGATCGTCACAGACCGTCCGGCTTGAATTGTTTGACGAGCAACGGGTACGGATCGAGGTGTCTCCATGTCCGTGATGGCCAAAGCGGATATCTGCCGGTTGATTCCACATGCCGGCGCCATGTGCCTGCTGGATACGGTCGATGCGTGGACCGAGTCGTGCATTACCTGTACGGCGACGTCCCACCGGGACGTGTCCAATCCGCTCCGGCAGCGCGAGAAGCTGGAAGCCATATGCGGGTTAGAATATGCAGCCCAAGCTATGGCGGTCCATATTGGTCTCGTCCACAAGACCGTTCCCCACCGAACCCGCGTTGGATACCTTGGAGGAATTCGAAACGTCGCGCTGCAGGCGTCTCGCCTGGATACATTGGCCGACGACCTCCTGATCCAGTCAACACGATTGCTCGCCGAATCCGACAGCTTTCTATACAGCTTTCAGATCTCATCATCGGGCCGGGAACTGATGAGCGGCCGCGCTTCGATTTTTCTGAGATCCATCGAGGGATGACACGCAAACGTGCGCTGGTCACAGGAGGAAGCGGCACATTGGGAGCGGCGATTTGCCGCAGGCTTGCCCACGCAGGATATGCGGTGGCGATCCTGGCGCACCACCATCGCCCTGCCGCCGAAGAAGTAGCCGCGCACATCCACGCTGATGGTGGGATCGCGGAGGTCGTGACCTGCGATGTGACGGATGCGGAGTCGACCCGGTCTATCCTTACGAAGCTGCTCGAATCGGGCCCCATCCAAATCCTCGTGAACAATGCCGGCATCCATAACGACGCGGCCATGGCGGGCATGACGGCACACCAATGGACCGGCGTCATCGCAGTGTCCTTGCACGGCTTCTTCAATGTGACACAGCCGCTCTTGATGCCGATGATCGGCACTCGGTGGGGCCGCATCATCACGGTGTCCTCGGTGTCGGGCATCGTGGGGCGACGAGGGCAGACCAATTACGCCGCCGCGAAAGCCGGCCTGCACGGAGCCACCAAATCGCTCGCGATGGAAGTCGCCTCTCGCGGCATCACGGTGAATGTTGTGGCGCCGGGCATTATCGAGTCCCCAATGGTGCAGGATGCCTTTCCACCTGACCAGATCGAGGCGCTCGTGCCGATGAAACGCTCGGGAACTCCCGAAGAGGTCGCAAGCTTAGTCAACTATTTGGCGTCCGAAGAAGCCGGATATATCACTGGGCAGATCATCGGGGTGAATGGAGGATTGGCGTGAGTCGAGATTGCGAAGGCTCGGAGCACTCCTCTTACTGGGTTGTCATCCCTGCCTACAACGAATCGGCCACGATCCGAGGCGTGGTGGAGCGCGCGCTCATGCATGTGCCGCACGTGATCGTCGTGGACGATGGATCGACCGATGATACCGCCCACGCATTGGCCGGGCTACCGATCACCGTCCTTCGACATGAACAGAACATGGGAAAAGCGGCCAGTCTCTGGACGGGATGTCAATATGCCATCAGCCAGGGAGCCTGCGGGTTAATTACATTGGACGGCGATGGCCAGCACGCTCCCGAAGATATTCCCACACTCCTGTCCACCGCGTACGCCTATCCCGATCATTTGATTATTGGAGCCCGCCGCCGGGAGCAGCGCTGCCGGACGTACAAACGTTATCTGGCCAATTGCGTGGCGGACTTTTGGATCTCGTGGGCAGCTGGCGCGCCGTTTGAGGATACACAATCAGGTTTTCGCATCTATCCGATCTCGCTCTTCAGAAAGATAACCCTCGCCTGTGGAAAATCGCGGAGCTTTGTGTTCGAAAGCGAAATTCTTATTGAAGCCGTGCGTTCAGGCTACCGCTGTGTGGCGGTCGCTATTGGCGTGTTACCGCGTGCGGAAGCCCGCGCCAGTTATTTTCTGCCGGTCGTCGATATCGCGCGCATTACGATTATGGTGGGGGGAAAGCTCCTCTCAAGGGGCATGTACCTGGGCGGCCTCTACCGTTCCCTTCGGTACCGTCCCTTGATGCACGTAACAAATGTGGATAGGCAAGACCGGCCGAAAGAAACGAGGCGCCCTAAGACCAACGATCGGGGAGCCTTGCCAGGGGATCACGACACGCAAGCGGCATCAGGCTGAGACCTCCCGAACACCGGGAAGTCTCAGCTGACGATGGTCCTACGAGGAGAGGCGGGACCTGATGGCGTTGTCCAGATTCTGAATCCAGCTGTTGTAGTTGGCATGGATCGTTTGTCCATCGGCGTTATATTTCAAATTGGAGCTGTTCTTATACGTGATACTGTATTTCTTCGTATCGTATTTAATGTCGACGACCGCCTGATGGCTTCGGACATTCTGGGTCGCGGTAATCACACCCGGCTGAGTTTCGACCATGGCCCAATTGAGCTGTTTACCCGCTTCGATAATGGCCTTTCTTACGTCTGCCAGAGACCGCTCTTGGCCGACAGAAGTCACAATCGGAGCATCAACAACATTATAAATGGGGGCGCCGGAACGACAGCCCGCCGCGACAATCATGACCATGAACCCTGCCACAAAAAGACTCGCCACTTGTCGATGCATCTATCCCTCCTTTAATGGTATGTGAGTCGTTCCCTTACAATATTCCGGACAATTTTTATCCGGAGAGTCGATACGACACTCGGATATGAATTCCGAAGAATACCCCAACCGCATCATATGCTCAACAAATGTGTCGAGTAGGACCAAGTTATCCGGATGCATGCCCGACTGATTCCATTTCGACATGGTGACGGGAAACGATTGTTCATGCGCCTGCACAAATTCATACGGATGGCAGTAGAAGACGAGACGCGAGGATCGCCGTGCGATCTGCTTGATCATCCATCGAAGCTTCCCGAGGCCGAGCACTCGTAACGAAGCCAAGTTCACCGGAAACAAATAGGCGGACGGCGGAACCTCTAGAATAGCGCTGTTACCTCGCCGGCTTAAATGATGCGACGCCGGATAATAGGGGGCGGCCGGCGCCCAAAAATATTTGAAATAGTGCACTCGGCCGAAGCCGCAATCGAATCGTCCTGCGGGGATCGAAGAATCGTACCGATATCCCTCCTCCTCGAGTATCCGTAGTGTCGTTTCGCTCATCCACAAATTGGGGGCGCGGAACACGATGGGACGCACGCCCGAGGCCTTTTCCACCGCTTCCGTCGACCATCGAATCCATTGCCGCTGTTGTTCATACCCGGCCGTCCGAAAATCCTCATCCTGATTTAACCCGCCGTGTTCCCAGCCGTGCGTCCCCAGTTCATGTCCTTCTTTCGCGCAACGATCGACCAAGCAGGGATAGGCCTCGGCAAACCGCCCGGCAAGAAAGATGGTGGCCCTGAGTTTCCATCGGTCGCAAAACGACAAAAGACTGACCAGCCCGACCTCGGAACCCGGCACCCAATCGCAGTCAATCGTGAAATGAAGCTTCATGGGTAAAGTATACACGCCGATGTTCTGTCCTTGGCACGCAGAATCTCCGGGAACAGTCAATCAATTAAGAGTCAACACTGCTTCTATTTCGAGCAACAAATCACGCCGGCAAAGATCGCCCTGCACGCAGAGCAGAGGGCCGTCTCCGGACAATTCGGCATGCAATATATCGCGCACGTGAGAAAGGTGCTCGAGGTCGCGGAGATACAGTTTATAGACCGCCGGCCCCCATCCCATACCCGTTCCATACTTCGTCTCGACCTGCTCCATCAACGCCTTGATATTTTTTATCGTCTCGACCGCCTGCTCCGTCGGTGCTCCCGCGTGCTGCGTCGCGTGACCGACCACACTTGCCGTCCCTGCAATGAAGAGTTGTAACCCGAATTGCGATTGATGCAAGGTCGCTCGGGCAAAGGACGGACTGCATGGGCCATACTCGCGTGGATAGTGATAGGCGCTTATCTGCCTTGGATTTTCGATGGGAATACCCGGGGCGGTGGCGGCAAGAAAGTAGAGTTGCAGCGGACCCGCTTGCGTCCCGACCGCAGTCCCTGCAGGGAGAGCATGGGGAAATCCTTCGACATACTCGACCAAGGCCTGATGCCGTCCCACACAGAACTGCTGATATCGTTCCAGGCCGGCGGTGACTTCATTCATGCGGGGAAAATAATTCCAGACCCGCAACAGATGAGGATACCCCAGTTGCTGTGCCAGCTTGGTCACTCGGCGATACGCCTCGTAGGCGACGTCGCTTAACAGGCTGTCCGAAGATTCTTCAATCTGCAATTGGCCGAAGATCATTTGCTTGGTCACCGCGATGCGCATATCCTGGACGCGCCGATACTCCACCGGTGAGGCACTGGTCCACACTTCGGCCCATGTAGGTTCGTTCAGTTGCGGCAACGCGATTGAGAAAGCCGGATAATGGGTGGGAACGAACTCTGGAGAGGCTTGATCGTAATGAATCACCGCCATGATGTTCATCGACGATGATCGTATCCACGTCTCTAACTGCTCGGTCTCCACGTAATGAACGCGCATAAGAGGAGACGGCGCCGCTCTGTCCACTTGCAGCCTCGCCTCAGAGGATTCATTGGGAGTCACGTTTGTTTCAGTCTTCCCCGTGCCCGTGTTCGTTGTATGTCCCATGAACGAAGAAGTGCGGGGATTTATTTTACTGCGTAGTCGTTGACTTCCGTCACACGGGTCGCCTTGCCCCGCTCGCGGTTGCGTTGCGCCTGCCAATTTTCTTTAAAGTTGAACAGGTAGACAAGGTAATAGACGACTTTAAAGAAAAAGATCGGCACACGTGTCGGCGACTTGCCAAACGCGTCTCCCGCAAGGATGGAAAGAACGGCTTCCTCCATCTTGAGCACGCTGCCCGACGACATGAACAGAGAGCGAAAAGCCGGCTGGGTAAATCGACGAATAAACCAGGAATAGGTGTTGATCCCCTTGCGGACCGTCCATTCGAATTCTCGTACGAGCCCAGTGTATTCCGGCGCATCGCGCAGAGCGGCATCCACCACCTTCGCGCCGAACGTCGCGCTGTTCAACGCCAGATGCACGCCGCTGGAAAACACCGGGTCGATAAAGGCAAAGGCGTCGCCGACTAGGAGATACCCGTTGCCAGACATGGTGGTTCTCCGATACGAATAATTAGCGGCAGCGTGGACCGGCGTGATAAGTCTTGCGTGCCGCAGACGGTCGGCTACGGGGGGGCAAAGCGCCACGGTATCCCACAAAAATTTCTCCATGTCTGTCTGCCGGGATTTGATGTAATACGGCCAGCAGACCGCCCCGACACTCGCCGTGCCGTCTTTGAAAGGAATAATCCACCACCAGCCATGGTCGAACCACACGATGCTGATGTTCCCTGCGTCGATTCCCGGCAGTCGCGTGACGCCCTCAAAGTGGCCGAAGATCGCCGCACTGTTGTGAGAAGAATCCCGCGTCTTCGCGCCCTTGTAGCCGGACAAAAACGTATCACGGCCGCTGGCATCGACGACAAATCGAGCCTTCCATTGCAGACGGCGTCCCTGGAGGTCCTCTGCATGAACGAGTGTGCGTTGCCCTGCCCGGAAATCGATATGTGTCGCACGCACACCTTCTGACACACGAACACCTTTGGCGGCGCAGTTTTTTATTAAGATCTGATCGAACTCCGCCCGTTTGACTTCAAACGCATAGGGCTGTGAGCCGTCGAGGGCTCGAGAAAAATACAACGTTCGCGAACGGCCGTCATAAGGAGACACGATTTGAGCGCCGTATTTCGCAATCCCGATCTTTTCTACTTGCGAGAGGACTCCCAAGTGCTTGAGTAAGGGCAGTGAGTGGGGCAACAGGGATTCGCCGATGTGAAATCGGGGATGATGATCCTTCTCGATTAATTCCACGTGCCAGCCCTCCACCGCCAAGAGAGCGGAGATGGCGGAGCCAGCCGGACCACCTCCGATGACGAGCACGTCACATTGCGCATTCGATATCTGTTCAGTCGTCTGGGGTATTGCTGCGCAACTCATTTCTTCTGATCAAGAACCTTCATATAGTCAAACTATCCGGTGCTCCGACTTAAGCGCAGGACCCGCGGTGGGTAAGATGAATTGTCACTATTTAGAACCGAAGTCCAATTCCTACGATGACATAGTGAGAGCGAAAGTCTAGAGATAGCTTGGACCAGTGATAGTCTGCAGCTAAATGTTTGTATTCGGAAAAGAGAAATGTTCTTTCAGATAAATTGCCCTGCAGTCCTCCTATAAACTGATAGCCAAGAGTCAGGGCCGTTTCAAAATCCTTATTGGTCCGTCCAGGTATATTCGATCCAACCACGATTGCTTGGGATGTCCCCGCCCCAATACCTATGTAGGGCTGGATCACCTTGCCCGGGTAGCGGAATAGAAGATTTATCATACTGTTGAGAATAATGAGGTCTGATGTTCCTGTGCCAGGCCCTGATGCCAGCGGAAATGATAATGTTGCACCGTGAGCAAAATATTCTAGTTCGACGCCGACCATCCGATTCGTAAATGCTGGAAATATCGCAACTTGGATTCCCGCCCCCCCTCCCTTGCCAACGGCAGTTCCAGTGGCTTCCATGCCCGCAAGGATGACATTTGTATTCACCGGGAGACTACCTAGAGCATAGATGCCGAGGTAGACGTCTTCCTTCTCACGAGCTTCAAGAACGGCATGGGCTGAGAATGGAGAAAAGACAACGATGCAGGCAAGAAATGGTCTCCATAGAGCGCTTCTACGCAGCGCCACAGCCATC
Organism: Nitrospirota bacterium; assembly: GCA_963700335.1. Taxonomy (GTDB): domain Bacteria; phylum Nitrospirota; class Nitrospiria; order Nitrospirales; family Nitrospiraceae; genus JAICXS01. The sequence goes on along the minus strand of CAVOXE010000002.1, from coordinate 404,682 downwards.
CCTTTGGGAATTCCTCAATTGCCATCGAAAGAAATGAGAAGGGGATAGGTCGTTTATTAGATAGGACTTCAACGCAAAAACACAACCAGAAGCTAATCCTAGGCTGAACGTCGAAACGCGTTTGAGCAGGACCGAGCATGAACAATCTTCTACTGACAAGACATGGACAGCTTTACGACTGTCCATGTCTCGTTAAGTAGACTCAGTTTCGCACTTTGCGTTAGTTGCCCTTCACAATTGTGCAAACCTCGCCATAAATTGGGCCAACTATTGACTTAATATAATGACTTATGAAAACCACTTTGGTGATACCACCATTCTTCATAGCAGTCTCCACAGTCGTATCGCCCGTTCCAACGAAGACTATGTAACTGCCGCAGGCTCTTCCTTCTTTTGTTGGAGTCGCACCATTATCAAGAATAATCGTTCCTGAAGTGCTCTCGGTAAATATGGCCCCATAAGGAAAGAGACCCGCCGGCTGCTGATATCCGCCAACTCCAGCACAAGCCACGAGTGAAAGTGCGACCAAACCCACAACACTAAGTGATAGAATTCTCGACATGCTGACCCTCCTGTTAGTTATGAACTGCATACTCTTTCTAGAGCCATTGATCAACTCACTCAAACGCCAGTTGCGTACTGAACGACAACGGCACTCCTACATCAGCTCGCTCACAGCCTACACACAATACTTCCCAGTGGAACAGACTTAGACTGTCAGCAAGCTTGATCCTTGTAGTGGAAATATATGACTTTGTCAATTTCGTATATAGTTTTTGGAAGAGGACATAACTTGTATCAACAACAACTCTTCATAGGCAAAGAGAGAGTTTGACTTCTCGACGATTGACCTTTTTCAAAAGTACGCATGCACGGTGAAGAGCAGCTCATTGTCGCGATGGTCGCGATGATTGAACTCGAGTCGGAGAGCCAGGTTTTGCTGCAGCGTATATCGCTGTCCGAAGTATAATCTCCAGTCGTCCGACTTTTCACCCAATGGAAATTTCAGATAGGTGGACGACAGCAAGACACTCCATCGGTCCGTTATCGTCGCCGTCACTCCGATGCTTCCTCCGGCGCCGGCACGATAATTCTCGTCATAAGCATGGCTGTACGCCGACTCTACTTCCGCAAAAACGAAGAAAATCTCTCGTCCGATAAGACGCGATTCTGCGGAGGCGCCGATGCCACCGCTCGCGACTCCGCTGCTGCAATACTTACAGCCGCCGTGCTGAATGCTGTCCATGCCGATGTTTACTTTCCACGAAGGCGATTTAAACAAGGAATCCATGGGAAAGAGCGATACGATGTTTGCAAGGGTCGCCCGCTCGACGCGAAATTGGTCGGATCGTTCATAATGTCGTAGGGCAACCGATAGCAGCTCGATCTGCGCTCCCGGTTGATAGCCCTTTTCGGGGTCGAGAAGATCGTGGTAGCCGGCTCGTAGATTGATCTCTTCAAACAATTCATTATTCCGCCATCCCGCCGCGACACCGGCCCGAGAAGTTTTATGGCCCTCCTCCGGCGGCGCAGTCGTGGGAACTATTTTCTCCTCATCGGGTTTGGCTCGTATTGCACTGCGAGCCGTGAGCACGGCGCGATTGCGATCCCTGTACTCCGCCGCATGACTCTCATCCGCTATACTCCGATAACGCAAATAATCGGAGGCTAAATCCAGGACAAAAGCTTGTCGCGTCGGAGGATATTTGAGAAAGGCGTCAGACTTTATCTCAGATGGATCTTTGGCGATATCCAGCATACGCCGTCGTTCCTCTACGGAGAGACGCTCACGCTTTTGTTTGATCTGCGTGCTTCTGGCTGGCCGATAGGCAATGTCTCCCACAAGGCCGGGCTGCAGGGTCATGAGCCGAACGGTGTCCGCAGGCACGGTCCATAACACGAATTGATCCGTGAGATGCCAATCCGGATTGGCAGCTTCTAAAAGCGACAACAGGTGATACGAACAATTTTCCTTGAAAAAGAAATAATCAAAATAGGCATTTCCTAATTCCCAGGCATGCATTAAAAGCTTGTGAAGTTGCTCATCCGTTAGATTGAGTTTGTATTCCCAGATGTCGCGATTTTCGATGTCGCGATACTCCTGCACCTTGATGTAATAAGGAATCGTCGAAAAGAATCCTTTGTAGCCCCCGAAAAGGCCCTTGAACGCATATGATATTCCCACATCCGGAGGAACCTCGGCCGCATAGTTAATCGTGTAAGCCAGAATGCGGGTTTGTTCCGTTTGTCCTTTCTGGTCGACCCGCAGCAAGGTGTGCCCGAACATCGACGAAGGATTATTCATATATGCCGAGGGAAAAATCAGCGTAATGGATTGCGCATTCAGCCCGTTATACCAGTTGTGAAATCGTTCGCATGGGTCGGGCTGAAGACGCCTCTCATCGATCGACAATTTGGCCTTCAGCCATGTATAGCGCGCGACGAAGGCACATTGGGCCGGTTGGTGAGAGCGTCCGACCAATTCGGAGGAAAAGAATTTGGTTAATGTGGCAATCAGTTCCTCTTGGGGATTTATTTTTCCATCCGGAGAAAGAAAGAAACCCGGATCGTCTTCTTCGCTGGTGTAGCCGCCCAGTAGGTTGTTGCGATAGTGCAGGAGCAAATGCCAATAGCGGTCGTCGGCAAGTTTGGCATCCGAGGCTTGCTGGATGAGATCGGCGAGATACGCGTGGTCGGGCGGCTCTCCCGCCGCCGCACCCGTCGCCATGCCGAGGAGCACGAACGTCAGCGCAATCAATCGGAGCATGCTAATACATGCGCTCGCACGGCGTGCCCCGCATTACAGACCTGTGACCGTTTCAATAAATTGTTTTAACTTCGAGAAATAAGGCGCCCCGCCGACGAAGGGAAGATTGTTATGGTCGGCGCCTTTCACCACGTAGAACGATTTTGGATTCGACGCAGCCTGAAAGACCTGTTCACCTAGCGGGAACGGCACGATCGTGTCTTGATCGCCGTGAATCATCAACAGGGGCACATGAATGGACTTCATCCGCTCGATCAGGGGAAACCGCGACGAGAGCAACCAATGCGCCGGAAGTCCATTAAACTGACTTTTCGCCATGGCCGCGACCGAGGGAAACGCGGATTCCAGGATGAGGCCCGCTATTTTCCGTTCCCCCGCGATCTGTCCCGCGACCGCTGCGCCAAGTGAACGGCCGAACACCACCAGCTGCGCTGGATCGATTCGGCGGACATCGGTGAGGTACTCATACGCGGCCCGCGCATCCTGATACAGCCCCTGCTCGGAGGGCGTCCCTTCGCTGCGACCGTACCCGCGGTAATCGAATAAAAAGACCGACAGTCCGGTGTCGTACAGCGCCATTAAATTTTCCAGCCGGTGGATGATATTGCCGGCGTTCCCATGACACCAGAGCATCACCGGGGATGGGCGGCGCGCCGCCACATACCAGCCAAACAGACGTGTGCCGTCTTCCGCCGAAAACCATACATCTTCCAGGGGCAATCGGCTCGCCCTCGCCCAATCTCGTTCGACCCAAGGCTCGGGATGAAAGACAAAGAGTCGATCGAGAACATTTGCCCGCACGGATCGTGTCATGACTTCCTCAGGTCCTCGCTCTGTACGTCAGCGTCCAGGATTGAGCGGCGAAACCCACCAAGCGCAGCCAAACATGCCAGTCCTATGATAATCCAGACCAGTTCGCGCACGCGACGCAGCACCGCGAAGGTAATCCCGGCAAGATCCGAATATCCATAGGCCATCAACAGCAAGACGTTTCCACCTTCTTGCGCCCCCACACTACCGGGAATAATAAACGATCCGCCTTTAATGATGGCGGCAAGCGCGGCGATCGAGATGGACGCGACGGCATCGACAGGGGGGCCGATGTAATAGAGGATCACATAGACCTCAAGCGCCTCGCAAAGCCACCCCAGGACAAATACGCCGATGGACAGCAGAAACGCCAGCCGATCGCGAGCATAGAATGCTTGGATCGCTTGATCCAACGCGCGGAGCTTTTCTTCACGCGATTCCAGATAAGCAAGACGAATTCGGCATCGGCGCAGCAGAGTCAAAAGTCCCGTAAAGAGTCCCCGGCGCTGCACCGCCAGAAGTAAGAGCGTTCCGATCAGCAAACAGCTCACGCCGACTAAAGGGGGCACCAGGGAATGTGACGTTTCCCTCCCTGCCATGGGCGGGGCATTTCCTTCGTCCATTGCCACCGCCGACAAGGCGATGCCGAGGAGAATAAACAGGACTTCCCCCAATGTCATGGTCGTTTTCGCAGTGATCGCCGACGCCATCCCATCGACAGTCGGCACTCCGTGGCGTTTGAGCAGATACGCCTTCAACGGCTCTCCTCCGACATACGCTGTCGGCGTCGTCATATTGACCACTTCACCCGCCGTCCGAATCGCGAGAAGACTCCCAAACGGCACACGATCGGCATAGACGCCCATCGTCAAACGCCAGCCATACGCCTCGATCACATACATCAATAGCGAGGGAAGTAAGATGACAAGAATCGCGCCGGGGCCCAGATGGGTAACCGCCGCAAGAATCTGAGTAGGACCGACGTGCCACACCAGGCCGATCAAGGCCAGCACGCCGAGGGCAAGCAGGATTAGTTTAAGCACGAACCGCTGGAGAACGGGTGAGCCACGCCGTGGTCATCCAAAACAGATTGGACCCGATGGCGGCGAACCATAAAAATATTCCAAGCAGATTGAAAAGCGATAAAATCAGCACGACAAGCGAAAAGTCTCGACTGGCGACATTCTTCACGATGAAATCCAGACGAGCCGCTTGAACGGGGTGCGATAGGCCCGACATTTCCGCGACGGTCTTGGCGCGGGTGACAAACCAGAGAGAGCAGGCATTTCCGATCATGGCGAGGAGAGCTAGCCCAAGCGAGAGCGCTCCCCCGCCATTGAGATAGGCCGCCCATCCAAGCGCGCCGAAGATCGCCATATGCACCGCATTATCCCCGATCAGGTCCAGTTGCTCGCCGAAGCGAGATTCACGAAACGTCAATCTAGCCACATCACCGTCGCAGCAATCGACGACCGCGGAGAGTTGAAATAAGAGCGCACCGACCACGCCGCTCCAATACGTGCCCCGCGCGAAACATCCGGCCGCCGCAAACCCAATTATCAACGATAGCGCCGTGACGGCATTGGGAGACCAGCCGGCTTTCAGAAAGAGATGGGTCAACCCCGCCGCTGCCTTGCGATTGAAGTAGGTGTCTACGAATCCATCCGTCGAGGCCTTGGGAGCAGCCGCCAATCGGCGCTCCGCTCGCCGTATCTCCTCGGGCGTCCCAACAGTCTGAGACCAGGAAGGGGAGTGTGCATGAAAGGAAACGGTTCTCACTCGCTTTTCAGCCGCGGCCTGCAGCCGTATGCGTTCGAGCAGGCTGCCTGATAACGAGAATATCGATCGCCAGCTGTCCGTACGGAAACGATCGGCCGGAACCGCGATGATGTCGACTCCTGTTTCTTGGCGAACATCCGAAACGATCGGAACGATGATATGACCAGGGTCAAGGTCGGCGTGCCGTTTGAGCTCTTCAATCAATGTTTTGGAAAAGACCGCGCGCGCGGCGATGATTACACACAGGCCTCGTATTTCTCGTCCCAACGCATCCCATGTCCGGGGGTCGTCGAGCGGGAAGGTATGAACGGGCATCCACCGGATCGTCGCACGTACTCGAGCGTCCTGCGCCAAGGCTTTGAGCGCATCGCTATTCTCTCCGCAGAGAACGACAATGTTCGTGATCTTCGCACGCTGAAGGGTGAGGACCGAACGAAGAAACAAGGGCACGCCTCCGACAGGAGTCATGGGACCAAGCGGATCGTCCGCCATAGGGTGTGTGTGAAGATCCGATACAGAGGGTAAATACGGCAGCAGAATCGCCGTGTCGCAGGTTTGATCGTGTATGGGCGAGAGGTCCACAGTCTGCAACTGGTGAGCAGGAGTGGTCATGAATCTAGCTTGGGGAGAATCTCACGTTCAGCGCGGAGCACATCCTCTTGAAAATCGATTTCCGTCCATGGCAACCCGCCGATAGGCTCATATCCGACCTGCACCTCCTCGAAGAATTGCCCGAGGGCATCCTCATACTCCATGTCGAACTGTCCTCGCTCGATCGGTATTTCCAATGAGCGCAGCAGCGCGGGACAATCCGCACGCCGGACCTTGAGAAAGCCCACGCCTTCCCCTGCCAGATCATACCGGTCCGGCATCGATTTGGAGAGAGCGATCACACGCCCGCCGCGCACGACGGCCATGCACTCTTCGGTCTGTTGTTTCACCGTATCGTCCAGCAGCAGCGCGGTGGGAAACGAAGAGGCGATCAGCCGTTTTAAGATACGGCGATCGAACAGCACGTCGGCATCCATAATCACTACGTCGCCGGTCAGTTCGTCGCGCGCGCGCCAGAGCGACGTAATGCTGCCTCGTTGAAACTGATCGCTGGCCACATAACGCACCGATACTCCGCTGAGACCGCTTCCCGCCACAGTCCGAATCATGTCCTGCTTATAGCCGACGACGATGACGGCTTCACGGATGCCGACGCCGGCCAATGCTTCCAAATAGCGGACCAACAAGGAGCGTCCGCCGATCTCGATCAAACATTTTGGACGATGTTGCGTGACCGGCCATAGCCGTTTCCCGACACCGGCGGCCAAAATAATGGCTTTCATGAATGGACCGTCGAGGCCTCCAGCACCGTTTGAAACGCGGCGAGAAATCCGTCGAGGTGCTGCTCGGATAGGGCGCCCATATTGGCGATGCGGAAGATGGTCGGCTCCAACTGCCCTTGACCCGCATAGATGACATAGCCCTGTTCTTTGAGGCGATCGTGCAAGACCTGATAGGAAAGGCCGGCCGGCAAATAGTAGGACGTGATCGAGTTGGACTGATGCTCCGGCGGCAACACCGCTTTGAGGCCGAGCTGGGTCATGCGGCGGCGAATCTTGGTCGCGGCTTTTTTATATCGCATGAGGCGATTCGCCACCCCTTCTTCCAGCAGTTCATTCAGCGCCTCGTCGAAAGCGTAGTACACTTGCACGGCGGGCGTGAAGGGAATGGTCGCTTTTTCTTGTTGTTCGTAATAGAGCGGCAGATGCAGATACCACGACCGTTTCGGATAGCCCTTTAACCGCTCCATGAATCCCTTGCGGACGAGCACGAACGACACCCCAGGAAAACCTTGTATGCATTTTCCCGCCGTGCCGGCCACCATGTAGATTTTCGAACCGGCGACATCCAAGGTCTCCCCGCCGAGACCGCTGACGGAATCAACGACGAACGCGCGGTTTTGACTGTCGACCACCTCCGCAATTTCTTTGATGGGATTGAGCAGGCCGGTGGTCGTCTCATGATGAACCATGCCGACGACATGCACTTCGGGGTGCTGCCGCAAGGCCAAGCGTACCGTTTCCGGATTGGGCCTCGTCAGCCAATCGACTTTGATATCCGGAATGCCAAGCCGGTGCACTCCGTACATCGCCGACATGCGATCGCCATAAATGCCGTTGGTAATAATCAGCGCGCGCTTGCCTTGCGGCACGGAAGACAACAAGGCCGCTTCCACCGCGGCCGTGCCTGACCCGGTCAGCACAATTGCCGTATACTCGGATTCGGCTCCCGGCACAAATGCTTTCAGCAGCTTTTGCCGAATGCCGGTCAGCAGATCCGAAAATTCAGACTCCCGATGACAGATGTCCGGCCGCAACAAGGCCTGCCGTACACGCTCGGACACATTCACCGGTCCAGGATTCAGTAGGATCATACGTGTCCGTAACTGTTAATCGTCAAGATTCATCGCGTGAACTGAGCGCGTTCCCAAGCGGGATCCTACCCGATTCAACGAATAACTATGACGACCAACCCTCCTATTCGATGGCTTTCATGAACCGTCGCGTAATCTCCGGCGGCTCCAACATGACCCGATCGACGTCCTCCGCCTGTTCGGTCACTTTCACCAGTAAAAAACTTGGGCCGTCTTTCTTCAGCATATCCTTAAATTCGTATACCAAGTCTTCGCGCTCGATCACGCGCTCCACGTTCGCATAACCGGCGGCCTTGGCCATCTGCTCCAACCGAACGAGTCGTGAAATGGTCGGTTGATTGCCGGTGCTGCCATATACTTCATTGTCGAAGACGACGTGAATGAAGTTCTTCGGCTGCAGGGCCGCGACCGTGGCCAGCGTGCCCATGCCCATCAAGACATTGCCGTCGCCATCGAGGATGACGACTTTTTTGTCGGGCTTGGCCAGCGCCACGCCGAGACCGATGGAGGGCGCCACACCCATCGATCCGATCATATAGAAATGTGTTGGACGATCGGCGATTTTGTAGGCTTCGCGCGACGGAAACCCGTTGCAGATAATGACGGGCTGATCCGTCAGCAGTTCCAACACGGCTGCCATGGCCCGAGCACGGCTTTGAATCGTTCCTTCTTCCGGTCTCATGGATGATTTCCTTTGACGATTCCCTTCTTGAGCAACAAGGCCACGGGAATGCGTTGCTTCATAAACGTCTGTGCGGTCCATTTTAAATCTTCGATCAGACTCTGTTCCGAGAGGGTGCGGTGGGGTATGCGGGCCGCATCAAGAATCTGCGTCATACTGTCGCCCATGACGAGATGTTCAGGCGCATCCTTGCCTTGAAACCCCCGCCACGAGATAAGCAAGAGACAAGGTTGCTGATAGATGACATTCAGCGAAATGAGGGCATTGAGGGACGTGCCGAGTCCGGAATTTTGCATGAGCACCGCCGGCACCTTCCCGGCCATGAATGCCCCTGCGGCCATGCCGACCGCCTCATCCTCGCGAACCGCCGGTGTGTAAAGACGGCGTTCCATCAAGGTGGCAATGATGCTGCCTAATATCGAGTCGGGCACGCCCGTAAAAAAATCAAACCCGATGTCCTGCAAGGCTTGAACGAAATCGTCGCTCTCAACCATCGTATCTTGGTATCCTTGGATTTGAATGAAGGGTTGCCAAACAAGAGCCGTCGCAAAACGGATCGCATTATAGCGACCGAGGGGGGGATTCACAAGAAGTCCCCGACGCCTTTCCGCGGAGCATCGCTCCTACGACCGAGACCTTCGTCACCTGCTCTCGGTTGCTCCCTTCTCTTTGTCGTGTTACTGTTCGATATGGATCGGCGTTCAGCCCCCCCTACCACTCCACGACTCAATCTTGGAACCCTTCTCTTGTGTCTGTTGGGCGGCCTGGCCTGCTTCATGGCCTACTTGCAGCCCACTCCTTTGCGTGCAGGCAATCTGATCGATAAAGACCCAGGCGGGTACGAGGGGATCCCCTGGGGCTCGTCACTTTCCCAGCGAGACAGTTTCACCGTTGTCGATGACGCCGGGGAGATCATCGGCTATGACCGGAAGGAAGACTCACTGCGTTTGGGGCAGGCGCCGGTCGATTACGTTCGCTACGTGGCCGTCGGCGGCAAATTCGCCCGCGTCACGGTTCGGTATCACGGCAAAGAGACGCACGATCTGGTGATGGCCTATCTCCAATCGCAATACGGGCAACTCGATCGAACGCCCGGGCAAATGGTGCGCGGCTTGAATCAACAATATAATTGGCGGGGCACCGACACGGAGATCAACGTGACCTATGAAGCGCAAGGTGATCGGGGCTACGTCTTTTTCGACAGCCGCGTCCTCTCCCCTCGATTCAACGACAATATTGCCGACAATGCCTATTGAGCAGAGGGCCCCGCTCAGCTAATTTCCCATTGACAATTCGTGGCCCGGTTTCGCATCATGTCGCCCCATGCATAACGCAACGACACTCCGCGCCTTGCTCCAACGCCCGGGCATTATTAAAACGGTCGGCGCCCACGATGCGCTCAGCGCGAAGCTCATCCAATTGGCAGGCTTCGATGCCATCTGGGCGAGCGGATTTGCCATTTCGGCCTCGCTCAAATGCATTCCCGACGCCAGCTTCATCACGTCGAGCGAACAACTCGAGGTGGAACGGAACATGGCCGAAGCGATTACCATTCCGATCATCGCCGACGTCGATACGGGCTACGGCAACGCGCTCAACGTGATGCGGACCGTCAACGAGCAGGAACGCGCGGGTGTGGCCGCGATTTGCATCGAAGACAATGTCTATCCGAAACGGTGCAGTTTTTACGCTGGCGTCCGCCGCGAACTTATCCCCGTCGAAGAACACTGCGGAAAAATCCGCGCCGCCAAGGCCGCCCAAACCGTGCCGGACTTTGTCGTCATCGCGCGAACGGAAGCCTTGATTGCTGGATGGGGCCAAGAGGAAGCCCTGACGAGAGCGGAGGCCTACGCTCAAGCGGGAGCCGACGCGGTGCTCATTCATTCCAAATCGCCGACCTTCGACGAACTCAAAGCGGTCGCCAAGGCCTGGTCCGGCCGCGTGCCGCTGGTCGTCGTACCGACCATCTTCGACGGCGTGACGGCCGCGGAATTGGAAGACAGCGGGTTCAAGATCGTCATCTACGCCAATCAGATGGTGCGGGCCAGCATCCGCGCGATGCGCGATGCGCTGGACGTGATCAAAAAAGACACCCGGCCCGGATCGGTCAACGACCGTATCGTGAAGCTCAAGGAAGTCTACGAGATTGTCGGCGTGCCCCAGATGGAAGAGGACGAGCGGCGATTTCTTCCGGTGGGCGGCGAAAAGCTCACGGCCATCATCGCGGCGGCAGGATTCGAGAAACAATTGCTTCCGCTGATAGAAGACAAACCGAAATGCCTGCTCGATATCAAGGGGAAGACCATTCTCGAGCGCCAGGTCGCGACACTCAACGAGTCCAACATCAAAGAGATTGCCTTGGTGCGCGGCTATAAAAAAGAAGCCATCACGCTTCCCAACATCCGTTACTACGACAACGATCGGTACGAAGAGACGGGTGAATTGTTCTCACTCTTCTGTGCCGAAAATGAGATGAAGGGCCGATGCCTCTTCCTCTACGGCGACATCATTTTTGAAGCCGCCGTCTTGGAAAAACTTTTGAAGAGTTCGGCCGATATCAGCCTGGTCGTGGATTTGGCCTGGTACGATCAGCAGCAACACGGACAATCCGCGCCGCACATCAAGCCCGATCTCGTCTCATTACAAGATCCCCCGGGCCAGAGCTATCTCTTCCGCTACATCACACCCGATGAACAGAATCGGATTCTCAAGATCGGCCAGCATATCCCTCACGAGCAGGCGCATGGAGAATTTATCGGCTTAGCCATGTTCTCCGAGCGAGGGATTGAAGCCTTCAAGCAGGTCTATCGCGCGGCGCAAGAGAAGTTTCAGAATACAGGTTTTCACGAAGCCGGCAGCCTCAACAAAGCGTCCTTCACCGATATGATTCAAGAATTGATCGATACCGGCCATTCCGTCAATTGCGTGCCGACGTTCAAAGGCTGGATGGAGGTCGACTCCTTCGAAGAATATCAGCAGGCTTGGGCGAAAATTCGTCACTAGCGTATCTCAAGTACTCTCCTGTGAGAATTCATACCTTCTCTTTGTCCAAAGCTCCTCCTATGAAAATCCGAGAGCATCCACTGCCTATTGGCGCGTAAAGCGTCTGACCTTCAATTTTAAATTATCTCTGGGCTTAGCAATCCCTGACTCCATCTACTCGTTTGGACTTCCTCCGTCGGGATTTGAAATGACGATCGACCAGGTCTTTTGAAAGAACTGAAGAATCCAACAGATGATTTCAGGATCATCCCTATCGATCCCGTATTTGTACACAAATACGGGATAGTCCGCTGCCCCTGTGCTCCAATCATTTGTCACCCTGAACAGTTCGTCACTAAGAAGCCATTGGACAATTAGAGGATATCGGTCGCTGAGGATTTTGCCAGTGTGGTGAAAGTACAGCCCCCGGACCGTCTTCTCAATTACCGTGTCGTGAGCCGCTTTGTTAAGCAAAATGGCAGAGGCGGGATGCGAAATAGATGGTGTTAAGGGATCGTGAATGGTGACCCGACGCATGGACTCAAGGATTCCGGATCGCAATCTACGATTGTGTGCCAAAGTCCGGAGTACAGGACCGCGATAGCTCCTATCCCCATCAAGATGGTATCCGACGGTAAGCCCCAGGAAGACTTTAAATTGTTCGTCTAGCCCAGATCTGTGCATGTTGCACTCAGTACAAGCAGGCACAGTAATTAGGTCGCTGGAGCGAGGGTCCGGAAAGATGCATTTTGGCGGGACATGGTCTTTTGAACATGTCTTCTTGATACCGCAGAGCACACATATCTCTGAGGTGGGTATCTTCATCTATCTCGTTGGCTTTTAAGGTCCATGACTCATGAGGACGGCTCTTGCTCATCCGCATGGCTCATACGATGCCAGAAGACAATGCCCAAGCCCACTGCGGCACTCATCACCATCAATGCGTTGGTGAAGAGGAAGACCATGTCATGGATCAGCCAGCTATAGGCCAAAAATCCAGCGGACGCGGTCATTTGGCCGATAAAAAGCCACTTTGACACGCCCTTGCTGGTACCCTGCTGCCATTGTCGATAGACCTGCGTCACGATCGTCATGACCAATACGGCCGAAGCCGCCCACCCTATGAGTTCTTGAAACGACACACATCCTCCGTTCTTCACCGTCCATTGTGAATGAAGGGCGCTTCTGAGCGGACCTGTCGTCCCAGACGCCCGTTCCTTCACTGTCCAATTCTGCCGCTGATCTGCTCCCAGTCGACCGACTATACCCTATTTCAGCACAGCGTCTTTATGGTACAGTTTGTAAGTAACTACTCACTCACTCTCTTTAATTAAAGACACCATGAGGCCAGCGCGTCCGCGTGAGACTGTGCGATTTTCCCGAACGGAACGGCAGGCCAGCATTATTTCCGCAGCCGCCTCGCTCTTTGCCGACAAGGGATTCAAGGGAACCACGACACGAGAAATCGCTAAAACCGCCGCGATCAGCGAAGCCCTCCTCTTCAAATACTTCCCGACAAAGCAGGCGCTCTATGCAGCCATTCTCGCGGAGAAGGCGCCGATCTCTCAGTTACTCGAAGTCGTCGAAGATGCCGCGAACAAACGCGACGATGTGCGGGTCTTCACGTTAATCGCGAGCTATCGCATCCATCGTGGCAGCGACCCCAGCTTGATGCGCTTGCTTCTCTTCAGCGCGCTCGAAGGGCATGAACTCTCGGAGATGTTTTTTCAAAACCAGCACCGCATGTTTTTCGAGTATCTGTCCGGGTATATCGCCCAGCGCATCGACGAAGGGGCATTCAAGCGAGTCGATCCCCTGTTGGCGGCGCGCGGCTTCATGGGGATGGTCGTGCATCATCGACTCCTGCACGAGATTTTCCGAATACCGACGCATTGCGCTCCCGAAGAATCGGTGCTCACCTATGTCCAACTTTTCCTCGACGGCCTTGTGAATATGGCGCCCCGACCTGCGAGAAAGCGAGCGAGGGCATGAATCGTCTTCGGCAACACGCCATCTTGAGCGTCGCGCTGATTCTCATCGTCGTGATCGGCGGACTTGTCGTCTTTCGCTTGAGCAGCAGCGGGGCGAAACCGGATGCCCGCAAGGTCCGGCAGATTACGGTCGGCACGGCCCTTCCCATCCGGCAGGACCTGGACATCCGATTGTCGTACACCGCCGACATTCAGCCATTTCAGCAAGTGAATATTTTCTCGCGGGTCGATGGCTATATTGCCAAGCTCTATGTCGATAAGGGCGATCTCGTCAAAGCGAATCAATTATTAGTCGAGGTCGATCACACCGATTACGTCCATGCCGTGAACCGCGCGAAGGCCAATCTGGTCGCTGCGCGGGCCGATGTACTTCGCCAGGACGCCAACGTCCGAAATGCAAAGCTGCAGCTCGATCGCATGCAGGCGCTGATCAAGAATCAATTCGTCTCACAACAGGATTTGGACAATGCGCAAATCGGCCAGGACATGGCGGCGGCGCAGCTCGAATCGTTGCGCGCGCAAGTCAAGCAGGTGGAAGTCGCGCTCCAGCAGGCCGAGACGAACTTGTCTTATTCTTACATACGCGCGCCGTTCGCCGGTTACATTGCCGAGCGCAATCTCGACGCCGGGGCCTTTGTCAGCGGCTCCACGGGCAGCAACTCGACCATGTCGCGCGGCATTCTCAATCTGCACGAAGTCGATACCGTCCGCACGCTGATCGAAGTCGTGGAAAAGGACGTGCCGCTGATTCAGATCGGGCAAAAGGCCGAGGTGCGCGCGGAAGCGTATCCTGAACGCGCGTTTGAAGGAACCGTCACCCGTGTGGTGCACGCGCTGAATCGACAAACCCGCACGATGACTGTCGAAGTGGATCTGCCGAATAAAGACCACCACCTCAAGGGCGGAATGTTTGCGCGTGTCGAAGTACTCGTGGGAACACATCGCCACGCAATTCAAATTCCGTCGGACGCCCTGACCCGGCTGGACGAGCTTCAATATGTCTACGTCGTAAAAGACGGGCAGGCGCTGCAAGTCCCGGTCGTAATCGGAGACCGGGTCGGCAGTCGTATTGAAATCGTCAAAGGCCTGGTGGGTGATGAACAGATCATCGTGTCCGGCAAGGATCTTGTCAGCACCGGTACCCCGGTCGAAGCGCGCCCCCTCGATTCCGTGCCTTCGATTCCAGCCGATATGAAGCCGATTCCGGCTCCCGCTCAAGCCCCCGCCAAGGGATAGTATGTGGCTCACCCTCCTGGCGCTCAGAAATCGAATCGGCATCCTTATGTTGTCGCTGGCAATGGTCGTGTTGGGCTGGACCTCGCTGCAGCGTCTGCCGGTCGATCTCTTTCCCAATATTCAGGTGCCCGTCGCATTCGTCGGCGTGGTCTATAAAGGCGCCCCTCCCCTGGATATCGAACAAAGCGTCGTCTATCCGATTGAGAAGGCCGTCAGCTCCGCCTCCAATGTGGAGCACGTCGAGTCGTTTTCCAAACTCGGCATCGGCGCGGTACAGATTTGGTTCAATTGGGGCGCCGACATCAACGTCGGCCAAATGGAGGTGATGCAGCGGGTCACCCAGATTCTCAACAGCTTGCCACCCGGCATTTTGCAACCCTTCATCGTCAAGTTCGACGTATCCAACATTCCCGTCGCCATCGTGACCGTCGCAGGCGGAAATCTGGATGAGCGCGCGCTGTATGACCTGGCGTTCAACACCATCGCCCCGCAAATCGAACAACTGCCGAACGTGGCCGCCGCCACGGTGGAAGGCGGCAAGATCCGTCAGATCAATATTAATCTCGACCCCGGACTGCTCAATGCCCGGGGCTTGTCGATTCTGGATGTCGTCAATGCCGTGAAGGCATCCAACCTCATTTTGCCGTCGGGAGATCTGAAAGCCGGCAATCTCGATTACAACGTCTTCACGAACAACCAGTTCAAGACGGTGGAACCGATCAACGATGTCGTGGTGAAGGTAAACCCGCAGGGTAATCCGGTGCGCGTCAAGGACGTAGGCATCGTCGCCGATTCGTCCGACATTCAAACGAATATCGTCCGCACCGACGGCCAGCGTTCCGTCTATTTACGGGTCAATAAACAGCCGGCTGCCAATACAGTGCAGGTCGTCGATGCCCTGAGAGCCGCGTTGCCGAATATGATCGGCATTCCTCCCGGGGTGAAGCTTGGCGTCTCGTTCGATCAATCGACCTATATCCGCCAATCGATCCAAAATCTGATGGAACAGGCGCTCCACGGGTCGCTTTTGGCCGCCGCGATCATCCTCATCTTTTTGCGTAACCTGACCAGCACATTGATCATCTCCGTCGCCATTCCATTATCCATCCTCGTCACGTTCATCATGCTCTACTTCACTGGCCAGACACTCAATGTATTCACCCTGGGCGGATTGGCCCTCGGCGTCGGCCGTTTAGTGGATGATTCGATCGTGGAACTGGAAAACATTCAGCGCCATCTCAACACGGGACAGTCTCGTTGGCAGGCCATCGTAGAAGCGGCGCGAGAAGTGGCCATGCCGATCTTCGCGTCGACCGTGACGACCGTCGTCGTCTTCTTACCGATCCTGTTCGTCGTCGGCATCGCAAAGCTGCTGTTTATCCCGCTCACGCTCACGATCGCAATTGCGCTCTTCACGTCCTTCTTCGTCTCCCGTACCGTGACACCCGCCCTGTGCTTCAAGTTTCTCAAACCGGAACATGAAGTCCAGCGATCGATGCCGGGAAGTGTGAGCCGCTTGATGGACCGGACGCGCCTCCTATACGAGCGGATGGATAGACGTTATCAGGAGATGCTGTCGTGGGCGTTGGCGCACCGAAAGATTCTCATCGGATCCATCCTCTTATTCTTTGTCGCATCCTTGTTGCTGGTTCCTCTCATCGGCACGGAATTCATTCCTGTGACCGATGAAAGCCAATTCCGCATTGTCGTGCGCGCACCGGTGGGACAGCGCATCGAAAAAACGGAGCAGCAAGTGGCGGAAATCGAGCGTGTGCTCCGGGAGAATATTTCTCCGCAAGAAATCGACACGATCGTCTCCAGCACCGGCGTGCTGCAGCAAGGACGGTCGTCGCTTTTTAATCCCAACACCGGCCCGCACACGTCGCTGGTCCAAGTGTATCTAGTGCCGCCCGATCGGCGGCGGCGCAATCAGGTACAGATCATGAACGACGTGCGCCCGAAAATCCTCACGCTGTTTCCAGGTGTCGCGATGTTCTTCGACCCGGGCGGCATCGTGAAGCGGGTCACCAGTTTCGGCTCCCAAAAGTCGATCGACGTCGAGATCTATGGATACGATCTTGAAAAGGCCAGAGGCGTCATTCGGCAGGTTGAAGGGTTGATGCATCAAACGGCAGGGCTGGCCGATATTGAAGTCAGCCGGGAAGAAAATTATCCGGAGCTGGATATCAATGTCGATCGCGAAAAGGCCGCTTTACTAGGTATCAGCGAGACGAATGTCGCCAATGCCGTCCTCTACTCGCTCAACGGCAATGGACAGACAGACCCGATTATCTTCACCGATCCGACCAACGGGAACGAGTATTTCATCAGCGCGTGGCTTGACGAAAAATACCGAAAAGACCTGACGGACCTCGACAATCTTCTGCTCACGACGAAAAACAGCGAACCGGTGCTTCTGAAAAATATCGCCTCGGTGCGACTGAACTCCGGCCCCGTCAAAATCGATCGGAAGTATTTCCAGCGCGTGATTCACATTACGGCCAATCCGGTCGGGCGTGACCTCGGCGCCATTGCCGACGAGTTGGAAAGCAAGTTCGCGGACATGCAATTGCCGCAGGGCTTCACCATTCGCCTCTCGGGACAAATCCAGCAACAACGCGAAACCTTCGAAGGTCTTTTACTCGCCATCCTCCTGGCCATTATGTTGGTATACATGGTCATGGCGGCGCAATTTAAGTCGCTGATCGATCCATTCATCATCATGTTTGCCGTCCCACTCGGATTGCCGGGCGTCATCCTTACGCTGTTTCTCACGAACACGACGCTCTCGACGACGTCATTTATGGGCGTGATTATGATGTTGGGCATCGTCGTCTCCAACGGAGTGCTGCTCGTGGACTATATGAATGTCCTCCGTCGACGCGGCTTGGGTTTGCACGAGGCGGTGTTGCTCGGCGCGCGTACACGGCTGCGCCCTATTTTAATGACGTCTCTCGCGACCGTCTTCGGGCTGCTGCCGATGGCCATCGGGTTGGGAACCGGCGGTGAGACGAATGCGCCTTTGGCTCGCGCCGTGATCGGCGGGTTGAGCATCTCAACAATGCTCACCCTGTTTCTCATTCCAACACTCTATCTGATGTTGGAAGAACGCTTTCCGCGAAGACGCTCGCCCGAAGAACCGGCCACAACTGAGACAGAGTTGATCGCTGCGCCGCCGGCACAGCCGACCGAATACCCGGCCCACTGACAGTGAAGGTGAGGACAGGACGATTCGAGGGAGACTCGGATTTGCGGTCAGTGTACGGTGGGGAAGAGAGATTTCAACTGAAGCGCCAGTCCTAAATCGCCGGCGACGCGGATGCGGCCCGACATGAAGACCGATGCGCCGTCCAATCGTCCGCTCAAGACTCCCAGACAGTCTTCGCCGGACATCGAAAAGACCACGTTTGGATTGGGATGGGTCCCTTCATTCACGGCACATATCCCATCCTCGATCGTCATTTGATATTGCCCGCCTTGCGGTCCGCTCAGATCGAACTGATAGACCGCCGCGAGACCTTCCGCCGCCTCCGCATCGAATTTCTGAGGGAGGCAGCGGAAAAACTCTGGGACAGAAGTCGGTTTCATAAGAGTGGGTGCGGTTTAGTAGCGAAACGTCATCGAACTCGTACTGGTCCGCGCCCCAAAGAATTGCTTGGAAAAGGCCTCGACAATTTTCGGATCATAACCCTTGCAACTGAAAATATCGAGATAGGCCCGATTCGTGTCATTGGCGAAATGGCCGCTGATGAGCGACGTCTCGATGAGCTGGACCATTGAATAGCCTGCCACCCGTCCGTCACCGAAATGTACGATCTGACAGTCGCCATATCGTTTCATGCCGATCAACTCGCACAGGGCGACGACATACGCTCGAATATGATTGGGGTCTCGAATCGTGTCGGGATGGCAATCTTGTAGGTCGACCGAGGTGGACAGGCCCCACGCTTTCCCCTCCCCGACCAGGTCTTCACCCATATCGGTCGAGGACGGTGTTGGGGCCATCGTTGGAAAGATCACACTCTCTGCGCTCAGGGGTGCGCTCATGCGAAATCACCTCCGGTTAAGTGGTGTAGGCCAACAATTGGGGCCGCACTATAGAGTACTCATGGTCCGCTGTCCAGAAACTTTTTCGGACCTGTACGCGGACGCAGCGATTGACTTGACGAGGACCGGTCGGCGAGAATCTATCCATGTCTGACGCGCCTCTCCATCAGCCCATTCCAATCGCAACATCTCTATCGGATATTCCCGATCGTTTCTGCACTTGGTGCAAAATTCTCATGCAGAAGCGGCTCGTGGCCGGCGAACGATTTATTCACTACACCTGCCCGCAGTGCATCTTCCAGCACACATCAAAGCATGGTCCATCGGCCGGCCGATAACGCACGGCCGCTGACAACGATCGTCGTCTATTTTCAGCAGACCCATCTGTTATGTCCCGCAAGTCCGCCAATTTGCGGCGGCCATTCAAATTCGTACACTTCGCCAACCTCAAGTTTTTATACGTAAATCCTCAACGGTTCAGAATCTGGAAACTCTTCTATACTTGATGAGTCGGTCGTACTGATCGACTTTCAAAGGAGGGTCATTATGCGAGACAGTAGGACGATAACAAACGCCATGCGACTCGGCGCGGCGACCGGACTCATGGGACTTTTGTTGTGCGCTCCGGCGGTCTACGCCGGCTCCTCGACCGCTCCACCATCGCATGTAGCCAAGGCGCCGGTCTGCGATCCCTCAAGCCATCCGAAGATCATGAAAGTGACGCCCGACACCGTGAAGCCGGGTGATAAGGTCACGATCAAAGGTAATCACTTTGGGACGCGAGAATGTTTTCATAATGTCTCGTTCGGTTCTTCCAGCACCACGTTCAGTTATGTCAATGACACCACCCTGGAAGCGACCGTCCCGTCATTGAAAGCGGGAATCGCGTCCGTCAACGTGTTGACCGAAGGCGGCACATCACAATCGGTTGTGCTGGTCAACGCGAAGTAGCCATAGCGGCTCGGCTACCAGACGCTGGTAGCCGAGCCTCAGAGGCCCTCCCTCCCTCAAATTCCGCATCAATACGTGACCGTGTGAAAATCTAACGCTCCTCCGGCTTCTGTCGCTACCCGAAACCCGATTCTCCCGATCACCCGTCCGTCTTCTGTTTCAACGTCGATTCGCCATTCACCCGGCGGCACTCGTTGCTTGATGGTATAGCCCCGGTATCCGCCTTCCCGCCCGCCGGAGATACGGATCGGAATTCGATCGGTCGTTGAGAATGCCGATCGGGTCGAGCGTGTTCCCGATGAGATACCGCGATACTGCCATCGGTGATAGATCGTGGTATTCAGATCGACCGGCGCAAAGACGGCGGTGAAACAATAGACCGGCCCTTCGCCGTGGAACAGATCGTCGGACCGCCTGAGGAACTGATACCACGCTCCCTTCTCAAAGGTAACACGGTAGGCGTGATCAATCTTCTCCACCTGATGATAGACCCCTCCAGCTTTGAGCGAGAGCGGCACCGGGGGAATCCAGTTTAAAAAGTAGAACGCCACCAGAATGGCGACGACCACCACCGCCGGCCAGCCGGTCTTGATCGCGTCCTTCCGCGATCGGCCCGGGATCCCCTGATAAACCAGTTCCACGATGCGTAGGGCCAGCAACAGACTCAAGGCCGCGCCGAGCACAATCATGATTCTGCTCATAAATCCCGTCAGCACCGGCAGGAAGAATGTGAAAAAGCAAAAGGCCACAAGGGCATATAGGCTGATCAGCAGTGTCAGGTTCGAGAGTCGGTTATGTAAAAATTCGTTCCCAACCAAGAGGATGACGAGCAGTGCAAAGAACAAAGCCGTCGTCGTCAACGATGCGCTTTGAGAATAAAAGATGGTGTACGCGCTGAAGAGACCGCCCAGCAAAAACTGAATCGCCATGGGGTAGTAGGGTTCCGCCCGATTGAGGACGTGCGGGGCAGTGGAAGAACCGGGCACGGCCGCCTTTCCAAGATCGGCTCGCCCCTTCAGCACGATCAGTACGCCCAACAGGCAGAGATACAGAAGGAGAATTAGATTATCGATAAGGCGGTCGATTCGAGTCAGGGTGACCGTATCGTAGGTGACGCCGGCAAAAAAGAAGACGATGGGAAGAAAGGGCTTAGCCAGCGCTCCCCGCAATTTCGTGGAGAACGAAGTCACAAATCGGTACGGGATGTTTCCATGCGACGGACAGACGCCATAAGACAAGTATAGCTAAGGAAACGGAGGAAGCGGCGCATACGTCATCGGGAGGCCCAGGAGTTCCTCGAGCCAGGGACGCATGTCCTCTTCAGGCAGCGGCGCCTTATTCAGTCTGGCCTCGAGTTGAAAGGCGCCGTCCAGCCCCACCAAGCCGATGATCGCCGACGCATCGTCTCCCTCCGCTAACAGCGTTTGCGTTTGAAACTCGCACAAGGTCGCATATAGTCTCCCGCTCGGCGCAATGGCGCCGAGTATTTCCGGGATCTCATCAAGAGGGCTATGCGCGGAACAGCGATACATAGAGCGCGCTCCTCCGTCGATGGCTTGAAATTCGGATAGAGCCTCTTCAGAAAAACCGGTCAGATAGGCGCGCACGGTCGCCGGCCGATTATCGGTCACCGCCAATCGACTTGCCGGCACAAGGAATTCAAACGCGTCTGAGGAGTTGAATTCGAACTGACAGGGACCGAAGGCATCGGGCCACGAACAGAACAGTGGAGCTCTCGCATCTTCGGATGCGATGACGATCTGTCCGTTGAGAATGTCCGCCTTCAGCGGCAGCCCAAGGAGCACAATGGCTTCTTGAAACGCCGCTTTCCGCTCTTCCAGCCAGAGAGGACGTTCCACATCGGCACGCGTTTCTCCCGGGGTGATGACGTCGGCCGTATGCAGACGCACGCGAATGAAGGTATGCGCATGGCGAAAGCCAAGCCAAAACATCGCGCGTGGAAACAAGGTGCGCAACGGCAGAGAAATATTCCATGGATGGCTGATCGAGCAATAGGTTCCCAGCGCCTCATGCCGCAAGTACACCATGTGGAAAGCTCCGGCCAGAAGGAAAAAGTCCCCTTGCCAGTGATCGCGCACCTGCACCAATGTAACGTCTTCGGTCGACCATGGGTCCAATCGATCGAGGTCATCGGGGGTCTCCACGACCCATTCTTCGATATAGGTGATGACGTCCTTCGCCGGGTTCGCCGGCTTGAGACCCAAGCCGGCCAATCGTTCACCCACCGACAGCACCTGGTTAAAATCCAGCTTCCCTTGTGATTCCCACCGACGTTCTCGCATGGTTTTCTGCTTGTTCCTCGGCGGTCCCGGCACTGGCGAATAGAGACGGGCTGCAGTGATCTATTACCTGAGACCGCGCTATTGTTCCCACCCTGGCTGACAGATCACCGGTCGCTATCCACGGCTTACCTGACTTGCAACAAACCCTGTTCGACTTTCGCGTCCTCCATCAGACGGTCCATGCTTTCCTTGAGCATGATATCGATGGCGTCCTGTACGTCCCGATCATTGAAAACCACGACCGTCTTAGCCCTCGATCCGTGCAAGGTCATTCGTGCCAGGCTTCCATCTTTTTGATTGCGGGCCTGAAGAGCCACTTGCATCCTCGTCGAAATGTCTGTCAAAAGGGACTTACTGACGGCCTGAACCGAAAACTCCTCGACCTGGCCGGAAATCACCGCCTCGGCGGCCGACTGATGGCGTGCCGTCTCGGCCGTCTGCGCCACGGTAACTTGCCATCCTTTTTGTTTCAAATAGTCCGCCATGAATTCCGCCACGACCTGTCCCGGTCTATCGTTCCACACCGTATAGCTGGTGTAGCCTCCCCTCGCGTGGGTTCTTCGCCCGATGGAACCCTTGGCTAACCTGTGATCTTCGAAGGGCACAATCACTACGGTCAGTTTCTCTTGTGAGAGCGCAATGTCCGCACGACTGAGCGGAAGCGCGCCGGGATATAACATGACGGTCTCTCCTTTTCCCGCGCATCCCTGCAAAACGATCAGCATCCACACACTCAGCCACCACCTCGATTGAACCAAGACAACCTCCTTGTGCAAACTCTTACTGGATGACGGCGTGCCGGTGAGAAGTCTAAGTCGTCGAGAATAAAAATGCTAGAGCGCCTACACGTCCACCGACGGCTTGTCCGTCGACCACCAATTCACGCGATAGTGGCATTGGGAAAGCGCCGCCAACAGCACAGCCACGACCAGAATAAGCAAGGCCGCTTTGGTTGTTGTGGGGAGACTCGCTGAACCGGAGGAGGGCGGTACGTCGCGTCCGCAGAAACGACAGACGACTGCTGAAGGTTGGATAGACTCGGCACAGAAAGGGCACGGCCGCCGTCTCGGCGGCAGTATAAACAGCAGCAGACCCGCGAGTGGAGTCAAAACGATAGATAAGAGAAACCAGCCGAAGGCGGAGCGACCGAATTCTCGCGACGCCAGCACGGCCACCGCGAGAGCCAGGACGCAATACAGGCCGATTCCAATTTCCATAGAGTGTGGCGAGTCCGAACGGTCCCGTGATCTTGGAGGCCGGCTTATACGGTCATGATCGGCAACATGGACCGGACCGCTTCTCGACCGGCCTGAACGACATGCCCCTCGGCCACAAGTGGATCGTCGTGACGAACGTACCGTGCGATCTTAAAAAATCGGCGGCCCGACAAGACCGCCGCGATCTCGGATTTGCGATCGTGGGTCAACGGCAGGGTATAACCTTCCCCCTGTTTCCATTCCCAGGGCGTCGCGCTGAGCGAGAGGTGGAGGTCCTTTCCCGCCACTTGATGATATCGATTCATCAGATTCTGTTTGCATTGAGACAGACGTCCACCTTCGACAATGAACGCAAAAACGAAATGATGGCCCCACCAGAAGAGTGATCGAACCGTGAATTTCTCTGCTCCGTCGAAATGTTTCGGGAAGTCCAAATATTGATACGGATAGTGTTCCAAGTGTTCGCCTTTGACGAACTGGAATTTTCTGATATCGAACGAAGACGGGGCCACGAATTCCGCTCCGGCGATCTCGTCGGCAAGCGCCCCATGTAACTCATCCAGAAGCGCTCGCACTTTGTTCATGATGCGCGCCTTCTGCATGAAAAACTGCTCATCGGCCATGAGCCTGACTTCGTCCGGCGTGAATGACACGAGATCCTCTATGAGGGCAGGGTGCTGTCGGTGGAACGTTATGCGGATTCTGGCGCTTCCAGCCTCTTGATAAACCGGCTCAGTCGCTTCCAGTCCTCATCGGTCATATCGACAAACTCGACTCCGAACGCGGTTCCACGCACCCATCGAACCGCCGCAACCGTGGCGAGGGCAGCCGTTTCGTCGGGGAGGAACAATTTCAATTGAAGCGCAGTGCCCGTCTTGACGACGGCGCGGCTTTCCACCCGGCATCCACGCACGGAGAGGTCCCCGAGGGTCCCTTCCCCTTCTCCTCCTACGACATTTACGGATGAAAACGTACTACGAAATTGAACAGGGAATCGGATATGCCGCCGTTTCTCCTCTGTAAATTCGCCGGGTGACATAGATCTCGTGTCCTGGACTCAGCAATGGACTTGCCTAGAGTGAATCAATCACCGTTGATGGGTCTCAAACATGGACACGTCCACGCTAAACACGCGGCGGCACTCCGCGCAACGGAGCCCGGCTGCGTCCCGCACCACATCGATAACGTTGATCCCCAACGCCGCTTGATGCGCGTCGATGCACGCAGCCAGATGGTCGAGCGCTGGAGATCCATGCTGATCCATCGGCTGGTCTTGTCCGGGCAAGTGAGTCGTCAGGGCTCGGACTGTGACTCGATGCGACATTCGGCAGGAACTGCAGGAAAGGATCAGGTGTGCGGGGGGAACAAGCTTTTTGATGCTCAAACAGAGGGGATGCACGGAGAAGCACTGCTGAAGGAATGCGCCGCTGGAATAAATAGGAGACATCCGCGTGTTCGCAACGCGGCTAAAGAGTCAGACGGGCCAGTGCGATCAACGCAACGGCTCCCACAACGTACGGAATCAGGCAAGAATAGAGCAACATCTTCATGCGCGTCTCACGCGAATAGTCCGGATGGCGAACCTGTTGTTCCTTGTAAATGAATTCATAGATCAGGACAGCCAGCGTCAAGGTCAACGCCAGGACACGGCTGGTGCGCGGCCATGAATACTCCCCGCTCAATACAAAGTCCATGGTGAAAAACCCGCTGAAGAAAAGCAGGCTCGGCGCGACGATTATCCGAATCGCATCTGCGAACCTCGCCTGCCACACTACGGCCTTGGCGACAGATCCATCTGATGGGAGATCGGACGTCATTGAGCTACGACCGGTTCAATAGGTGGAACGACAACCGGGACATCGAGGGCCTGACAAGACTTGCACACACGCGGCCGCTTTTTCAGAAACGAGACGGCTCCCCGCGCCAAGCAGCTATAGTGGATAAATTCATCGCATACTGTGCAGCGAGACCAGCCGCCGCGAAAGAGGGTGACGTTCCGGTACAATCCCTTTTTGCAGACCTTGCAAAAGCGTGGCTCGATACCCAACAGCATCGGCTCCCAATCGCCACCGGCCTTTCGAATGCTCATGAAGCGAGTATACTGAAGCCCCCCGATAAATAACAAGACAGCTCGCCCGACAAAGAGTTGTAGCCACAGCCCCTCGTTTGACACGTCGTCAAATCCTTTGTTACTCTCTCGCCCCGTTACCACTCTGTGAGAGCGAAGGATTGCGCCCACCGTGGAGATCAGCCGATATCTCGAAGACAAACGCCGCGAGGTCGACCACTTTCTGAATCAGGTGATACCGGCTGAGAACCTAGAACCGACCACCCTTCATGAAGCGATGCGGTATAGCGTGTTTGCGGGAGGCAAACGGATCAGGCCGATCTTAGCCCTCGCCGCTGCCGAGGCGTTCGGTGAACCTCCGAAAGCCGCGATCGCCGTCGCCTCGTCACTGGAATTGATCCACACCTACTCCCTCATTCACGACGACCTCCCGGCCATGGACAACGACGATTACCGCCGTGGCAAATTGACAAATCATAAAGTCTATGGCGAAGCGATGGCGATTCTCTCCGGCGATGCCCTTCTGACGCTCGCCTTCGAACTCTGCAGCCGAGCCGACCTTCTGCAGGGATTGCATCCGGCGCAACAGGTCCACATCATCTATGAGCTGGCTGTGGGGTCTGGCCACCTCGGTATGGTGGGTGGACAGGTATTGGATATTCAGGCGGAGCGTAAGGACATCGATCTTGATGCCTTGCAAACCATCCATGTGCACAAGACCGGCAAGCTGATTCGCGCCGCCGTGCGGATGGGGGCGTTGACCTCGTCCGCCGATACCGACCAATTGCAGCATCTGACCGGCTATGCCGAAGATATCGGCCTGGCCTTTCAAATCGCCGACGACGTCCTGAACGTGACCGGCACGCGCGAACAGTTGGGCAAAAACGCGATGACCGATGCGCAACGAGGGAAAAAGACCTACCCCACGTTCTATGGAGTTGAGGGAGCTCGTCGTCTCGCCGACCAATGTGTCGAGCGAGCCATTGGACGACTGGCCGGGTTCGATGCCAACGCCGATCCACTTCGCGAGTTAGCCACTTATATCACGGCGCGTCAGAACTGACCCGTTACGAGCTTGGCAGACGCGGACCGAGATGCCATGATATCGCGTACAACAACGACTCGTCTGCACTTCAGTAGCTCGCCCCATACGATATGAAAGCGTTGGTCACAGGCGCAACGGGTTTTATCGGAGCGGCCGTTGCGCGCGCGTTGATCTCGGAAGGGACGGAGGTCCGCGTCCTCGTCAGGCCCAATAGCGATGTGCGAAACCTTCGCGAATTACATGTCGAACAGGTGTACGGCGATTTGAGAGATCGTGCCTCGCTCCGGCAGGCATTGAGGGACTGTCAGCAGCTCTATCATGTGGCGGCGCACTATGCGCTCTGGGCCAAAAGCCCGGATATTTTTTATGATATCAATGTGACCGGCACGCGGCTTCTGATGGAAGCCGCGCGCGAAGTCGGGACGGAGCGGATCGTCTATACGAGCACGATCGGCGCGATCGGCCTTCCACCGAATGGGGGGGTGGGAACAGAAAAGACGCCGGTCACGCTCTCGCAGATGGCCGGGCATTACAAGCGATCTAAATATCTGGCCGAACAGGAGGTGCTCACCTTTGCGCAGAGGGAACTGCCGGTCATCATCGTGAATCCCAGCGCACCGGTGGGCGCAGGCGATGTCAAACCGACACCGACCGGCCAGATGATTGTGGACTTTATGAAGGGCCGCATGTGGGCCTATATCGAGACGGGAATGAACCTGATCGACGTCGACGACGTGGCGATC
The DNA here is from genome assembly GCA_963700335.1 of Nitrospirota bacterium. Classification (GTDB taxonomy): domain Bacteria; phylum Nitrospirota; class Nitrospiria; order Nitrospirales; family Nitrospiraceae; genus JAICXS01. The sequence continues at coordinate 377,636 of CAVOXE010000002.1, read as the reverse complement.
GGGCACCTTCGCGCGATGGAGCGCGGACGAATCGGCGAGCGCTATATTTTGGGGCATCAGAACCTGACGCTTCGCGAGATTTTCCAGATGCTGAGCGGGTTGACCGGTATCCCGGCGCCTCGCCTGAAATTGCCGTGGCAAGCGATCTTGCCCTTGGCTCACGCGAATCGATGGTTCGCCGACTACATCAGCCGGCGGCCACCCCGCATTCCATTGGAAGGCGTACGGATGGCGAAGTACCATATGCACTATGACTGCCGCAAGGCCGTGCGAGAATTGGGACTGCCGCAAACACCGGCGGAAGTCGCCTTGGGAAAAGCGGTGAAATGGTTCCGCGACCATAATTATGCGTGAGGCGACGTGCATGGAAACTGGAGTATCGAGTGTCCGCTTTTCTGCGTGGCGGACCTCGTCACGGCGATTGCCGTCTTGATGGACATTCTCACGCTCCTCCTCAACACGATCCTGCTTCGACCATACGTCTTTATCTTCCTGGCCGCATTTCTCTTTTCTGCCCGATTGCTGCTGGGATGGCGCCGGACCATTTTCCTTTTCACGATCAGCTGGATCACGGCGTTTCTCTGTGAATTCTCGTCCACGCGTATCGGGATTCCTTTCGGCTCCTACGACTATACGGCTCGACGGTCGGACAAGAACTGTATCTCTTCAACGTCCCCTTCATGGACTCCCTCTCGTTTACATTCCTGCTCTATGCGAGCTATTGCATGGCCCTGTTGTTCGTGCTCCCAATCCAGCATAACGCAGATCGTTCTGCACGACTTGTGCAGCTTCGTTTGGATCCCGTGGTCCGCACATCCTGGCCCGTCGTCTTGCTCACGACACTGTTGTATGCCTTCATCGACGTCGTGATCGATCCGGTCGCCTTGCGTGGAGACCGCTGGTTCCTCGGACAGATCTACGGCTATACCTATCCAGGCCTCTACTTCGGCGTCCCCCTCAAAAATTTTGCCGGATGGGCGGTCGTTGGACTCCTGGCGCTCTCGGGTTATTGTGTCGCCGATCGCACGCTATTACCGTGGCCTGATGCCGTTCCTTCCGACGCCTCGGTCACAAACACGATGTTGCTGGGCTGCGGCCTCTACTATGGGGTCCTGATGTTCAATCTCGCTGTGACTTTTTGGATTGGAGAATCACTGCTGGCACTCACGGGGCTCTTTATCTATGTTCCGATCACAGCATTTGCTCTGCTTCGTCTTTTGAACAAATTTCCTGCCGGCCATCCCTCGATGGACCATGCGATCCTGAACTCTGATTCGCCTTCCACACTTTTGAAACGGTATACTGATTCCACAACTCGCTCGTAAGTGAAGAGCGGGTGCAGCTGATGCCGTAGGAGCAAGGATCTATGCGCGGGCTTCTCATCCGTTTTGCGATCACGGCGATCGCAGTACTCGTGGCCGGCCACATCATTCCGGGCATTGAGGTGGATGGACTCGGCGCGGCCCTCGCCGCTGCCATTCTATTGGCCATCCTCAACGCCATTCTTCGGCCAATACTCTATCTGCTCTCCCTGCCCTTCATCCTCGTCACGCTCGGACTCTTCATGGTCGTGATCAATGCCCTCTTGCTCAAACTTGTGGCCGCGCTTGTCCAAGGCTTTGTCGTCAATGGATTCTGGCCCGCCTTTTGGGGCGCCGTCGTGATCAGTGTGGTCAGCACCATTCTCAACCTCGGAGTCTCCGGGGAAGGCCGGTGGGAAATGGTCTCGCCTGAACGACGAAAACCGCCCCGCATCATCAATTGATTGATCGGATTCCGTCAGCTTGTTAGAATGCCGCCCTCTGAGAGGAATACAAGTATGGGACCTTCTGTTGAGCCCGCTATCGCCGCGAAGCAAAGTACCCTTCAGAAAACGTTGACAGCCGCGCTGAACGAATTAGGCCTCGATGCCGCGCTGATCGCCATTCAGGCCAGCGAACACGGTCCGCTGATCGCACAGATGTCTCGCGGAGTGACCCCCCGCGATACCCAAGCCATTGTACGGGCCTTGTCCCTCCAAGACGCGACGGGTCGCGCGCTGGAGTCGAACGGCGAAGGCGGCGAATCAAAAACGATTCGTTTGCGCATGATCACGCCCGGCGCCAAATCCTTGTTGGCCGTTCCCCTGCACTATCAGCAACGTACGTACGGCATGCTGGTCATGGGCCGCAAAGAGTCCGCCACCTTCACGAAAAAGGAAAAAGTCCTCTTAGAAACCACGGCTGAAGACATCACGAAATCGCTTGAACGCGCGTCCTTGTTCGACCACGGCCTGATCTGGAGCCGCTCTTTTGTGAGCCAGGAGCCCGTGACCTCCAAAGCCACCCTCGAATCATTTGCCACCCCGACGTCATTGGCCACGCCCGACATGCAACAGAACGTGGTAGCACTCTTGAACGAAACGGCGGCTACCATGCCGTTCGACCGGGGATGGGTCACCGTCTACGATCCGATCGCGGGCGCCGTCGAAGTCATCGGTCTTGCGGGTGGAGATCCGAAGGGAGAGAAGAAGGACCTCAAGGCCGGACAACGTCTGGCGTTAGAGACCTCCGCATCGGGCTGGTCGATCCGTCACCGCAAGCCTCGTGTCGATCACGATCTGGCCTCGACGCAAGGCCGCTTTCAGGACCACAAACATTTGTACAAAGAGCGCTATCTGTCCGCGCTGGTCGTGCCGTTCTTTATCCGTGGCCAGGTCGGGGGCACGGTCACTCTGGCCTCCAGGGCGGCCATGCAATACAGTCTGCCGGACGTGAAAACCATGGAGCCCTTCTTAGCCAAACTCGCGGATCTCATTCAATCCGTATCCAGCGCACCGGCCACTCAGCCGCCTGCTTCCTCCTCCGGCGAGACCACGCCGGCTCCTGTCGCGTCAGTGTCCTCTGAGCCGATGATTCGAAAACAGGAGCGGCAGGCCGCTCTGGGCGAATTCAGCGCGTTTCTCGCGACGGAAGTGCGGGAGCCGCTCGCATCGATTCGCGCCCAACTACAAGATGTGACAACCCCAGGCATGCTCGACTTCGATTCGCAGACGCGCGTGGAAAATGCCATGCGCGACTTAATTCGGGTCGAATCCTTGCTGCACGAAATTCTCGACTTCGCCAAGCCCTTGGAGCTGAATCGCCGCACCTGCCGCATCACGGATACTATTGAGAATGCCCTGCAGGTCGTGGCGACAGACTTGGATGTCAACCGGATCGGGGTGACGAAGGATTCGGACCCGCATATCAGCCCCGTTCGTTGTGACGACGCCAAAATGCAGCAGGTGTTCCTCAGTATTTTTAAAAATGCCCTGGAAGCGATGGCCCCCGGCGGCCATTTGCATATCGAAGTCGCGCAGCCTCGAGCCAGCCGATTCGTTCAAATTACGGTGAAAAATGATGGGGTACCCATTCCCACCGAACACGTCGGGAAAGTATTCGAGCCGTTTTTCACTACGAAGCGCTCCGGCACCGGACTGGGATTGGCGTCGGTGAAAAAAATTGTGGAAGAACATCAGGGACAGATCTCGATCGCCAGCGGCCCTGGCCAGGGAACGGCCGTCATTATCCGCCTGCCCGGCTATCAACGGGGAGGACCCTATCGAGGCAGAGGCCGAAGCGGACGGCCGCCCCGAAGACGGTGACCCGTAGACTACCGATTCGCCTCGACGATGGCTTGACAGTTATTTGAGAGGCGACTAAGATAACGGGCAGTTTTGGATTTATCACCTGTCGTCATTCGCTTTTACCATTCTTTTCACAAGGAGTCGGCCATGAAGACACTCGTCGGTGCGGCTATTGGAATCGGTCTCGTCGTTTCGGCTTCGCTTGTCTTGGCAAATCCAGCTCTCCTTCCCAAACATCCAGGTTATCCCGGCGCGAACGCCCAGAGTCCCGTGAACGGGCAATCGACATCAAACGATCCGGGACAAGCCAGCGGGGGCGGCGAAAACGCCATGCTGCAGTCTGCCGAGTATGGGAAACATAGCACGCAGAGCTTGAAACCTGAAACGGGACGCGATGCGATCGTCAATGAGAACGGCGCTGGCCGCGTACCCAGGCATCCGGGCTATTACGATTATAAGATTGAGCCGCCGGTCAGTTCCGCGACCAAGATCACCGGCGACCGCAAGATTAACTAGCTTCCCCTCTTTACAAGGGAGGTCGCTTCCGCGGCCTCCCTTTTTTATTTTATTCCCTCACTACACCATACCTTTACTTCGGTATCGAATCCTGCAAGCGCATACCTAGGGCCGGTGGTATCATAGTCTGGTAGCACGATCGAGTCGCCATGACACTGATGCCTTCGCAAGAGACCGTCCTTCTTCATGGACACATCATCGATTCGCTGATTCTCGCGAAGGTTCTTGACACCATTCTCATGATGGGCGGCACGTTCGACTTGAGTGAAGTCCATATTGGGACGACCCGCGAGCAACCATCCCACGCGAAGATTATCGTTCGAGCATCGTCCGAAATGATGCTGGACCAAATTTTGACGGCGATTCAGCCGCACGGCGCCGTTGCCGAACGTGAGACCGATTGTCGGGCCGAACCCGCGCCTGAGGTAGGCGTTTTTCCGGAGACCTTCTATGCCACCACACACCTGCCCACTCAGGTGCGCATAAACGGGCAATGGGTGGATGTCGCTGCGATCGAAATGGATCTCGGTATTCGGCTCGATCCGACGCGGACTTCCGCCGCCGCCATTCCCATGACCCAGGCAGAACGAGGCGACCTGATCGTGACGGGACGGGATGGCATTCGCGTCGCGCCGCTTCAACGACCACCCGAACGGGATGTCTTCGGGTTCATGGAAGCGCACGTCTCGTCGGAGCGCCCCCACGGTCCCATCATTATTGATATTGCTCGACGCATGCGGGCTTTGCGCGAGTCCGAAGGTAAGCAGGGGAAGGTCTTATTTGCCGGTGGCCCGGCTATTATTCACTCCGGCGGGCGGGACGCCCTGACCTGGTTGATCGAGTCCGGATACGTGCACATCCTGTTCTGCGGCAATGCCTTGGCGGCCCACGACATGGAAGCGCATCTGTTCGGCACGTCCCTCGGCTTTGGGCTCTTAGCCGGCCACACCGTGCCCCACGGTCATGAACATCACTTACGGACGATCAACCGCATCCGAGCCATCGGCAGTATCGAACAAGCGGTCGTATCCGGTGTCATCACGCAGGGCATTATGGCGGCCTGTGTACGACGGCACGTACAGGTGGTCATGGCAGGGACGATTCGAGACGACGGGCCGCTTCCCGGCGTCATCACGGATTCAATCGAGGCTCAGGCCGCCATGCGGGCTGCGGTTCCCGATGTGAAGCTGGCGCTGCTCGTGGCGTCCACTCTTCACGCCGTCGCGACGGGCAATCTCTTACCCGCCACCGTGCCGACCGTGTGCGTCGACGTCAACCCGGCCGTGCCGACCAAGCTCGCCGACCGAGGCAGCTTTCAGGCCGTCGGCTTGGTCATGGATGCCGCGTCATTTCTGCGCGACCTCGCACGTGAACTCGGATGCACAGTATGAGCCGCTTGCTCGTCTGCCCGCCCGACTATTTCGGGATCGAATACGAAATCAACCCATGGATGCGTCTGTCGAACACTGCGGATCCGAGACTCGCCAGGATGCAGTGGCATGGATTGATGCGGGAACTTGAAGGAGCGGTCGGCGCACGGCTGGAACGCTTAGACCCAGTACCCGGTCTTCCCGATTTTGTCTTCACCGCCAATGCCGGTGTCGTGCACGAAGGACGGGCGGTGCCAAGCCGCTTTCGCCATCCGGAACGACAGCGTGAAGAACGGCACTTCGAAGACTGGTTTCGCAACAATGGATACGCTGTCACGCGGCTGAAAGACGGCATTCATTTCGAAGGCGCCGGCGATCTGCTGGGATTTCCCGATCTCTGGTTCGGGGGATATCGCCAACGCACGGACATCGATGCGTACGAACATCTCAGCCGCATTTTCAGTCGAGAAATCATTCCGCTGGAGCTCATTAATCCGCGATTCTATCACTTGGATACGTGCTTCTGTCCGCTCAGTGGCGGAGAGTTACTCTACTATCCTCCGGCCTTCGATCGTTACGCTCGGACGGTGATCGAGGATCGCATCGCCACACAACGGCAAATCATTATCCAGGAGATCGAGGCCATGCGGTTTGCCTGCAATGCAGTGTGTGTCGGCCGGCACATCGTGCTTCCCGAGGGCTGTCCGGACGCCGTCCGGCAACTACAGGAACGAGGCTATGAGATACATTCACTCCCCCTGGATGAATTCATGAAAGCCGGAGGGTCTGCAAAGTGTCTCACTCTGGCGCTGGAATGAACGTCCGAACCTTCGTTCCGTGTGAGGCATCAGTTGGTGAGCGGTGCGAGATGAGACTGTTGCAGTGATGGACGACGGGTCTCAAAACCCAAGGTCAAAAATGGGAGGCGATGCCGAAGGCCGCGTGAAAGGCATTGTAGTGTTGTTGCTGCATGGGATGGTGTTGCTTTGGCCAAAGTTTAGTTGCGCATGACTGTACTTGCCCTCAATAAATACGGCGGCATGTTCTGTCGCCAAATATCGAAGTCCTGCCATCGCGTTCAGTCCGAGCTGCGTCGTGGCGGTTGAGGATTCCGCTGCGCCTGTTGAAAAATGATTGCGTGCAAAAAAGATCCCGGGTCCCACGCCGATGTACGGCTGTAAGGACTCGCCGGGGTACCGTACTATAACATTCGTCGCTAGAGTTAAGACGGTCAAGTACGAGCCTGACGTGGTCCCCGTCAGTGAAGGTCCGGATGGCGGAGTCAACGTTTCGGTTTGTTGTTTCACATGCGGATTCGTATTGAAGATCTCGCCCTCAATTCCCAACCACCGCAGGGTATCCAGATAGTACCCGAGCTTTAGACCATACATGGCGGACGTTGCTAATTTGAGATCGGTGATCTTCGTGCAGATCCACCACCGTCGCTCCAGGCACATGGTTGAGCAGTTCCGTTTTGACACAACCCCGAGCGCTACCTATAATCCCAACCTTCATAGGATCTCACATGACTACCGACCTGCCGACAGCACCCAAGATCAGCGTGATTGGCGCCGGAGCCTGGGGGACCTCTCTGGCACGCCATCTGGCCAATAAAGGGTTTCCGGTGAGGCTCTGGGCCTTCGAACCCGAGGTGGTCGAAGCCATCCAGCGCAAACATGAGAACACTGTCTTCCTGCCAGGTGTTCCTTTGCCTGCGTCACTGATGGTCACCGGATCGATGGAAGAAGCCGTCGATCGTCTCGACCTGCTGATTTTTGCCGTCCCATCGCATGCCGCTCGATCCGTTCTTCGGCAATTGGGTACGCTCCTGCCCTATGCAGTTCCCATTATCAGCGCCACGAAGGGCATCGAAGAAGACACGTTCAAGCTGATATCCCAAGTGATGCAGGACGTGTTGCCTTCGTACTTGCACCGCACGATCTTGGTGTTGTCCGGTCCCAGCTTTGCCACAGAAGTCTGCCAAGACCAGCCGACAGCCGTTGTGTTGGCGGGACAGGAGACGAGCCGCGTGCGCAGCCTGCAGGGCTTATTTATGACGCCTCATTTTCGCGTCTATGCAGGGTCCGATATGACCGGCGTGCAACTCGGTGGCGCCTTAAAGAACGTGATGGCCTTGGCGGCCGGTGCGGTGGACGGATTAAAGCTGGGCCATAATGCCAGGGCGGCGCTGATTACACGCGGACTCACCGAGATGATCCGGCTCGGGGTTGCGTGCGGCGCCGATCCGAAAACGTTTTATGGTCTTTCCGGGGTGGGTGACCTCGTCTTGACGTGTACCGGTCCGTTAAGCCGCAATCATACGGTCGGAGTCAGACTCGGCCGTGGAGAACGGTTAGCCGATATTCTCAAGGACTCGCATGCCGTGGCGGAAGGCGTGCGTACCTCCAAGGCTACCGCTGGCCTGGCCCACCGTTGCAAGGTCGATATGCCTATCGTCCAGGCCGTCTGCGCGGTACTATTCGAAGACAAATCGCCGCGGTTGGCGGTGAGCGAATTGATGGAACGCGCCGCCAAAGAGGAGGCAGAAGGCTGAAAAAGGCCACCAACTGCGTTCTCGGGACGCCAAAATCTTCAACGTACCCGACGGGAAGGGGCGCGTCTTGGCGCGCTTGGGGTGGGTGGGTGTAATCAGGCTACGCTTCCGGTTTCGTCTTCCCTGCGGCCTTGTTGGAAACGCTTTTGAGCATCCTGTGAACTAGGTATATCTGGCCAGAATAGACAATAGACGATGGACGAAAAGTTATTAAAAAAACTACTGGCCGATTTGCAATCGGGAAAGATCACTATCGACGCAACTCTCGACCGTCTCCGCACCCTCCCATATGAAGATCTCGGCTTTGCTTCGGTCGACCATCACCGGGCGATCCGGCAGGGATTCCCGGAAGTTATTTTTTGTGAAGGAAAAACTCGCGCGCAGGTGCTCGGAATCGCTCGGGGCCTGTTGAAAAAGGGCGGGCCTTTATTGGCGACGCGTGTCGAACCCGAGATCGGGCGGTCGCTCACTCGCCTAACTCGCCGAGCGGTCTACCATGAATTGGCGCGCGTCGTCGCGATCCAGCCGCGACCACCCATGCTTCGTGGCGATGTGCTGATCGTCACAGCCGGCACCTCCGATATTCCGGTGGCGGAGGAAGCGCGGTTGACGGCGGAAATCATGGGAAGCCGCACGGAGACGGTCTATGACGTGGGAGTGGCCGGTATCCATCGGCTCTTTAACCGGCATGAGCGATTGTTGAAGGCGCGAGTGATCGTCGTCGTCGCGGGAATGGACGGCGCGTTGCCCAGCGTGATCGGAGGGTTGGTCAACCGGCCCGTGATCGCCGTTCCCACCAGTCGAGGATACGGAGCCAGCTTCGGAGGTCTGGCCGCGCTGCTCACCATGCTGAATTCATGCGCAGCCGGAATCGGCGTCGTCAATATCGATAATGGTTTCGGGGCGGGATGTTTGGCGCATCGGATCAACGTAATGGAGACATAACCAATGATCCGGCGCCTCGAACTGATTTCTCCAGGAGAGGCCAAGTCAGGGTTGAACGGTGTCCTTCAGTAGTACGGTCCCTCGCTTGGGCCAGGCATTCATATGGGTCCGCGCCCCGTTGTCGCCCACGGCCAACAATTTCGCGCGTATTTCATAATCGTACTTCCCGACGCCCGCCAACTCTTTCGACTGATCCGTCCCGTCCCACATGAGGATAACTTCGACACGCGGCTTTGTCTCCACCGATGATGACGTCGCCGACACTTCCGGCACCTGGCGATCGATGGCTTGGCGGCTCGACAGAAACCGCATCGAACGCATGGAAGGAGAACTGATGAGGACCGAGACTTCCAACAGAAGATCTCGATCCAGATGTTTCGGCAATTCAACGTCGACCGCAAAATCGAGTGTGCCGTTTCCCGGTACGTACGAAGTCGGCGCCATCATCACGGACACGATCTTTAATTCGGGCGGAATGACGGGCCCTTTCTTTCGTTTGACGGCGAGCGCAGAATCCGGCGTGACGAACAGACAGAGAAGGCAGGCGATACCGATTCCTCGTACAAGAGCACCGCATGACCGGGACGTTCTGGAAAACATATGAGGCATGGACGTTACACCGCAGAGAGTGGACTGCACGGACCGCGATCGCCTTTGGAAGGCTCTACCTAGCACTGGAAAGGCCGCCAGTGGATATCATAGGGAGTCTGAGCTGTCAATGACATTCAGGCCGTCGGCAACATCCCTTTTGGTCTCGTAGTGCTTTTTGTTAAGATGACCGCCGCTCTGGTAGGAAGTGCTGAGTCCTGAGTCCTGAGTCCTGAGTCCTGAGTCCTGAGTCCTGAGTCCTGAGTCCTGAGATGGTGTAGCGGTAGTGTCTTGGTGAGCGGCCCGTTCTTTATAAAAACACTAGTATTGAGCTTACGCCGACCAGGGGAAGATGCGACACCTTCATTTCGATTGTTTCTCGGGCATCAGCGGAGACATGACGCTCGGCGCGCTGGTCGACGCCGGCTTGTCGCTGAAAGAATTGGTGCGTGCGCTGAAAGATCTGCCGGCGACCGGCTATCGATTGCGGTCTCGATCGGTGATGCGTGGCGGATTAGCGGCCACAAAAGTCGATGTGGTCATTCAAAAAGGGTTTCGATCGCCACTGCCTTTGTCCCGCATTCAACGACTCATCACGAATAGCCGGCTCCCCCCCACCGTTCGAGACCAGAGCATGGCGGTATTCGATCGCCTGGCGAATGCGGAAGGGCTCGCGCATCGCGTCACTCCATCGAAGGTGATATTTCATGAGGTCGGTGTCGTGGATTCATTGATCGATGTCATCGGATCGATCATGGGCTGTCAGTTGCTCGGCATTCAGCGAATCACGGCGTCCGCCGTCAATGTCGGTTCCGGCTGGATCGACTCAGCGCACGGGCGGTTGCCCGCGCCGGGACCTGCCGTCGCCGCATTGTCGCGTGATATTCCGATTTACAGCTCAGGGCCCGCGCGCGAGCTGACGACCCCGACCGGTCTCGCCCTTCTCGGCACGCTGGCCGCACAGTTCGGACCCATGCCGCTCATGCGCCCGACGGCCGTCGGGTATGGGGCAGGCCAGGCCGATCCCGAGCATTGGCCGAATGCCCTGCGGATCTTCATCGGGGACTCGGCCCAGCAATACGAGGGCACCGACACGATCGTCCAAATCGAAACGAACGTCGATGACTTGCATCCTCAGGCCTATGAGACGGTCATGGAACGAGTGTTTGCGGCCGGAGCGGTGGATGCAACCTTGACTCCGGTCATCATGAAACATGAACGGCCCGGCATCGTATTCACGGTACTGGCGCCTCCGGCCAAAGCACACGCGGTCGCTCAGATAGTGTTGCGTGACACGAGTACGCTGGGCGTGCGCATGCAGGAAGTCCAGCGACTGGTCCTCTCGCGCCGCATGGAAGTCGTTCAGACATTGTATGGGCCGATCAGAATGAAGGTGGCCGATCTTGGCAGCGGCAAAGCCAAAGCGGCGCCCGAATATCAGGACTGCAAGCGCATTGCCGAACAAACGGGGCGACCGGTTCGAGAGATCTTGGAGGAAGCCGCAGTCGCTTATCGGAGCACACATGGCGACAGCCACCGTCACAAGGGACGAGGCAAAAAGAAGAGATGAGCGTCTATTCTCCGGAGCACTCGTGAATATCCTGATCTACGTCATCATGTTTCTCGCCTCCGTGGTCGTCACATTGGGTGGCTGCGCCTTATTCACGAACGGCATCGAATGGCTGGGGAAACGCTTGAAAGTCCCGGAAGGCGTGGTAGGCAGCGTCTTTGCCGCGATCGGGACGACCCTCCCGGAAACATCGATTCCCATTATCGCCATTTTCTTCGGCACCGGTGAAGCGCGAACCGCAGTCGGGCTGGGGGCGATCCTCGGCGCGCCCTTCATGCTCAGTACCCTCGTACTTCCGATTCTAGCGGGACTCTTGGTGATCTATGCTCGACTCGGCAAACGAACGGCGGCCTTTCAACTCGATTATCGGGAAATCCGTCTGGACGCGCAGTTTTTCCTGGTGGCCTACGGATTGGCGATGGCCTGCGTCTTTGTCGCGTCTCCGCTCGTTCGCTATTGTGTGGCGGCGTTGTTGATCGTGCTCTATGGTTTTTACATCAAAACGAAATTTGCTTCCGAGGTGCGCGAGGACATGACGCTTGACCCTTTATTTTTGGCCCCGCGTTCGCGAAACCCTTCCTATGTCTGGATCGGATTGCAAGGAACGCTGGGGTTGCTCGGGCTCGTGGGTGGCGCCCACCTGTTCGTGACGGCGGCCAAGTCGCTGTCGGCTGAACTCGATGTCTCGCCGCTCCTGCTCGCACTGCTCATCGCTCCGTTGGCCACTGAGCTGCCGGAGATGTCCAACAGTTTTCTCTGGCTCTATCAAAAGAAGGATACGTTGGCCGTCGGGAATGTCACCGGGGCGATGGTTTTCCAAGGCACATTCCCCGTCTCGGTCGGCCTGATCGGCACCAATTGGGACCTGTCACCGGTAGCGATGACCACGATGGGGCTCGCCCTCATCGCGGTCGGGATGAACTTCGTGCAATTGTGGTGGGGTAATCACTGGCGGCCTTGGGTCCTTGGGCTTAGCGCCTTGCTCTACGTGGGATTTACTCTGTACGTTTCTGGATCTTAACTGATGAAGACACGAAGCATTCTCAAACAGTCTCCAAAAACCCGTGCTGCGCGAAGGGGGAGCCGGTCCAAAGACTCGCTCCCGATTCTCGGCATCACGATGGGTGATCCGGCAGGCATCGGCCCTGAAGTGATTGCCAAGGCGTGGGCGATGCGTACCGTACATCGTCTGTGTCGGCCACTTGTGATTGGGTCTGTGCCCGTCATGCAACAGACTCTTCGCTGGCTTCGTCTGCCGTTCGCGGTGCAGCCGGTCTCGGAACAAGATCTGCGGGCACCACGTCCTGGTACCATCTGCGTGCTCGATCCCTTGAAACGTCCGCTCGGAACATTCCCCCAGGGCAGGGTCTCGGAGAAGGCAGGCGCCGCGTCCGTCTCATTTATTCTCAAGGCTGTGGACCTCGCGCAGAGAGGGATCATCGATGCCTTGGTGACAGGCCCGATCAATAAGGAAGCGATCAACCTCGCGGGCTATCACTATCCCGGCCATACCGAACTGCTCGCCGATCTCACGAGGAGCAAGGAGGTCGGAATGATGATCATGGGCGGGCCGCTCAAAATCATGTTCGTGACGACCCATGTCGCCATTCGCCGATTGCCGGATGCGCTCAACGCCAACGGCATTCTTCGCGCGATCCGTCTTGCCGATCGGGCGATGCGAGAGTACTTTGGCATCGCCAAGCCTCGAATCGGAGTCGCCGCGCTCAACCCGCATGCCGGTGAAGGCGGCCTGTTCGGCGAAGACGAACGGTTGAATATTCTTCCCGCCTCACGCCGCGCCAGGCGCATGGGCATTGACGCCAGCGACCCGTTGCCGGCCGATACGCTGTTCGGCAAGGCCGGGCGAGGCGAGTTCGACGCGGTGGTCGCCATGTACCACGATCAGGGATTAATCCCGCTCAAGATGGTGTCGTTCGGTGAATGCGTCAACATGACGGTGGGCTTGCCGATTATCAGAACGTCGGTGGACCACGGGACTGCGTTCGATATCGTCGGCAAGGGCATAGCCGAATGCGGCAGCCTCTTGGAGGCGCTGATCATGGCGGCACGTTTGGCCGGATCGCATCATGCAAGGACCATATGACGGACAATCACACTGCGTTGACCATGCTCGAAGCCCAGATTCGCGAATTGGACGCTATTTACAAAGAGGCGGCGGACGATCTCAATACCGTGCGCAGCGGCGAACGGATTGCGGCCTGGAAGAAACGAACGGTGCCGTTACTCGCGCAACAGATCGGCCAAAAGGAATCGCAGCAATTTTCACTGACGACACCCGGTCCTTCGTTCACGCACGATCTGGCCGAAGAGTTGAGCGACGAAGTCGAACTCTATCGCAACTTTCTCACTTCGTTGGTCAAGCGGCTAAAAACTCCAGGCCCCGGGTGAATCCGGGATGATCGCTCCTCCCCCACCTCAAAAACGTCTCGGGCAAAATTTTCTCATCGACCCCAATATCGTTCGAAAGATCGTCGCCACGGCGGCGCTAGCCTCCAACGACACAGTCATGGAGATAGGCCCAGGTCGAGGAATTCTGACACGGGCGCTTTGTGAAGCCGCCGGCTCGGTTCTGGCGCTTGAAATTGATACGCAATTAGTCGCCTATCTACGACAGACGCTCAGTCACCCGCGGCTCAATCTTCGCCATGGAGACGCATTAGAATTTCCCTATCACACACTTCCGGATCGAACCGTCGTCGTGGCCAATCTGCCGTATTACATCTCGACGCCGCTGCTCTTTACGCTCTTGGAAGCTCACGTCCGCATCAACCGAATGGTCCTTATGTTGCAAGCCGAGGTGGCTGAGCGCATCGTCGCCGCGCCGAATACTGATGCCTACGGTATCCTGTCCGTCCTGACGCAATACCGCGCCGCCGCGACAATCGCCTTCTCCGTGTCAAAAAACTGTTTTCGCCCCCGACCGGATGTCGATTCCTCCGTCCTCACCCTCACGCCGCGCACACACCCTTCGATCCCTGCCTCACATGAAGCCGCCTTCATCAAGGTTGTTCGCGCCGCCTTCGCCCACCGACGAAAAACCTGCGCCAATTCCCTTCGCGACGAAGGCTTCTCCCCTCCTCATCTTGCAGAAGCCTTCGCGCAAACCACCATCAATCCAACCCGTCGAGCCGAAACGCTCTCGATAGACGAATTCGCCGCCTTGGCAAAAGCTCTCGAGGCTAGCAACTCCGGTTGATCAGTTAATTTAGTTCAATACACACTCTGTCTGAGTGCGCGAGCACAAGATAACTTGGACGTTCCTTGTAGTTTTCTTCTCTCCTTTTCCCTCGAATTGAATTTGCTTTTTACTCCAGGGAGGTGGGGCGTGGGCGACTGCACCTGCGCGCATCGAGCGAGCACCGTCTTCGCTTGCGCGCTCTGCGCGCACACCAGGCGTCCCCGCCGCGCCTCCCACTTCCGATTCTTTGAATTCAATTCGCCCATGTGCTACCATCCGCACATGGGTGCTTCCACTATGGCGAAGCGCGCTCAGGCTCGCGGGACCTCTTCTCCGTCCTCACATCTTCCGTATGAAGTGATCGGCGTCGTGCTGATCACGTTGAGCCTCTTAATTCTCCTGGGACTTCTCTCGTACGCGCCATCGGACGCGACCTTCTTTAGCACAGGCTCGCCGTCCTCCGTCACCACCGCACCACCAACGCGTAACATGATCGGTACGGCCGGCGCATCCCTGGCATCAGGGTTATTTTGGCTGATCGGGACCGCCGCCTATCTCTTGCCTGTCTTATTGACGATCATCGGAAGCCGATGTTTTGCGCACGGCGCGTTGAATGTCACGTTGAGGAGTGCAGCCGGTTCGGCCGTGGTCCTCTTCTTTTTAAGCGGACTGCTGCACTTGGAGCTGACGGGTGTTCCCACGATCTCCAGCGGCATGGTGCAAAAAGGAATGGCCGGCGGCACGATCGGTCTGCTTCTTGCCGATCTCTTACGCAGCTATTTCGCCAGTACCGGCGCGCACATTCTGATTCTCTCCGGACTCCTCGTATCCTTGCTGCTCGCCACACCCGCCTCGCTCACGGATCTTTGGCGGCGCGTGCCGGAGTGGTGGATCGGCCTCTCAGATCGCGTGTCGGCTTTGATTCCAGAACCCGCCGCGCCATCGGAAAAAACCAAGCGCCTGAAGCCCAAGCCGGTAAAAATCCATCGCTCCACGGAGATGGACTCGAGTGAGACCGAACTTCCCGACATCACATCGGTGCAGGCGTCGTCGTCGACCAAGGTCACACCGGAGCCTGTCCAGCCGGCTGATGACGACTCAGAAATGCTCGTCTCGAAATCGGTGCCGCCGGGATACCTCCTCCCGGATGCTCGGGAATTGCTGAGCGAACTCCCTGGTCCCACCGAACGGATGACCGATGATCTGCTCAAAGCGCAGGCCGATGTCCTGGCGCGAGCACTATTGAGTTTTGGCATTGAGGGAAAGGTGACGGAAATTCATCCCGGCCCTGTCGTCACCATGTATGAATTCGAACCGGCGCCCGGGGTCAAAGTCGCCCGCATCGTAAACCTGAGCGACGATCTGGCGCTCGCGCTCAAGGCAACCAGCATTCGGATCGTCGCTCCGCTTCCCGGCAAATCGGTCGTGGGGGTCGAGGTACCCAACCGTTTCCGGGAAACCGTCTCTCTCAAGGAAGTGCTCACTAGCGACGCCTATACCCATGCGCGCTCGAAGCTGACTCTCGCCTTGGGCAAAGACATCTTCGGCAAACCGGTGACGGCCGATCTTAAATCGATGCCCCATCTCCTGGTCGCGGGAGCGACCGGCGCGGGCAAGAGCGTCGGATTGAACACGATGCTCCTGAGCATTCTGACCAAAGCCAAACCCGACGAAGTGAAATTATTGTTGATCGATCCGAAGATGCTCGAACTGCAAACGTATGATGGAGTGCCCCATTTATTGCGTCCCGTGATTACCGATGCGAAGTCGGCCAATCGCGGCTTGGGGTGGGTCGTGCAGGAAATGGAGCGCCGGTATAAGTTGCTGGCCGATGCGGGCGTGCGCAACATTGATTCGTACAATCGTCGGGTGGCCGAGCTGCAGGGCAACGGCGGCAAATTTCGGGCATCGTCGCAACCGGAGCAAACGGAATTGCCGATGGAATTTATGAGTGAGGAGGAACGGTTGTCTGCCGGCGAAATGACGGCCGCCGCCACCGAATCCATCCCCGCTGCGACGACCCCACCGTCGCCGCTTCCCTATATCGTCGTGATGATCGACGAGCTTGCCGACCTGATGATGGTTGCGCCCAAGGATGTAGAAGATAAAATCGCGCGGCTGGCGCAAATGGCGCGGGCGGCCGGCATTCATCTGGTGCTGGCGACGCAACGCCCGTCGGTCGACGTCCTCACGGGATTGATCAAGGCGAATTTCCCGGCAAGAATTTCTTTTCAAGTATCGTCCAAGACCGACTCTCGCACGATCCTCGACGCGAACGGCGCGGAAGCCCTGTTGGGCCGCGGAGACATGCTCTATCTCGCGTCGGGCACCGGCCGCCTGACGCGCTTACACGGCTCCTTCGTACCCGATGAAGATGTGCGACGTGTGGTGGAGTTCGTCAAAAAACAGGCGACGCCCAGCTATAGCGACGAGCTGCAGTCCCTGTCGCAAGAGGGGGCATCAGAAGAGCAAGCGAGAGATGAAGTCTACGAACAGGCGAAAGATCTGGTATTGACCAGCGGCCAGGCGTCGGCCTCCCTCATTCAACGCCGGTTGCGTGTCGGCTACCCCCGAGCGGCGCGCATGGTCGAACGGATGGAGGAGGAAGGGCTCGTCAGCGCGCCGGCCCGCGATGGGCGGCGTGAGGTAATCGGGCGAAAGGGGCCGGTGGGAGAAGGAGAGGAAGCGTGAATAAGGCAGGTGGGAAGGCAATTGGTGCGGCCCTTGTGCTCGTGCACCGCGCACGCTCGGAAGGTGCTCGCCTCGGGAGTCCGCGCGTCTTGGCGCGCGTGGGGTGGGTGGGTGAAATGGACGCGCGCTGTGGGGACCATCCTCACCGGTCCCCCTACCATCTGTTTTTCATACTACTGGGACTAACAGTCTTCTCCTACCTTGGTATCGGTATCTCGCATCCTGATGTTACTTGCGCTGCTGACGAGGGTAAGGACGGAGGAAAGGAACAGAAAGAGATTCGTGAGGTCTTGAAAAAATTGCAGGCGCGGTACGAGCAAACGAAGGATCTGCAGGCGGACTTCCAGCAGACCACCCGCATCGAAGGGTTTGCGACGCCGTTGACGTCGAGCGGGCAGATGTCGATCAAGAAGCCGGGGTTGCTGCGCTGGGATTACCGCGATCCGACGGTAGAAGAAATCTACGTCAATCGCAACGACGTGATGATGTATGTGCCAGAGCATAAGCAAGTGTTGGTCGGCAAGCTTACGCAGATGGCGGCCTCGCAAGCGCCGCTGCAACTGCTTCAGGGGGTTGCCAAGATTGATGAGGAGTTCGACGTGGAAGCGACCCGCGGTGGCGAACGTGGGGACGGGGGACTGCCGCTGATCACGCTGATGCCCAAGTCGACCGAACCGGACGCGTCGCGTTCGGTGTCGAGGTTGGTGGTGGAAGTTCAGCCCAAGACCTATTTCATTAAATCCGTCGCCATTCATGAAATTAACGGCAACATTTCCACGTTCATCTTCAGTGGATTAAAACCCAACACCGGGCTCAAGAGCGTGCTCTTCGAATTTAAAGTCCCCGCCGGTGTGGAAGTTGTGAAGGCGCCTACGCTCAGTCCGCCATAATACCGTTGTTGATGACGCGAGTCTCCGGACAGCGATGAGAATCACGTAACGAGGATCAGCATGATAGAGACGACTGCGATGGGTCTAACGGAGGCGATTGAACAAGCGATCTCCGCCCTGAATTTCGAACAAGTGCGGCAGGAATATTGGCATCAAAACGAGTTTGTTTGCCTTCCTGGGTTTTTATCCGAGGCCGTGATTCAAGCCTCGTTGCTGCCTTCCGTACAACGCATGAAGCCGCAACTCAATCGCAACTACATTCCCGGGCACAAGAAAGGCGGAAGCATCAGTTACTACTCCGTGCGCGAACAGGCTCCGGCCTTTTTGCAGCTTTATCGCTCTCCGGCCTTCATGGATTTTCTCACTCGTCTGGTCGGCGTGCCGTTGTTGCCGTGTCCTGAGAACGACCCCCATGCCTGCGCCTTGTATTACTACACCGAACCCGGCGACCACATCGGCTTTCACTATGATACGTCCTACTACAAGGGCGCGCGCTACACCGTCTTGATGGGACTCGTGGATCAGTCCCCTTCATGCCGGCTCGTGTGCCAGCTGTATAAAGACGATCCGACACGCGCTATGCTAGAGCTACAGCTCGCGACAGAACCGGGAACCGTGGTCATCTTTAACGGCGATAAGCTCTGGCACAGCGTGACACCGCTGGGCGAAGGTGAAGAGCGGGTCGTCCTCACCCTGGAATATGTGACGAATCAAAGCATGGGACCGGTTCAACGACTCTACTCCAACCTTAAAGACGCCTTCGGATATTTCGGACTCAAAGCCTTTCTGGGTGGCAAGGCCTAAAGCTTCGGCTCACCGGCATCGTCTATCAAGCAGACGGCCACAGAATCCCGCCTTGAAGTTACGTCGCGAATTGGTCTTTCAGCACGATATGCTGATCCACCGATTTTCGGAGGACAGTCAACAGCTCCTCACGCGTGACCGGCTTGATCAAATAGTCACGTACCCCTTGTCGCATCAAGGTGACGGCCAATTCCACATCCGGGTACCCCGTCATCACGACGACCGGCACGCCTGGGAATTCGCTGCGAAAATACGCGATCGCTTCCTTTCCATTCACGTTCGGCATGCGAATGTCGCAAAGAATGGTATCTACCATCAAGGGATTATCGCCAGACCGTAAAGCTCGGATCGCCTCCTCCCCATCCGCGGCTTCCACGACGTCGTACCCGTCTTTTGCCAGCATGATGGAAATGGGCTTACGGATTTGAGCCTCGTCGTCCACGACAAGAATGCGTCCCTGCCGAACCCCTTCTGCTGCATGATGAACGATCGCCATGATGCACCTCCTATTAAGCTGCTGTTGTTGGAAACGTCACGGTAAAGGTACTGCCCTTGCCCTCTTCACTGTCGACAGTAATACGCCCGCCGTACTTCGCCACGATCTTATAGACAATGCTGAGCCCTAATCCCGTGCCCTTGCCGGGATCCTTCGTCGTCACAAACGGATCGAAAATCTTCCCCATCAAATCCGGTGGAATACCGCAGCCGGTATCCTGAATCACCACGGCAATTTTCTCCTCGCCGTGAGACACCTGCACGGTCAGTAGACCCGCCCCACTCATCGCCTCCACGGCGTTGCTGACCAGGTTGACGAACACTTGATCGATCTCCGTGCGACGCGCGCGAAACGTGGGGGTGCGTTCAAATCGTGTCACGACCTCCACATGGCCGAACTGCGGGCAACGCTGGACGAGGCGAATGGCCTCCTTGATCCGCTCCGCCACATCGATGTCCATCTCGCCGTCACGCGATGCCGGGCGCGCGTAGGCCGCAAAATTCCGGACGACGGCGCCGACGTGCGCGGAGCAGTCGACGATATCCCTGGCAAATTGCTTGATCTTATCGGGGTCGTGTTCCTGCAAAATAATTTCCGCCATGCCCAGAATGCCTTGGATAGGATTGTTGATTTCGTGCGCCATCCCCGATACGAGCGTCCCGAGACTCGACAGCTTCTCGGCTTGGATCAACTGATCTTGAAGTTGCTTATGCTCGGTCACATCCCACATCACCAGACCCGCTTGGTGTCGAGGGTCGCTATGGAGCGTGACGGGAAATGAACGATACCGATACACATGCTTGCGAATTTCAATGTCCCGTTCCTCGATCGACGTGGTCTGGGATGCCGCGCGTTGCAGATCCTCAACCAATCGATTCCATTGCCGATCGGGAAGCGGACAGATATCCTGAAGCGCGCTGCCGGTGAGTGTCCCCTGTGCAGGCCGAAAATGCCGATCCGCCCTGGGATTCGCATAGGCCACGCGCAACTGCTCATCGACGATCAGTATCAAGCACGGGAGTGAAATCAGAATCGCGTCCAATTTCTCATACGCATACCGCAAAGCCTCTTCGGCCCGCCGGCGTTCCATAAACTGCCCGATCTGGCTGCCGATCGCACCCAACATTTTCAGCACATCATCGTCGGGATGGCCAAGGTCACGGCTGAAAAATTCGAAGACCCCGTGCACTTCGTCGCCCAGCTTAATGGGAAACGCCAAGGCGCCATGCACGCCCTCCAGCGCCGCCGTGCGCGCGCGTGGGAATTTCCCATCTCGCGTGACATCCTTGATCCAGACCGGTTCTCCGCACGCCCAAACACGACCCGGAAGACCAGCCCCTTTCGCAAACACCGATTGCCGAGTCGAAGCGATAAACCTCGGAGTATCGACGCCGGGCCCCTGCCATACTTCCAGACAATGCAAGGCGCCGTCCGTCTGATCGACGCTCCAGATGGCACCCATGTCCCACCCGAGGCCTTCACAGATCGTCTTGAGAATGAGCGCACTGGCTTCTGCCATGTCGGCAGACTCCGCTAAAATCCGCGTCGCCCGATATTGCACCCCCTGACGATTCGCCACGCACGTTTGTTCGGTGACGTTCTCCGCGATCCCGGCGATACGGTAGACAATGCCGTCCTCATCGCGGATGGGGAACGCGCGATCATGAATCCATCGGGTCGTTCCATCCTGCCGGACAATCCGATACTCCTCGTCATATTTGCCGCCGGCCTCCAGCTGTGTGGCTGCTTCTACGCGCTCGCGATCGTCCGGGTGGATGGCGTCCTTCCAGGACTCCGGATGCCGATACAAGCTGTCACAAGACCGACCCCATAGCTCTTCATAAGCGGGGCTGATATACATCATTTCCTTGTGTTCGACATCGGTGAGCCAAAAGACTTCCTTAATGTTCTCGGCGAGCTGGCGAAATTGTTCTTCGCTCCGATGCAAGGCCGCTTCCGCTCGTTTGCGCTCGGTAATATCGCGAATAATCCCCCCAAAAAAGATGTGGTCAGGCGCGTGCCACATCGCGAGCGAGAGCTCTAACGGAAATTCAGTGCCGTCTTTTCGAAGACCACAGAGCTCGATCGGCCGACCCAACATCGACGCCTTGCCGGTGCCGATGACGCGAGCCATGCCGCGTTGATGCGCCTCGCGGTAACGTTCCGGCATGATCGTCGTCAACGGCCTTCCCAGCACTTCGCGTTCCTCATACAGAAACATTCGACGCGCGCTCTCATTCCAAAAGACGATATGGCCATCTCCCTCCGCGATAACGATCGCGTCGGAGGTCGATTGCACGATCGAGCGGAATCGCTCCTCACTGGCACTCAGCGCATGTTGGGCAGATTCGGCTTTGATGGATAAGATCCGCACGTCACAGGCACGACGGATCACCGCCTTGACGGCCGCGGAATTGTACGGTTTGACGACATACGCAAACGCGCCCTTTGCGAGCGGCCCGACGGTGTTCTGCTCAGTACCATGTCCGGTAAGAATAATGACCGGGAGTTGAGGATCCGCTTGGCTGAGCGCCTTGAGCACCTCGTGCCCATCGAGGTCCGGCAAACCGATATCCAAAATGACGGCGCCAAAATACGCCTCTTTCGCTTCCTGAATCGCGGCCGCGCCCGTCCCAACTGGACGCACGCGATATCCTTCATGCACCAGCATGTCATGGAGGCTTTCGCGAATATCCGGATCGTCATCGACGACGAGGATTGATTGGGCGCCATGGGTTTCCGACATGAGATTCCTCTATGCTTACCGACTACACTCGACTAGCTGGGGGAATGTCACGCAACGGACATGCCATAGGACCTCAAGCCCTGTTCCGAGCACGAAGCTATTGAAATTGGTAGCATTGCTATCTGTATAAACGGAGAAAAAGGGGATGGATCTACCTGAACGGCTCATGCCGTTATCGGAACCAATACGGCAGTATTATCTGCTCGGATACGATGATGAGAGAAGCACCCAGCTCAGTCGGCAGGAGTCACACGTGGAATCGTGAAATAAAAGCGGCTGCCCTGGCCGGGTTTACTTTCCACCCAAATTTTCCCGCCATGCATTTCTACCAGACTCTTCGTAATTGCCAAGCCCAGCCCGGCGCCCCTCTGTTCGACCTGGATCGTTTCGCCTCGATAAAACCGTTCAAAGATTTGGGGCTGTTCAATCAAGGGAATGCCGCACCCGGTGTCGGCGACGCAAAATTGCACGAAGCCGCCCTCATAGGGTTTCGTCTCGATACGAATCTGCCCGCCTTGCTGAGTGAACTTCACGGCGTTCTGAATAAGGTTGGTGAGAATTTGATGGAGCTTATCCCGATCGGCGTGAATCATCATCGGCTCGCCGTGGGGCACGTGCTGTAGTGAGATCGCCTTCGCTTGGCTGATGACCTGTAAGGACTCAACAATTTCGAGCACCAGCTCAGACACGGCCAAGGGCGCCAGCACTAATTCGAGGCGTCCCGCTTCGATACGCGACAAATCCAGCAAATCGTTGATCATACGAGTCAGCCGTTCGACGTTGTATTTCACTCGTCCCAAATAATACGCCTGCCGCTCTGACAGATTCCCGGTCAGCCCATCCAACATGTTTTCGATATAGCCCTTGATGGATGTCATGGGAGTCCGTAACTCATGCGACACAATCGACACGAAGACCGACTTGAGACGATCCAGCTCTTGAAGCTTGTCGTTGGCCGTTTGAAGTTCTCGCGTGCGCTCCTGCACGCGCCGCTCCAATGACTGCGTCAACTCCTCCAATTCGTGGTAACCCTCTGCATTATCGAGCGCTACGGCGATTTGGGCGGCGATCGTTTTAAGCAGTTCCAAATCCGATTGTCGGCAGGGCGCTTGGCCTGGATCGGCGCCGATGAATCCCATCATGCGTTGGCTGCTTTTCAATGGGGCTGCGATGAAACAGGTGACGCCTTCCGCTCTCGCCAAGGCAAGGAGCGGGGGATACAGACGGTCGGCCACGGCCTCCACATCCGTGACCAAAATGCCACGACCCCGTATGAGAAGATCGGCATGGATCGTGCCGTCATCGTGAATCTGGATTTCCAAATCACGAACGGCGCGCTCAACTTCCTCGGAGACGCCCGCAACCCGTGCGCCATAGGCAACCTGCCGATGCGGGTCGTATAGCATGAGCAGCATACGATGATAGCCAACATTCTCCATCAACAGCTGCAGCACGGCTCGAAGGAGCTTATCGATGTCGAGCGTCGAAATAATCGCGGTTCCCGTTCGGTTGAGCGTTTCCAATTGGGCCACTTGTGATCTGATCGCCTCGTCGCGCTCTTTCAACGATTGCGTCATGCGATTGAAGAGACCGGTCAGCTGGCCCACTTCATCTCGCGTCGTCGGTACGACTGTCGCTTCCAAATCTCCCTCCGACACACGCTTGGCGATGGACGCCAGCCGCTTTAACGGCGTAATAATCCGATCCGCCAGCACAATCGTTGTCGCAATGCCGATGAGGATAATCAACACGGTGATCAACACGACATTGCCCACGACCGTATTGAGCGCCTGTTGCATCTTGGTCCGGGTCAAGCCGACCTGAACGACGCTGAGCACCTGGGAAGCCGACCCGACATCGGCTGTCTTCTGCGTGGCCCGACTTTCTAACTGTTCCAATGAAAACGGCAACGGAACGGCCGGTCCATTCTTCGACGTTCGGCGGAGAATCGTCATGCCAAAATCGTATACCGTCTCGTCACGTATGGGGCCATGCTCGACAAAGGGTGTAATGATGAGAGCAAGCGCCGGAGTATGAAACAAGGTCCGCGCCAAAGCTTCGTTAGGATAGAGAGGGGTCTCGGCCGAGCGAGCGCGCCCTTCCCGATCTGTCACTCGCCCTTTTGTCGAACGGGCAAGGACCGTTCCGTTGGCTCCGGTCATCACCACGTAGACGACCTCCTCCCCCTCCATCACGCCTGCAATATACTGCTCGAGTTCGAGTCGATCCTCGGTGATCGCCGCATAGCGGCTATTGTGCGCCAAGTTTTTGGTTAGGATTGTCCCGGTATCGATCAACGTTTTCGTCATGGTCTCCGCTTGCTGCTGAATAAAATACCAACTGAGTCCGCAGCACGCGGCAATAATGATCAGGCTGATGAACAACACCAGTTTGGTGCGAAGGCTGCCAAATCCAATCGAAAGCATGGAGGGAGGCTCGCTGCGACGGATCATGGCGCTCTCTCAGTACAGTTCATCGGCGCGCCCCATCACATCAGGAGAAAGTACGATCCCCAGATACTTTGCCGTCTTAAGATTGACGGACAGCCGGACTCTATCCGGCGACACCGCCGATGGCATGGTTCGGTCCGGGGATATCAGAAGTTTCTTGGCCATGACACCGGCCTGCCGACCGATATCTTCGGGATTGATGGAAAGGCCGGCTAGAGCGCCGTTTCGGACGAACTCCGTTGAGAATCCGATCACCGGCACATTGTGGTCGAGGGCCGTGCCTAATACGAATCGCATCGAGTCTTCCGTTAGCACAGTGCTGTCCGGTACCAACCACAGTCCTTCGACGGTCGGCAGGAAGGCGCGGACGGCGGTAGGCAGCTCTTTCTCGGCCTGGAGGGGTCGCTCCATCAAATCGATTCCCAGGCGCTTCGCCACCCGGCGCGCCTCCTCGATGAGCGGCAGAGTCTTCTGTGGATCGTAGACCACGCCTAGGCGTTTGAGTTTGGGAATCAAGGCACGAATGGTACTGAACTGCCGCTCGATAGGAATCCGCAGGCTGATCCCTGTGAAGTTGGCTCCTTGAAGGTCGTGCTTCTCCGGATCGAGCACCATGCAATAAATGACCGGCGCTTGTAGACGCTCCGCCTTGGCCGCGACGGCGGCTTTGAGACCGACGGCAATGACGACAGCGGCATCGGAGGCGCGAATCTTTTGTGCGAGTTTTTTGCCGCTTGCCGCATCGCCTTCCAAGTCGTATACGGTCAGCGTCGCCGTGGAGCCGACTTCCTCTTGTATGCCGGCAATGGCCTGATTGAAGACGGCGATGTCGGATGATTTGAGAATAGCTATTTCATGGGCTGCAAGCGGGCAGGGAATGAAGAAGACGGTCAGAAGAATCGCGGACAGCAGCCACAAGGCGATGGCCGTGCGGATGGTGGGCCAAGAGGGACGTGTATGTGCGACGCTGGACTCGCGGACCACTTGCGCCTCATTTGACTGAGGATCTGAGGCGGCGCCGTCCACGTTATCGGTCGGCGGTACGCGTCAGCTCTGTAATATCCTGTGCGATGCCCGCGATCCGATAAATTGCGCCCGAGGCGTCCCGTATGGGAAAAGCTCGGTCCCGAATCAAACGAACAGAACCATCCGGGCGGACGATTCGATACCGCTCGGCATATTGACCGAGCGTCTGCTGTGTCATAACGGCCTGGCGCACCCGTTCTCGATCATCGGGATGAATGGAATCGAGCCAGGACTGAGGCCGTGCATAGAGGCTTTCACAAGAACGACCCCATACTTCCTCGTAGCCTGGACTGATGTATAGCATGGCGTTTTTTTCGAGGCTCGTCATCCAAAATACATCCCGAATGTGTTCGGTGACCTGACGAAACAGCTCTTCGCTTTCGCGCAAGGCATCCTCCATTCTCCTGCGCTCAGCGATATTTTTGAAGATGACGACCGCTCCTACCACCTTGCCATATTCGATAATGGGCGTGCTGCTATAGTCGACCGGAAAACAACTCCCATCTCGTCGCCAGAACACTTCGTGATCGACTGCATACGCATTGCCTTCCTTGAGCGTGGCATGAATGGGACATTCTTTGGCGGGATAAGGCGTGCCGTCGGCTTTGGAGTGATGTACCGTCTCGTGCATAGAACGTCCGATCAATTCTTCCGTACTCCAGCCTAACATATGCGCGGCCGCCGGATTCACAAATGTGGTCCGCCCGTGCGTATCGATCCCGTAGATCCCATCGCCGGCCGAATTAAGAATCGCGTCCTGCAAGCTGGCCAATCGTAACTGTTCCGCCTGAACCTGCTCCATGCGTTTGCGTTCCGTGATTTCACGGATGATCCCGCAATAGTACGTTTGTCCGACGATTTTCCACGTTCCGAGGGAAAGCTCCAGAGGAATCTCCACCCCATCCTTTCGCAACCCCTGCAATTCGACCGACTTCCCCATCAACCGAGATTCCCCGGTCAATCCAAATTGCCTCAATCCTCGCTCATGAGCTTCGCGATGGCGGTCCGGCATAATCTTCGTGAGCGATTGGCCGATCATCTCTTGGTCTGTATAGAGAAACATGCGCGCGGCCGCCTTGTTCCAAAATATGATGTTGCCTCGTTGGTCGGCAAGGATGATCGCATCGATCGCAGATTGCACGACCGATTGAAATCGATCTTCACTCTCGACCAGTGCGCTCTCGGCGGTTTCCACTCTGGTCGTTAACACTTTGACACCAATGGCGCGGCTCAGCGTGCCACGCAGTTGTTCGCGATTATACGGTTTGGTGAGAAGCGCAAACGCGCCCTGTGCCACAGCGCCGGACGTTTTTTCTGATGTCGTATAGGCCGTCAGCACAATGACCGGAAGTTTCGGGTCCTGATCGAGCAGCTTTCTTAATACGACGAGACCGTCCAGATCGGGTAAGCCAAGGTCCAAAATAACGGCTGAGTAGGATTGCTCCCGCGAGCGTGCAAGCGCTTCCGATCCGGTTCCTGCCAGGTCCACTCGATACCCGTCATGCTCAAGAAAATCCAGTAAGGCCTGAGCGATATCCGGATCATCGTCCACGATGAGAATATCAGCCTTTGTCCCTGCGTCTCGGCCCTGCATACCCTGCCCTTCAAGCCGCGCCTTACTCCTCACCGATGCTGGAGGCGGCGATCCGTCTGTACCGGATCGTTGTTGTCGAGCCACAGACACCATCCTTCTTCACGGATCGCGCGCATCGGTAATCGTCAACAGCTCAACCTAATAAGCGAATGCGCGAACCCCCACGCCTGGAAGGCGCACCTCATCTAGACACAGAAATGCTGTGCCTTCCGAGGTCGGCCAGCTAAAGGTATCCTGGATAATGTTTCCGTCGCCTTGACGACTGTCTCTTCACTCCGTCGAGGTGTGTTGCCGTAGACTGTCGGCGTACTCCGTTCGGTCGCTATTTGGAGGACGCCCGCCTTTGAGATCTTCAAGTCGTTGAGGGAAGGGCTGCCCGTGCACTCGCTCAAGTTGGTCGAGAGAACACGTGAGGGCTTGCTCGAGCAGCTGCGCCAAGGTGAGGCCTTTCGTCCAATAGACCGTGTTTCGAGAGCGTTCCAACAGGTCGAGGGGCAGTGACACCGTCAACCGTTTCCGCTCCACCGCTTTTCGTCTAGACGTTTTTTGTGTGGGAGCCGTCGATGCGGACGGCATATGTTCCGACGATGATGTGGCCGAATGATCGGGCTCGTTCGAATGGTTGGTCGGAGCATAACAGGCGATCTCGCATAAGCCAGGTCTTGCCGGAGACATCACTGTTGAATTCAAGAGATCCTCCTTTCTCAGTGGTGAACCATTACGCCGCCGTTTGCCGTTCAAAATGTTGCCGGCCAGACGCAGACTCGCCGGCCACTTCGTCGGAACCGCCATTGGCATCAGTGGTCTTGTCCTGGACCGATGCCATCACCATGATCCACAATAATGCGACGATGCTGATCAAGATGCCCCATGTCATTAATGCCCAGTCCATGCTGTCCTCCATCTTGGAGTGTTTCGTGTTCACTCATAGTAAAAGCAAGGCGGATGCCTGCACCCCATCCTCAAATCTCCTGTCATTGCCCTTGCAAGCCATTGAAGAAATTGAGTGAAAATCATTGGGAATCAGCGAGGAATGTATCGATCGGCTGGAGGTTGAAGGACCGTATCGGTTTGAATACGTGCGCTTATCCTGTCCGATACAGTGGTACTGCAACTATTGAAGATAGAATCGTCTCGGTCGAGGAGCTATGCGGCATGGGTGAACAAAGGCGGTAGAGAGTCTCCTAGGGAAGAGAATGATTGGCTGAGGTGGCCTGCGTTCGTTTGAGTCGATATTCTCCACCCCATTGACGAGCGGGAATATTCGATCTATTGCCTACCCTCGTGTACCACCAACGCCCGTGGGCGGCCATACGATCTTCGGACAGATCGACCTCGAAGCCACCCTCCCGATCGTTACCAGGCTGAATCCACACTCCCTCCCACCTTCCATCAGTGAGACGAGTCGTCGTGAAAGTGCCGTCTTGCCAGGTGTAGTTCCCGCTGCCGGATTTATCCAACACAGCATGGTAGGTTTTATCCGCTTCTTGAATTTCCCATTCGCCGCTCAGATCAACCGGTGCCTTCCGGACACTATGATCGTCGAGTGATTGTTGGTTCTGCGTCTCTACAAGTTGAACGGTGGGATCTCGCTCCAGCGATTCATGCCACTGCACGAGTAGCCATCGACCCTGGCGTCGTTCAAGCACACCGGATTCTCTAAACGGGAGAATTGTTTTGCTTTGCTTCAGACCCGTCCCCTCATAGCGAATGTAGTCGATGTCCATGGTATACCACGCCACATCTCCGTGCTCCCACACACGTAGCTCTTTAATAGGTATCTCCAATCGGTTGACCGATTCAAACTCAATTCGCATGTCTTGAGCCAGATCGTTCCACCCCACGTATTTACGGCCACCGACGGTGTAGCCGACCATGTCCGCGTCTTTGGAGACGAGGGATTCGATGGTCTTCAGATCCCGATTCGCGTTGGCTTGAAACATTTTGCGCACCACGATGTCTGGAGTCTCCGGCACTGACATTGTGCTGCACCCGCCAAGAATGCACAGAACCATCACCGAACTATAAAGAGTGGACGCAACAGGAGCGCAAATAGATCGCATGAAGATATCCTTTACAGATCACACAAATGAGCCACAACATCGACGGGTATAAGAATAGTCGAATCAGCCGGCAATCAACAGGAGGGATTTGCGCGACCTATTCTCGTCGGAGCGTTCTACTATGAGAGGAATTTTTTTGTCAATCAGCAGCAAGGAGAGTGCAGATCATTTCGTTGCATAGGTGAATCAATGGTTATGATTCGGTCGATTCTCATGATCGATATCGAGCAGATCGATTTGCTTGAGAAGATAGGCGCGATGTTTTCGAAGCAAGACGTCATCGGGATTGGATTCCACGAGTTCAGAAATACAGGAAATCGCGTCATACCAAAGACCCGCTTCCGCATAGCGGGATACCGCCGGTTTGTCACAAACTAGCGGGAGACCAAGTGCACTGCCCTCATTGAAATCCACCCGCTCGATCATCCCTCCGGTCACAATGTCCTCCGACGGCTTTTCACCATTGACGACCAAACTGACGAACCATCGGTATTGCACCCCGGGAATGAGCGCGACTTCATAATCCTTTAGACGGATCTTCTGAATGCCTGCTTCATGAGGGTGCGACAGCATAGCTTCAAAGGTAGGACGAACCGATTGCGCATCGACTAGAGTGAATCGCACGGGCAAAGAAGTCGGCTTCGAAAGGTACCAATAGAGAGTAGGATCTTTCTTGATCGTAAAGCCCACATGGTCGGGAACTAGCGCGATGACCCCCGGCTCATTGTTCTTACCACCGCGGGTGCCGCCTTCGATCCGTGAGTGCGGTGCATTTTCTTTCGGCGGTTTATAAATCGGCAGGGACCCATTGAGCGCACGTAAGTGATCGTCGACCGTATCTGCAGCGAATAGAGGAGCTGAAAACAGTGCAACCTGCGGAGTCACACAGTAAGCGAACAGACAAAAAAAGAGAACACGATAACAAATCATCACGACGCAGTTGCCAAACGTTTAGTTGGGGGGCACCTGCTGGAGGTCCCACTTGGCCACCTCTTGCAATCCGATTTGCTGCAACAGCGACGCACGTTGGTTCCTTAATATCTGGTTATCAGGAGCGGCGACGATGAGATCTGAAATAGATGCGAACGCATCATACCAAAGTCCTTGTTCCGCGTAAAAGCGTACAGTATCTCCACGGAACGTAGGGAAATCAGAAATATTTAATACTTCGGCAGTCCGCTCTATCATGCCCCCCGACACAATATCGCGAGAAGGTGAGTCTATATCAAGAACCACTGTAAGGTACCAGCGGTACAGTACATTCGGCTCAAGCGAGACCCCCAAGTCCTTTAAGCTGATCGTTTGTATCCCGGATTCGGGGTGCGGACTAAGAATCGCATCTCGGATCACCTGTATGGAGCGGGTATCAACCAGCACGAACATCACCGGAGAAGAGATTGGTTTCGAGAGGTACCAATAGAGAACGGGTTGACGCACCATCGTTAGACCAACATGGTCCGGTACGAGCGGAAGGACAATCGGTCCGTTGTTGTCCAACGCGCGAGCCACGCCCTCTATGCGGGCTTTTGGCGACGGATGTAGACGTGGTTCATAGAGCGGCGGCGTCAGATCGACGCTTGCCGCTCGCGGTGCGCTGGCAAGCGAAAGATCCCCTGCAATGGCGCGCGGGGTCATCAATACAGATAGCCCTCCTATCATCACTCCGACCACCATTGCCATGCTCACGGTACACATTGGCCTCATCTCGTATTGTCTATGACATGTCATCATGGACCACCATTCTGCGTTCGATCAAATTCAGCCACATCGAGGAGACCGACCTTATCCAAGAGCGCCGCACGCTGTAGCCGTAACACACGATCCCGAGGATTGGCCGAAATCAGATCGGAAATGACCTGAACCGCGTCATACCACAGACCAGATTCGACGTACAGACAGAACACGTCCCGCAAATCCCGACAGGCTGTCCGACCTTCAACGATGGCCTGGTCATACGGAATGCGTTCGATAATGCCCATTGCGTGGATATCTTTCGAGGGCGATTCCGGATCCACCTTGAGGGACAGATGCCAACGATATTGGATCTCTGGTTCCAACTCCCTTTCGTAATCAGTCAATCGGATCGTTTGAATGCCGGCCTTGGTCGGGGATTTCAATCCCACTTCAAGCATGGGCTTGAGATGCCGCGGATCTTCCAGGGTAAATGTAATGTGGTAGGAGGTCGGCTGCGAGAGATACCAATAAAGCGCCGGCGATTTTTTCACCGTCTCACCAACATGATCGTATGGAGCAAGGACTCTTAAGACCGGCTCCCCTTCCTTTCCTCCACGAAAGCCACCATCTACCCGCCCTGTTATGGATGAATGGGGACGAGGCTTATAGATCGGCATGTACGGTTCGCTCGACGCTTGACCGCTCTGAATCTTGGTGTCAGTCGTAGCACCGTGCTCTTCCGAGAATGCGGGCACGAGATTCCACGAGCCAACGTTGAGCAGGAGAAGAATGCCTAACAGTAAATAATTCATGGCGCACCCATGAACAGTAAATGAATGAGGATCTGTCTTTTGTCGGGGATCATGCGTTCACCCTAGAGCCAATTGTTCAGCAAGAGAAAGGGGGACCAGTAGGCCGGATGATCATAGGCGCCGTCATGTAACATTTTCACCTGAGCCCTTTGAAGCGCGACGGCTTTCGAAATAGAGGCGTCGCTGAGCTGGCGATAAAATTCCTCGACCAACGTGGAGGAGGCCGTATCGTTAATCGACCAGAGCGTGGCCAAAGCGCTTCTTGCGCCTGCCTTGATCGCAACGCCGGCCAATCCGAGGGCCGCTCGGTCGTCTCCCATCGCCGTTTCGCATGCGCTCAACGTTAAGAGCTCGAGCGGATCTTGCCGAAACTTAAAGAGTCCCACATATTGATCCAGCCGTTCCATTGTCAGGCGGTCGTCATAGGTCAGAATGAATGACTGCGCGACATCTTTTTCAAATCTTCCATGAGAAGCGATGTGGAGCACCGAGATGCGTTGCTCCTTTAACTCCTTTTCAAAAGCGGGAACAACAAACTGCCGATTTATCAGCTGATCGCCGCCATACAGGCGTTTGATGGTCAAAAGCTCCATGGATACATGCGGTAAAGGAGGGAACCCTTGTGTGGCTTCGCTCAAGCCGCTTGACAGAAATCTGATCTTTCCTCGGTTGATCGGGTGTGGGTCGGTTAAGTTCATTCCAGGGGTGCTGGCGACGGCAAATTTGCTGATGAGGAATTCTTTGCCGTCATGGAGCGCCGCCATAGGAATCGTGCGGAGCGGACCGTCCGGAACAAACACAAGCGTATTGATTTTGGCAGCAGCCAGATCAGGTTCCAGCGAGCGCACCAGCCAGTCGTACAGTTGTTGGGCATTCATCAGATACTCGCGTGAGGTGCGCGTCTCCAATCGTCTGCGGAATGTCCGCACTTCTTGGGTTAATTGGGCCGAAGTGACTGGAATCGATACACGCTTTAAGCCGGTGGGTAAGCTCACGAGCAGCTCGGTACGATCGGCAAATACAATCGGATAGAGGATGGCCGTTGTCGGGGAAACCGCTTCCAACGAAGTAATCTTGGATTGTGCCGCGTCGACGCATTGGTCATGGAAATAGTCACGGAGTTCAGCGACCTTCGAGGCTTCGATAGCGTCGCGGGCGGCTTTCAGATAGCCCTGTGTCTCCGCGCTCTCCCCCATGAGTGCCGCCCTATTCAAAAGCAGGTCGGCATACTCCACATACAAGGGGCGCACAGACTCTTGCCCTGATGTACTAGGCCCTTGCGCGACCAGAGCGACCTCGACGCGTATCGGCTCTAGGGTGTGAATCGCGATGCGATAAGCGGTCAGCGCCTCATCGAGTCTGTTGAGAGAAGCCAGGATACGACCGGTCTGCCACTGCCAGCGATACAGAGACTCCGGCGCGTTTACGGATTGGGCTGTGAAGACCGCCTGCCGCGAGAGCGACAAGGCCTCGTCATACCGGTGTTCCGTCTCATACAGATGGCCGAGGTGGCCGAGAGCATACGATTGTGTACGCGCGTCCCCAATTTGCTGACTGATCGAGACGGCATCAGTCAAAGCGCCGACCGCTCGCAGGAGCAATTCATCGCTATTCGCCTCCATGGCAGTGCGGAGATCGGCATACGCGAGGCCAATATTTACCAAGGCGTGCGCCTTATCGAAGGAGGGAGGAAAATTGCCGACCTCGTCGTGCGCGGTCTCGAGCAATCCCCTGACCTCATCGGGTCGTTTGAGCTGCAATCCCACGACAGCAGCATTGATTCGTGCCCTGACCGCGAGGGCGGGTTGTCCGGCCGTATGAGCCAGTGAAGCGCTTTCGGTGTAGGCAGCAAACGCGTCCTTGAACCTGGATTGGGAGGCTCGCAGGATGCCCAGATCGTTTAGCACCGCGGCCTTGAGGGCAGGACTATCCTGGGCGCGCGCCAGTTCGAGCGCTTGATCGAGATACGAGGCGGCGGCGTCCAGTTGCCTCATGGCCAGATAGGTCCGGCCAAGGCCTTCCAAGACGGTCGCGAGCCACATCTGGTCACCGATTTGATGAGCAAGGCTGAGCGCCAGGTCGAGGTGCTGCAGCGCCGCGCGCAATTGTCCCAGGGCCTGAGCCGCTTGAGCCGCCTGTACCAGTGCTTCGCTCTGTTGCTTGATCTGGCCGTTGCGACCGTAGAGTTCGGCCGCTGCTTTCCAGGCCGCCAGAGCTTGATCGAAGGAGCCACGCCGAAACGCTCGCGCGCCCTGGTCCATTACAGTTTCAGGGGAACTGCTGAGCGGTGGAACGGCCAAAATAGAGGGAGCCATCACGGCGACAAATGTAATGGCGACGACGAAGACGACGATCGAATCTTTCACTGCACGAAGAGTCATGGCTGCGAATTCCTTGCGCCCGTTAAAACAAATTCACCACGATGCCCAAGTGGACGCCATGATCTTGAATGGTATTGCCGACCTTAGGAACAGGATTCAGCTTTTGGCCCCAATACACCTCGAAAGCGGCGCGATCCTTGGGCAGAATATTCCAGCGGAGCCCGACGCCGACGCTGGCAAGTGTATCGGGAAGGTTGGCATTGGGTGCGGTCGCAAAGGCGCGGTTTTGGCCCAAGTTCCATCCGTGCCCGACATCGACAAACTGCGCGAACTGCACCATGGGTTCACCGCTGGCCCAACGTATCAACGGAAACCGCGACTCCACCGACGCCAAGAAAGCGTTGTCGCGCAGCAATGTGACTTCACGATAGCCCCGAACGCTAAAACGGCCTCCCACCGCCACCTGCTCTTGTGGAAGCATGGGAGAATTTGTAACTTGGAGGTCCATGCGTCCGAAGAGCTGCAAACCAAAGAGCTTCTCTCCAAACTGTTTGATCGCTTGCGCCTGGCCGAGCCATGAGAAGAACTGTCCGTCCGGTGTCGCACTGTCGGAATTAATCGTCGCGCCGAGCACATTGAGTCCCACGCTGAACCGTGAGCGCACGGCAACGACCGTGTCCAGGGTCCGATGCGTCCATTCTTGGGCAAGACGGAGCGCCGATACCGTCGCAATGCCGTTTTGAAAGCCGGGAAACAAGCTGAACGGCACGTCGCCGAAAATAAAACTTTGGATGAACGAGTGCTCGCCGATTATCGACAGCGCCACCTCGTCATTGACCGTACGGTAGATCGGCTGGCGCAGACTGAGACCGATGATTTCCGTGTTCGTTTTCAGACTGAGCGGATCGAATGGTGATTCAATCAACTTGTAGTCGTTACGCCTGTAATACGGCGAGAAGGTGGTCTCATACCGATTCAACGGAACGGAATATGCCGCATCGATAATCGGAATGGCGCCACGCGACTGCCCATAGGTGATCCTCGCCGCATCGCCATGGCCCGTAACGTTATCATCAACAATTGTCGCCAACCCTCGGATTTCGCCGACCAGAGGCGTTTGATAGTTATTCACTTCAATCGACCCGTGGAACGGCTGCCGATCCGTCACGCGTAGGTTCAACACACTCTCGCCACGCTGTTCGCCGGGGCGAAGTTCGGCATTAATGCGCTCGATTCGCTGATCCTGTTGCAAGAGCTGTAATCGTTCTTGCAGCGGGCCGAGGATGACCGGCTTTCGTAAGCCGAGCTCGACGCGATCCCGCAGATACGAGCTAGCAAACCATTTATTCCCTTCGACGTCGACGCGTGTCAGCGCGCCCTCGATGATCTGTACTATAACGATCCCGAATTTGACGTCTTGATCGGGAATGATCGCGCCTGAAGTCAGATAGCCCTTGTTCACATAGAGGAGAGTCAGCGCCAACCGTAGGCGCTCAAGATCCTCAGTCGTCAGCATCCTATGAACAAATGGTTTGGTCGTCTCGGCCAACTCCTCGTCTGAGAAGACGGTGCTACCCACTACATGGATATCCTCCACGAACACTCGAATCTGTCCGAGACGTTGATCGCGAGGCTCCTCAGGCAAAAGGGGAGCCGGTGGGAGCACCGGCCTGGGCGGCGGAATCGGCCGTTCAAACTCTTTTCGCAGCGGAGCAGGCGGTTCGCCAGATCGCCCCGTTGGGTCAAAGACAGGCGGACCCACCTGGGCTTGAGCCAACGATTCTGTGATGATGGTCATCATGATGATGCTGAGCCACCGGATATGAAACTTTCGGAACCACACAACACGATGCGCCAGTCGTCCAGCGCAACTGCTCATGAGCCACAGCCTATCAGGAAATCTGTCGAAAGAAGGTTCGAAGCGAAGATGGACGACGACACTCGTCGAATAGAAACCACCTCATCGCCGTTCATGCCGAGTAACGAACTGCTACTCTCGGGTAGGTCGTGTAACTGGGTAGCAGGAATGGATTCGCTTGCCGCAACCATCAACGGGCTTGCAAGCCAACCACCCGGTGCGATTGGAAGCGCCTCACGGCCTACGACCACAAAACTGCTATATTGCCCGTCCCCGAGCGCCGCGCATCGCTGGCTGAGCAATGCCGTGGCCTCCAACGTTGACCTAGAAAGCGGAACGATCTTGCCACCGGCCTGAGAGATTGGCGACTGCACGCTCACCGTGCCATTGACCCCGGATTCCGATGACGCCGACACGAGGCTCAGGTTATCGGACAAGAAGGTATTGGCCGTGATCGAAATGTTCCCGCCTTGGCCTTGTGTAGCCTGCGCTAGAATCTGGCTGTTCTGCAGAATCACGAAATTCGGGTCAATGACAATATTTCCTCCCGTGGTCGTGGTGGCGCCATGAACCGAGGCGTTGATCTGACCATCGCTCAAATACACGAGCTCATTTGCGATGATGGTAACGTTGCCGCCGCTGGCCTGTGTCGACTCGGTGGTGATTGAGCCGTGCTGGCTCAGGAATTGATTTCCCGCATGAATGGTAATGTTCCCGGCATCGCCGCTCCCGGTGCTGCTGGCCGTAATAGTGCCGCCGGTGTTGAGATTCACAGACTGATTGCCCGAAATTGTGATGTTGCCACCGCGCGCATTTGGGCCCGTGCCTGAGCTTTTTGACGACACGATGCCCGCATTCTCTACGGTCACGGATTCACCGGAGAGAGCAATCGCGCCGCCTGCTCCAGCCTTGGCTTCCGTGGCCACGACGCTGTGATCCAGCGTCACGGCAGCCGGCATCGTCCCTGTCCCGCCGACTCCTTGGATCATGACGCTGCCTGCACGCCCTGCGTCGGCCAAGCCGCTGGTACTGCTGCTGGAAAACATGGCGTTGTGGGCCGTGAGAGATCCCACGTTAAGCGCAATATTTCCGGCGGGGGCACTACCGTCCGATGTAGCAAAAAGCCCTGTTCGTTGTCCCAGTCGATCAGTCAAATTTTTCCCTGTGATGACCAAAGCGTCTGCTGTAATCGTGGTCGCCGATGCGGGAGCATTTGGTGTTCCGCGAGAGACGAAATTATTGATCGCCATATTGTGAAGTGTTACAGAGTGTGCAGCATCGGTGGCCTCCGGGCGCACACCGGAAATGCTCATGGTTCCCGCCGGTCCGCCCGTGCCGTCGACACTGTTATTCGTGGTCGAGATGAATACATAGCCCTTCTCCATGGGGGAGCCGTCGGGGTTGGTATTGGCACGGAGTGTGTTGACATTGAAGGCGATATTTCCGGCAGGCGCCCCGCCGATTGAGCTAGCGTTTATCCCAGCTTCGCCATAGTTGTCGTTGAACTGGGCGCTGCCCGTTTCCGACGTGAGCGCAACAGTGTCCGCCGTGATCGTGATCCCAGAATGGGGTGTCGCGGGTATGCCGCCTATCGCCACGCTGTTGATCCAGGTCTTATCAAGACCGACGAACTTTGCGGCGTCGGTCGTCTCGGGAGCCGGTCCCGATATGGAAATGGCTCCCGCCGCCCCGGCCGATGGAAGACGACTGGCACTTGAGCTGAGGATGAACACGCCATCGACGCCTTTAATGGGTGTCCCGTCCGGGGCGACATTCGACCGAAGCGTCTCGACATTGAACGTGATGGACCCAGCGGGTCGAGTATCCCCCGTGTTGGCGACAACGGTCGTTCCGTTACTCAACGCCAGCGACTGTGCGGTAATCGTGACGCCGGCAGGATTCGGAGGAGGGGGTGGGCCTAAGGCCGGGGATTCATCTTGGACTCTGGCAAAAGGCCCCAATTGTGTATTAAGCAAGACATTGTTGAGCTCAACGGCAGTGGCGGTGTCGGTGGGTCCCGGCCGCGGGCCGGAGATAGTGATGTTGCCTGCCGGGCCCCCGTTACTCGTGAAGGTTGTGTTGGCACTGCTGATAAAGACCGCTCCGCCCGTCATGAGCGTCCCATCGGGGTTCACATTTGCGCGAAGTGTGTCGACATCAAGCGTGATGTGCCCGGCCGGAGCCTCGCCATTTGAGATTGAGAGAAGTACCGCATTATTGCTGAGCGCGACTGAGTCGGCGACGATGTTGATCGACCCCGGCGTGGTCCCCGCCGCTCCCGCCGAGATGGTGGTGGCAATCGTAGCATCGTCCAGCGTGACGCTGTTTGCCGCAGTCCCTAGACCCTTGACACCTTGTATCGTGACGCTTCCGGCTTTTCCCGCATCCGCGGTGGCGCTTGTGCTGTTGCTCTCAATGAGGACGCCGGTCGGAAAGTTCGGATCCGGAGGCTTATCCGCGGGATCACTGATCGGCGCATTCTGATTGATGAGCAGGCGATTGGGACCCGCCTTCGTATTCAAGGTCCCAACATTGAAGGCAATGTTGCCGGCCGGTGCGGCGCTGGAGGTATTGGCTGAAATATGGGTTCCATTGCTTAACGTGACGTTCTCACCCGTGATCCGAATGTCCGCAGGCACGCCCGCGGCGCTGCCGCCGCTGACGGTCGCCGAGATGATCGCGTTGTCCAACGAGACCGCGCTGGCGGCGCTACCTTCCCCGTCGACACCCTGAATCGTAATCGACCCGGCGTTGCCGGTAGTCGATTCGCTCTGGATGGCCGCGCCATTTTCCAGGAGGACCGTCGAGGCGGAGATGGTAACCTCGCCTCTATTGCTCCCGCTCCCGGTAGCGGACCCTGTCGTATTCGCGGAGATCGTGGAGTTGTCCAGGATAAACTGCCCGCCTCGAATCTGGACGGTCCCACCTACATCACCGCTGACGTCCAGCACGGAGTGCTGCGAAATTTGAATGGTGCCGAATAACTGCCCGGGCGTGGAGGCCTGCATCACAGGATCTGCGAGGATTTCTCCCGGCGAGGCGGCGCTGGCGAGATGAATCCGGCCACTGGGCGCGGACAGTTGAGCCGCCTGTACCGTGCCATTGTCCAACGTGCCTTGCTCAACCGTAATGTTCCCTCCAACCAGCGCAATCTCCTTCCCCGGCGCGACAGCAAAATGACTCCCTTGCACAGTGATGGCGCCGGGAGAAGAGCCGAGAAATCCAAACGCCGCGACCGGTGCGGCACTGAGAAGTGCATCGGCTGCCGCGTCGGGAATCGCATTGAAGCGCGCGCCATCCGTCAGTTTCAGATAATCCGCGGTGGTAAACGTGACCATCCCACCGACGTTGACGGTGGCTGTAGGACCGAATAAAAATCCGGCGGGATTCATCAGGAACAGATTGGCGCTTCCAAAACCGGTGGTCTGAATGCTGCCGAAAATGTTGGAAGCATTTCCCGCCGTCACCCGGCCAAGGATATTGGTCGTCGCAAGGCCGGCGTCATTGAGAAAATTCGCAATGTTGTTGCTCGGCACATTAAAGTTTCCGAAACTATGAAACAGGTTGGTCCCCGCCCTCGTGCCGCCTGTAATATCAAACTGCGTCACGTTTCCTGGTAGGCTGTTTGGCAGACTGACTTTAGTATTTAACCCTGAAGATGTAATCGGAGCTGGGGGGGATTGCGCCTCAACCGCCGGACATGCCGTGGCGATCACGAGAGCAAGGACTATGGACTCAGCGGTAAGGCCATGAACACTGCTGAATGATTCAGCCATCGCCTTCTCTTTTCAATACGTGCAATAGCAATCAAGTGGATCACGATCGGTTTCGTTTTAGGACTGCCTTTAGTCAAAACTAGAGTTTGAACCACAACCCGCCAACCAATCAGTCGAAACAAGATTCATCCCCGACATGGATAACGGCATCCGTCGGAGG
Organism: Nitrospirota bacterium; assembly: GCA_963700335.1. Taxonomy (GTDB): domain Bacteria; phylum Nitrospirota; class Nitrospiria; order Nitrospirales; family Nitrospiraceae; genus JAICXS01. The sequence continues at coordinate 337,926 of CAVOXE010000002.1, read as the reverse complement.
GACACTTCTTCATCAGCCATCACGGGCAAAGTCTTGCTATTCATGGGCACGCTATCTGACTGCGCAACGGCGCCAGATTCAGTTCCTCGCAGAAGCAACGGACTGGCGAGCCACCCTCCCGGCTCGGTGGGAACCGCTTCACGGCCCGCCACCACGAAACTGCTGTATGCTCCGCCCGCGAGCGCGGCGCACCGCTGGCTGAGCAAAGGGGTGGCCTCCAGCGCCGCCTTGGAGAGCGGCACGATCTTGCCTCCCGCCTGCGAGATCGGCGACTGCACACTCACCGTGCCGTTCACGCCCGCTTGGGAAGACGCGGAGATGACACTTTCGTTATCAGGCAAGAAGGTATTGGCCGTGATCGAAATGTTGCCCCCTTGCCCTTGGGTCGCCTGCGCTAGAATCTGGCTGTTCTGCAGAATTAAAAAATTTGGATCGATGACGATGTTGCCGCCGACGGTGGTCTGTGCTCCCTGGACCGACGCATTGATCTGGCTGTTGGTGAGGTGGATCATGTCGGACGCCAACACCGTGATGTTGCCACCGCTTGCCTGATCTGCACTCGTGGTCACCGAACTATTCGTGCTGGTAAAATTTTGCCCGGCATTGATCACGATGTTGCCGGCATTCCCCGGACCAGTACTGCTGGCTGTGATCGATGCGCCATTGTCGAGCTGGACCAACTGGCCCGCCATGACGGTGATGTTGCCGCCTTGGCCTTGAGAAGCCGTGGTCGATACGGAACCGCCGTTATCCTGAAATGTAGTAGCCGCATTGATGGCAATGTGGCCGGCATTCGCCGGGCCTGTGCTGTTCGCCGTGATGGACCCGCCATTGTTGAGGGTGAATTGGCCAGCCGTGATTCCGATACTGCCGCCGGATGCGCTGGGCGCTGTTCCGGATGTAGAGGCCGAGATTGTCCCGCCGTTCTGAACGGTTACAGATTGCGCCGTAATGTTCGTATTGCCTCCTGCCCCGGTGCCGACTGCGTTGGTGAGGATTCCGCTGCCTGTGCCATCGACGAGCACTGAGGCAGCCGGACCTGCAAGGCCTTGGATGGTAATCGTTCCACCCGAGCCCGACGGAATCACGGTCACCGGAGGGGCGGGAACAGGCCCTGGAGGACCGGGCGCAGCGGTTAATCCTAGTGTGCTCCCGCTTTTGACCTGACCTCCGCTTGTGAGCTGAACATTTTCGGCAAAAATGTTGAGTGGTCCGCCCGGCCCGGAACTTTTGGTTTCCGTGTTCAGGAAAGCTCCACCGCTAATACTAACGTCATGAGCCGTAATGTTGAGGCCAGCGGCAGCAAGAGCAGGTCCCCGAGCAACGGTCTGGATAAAGGTGTTGCCATCGAGACTCAACGTGCCGGAGAGAGTCACCGTAATGCTATCCGGCACCTGGGGGTTGAAATTGTCTATAGTGATTCCAGAACCTGTCGGTGAATGATTAACGAGGTTCAGATTCTCTGCGGTGACATGAATCCCACCGCCACTGCCTCCGACTGCCCCAGGTCCTTGAATGTGGGTAAAAAGAGCAGCAGTGTCCAGAAGGATGCTTCCATTCGGTGCGTTCAGCGTAAGAGCCCCCGCATTTCCAAGACCGAGCGCCTGAGAGGTCGTAAGGGAGGAACTTGTCATTGTGACATCGCCGTGCGTGCTCGTCAGGTTGATATTCCCGGAATTTCCCTGCGACGAGGAGACGGAAGTAATAATTGCCCTATCCATCTCGAGGTTCTGATTGGCCGTTACATTGATATTGCCTGCGCTCCCTGTGGTCGGGGGAGTCGGTGGCCCGGCTGGAGACGGCGGCACTCCCGCTGTCGTCGTTTGAAGTTGCGCAAAATTTTCGAGGCTGATGGAATTCGCATCCAAAGTAATATCCCCGCCTCTTCCACCCGAGGTTGCGGAGCGGATCCCTGTGAACTGAATCTGGGGCGGAGGATTAGGCGGCGGCAGTGAAGGCGGTGGAGGGATGCCGATAATCTCTATATGATCCGCACTGACATGGACGCCTCCGGCTAAAGTTCCCACGTTCGGCGACACATTAGTTTGGAGGACGCCAGCATTTTGGATAATCGCGTCCTGGGTCACCTTCACATCAATGCCGGCTCCGGCCTGGCCAACAGCAGGAGCCGTGACGTTGGCTGAGATCGTGGCATTGTCCAAGACAAAGCGGCCGCCCCGAATGAGCACCGTTCCGCCGCCACTGCCGCTGCTATCGACCACAGATTTTTGTGTGACCTGCACGGTGCCCAGCGCGCCAAAGGACTGACCATTGACATTGGCGGCCTGGTCCAAAGTCCCCGTTAGAATCTCCCCCGGCGAGCCGACGCTCGCAAGGTGGATCTGACCGCCCGGCGCCGCGAGCTTGGCAGGCTGAACGGTCCCACTGTCCAACGTTCCATTCTGAACCGTGATATTACCTCCAACGAGCGCGATGCCTTGACCAGGCTGAGCGGAAAGTTGACTGCCTTGCACCGTTATCGCGCCAGGATTGGAACCGAGAAACCCGAAGGCTGCGACCGGGGCCGCACTGAGAAGAGCGTCCGCCGTCTCGTTAGGTACAGCATGAAAGAGATTCTTGTCGCTCAGCCGGAGATAGTCCGCCGTGGTAAAGGTCGCCATCCCGCCTATGTTCACGGTGGCTGTAGGGCCAAATAAGAAGCCGGCGGGATTCATCAGAAAGAGGTTCGCGCTTCCAAAGCCCGTGGCTTGAATGGTGCCGAAAATATTTGAGGGATTGCCGCCGGTCACACGACCGAGAATATTAGAGGTCGCCGCTCCGGACTCGTTTAAAAAATTCGCGATGTTGTTGTTCGGTACGCCGAAGTTGCCGAAGCTATGAAACAAATTCGTCCCAGCCCTCGCCCCTCCCGTGATGTCGTACTGGACTTTGCCCGGCGGGGCAATCGGCGCTGGATTGATGTGTGTACCAAGCCCGGACGCTGTGATGGGAGGCGAAGAGACTTGCGCTAAGCCAAGCGACACATATGTTTGCGATTGGCTTAGCGCTATCAGCACGACGACGCAGATTTTTACTCCGAGCCAGGAATTCTTTGCTGTGTTAATCAATGGGCACGTCGTCTCGTTGTCGTACATGTAACTCTCTTATTTTCGTTAACATGAGAGATCGTGGGATGTTGTCCATGCGGCGTGCCCATTGTATAGATAGAAACTCGTCCTCTCAACTGGATAGGCTCGTGAAATGAACGGGTTTGTACCTTAGATCTTCACCGGCATGACCTAACACACTCAGAGCACTCTTTTCCCGAAAACATTTCCGTCCTTGCATCAGTTCACCAACGCGCTGCATCACCTCTGAGTTCGTGACCAACCTTGACTTAGGCACACGCTGGCTCGTGAATGAATCGCTTACCTTAAGAGGGTCTTGATCCTGTGAACGACACCAACCGCAATACATGTTATAATCTCCGTCATAATAGCCCGGGCATGTACACCCCATCCACCACATGCATGAACCGCAGCCACAGCACCACGCGTCTGCACGACCAGGCGATACCAGCTGGCTGCCAAGCATGAAGAACAATAAGAAAGCAGGCATAATCCTCAACATTCTCATCGCAGCACCTCCTTCTACAATTCAAGCCCTAATCTTGTAAAAGTCTAATATTCAGCCTTAACCTCTTTGTTAATATTTTTCCTTAACTTTTTTATTGGATTTTTTAAGCTTTCCTGTGGCAGGGACATTCTCAAACACTTCCTCATCACCAATGGAACCTAGATCACCTTCTATTGGCAGTTGAAATCTGAAGTAGCGGTATGTATCAGGGTCGGGACAGGTCATCGCTGGAAGATCTGGATGGCTTGTGTTCCACCATAGGCAATCATCTTGGTTTTGTTTTATAACACTACGAGCAACCTGACCTTGTGGCGGGTTGCTGTCTTTAAATACCTTCAGATTGTAAACACATGGATCGCGCTCAGGAGAAGAAGACAGGCCTGGTGGAGGACATGGAACCTGTGCCGTGCTCTTAGCTTGATCCCTCTGCATATGTACGAAACCTTCCTTTGTTATGTTGTTGTTCTCCCCAGTGCCAGCACATCCCACTAGTAAAGATAAAACTATGCATGCCCCGGCGAGTCTGAAATTCCGCATAGCGACCACCTCCCCTACAGTCGGTGAACTGCAACCATTCCACAAAACGAATGAGAACTCTTTGACTGAGAATAGTCATTGCCTCATTACCTAAACGAACAGCCAGCAACCGCTATGCCATGGAAATGACCTTTTACGGTTCTTTCTTGATAGCGCTATCCATATGAAAAGTAAAATGAAACTGTCATCCATCGAAATAAATACTACGCAAATTTTCTATCAATATGTATCGAATGCAATACGGAGCTGTATCCAACTGCATACCTATTGGATAAGTAATTTCAGCCTTGTGCTCAGGTAGAGATGGATAAGGGTATAGAGGGCCTAATGATTCGCATGTTGCGCTCTAATCGGAAGTATTGCTCTGGGCCAATGAGCTCTATCAGAAGTTTTAAGACGCCTAAAACGCCTTCCTCATCAGAGCGTACTTTTTAAGAATCTCAAACAGGCTATGAACACGTTGGTCTCCAATACCGCCTTAAGTCGTCTCCGCACATTTCCGATACGACTACAGGAGGTAACATGGCGGCGCGCAGATGTGTTTTTTCCCTTTTCCTATTTCTTACTGCCTGCAGCGGGATTCCGCAGAGTAGCTCGCCCGTCGTCCCTGGAAGTTCTGCCATACCGTCACTAGTCCCTCCCCTTGCATCACTACGTTCACTCGGTTCTGAGCCCATCACCATTACAGAAAGCTCCGATGGATCCATTCGGATTCAGAGTGGCGGTGGAGGGGGAATGGTAGATCTTCTGTCCCTGGACCCTGACTTGCTCAATCCCGAGATCGCCGCTTTTCTATTTCCCTCGTGCCTGCCTGCCATCACCGAAGTGCAGAAGCGATAAAGTCCGCTTGCCAACCCGAAATAGTTCGAATAATTGAACCATACCCAATGGCTTGAAGGCTTCGGATGATACAGGCCGAGAAGGGATTGTAGTGGTTGGACTGCTGGCGAGAGTCTAGAAGTGCAGATACTTCAGCGCGGGCGGCGCAGAGGATGATGAGGATGCCCATCCAGAAGGCCACGCGTTAGAAGGGGACGGCTTCCAGTTCTTGCACCTCGGATTTAATCGCACATTATTAAAGAAGGAAATCTTAGGTGGATGAAGGGGGGATATATTTACGGTCGAAGGTGGTTTATTTTCCCGTTCATGCCCTCAAGAAGGACAAGGTCCGAATACTTGGCAATGTAGGTGAAATCTTGATCTGCGCTCAGAAGAGGAAAACCCTGTTCGATGCAGGCGGCGGCGATTAAGCAATCTATAGGCCCGGCCTGGATACCGTTTGTTCGACATCGCTGCCTGAGTTCTGCCGCAGCGACATATGTTGTCCGGTGAATCGGAACGAGCGGGAACGGTTCCAAGATGTGCTGGAGACGTTCAAAATCTTGTTTACTTCGCAACCCATCGAGGAGTTCTTGCAGAACATTTCCCGTAAGAAAGACCCCGTCTTCCGCGCCGATGTGCGCACGAAAAGCCCGCACATATGGGTTTGTCTCATCAACTTGCGGCCGTCTAAGTACCAGCGACCACACCGATGTATCAACGACGAGGTTCAACGATCCGCACGATCCTGTTTGTAATTCCACCGCTTGCGGAACTGAAACGTTCCCAAGGCCTTTAAGATCTTTCGTTGCTGCCTTCGCTCAATAAACTCTTCCAGAGCTTTAGTCACCGCTTCCTTTTTGGTTCGACACCCTCCAACGTGTAGCGCTTCTTGCAGCAGTCGATCATCAATAGCGAGGTTTGTCGGCATAACGGCCTCCAATGTGTAGCACCTACACATACTTTAGGCATCATCCTAGATAATGTCAATTGAATTGGTCACGGCGCCTGCTGCCGACAGGAGGATGAGACGGTTTCGTGAAACCCCAAAGGTGAATTTTAGAAGTGCAAGTATTTCATCATTACATCAATAGAAACAGCAGGGACTAAGTTAGAGGTCATTGAACTCCTCAACGGTAAGGCCCGCTTGGCGAATGAGTTTTCTGAGGAGACCAGGGCCGAGTTCATCATGTTGCGGGATTGAGATCCTAAATTCGTATCCGGCCTTTACCATCATCACATGAGATCCACGTTGTCGCGCCACCGTCTATCCTGCCCGTTGTAATTTCTTAACCGCCTGTTCCCCTGAGCACAGTCGCAGGGACAGCCCCATTACACCAGGACCTCAACAGTCTGGTTTGGATTCCACTCCCTTTTAGCCTCCATGGTTTCAAGCCAGCCCGTGATAGCTTCCGTGACATGAGCAAGTGCCTCGTCTTTCGTCTTTCCTTGAGACAGGCACCCCGGAAGCGCCGGCACTTCCGCCACATAGTACCCCGCTTCATCTTGTTCAATCATCACATGCAGTTTCATGGTTCCTCCTCAGAATTCATGTACATCATGCCATTGTAGCGTAGACGTAGGGATAGGAGTCAGCAAGGGTGGTCAGGTGCCCAGAAAATGACCTAATGTTAGCTTAAGCCATGTTGCGAGGTATCAGAAGTGCAAATACTTCAGCGCGGCGGCGCAGAGGATGATGAGAATGCCCATCCAGAAGGCCACCCGTTGAAACGGAACGGCTTCCAGTTCTTCTTCGGTGTCTTCGGTGGCGGGCTCACTTTTGAAGATGAAGGTGTAGAGAAAGAGGGTGACGATGCCGAGCACGAGCGTGAGCTTGATAAAGAGGATGGTCAGATACTTGGGATTGTTCGAAATGCCGCTGCCCGTCTGAGACAGCATCATCTGGCTGATGAAGTGGAGGTTGATCCCGCCCGTCATGAGGATAACGGCCATGAGTACACCGACGATTTTTCGGTAGCGAGTTGAAATTGCGTCGAGCACCGGCCTGAGGTATTCCTTGGGCACTACCTTTCGTAGGGCCGGCGTCACGGACATGACCAAAAATGCCAAGCCGCCGATCCAAATGACGGCGGACATAAGATGCACCCAGTGATTGATAATCGCGAAAAATTGACTCATGGGCGAGAGATCAGGGAGTGGAAATCGTATTCGTGTCGATAGCGTGAAGTGCTAATTCCAACACGCCAGGAATGATGACCTACCGGACGACGGATTAAAACTTGAACACCGGCGCTTCGTTGCCGAAGCGCTTCTTTCGCAACTCTTCCATCAGATCGACGGTGATGACCGCGATGCCCTGCTCCTGCGCGTGACGTTCAACGCCTTTTTTCACCATGGCGCGCAGGAAATAGGGAATGCGGCTCAATCGTGTTGCCGCTGCTTCGTCCCACACGGCATCGGAGACTTCAGGCACATTGAAGGCGACCTTGATCTTCTCGCCGCCCTTGGGCGTGTAGAGACACCACTGATCTTCGTCGAGCCAATCACCGTGATCCACATAGGGCCGCGCGCGGCAGCCGCCGCAGATCTCGCTGTATTCGCAGTCCCCGCATTTGCCCTTGAGATGCGGGTAGCGGAAGGAATCGAAGATGTCCGATTTTTCCCAGAGATCGACAAAGCTCTTCTCTCGAATGTTTCCCGCGGACAGCGGCATGTACGGACAGGGCGTGAGTTCGCCATTCGGCGTCACACGCGCATAATTCGTTCCCGCTAAACAGCCTCCACCCATGTAGCCCTGCGCCTTGGTGATGGGCGAGTTCGGATCTTTTTCATACGCCAGTCGCTTGAAATGCGGGGCGCACCGCGCACGCACGAGCATGTCCTTGTATTTGTCCTGGCAATCGACGAGGTAGCCGAGCACTTCTTCATATTGCGCGGGGGTAATATCGGAGAGCTCCTCACCACGGCCGGTGCAGACCATGAAGAACACATTGAGCACTCTCGCCCCGAGCCCATGCGCCCAGTCGACAACGTCAGGCAGTTCCCGATAATTCATCGGTTGAGCGCTGAAGTGCACTTGAAACTGCAATCCATTTCGCTTGCAGGCTTCAATACCCTCGACGGCGCCTTCCCACGATCCGGCCAATCCCCTGAACGTATCGTGCTTCTGCGCATCCAACGAATCGATGCTGATGCCGACACCCATGACGCCGATCTCGACCAATTCCTTGGCCATGCGATCGTTGATCAACATGCCGTTGGTGCCGAACACCACCATGAAGCCGAGCTTCACGGCATGCCGTGCGATGTCGAGGATGTCTGGGCGCGTCAGCGGCTCGCCACCTGTGATGACGAGCAGGCAGCCCTTGTTCACTTCGGCGATCTGGTCGATGAGACGATAACACTCGTCGGTCGTCAACTCATCGGATCCGCCGCCGGCTTTGGTCGTCGCATCCAGATAGCAATGCGCGCATTTGAGATTGCAGCGCTTGGTGAGATTGAGCGCGATTAAGAAAGGCTTGAAGTCATCGACGGTGCGACCGTCGTTAACCGGCAGCATGCCCGGTGGCGGCGCCATGCCCATGAACTTAGTGACCTGCTGTTCTAATGAATCGAGTTTTCCCGCCAGGCGCGAAAAATCAAAGATCGGAAGAGGCTTACCCATAGTTTAGTGCTGCGTCCTGAGTGCTGAGTTCTGAGTGTTTCGGAGCGTAACCATGGTGGCGCCTACGCGGCTATTTGGTATTGCCCGTCAGGTTGGCAATCATGTCTTTGAGATTGCCGGTGGTCATCGCCTCTTTCATATAATCTTTCGCCTGCTCGATCCCCTCATGCGCCACGTCCAGTGTAATCAGCGTTGCGCCGATCTTGTCTGCATGCTTGTGAATCAATGCTCGCGTGCAATCGCGCATAAAGCCTTCGGGCGCGCGCTCCAGACGCTCAAGGGCTTCAGGTGTCCAGGTATAGGGCGACTGCGGTTTGGCGGTTTCCTGCGATTCGACCGGGGCATGATTCGCATGAGCGTTCCCGTTGCCATTCCCATTTCCGTTGCCGTTCGCCTCAGAACCGTTTTCATTCACGGCATTGACCTTGGCCGCCGCCTCGGAATCCGTTCCCGTGCCTTTGTTCGCAAAAATCGGCGTATAGTCTTCGTCTGCCGCTTCCTTGATCATCGGACCGGCATATTCCAGCGTGATCGTGGTCATGCCGAGTTTGCGCGCCGATTTTTCGATCTTCGCCTTCGCGCGTCGGCGTTGGAATCCGGCTGGCACCGCACGGATAGCTTCCTTGGCATCCTTGGTCCACTGCATCGGCACATCGTCATAGGCCAGATTCGTTTCCAGCGTGCCCTCGGCTTTGGCCGCCGCTTCGAAGATCGTCTTATCGACCTGCTTGAAGCGGTTCCCTTCCGCGGCGCACACCGGACACTTGACGGGCGTATCTCCCTTTCCGATATAGCCGCAGCCGTCGCAGACGAAATAGTTCTGGGTCATTCGATCGAGATAGGCTTGCGTATCTGCGCTGACCGTCGGCTTTTCCTCTACGATGCCGGAAATCATCCCGCTCAGGGTCGATCCCATCAGATCCTTCGCGACGCTATCATCGGCCTGCATCGCATCGCGGTCGATGCCGGCGGCATCGAGGCTGCCACCCAGCGCGCGCATCGCGTCCATCGCACCCTTGGGCAAAATGTGTCCCACGGCTGAGTCCACGACCGTATTGCTGATGATCGTATGGCCTTTTTCAATCGCATAGCGATGAATCGCCGTTTTGGCCACGCCACGGGCAAAGATGGGAATCTTTTCCATCCGCCGCAACGCTTCCTCGGTCCAAGCAATCGTATATTCCGCCTGAGTATCGATGGGCGGGACAAACTTCTTATTCGAGACCAGGACATTGCAACCCGCGGCTCGCAGGAGATTCTCGGTGTTGCTGCCGATGTCCATATCTTCGTCGCTGTGCACGCCGATGCGGCCGACAATCAACAGCCAGGGATTTTCCTTGCGGACATATTGAATGATCTTTTCAAACGCTTTTCCGTCGAGCAGCGTCGTTTTGACGTCCGTGTTTTCCGCCTGAGCCAGTTCGCGCGAAATATCTAAATGCGACTGGTAGATTTTTGCCAATCCGCTGTCGATGATTTCCTCGTGCAGCTTTTCCTGCTCCTTAAACCGGAACACTTTGCCGGCTTCCTCATTCAACACGCCGGAAATGCTGTGAAAGGCCGCGTAATGAAAATAGGGATCGAAGGCCGAAATCGCCTCGACCGGCTTGTTTAACGCCTTGCCTAACGCGAGACCGGTCATCAGCCCACCAAATGAATAGGGGCTGCCATCGACCGCAACGACGATCTTGCCGTCATTCACGGGTTTCGTATCTTTGACGATGAACATATCGGACGTGCGAACGCGGCGCACGACCCGTTCCGTGTTGCTGCCGATGACGCTATCTTTCACGGCGCCGACACCCAACGCCCCCATGATCACCAGATCGTAACCGTTGGTGTTGATATCTTCCGCCAAGACCTTCCAGTTGCGGCCTTCAAGCGAGCGTCGCTCCAGCGGAAGATTCGCTTCCGTGCATTTTTTATCGATGAAGTCCAGGTAGGAGTCGGTGATGATTTGCAGGCCGCGGGTGATCAAGGAATCATGGATCTGCCGTTGCCGGTCCAGTTCTTTTTCATCATGATATTCTTCGGGAAGGCCGGCTTCCATCTGCTTGAATCGTTTATCGTGCATCTTGGCCGCATAGACGTGGCTGCCCACGAGCTTGGACCCGAAGGTCTTGGCCAAGGTGACTCCCAGTTCAACGGCCATATTCGAATGGTCCGAGTTATCGACCGGGATATAAATCGTCCTATACATCAGACGCCTCCTTCACACTCGTTCCAGGCTCTCGAAATCGGGAGTAAATAAAGCCATCCCGCTGAGCCTGTGGCCCTGCAAGATCGGGCATGATAGCCCACCGCTAAGATGCAATGCAAGTAATTCAAATGCCTAGAAGTAATGGCTTGAGTTGGGATGGACGGTGAGCGAAACCACCGAGAAAAAACGACCATGAGCGGACCTTAGACCGCCGCAGACGCTTTCGCGGAGCCTTTGGACGACTCGATAGCTTTTCTCGACTTTAGAATTTCTTCCAGGGTCAGCAGCGCCTCCCGACCGGAGTTCGCTTCCAGCCCTTTGGTGAGATTTTGATCGGCATACCCTTGGCTCGTCTGCGTTTGGGAGAGCGAGCCCGTCCACGGACGCGGATCGCGGCTGCCATGCTTCTTGTGCCAGGCCGAGAGACAGGCCTTGGCAATGAACTTGTTCAGCGGCGCCGGATTGTATAACAGCTTGCGAATACTCGTCGGCGTCAGCATGAGCGGATTGTATCCCGCCGTGAGATAGCCTTCCTCCAACAGCCGATGTTCCAGATCGGTATTCGGCTGAATGCCCAAAAAGAACATGAGCGGAAAGACACGCTCTTCACCCAAAATCGACGCGACCTTCTTATACGACTCCACGCTTTGTAGCAACGTATCTTCGGTTTCATTGGGAGAGTTCAGCGAATAGTTCAGAATCACTTTCCCTCGGAAGCCTGCCTCGGCCAAATAGCGGCACCCATCATAGAGACGTTCTAATTTAAACCCCATGTGCAGATCGTTCAGCACCGCTTGCGAGCCGGACGTAATCGCGACTTCCAAATCGCCCACGCCGGACCGGACCATGAGCTTCGCCAGGTCGGCGGTAATCAGCGATGTTCTAATGTATCCCGACCATTCGATGTCGAGTTTCTCGCGGATAATCCGCTCAAGAATCTCAGTGCACTGGGGGTAGGCTTCCTTCCCGGTAATAAACTGGGCATCGGTAAACCAAAATCGGCGTGCCCCCCATCGGTGATAGTGTTGCGCAATATCCTGCACGACCATTTCCGCCGGACGGTAACGCACGCGCTTTCCCTCTATATATGGATACAGACAGAACGCACAGTCGTACGGGCAGCCTCGTTTGCTCTGCACGCCGATGCACTCGCCGACGTATTCGGTAAATTGCGGAAACACGGACGTGAGATATGGCAGATCGACTGTCGGCGCATCCAACAGCGGCATCCCCTGCTTCGTACCTTTGGAGACGCGCCCGTTTTCGCACAGGATGTACCGCTCGTCATCCAACGGTTGGCCATCGATGACTTTGAGAATGGCATCTTCGCCTTCCCCAAGAATCCCGATCGTCCCTTCCGGCAATTTTTCGATCAGTTGATCGGCAAACGCGGTAAAGGCTCCGCCCCCGATCATAATCTGCGCGCCGGGAAACTCCTTTCGGATCAACCACGGGTAGGAGAGATTCGCGCGGATGTCGCGATAGTAGCGATAGAGATGCTTGAGGCCCTGCACCGACGCCGTCAGCCGTTTAAAGGGGTTGCTGGCGAAATAAAAATTGAACGCATGCTCTAGCGACGCATCGCCTTCATGTGGAGAAAAGATCTGAATATCGCGCCAGGAAAAACACACCAAATCCGGCGAGAACGCCTCCGCGACATCCCGCAACACGCGAGGGCGCTCTGCGTGAGGATATACAGACAGATCCAAGATGCGCTGCCGAACCTCGGGCCGCCGCCGATGGATAAAATCCGCCAGGTAGGTCACCCCGATGGGATAGACCTTCTTGCAGGGAAGGAAGACGTAGAGAATGGACTGCATTAGTGCTGAGTCCTGAGTGCTGAGTGCTGAGAAGGGGACTGCACGGAAGATTTAGTGCGAGCTTTTAATGATGCCCGCAAACCGCCGACAACTCGACCAACTTCTTCAGCCTGGGAAAGTAGTTCACAAAATCGGCTCTCATCCAAATAGCCAATATCGAGAGCCACATAGAGATGTGAACGAATTTCAGCGCACGATCCTTTCGCGATCGAGAGGAATTGATGAAACTCGGCAACACGATGTCTCTCAAAGCCCTCTGCAATATTTGCCATTACCGATACCGCTGCTCGTTGAAGTTGTGTTGAAAGGCCAAAGTCCTTGGCGAACCCACCTTGCTTTGTCGACTCGTACACAGCACGTGCTAAGGATCTGGACTTCTGCCATGCAATGAGATCTTCAAACCGTTCGACTCTCTTCATCAATCTCAGCACTCAGTCCTTTACTCTCTTTACCCATCTCTCAGCACTCAGAACCCAGCACTCAGCACTTATTTAATCGCGATGTGGATCGCGACTATCCCGCCCGTCAGATTGCGATACTCCACCTGGCGAAATCCGACGTCGAGCAAGAGTTGCTTGAAACGCTCCTGGTCGGGAAACTCCCGAATAGAAGCGGGAAGATATTCATAGACGCCGGTGCGATCATGCGCCACGCGCGTTCCAATCCAGGGCAACAGCCGGAAAGAATACCAGTCATAGAGTGCTCGCAACGAGGCGTTGATGGGCCTAGAAAATTCCAGGCACACGAATCGGCCTCCCGGTTTCAGCACCCGGCGAATTTCAGTACAGGCTTGCATCAGATTCCCGACATTGCGCATGCAAAACCCCGCCGTCGCCGCCTCGAATGTCTCGTCGCGAAACCCCAGCCATTCTCCGTTTGCTTGCAGACAGGTGATGCCGCGCGTCAGTCCTCTTTTTATGATCTTCCGTCTGCCTTCGCGCAGCATGGCCTCATTCAGGTCAACTGCCATAACATGACCGTTCGGTCCCAGTCTCGGCGACACCAGGAGGCTCAAGTCCACCGTGCCGGCGCCGACGTCGATCGAGCGGCCACCGTTCATTTCGGGGATCAACGACGCCGTGATCTGCTTCCACCGATGATGGAGCCCAAAGCTCAACAGCGTGTTATTCAGGTCGTATCGCTTGGCGATCGCGGTAAACATCCGTTGAACGGCGTGTTCTCTCGCCTGTCCGGACCATTGGGAAACAATTCGACCACCGGATTCAGCGGACGGTGCCGGCGGGACCTTCTCTTCACGAAGCGCGCGCATGGCATGGACCTAGCATCCGCTCAAAGACTTTGTCAAGGCAATGATCTAAATGGTCGAGACCTTGTCTTCTTTCTCCATTGAACCTACAATCCGCTGCTGCCATCCGACATTTGAAGGAGGACCATATGACTGCGTGGCTCCCTGCACTTGTGGTCTGCTTGGTTTCTGCGCCCGCGTTCGCCGGAGAAATTCGTGGCACCGTGACCGTCGGAGGCAAATCAATCGGTCAGGGAATCGCTATCGAGGCGCATTGCGGCGATCAAGTACATTCCACCTCCACGGACAAATATGGCTCTTACCGAATTTTCCTTCCTGAGAATGGCACGTGTCAGCTTCAAGTCCTGTATCAAAATCAAACCCCATCCCGTGAAGTTATCTCCTTTGATGACTCCACCCGATACGATCTCGCCTTGGAGAAAGACGGCGAGCAGTACGTAGTCCGGAGGAAGTAACATGGCGGACAAGCCACGAGACGCGTGGGAAAAGGCGGCCATGATCCTGCAATCGATCGGGGGATTTGCCACGGCCTCGGTCGTGGCGTTGCTCGGCATTGCCGGATCTCATCTACTCGAAAAGCGACAGACCATTGATACCAATGTACGCCTCTATACTGAGCTCATGAGCAAACGAGAGGAGTCCGAGAGCGCGCTGCGCAAGGACATGTTCACCTCGATCATTGATACATTCCTCAAGCCCCAGGCGCCGTCGCTTGACGTTCGAATCTTGAACCTCGAGTTGTTGGCCTATAATTTTCACGAGTCGCTCAATCTCAAACCGCTGTTTTTCAATGTCGATCGGCAGATCCGTCAGTCCACCGACGCTCGGAAGTCCGAATATCGCGAACGACTAAACCGAGTGGCGCGTGAGATCACGAGAAAGCAGATGGTCATCCTGGAAGGCGCGGGCATGAAATACGATAGCAAGTTCAAGCTGGCCAATGCGCCGACGTCAAAGAAAGGGTTGCCCGTCGAACTTGAAGAGGCCGAACTATCGCTCGAGGGCATCATGCGTGAGTTCCGCATGTACGTGATGGAAGTCAACCCAGAGACGCAAGAGCTTCGCCTGCGGCTTGAGGTCATCACTCCTGAGCAGAGCTCCTCCTCGTTCGTGATCAACGACGTAGAATTCTGGGTCGGTTTCTACGATTTCCCGATGATCGATCATACCCGCCTCTCTCATGATCAGCGCGTGGCGGTCATCTTGAGCAATTTTCAAGAGGGGTATGCCAACATCACCCTGGTGTATTTCCCAGGTTCCTATGCCGGGCTCAAAGAAAAACCGTACTATCAAGAACTGGTGAAGGAGCTGGTGAAAAAGGCCGGAGATTCGCGGTGAGTAACCGATCTACCTTCCTTTATGGGACCCAGTCGCAAAGCCCTACGTCGCAATCATCAAAAGAGAAACCGCAAGCTGATCCCGCCTAGTTGCAATCTGCTCTTGTAAATTCCATCGACCGTGGGATTGCGATTGCCGGTGATCGTCCGCTCTTCATATAGGGCGATCTGATAGGAGAGGTCCAAGCCGATACCCTTCGGCTTCACAGGACCAACCCCCATCGCTCCGCATTTGAAGCCAAAGAATGTTCCATTCTCATGGCACAGGAACCCCAGGCCGATGGTGGGAATATGGACATCGGCGGAAGGAATACCGGGATCGAAGGTGGCGTCCGGCATCTGCGATTGCTGAAAGATATAGCCTGCGCGTACGGCCACTTCCCAATCAGTTAATGATTGCAGCTGGAGCCAGCGATACTCGGTCCCCAGCATGAGATTGTACGATCCACGCCAATTCTGCGGCTGAGGAATGGTCGCGCCATTGGCGAGATGGACATCCAAATTGCGTACCGACTTCCAGCCGACATAATCAATGTCGACGCCCAATTTCCATTCATGGTCGCGATCCCGCACCGGCCAGAGGGCGATTCCGCCGGACAAGACTTGCGGCAAGACCAGCGTGGCATTGGCATTCGATACGTTCGCCCCGTTCGCAAGGAGCGCTCCGCTCAAATGAAGTGTGGCCTGACTCCGATAGACAAGCCCGATATTGGCGAGCGGCTTTCCATCCGCATTCCGGAGCGGCGTGTACAGAAGGCTGGCGTTGAACCCGGCAGCCGTATCCTTACCATACAATTCCATTTTTGAGCCCGCTGGAATGCCCAGACCGCCCGGCCACTGAAATCGTTTTTCCACATGGCCTTCGCCGAACAATCCGGAAAACGTATAGATGTCCGCCCCAAGTCCAAGCGATACGTAGTCATTCACTTTGAACGCAAGCGTCGGCTTGATGTCCAACAGCGGAAGCGTTGTGAAAATCGTCGCCGTCCTAAACGGACCGTCTTCGGGATAGCGGGTCAGCGATCCGAATGGACTATTCAGGCCGATCCCCGCAGTGACCCCCGATAAGGACGATAGACCGAGACTACCGAGATTCGCTGTCACGTAGGCATGAGAAGGCGGCGGCCACGCGACGCTGCCATTACGATCCCCTACCGCTGTCGCGCCGGTTGGACTGGTAAAAGTGGTGGTACCGCCCGCGAGCAGAGTACCCAACATGGCCTGCACACCGAGCAGTTGGGTCATGCCCGCAGGATTATAATGAATGGCGGACGGATCGTCGGCTTGCGCCGTAAACGCATTACCCATACCGGCGGCCGCCGCGCCTTGGCTTTGAAGGCGGGGTGTTTGGGCGTAAAGACCGGCCGGAAAGAAGATCAGCCCGAATAGGAAACTGAGTGCGCCTATTGTGCGCATCCTTTTTAGGATGCCGATCAGTCTTCTTCCCATTCCGTCGGATTCAACTCCCGATGTGCGTCGTCGTTGGCACCCAAACGGGGCGCATCATGACGCAGGTCGCTGCAATACTCAACGGAAGATTTTCCACGGCACACAAGACCGGTGCGGGCCGTGGCAACGTCTCCCAATTTCCATTCCGCCGCATGTTATAATTTTCGACCGATGAGCCAATCAATCATCATTCGTGGCGCGCGCGAGCACAATCTTAAGAATTTGGACGTGCAGATTCCGCGGGACAAACTCGTGGTCATCACCGGCTTGAGCGGCTCCGGAAAATCGTCGCTGGCGTTCGATACGATCTATGCGGAAGGACAGCGCCGATACGTCGAGTCGCTCTCCGCCTATGCCCGCCAATTTCTCGAACAGATGGGAAAGCCGGATGTCGATTCGATCGAAGGGCTGTCGCCGGCTATTTCGATCGAGCAAAAAAGCACCAGCCACAACCCGCGCTCGACGGTCGGCACGGTCACCGAGATTTACGACTATCTGCGCCTATTGTTTGCCCGCGTCGGCCATCCTTTTTGTTTCACCTGCGGCGAGGAGATTACCGCACAGACCGTCCAGCAGATGGTCGATGCCATCCAAACCCTGCCCGAGGGCATGAAGTTTCAAATCCTGGCGCCGATTGTGCGGGGACGCAAGGGCGAGTATCGCAAAGAATTGCTCGATATGCGGCGGGCCGGGTACGTCCGGGCCAGGATCGACGGGAAGATCGTCGATCTAGGGGAAGACATTTCTCTCAACAAGCAAAAAAAACATACGATTGAGGTCGTCGTCGATCGCTTGATCATGAAAACCGGCGACACGTTAAGCCGCCGACTCGCCGAGTCGGTCGAGAGCGCGCTCAAACTTGCGGATGGATTGGTAGGTGTGTTGACCGACGGCGACGATGTGCGCCTGTATAGCGAACAACTGGCCTGCATACGCTGCGGCGTCAGTTATCCCGAAATCACCCCTCGCATCTTTTCCTTCAATAGTCCTCACGGCGCCTGTCCCGCCTGCGACGGCATCGGTTATGCGGTCACGCCAGGTAGTCCGGAAGAGGAAGACTTCACGCTGCTGGATCAATGCCCCGTCTGCCATGGCGCGCGGCTCAAACCGGAAAGCCTGTCGGTGAGAATCAATCAGCAATCGATCGCCGATGTGACGCGACTTTCGGTGCGGGCGGCTGGAGACTTTTTTGAATCCCTGAAACTGACGGAACGAGAGACCTTCATCGCGCAACGGATATTGAAGGAAATTCGGGAACGGCTGGGCTTTCTCAATAACGTCGGCTTGGATTATCTGACGCTGGATCGCCCCGCCGCCACCCTGTCGGGCGGTGAGGGGCAGCGCATTCGGCTCGCCACGCAAATCGGGTCGGGACTCGTCGGTGTCCTCTACATTCTGGACGAGCCGTCGATCGGGCTTCATCAACGCGATAATCGTCGGCTGCTGCAAACGCTCATTCGACTACGCGATCTCGGCAATACGGTCGTTGTCGTCGAGCACGACGCGGAGACCATGGCGGCGGCCGATCATATTATCGATATGGGACCTGGGGCAGGAGCACATGGCGGGCGCATCATCGCGCAGGGCACGCCGAAGCAAGTGATGGCCGATCCGGCTTCTTTAACGGGGAAGTATCTTCGCGGCGAAACATTGGTCACGCTCCCCACCCGTCGCCGCACGCCAAAAGGATTCGTGTCGGTCGTCGGCGCAGACAAGCATAATCTCAAAAATATCACGACGAAGTTTCCGCTCGGATTGCTCACGTGCGTGACGGGAGTTTCCGGCTCTGGCAAAAGCACATTGGTCTTGGAAGTCCTGTTCCACTCCTTGTCGCAACTGCTCTATCAGAAAAAGCCAAAAATCGACGGCTGCAAGACCCTCATAGGAGTCGAGGCCCTCGATAAAGTGATCGACATCGATCAATCCCCGATCGGCCGCACCCCGCGGTCGAATCCTGCTACCTATACTGGACTGTTCACATTTATCCGCGATCTGTTCACCAATCTGCCTGAATCGCGCGTGCGCGGCTATAAAGCGGGCCGGTACAGTTTTAATGTCAAAGGCGGCCGATGCGAAGCCTGCGAAGGGGACGGCTTGATCAAAATCGAAATGCACTTCCTGCCGGACATCTATGTGACGTGCGAAGTATGCAAAGGCCAGCGGTACAATCGCGAGACGTTGGACATTCGCTACAAGGATCGCAACATCGCCGACATTCTCAATATGACCGTCGATGAGGCCGTCGTGTTTTTCGAGCACATTCCCTTTATCAGACGCAAGCTCGATACGCTGCACGACGTGGGGCTGCATTACGTGAAACTCGGCCAATCCGCCACGACGCTGTCCGGAGGCGAGGCCCAACGCGTGAAGCTCTCGCGAGAGTTATCCAAGCGTCCTACCGGGCGAACTTTGTACATCTTGGATGAGCCCACGACGGGACTCCACTTTGCCGATATTCAGCGCTTGCTGGACGTCCTCAATCGCCTCGTCGAAACGGGCAATACCGTCCTCGTCATCGAACACAACCTCGACGTGATCAAAAATGCCGATTGGATCATTGACCTCGGACCGGAAGGTGGCGATCGAGGCGGCGAGATCGTCGTGGCCGGCACTCCTCGAGACGTGGCTCGGCACGCGCGCTCTTATACGGGGCAAGTCCTCAAAGAAGCGGGCGCTTAGTTTGCCCTCGTCGGACGACCCCTACATCCCACATGCATTGCTACTGATGGCAGGCCCTGAGGACCATCTGTCATGGTAACAGTGAGCAGGCACACGTAGGGCTTTTCCCCTCGGACATCGATGCGCGGGAGAGCCCGATTTCTAACACCAGGAGGCGAGTCATGCAGAAACAGTGCGCACATCCTAAGTGTAACTGTCAGGCGCCTGCGGGAAAGGAATTTTGTAGCGATGCGTGTCGCAATGCGACCCCGCCGACGGGTCCGTGCCAATGCGGCCATTCGGGTTGCAAAGAGCATTGACCTTCGATCCGAGGCCGAGGGAGTCGGCCATAGGGAGCCGTTTGTACCATTACCAAGGAGGAACCATGAACAGCGATCAGTTCAAAGGACAATGGAAACAGTTCAAGGGAGAGCTCAAGACTAAATGGGCGAACTTTACCGACGATGACCTGTTGCACATCGAAGGAGATTACGACAAATTTACCGGCAAACTGCAGGAACGCTATGGGGATAAAAAAGACGAAGTAAGCCGATGGGCCGATCAATGGCATGCACAGGCCCAATCAGCGACGCAGTCCGACCCCGGCAGCCGGAAAGCGTCTTAACGTCGGAGCGTTCCCGAGTTCCGGTGCAACGCGCGGGAACTCGGGGACCAGTCCGTTACGCAAGGAGAAGACGATGCTACATTATGCGCTGGTATTTCTTGTGGTAGGGTTAATTGCTGCCGCGTTGGGCCTCTCCGGCGTGGCTGGTGTGGCGACCCAAATTTCTTGGGTGCTGTTTCTAATTGCCATTATCCTGTTTGTGGTCCATCTCGTTGGTGGACGAAGAACCCCACCGGTCGCATAGAGCCGGCTCCCCTTCCTATTACGATCCACACCATTGCTCCACGCGATGGAGGACCGGTCATTCTTCAGGTGCTATTCTGCGCGCACTGCATATGCCGCCAACTAATATCTCCATTCTTGAAGTCAGATCTTCATACTACTAAACTGTCCCCATAGCTCCCATAAGCACATTACTGAAAGATTCTTGAAAGGATCTATGCAGGACTTCGAAAAGCTCGGCGTCTTTTATTTGGGACGGCCATACGACCCCGCCAACCAAACGTCGCATAAAACTTGGCTTCTCTATGATTCAAAGGATCTCGTGACCCATGCCGTCTGTGTCGGCATGACGGGAAGCGGAAAAACGGGCTTGTGCCTCGCCTTGCTGGAAGAGGCGGCGATCGACGGCATCCCGGCTATTCTCATCGACCCAAAAGGCGATCTTGGGAATTTGTTGCTGACGTTTCCGTCGCTGCAGGGAAAAGACTTTTTACCGTGGATCAATGAAGAAGACGCTCGCAAGAAGGGCTTGTCCCCGTCCGACTATGCGACCGAACAGGCGGACCTGTGGAAAAATGGTTTAGCCTCGTGGGGGCAAGATGGCGCGCGCATCGCCCGATTAAAAGAAGCGGCCGACTTTGCGATTTATACCCCCGGAAGCAATGCCGGCATCCCGGTCTCGATCCTGGCGTCATTGAACACTCCTCCTCAAGCCCTGCTCGACGACCCAGAACTGCTGCGCGAACGGATCAATACAACCGCGACCAGCCTCTTGGGCCTGCTCGGAATAGAAGCTGATCCAGTGCAGAGCCGTGAGCACATTTTACTTTCGACCATTCTCGACAAGGCCTGGTCACAGGGCCAGGATGTGGATCTATCCTCGCTCATCCACCTCATCCAAACGCCGCCCGTTTCGAAGATAGGCGTAGTGAATGTGGACACCTTCTTTCCGTCGAAAGAGCGATTCGCGTTCGCCATGAAGCTCAATAATCTGCTGGCATCGCCGAGTTTTGCCGCATGGTTGGAGGGGGAGGTGTTGGATATCGGACGGATCCTTCATACCGCTCAGGGCAAACCGCGGATGGCCATTTTCTCTATTGCCCATTTGAACGATGCGGAACGCATGTTTTTTGTCACGCTGTTGTTGAGTCAAATGATCGGTTGGATGCGGAGTCAATCCGGCACCACCAGCCTGCGCGCGCTGCTCTACATGGATGAAATTTTCGGGTACTTTCCACCGGTCGCCAATCCATCCTCGAAGCAGCCGCTGCTCACGCTGTTAAAACAGGCACGGGCATTCGGAGTGGGTGTCGTCTTAGCGACTCAAAATCCCGTGGATCTTGATTATAAAGGGCTTGCGAATACGGGTACGTGGTTTATCGGCCGATTGCAAACCGAGCGGGATAAAGCGCGAGTACTGGAAGGCTTGGAAGGGGCGTCGGCCGGCGCGGGACAGAAGTTTGACCGGCAGCGTATGGAACAGACATTGGCTGGGTTGAGTAGCCGCATGTTCCTCATGAATAATGTGCATGAAGATGCGCCGGTCGTCTTCGAGTCGCGCTGGTGCTTGTCCTATTTGCGCGGCCCGCTGACTCGCGCACAAATTAAAATGTTGATGGCCCCGTATAAGGCGAGCGACCAGGCCTCCGCGTCAAACCAAGACACAAAACGTTCCGAAAAAACCGTAGTATCCAAACCCGCCGATATGACGGGCACACAATCGCCCGTACTGCCCCCGGGCATTCCATATTATTTTCTACCGCTCCGCGGCACTCCCTCTCCCAATACCACGTCGATCTATCGACCGATGCTGTTGGGTGTCGCTCAGGTCGGCTTTGTGGATAAGAATACGCGTATCGACTCGACGCAACCATGCGCCTGGCTGATTCCGATGATCGATGGTCCGGTTACGCTTGATTGGGATCATGCCGAAGCGACCGACGTTCCCGTGTCCGACTTAGAATCTACACCGGAACCCTCGGTATCGTTCGCCCCATTGCCGGCCGTGGCCAGCCAAGCAAAAAGCTACGAGACGTGGCAGAAGGATTTCCTCAACTGGCTCTATCGCACCCAGAAGCTGGACGTGTTCAGAAGCCCAAGTTCGAAAGTGCTCTCCAATCCCGGAGAGACTGAGCGCGAGTTCCGTGTGCGGCTTCAGCAATTGGGACGCGAACAGCGTGATCAGGAAATGGATAGGCTACGTAAAACTTATATACCGAAAATCACCGCTCTGGAGGAACGGATTCGCCGGGCGGAACAGACGAAAACGCGCGAAGCGGAACAAGCCAAAGCCGCCTATGTCCAAACAGCCATCTCCGTCGGCGCCACGTTGCTCAACGCCCTGACGGGCAGAAAAACAATCACGGCGACGACGATCGGGCGAGCCACCACGGCAGCGCGCGGTGTGGGACGGTCGATCAAGGAAGCGCAGGACGCGGCACGAGCGGGGGAAACCATCGAGGCATTGAAAACTCAGCGCCAGGACCTGGATGCGCAGTTCAAGACAGAGACCGACGCCCTTGCGTCGAGAATGGACCCGCTGACCGAAAACTTGGAAACCCTTTCGATCAAACCCACCAAAACTCGCATCAGCATACAGGTGGTCGCGTTAGCGTGGGTTCCCTATCGTCAGGATCACAGCGGACACGTCACTGCCGCCTGGCAGTGACGGTTGATTTCCGTCACACCGACCGTAGCTAACCTTATTCCGTTCAATGCTTGGGCGTACGATCCTTTTGCATCAGCTTATCGGTCCACGCTAATAAAATGGCCGAGGCGAGAAACGTCATGTGGATAAAGATCTGCCACTTGATGTGCTCCGTCGAGACGTTGGCGACGTTCACGAACGCCTTAAGCAAATGGATGCTGGAAATGCCGATGAGCGACGCGGCCAACTTGACCTTGATCGTGCCGGGGTCGACATGACTGAGCCATTCCGGTTTATCGCGATGCGTTTCTAAGTCTAGCTTGCTCACGAAAGTCGCATAGCCGCCGATCACCACCATCGTGAGCAGATTGGCCACCATCGTGATATCAATCAACGACAAGATGCCCAACATGAAAATCGTTTCCGTCAGCTCGCGAAGATCGCGCATCATCTCGTACAATTCGGTCAGAAACTTATAAGCGTAGAGACATTCCGCGATAATCAATCCGCCATAGAGCGGCGCTTGAATCCACCGGCTGGCAAAAATAATGAGTTCGAAGCCGTGTTCGATTCGACTCACTCCATTGGAGGAGGCGCCGGCTGTTCCAATCGTTGACGGAGATGGTTCGGTCGCAGACATGAATCCTCCTTGATGTACGGTATGGCGCTGTACTGTACCAACCGCGCAGACGATGTCAATGGGTTTGATTACGCGCCTCGAATGAGGTCATCCGATAATTCGTTGGGATTATCTCCCTCGCGCGCCGGAAAATGCACGGCCAACAGATCGCCGCATTTCGCGATCACACGGCATACGGTCTCAGTTTCGCGGCCGGCTTGAATGCCGCGCACGAGATCGTCCACGAGCGCGTCCCACGTGCCGGAAGGTACCCGTTCGTCAATCGACCGATCCGCCAGTATCTGCACGCGGCGTTCGAGTGTGGATAATAAAATGAGAATGCCGGTGCCTTCCCGCGTCTTATGCAGTCCTTGCTCGTAAAAGGCACGTTGGGCCCTCAACTCGACTTTCCTTTTCATCCGATCCTGCGACGTGAGCAGACGAATGACCGAGGGACTACGTCCCGCAAGGCTTCCGAGCACATACGCAGCCAGAACAATAATCACGCTCCATCCCGGATGACCGCCGCTCCAATGCCACGATCCCCAGCCGTAGTCGAAGGCGACGAGGAGCGCAAGCGCCAGAAGCGCCATGATCAGACCGGCCAGATGCGAGGCGTCACGATATAGCGCAGACGCCGGCACCACCATCGGCACAATTTCACCACGTGTACGCCTCTCAGCAGCTTCGACCGACGCCCGGATGCTATCGAGATCGTAGAAAACATGTTGAAGGTTAGGTGTCTTTTTCATTCTTCTATCTGTCCCATTGGCGTTGACCGGACCGACTCCTATTTGTAGGTGCGCGATGCTCGCGCACAGAGTCGGCCTAGTCAACCCCAGCTCCTACCACCTTCCGGACGCTCCACCGCCACCGAAATCACCGCCGCCTCCCGAAAAAGTATCTGAGGACGATATACCACCGCCACCGCCGAATCCTCCGCCCCATCCGCCATCCCATCCGGTTCTCCCCCGACCCGATCGCACGCCGCTTGAAAGCAGCGTCATCACTAATGCGCCGAGAATCCCCAGCACAGCGGCAATGACCGCCATCACAAGCCCAGTCGGGAGCGCAATTAAAAAAGAGAGCACTCCGCTCACGATGCCACCCAGAGCTTTCAGACGGCCGCCCATGAGCGCCCCGCCGACAAACGCCCCGATCAGGATGGCAATGAACAGACTCTCAACGGCTCCGTTCGAGGGCGCTCGTCTTGGCTGAGCTTGAGGCGCCACGTAGCTGCCTTCTATCGTGCCCATGATGGCTTTCGCTCCGGCGGTCACGCCGCCCGCAAAATCACCCGCTCGGAACCGAGGCACAATCTCATGCCGGATAATCTGGGCACTCCTGGCATCGGTCAACACACCTTCCAATCCATATCCCGCCTCGATCCGAACACGGCGCTCTCCCGGCACAATCAAGAGAAGCACACCGTTGTCTGTGCCCTTCTGGCCCAGCTTCCATGTCGTCGCGACGCGATGCGAATACTCTTCCAGAGATTCTCCCTCCAACGAAGGGAGCGTCAAGACGACGACCTGATTACCCGTTTTTCGCTCGTGCTCTTCGAGCTCGGAGGAAAGCGAGGCGGCCACATCCGAAGGTAGAAGATGCGCCAGATCAACAATGCGCCCCGAAAGCGGCGGCACATCGAGCGCGAGCAGAGGCACGGAGAGCAGAAAAGAAAAGATGAGTGAACTAATAAATGTATATGGCATGGAGAAGGCTGCTCAAAATGGTCGCTATTACACCCACCCACCCCAAGCGCGCCAAGACGCGCTCCTTCCCGAGGAGCTACGTTGAGGATTTTTTCGAGCCGAGAACAAAGTTGGGGGCCTTTTTCAGCATCCTGCCTAAAATTTGACGGAGGGGGGAGTCGTCACCGCCTTCTCATCCGCCACCGTGAAATTCGGTTTCACGTCCATGTGCAGCAGAAACTTTGCTGTGAGGCTGGTGGGGAAAAATCGGACCAATTTATTAAACTCGGCGACTTTGTCGATATACCGCTTGCGTGCCACGACGATTCGATTTTCCGTACCTTCGAGTTGGCTCTGTAAGTCCCGAAAGTTTTCATTGGCTTTGAGATCGGGATACGCTTCCGCCACCGCCAGCAGCCGAGAGAGGGCAGACGATAACTGCGCCTGCGATTCCTGAAACTTTTTAAAGGCCTCAGGGTCGTTGATCAGCTCCGGCGTCGCTTTGACTCCCGCCACTTGACTGCGAGCGCGCGTCACCGACTCCAGCGTGTCCCGTTCATGCGACGCATAGCCTTTCACTGTCTCGACAAGATTTGGAATCAAGTCGGCGCGGCGCTGATATTGATTGAGCACTTCACTCCAGGCAGCCTTCGTTTCTTCATCCAAGGCTTGGATGTCGTTATACCCGCAACCCGCAACGTTCAACAGCACGACCACGCAGATCGGCATGACCCATTGGTTACGACGTTTCATGCGCCCTCCTTCTACAAGTCCTGATCCTACCACTCGCGGCATCTTACATAGGCTACCCCCATAGAGCTGTCAAGCATCCGGGCACCCATCCGAAAGTTTATTCATTCCGTAGGGCATAACGGTATAATTGCCGATCCTGTGATCCTCGATGCAAGAAGAGGACGAAACGAACGGACGCGACTGCGGAAAGGACAGGCCATGATTCCTCCCTATACCGATCTGTGTATCACGCTGACGCCACAACAGCAGGCGTTGAAAGACGGCGTCCATCAGTTTGCCCGAGCAGTGCTACGGCCCGCCGCGATGACTCTGGATCGCATGGCAGACCCGCAGCAGGTGATTGCTCTAGGCTCTCCTCTCTGGACGACCTTGAAAGCCGCCTATGCGCAGGGCTTTCATACCGCACTGGTCCCTCGCGAGTGTGGCGGCCTAGGGTTAAAAGGTCTGGACCTACACATCGCGCTCGAGGAACTGGGATGGGGCAGCGCGGACTTTGCGGCCAGCATTGCCGTCGCAGGATTTCCCTTTTCATCGGTAGCCATGACGGGTAATGCCGCGCTGATCGAGGAGTTCGTGCGTCCGTTCGTGGCAGACCGGGACGCCCGCTTGGTCGGCTGCTGGGCGCTCACCGAGCCCGATCATGGATCCGATCGATTTCAGGTGGGTACCCCGGAATTCTTCGATCCGAAAATTACAGGTCAGGTCATCGCCAGGCGGGACGGCGAATCGTACGTCATCAACGGGAAAAAGGCCGCCTGGATTTCCAACGGTACCATCGCGACACACGCTGTGACCTATCTCACGCTCGATCCGGCTAAAGGCCTCGCAGGCGGAGGAGTCGCCATCATTCCATTAAACTCGCCCGGAGTGACCAAGGATGCTCCGCTCGATAAAATGGGGCAGCGGGCGCTCAATCAAGGCGGCATGATTTTCGAAAATGTTCGCATTCCGCTGCGGTATATGCTGGTCGGGATGGAGGCGTATGAAACCGTGCTGCAACGGACCCTGGTGCTGACCAATGCGGCAGTCGGCGCCGTCTTTACCGGAGTGGCCCGCGCCGCCTATGAAGAGGCGCTGACCTATACGCGCTCGCGCGTGCAAGGCGGCAAGCGGCTCTGCGATATTGTTCAGAAATATCTCTTTGAGATGTTTACGAAGGTCGAAACGTGCCGTGCGCTGTCGCGGGCCGCGATGATCTACAACGATGCGGTCTCAACCCCCGCCGTGGAATATGCCATCGCCGCCAAGACCTATTGTACCCAGGCGGCTTTGGAGATCACCGATACAGCGCTTCAATTATTCGGAGGCAAAGGCTTGAGCAAGGGATATCTGATTGAAAAGCTTTTCCGCGACGCGCGCGCTTCGCTCATCGAAGACGGCGCCAATGATGTGCTCATGCTCGTGGGGGCGGCGCAATTGATCAAGAAGCATGGTGAAGTGGTCGCAGCGTAATAATATTGTGGAGGGTTTGCTTGACCCTTCGAATCGATGCACTGTTATACCTCATGGAAAAACGCTCTCCGTTGCTGAGGAGGTTCTTTTTTTCTAGGTGCCCTAGCCCATGAAAACGATCCGCATCGGCACGTCCGGTTTTTCGTATGACGACTGGATCGGCACGTTCTATCCGCCTTCGCTGAAACCCAACCACCGACTGGAATATTATTCCGGAAAGTTTCGCACCGTCGAACTCAACTCTTCCTTCTACCAACTGCCGGCGCTCCCCGCCGTCTATGGGATGCTCAGGAAGGTACCGGATGAGTTTGACTTCTTCGTCAAAGCGCACCGCGACTTGACCCATGTGCGGAGAAATGCCGAGGCCACACTGCCGCGGTTTCAGGAAATGTTGAAAGCCTACGAACGAGAGCGGAAACTTGCCGGCACGCTGTTTCAATTCCCGGCGAATTTTGAATGCAGCGACGAGCATGAAGATTATCTACGTTGGCTCGTGGAATCATTGAAGGGCATACGGACTGTCATCGAGTTTCGCCACTCGCAATGGCTCACCGATCGGACAATGGATTTTCTTCGAGAGCTGAAGGCAGGATACTGCATCGTGGACATGCCGCAGGTACGAGGACTGCCTTCGAGCCGACCCCATGTGACAGGCGACATTGCCTACGTTCGGTTTCATGGTCAAAACACGGAACAGTGGGCCAAGGCCTCGACCCGGAATGAACGTTACGATTATGACTATTCGGATGAGGAGCTCAGAGGCTGGGTGCCCGTGATTGCCGATCTCGCCGCGGAGGCCAAAGCCGTCTATGTCTATTTCAATAATCACTATCGCGGGAAGTCGGCGAAAAATGCCCGCACCCTGGAAGGATTTTTAGAGTCTTTTCTGGCGGGCTCCGAAGTTCCACGTGAACCTGCGCTGCCATAGGGCGGCGGCATTCACATAGGACCAGAGGGCAACTCTTTGCGCAGTGCCTCCACGGTCTTCGCATCGAGGCCTGCGTCGCGCAGTTGCTCATTAGTCGCCTCCGCAATCCGGTCGAGATTGCCAAATGTTTTGAGCAGCCGATTTCGCCTGATTTCGCCGATGCCGATGATGCTGTCCAGTTGCGACGCCACCAGCGCCTTGCCTCGCAGTTTGCGATGATAGGTAATCGCAAAGCGGTGCGCCTCGTCGCGTATTCGCTGCAATACATGGGTGGCAGGTGAAGAAGGACTCAAGACGATAGGGTTTTTGCGCCCCGGTACGAAGACGCGCTCTTCTTTTTCACCGCGCGCTTTTGCCAATCCGATCACGGGCAGACCTATTCGCCCGACCTGTCGCAACCCCTCTACTGCAGCCGCGAGTTGGCCGAGTCCACCGTCGATCATGATGAGATCCGGTAGCGGCAATTCCTGGACATCTTGATAGCGGCGAACCACGACTTCCTGCATGCTCGCGAAGTCGTTAGCGCCTTCGACGGTCTTAATGCGAAACTTTCGATAATCGGATTTTTTGATCTGCCCGTCTTCCCAGACGACCATGGACGCCACGGATTGATTGCCCATCGTATTGGAAATATCGAACCCTTCAATGCGCCGCGGGGCGCGTTCAAGACGCAGGAGCCGTTTCAACTCGTCCACCGCTTGCCGTTCGATTTCCTGATCGCGTAAATGATCGGCGACCGCCGCGCCGGCGTTCTCTTCCGCCAAGCGCAGCAGTTGATGTTTTGTGCCCCGTTCGGGGGTGACGACGCGAACCGATTCACCTTTCTTCTCCGATAGCCAGGCCTCGATCAACGGTGTGTCTTCCAACGTGATGGGGACCAATAATTCTTTCGGAGGCAACCCGTCTTTGTTATAAAATTGCTCGATGGCCGACCGCACCAACTCTTCATCGGCCGTATCGCCCCCGTCCGACCAGAAGAAATCCTTTCGGCCGATCAAGAGACCCCCGCGCACAAACAGCATCTGCAAATCGACTGCGGCGCCTTGTCGCGCAATGCCGATCACATCCTGATCGATGCCGCTTGTCTGTGTGATACGTTGCCGTTCCAACATCCGATCGATTTTGACAATACGGTCTCGCAGCCGCGCCGCCTCCTCAAAATCCTCGCGATCGGCAGCCGCCTGCATTTCACCTCGCAGTCCATCCAGAAGCTCCGTGTCCCGGCCTTCCAGAAACATGCGCACTTGCTTGACGATCCGGTGGTAGTCTGCTTGTGTTTGATTGCCGATGCAGGGCGCCATACAGCGTTTGATTTCGAATTCCAGGCACGCCCGTTCAGCGTGTCCATCGATCTCGATCTCGCAGGTAGCCAGGGGAAATACCTTGCGAATCACCTTCAACGTTTCCCGCATCGCGCCGGTCGGCACATAGGGGCCATAATAGAGCGCACCGTCTTTCTGCACGCGACGCACGATCGACAAGCGAGGGAACGGTTCCTTGACCGGAAACCGGAGATAAGGGTACTGCTTGTCGTCGCGCAGCACGACGTTGAAGCGGGGGCGGTGCTGCTTGATCAGGTTGCTTTCGAGGATCAGCGCCTCCAGATCGGATCGCGTCACGATGGTATCGATATCCGCGATCTGACCGATCAAGACGCTGGTCTTCGGCGTATGGTCGCTACCCTTCTGAAAATAGGAGCGCACCCGATCGGCGAGTACTCGTGCCTTGCCGATGTAGACGATTTCGCCGCGCGCACTTTTCATCAAGTACACGCCCGGCTGTCCAGGCAAATGGTCGAGTTTTGATTGAAGGTCGTCGGTGATGGGCATAGGGACAGTCGCCTGATCTAATTCGACTATCAGCCGTCAGCATTCAGCTTTTTAAGATATCACACGACCGTAGCCTAATCTCAAGGCGAAGGAGACGTGGTCAGGTGCAAGGCCGCAGGCGAAAAATAACCGGAGGCGTAGCGTTTTCACCCTGCCCACCCCAAGCGCGCCAAGACGCGCTCCTTCCGCTGGCTACGTTGAGGGCCACGGTGCAACGAATAAGTCGCACCAGGTTTGTGCGCCGCCGAAATGGTGAGGTGCCGTGACTGTTTTGATCCAAGAACGCCGCAGATGGCCGCGTATCGTTCGCCGGTACCCGCTACGCGAGCGCTGTGTCCGGGGGCCGTTCGATCAACTCGATCTCATATCCGTCAGGCGCGTCGATGAAGATAAACCGGCTGCCGGACGACGAGCGAGTGGGACCATCGGTGATCTTCACCCCTTTCGCCGTCAGGTCTCGAATCGCCGCATCCACATTGTCGATCTGGAAGGCCAGGTGGACCAGGTCTTCCTGAACGTGCACCGGGCCGCTGGGCGGATAGCTGGCAAGCTCGATTAATTCCTCGCTGTTCGGCACTTTTAGAAAAGCCAGGTGCGAGCCACGGGGCGATGTTTTTCGCTCCAGGACTTCCAACCCAAGTACAGTCGTGTAAAACTTAATCGTCTCGTCCATGTCGCTGACGCGCATTCGAGTGTGAAGCAATTTGGTTACATGCATGTGCAGCCTCGTTTGGTCAGCATTACTGTCTCGTTGATTTAATTACTCTTGGCCGGCCCAATCGTCTTTCGGAGAAGAATTTCCGACGCGCCTGCCATCAATAAATCGGGCAAGGGCCCCACCTCACGATAACCATTGCGCTCATAGAATTGGCGGGCCGTCGTGTTGAAGTCGGAGACGCAGGCAAAGAGATTGGTGGATCTCGCAAAGACCATTCGCTCCAGATGATTCAAGAGCGTGCGCCCCAGTCCTCGTCGTTGCGTCCAGGGAGCGATCGCCAACAATTCGAGATAATCGCCGAAAAGAAACGGCCGACGGAGCAGCGCGAGGCCGGCCACGACGCCATCCTGCTCGATAATATACCCTTCCCGCCCGGATGGAAGCGGCGTGAACAACCGGTCCCAATGCGCCGCCGTGTAGCCAAGACGTTTCCAGGGATCGGAGTCGGCCAGCATGCGGATGAGCGCATCGCGGTCGTCGGGTCGGTAGGCTCTAATGAGAGGACGCTCGACGGTCATGAGTATCAGTCGCTCTACATTCATCCAATAAGCTGGAAACGGTGACCGCGCGATAGCCCTGCCGCACAATCAAGTCCTCATACAGATCTTCGACCACGGCTCGCGTGTGCCGCCCCTTCCCGTTCGCATGCAACACTACAATACTCCCGTTCCGAACACGCGACTTCACCGCCTGAACAATATCGGATTTGGACAGGTGCAAATCGGGATCGCCCGACACGACATTCCAAAGAATAAATCGGAGATCTAACGCCTTGGCCAGAGAGACGGTCGCCTCATTGTACTCGCCATACGGCGGACGAAATAGTGGAGCGGATAGGCCATACCGCGTGCGCAAGAGCGTGACCGGTTCGAGAATCTCGCGCCGCTGCTGCGACTCGTCCAAATCCGGCAGATGCGCGTGCACCTGTCCATGTGTGCCGATTTCAAAAAACGGAACGGCCAGCAGCGCGCGAACCTCGGCATCATGTTTCGCCATCCACTGCCCGGACAAGAAAAACGTCGCAGGAATTTGCTTTTCCATGAGCGTGCGGACCAGTGATTCATCATAGCCGCTTCCCGCCCGGACAGGGCACATATCGAATGTCAGCGCTACAGCCTTACAATCACGCGACCCGCCACGAATGACTTCCGCATTCCCCCATCCGGACGTCACTACTAATAGGCCAACGAATGCGGCCATACCTAATTTGGAATACATGATCAGTTGTGGAAGTAGTTTACGTTGCCTGCAAGCACTGCACGGCCTCTTCGGCCTTACGACTCGCGTGCACTAGAGATATTCTGTGAAATCGCTTCCCGAATCAAGTAGACGGCGAGAAGAAACCCATAGACGACGCAGAAGAAATTAAAGGCCACCTGGTAAAATGCCTCGAGCACGAACGGCAAACACAGAGCGTAGACGAGGCACGCGATCAAAGTCGCGACGGTTAAACGCTGGCCGAAGTCATGCGCCGGCTCGCGTTGTACCGTCCGATGGGCGTGAGCATAGCGCTCGGCTCGTCCCAGACAGGCGTGTCGTACCGCCTCATCGGAAGGTCCACTGCGATACAGCATGGCAATCCCTCCGAGAATCAAAGCCCAGGGAGCCGCCCACATCGGCCAAAATATCCCGCTCTCGTATTGATCGACCATAATCAACGCCAGAAAGCACGGCAGATAAACGGCCCCGAGGATCAACGGCGCCGCAGCGGTGTCGCGAGGCCGTGTGGCGGCCTGCTCGCCCTGAATCAGCTCTCGTTCAAACAGTGGAAAGCCGTATTTAATGATGGTCAGCGCAATCGCCACGCTGATCGTTTTATCAGGAATATAGCGCAAATAGGTTTGTATCCAGGTCAACGTCGCCCATCCGATACTGTCTCCCCATGCCACGCCGAACAGCGCCTCGCAACGGTCTTGAATGAACTCCTGCCACTCAAGAATCATGGCGTGGAGTGTCTGTGCGACCTCCGGATTCAGCGCAAACACGGCCGGCTCCGACAGCGCGGCCTGAATGAACGCCCCCGGCACACTCATGAGTCCGGCGCCACAGACCCCAAACATCACGAGATACCACCCATGGGATGACGCGGACGTACGCGGGCTCTTGATATATTTTCGAAACGCGGCGCGGCGAGCTAGAAATCCCCAAAAGAATCCTCCGGCCATATTGACCAAGACCCAGGGGAAGATGACGATGTCGGAGGGACCCGGATACAGAACCCAATTGACCATGGAGCTCGACAGTAAGGCGACTAATGCGCCCCACCAGGGTCCTAGCAACAGGGCCGCGAGTGCCGTGCCGACCATGTCCAGATAGAGGATGCTTTGCAGACGCAGACTCAGCATCAGGCCGAGGTAGTTCAACAAGACACCGGCTGCCACGATCACTGTGAGTTCATGCAACAACAAATAGGACGACACGTTGATCAGCTTCCAGGCCGGTTGTTTCCGACGCGGTGAGACGGTGCGTGGAACGACCGATTCATTGCGCCGCGATGCGTTTTCCATCTCTTCCCCTGGACGAAAACGCTGCTTCAGGTCGAGCAGTTTTTCCATGATGGACAAGACGGCGGCGACGAATCCCGCGATTGTTCCAGCCAGTAGCAGTGTATCTTTTTCCATTCCAAGCCTCCTCGTGCCCGCCCGCACCTCAACCTAGGCAAAGAAGTGCAGCATCAAGTTTACCCCGGAACTGGAAAGCCTGCTAGAAAACCGGGTCGAGCCTAAGCCTAGGAACGGCAATGGGATTCTATCAATGGCTCTAGCCGGACAAGAGGTCCCAAGTATGTGTGTTTCAGCTCGAACTGGCAGGTTATTTGAATCGATTAACGGGGTGACAATGCAACAACGTCACTCATCATAGCGATCGGCCTCTTCACGTCATACCGCTTGTTTCCGGTCCCCCGCTCAAGTCAGTCCGGCGCTCGGATATATCTTTCTGTTCGGTTTTTTGATTCGGCCATTTTTTATCAGAGGCAGTCGCAATTTGTGCTAAGCCGAGATTGGCTAATCGAATGACGCGTTGGAAGTGAAACCACCGTTCATTACTGACCGGCTCCCCTGAGTCGGCCCAGATTAAACCCACGGGGTGTGAGGGCGTCAACAAAGTCCCCACGGCCACGCAGGTTGGGCGAATCGCGGCAAGAGCCGGTCGAGGCAGCGGACCCGGCGTGAGGTCGTCGCGAGACAGAAGCTGCATACCACGTCGCAGTAAAATGAGCGCCAGAAGTGAGGACTCCGTGTCGAGCGGGCTTGTAAAGGTAGGAAGGAGGCTTTGAACCTGTCCTCCGAGCCCACAGCGCGCAATGAGTTCTTGCCCATTCGGCGTCGGAATAATAAGAAAGGCGTGGCTAAAACCGAGACCGCGTTGCATGATTTCCAGGACGAAGCTGATAATCGTATTGAAGTCGGGCGCCTCGTTGACATGCTGGGTAAGCTCAAGGATCAACTGCTGCACCGCCGGAACAGATTGAGGAGAGGCCGCCTCCTCCAAGAGTGCACGGGCTTTCTCCGCATCCGGAGGATCGGCACGCATGAGTGGCATTTCTGGAGATCGTTTCAGAAGGGTGGACCACGCCGTCTTCAGACAGGTGCTGATGACGGGCTGCGGAATCTCAAGCGCCTCGCTTGTTTTCGAGACCAGATCATCGTACGCCTGCGTCGTTTCAGGCGAAGACGGCGCTAAGCGGTTTTGGGCAAACGCATTTGCCAAGTGGACCGTGCCGTGGAGACGCTGTTCCGCGGTCCATACCTTCGGCTGATGCCAGTCCAATGGAACGGTGAAAAACTCCGTTGGAAGCCCGTTCAATTCACAAAAAACTTTCATGACCTGCGAAGGGCTGAGTCCCGTCACCTGTCCATGGGCTTCCTCATAGGTCGTGCCACGACTGAGAACGACAGCCTGAATCCGGGCATACAGATCCGGAGCGTGCAACGCGAGCGTCAACTCGTCAATTGTATGGAGCAGGGCTCGGGTAAATCCCTCCTCGCTGTCGGGAAGATTTTGAGCAAATCGAAATTGATCGGCATGATGAGCAGCCAGCATCGCCCTGGTGAGGAGGTGCTTTAAATGGATAGACTTGGGTAGACGTTTTTCTGCGACATCGGCGACCTCCGCCGCTATCGCCAGATCGCGAATGGCATTATACCCGACGATGAGAATGGCTCGAGTGACCGATGTAATCGGGTTGGGGCCGGCCTTGAGCTTATTCGCGGCATGCAGCACGATCGCCGTAAAGCCTTGGTCTTGAAGAATGACATTCGCGAGATCTGCAATGCTCGTTTGGGTAGTCAGGTATTGAATCCGCCGCAGGGTCTCACCCAGAATCGGATAGGAACGGTGCATGACCTCAGCGCGCAGATGTACAAGCAGCGCCGACCCGGTGGGAGAGTGGACCCTCATCAGAGGACGCACCCCTGCGGCGCGACGGATCGAGTCATAAAACTCCTTCGATAGAACTTCGCCTATTAGGATCACTACATATAACAAAGTAGAGGAAGTCGGTAGAGCCGGATGGAGGCAGGGGCTGCGAAAGAGTGCCCTAGCCCTCTGTCACCGCTCGCGAGCAGGCTGGAGGCGGTGCACGATTTCTGCGCCAAATAGGAACAACAAGGCAGAATAATAAGTCCAGAGGAGGAAGAGGACGACAAACAGAAGTGAACCGTAAAGGCGACTATAGATTGCGACGGTCGTCACATAGTTGCTGAATAGATGTTTCGCCATTTCCCAGAGAATCGCCAGAATCAGACCACCGACCAAGGCATGACGCCACGGGGGCCGTCGTTGAGGGAGATAGCGATAGAGTCCCGCTACGGCGATGAGCACGACTCCGAAGGGAAGCAGATACGAAAGAAGAAATTGATAGGCAATCACCGCTGCAAGATCGAGCTTTCCCATTCGTGGAGCATAGTACACGATGAACCCCAAGACCTGTGTCACGAGGTAGGACAGAACCAGCAAGATGCCGACCAATGTGACCAAGGCGGCCGAGAGAGCGGCGGACAAAAGAGGGTGACGCTTGCGCGGCGTTCCAAACACGACATTGACGACATAATCCATTTCATAAAACACCTGCATGCCGAACCAGATCGCCGTCACGACGATGACCCATCGGACCGCATCGATGCCGGCCACGCGCTTGATCTCTTCGGCGAGATCGGGGCCTAGCGCCGGCAGAAACGCATTGAGAAAGTTCAGCATCATCTCGTGTCCCACCGGCTGCCGCAGCACGGCGCTCATGGCATACAAGACGACAAAGATCACGGGAAAAAAAGACAGGAGGGAAAAGAACGCCAGTGAGGCGGCAAGACTCGCGCAGCCGTGGTCCCGAAAATCGGCGGCGGCTCCACGGAGCAGTCGGAGAATGGCCATCACGTCAGCGAACGTTTCTCCATGGTACCGCTCTCATCAAACTATTTCAGGAGAAGCACCGATTGTGAGGACAATGAGACCAGTACATTAGGAAAGAGGCCCAAGAGCACCACGCCGGCCAGTGCGCACGCCAAGACCACCGCGATGGCCGGCGACGTCGCAAAGCGTGTAGCCGGTCCCACGGATTGCGGTTCCCGCATGTACATCACCATGACGACTCGCAGGTAGAAATAGGCCGAGATGGCAGTCAGCACAACGGCAACGATAGCAAGCCACGTGAGTCCGGCCTTGATCGCGGCCATGAACAGATAGAATTTCCCGATGAAGCCCGCGGTCGGGGGGATGCCCGCCAGCGAGACCATGAAGACCAACATCAATAAGGCGGCAACCGGGTACCGTTTGGAGAGACCCGCGAAGTCTTCGATCTCATCCCCTTCCACGCCTTGTTTACGCACCATGGCCACGACAGCAAAGGCGCCCAAGGTCATGAAAGCGTATACCGCTAAATACAACATGACGCTCGACAGGCCCAGCGTCCGCACGCTCGTCTCGGCGTCCGGATGTCCTGCCACCACGACACCGATCAACGCATACCCGGCATGCGCGATACTGGAATAGGCCAACATGCGCTTGATATTCGTTTGAACGATGGCCACCACGTTCCCCAACACCAGCGTGGCGACACAGAGCGCAAGAAAGAGCCCTTCCCAATGAGGTTTGAGCCCTCCCAGCCCTTCCAAAAACACCCGCATGAACGCGGCGAAGCTGGCGACCTTTGACGCCACCGCCATGAACGCGGTGACGGACGTGGGCGATCCTTCGTATACGTCGGGCGTCCACATGTGAAACGGCACGACCGCAATCTTAAAACCGAACCCCACGACGAGCAGGGCCATCGCCAAGATCATCGCCGGGTCGTTCAACCCATTGGTGGACGTGGCCACGGCAATGGCGGACAACCTCGTGCTGCCGGTCAGGCCGAAGAGAAGCGAGATTCCATACAGCAGAATGCCGGACGAAAACGAGCCCAGCACAAAATATTTGGCCGACGCCTCCAACGAGCGGGATTCCACCCGCCTGAATCCGGCAAGGACGTATAAAGCCAGGGACATGAGTTCAAGGCCCAGATAAATGGTCAGCAGATCCGCCGCCGACACCATCACCATCATCCCGACCAGCGACAGCAGGAGAAAGCCATAGTACTCCGCCAAGTGAATGCGCTCTTCCCTGAGATACGACAGGGATAAGAGAATCGTGAGCCCACTGCTCCCGTAGAGCAAGAGCTTCCAAAAGCAGGCATACGGATCGATGATAACGAGATCGCTGAATGCCAAGACCACTCCACCCATCTGCGACGCCGTGACCCCGATGCAAACAACGAGCGCCCCGAGAGCGAGCCACGCCAACCAGTCTTTCTTGTCGAGGGGCGTAATGGGGTCGAGGGCGAGGACCAGGCAAGCCGCACCGATCACGATCAACTCAGGAAGAATGGCCAGAAGATCGCCGACGGGTAACGTCATGGGGCTCCTGTCGATCCGACGGCATGCAGCAATGACCCGGAGGTCAGCCGCGAGTCTTCCTCCCGTGATTTTTCTGCCGCAAGCCGTCCACTCTTCTCATGATCAAGTCGCTGGACCAAACGATTCACGGTCGAATGCATTGGCGTCAGTAGCGGCGAGGGATAGACCCCGATCCAAAACACAAGTACGAACAGAGGGATGAGCATGGCCATCTCACGTCCATTCAAATCCGTGAGATGAGCAATCTGATGTTTGGCCGGTACTCCGAATGCGACCCGCTGCACCATCCAGAGCATATAGGCCGCCGCCAGTATGATGCCCAGCGAGGCCAGGACAGCCGCCAACCGGTTCCAAAAAAACGTGCCGACCAAGACCAGAAATTCTCCGACAAAGCTATTGGTGCCCGGCAGGCCGAGCGAGGACAGCGCAAAGATGACGAGGAACGTGGCATAACGCGGCATCGGGCCGGCCAATCCGGTGTTATCCATGATCAGGCGACTGTGGGTCCGTTCGTAAATCGCGCCCACGCACAGGAAGAGCGCGCCGGTCGTGATGCCGTGGTTGACCATCTGCACGAGCGCACCTTCGATCCCCTGTTCGTTTAACGCAAAGATCCCCAGGGTGACAAAGCCCATGTGGCTGACGCTCGAATAGGCAATCAGCTTTTTCAGATCGCTTTGGGCCAATGCCATGTAGGCGCCATACAGAATCGCCACGATCGACAGCGCGATCATCATCGGCGTAAAGGTCGCCGTGGCGTCTGGAAGCAAGGGCAAGGTGAAACGCAGAAATCCATACGCGCCCATTTTCAACAGAACGCTGGCCAGCACCACGCTCCCGGCCGTGGGGGCCTCCACATGCGCATCGGGCAACCAGGTGTGGAACGGAAACATCGGCACTTTGACGGCAAAGGCAATAAAGAACGCCCAGAAAAGCCAGGGCTGCAGCGAGGCGGCATACTCCACCTTGCTGAGGAGCTGAATGTCGAACGTTTGACCGCCTTGAAAAAAGAGCACGATGATCGCCACCAGCAAGAGCACGCTTCCGGCCAACGTGTAGAGGAAAAACTTGATCGCTGCATACAGACGATTCTGACCTCCCCACACGCCGATGAGCAGATACATGGGAATCAACATCACTTCCCAGAACACATAGAACAGGACGAAGTCCAAGGCCGCGAAGACTCCGACCATGGCGGTTTCCATGATCAGCAGGCAGGCCATGAACTCCCGAATGCGCGTCCCGATGGCGCGCCACGATGCCAAGACGCACAGCGGCATGAGAAAGGTCGTCATGAGCACCAACGGCAGACTGATGCCGTCCAAGCCGACGCTGTAGCTGATCGGCGGAGAACTGATCCAGTCCATCCGTTCGGCAAATTGCATTTGAGCCCGATGCGGATCGAAGTGCATCCAGAGTGGGAGTGACAACAGAAACGTGGTGATCGTCACAGTGAGCGCAATGATCCGAGCAGCCGTCTCACGCGCTGCGAAGAGAAGCGCCGCGCCGATCAGCGGTAGGAAAATTACGAGGCTAAGCACGTCGATGCTCCCCGGATCGAACGCGGCCTAGGAACAATGTCAACTGTGATTCTTCTTGCGATCATCTAAAAGAGCAGATACGCCGTCAAAATCAAGACGGCCCCCAAGGTCATCCCGAGCGCATAATGTTGCGTCTGCCCGCTCTGGAAGAGTCTCATAAACCAACCCCACCATGCGATCGCCCGCGCCACTCCATTCACGGCGCCGTCGATGATGCCCACGTCGATTTTCGCCCACATACGGTCGGCCAATTGAAACGTCGGACGCACGATGACGCGATCATACATTTCATCCACATACCATTTATGGAACGACAGGTCATACAGCGGCCGCCACTGAGCGGCGAGGCGGTCGGCAATTCCCGGGGATCGCACGTAGAAAACGTACGCGACGGCGATTCCGACGAGCCCCAGCACGGTGGCGGCTGCCATGATGACTAGCGATGCGGAGCCGTGATGGGCTTCGCCGTCCCCAAAGACCGGGGCGAGAAATTGGGGAATGCCGACGTAGCCGGCCGCGATGCTGAGCAACGCCAGGACGAGGAGCGGCATCGTCATGGTCGACGAAGGCTCGCGAATGTGACCCGCGTGGTGGGGATCGACTCGCGAGCGCCCCCAAAACGCGACAAAGACAAGACGGAAACTGTAGAAGGCGGTCAACCCGGCCGTCAAGAGACCGAGTATCGCCAAAACTTTGCCGAATGATCCGCTAGACCACGCGCCGACGAGAATCTCATCCTTGCTGAAAAATCCGCTTGTGAAGGGAAAGCCCGCCAAAGCGAGCGATCCGATGACCATGGTCCAATACGTGATCGGCAGTTTATCTTTCAGCCCTCCCATGCGGCGGATGTCCTGTTCATGATGGAGAGCAATGATGACCGAACCAGAGGCCAGAAAGAGCAGCGCCTTGAACGCGCCATGCGTCAGCAGATGATACATACCGGCCGTATAGGCCCCCAACCCGCACGCCATCACCATGTAGCCAAGTTGGCTGACGGTAGAATACGCGACAATCCGTTTGATGTCGTTTTGCGATAGCGCAATGCTGGCGCCGAGCAACATCGTCAGGGCTCCCGTGGCGGCGACGATATCCATGGCCACGGGCGACAGATTGTACAGCGGTGCCAGCCGAGCGACCATAAAGACTCCGGCCGTGACCATCGTCGCGGCGTGAATCAACGCAGAGATCGGCGTGGGGCCTTCCATCGCATCGGGCAACCAGACGTGAAGCGGGAATTGCGCCGACTTGCCGATCGCGCCGATAAAGAGCAACACGCATATCAGGGTTAGCGTCGAGACCTGCCATGTACCGCCGATCGGCGCGAATAGATTGGTCGTCGCGCCGGCAAAATCGGCGGCCTGCGCAAAGACATGGCGATAGTCGAGCGTGCCGAACGTGAACAGCACGAGCAGCAGACCTAGCAGAAAACCGAAATCCCCGACTCGATTGACAAGAAACGCTTTCGTCGCAGCCGAACGAGCCGTATCCCGTTCATACCAGTGACCGATCAATAGATACGAACACAACCCGACCGCTTCCCAAAAGACGAACAGTTGAAGAAAGTTGTCCGCCATGACGAGCATGAGCATCGAAAATGTAAACAGGGCGATATAGGCAAAGAAACGCGCGTACCCCTTGTCGCCGCGCATGTATCCGATCGTATAGATGTGCACCAATGAGCTGACCGTCGTGACGAGGACGAGCATGGCTGCGGTCAGGGGGTCGACATAGAGTCCCAGCTCGATGGTGAGGTCGCCAGACGTCATCCATGTGTACAAAGGAATGGCGGCGTTTTTCCCGCCGGCGGCTTCCAGTAGGGCAAGTATGGATAAAAGCAACGACCCTAGGACGGCCGGAACGGCGATCAGATGTGCCCGAAATTTGATCCAATGCCCTCCCAGGCCGACGACGAGAAATGCCAGAAAGGGAAGAAGGGGAATCAATTTGTAGAAGACGGCATCCATCAGATGTGGCAACTCACCATTTCAAAAGCTGAAACTCATCGACATTGATGCTGGCCTTACTTCGATAGAGCGCAATTATGATCGCTAACCCGACGGCCACTTCTGCGGCGGCGACCGTGAGCGCAAAAAACACAAAGACCTGTCCGGCCACATTCCCCAAATAGTATGAAAATGCCACGAAATTGATATTCGTCGCATTCAACATGAGTTCGATCGAGAGGAGAATAATGATGATGTTGCGGCGGATCAGCACGCCTACGAGGCCTGTCGTGAAAACGATGGCGCTGAGGACGACGTAATAGCTTACTGGAACCATGGTCTCGTTATTCGTCCCGTGTTCAACGTGGTACGCTCTCGAAAAGATCGCGCTTGGCCAGAATGATGGCCCCGACCATAGCCACGAGCAAAATCAGCGACGCCACCTCAAATGGAAAGAGATAGGTCGAGTAGAGGGCATCTCCAATCGCTTCGGTATTCCCCTCGATCGCCGGCAGACCATCCGACATCGCCAGACCGGCCGTGGCCGTCTCTTTCGAGAAGCTTTGTTGCACGGTCAGGAGCAGCACCTCGGTAAGAATCGTCACACCCAGAAGCGCTCCCAGGGCGTATTGCGAGTGGTAACGTTCTTCCCGTTTGACGTTCAAGAGCATGACGACGAAAAGATAGAGCACTAGAATGGCGCCTGCGTACACGATGATCTGCACCGCCGCCAAAAACTCGGCGTGAAGCGTGATGTAGAGACCCGCGACGTGAAAAAACATGATCAGGAGAGCCAGCGCGCTGTACACGGGATTGCGCAATGCGACCACCAGGACGGAGGTCACGACGATCACGCCGGCAAAGTAAGAGAAGAAAAGCGTCGCCACACTAAGATGCTTTCTGGGGAAGTGTTTTATAGGCGACGTTGAAGAAGGCGACGTTAGGATGCTGCATCTCCAGCCTTTTTTCACGGACTGGATAGGATCGATCGCCGATCGCCAGCAATTGCTCCTTGTTTAAATGGAGCTGACGCTTGTCATAGACGGACCACTCGAATTCGCGCGTCATACCCAACGCATCCACCGGGCAAGCCTGCACGCACAGGCCGCAAAAGAGGCAGCGGGTCATATCCATGTAATATTCTTTGGAGTACCGCTTCGTCGGCTCGCCGGGGACTTCGGCGCTGACGACGCGAATCACGCGCGACGGGCAGGCGGCCTCGCACAGATCGCAGCCGACACATTTTTCCGTCCCGTCGTCGTACCGAAGAAGTGCCAACATGCCGCGATACCCGGATGGTAACGTGCGCTTCTCATGCGGATACTGCACCGTGATCGGCTTGTAATGCAGGAGGTGCATGAGCGTGGCCCGCATGCCCACGAGGATTTCGTAGAAGATAATCGTCTTCAGCCAAGCTTTAAATTTACTCATAGTGTGATCAAGTTATCGTCATACCGTGAGTCACGGCTTTCCCGTTGTGAATAAATAGGCCGCAATCGATGTCAACAAAATATTTCCCAGGGCGATCGGCAACATGACCTTCCATCCGAATCGCATCAATTGATCGTACCGCAACCGAGGGAGCGTGGCCCGTATCCAAAAGAACAGGAACAGGAAGAAATACACCTTCACCGTAAACCAAAAGATGCCCGACAGCCAGGCCAAATTCGCAAGAGAGCCGTTGAACTGCAGGAAAGGAGCGGGCGCGTTCCAACCGCCCAGAAACAAAATGGCGGCGATGCATGACACGAGAACCATATTGGCGTATTCCGCAATGAAAAAGAAGGCGAACCGCATACCGCTGTATTCGGTAAAGAATCCGGCCACGAGTTCGCTTTCGGCTTCAGGCAAGTCGAACGGCAAGCGATTGGTTTCCGCGACCGACGAAATGACATAGACGACGAACGCGAAGATTTGCGGAAAGGGCAGGGCGATGACAAACCAATTCCAAAACCAGCCGCTCTGGGCTTCCGTTATCTTGACCAAGCTCAGCGATCCGGACAGGAGCAGCACTCCGACAATCGCCAATCCGACGTTGAGTTCGTAACTGATAATCTGAGCCGCAGACCGCAGGCCGCCGAGGAGCGAATACTTACTATTCGACGCCCATCCGCCGAGAATAATGCCGTACGCGCCGATGGACGTAAATGCGAGGATATAAAGGATACCGATGTTAATGTCGCTGATGACGAACGGCTTGAATGAGATGCCGAACATTTCCACCGTATCGTTCGGTCCGAACGGGATCACGGCGAATCCGATCAGCGCCGGCACCAGCGCAAGGATCGGCGCCAAGCTGAACAGAAATTTATTTGCGCCTGCCGGGACGATATCT
Source organism: Nitrospirota bacterium (assembly GCA_963700335.1). GTDB lineage: Bacteria > Nitrospirota > Nitrospiria > Nitrospirales > Nitrospiraceae > JAICXS01. The sequence continues at coordinate 294,445 of CAVOXE010000002.1, read as the reverse complement.
TCCTTGAAGAAGAGTTTCAGGCCATCGGCGATGGGCTGCAAAATTCCATAGGGCCCGACCTCCATTGGTCCCATTCGATCCTGCATCCAGCCCAAGACTTTGCGTTCGGCAAGCGTCAGAATCATCACGGTCAACATGACCACGCCCATCACCGCGGCGATTTGCACCAGCGAGATCGCCGCTCTCAACCCAAGTTCAGTCATCGCATTCGCTCCAGTTCCACGTCCTTCAATGGTTCGATCTCCACTCGCGCCGATCGGTAATAGGGTACGCCGGTGCCATTGTCTATCGTGAGCGGCATCAAGACCCGCGCCTGCTCGTCGAAATGCTCGGGGTACGTCGCCAATCCCTCCGGCAGCCGATCGCGCAACGTGACGGTCGTGATCATTTCTCCTCGCTCATTGGCCACGCGCACGGGATCGCCCTCGCCCAGGCTCCATCTCTCCGCGTCGAGCGGATTGAGCGCCAGCTTGCCCGTCGCTTCCACTTGCAGCAATCCTTTCGCGCGCGTCGAAAATTTCCCCGAGTGAAAGAGGCTTTGTGTCAGAACCAGGGCCAGAGTCTTTGCCCCGCCCTTGCCTTTCACATCGGCTTCACGCGTGTGCACGCGATATCGTTGCAGCACGTCTTCCGCATACCCGCGTTCCAGGTATTGCGCCACCGCATCGGCATCGGGACGGGGTGGAGTTGGTACGGGACCTAAGAGCGCATAGCCGGGAATGACGGATCGTATTTCTTTGAAAATCTCCTTTGCATCTCCATACTCGATGGGATAGCCCATCAAGACGGACAGCGTCGAGAGAATCTCCCAGTCCGGACGGCTCTCCCCGATCGGATCGATGGCCGTTCTCACCGGCTGGACCAACCCCTCGGTGTTGGTGAAGGTGCCGTCTTTTTCGGCATAGGAGGTCGCCGGCAGTACCACGTGGGCCAAGGCTGCGGTCTCGGTCAAAAATAACTCCTGACACACGAGAAACTCGCAACGCGCCAATGCTTCCTTCGCACCCGACGAGGGCGGCAGCGTTCCTACGGGATTTTCACCAACCACATATAACGCCTTAATGGCGCCCGTCTTCGCGCCGTCAAGAATTCCGGTCAATGTTCGGCCGACGGCTTGGGGTATCTCTTCCTTCCAATGGGACATCAGCCGCTCGCGCGCTTGCCGATCGGTCAGGTCACGAGGGCCTGGAAAGAATTCGGCCATTGCCCCCATTTCCACCGCACCCTGGTCGTTGTTTTCCTCGGCCAACGGCGCCAATCCGCACCCAGGACGGCCATGATGACCCGTCAGCAGCAAGAGGTCCAGCAGATTGGTCGTGATCTCAGGCCCACCGGGATGACGAAGCACGCCTTGTCCCACCACGACGACGGCTCGCTTCGCTTTCGCAAAGACGCGCGCCGCCTCTCGCCACGCAGCCGAGGTGGCGCCGGTGGTCGCTTCGATCGAGCCCCAAGAAATCGCCTGAAGCGCCTCGGTAATAGCCTGCACATAGCTCGAGGCGCGCCGAGACAAATCGGCATCGATCAGACCTTCTTCGATCACCGCCTTGATCAAACTCAGCACCATCGTGCCGAACTGATCGGGATGGCCTGGAAAATCGTGCGTCGAGAGATTGGCGATGTTGCTGATTTTCCCAACCGCGGGAACGAGCGCTTCGATCGTCAACAGCGCAGCCCCATGTTTTTTCACCGCCTCTTTGATCTTAAGGCCGGTAATCGGATTGGTTTCCGTGACATTCGTCCCCACCAATAATAAGGCATCGGCGGCGCTCAGATCTTCAAACGTCACGGTCCAGCGATGAGTCCCTTGCACGCGCCGGAGCGCATGCACGCCGTTGATCTGCCCATACCGCGCACTACTGTCGATATTATTTGTGCCGATGACCAGGCGCATGAATTTTTGGAACACGTACAGATCTTCATTGGTACAACGGGACGTGATGAGACCGGCAAATGCGCCGGGGCCATGTTTCAGTTTCAGATTGATGCAGGTTTCCGCCACATATTCGAGCGCCTCTTCCCACGTCGCCGGCACAAGAGTTCCGTTCCGGCGCACGAGCGGCTGGGTGATGCGATCCGGATGCGTGCTGACGTGATAGCCGAAAAATCCTCGCGGGCACAAATCCCCGTCGTTGCGACCCGCCCCATATTCGGAATTGACCTCGATGGGCTGATTCGCCTTCGTCTGAATGGTAATGCGGCACCCGTCGCCGCAATAGGTGCAGATCGTATCGGCGCGCTTAAGCATCCATGGACGGAATTCATACATCGACAGCCGGCTGGTAATGGCGCCCACCGGGCAAATCTGCACACAACCGCCGCAGAACTCGCACTCCAATTCGTGGCTTCCGAAGTGTTTGATCTCGGTCATCGTTCCGCGGCCGACCGGCGCCAAGGCCTTGACGTCCATGACTTCATCGCAGTAACGCACGCACCGCAGACACTGCACGCAGCGGTTCATCTCTTTTTCGATCAGCGGGCTGAAATATTCTTTTTGAAAGACGCGCTTGATTTCGACGAATCGGCTCGTGGTGGGAGTATATTCATGAGAAAAATCTTGCAGATCGCAGCGGCCGCCTTGATCGCATACCGGACAGTCAAGCGGATGGTTCGCCAAAATAAATTCCAGCACCGACTTATGGGCATCATTGACGACGGTCGTGGCGGTCCGCACCACCATGCCGTTGGTCACCGGTGTACTGCAGGACGTCTGGAGCTTCGGCACTTTTTCTATTTCGACCAGACACATCCGGCAATTGGCATCCGGCTTCAATTTCGGGTGATAGCAAAAATGAGGAATCATGACCCCCGCTTGACGCGCTGCTTCGATCACCAACGTCCCTTTCGGAACGGTCAGAGACTGTCCATCGATGGTGACGCGAAGTGTGTCGACCGCAGTATCCGGCATCAGTGCCTCGCTGCCGCAGGCTCAAGCTGGATCAGCCCGGCCGTCTCAGCCTGTTGAATCAATTCTTCGTATTCGGACCGCCAATACTTCAACGTGCTCATGATCGGCGCGACCTCCGCATCACCGAAGGCGCAGACCGTGCGCCCGGCAATGTTCTGACACAGCTGTACCAGGGTTTCAAGATCGCTTTTTCGTCCACGCCCGTCGACGATGCGACGCATTGTTTGCACCAGCCAGGAGCTGCCTTCGCGGCACGGCGTGCACTTCCCGCAGGACTCGTGATAGAAAAACTCCATCAAGCGCAAGGCCGCCCAGACCATGCTGGTGCCTTCCTCCATGACCGTCACGCCGCCGGAGCCGAGCATCGATCCGGCTTGAGCGACGGATTCGAAATCCAGTTTCACATCCAGATGCTCCGTCGTCAAAAACGGCGCGGACGCCCCGCCTGGAATGATGGCCTTCAGCGGCTTCTCCGACCGCATCCCGCCCGCATGTTCGTAAATCAATTCGCGCATCGTAATGCCCATGGGCACCTCGTAATTGCCCGGACGCGCGACATGCCCACTGACGCAAAAAATCCGAGTCCCTGAGCTTTTGGGCGGTGAGCCGATTGCCGCAAACCATTCGGCGCCCCGATTGATAATGTGCGGCAGATTAGCCAGGGTCTCGACGTTGTTAATCACGGTCGGTTTGTTGTAGAGCCCATGCGTCGCCGGAAAGGGCGGCTTCACGCGCGGCAAGCCGCGCTTGCCTTCCAGCGATTCCAAAAGCGCCGTCTCTTCCCCGCAAATATACGCGCCCGCCCCGCGATGCACCCAAATATTGATCGAATGGTCGGTGCCCAGAATCTTGCGCCCCACATATCCAGCCGCTCGCGCTTCCGCCAGCGCCTTCTCCAAAATCTGCGCGCCCAGCACGAACTCGCCTCGAATATAAATGTAGGCCGCCTCGGCACCGATCGCATAACAGGCGATCAGCATCCCTTCGATCATTTGATGTGGGTCTCGCTCGATGAGCTGCCGATCTTTAAAGGTGCCCGGCTCGCTTTCATCTGCATTGCAGCAGAGATACTTCGGTCCGGGATGATCCTTGGGAATGAAGCTCCACTTGACCCCCGTAGGAAATCCAGCTCCCCCTCGCCCTCTCAGGCCTGATTTCTTGACAATCTCGGTGACCTCCGCCGGAGAAATCTTGTCCAACACCTTTCGTAGCGCCGTATAGCCACCCGTGCGTTCGTAGTCGGCCAAGGAGCCGGTATACCCGTGCGTCTCCATATTTTTCAGAAGGATCTTTTCGTGTTTCGGCATGTTAGAAATTTATCAATTGAAATCCAAAGAAGATTACTTGAAAAGCTGTACTATGATTTGCCTTGAGCGCCGGCCGGTTCAGGTAACATGAACGGTCCGCTCTTAAGCGGCGAGGTTCCATCTCGCTGAATATCCGCGAGAATGCGGTCCAGCTTGGCCTCGTTAATGCTTTCGTAATAATCGTCATTGATCTGCATCATGGGTCCGGTGCCGCAGGAAGCCAAACATTCTACGGTGCTGATCGTAAAGAGTTTGTCGGACGTCGTCTCGCCGGGACCAATTCCGAGTCGCGCCTTCAACCACGCGAGAAGCGTATCCGACCCGACTAGGGCGCACATCAGCGACTTGCATACCTGGATGTGAAATGTGCCGATTGGCTTGACCTGGAACATGGTATAGAATGTCACCACTTCATAGACTTGTGGCGTTGTCAATCGCAAGAGACCAGCGATTTCCTTCATCGCCGGTTCACTCACATAGCCTTCTTCTTTTTGAGCCAAATACAACAGCGGCAACACCGCCGACCGCCGAGTCGGATAGCGGCTCAAAATATCCGCAATCTCCGTCTTATATTTTTCCTTCAGCATCCGTTCTTCTCACAACCATCAACAGGAGGGCGATCTGTGATGGCCCCACTGCGCGCATGGAGCGAGCACATTCCGATCGTGCGCGCTCTGCGAGCACAGGGCTATCCAGATCGTCCTCATCTATCACACTCTCCCATCACGATGTCATACGTTCCGAAAATCGTAATGACGTCCGAGATCAAATAGCCGCGCGCCATGTGGTCGAACGCGCCCATATGGATGAACGAGGGAGCGCGGATGTGCAATCGATAGGGACGCGGGCTGCCGTCGCTGATGATGAAAAACCCCAGCTCTCCTTTGGGTGCTTCGGTGGCGCAGTAGGTTTCGCCTTTCGGCGGCTTGAACCCCTGCGTGAAAATAATGAAGTGATGAATGAGGCTTTCCATGTCGCGCATGACTTTTTGTTTGGGCGGCGGAATCACTTGCGGCACATCGGCCACGATCGGTCCGCTCGGCATCTGATCCAAACACTGCTTGATGATCCGCGAGCTCTGACGCAGCTCTTCCATGCGAATCCAATAACGATCGTACGTATCGCCGTTCTTCCCCACGGGCACTTCCCAATCCACTTTGTCATACGCCCCGTAAGGCTCCAGCTTGCGGACATCGTAGGCCACGCCTGAGCCGCGAAGAACCGGACCGGTCAGCCCGAAGTTGATCGCGTCTTCCGGTGAAATAACCGCGACATTTTTCGTTCTGGCCAGCCAGATCCGATTGTTCATGAGCAATTCATTGTATTCGTCGATGTGAGCCGGAAAGGCGTCGAGAAACGTTTTCATCTGTGCGACGAGGTCCGGCGTAAAATCGCTATCAACCCCGCCGATCCGATAATAATTCAGCGTGAGGCGAGCGCCGCAAAGCTTCTCAAACATGTCCAGCAATACTTCGCGCTCCCGGAACGTCCAAAAAAAGACAGTCATTGCGCCGATATCCAACGCCTGGGTCCCAAGCCAAAACAGATGACCGATGATGCGCTGCATCTCGGCGACGATCGTCCGAATGTACTCAGCCCGCTCGGGAATCGTAATCTGAAGAAGCTTTTCGACTGTCCGGACGTAGGCATAATTGTTCGTCATCGAGCACACGTAATCGAGCCGATCCGTATGCGGGATGATCTGCATGTAGGCCAAACCTTCGCAGAGCTTTTCGACGCCGCGGTGGAGATACCCGAGATCCGGCGTCGCTTTCGTAATCCGTTCGCCGTCGAGCTCGAGCACCACGCGCAAGACGCCGTGTGTGCTGGGATGCTGGGGCCCCATGTTCAGCAAGAGCTCTTCGGTCCGATGCGAGGTTGACGCAGCTTTGCCGTTTTCGGACATGAAGGGCTGTTTTTCTGCTTCCGGCATCGTCCCATCGCCCTCGTCGCGAGCGGGTTCAGTGAGATCCGGCAAGAAGTCGAACCGGCTTCGCCATCCACGGCCTTCGGCAGGAAAATCTTTTCGTAGGGGATATCCTTCCTCATAATCGTCCGGCATCAGAATGCGGCGCAAATCCGGATGTCCGGTAAAGGTGATCCCCATGAGGTCAAACACTTCGCGTTCCATGAAATTGGCGCCCTTCCAGATTCCACTCACGGAAGGGATTGACGGATTGTCTTCCGGAAGGCGGGCCTTGATGCGAAGGCGTGTGCCATGCGGCAGCGACAACAGATGATAGATCACTTCAAATCGCTCGGCGTCGTCCGGAAAATCGGCCGAACAGACATCGGTCATGTGGTCGAACGCCATGCCCGGGTCGTCATGCAGAAATGTCGCCACCTCTACCACACGATCAGCGGCGACACGGATGGAAAGCTCATGTCGCTCGGCATCCTCATGAACACCCAGCACCGCCTGCGGAAACCGCGTCTTCAGCGTGTCAAGCAGCGGATGCATGATCGTGGTTCGTTCCATCATGATCGTTCTAACGCATGCCCCCTACTTCACGAAAACCTTATCGCGCTGAATGCGTTCTTGCAGTTTAATTAAGCCGTCCAGAAGCGCTTCCGGCCGTGGTGGGCAACCTGGAATATAGACGTCCACCGGCACGATCTGATCCACCCCTTGCACGACGGCATAGCTGTTGTAATGATTGCCGGACGTGGCGCACGATCCCATCGAAATGACATACCGCGGCTCGGGCATCTGATCGTAAATGCGGCGAATCACCTCCGCCATCTTGCGAGACACCGTCCCGGCCACAATCATCAAGTCCGATTGCCGTGGAGACGCTCGGAATACCCCGGCGCCAAACCGATCGATGTCATAGCGCGACGATACCGTCGCAATCATTTCGATCGCGCAACAGGCCAATCCAAAGGTCATCGGCCACAAGGCCGACTTCCGCGCCCAATTCACCAGCGCATCCATATTCGTCGTCAGCACATTGGCGTCAAGTTGTCGCTCTAGAAAGCTCATCTTTTCCCTCTTACGCTTGAATGGCAATTCATGGGGTGACCGGGATGGGCTCTATTGCGCGCATGGAACGAGCACTTCCGAGTGCGCGTTCTGCGAGCACGGAGTCCACCTGGTTGCCCATGTTCCTAATCCCATTCAAGCGCCCCCTTTTTCCACGCGTACCAAAATCCCACCAGCAGAATGCCGATGAAGACGATCATCTCCATCAACCCCAGGAAGCCCAGACGTTTAAAATCAACCGCCCATGGGAACAAGAAGATAAATTCAATGTCGAAGATCACAAACAGCATGGCGATGATGTAATACCGCATCGGAAACTGCACACGCGCATCGGAAAATAAGGGACTGCCGCTTTCGTACGGAGCCAGCTTCGCGCGATACGGTCGACTCGGGCGCACGAACCACCCGGCCAGCAAGGATATGGCGCCAAAGCCGATGGCAATGAAAATAAAGAACAGGATCGGCAGATAATTCAGCGGAATGGATTCGCCGGCCATTGTGATTGATTATCCGTTCAACGTTCAGAGTAGATTACATGGACGCCGATGCGCTTGGCTCAACCGGTGCCGGCATCCCCAACGCCGATTGAAAGAAGGGCTTGAATCGAAGGCCATCCAGATCTGCTCGCGCCATGCCTTTGTGCTGAATCAGAATCTTAAATGTGGACCCCATGCCGTTCGGACGCAGCAACTGCAGCACCGATTGAAATGCAGCCGAGCCGGGCTCCAGCGTCGCCAAAACCTGCTCGACGCCTAAACTCGTCAGAAAACTCATCTGGTTGGTCAAGCCGCTGAGTTGTAATCCCGCGATCTCTCCCACTGCCGCCAACGTGGAGAAATCGACATGCGCAGTCATATCTTGTAAACCGACCCGCTGATATGGATCGTCCGATGCCGTGTGGTGGTAATAGCAGAGCAAGGTGCCCTGCTTCCGGTCCGGACCATAGAGATCGTGCGCGAGATGGCCATAATCAATCGTCACGGCAAATCCGCGCCTCAGCACCTGCGCCACATCTTGCATCCAGGAAATTGCCTGCACATTGATGTCTGCGCATGCGCCCTCCGCCAGGACGATCTCTCGTTCGGCCAACTGCTGAAGGTAGCGGGCGACATCAGGCGAACACGGCCGCAAGTCTTCGCAGAAGCGGCCGCCGGTGTAATCCACATATACTTCCCGCGGCTCGCCGTTGACGATTCGCACGCGATGCACGGGAAAGGCGTCGATCAATTCATTGGAGAAGACGAGGCCCTCGACATATTCGGCAGGCACATCGGCCAAACTATTCAACCAGGTCACGCACCCTTGTTCACCGATCCACGGCGCCAACAGCCGCTGTTGCGAGGCCTGCATCATCGGACTGCGTTCGATCAAGACATAGCGGAGTCGGCGCGAGAGCGAACCGGGCATGCGCCCGCATGCCGTCAACACGTCGCGTGCGAGCACGCCCTTTCCCGCTCCCATCTCGATCATCGTGAACGGATCGGGCTGTCCGAGCAGCTCATCCATCTGCACAATCTGCTTTGCCAGGCACTCCGCTAAAATCGGAGAGACGTCACAGCTCGTATAATAATCGCCGGACCATCCAATACGGTCCTCGCCCAAACCGGTATCCGGTTGTTCGGCATCGAACTTATCGGCGAAACGCATGTAGTACCCAAACAGGGGATGATACAGCGCCAACTCCATGAATCGCGCGAAAGGAATGGGTCCTGAACTATGGATTTCTTGGATAATGTCGGCGACGAGTTGTGGATGTCCTAGCATGCCCCATCTCCGGCCATTCGGCTTGCGGGAACACTTCCTGCCAATGTGGCGAAAATAATTCGTGGAACTCGAAAAAAGAAACCTACATTAGCGTCTGCGATGAGACCAAGTCAAGGTTTCCGCAGCTCGAAAAATAAGTAAAAAGAGAAGGTTAGGACGGCCTAGCGCTTTTTGGTTCGCCGCGTCGGCTGAGCAGTCAATGGATCGTCAGGCCAATGGTGTTTGGGATATCGTCCGCGAAGTTCTTTTCTGACTTCCACATACCCGGACCGCCAAAAACTCTTCAGGTCTTGCGTGACCTGCACAGGGCGTCCGGCCGGCGAGAGAAGATGGACCATCACGGGCACTGTGCCGTCTCCAATTCTCGGCGTATCCTCGCAGCCGAACATTTCTTGCAGGCGAACGGCCAGCACCGGAACGGTCGTATCCTGATAATCGATCGGAAGACGCGAACCGCTCGGCACGTTCATGTGGGTCGGGGCCATGCGATCGAGGAGCGCACGTTGCTGCCAGGTCAACAGCGCCTGTAGCGCCCCGGCCAGGTCGAGGCGGTGCGCGTGATCCAAACGTGTGATTCCGGCGACGAACGGCTTCAACCACTGCTCAAGCGTATCCAACAGCGCTGGAGTGGAGACGTCGGGCCATGAAGACGCCGAACCTTCGACTCGTCGCAGAAATTGAACGCGAGCCCGCCACTGGACCAGGTCTTTTGTCCATGGCAAGGCATCAATGCCGGTTTTCCTGATGCCTTGGAGCAAGGCCTGCGACACCTGTTCCGGATCAGGATTGACGGACGGTTGATCTCGCAGGACGAGTGCCCCGAGTAGCCGCTGCTTGCGCGCACGGACGGCGTGCGCCTGATCGTCCCACATCACAAATTCCACCTCGCGGCACTGTGCTCCAAACGTAGACTCGACCTCGGCCGCATCGATCGGCGCGGCCAAGAAAATGCGGGCCCACTCTCCGCCATCGTCGAGATTTGCAATGACCAGATACGGCTCTGACGCAAGCACGTCCGGCTGCGAAAATGCGGCGCCCTTACCGTTCGCCAACAAATAGCGGCGTTCATCGCCCGGCTGTTGTTGGGCAATCCGGTCGGGGTACGCCAACGCCAGCAGAATACCGACCTCCTCCTGCGTCTTTTCATGCTTCTTCGATGTATAGCGAAGCACAGAGGTCTTTACCTGCCGAGCCACCTGCTGGACGCGTTGGATCGCCGTTCTCTCGACGGCAACTCCAGCTTCACGGACCGGATAGCCGTGCAGCGCATCGAGTCTGAGCCGAAGGTCCGCATTGCGCCACCGGGGTGGCCCTCGCAAGATATCTCGCTCTCCCAGTAACGCGGCTAGGTCGCAGGCAAGACCACTCAATCCCAATGGAATGGCCGACAACACCATATGGGCCAGTCGCGGATGCAGCGGACACTCCGCCATCCGGCGTCCATGCTCAGTCAGACGTCCGTGCGCATCGATCGCGTTCAACTGCATCAGCAGCTCTCTTGCCGGCGTCACGGCAGCGTCCGGAGGCGGATCGAGCCATGACAGGTCGCCCGGATCGGTTCCCCAAACGGCCAGTTCGAGCATCAACGGGGCTAAATCCGCATCGAGCACTTCCGGCGGCCGCCTCGGCAATAATGCCTTATGTTGAGCCGACATCCAGAGTCGATAACATGCGCCGGCTTCCATTCGGCCCGCACGCCCACGGCGCTGCTCCGCCGAATCCTGCGTAATGGTGATCGTGTCGAGCCGAGTTAATCCATTGCGTGGATCAAAGCGAGGAACACGCATCAATCCCGCATCGATCACCACACGCACGCCCTCGATGGTCAAGCTGGTCTCCGCAATCGCCGTAGAGAGGACGATCTTGCGTGTACCCGATGCCGGCGGCGAGATCGCCAGTAACTGCGCCTCTAACGGCAGATCGCCATGAAGCGGTGCGAGCCGGACATCGGTGCTGAGACCGGAGTCCAATAATAATCGCTCCACGCGCCGGATCTCCGCGAGCCCCGGCAAAAAGACCAGGATACTCCCCGATTCCAGCCGCAACACTTTTTTGATCGTCTGGGCGACAGCTTGTTCGAGCGGGATCGAGAGCGGCTGATCGAGAAAATGCGTCTCGACAGGAAAGACCCGGCCCTCGGCGGATACGACAGGTGCCCCGCCAAGGAGCTTCGCCACGCCGATACAGTCAAGCGTGGCCGACATGATGAGGATCCGTAGCTCGTTTCGAAGCGCTCGCTGAGACTCCAAGGTGAGCGCCAACCCAAGATCAGCTTGGACGCTGCGTTCATGGAATTCATCGAGAATAACAAGGCCATACCCGCTCAACGAAGGATCGTCCTGCAACAAGCGCGTGAGAATCCCCTCGGTGACGACCTCGATCCGCGTGGCATCGCCGACCTTGGTGTCGAACCGGATGCGATATCCAACCGTCTCACCGACCGCTTCGCCAAGCATCAAGGCCATCCGATGCGCGGCAGCCCTCGCCGCCAAGCGACGAGGTTCCAACATGATGATTCGTTGGCCCTGCAACCACGGTTCGTTGAGAAGAGCCAGAGGAACGACGGTCGTCTTTCCGGCGCCCGGCGGAGCGGTGAGCAAGGCATGGCGTCCATCCACGAGTAGACGGCGAAGATCAGGAATGACTGATTCGACTGGAAGCGTCACCATACAGATCGGACATGAAGGTGTCTCCAGACTGTACCAGAATTCGCTACTTCACCGCCCAGTTCAGATAATGCACCCCATCAAACCTTCGAGGCCGCACATCCAATTTCACTTCGTGTCCGTAGACTGACAAGTGAATAGAGACGGGGGTCGGCACAACAATCAAAACAGGAGGGCCAGATGAAGTTCATGCTGACATTCAAAACGACGCCGGATAGAGCGAAGCGTGACGAGGCCATTCAGCGTTTTCTGAAGACAGGCGGACAGCCCCCAAAAGGTGCCAAGCTACTGGGGCGTTGGACGGCAGCGGATTTTAGCCATGGATTCGATTTGCTGGAGAGTGACGATGTGAAACCTCTCACGCAGTTTGCCGTCGAATGGAATGATTTGATGGAGCAGCAGATCACGCCGGTTGTCGAAGATAGAGACTTGGCGGAGGTGCTGACGTCGACAGTCAAGTAAGCATTGCACAAACCGGTCGGCAGGCATTCGTGATCTACCGACCGGTTACGTGCGAAAACAGACGGGCATTATTGCGTTCCGCTGATGAAGGCACTAAAAGCCGAGTTGTTTTTCTAGATCCGACTGTTCTTGCTGGAACTTTTTTTGTTCCTGTTCGCCCTTCTTCTTTAATCCGACGTCTTCTCGCTGCTTTTCTTCCCGTTTACGGTTCGCCGTTGCTTTGGCCTGCTCCGACTTGATCCCCTCATCAGAAACCGTCATCCAGGAGAGACGAAAACCGGGTCGTTTGAGCGCCAGATCTTGATACACGACCACATACTTCGTGGGATAGCTCAAGCTCCCGATCTGCCTTTCCTCCACAACATAAACAGTCGGCGACCCGAACATATCGGGTGGGTACAGCTCGTTCAGCATGAGCATGCTTTGAGTAGCCATTGCCGCTTGTGCCTTCAGAGCTTTATCCAAGACAGCTTGCGGGTTGGCAGGATCGGACGGCTGATTGGAAATCTGTTTCATCGACTCGTCCTGCGTGCGCTCTTGTGCGTTATGCTCATGTGTCAACTGATCGCGATACAGATCCTTGAACTCCTCCAGTTTGAACGGGCCACGTTTGACCTTGGGTTTGAAAAACGCTGAGACCTCGTTCATACCCTTGCCGGTAACGTAGGATAGCCGACCGTGCGTCGCATCGCTGGCAAAAAACAGATACGTACTTTCGGGAGGGAGGGGCATGGCATATTTGCCCGGATCAGGCGGCACATCCGGTGTACGCCCGGCACCTCCCCAACTCGCGGCCCGCTTCGACAATAAAGCCAATGCGCTCCCCTTGGCGTGCTGAAGCATCTGAGCGATGGCTTTTCTCACGTCGGGGACCGGATCGTTGGCCGCGCGGCCCAGGACCTCTGCATACGCATCCTGCGGCCCGATCATCCCTAGCGCGTCCGCCGCGGCGATACGCAATTCAGGTTCATCGCTCTTGAATAGGGTGAGGATGAATGGAATATAGGTGCGGTCCGCGGATGATCCCAGCGTATGCAAATCCTCTTTGAGAATCTCGACGGCCTCTTTTTTGAGCGCGTCGCAGGTTGTGTCTTTGGCGGATTTGGCCTTGCAGGTTTCAACGTACTTCTTCACGATCGCATCTTTAGCTGAAGGGGCGGCGTCGGCTTCCGGCGGCGCGCTTCCAGCCAGAGATGTGGCCTGAGCCAAGTCGGAACAAACAAGTCCTGCGCACAGCAGAACCACACTCAGTAGATGGCATGTCATCGACTTTTCTCCTCCATCAAGATAGGCAGCCATCAATTCACCTTCGCCCCGTACATCTCCAGACGATTTTTGGCGCTGCGAAGCCGTTCACGTTGTGCCAAGACCTGTTGCAACTGCTGTTGAGCGCTCTTGTCGAGTTGGGTCATCGTCGTGCAGTTCTTTTTTTGAAGGTCGAGATCGTTGGTCAGGCGGCTCCGCTCCTTTTGATAACCTTCTTTTTCCTCTTTCAAGTAGTCCACCACCCGCTGGCTGGATCTAAAGTCGATAAAAGGATTTGGGCTTTTCTTCTCGTCACAGACTTTTTTATGCACCGCCTCATGATCCTCCAGAGCGCCGCGAAGACATCGCGTAGCCTTGGGATCGATCGTGATCGCACAGGTCGGATCCGTTTCTGCGCCATAGGCCGCCGCTTTCGGATCCTTAATCATGGAAAACCCCAGATCGCGCATCAGCACGGCCCGAAGTTGCTCGTTGAGGAAAAGTTGTTCTCCGGCGCTCCGCTCTCTTCCCTCCCAATCCTTAATCATACGGTCTAGTTCCCGCATAGCCGCGTCCACCTGTTTGGTGCGGCTTTCCAGATCGGTCTTGTCTTGTTGAGTGCATCCACAAGGCGCCTGGGCGCGACTGTCTGCTGCAATCCAAAGCAGCGCGATCACTGCCAGTGCGCTGCATGAAATGAGTTTCGACCCTGTCATAGAATCCCCCTATACCGTGAAGACGAGATGCAGTATAACCACGCCCGTGAGCCGGTTCACACTTCGCCCATTTTTTTCGTTTCTACTGCTGGTCACTGTCACCCTAGCGGCCTATGCAGGCGCCTTCCGAGGTGATTTTCAATTCGACGACGTCTCCACCATTCTCGAGAACCCTCATTTGGATCGTTGGGACACCTTTGCCGGTCATCTCGATCATATGATACGACCGGTTCTATACTTGACGTTCTTCATCGATCGATTACTCTACGGCAACTCTGCTGCCGGCTATCACATTCTCAATCTCCTGCTTCATCTTGGTTGCGGACTCCTCGTGTATCGAGTTCTGGTTCGCACGGTGACAGAGAAGACCCAACACATTCCGCTCTGGGTCGCCATGGCGTTTCTCATTCATCCGATTACCACCGAAACGGTCACCTACGTCTCAGGACGGGCATCGGGTCTCATGGCGTTTTGGTATCTTCTCGCACTCTTTTTTTACATCAAGGCAACGGAGTGTCCACGCAGGCATCTCGCTGGCCGCATGTATTATGTGGGAGCGATGGCGTCTTTTCTTCTGTCTCTCGCCTCGAAAGAGACGGGGGTGACATTCCCAATGGCTCTGCTTCTGTGGGACCTCGTCGTGCGTCGGCTCAAGGGCGCCGCACTGCGTCAGGCGTTCTATTCCTATCAATTGCCATTCTGGTTTGTCCTGTTGATGGTCGGGACCATGATGTGGGGACACCCGCGCTATACCTACCTTGCCCAGTTCAGCCTTGATATCCGCCCCGTGTGGGACAATGTTTTGAGCCAGATCCATACCGTCGCCTATGCTCTCCTGCTCTTTTTCGCCCCCTGGAAGCAGAATCTCGATCACGATCTTCTCGTGTTCCATTCTCTGACCCAGTGGCCCCTGTTTCTTGATCTTATGGTCCTCGGTGGATTGGCAATGGTCGCTGCCCTCGCGGCCCGTCGCCTTCCGTTGATCACGTTTGGACTGGGATGGTTTTTTCTCCAACTCATTCCCACGAACAGTGTCATTCCCCGCCTGGATCTATTGAGCGAGCGAAACCTCTACCTCGCCTCGATCGGCCTGCTGCTCGTGACTGTCGTCATCGGCACGTGCATAGCGGAAAGGCTTACCATGGCCCTACGCCGTACGCGCGTTGTTCAGATCGGCATGATCACCGGTTCGCTGGCCCTCGTCGTGCTTCTGTGCCTCGCCACGACGGCGCGCAACGCGCTGTATCATGACGCCGTCCTGCTGTGGTCGGACGCCGTCCAAAAATCGCCCGACAAAGCCAGACCGCGCAATAATCTGGGGCATGCATATGCGCAGCAGGGCAAGTGGGACTTGGCCATCGAAGAATTCCGCATCGCACTCACGCTGCAACCCGACTATCCACTTGCCCAGGAGAATCTTCGCAACGCCTACCTACGGCACGTGGACCGGGACTAGAGCCTCACCGTCACGCGTGCCTGATTCGCCCGCGCTTCGCACCAATGCCTGTGCGTACCGTAGGAGCTGGGCAGCTTGCTCCCATCGATCGAGGACATTCAATCCCACCAACAGCAAGTGGGTTCCATCCTTCGACATACTGGCAATCAAACAGCGGCCGGCCTTGCTCGTATAACCGGTTTTCACTCCCGTGACGTCAGGATCGAGTAATAGTCGGTTCGTACTATACAGTTGCACGTGGTGCGTGCCGTCCACGGTCGCGATGTCACGCTCCACCGTGCGGACCATCATGGAAAAGGCGGGTGATTGTAATGCCTGTTCTGTCAAGCGGGCCAAATCTGCCGCCGTCGAGTAGTGGCCGGTCGCATCGAATCCGCATGCATTCGTGAAATGTGTGTCTTGCAATCCCAACGTTTTCGCCCGCGCATTCATCATGTCGATAAACGAGCGCGGATCGCCTCCTACATGAATTGCAATGGCCTGACAGGCATCATTGGCGCTTGTGATGAGCATGGCGGCAAGTAAATCGCGCAGGAGGAACTGCTCGCCGGGACGTAAACCGAGGCGGGGGGCTCGACCGACGATGGCGCCGCGATCAACACGCACGATCTGATGTGGAGAAGCCGATTCCAGCGCGACTAATGCGGTCATCACTTTCGTGAGGCTGGCGGGTGGAAGCCGACGGGTGGCATCCTTCTGCAACAGGACGCGTCCGGACTGTGTGTCGATGAGGTACAGGGCGGACGCCTTGATCGATGGCCGGTCGAGAGTCCCTCGGGACACCTCATCTTGGGCCAGGGCTGAGCATGGGACCGACATCAACGCCACGATCAAGAAGATCCATCCCGCCCGCATGTACGGTCGCACGATGGGACTACCGTCCAAACAGTTTTTTCATCATGTCTTTTGCTTTGTCCACATCGGACTTGTCGTCGGGCGCGGACGCAGGACTCTCGGGATTGGGAGGATTTGCCTGGCCTCTGTCCCTTGGCTCTTTTGGCATGCCCATTCCTTTTCCCCCCATCATCCCGGCCATATCAAATTTCGTGTAGTCAGCAGGAATCTCGAAGAGTTGCGGATCTTGCGGCCCAATCTTTAGGTTGTGCAGCTCCGTCGTCATGCGATGTTTCTCTTCGCCTTGTTTGTAAAGCAGATCGACCTTGAGCGGAATGCCCTCCTTAGTGCGCCAGGAGAAGCCACCGAACTTTTTTCCGTCAGTGCTGGTGGCAATGGTTTTATACTTGGTCACGTTCACGCCCTCCATCACCTCTTCTCCCACCACGGTCTCCTCAAAATCCCATTTCGTCATGTCGGCCGGTTCCTTCTTCATCGTGTTGGGCGCCGGCCGGTCGAGACTATATTCCATATACATTTTTTGCGAAGGCATCACCTGCCACATGACCTTGTTGTCTTTCCGCAGTATCTGTATTGGCATCTGGTCCGCGTTTTTTCCCGACCCATGCATTTCAGTGCGTTCCTTCGTCGGTGTGTAATAGACATGCTGTTCAAAGGTCACGCTTTCCGTTTGAGTGACCTTGTCTGCCGAATACTCTGCCTGAGGATTCGTAAATTGCATCGCACCCGCAGGAAGCGCGCCCAGTACGCTGATCAGAGCAAGCATCGAGAAGAGGCGTCGTGACATAACAGACTCCTTAAGTTTTAATGGCACCACCGCATAGCCGTCCTAGCTGCGGCGGTCCGTACCAGCCGGATGCGTAGATAGACTAGGGCTGGAGCGTATCGTTCATGCTAGAAAAAGTAAAGTGGATAGGGGGGCGGTCAACTTTGCGGCGGGGTTTCGTATTGTGCCGACATTCCTCCCGAATAGTTACTGCGTGTCGACTGTGCTCAATTGTTCGTCACAAGCCCGAACTCACTGATTCAGATTGGGATCACTCAGTATTTTTGACATTCTGGAGGACAGGGGAATTTTCACTCGCAACCTTTTTTGCCCTCCAGTCTGATTTCAGCCAGGCCACCGCGCCGACGCCGGCGGCCCGGCCGCTCGCGAAACAGGCGGTCAACAGATAGCCGCCGGTGGGCGCTTCCCAATCGAGCATTTCGCCCGCGCAGAAAACGCCCGGAAGCACCCTGATCATGAGTCGCTCGTCGAGCGTTTCGAACGTAATTCCACCCGCGGTGCTGATGGCTTCCTCCAATGGGCGTGGAGCGACGAGGCGCAGAGGAAGGGCTTTGATGGCGGTGGCAAGACGAGTCGGATCCGTGAAGTCCTGTTTCGAAATACATTCATGCAGAAGTCCAGCCTTGACACCATCAATGTGCGCCCGACGCTGGAGGTGACTGGCCACCGAACGCGAACCGCGGGGACGCACGAGATCTGTAGTTAACTGCGGCAAGGCTCTGTCGGGAGCGAGATCGAGGCGGAGGATCGCACTTCCAGTTCTAAAAATTTCATTGCGCAGGCATGCCGATACCGTATAGATGACGCCGCCTTCAAGACCTGTTTCCGTAATCACACATTCTCCTCGTATGCGTGATTCGACGCCTTCCGTCTGCATCACCACGGCCACGGACTTCACCGGATGCCCGGCGAACTTCTCACTGAAATATTTGCTCCAGCCGACGTCAAAGCCACAGTTGGCGGGGAGCAGCGGCTTGATGGGAATGTCACGTTGGGTGAACAGCTGTACCCACGCGCCATTAGATCCGAGTTGAGGCCAACTACCGCCGCCCAATGCGAGAATCACTGCGTCCGCATGAACGGATAGAGCTCCTTGCTGCGTGTCAAAACTGAGATCTCCTTGGTCGTTCCATCCAATCCACCGATGACGCAGGTGAAAGGTCACGCCCGCGGCGCGCAGACGGCGCAGCCAGGCGCGCAACAGCGGGGCGGCTTTCAGATTGGAGGGAAACACACGACCTGACGTGCCGACGAACGTCTCGATACCTAGTTCGCGCGCCCACGCGCGCAAGGCATCCGGCCCAAAGGAGGCAAGCAGCGGTTCGATCTGTGCTCGGCGCGTGCCGTAGCGCGAGAGAAACAGTTCAGAGGGATCGGAATGCGTGAGGTTCAGCCCGCCCTTACCAGCCAGCAGAAACTTTCGACCGACTGACGCCATCGCATCATAGAGATCGACTTGTGCGCCACCGGCACTGGCGGCTTCCGCGGCCATCAGACCGGCTGGACCACCACCAATAACCACGATTCTCATCGTCTAAACCAATAAACTGCTGTAACACTTTCATCGAAAGATTGTACCGTGGGATCACTCCAGAAGGAAAAGCGACAGAGACTGGTCATGGCGTGCCGGTAGATAGATCGAGGCGTTCCAATCAGGTTTAGATCGAAACGGGAACGTCACGCTCTAACGTCTGCCCCATGTCAGTGGGCGTCAAAGGTTCTAAAGGAAAGTTAAGTTGCCGCCATGCATTCAGGCCTCCGGCCAAAGGTCGGACGCGGCTGATCCCCTTGCGACGGAGCCGCAACGTCATCTCAGCGGCCGTCACCTCGTTCGGGCAATTGCAATACAAGACCACTTCTTGCTCTCGGGGTATCTCGTGATGCCGCTCCTCGAGTTCATCGGCGGCAAGACGTAGGGCGGTCGGAATCACGTAGGGATCTGCGTCAACTTCAATTCGCCTCCGTAAATCTACGATCAGGACCAGTTCCCCCGCATCCATGCGCTGTTTCAGCTCCCCAGGCGTAATGCGCGCCATCCGTAACGCACGCAAGAAACGATGGCGATGAATTAATTTATAAGCAATGTACGCGCTTCCACCTGCAAAGAGACCCACGCCGAGCCACGTGGCGATCTGTGTGGCGTACGCACCTAATTGTGCGAGTTGCGTACCGAAGACATACCCAGGTGCCACGAAGGCAGTCGTCCAAATAAGAGCGCCGAGACCGTTGAAAACAGCAAAGCGTAGGAGCGTGACCTGGAACAGACCGGCCAACGCCGGCATGACGGTATTGAGTCCGGGAAAGAATTTCGCAAACACCAGCGACCACATGCCATGCCGAACAAAGAAACTCTCGGTGCGGCGAACACAGGAGTCCGGTTCAAGCGAGATGCGGCACAGCAAGGCAAGCGCTTGGCGGCCCCGATAGACTCCGAGGTAGTACCAGACAAAATCTCCGATGAGGGACGCCAAGACTGCGACGGCAATGGCGAGGCCCAGATTCATTTGGCCCGCTCCGGCAAGCGCGCCGGCGGCCAACAAAAAGGGGACCGCGGGCAGCGGCAATCCGATTTGTTCGGCAAGCACAATAAAAAAGAGCACCGCCGCGCCGTGCTCTACGAGAAAGCTGATCCAGTCTTCCATGTCCCCCATTCCTACTGTTGTGATAAGTGATCAGTCGGCCGGTCGGAATCCCACCTCGTCCAAATGCCGCAACAAATCGCGTGGGTCTGCATAGACTCGATAGGCGCCGGCGCGTTCAAGCTCCTCCTGGCCATATCCTCCGGACAGAAGCCCGACACCAAGGGCTCGCGCACGACGAGCCGCCAGAAGATCCCAGACGCTGTCCCCGACTACGACGGCATTTTGTATCGGCACCCCTATACTTTTGGCCGCCGCTAAGAACAAGTCAGGGTCCGGTTTGGCATGCCGCACCTGATCCCGAGTGATGATGGGGATCTGCGGGTCAAGATCGAGCACCTGTAAGGTCAATCGAGCAAACTCGAGGCGACCGCTTGTGGCGATGGCGTAGGGGACTCTCATGCGGGATAGATAGGCCAAAAGGTCGCGGGCTCCGGGCAGGGCGCGGACTTTACCCACCTGCCGCTTATAGGCATCCGCATGAAGTTGTTGGAGACGGGCAACCTCCTCCGAGGTGAGACGGCGATCCGTCTCTCGAAGTAACGCGTTGACGAATAGGCCGCCGCTCATGCCGATCTGCCGATGGATGCGCCAGACGGCGAGTTCTATCCCGGCTTCTTCCAGGGCCTCTCGCCAGGCCAACACATGCTGGTAGACACTGTCGACGAGCGTGCCATCAAGATCGAATAAAAGCGCGGCGCCGCTTTCCGGAGCATTGCTGCTTACCTTCTCGTCCATATCTCCCGTTCGACCGGCGAGTAAAGATTGACAATGCCGCCCTTACATCCCGATCGTCTCGATCCGCTGGACCTCCTCGACGGACAGCGTAATCTGTCCGGCCTCGAGATCTTCTTTCATATGCTCTGGATTCGTCGTTCCGGTCAACGGCAGCATGCCGATCTGCATTGCAAACCGAAAGATAACTTGGGCAACACCAACCCCGACTCGTTTGGCAATCGACCGAATCTCTGGCTCGGCCAGGACTTCTCGATTCGCGGTCAACAGAGAAAATCCCTGATAGATGATGCCGTGAGATCGGCAAATGTCCCGTACCTCTTTATCCCACCCAAATGCCGCATAACAGCGATTCTGCACCACCATGGGTTTATGGTTCGCTTGCGCGCATAACTCGGTCAATTGTCGAGCCGTTCACATTGCTGATACCGATCATCTTCGTTTTGCCCGAGTCATAGATCGCTTCGAGAGCGCGCCACACTTCCCAGTCCGACTCGCTCAAGTCATACCGCGAATACGGACCGTGGAGGACATAGGAATCGACATAATCGGTATGCAGATGTGACAGCGAGCTCTCAAAAGATTGCCGCACTTGCGTCGTCAGATCGGCGGAGGCGTTGTACGGGGTGCGATGATCTTGACCATTAGCCGGTGTGAATTTGGTTTGAAGAAACAGGCTGTCGCGTCCGACGCCTTGTTTCGCAAGCGCCTGCAACGCCTCACCCACAAGAGCTTCCTGGTAATGGATCAACTGGTTCGCCGTGTCGATGGCCCTGAATCCAGTTTCCACCGCAAGTTGCACCAGTTGTGTCGTGGCCTCTTTTTTCCAGGCCGTGCCATACATGAAGGAGGGAACAGAAACCTGGTTATAGGAAGTCATTGGCATTATCTTTTCCTCAGCTCTCTCACCGCGGCCGTTCACACAAAAATGCAACGGGATGATTACCGTGCGATCCGTTAATTGACAGGGTCAGGTCTTGTGTCTTGTATCATGCCGACTCGTACTGTATTGCCGCGGAAGAAATGCTATATGCTGCACATGATGCAAACCCTGTTTTACCCCAATGTTTTTGGCGAACGGGAATCTAATTCCGGAAACTTGGCCCGGTAGTCGGCGTGGCTGGCGCGAATGACTTCGAGCGCTTCTTTGCGCCCGTACACGCTCGTGATTTCAACTTTATGTTGCGTCGCTCCGGGTGCGTGCTTATAGGTGAGGAAATAATGCTGGAGGCGATCGAGCAAGCTCAGCGGGCAATCGGCTATGTCCGTGTATGCGCCGTACACGGCATCCTCCCTCATCACGGCGATGATCTTGTCGTCGGCCTCACCGCCGTCCGACATGCTGAGCCCGCCGATTGGAAGCGCCGTAAGAAGAATGTCGCTATGCGGGATGGTCTTCTCCGTCAGAACACAGATATCGAGAGGATCGCCATCCCCCACCATGCCCGGCCGATTGGCCCGTGCGCCAAACAAGGCCGCCACGCGCTCGCCGCAGTAGGTCTGTGGAACCAATCCATAATAGACGGGACAGAAGTTTGAAAAGCGTTGGGGGCGATCGACCTTCAGAAAGCCGCTCACCTTGTCCACTTCATACTTCACCGTATCGGTCGGCACGATTTCGATGTATGCCGTCACCACTTCCGGCGCCTGATCGCCGATCGACACGCCGTGCCAGGGATGCGCCCTGAATAACAAACCCATCAGCCGTTGTGCGGTATCGTCTGCATGACCGTTCATGATCAGCCTTCCTTTGTCTAGAATCTAAAAGGCCATACTATATCGTAAGAGAATCGCGATTGGAGAGATAAAATGCGGTAGGCAAATGCGCTCGGCTTACCGCATCTTGCAAACGCGTCACCCGGCTCGTAAGCTTCAGCCGATCCGGAAATGACCACTTCTTCATTTATCGTCATCGTGAGGTTCGCATGAAGGTCTCCGAGCTGTCGCTCGACGAATTAAAGGAACTGGTGAAGGGATTAGTGGACGATCGAATCCGCGAATTGCTGGGCGATCCGGATCTCGGTCTGCAGTTGAGCGATGCGCTTCGCGCACGCTTGAAACAATCGCTGGCATCGGAGACGCGCGTAACCGGCGATGAGATTGCCGATCGACTGGGCCTGCGCTGGTAATATCCTATGCCCTGGTACCGTCTCGCCTTTACACCGGAGTTCGTGAGTGACCTCTCGCCGTTGGATAAGGAATTGGCGCAGCGTGTGTTCGACAAGAGCAAATGGTTGGCATCCAACGTCGGCAATCTCCGCCATGAACCCATTGCTTCCGACTTACCCACTGTAGCCAAGTATGCCGTCGGTGAGTGGCGCATCTTTTACTCAATCGATCGCACCGACCATGTACTGACTGTGCTGGGTATCATCCATAAGACGGAACTCACCTAATGCCGACGTCTTCGCAGATCGACCAAGAACTCGCAGCGGCTGAGACTGCTTTTAAGAACAACAATGCAGGCAAGGCGAGGGTCTGTGCCCGGCGCGCAGTGGCTCGTGCACACGCCGCCTGGTTGGAGCGTCATTTTGATCGACCGTGGAGTGGGGATGCCATGGCACACTTGCGCCTCATTCAGCAGGATGCCTCATTGCCCCTTTCCATTCGCGAAGCGGCTGAGCGATTGTCCACCGCGGTGACTCAGCAACATGCCACGCCCTTCACGATTGATCCAGTCAGTGACGCCAAATTGATCATCGCGCACTTGAGTGCAGGCCCGCCGGTTGCAAACTAAAGGCCTTTCACTGTTCTCGCGCTCCGATCGTCTTACGCCATTCACGTCAATCTAGACCTGCCTTATAAACTCCGCTACACTTCCGTGCCTTCACAGGAGAGCACATGCGGGAAGGACGAACGGCCAACTTTTATGCGGTACTCGAGGTCTTGCCGACCGCCACGAGCGAGGACATCAAAAAGGCGTGGCAAGAACAAATGCAGGTGTGGCATCCCGATCGATTTACTCACTCGCCGACGCTGCACCGGAAGGCGGAAGTCCGCACGCAATTGATCAATCAAGCCTATCAAACGCTCAGCGATCCCGGCGCGCGCACGCGGTATGACGCCACTTCGCAGCCCGCTTCCTCTCCCACGCACACCGCACGGCCATCCCCTCCACCGGCGCCGGCCCGTCCTCAGCCTCCTCCACGACCCCGTCAGGAATTGCGAGGGCCGCAATCACTTATTACGCTCTCTCGGGAAGGCCGGCCAAATGTCCGAGTGCCCGCCATTCAGCTGCTCGTCAACAGTCATGAGCAACAACCCTACGAGTTTCGAGGCTTCGTTCGAATCGCCGGCACCGTTCGGCAGACACTCCCGGCCGGCGACTATGCGATTGCTGAAGCACCAGACCTCTTGTGCGTAGAGCGGAAGCGCGTCGAGGAACTTCATGCGACGGTCGCGAATCCATCCGATCGCCTGCGATTGCTGCAAGAGCTCGAAGGCCTCCTCGCCTTCCCCCATCGCGTCATTGTCGTCGAAGGTAACCTTCAGCAGGGCATCGCCGGAGGACGGCTCGGCCAATATCACAAGAACGCGTTGATGGATGTGCTGGATGCGATGACGGCACGATACGGGATTCAGATTATTCGGGCGGAGACACGTGAAGAGGCCGAAGAACGTGTCGCGAACCTGGCGTCCCTGCACTACGCCTACTTCTATGCCGAGCAGCAGGGATTGGGGCGCTATCTCAATCAGAATGATTTATAGGCTACGCCCGTCTTTTCTGATTCTAGATGGTCGGACTCGCACGGAGCGGTTCCACGAGAAACGCCTTCATTTTTTCCGGTATACGTTCAGCCCGACTTTTTCCTCGCGGTTGGGAATCGTCACGTTCCCCTCCGTCGAGGCAATGATGATGGTCTTTCCAGATGCGGACGGTCCGAACTCTTTTGACAAATCCACCTTGATCGTCAGCATCGTGCCTTCTACGGTCATCTCAACGTTCTTCATAATAGTTGCCTTTCAGTAATAGGCGAAACATACACGCGTCAGTTCTGCTCGCGAATGGTGAACGAGGCATGCATGCCGTATCTCATATGCTCGGCCACATGACAATGATACAGCCAGACCCCGGGATTGTCGGCAATCATGTTCACGGTCACCATGCTGGCTGGCAAGAGTTCCACGACATCAGTGTGCCGACCGTTCAACTCGACGCGCTCTCCATGCCAATGTGCCGTATGGATGTCTCGCTCATTGCCCATTCCTAAGACATACCATCGGACGGCCTCCTTATGTTGCATCTCCAGGGCTGGAAGGTTGCCATAGACATAGCCGTTGATGCTGTTCATGAGCACCGGATCTTTCTTGTCGGACGTGCCGCTGTCCTCTTCCGAAAATGTCATAAACATGGTGAACAGTTCGCGCTGGATATCGATTGGCGATCCATCATCCTTGGCTTTTCCTTGGGCGGTGACCACAATCGGGCCGAGCAGACCTGCATTAATATCTTCCGGTTCATCGACGTGGGAATGATACCACCAGACCGTGGAGCTGGTTTCCCTCGGGCCGGGTCCGCTCCGCGCGTCGGCAAACCAGGTATAGGTATAGCTCTCTCCCGGCTTCACGCGGCCGCCCGCGCCTGACGGTTGATAGTCCGCTCCTTCGTCATTCTTCGTATATCGCAACCCATGCGGATGCATGCTGTAGGGCCGCTTTCCGTGATTACGAAAGTGGACAATCACCGTGTCCCCCACCTCTGCCCGAATGATCGGTCCCAAAATTCCCAGCCCTTTGACCTCCGCTTTGCGTTTCTTAAAGTCCTCACCCCCATATTCGACAAACCTCGTCTTGTTCCACTTTGTATGGCCTTCCGCGTCCGGCGACAGAGGCACATCATGAGTGACGTCTTTGCCGGCTGGAGCGTAATCCCACATGACATCCTCTGCGGCAATGAAATATTCTCGCGTCGCGGACTGAGATTCGGCTGCCGTAAGAAAAAGACAGATGAGGGAGTACATGATCAGATACCGATGGCAAATCCTCATGCTACTCCTCCCGTCTAAGTGTTCTGCTTGGGACCAACTGCCAACGGAGATGCTTTGGTGCTCGATGTGATCATCCTGACCTCAACCCACCGGTTCACCCGCCGGCAAACACGGGGCGAAAGCCGGCGTTCGTCAGAATGCGGGCGACTTCCGTACGCTTGTCACCCTGAATCTCGATACGTCCTTCCTTTACCGTGCCTCCGGTTCCGCAGGCCTTCTGCATTTCTTTGGCGAGTGCTTCTTTTTCGGCCAGACCGATGCCGATAAATCCCGTGACGACCGTCACCGTCTTGCCGCCGCGATGCGCGGTCTGACGTAGGATGTCCACTCGCCCACGGTCCTTCCTTCGAGACGGGGGTGGAGCATCAGCTTTGACCGCATCTGCCGGGTCTTTAGGCGCAGAGGGAAGCGAGACGTTCTTCAACATCGCGAACGGACTTTTCCACACGATCGGCTCGCCACTGATGGGAATGCGTTTCTTTTCTTTCATGTCTCACCCGCGTCAATGTTCGAATGGAGCCGAAGCAGATTTTAGGGTCGTCACCTCAATATGCACCGCGTTCTTGCCATCCCCCATGAGAACCTGTCCGTCTTGAATGGTGCATTGCAACTCCATGGTGCGTTGCGCAAGCGTGACCAGGGCACGACTCCCATCCAGCGGCACGTTCATCACGGTCAGATTGGGCAGCCGCTCGAGCGTAGCCCTGTTGTCCTTCCACCACTGGTCAGCGCCACGACCGCCATAAGTATACAGGCAGGCCTGTTTGGCGCGACCGCACGCCTGGCGAATGCTTTTTTCATCGCGCTGGCCCACCTCGATCCAGAGCTCGATGACACCCGTCAAATCCTTTTGCCAGAGATCAGGCTCATCTTCGGTGCTTAGTCCTCGGCCAAACGACAAGGCGTCGTGCGCGTGCAATGCAAACGCGAGCAACCGCACCATCATGCGCTCGTCGGTTTCAGATGGATGGCGCGCCAGCGTAAGCGCATGGTCCTGGTAGTAGTGGCGATCCACATCCGCGACTTGCAGGGCTGCCTTGAAGATTGTCGAATTAGAGGCCATGAAGTCCGTCTCTACTTCTCAAGCAATTCAGGAGAGGGCCAAGGAAAAACACGCGCATCATCCGATCTCGGCGATAAACCACCGTTCGACTTTCTGCCGTGCCCAAGGCGTTTTCCGCAAAAAGGTGAGGCTGGACCTCACGCTCGGGTCATGGAGGAAACAACGGATCGGAATGCGACGCCCCATCTCAGCCCAACCATGCCTGGCGACCAATTGATTGACAATCGTCTCAAGTGTCATCCCATGCAACGGATCGCGACGACGGGGGAGAGGTAATGGCTGGGTCATGCGATCATGCCTTCGTAACCGAACACCGACATGCAAGACGAGAGGGCTTCTTTGTTATTTGATATCTCATCTCCCCCTTGGCCTCAAATCCCTCACTTGATGCCGATCACCATCGAGTCCGGACCAGCTAACGCCTCGACCTTCGTCCGTTTAAATCCGACTTCTTTCATCCACCGCTTGCAATCCGCGCCGGTGAAATCGAAGCCCCCGTGCGTCTCGATGAGCATGTTCAGGCTCATGAGAAGGCCGAAAGCGTTCTTTTTGCGCGCATCGTCGATGATGGCTTCATGCACGATCAACGCGCCGCCTGACGGCAGGGCGTCATACGCCTTGCGCAAGAGCATCATCTTCTCGTCAAGGTTCCAGTCGTGCAGAATGTGCCCCATGATGAGGACGTCGGTCTTCGGAAGCGGATCTTTGAAAAAATCACCGGCATGAAAGCGCAACCGCTTATCCACACCCTTCGACTTTGCATAAGCCTCGAACACGGGCTGTACGACAGGCAGATCCATGCCTCCGCCCGTGAGATGCTTCTGCAACAGCGCGATCTCGACCGCCACACCGCCCTGCGCGCATCCGATGTCCATAAAGGAGTGGTACTTCTTCCAGGGAAATTTTTTGGCGATGGCGCGAGCGGCCCCTATGCTGAGGCCGGTCATGGCCTTCAAAAATCCTTCGAGCCGCTGCGGGTCCGAGTAGAGCGTGCCGAAGAAGTCTTCGCCCGTCTTGACCTCGTTCTGCGGCTTCCCGGTTTGCAGGGCTTCGGTCAGAGAACCCCAGAAGCGATAGAGTCTCGCGTTGGCCATCTCCAGAATCCCACCCATGTACGACGGTTTGGCCCGATCGAGAAAGAGTGCGGTTTCCGGCGTGTTCGCGTAACGAGTCCCGGCTCGTTTCAGCATCCCCAGCGCCACGAGGGCGTCGAGGAAATCCACCGCGCTGCGGGGATGGAGCTTCAGCCGGCCGGTCAACGCCTTCGCATCGAGCGGCCCTTTCGCCAATTCCGTAAACAATCCCAGTTCAACCGCGCTCAGCAACGTCTTGGAGCCCAAAAACCCGACCCCGACCTGCATGATGCCTTGAGGAGTGAGCTGACGTGTCGCCATTGCAGAATCCTTTCGCCAAGGAGGAAAGGCAGCAGCCTACGTTTCAGGAAGCAGTCGTGTCAATGCGGCACGGAGTACAGAGCGAGGAGACTGAGTCTGTCAGAGGTTCTCTTCGTCTGATTGAAAAGTCATTGAGAGGATGTAAGAATCCAATTTCAAAACTCTGGCAGAGAATACTTAAAACCGGCGTACTCACTCTCTATCTCGCATCGGAGTCAAAGAGCATGAAGATGACGCTAGTGTCCGTCAACGTGTCGCAGCCGAAGACCGTTTCGCACAGAGGCCGATCTGTGACGACCGGCATCTTTAAAACACCGGTGAGCGGGCGAGTGATGGTGCGGCGCACGAACCTCGACGGCGACAGACAGGCCGATCTCTCCGTTCATGGCGGAGTGGATAAGGCGGTCTATGTCTATCCATCCGAGCACTACACCGCATGGGCGCAGGAGCTTGGCCGTGACGAATTTCCCTTCGGTCAGTTTGGAGAAAACCTCACGGTCGAAGGCATGGTGGAAGAGACGGTTCACATCGGCGATACGTTTCGCATCGGCCGCGTGCTCTTAGAAGTCACCCAGCCGCGTGTGCCGTGCTTTAAGCTGGGAATCAAGATGGGCTCTTCCCAGTTCCCCAAAAAGTTCCTGGCTAGCCAGCGCACCGGATACTACGTGCGCGTCCTTGAGGAAGGCGAGGTTGGCGCGGGGGACCCGATTGAACGCATTACCAACGATCCGGAGCGGATGACGGTGCAGCAGGCGGTGCACCTGGCGTTCTTCGAGCAGGATGATGTGGCCCTGCTCGAAAAGGTGCTTCGCATTCAGGGTCTGTCGCAGGATTGGCGCCGCATGTTTGAAGAACAAATGGCGGCGGTCACGTCAGGCAAGACGCCGTAACGTTCGCACCGTCTAGAAGGAAGGAACTCATCATGATTTGTGACAAGTGCGGTGGATCGGGCCGACCGCCGTTGTCGGCATCCCGCGTGGAGATCTGCGAGAAGTGCGGAGGGAAGGGACGCCTGGATGACCCACACCCTGTCGAAGACGCGCCTGAGACCGATGTCGGAGGATTAGAAACGACAAAGGCCCCGCATGAAATCATGGATGTCAGGGGGCACTCCGATGGTCCGTTGGACAATGATGGGGGGCACTAGCAGAACTCTCTTAAAGAAGCGGCGTCATGCGGCAGCGGACAGCCAGAGCAGACGACAGTGCAACCAATGAGAGACGCGCGATAGCATAGATGATTCTTGAAAACGTACTTGAGCATAACCGCTTCTTCCCATCGGAGAGACCAGACGCGACGTGTCGGATAGGAAGAGGGATGAAGGAGTCGGATGGCACTCAGGCGATCCTTTGAATAACGATGGGGGACCATCACTATGGTCCCCCATCGTCGGCGACGTGTCGTTATCCTGACCCAATTTAATTTAATCCTAACAATCGCAAAGCCTACCGGACAGTGAAGTCCAGTGCCATGCCTTTCGTAAAATGAGGCGCTCCGGTCTCGCGATCCGGGAAAAAACAGATGAGCCCGTAGTGCCCGGGCTCGAAGTGGGCCGTGAGAAATGCGTCCGCCCCGCGCTCAATGCCGACGACCCCACCGATGGGTGCTCCGGGCGGAGGGGTGGAGGTCCGTGGTTCCACCGCAGCCGCGAAATCTCTTGCCGAGGCGCCCGGTGCAAGCTTTACCAATACGACCTCATGCGGCTGGGTTCCATGGTTCGTTACGCGGATGGTGTGGGTCCCCGCGGTGATCGGTCGCGACAGCCCGAACCGAAAGTCTTCCTGCGTGATCGTCACATCGGCCTTAGGGAGGGACACCGTGACCGGTTTTGGCCCCCTTACCGACAGAGGTCTTTGCATGCCGAGGGCCACGTGTGGGGTTCCCTGCGGGTTGGGAATCAGACAGATCAGTAGATAGTCTCCCTCCGAGAGCGGCATCGTGGCCTTGGCTTCCGCTCCCGGCATGATCGCGTTGGGACCACCGACGAATTTCACCCAATTCGGCAACCGTCCCGGCTCGGCGGTCATCGCGGCGCGGAAATCTGCGGCCGTTTTGCCGTGTAGGAGCTTCAGGATTTGTATCTGATGAAGATCTTGCCCACGATTGACGATCTGCATCGTGGTGACGCCGGCGGGAATCCTCTCGGGTCCGTTAAATCCATAATCATGGGCGGTAAAGACGACTGGAGAGCCGTCGGCCCACGCGGCAGAAGCCAACATCAATACAAGCAACGCAACGACAGATTGAAACGGCAGACGTGACATGGCAACCTCCTGCGGTTAAGGCCGATATGAGTGAATCAACGGAGACATCATGAAGTGCGGCCATCACCCTCACGACTTGGCCGACCGTATCACGATGAGCTGAGCGGATGTTCCTAAGAGTATGCTATCGTTCTCCTAAAATTTTCCTAAACTCGGGTACAGAGTCATGATTCCTCCACCCATGATTGAGCTTCTTCAGACCGGAGTTTCGGTCGTGGTAGGCACACGGGACGCCCGCCTCATGCCCGAGTGCACGCGAGCCTGGGGCATTCGCGTCGGTAAGAATCGCCGCACCGTCACCATCTTCCTGACGGAAACAATTTCACAAAAGACCTTAGAGAACCTACGGGAGAACGGTCAGGTGGCGATCAGTTGCACCAGACCGACGGATCATGTGGCCTGCCAACTCAAGGGACGCCTGCACGCCATGCGCCCTGCCGACCAGCGGGACCAGAAACACAGCAAAATCTGGCACCGGGAATTTCTGGAAGAACTCGTCGCCATCGGCGTCCCGCCTTCGCTTGTCCAGGCCTGGATTACAGGACCGGCCCTGGCGGTGGACATCGACGTCACCGACGTCTTTCACCAGACACCCGGACCTGGAACAGGTGAGAAGGTCTAACCGTGGCAGCCGGCACTCTGCAGCTCGAAGACCTGTGGCCCTGCCTGCAAGGGATGATTCCCGCCGCCTTGAGCACATGCGCATCCGATGGCACGCCGAACATCACGTTCATCAGCCAGATCTACTATGTGGATTCCACCCACATCGCGATCTCGCATCAGTTCTTCAACAAGACCCACCGGAACGTTCGGGAGAACCCGTTGGCCTGCGCCATGATGCTCGACCCGCGAACCTTACAGGCCTACCGGCTGCAGCTTCGATTTGAACATTCTGAAGCCTCAGGCCCGCTCTTCCACTCGATGTCCCTACAGCTGCAGGCCATCGCCTCCCACACGGGCATGACCGACGTGTTCCGGCTACGAGCAGCTGATGTGTATAAAGTTCTGCACATTGAACGTGTGGAAGGCTTCACCCAATTGCCCACGCCCTCGCCCTCGGAAGTCCCCTCACGTCTGTTCGTCGTCAAAGAGCTGGAATTGGTGCGGCTGCTCGTCGAACGCTTAAACAAGATCGAACTTCTCGGAGACCTGCTTGAAACCGCGCTTCAACTCCTAGATGAGTGGCTAGGCTTTCGGCACGCCATCATCCTGCTTGCGGATGAACGAAACGAAAAGTTATTTACGATTGCCAGTCATGGGTATCCGGAGAACGGGGTAGGATCTGAAGTAGGGTTTGGAGGTGGCTTGATCGGGATGGTCGCGCGCGCGAGACGCGCGCTCCGCTTGTCGGCAATAGACCACAGCCTCCGCTATGCCCGCGCCGTGCGAGAGCGGGCAGAAGCAGTCGCGGGAACGGAAGCTGTGTGCCGTGAAATTCCGCTCCCTGGTCTAGCCGGAGCAGCCAGCCAGATCGCCGTGCCGCTGGCGACCCGTGGCCGTCTGCTCGGCGTCCTCGCCGTCGAAAGCACGGACCCTCTTGCCTTCATGCCTCAGGAAGACACGATCCTGACCATCGTCGCCGCCCAACTGGCTTCAAGCATCGAACAGATCGGCCATGATACTGAAGAGTCCTCCCCGGCGACTCCGGCATCATCACAGCCTGCGCGCCGGACCGGCCCCTCGCCGCGCATCAGAAGCTTCTGCTTCTTTCACGCCGACGACTGCATCTTTGTCGACGGTGAATATCTGATCCGCAACGTGCCTGGGCGCATTCTGTGGCGTCTGCTCAGACAACAGCAGGATCAGGGCCGCTTGGAATTCACCAACCGTGAACTACGAATGGATTCCTGGCTCGGCCTTCCGGAATTCAAGGACAACCTGGAAAGCCGGCTGATCCTGCTGCGCAAACGGATGGAACAGAAATGCCCGGACGTCCGCCTCGTTCCTCGAGGACGAGGCCGGTTCGCGTTGGAGACGGACGCCGTTATCCAGCTTTCGGAAAAAACGGGTTGAGAGAAGCAACGAATGCCGGAGATTAGAAACGACAAAAGCTACGGCATGAAATCAAAGACGCCAAGGAGAAACCAGGATGTCTCTCGTACTACCCAACCCGGTGGCGGCCTATTTCGCCGCCGAGAACAGCGATGACACAGAAGCCTTGGCTCAGTGCTTCGTCGATCATGCTGTTGTAAAAGATGAAGGGCGAGCCATCGAAGGGCTGACCGCCATCAAGCAATGGCATGTCGAGGCCAAGAAGAAATACCACCACACAGTTCAGCCGATCGATGCCGTCGAGCGGGATGGCAAGACGGTAGTTATCGGCAAGGTGTCCGGCAATTTTCCGAACAGCCCGGTGACCCTTGAGCATATCTTCGGGCTCGAAGGGGAGAAAATTGCCTCGCTGGAGATTGGCTGATGAGAGACAACCCTAAACTCGATGGCTGATAGCAAGAGACAAGACATGACTCCATCTCTGGTCTTGTTATGAGAAGCGCGCAAGCGATTTGATCGGATCGGCTGCGGAGACAATCAGACTTCCGACCTAATGACGGTCACCGGTCACGAATGGGAACAGGTTTGGAGCGGCGAATAGCTGACACCGGAGAAGTGGCGACCGTATTCACGGACGTCGAGGTGCGAGGAGCTCTCTGGCTGCCGCGTCTCCTCGTCGTCCATGTACATCAATGACATTAATATGCCCACCACTCAAATCGTAGGGCATCAACGGCGGTAGTGATTCCCGAACTGAGTTTCGCCCTTCAGCCACGCTCTTGCTAATAAGGGTGCTCCTGCAATGTGCAGGGCTGCCCAAGGACACATCAACGTACAAGAGATCGTTGATTACATGTTAATGCTTTTTTCTCTCTGATGAACAACTCCGCACCTTATCCGTGTTATGTCGTGAAGGACGCAGCAGAGAAAAGTGGGAATGCGTCGGAATGCGTCGAGAGATAAACGTAAGTAACTTAGGTGCACCGTTTTGGGAAATTTTAAATCCTTCCATTTCAATTTCGCCCTACATATGTGACCGATGCGAAGCGTATATGCATTCTCAGCTTTTGCTCGCTGTACATAACGGTCTGCACCTTCGGGACCCTAATGATTTCTAGCCTCAAAGCATCGAATCAATTGTTGGCCGCGCTTCCTCCTGAAGAATTCGAACTGATCAGGCCGGATTTAGTCGATCTCGACCTTCCCGTTGGCCAAGTGCTGTTCAATCCAGGGGAGATTTTTCGGGACGTGTACTTTCCGACGACGGCGGTGATCTCGATGCGGGTCGTCATGAGGGATGGCCAAGCCGTCGAGGTGGGGGCTGTGGGCCACGAAGGCCTGCTCGGGGGCGTCCGGTTGTTCTTTGACGATGATGAAGCCTTTGCGCGTGCCATCTGTGACGTGTCCGGTCATGTCCAGAAGATCGCGGCTGAGGTGTTTTGGGCACGGGTCAAGGCATTCCCTGGGTTGCGTCATGTGGTCCATCATTATACCCATACGGCTTTAATGGAAACCGCTCAGTCTGTCGCGTGCAGTAAGGCTCACACACTGCCCCAACGCTTTGCTCGGACGATGCTGACGAAACAGGATCGCGCACGCACCCAGACGTTGCCCATGACCGGGGCACAGGTCGCGGAAATGCTGAGCATTACGCCACCAGGCGCCAGCGCGCTATTGGCCCAACTCACACAAGAAGGTCTTATCGATTACGCAAATGATGTGGTTCAGATCCTCAATCGTGCGGGCCTTGAAGCGATGGCCTGCGAGTGTTATGAGCGGGTTCAAATAGAATTAAACAAGATCCAGGTGAAGAGGCAGATGAGACAACCTTAGGGCCATGAGAAGGGTCGGGGATGGCGCAAGCGATGTTCTGAATTATACGGCAAGCCCCCAATAAGTTACTGTCACCGCCTACCGTCCATCAGTCATGTCTAACCCGCCCACCTATTCCCCGCCATCAGCGGTGATCTTTTGGTCCATCTCTACTACGTCGGTGGTCTGACGGAACTGCTGAGCGTGGGTGGGAGGTCGCGCAAGGGTCATCCCCCCGGGGGACCCATCACCACAAGCGCATGCGCAGGATGGCGCGCCATGATCTCGGCCCGACCAGTTAAAACAGTTTGGACGGTTACCGTGAGCAGAATCGGCTGAGCGCTGTTCGGTATGCTGCTTCTCGCAGTTCTATCGCGAAAGCCGCCTGCCGCGCGAGCAGGTTTTCATACAGAAGAATACTCCGCTTCAGGCGCTCCCTCGTTACCCTACTCTGCGCGAACGAGTGCTCAATCTGCCGTTGGGAGCTTATGAGGAGTTCACGTGTCTCGCGATTCCGGATTGCGTCAACGTGAGAGCGATCTCGGGCTAAATAGGCTGTCTGGAGTTCCTCCTGGCGGGCGGTCGCTTGCCTGAGCGCTTCTCGAATCAAGCGCAGGAGAAGCTCTACGATAAGGTACAAGACTTAGAAAAGTTTGAAGAGGTGGTTGGCCTCCCCGAGTCTGATTTCGGCTTGTACGAGGCCACAGTCGTCCAACGACCGAGCATTGGAGGACGGGGCACAGTTCGCACCGAACAGATCTTCATGAAGGTATGAATGCCCTGCTGCGCCTCATGACTCGGGCGGAGTGGCGAACTCATTCGCCGATGGTCATGTCTTCCTCAATCCTTGTATTTCCACTTCTGTAAGGCATGTACGGACCTGTCGGATGAGAGCGACTGATTATGCGAACGTCGCAAGTCCGCTTAGTAGAGAATGCAACCTAAAGACAGGATGAACTCTCCGTTTGCACGCCATGAGAAGGTCGCGATCAAAGAGATGACTGACTCAGCAGGATGAGCAAGAAGCGTCCGTCTCTTGTGACGTCCTGTGATCTTCTCTGGTATGGGCTTCATGGAATGAGTCTCAAACACACGGACTCTAAGCTGTGAATCAGTCCAGCCTGCTCACAAAAGTGAGCGCTGCCTAGAGAAGAATCAATGTGGGTAGATGGCATCTTGTCGGTGGTCGCATTCGCGGCTGTTATTGCCGTGTTTACCTCTTCATAAATTTTTCTAGTTAATATGGAGCACCCGTTTGAACTTCAAGGTCTGGGAGTCCGTCACGCTTCCTTGGGAACCGCAGTTGGATCTGTGTCCCTTTACCAGGTGTACTCTGCGCGGTGATCTGTCCGCCATGATCCTGAATAATCCCGTAAACAATGGACAAGCCGAGGCCCGTTCCACGTCCAACTTCTTTGGTGGTAAAGAAGGGATCAAAAATGTGCGGGAGCGTCTGGGGTGCAATCCCATGCCCTGTATCCGTGACAGTGACTAATTCCCAGTCCTCATCTGCCTCGGCGGTGATCATGATGCGTTTGACCGCCGCATCGTTCAAGGCATCACATGCATTGGTGAGCAAATTCACAAGGACCTGTTCGATCTGTAACCGATCCCCCCACACTTCCGCCTTACGGTCCGCCATGTGGATTGAGAGCTCAACCTGTTGCAGACGGAGAGTTTCACGTAGCAATGCGGTAGCGGAATCAATCGCGTCCGCGAGGACAATCGCATGCATGCTCGTCCCGGAGGCTCGGGCAAACGTTCTAAGATTATTGATCACCCCAGTCGCGCGCTGGACTTGCTCGGCAGCCGCCTCTAATTTTTCATGAAGCGGATGCTGCAGCTGCCGTCCCTTGAGTTCGACATCAACTTGGTCTAAGGCGTTCAGCACCAATAAGTTGATGTTGTTGAGTGGATTATTGAGCTCATGAGCCACGCCGGCCGACAGTTGCCCCAGGCTCGCCAGCTTTGACGACTGAATGAGCTGCTGTTGCTGCGTTCTGACGTGCTCCCTTGCTTCCGTGACTCGCCGCTCGAGCTCGGCGTGGCTTTGCCGGACTTTGGTCATCTCCTGTCGAAGTCGGACCATCATCAGCAACACGAGGCCCATGAGTAGTCCCATGGCAGTCAGCCCACCAAAACCTACAACTTTCGTGAGGTAGCTGATTGGGGCGAGGATGTGCGACCGCTGGACCCGTGCAAGGACCGCCCACCGCATGTTTGGCACATCGGCATATCCAGTTGTGGGGGCGTAGCCGGTGATCAGACTCAGACCACGG
Organism: Nitrospirota bacterium; assembly: GCA_963700335.1. Taxonomy (GTDB): domain Bacteria; phylum Nitrospirota; class Nitrospiria; order Nitrospirales; family Nitrospiraceae; genus JAICXS01. The sequence continues at coordinate 258,130 of CAVOXE010000002.1, read as the reverse complement.
CGCATCGAGCGTTCTTCTACGAATCCGGGGCTGTTTGTCTCACGAAGCACCTGCACGGAAGGGAGCGCCGTCAGATTCACGCGGCTATCCTCATACAATGTCGAATCAATCAGTGGGACGCCATCGCTATTGACGACACTATAGTCTATGGGAATCGCGCTGCCGATTACGTGGACGTCTCGGCTCATGCCAAGATAACTCTCTTTGAGACCAGCGAGACTCACAAAAGAGACCACAAAGCCTTGCACCAGGCCGTCATCATTTCGAATGGGGATGGAGAAACCTACCGCAACATGGCCATTGGTCTCCTTATAGGCCTTCGCCTCGAGAACGACGAGGCCCGACGACTCTGCAACGTGCGAAAACCATTCTGGGGGTAATCGATCCTGCGGAAGCCCTGCAGACGCGTTCGTCGCAATGATGGCTCCTTTTACGTCCAGCACTACCAGCCATTGGTACACCGGATACGCCTGCACCATCCAGGTCAGGTACGCGGAGAGGTATTGGGGATCGTCGAGGCGATCAAGTAAGGCGTGTGCCATCATCCGACTGTCACCGGCCCGCTCATGTAAGACGCGGTCAAGGCGACTGGCCGTCTGGGTGGCCTCAATCGCCAAGGCTTCACCGGTGCCGTGAACCAGCGTGCGCTGCAAGATCAGGAGAACCCCGACAGCGATGAGGAGACTGAAGCCGACTACGGAGGTCACCAAAGCCATCAAGCGGAGATAGGGATCTTGTCTCAGTTGATCAATCATCGAACGAAGCCAGATGATAATCGGGTTCAAGGCCGTTGGTGTCCTTCAAGAGGCGCAGGAGCATTCCTATGCCCGATAGCGCAGGAATATACGCAACTCTGAAGTCTCCCTGGCCGAGACCAGCCCTAGGAGGAATGAGCGTTTATAAAGAGCAGGCGCCCTGGTGACGACCTCATGCCGACCGTGCCCTATCAGCAAGTCGCACGAGTCGCTCGCTGTTATGACTCGGGATGGGGCCTGGGGTTATCAGGGGAGCCCTTAGAAAGGACAGAAAATGACCTGAGAAGGGCTTAAAACTGACCGGACAATTCGATGTTCTGGGAAAACTAGGAATCGGTCGTGATCAAGCCGATTCTGATGGCATAGGGGACCGTACCCGCCAGATCGTGAATGCCCAGACTCCCTGTCCACTGGAGCAGATACAGGTCTTTGACTAAGTGGCGTACCGAATCTATCTTTACCCATGCGATTTATTACGGCATTTGGGAGGTTGGATTCCGTGCCGCCGACTGAAATGGCGATAAGGAGCCAACAAAGTGTCAGGACTTGCGGCGGCGCCGTTTGTTCAGCGTCAGGGTCGGACTAGCTACTCCGCGTGTTCACATGCTCGGGGCGGACTCCGAGTCCGATCAGTCGAGCAGGGAACCGTGCCAGGAACGGAAATCGCGCGAGGAGCCGGATCGGAAGTGGCGGCGTCAACCGGTCTGCGGAGCCAAGTACACGCCTGATGACGCGATCCTGCATGAAGAGCTGCACCCGTTGCGTCACACGAGTCGGCCAGTCGCGCCGTTCCTGCACCCGGCGCAAATCTTCCGTCGTCAGCCGATCCGCGCGCAGCGGACCGGTCAACAGATTGGCTGCTGCCACCGCATCTTGAATAGCCAGATTGATGCCGACGCCACCGACCGGGGACATGGCATGCGCCGCATCACCGATACAGAGCAGGCCCCGGCGATACCACTGACGCAACCGATCGACCTGAACGGTGAGTAGCTTGATCGCCTCCCAATCTTGAAGTTCGCCGACACGATCGGCCAGAAACGGCGCCAACTGCGCCACGTTGTCCCGAAAGGCCGGCAGCCCTCGTGCTTGGAGCTGATCCAGCGATCCTTTGTGAATCACGAACCCACACTGCCAGTACTGCCCTCGATTCAGCATGATGAAGATCCGGCCGGTATCGAAGCGCCCTATGGGATCTTCCGGATCGCTGGACCGCCGCGAGAGCCGAAACCACAGCACGTCCATCGGCGCGCCGAACTCCTCCACCGGCAACCCGGCCCGTGCCCGGACGACCGAATGCCGCCCGTCCGCCCCAGCCACGAGTCTTCCGCGTACCTCCAACGATCCATTCGCCGTCTGCGCTCGCACTCCGACGATGACGCCTGCCTCCTCGATGAGGTCGGTGACTTCAGTCCGCATCCGTAACTGAAAGGTGGAATACCGCGCACCTTCTTTTGCCAGAAAGTTGAGAAAATCCCACTGCGGCATGAAGGCGATGAAGCGGCATTGTGTCGGCAAGTGTGAGAAGTCTGCCACCGTCAGCGCTAGATCACCGAACTGCCCTCTGAGCCGCGTAACTTTTTGGTGCGGCAATCCCAGCAATCCCTCCAGCAGCCCGAGTTCATGCATCACCTCCAACGTGGAGGGGTGGAGCGTGTCTCCGCGGAAGTCGCGAAGGAAGTCGGCATGTTTCTCCAACACCAGCACGTCGACGCCGGCGCGAGCCAACAGCAATCCCAGCATCATGCCGGCCGGCCCACCGCCCGCGATGCAGCACCGCACCGACATCATCTCAGCAGCCACATCGACCTCGGCATGAAAGAGGAAGGACGAACAGAGGACGGCTACTCTTTGCTAAGGCACTCTACAAGAAGTCTTGGGAGAAGGCTCCTACTCGGAAGATTTCGAGCGAGTTCCGTGGCATCTCTTCATCGCTTATGCACTAGAAATGGGACCGCCGAGCATGGTCCAGACTACCGACCTCCGCTGACAGTTTGCTATCGGCTTGGCGGGGCAATATGTCAGGCGCCCATTTCAGGACTCGATAGTCTAAAAGCCTGAAGCATTGAACCGAAAAGGCAGCGGCATGAATCATCCGCTATTTCAACACGGCAATGACCAAGGCCAAAATTGCCAGTAGGCCTATGGCGATTGTTATCCAACGAATACGGGTAATGGCTCGGGAGAGTTCGGTTTGCTTGCGATTGGACAAATCCATTTCTTCGGCGACGCGGATGATCGCACGTTTTAGCGCTTCGACCTGCTCGGCTTGAGAGTCGGCCGACGCCGGCACGTGGCGCTCCTGCCCAGGATTAGATTGTTTCTTATAGAAACTGGACCCCGCTTCGATGATGACCGGCATGGCCCATTTCAGCACATTTTTCCACAAAGGATTCATGTCCCTCGACCTTGTCTGGATCGTTCGCGGTGCGTGGTGACGACACTATACACTATCCGATTCGGCAGACATTCCTTCAGATTATCGATTAACCTCGTTAGGATCGTGAATCGTCATTGTTTATTTGTATCGACGAGAGAGACCATGCATCGACAGCGCCTCACGTCGAAATGGCTATAACTTCATCTCCAAAAAATGAAAAATGGGGTCAGGTCTTGTTTATTGTATCTTAGATGCGGATGCCTATCTTCTTCTCTCTCGATGTCCCACGGCCGGCAGGGAAGGCATATCTTGCCCATCATCTTTAGCTTTCGCTTGGAAATCCAGACCAATAAATTTGCCGGGCGGCCAAAGGTCACATTGGCATAGAGAATTCTGGGTCGCCGGAGGCCGGGGCAATCAATGAACACTGATCTGTTCGGTTGGAATTGGGGTTTTTAGAAGGCGATCGTGGAGACGGTACGAACGCGTTATCGAGTGCCTGGACTCGATCGGCGCTATGCCGCCAGCCCATACTTCTCATTTTGGCCGGACGCGGCCCCAATCGAAGGTGGTGAGAATCTAGCTGTCCTCAACGGGCTTGGTGGAAGATGGCTCAGAGCCAGGGCACAAGCCACCCTTCGATCAGGATTCACGCAGATCGATCACCTGGTCGGCTTCGTCGACTTCCAACGTCACTTGATGCCCCTCCCGCAGGGGCGTCGCCATCTTGATCTGCATGAGCGAAAAGGTCCGGTCCCCCTCGGGCGTCCACAGCTTGATGTGAGCGCGGGTTTTATCGGCATAGCGGACCGGCCCGGTCACGAAGCGCCGATGAGCGATGTCTCCCGGGCGATAGTGATCCAGCACCACATTGTTTTCGTTCACCCAGAGGGTCATCTCATCCCCGGGCGCCGTGTTCGGCCCGGCCAGACTGGTCGGGAGCTCATATTCGACGACGGGCGTCTTGATGAAGATCATGCTGTCTTCGATCTTCATCACGGTGCCATGGAGCATCACTTTGCAGTGATGCCGCGTGTCGCACGCCCCCGCTTCCGTCTCGACAGGACGCACGTCGATCACCTCATCGGATTCGTTAATCTCCACCGCCACCATCGTCCCCACGCTAAGATGAAAGGTTTTGGCTTCGTGCGCTTCCAGCGAATAGACTCGATTGCCTTCCGGTGTCCAGAGTTTGATCTGCTTCTTCGATTCTGCGTTCAGCAACGTCCCCGTAATGAAGCGATGCCGCTGCTCGGTCGCCTGCGGATGGTGGTCGATGACCACGTGATCGGCCGTAACCCACAGTGTCACCGTGTCCCCTATTTTCGCTTTCAACGGAGCGACTTTCTTGGTCAACCTGTAGGTGGCCGTGCGGGTGTCGATGACGATATGGTCTGCGCCAATCGCGACAATCTTGCCCTGGACCTTCATCTGCGATTCGGCGGCGGCCGCTTTTCCCTGTGCGGCTAACGTCACCACGGCGATCAATAAAATGGAGAGCAGGCGAACCATACGGTCAAGCGTCGGCATGTCGGACTCCTCTCGTCACGGGGGGATGCTACTGCGAGCCGCCAGTATATGGACGATCCCGGAACGAGACTCAAGACGGCGATCCCTCCTAGGTGGTTCCTATGGCTGAAAAAGCCTGGAGGAGACGCAAAGAGTCTAGACGGGCTCAGGTCTTGTTTCTTGCATCATTCCACTTTGCCACCGGCGGTGCAGTTGACATGAAGCTGTAGAGCCTGCCAGGGCCACCTTTTCGTCCGATCAGACATGCCGCGTTTGGATGCTCTTACCAAAACATCACGAGGTCCGGGGCATATGGTTCTATTTTTTAGCCTTCTCCGTCATCTCATTTGCTTTTCCCTTGGCGCGTTCCGTGTCTGCCTTCGCCTTGCCTTTTGCCCGTTCCGCATCCGCACTCATCTTGTTGCCTTTGACATCCTCGACCGCACCTTTTGTCTGGCCCTTTCCCTCTTCGACGGTCGCCTTTGTCTCCCCTTTCATTTTCTCCATCGTCGCTGAGGTGTCCCCTGCGTGGGAGGTGGCGAACAAGCCGATCGTTGAGAGCATGGCTACGCCGACAGCAAGTGTAAGTTTCCGCATAGTACCGTCTCCTTTCTCTTCCGGTGTGTTGACTGTTTTGGACTCGCTTCTCAGCCTCGGAGCATCTCTGTTGCCGTCTTCGAAGCATCCAGCAGGGTTGGTATTACCTCAACAGATGGACATATACAAGCCCGGTCGATGACTACATCCTTACGGCGAAGCGGTTCTTGATCAGCGAAACAATGGCCATGAGCAGACTGCCCCCGGCCCCCCCCACCGACGATGCTCCCGATGATCGAGCCGGCACCCTCACCCCCTTGCAAAGCTGGCGCGATGGCTTGCAGGATCACTCCCACAATTCCACCGCGCGCCACGCCCGCCAAGGAATTTCCCAACGTGCCGAGACTCTTATCCGGCATGGCTGCGCCTGCCGCGAACCGCCGACTGCGTCGCTGATTAGATTGACGATTAGGCCGGTCATATCCATGACTTTTCCCTCTAACATTGCAGTCGCCTACAGTAGGCCATCGTCAACGGCTTATATCCGATGTGCATGTTAGGATCGAATGCAGCATCTGTTTTACTGTCATGGTCGCGTCCGAAAATGGCGAGAACTTCGCCTTTGGATAGGGCATAGTAGAGGCATGAAAGAGCTTACCCCTGATATCAGTTACCGAGCGCTGCAGGCGCGCGATCCGCGTTTTGATGGTCGCCTGTTCGTCGGGGTCACGTCCACCGGGATCTACTGCCGTCCGATCTGTCCGGCGCGTACGCCCAAGCGGGAGAACTGCCGATTCTTCCCGACCTCCGCTGCCGCGCAGGAGGCCGGCTTTCGTGCGTGCCTTCGCTGCCGGCCCGAGATCTCTCCTGAACTGGCCTGTTGGCGCGGCACCTCGAATACCGTCTCGCGAGCGTTGGCGCTGATCGCCGAAGGCTTTCTTGATCGAGAGGACGGAACTGTCGAGGCCCTTGCGACTCGTGTCGGCATGGGAGAACGCCAATTGCGCCGGCTTTTTGAACAACACCTCGGCGCCTCGCCCATCGCAGTCGCGCAAACGCGGCGCGTGCTCTTCGCCAAGCAATTGATTCATGACACACAGCTTTCGATGGCGGAGGTTGCCATGGCGGCGGGATTCGGCAGCCTGCGCCGATTCAACGATGCCTTCCGCACGCTCTATCAGAGACCGCCTGGGGAGTTGCGCCGCCGCAAACTGCGGTTAGCACCCGATTCTTCTGCTCCAGTCGTGCTGCACATTTCGTATCGGCCTCCTTACGACTGGGAGGCGATGCTGGCCTACCTGAAAGCCCGCGCCATCGACGGCATGGAATGCGTGGAGCACGGCATCTATCGGCGCACCGTCTCGTATGAGGAAGGACATGGCATTGTCGCGGTCGCGCATGCGCCGGACCGCAATGCACTCCTGGCGACCATTCAATTCCCGTGCGTGCGCGCGCTTCAACCGATTGTGTCACGTGTCCGTCACGTGTTCGATGTCGGAGCTGACGTCGACACCATTAGCTCGCATTTGGCCAAGGACACGACGCTCGCTCCATTGATTGCTGCACGGCCCGGACTCCGCACGCCGGGATGCTGGGATGGATTTGAACTCGCCGTCCGCGCCGTGCTGGGACAACAGATCACCGTCGAAGCCGCCCGCCAGTTGGGGAGCAAGCTGGTCCTCCTGTGCGGAGATCCGGTTGGCCATGGGACTGATCCACGCCTGACTCGAACCTTTCCGTCTGCACGCTGTGTAGCGACGGCCGATCTCAGCGCTATCGGCATGCCCGAGTCGCGAAGAGCTACGGTGAAAGCGCTTGCCCAGGCTGCGGTCGCGAATCCACGACTCTTCGAGGCAGGTTCGGCAGGTTCGATTGGCTCGATTGAAGACAACATCGCGCAACTGCGCGCGATCCGCGGCATCGGAGCGTGGACCGCGCAATACATTGCCCTGCGCGCGCTGCGAGAGCCGGATGCCTTTCCGGCGACAGACATCGGCATCTTGCGGGGCGCGGCACGCCTCGATGGCGTGTTGCTCACCGCACCACAACTGATTCAGCGTGCGGAGGCGTGGCGACCATGGCGCGCCTATGCCGCACAGTATTTATGGACTGCCGATAGACGCATACTCCAACCATAGAGGTTTGTCATGCCCAATAAGCTTCGCTTTCTTACACAGACGCTCGCGACACCGATTGGAGAGCTGGTCCTGATCAGCGATGAAGACGGTCGCCTGCGAGCAACGGATTGGACAAATTACGACGAACGCATGCGCCGGTTGCTCGCGCGCCATTACGGAGCAGATGCCTTTACGCTGACCCCAGCCCAAAGCCCGTCCGGCGTCGCTTCGGCAATGGCGGCTTACTTTGATGGGGATATTCACGCGATTGATTCCCTCCCCGTCGCCACGGAAGGAACTGCATTCCAGAAAAGCGTCTGGCAGGCTCTGCGTGTCATCCCCGCAGGCGAGACGATCAGTTACGGCGAACTCGCGAAGCGACTAGGCAACCCTGCCGCCGTGCGCGCCGTAGGACTGGCCAATGGAGCCAATCCAATTGGCATCGTCGTGCCCTGTCATCGCGTGATCGGAGCGAACGGATCACTCACCGGATACGGCGGAGGATTGGAACGCAAGCAGTGGCTGCTCAATCACGAGAGGCAATGTCAATTACGAGTTGCTTCTAACCTCTAATTTTGGGGATATTTCAAGCAGCCGGCGTCTGATCTTTGATTCGAAAACAGACACGGTCGCTGTGGGGTTACAGGAGGTGGGATGAGCGTGCGGCATCAGGAGGACTTCCCAGTTTCCATTGGCAAAAGTCACTGCGCTCGTTTCCAGTGTTCTTTAAATATTTCCATCACATCTGTCCGTGCCTGTTTCATCAATTGATCCTCCGTAAGTGAGGAATGCTCGGATTTCAACCGGTAAATTTGACATTGAGCTTGAAGCGACCAACGGATATGTATCTCACTCAATTTTTCCACGAAGTCGAGAAGATCTGACCCTGCCTTTGCATCGAGCTTTCTCTTTTTGAATTTGCCTAAGACGCCGAAAATGGTCTTCACAAACTCTACGCCCAAGGCTGCTCCGATTCCTATCCTTATGATCTCACCTATTGCATCTCTCAACCCTGCCATGTCTTTTGCGCCTGCCACGAACGCCAGAGCCTGACGATGACTGGCCCAGACCTTGAGTGCCACGGCTTGGTCAAATCGAAGCACATCCTGATAGGCCTTCAACTGGTCCGCGACGCTTTGCGACAACATTTGTTGCGCTCTGTCCGCGGCCTCAGTCTCAGCATGCAACGACCCTTCGTTCTGCTCGACTGTCTTGATCGCCTCACGAAGATTCGCCCCAGCGGTGACGGCCGATAAGGCCTTTCCGTTCGCGGCTATAGCTAGGTTTTCTAGCAACGTCCGACTTACAAACACCCAAATAATCGCCGCATTGATACGGCCCACCATAGTTGGGTTGCCCGTAGGCAACCATGCCTGGATGCGCTTTGCTTGTGCGTTGAGCTTTTTTACCACCTTATTCGTGGCGGCGATCTCTTTGTCCTCCAAACTGCCCATGTCGTCCTCCATTGCTTGAGAACTTTATACTACCGTCGTCAGGGGTCAGGTCTTGTCTCTTGTATTAAGAGAGTTGGCCAAACGGCTGACGGTTGCATAGTGCAGATTCAGATGGTCGGCTACCTGTCTTTGACTGTACCCGTACCGATGCACGGCTTTAACGATCTTGGCGTCCCGCTTGCTTTTGGTGAGCTTGCCCGCAAACAACGTCTTTAGTGCCGGGCGGCCAAGATGTCTTTGATCACGCCGGATCTCAGGCATTTCTTTCGAGCCAGACGCATACCCTTTGAGCTTCTCGACAAAGGCCTCGTCCCCTAACAAGACTTGCGCGTGCACATCTTCCCATATAGAGGGCCCCCGTATGCCTTCTCGCACAAACCGCTGGTAATGTTTTGTGGCGGCGTATCGTTTCTTGCCAAACTGGTCTAAGACCCAGTCGATGGCAAGCCATGGAGGACTTTCGCCAAGCCCCATAGTTGCCTTATAGCTACTCCACTTCCACGATTCGACCCGGGCGGCGGCCTTGGCCCTGAGCGGATTCAGCACGACATAGCGGCAAACTTCCAAAAGGTGACTGTCTTTCTGAATCAGTACGGCCTTGTAACGACCCTGGAAGAGATGGCCTCCCCGACGATGGCGCCGGTTGTAACTCTGGGTGTAGACCCCGTTGAGCTGACGCATACCCATGGCGAGGTTGGCGTCGGGGGTTTCAATCACCACATGATAGTGGTTGTCCATCAGGCAGTACGCATAGCACCGCCAATGAAAGCGGGCGATGACTTTCTCGAGGCACTTCAAGAACGTCTGGCGATCCAGATCGTCGGCGAAGATATCGGCGCGGGCATTACCCCGGGAGGTGACATGATAGACCGCGCCGTCAAATTCTATTCTCAATGGACGCGCCATGATCCATTTCGTATCATACGCGATAATTAAATAGCAAGAAACAAGACCTGACCCCTTATTCTGTCTGTCTCTAAATGCTTGTCTTGCTGTGACAAGAAGGAAAGCGAGTGGGGCAGGGCTATCGTGCAAAGTTTCCGCTGAATAGCTGCTGTGCTATTGGAGGGATTCCTTAGAACTTAGCTGCTGAAGCGCTTGGGCATACCGGCATGAGGCGCGATGCGATCGACAAATCGCATCGCGCCCCTGCAAGCGCAATTAGGCCGCCTTGCGGCGCCATGCCAAGCCGAGACCGGCCAGGCCGATTCCGAGTAACATGATCGTGCTGGGTTCCGGTACCGGAGTGGTTCCGGTAGGTCCGTTCACACCGACCGTAAATCCATAAAAGTTTTCAAAGGTGTTCGTCCAGGCGAGCGAGCTGAACGTCCCTGTGAATTGGACGACGCCGTTTCCTTCTGTGCCGCTAACGGTATTCCCTAACACCGTGATCGGTAGGCCTCCGAATTGGCTATTCGGTCCGCCGGCTTCAAACGTCGGTGTCGCGTTGAAGTTGAATGATGCCACCGCTCCGGGTGCCCCGAGGCTCCAGATTGCGAAGACCGGGTTCACCACCGGCAACGCAAAGGTGATGGTATTCGTGCCCGTGAAGCTTCCGTTCAGAAAGATGGCATCGCCTACGGTGCTCGGCGACACCGTAGACGTGCCTCCGATGAACGAACTGTTGGGAGCCCAGATGGGACTGGTCCCATTGAGCACCGTGCTATCGACCTCACCCGCATATGATATTCCCACCCCGGTGACCGAACCCGACGCGGTCCCCGGCGCGCCTGCGGTGGAACTGGTCCAATCGGTCCAGGTCGTCACGGCCGACGCCGGGACTGTTGCCAGCAACGTGGCACTGATGACAGCGCCCATCAGCACGGAGCTTTGAACAATCCTTTTCAAGATCATGTACCCCCTCCTTGGTAGGTTATGCAGCGAGCAGATAATAAGGCAGGTGTAATCTTGTGGCAATAATGGGCGATATCTACGAATTTAACCTGAACCGATCGCCTCCGGAGCGTCGCACGGATGAACGAAATCTCCGTTTTCAGACTACGTCATACGCCGCATAGCGGGATTTGATAAAACCCTGTATTGTTTCGCGTGCAGTGCGATGCGAACTAGATTGCCTTGCGAATCAGTGCCTTGCCATCACTCACCCTCAGCCTGAAGAGGTACCCCATGCAGCCAACGGTCATCTCCTTTCTAACCGCGCTTCTGACATGCCTTATGCTTCCACTCAGTCCACTTTCAGCCTTCGCCAATCCTGAAGCCGTCGAAACCGGACGACTGTTGGCCATCCTGCTGGATTCCGGCCGGGTGGTCGTGGGAGCCAATCAGGCGCTCATTAACGACAAGGACAAGGGGGATAAGGGATTTACGCCCGACGTGCTTGAGAAGCAGCTTCAGGCGAAATTTAAAGAGCGATCTGGTGTTGATCTCACAAATCTTGCCGGGGCGAGTGTTCCAGCGCAAGCCAAAACCTTACTGCCTGCACTGGTTCAGGCGTCGAAGAAAACTGTGGCGGGCAACCAAGCCACGATCAATAAGACAGGGACTGGGTATAAAGGATTCACCCCAGCCCACTACGGCACGCAGGCGGCGGCTCAGTTCAGTGAAAATACCGGCGTATATCTCAAGCAGACGACAATGGACAATCTGCTTCGGAACCCGAAAAACAAAGCCGATGAGTATGAAGCGCAGACGTTGAAAAAATTTGCAGAGGCGTCGTATCCGCGCCAGGGAGAGAAAACGATTAGCGATGTGGCCCCCGACGGCAAATCCGTGCGACTCTTGCTACCCTTGTTCTATGGAAAGGCTTGTCTCTCGTGCCATGGTGGGCCCAAAGGCGAAACAGACATTTCAGGCTATAAAAAGGAAGGCGCGAAGGAAGGAGATCTCGGCGGCGCCATCAGCGTCAAAGTCCCTCTGAAATAATACTTGAATCTCTCAGATTAGGGCTGCAGCACATAGGTTGAGACCTGTATGCGGGTCAGGTCTTGTCTCTTGTATCATGACCTGTTGGCCAGACGGCTGATGGTTGCATAGTGTAGATTCACGTAATCGACTCCCTGTCTTTGCTGTACCCGTACAGATGAACGGCGTTGACAATCTGGGCATCCCCGTTTTTTGCATCTTCTTCTAAAGGTTAAGCTCGAATATCAGCACTTGGAGGAGGGACTCTGGCATGCTCGCGCCTCGAGAATTCGTTTCACTCATGGGCATTGCTTGCAGTCTTCCCGGAACTTCTTCGCCCTCTCTTCTATTTCCTTCAGACGTGCAGTGTATTCCACCCAAAACTGATTAAAGTTAGTGGTGAAGTCATCGAATGCGCTTTTGAAGTCTCCCAGTGCGCTGGAAGGATCTTCTCCCAACTTTTGCATCGCTACTTGCAAGGAGCCTGCAGTCAATCTGACCTTTTTGCACCCCTCGATGGCTTTGGCTCTGGCTGTCTGTGACAGCCAGCTTTTATCCAGATCGTGCAGGCGTTCACCGGACCGTTCGAGTTTGTCTTGCACAATGTCCATGTTCGTCTTGAACTCTTCCATACTCTTGAACGCTTCACGAACATTGTTGCCCTTGGTGCCGTCGTAAATAATTTGGAAGAGTTTCTTTGCATTGTCCCAATTCGCTTTTCGTGCCTCATCAATCTGCGCACTACTCGTGGACACGTGACAAAGAACGAGAGCGGCGGTGAAACCGATAACCGTCAATCGATAAAACCAACACTGTCGCATGTAGTCCTCCTATGGATTCATTCATTATTGTGAGGGATAAAATAGCATGGGCTGAGTAACCTGACAGCGCTCCCACCTCACCTACACCGCGAGCTAACTCTAGTGAACTTGAACGGGGGTCAAGTCTTGCTTCTTGTGCCATCCAGGCGGACCATGTCCATCTTCTTCCGGCTCTCATCCTTATGCATCCGTTCATCGACGGCGATCTGACGGACTGCATCGGCCATCGTGGGAAGCGACCCGAAGTCTTTTTCGAACGCGCTTCGAAATGCCTCTTGCTCCAATTCCGGATGTTCCGTGACAAATTTCATATATTCACGCTCAGCATGGTCTTCAAGATCGACGTTGAACTGATAACTCCAGCCCGGTCGGATGGCATAGAGAATCAGGGTCAGATGGTAGAAACCAAAGGCCAGCAGCCTCGGGATGATGCGATGCCTGACGGCCGATTCGGATAGGCCCTTGCGATTGATCCATTCCTGAATAATCAGCAAGTGCCATTGCTCGTTGTCCTGCTCCTCACGGCTTTCCTTCACCCGTTCGAAGATCCGCTTCGCATGCTGCTCCTGCTTGTGTGTATGGGTGATGGCGCTATACGCGACCGACTCCCATGCCTGATACGGCATCCGCGCCAGGATCTCGTTCACCTTAAACTTTTGCCAGGTTCGCGCCTTCCCATAGATCATATCAATCAGTTGGAACACGAGCCGTGCCGGGAAGCCGTACGGTTCGGGCGGCATGGCCAGCGTCCGCTCTTGCTCGAGCCGCAACTGCTGTGGACTGAGGACGATGCGTTTCACGGGTTTATCATACAACGGTGTCAAACCCCTCTCTGTCATTCTCATCATGCGCCACACTGTCTCCATCAGTCCTACCTCACCGCCTCTCTAGAGATACTTGTAGGCCCGAGGTTCTTCCGAGAAGAATACGGGAAGGAGGAAGGAATGGGGACCGCACATCACAGGAGCGAATCGTCTATCACCAGGCCTAAAGCTGGGGAAGGTACCCCTGACAACGCCGCTCAGAACGCTGTCGCTTCCGAATCTGCAGCTTCCATTGGAAATGGATGTGTCCGCGTGCGCGGCGCGCGTGAACACAATCTGAAAAACATCGATCTCGATATCCCGCGTGACGCCCTCGTCGTCTTCACGGGCGTCTCGGGCTCCGGCAAATCATCGCTCGCGTTCGGCACATTGTACGCCGAGGCGGAACGGCGCTACCTCGAATCCGTTTCTCCCTATGCGCGGCGTCTGTTTCACCAAATGGCGGTGCCGGACGTCGATGCCATCGATGGCTTGCCGCCGGCCGTGGCCCTGCAGCAGCAGCGCGGTTCCCCCACCACCCGCTCCTCTGTTGGAAGCGTCACCACGCTCTCCAATTTGCTCCGGATGCTGTATTCGCGTGCCGGCGACTATCCACGCAACCATCCGCTGCTCTACGCGGAGTCCTTTTCTCCGAATACGCCCGAGGGGGCCTGCCCCCGATGTCATGGGCTGGGCCGGGTGTACGAGGTGACCGAACGTTCGATGGTGCCGGACGATTCCAAGACCATTCGCGAACGGGCCATCGCCGCCTGGCCGCCCGCCTGGCATGGACAAAATCTTCGCGACATGCTGACCTCGCTCGGCCACGACGTCGATCGCCCGTGGCGCGATCTGCCCAAGAAAGATCGCGACTGGATCCTCTTTACCGATGAGCAGCCGGTCGTCCCGGTGTACGTCGGGTATAATGTCGCCGAGGCGCGGCGCGCGATTAAACGCAAGGAGGAACCCAGCTACCAGGGCAATTTTTCGAGTGCCCGGCGCTATGTACTGCATACGTTTGCCAATACAGAGAACGCGACGATCAAGAAGCGGGTCTCGCAATATATGGTGAGTACCGCATGCCCGGATTGCCATGGCAAGCGGCTTCGTCGGGAGTCCCTGTCGGTCACGTTCGAGGGCTACGATATCGCCGACATCTCCAGGCTGCCGCTCAAACAGTTGACTACACTCGCGCGGCCCTATGCGGAAGAAACAGCCCCGGCGCTGAGGAAGCTCTCGGTCGATCATCCGGAAAAGGCGGTGGTGGCGCAGCGCATTTCCGAAGATCTGCTCGCCCGGCTCTCCGTGCTGCTGGATCTTGGGCTGGGATATCTCCAACTTGATCGCAGCACGCCGACGCTGTCGCCGGGCGAGCTTCAGCGCCTGCGGCTGGCCACTCAGGTTCGCTCCAATTTGTTCGGTGTGGTTTATGTATTGGACGAGCCTTCCGCGGGGTTGCATCCCGCGGACACCGAGTCGCTCCTGAGAGCGCTCGACCGATTGAAAACCTCGGGTAATTCCCTCTTTGTTGTCGAGCATGAGTTGGATGTGATCTGTCACGCCGACTGGATTGTCGATATCGGGCCAGGCGCAGGGACCCATGGAGGCCATGTGCTCTACAGCGGCCCGCCGGAAGGGCTCAAGCGCGTGAAGAACTCGCAGACCCGGCGTCATCTGTTTGCAGAACATGCCCTTCCCGACCGAACCCCGCGCACGCCGAAAGCCTGGCTGCGCCTTGAAGGCGTCACGCGCAATAACTTACAGGACCTCGACGTTAACTTTCCTTTGGGCGTGTTCACGACAGTGACGGGCGTCTCGGGATCGGGCAAGTCGAGTCTGGTCAGCCAGGTGTTGGTAGAATTGATCGCCGCCTCTCTCGGCTATACTCTTTCTGTCGAGGAGGACGAAGGGGAAGCGCTGGAGCGAACCACCGTCACTACCCTCGGCGGGCGAATCATGGAGGGAATGCAACATATCAAACGCCTGGTGCGCGTGGACCAGAAACCGATCGGTCGCACACCGCGATCAAACCTGGCGACTTACACTGGACTCTTTGATCACGTTCGCAAACTTTTCGCCGCGACGCCTACCGCGCGTGCCCGCCACTATGACGCGGGGCGCTTTTCCTTCAACGTGCCCAAGGGCCGCTGCGAACACTGCGAAGGCGAAGGCTGGGTCATGGTCGAGCTGCTCTTCCTGCCCAGCGTGTATGCGCCGTGCCCCACCTGTCATGGAACTCGTTACAACCCAAAAACTCTCGAGGTCCGGTACCGCGACAAGAACATTGCCGACGTGCTGGCTATGACCGTCGATAGCGCCTGGGAATTCTTCGCGGACGAACCGCACGTGCATCGGTCTCTGACTGTCTTGCGCGACGTGGGACTGGGCTACATTCGGCTTGGCCAACCAGCCACCGAACTATCGGGTGGTGAGGCGCAACGAATCAAGCTGGCCACCGAGCTGCAACGAACACAGCGCGGCAACACGCTCTATATTCTTGACGAGCCTACCACCGGCCTGCATCCCGCCGATGTGGAGAAGCTCATGACGCAACTCGATGAACTGGTGAATGCAGGCAATACCGTGATCGTGGTGGAGCACGACATGCGCGTCATTGCCGGAAGCGATTGGGTCATCGATATCGGTCCGGGCGCTGGAGATGAGGGGGGCCGTTTGGTGGCGTGCGGATCTCCTGCCGAGGTATCTCAGGACTCAGAAAGCCGAACCGCGCCTTACCTGGCGCGCTTCCAAGCCCAGGGAGGCGGTCATCCTTCGACACGTTTTGTGTAGAGCCAACCACCAGACGGTTAAGCCCAACAAAAAGTGGGCGGTGAGTTCCCTGCCCACCGTTGAGCGACGGCACGATGCGATCCTCGATCCATCAGCCGTCGCCGGCATTCATAATCGCTATTATAAGGTGGACACTCAGTCGATTGGCTTCTCCGGCGGATCCTCGCTCGGGATCGATTCGCGCGGGCCGAAGATCGCGCTGGGATCTCCCGGACAGAATCCGTACGTTTCGATCTTATAGTCGAGATTCATCGAGTACGAACCGGGGGAGGCCCCTGAGACGCAATTGGACAGATGCGCATAGCGTCCGGAATTCATCGAGAACATCTCGCTCTGCTTACCTTTGTCTTTGCCTTGCTTGTCGGCAAATATTTTCTCCAGCCCGGCCTTGTACGCTTGGGCTTGCTTGTGGCCCATATCGACTTCTTCCGTATTGTTCGGTTTGATTTCGATCACCGTGCAACCCCGAACGCAATCGAGGCGGCAATCTTTGCGATCGGGATGTGGGTTTGAACAATAGGAGCTGTCGATCGGCGTCTCTTTCATGTCGGCGCCGCTCTGGCGGCTGGCATGCTCCGCTCTTCCCTTCTCGATTTGTGCGCGGATCATCGGATGATTCGCGCCCTTGAGTTCGCCGTCCTTGACCGGCTCGACCTTGTCCCATGCTTGCACGATAAGCCGTTTGACCTTTGGCGCGCTCGTCGCACCCATGTTGATCAGCAGATCAGCCGTGTTGAGCATCCGATCCCGATCGGCGGTGAGCCGATCCCACCGTGAACGCAGGTCACTCGCGTACTTGTCGGCCACCTGCTGCGCGCGGCTTTCCCAATCCAGTTTGGAGCAGAACAGCTCTTTCAGCTCTCGAGCGTCCTGAAGCGCCGCCTCACGGAACGAGTTCATGTCCCTCCGCCAATCCTGGTACTTGGTGCGGAGTTCTCTGTACATGTCGTCCATCTGCTTGTTGGAAGAACCGAGTTTCTGAAGCGCATCGACTACCACCGGATTGTCCTTCCCTTTCGCAAGTTGCTGGCAGTATCGAGCGCTCTCCATCCGTTTGTTCCATCGATCCCAAATGTCATTGGCGCCGTCCTGCAACTTGCTCTTTACGTCCGACCAGCGCCCGTTGCTTTCGGAGAAGTTCTTCGCATAGCCCCGCGCGCGCTCCACGTCGCGATGCTTCTCCTCCATCTTTTTCAATTCATCCCCGTAGCTTCGGCCGATCTTGTCGGCCTCTTCTGGGATGACATTTAAGCCTTTACGGCCTTCGCTCTTGTCCTTCTTGTCGACGTAACTATTAATCAACGAGCGAAAATTTTTGTCGGCCTCGGTGCATCGCTCGCCGAGCCGGTCGTTGTCGGCCTTGAGCTGGGCTTCCTTCATGTCCTTGAGCCCACGCATGGATTCTTGGAACTTGTCCACATAGTCAGCATACGAGGCGGCCATGGTCTTGCCGGGGTCATTCTGTGCATTCATCGATTTGAGCTTGTCCGCGGCCTCCTTCACACGATAGGCCTCTCGAGTGGCCTCTTCTATGTCACTGGATGAGCTTTTGGATGCCACGCCGTCGAGCTTGTCCTTTATGCGAGAAAGGGAATTTTCGATATCCTTGACCCTGTCCTCTTCGTCACCGGAGAATGCAGGCACCGCTATCGCAAGACTTGCTATGACTCCGCATCCTGCGGCCATCATCTGGATCGACTGGCGCATGTTTATCTCCTTTCCATCCCGGCTTTCCATCAATGATCGGCTTGAGATTCGAGCGGTTTCTTGTGCGCACCGGCCTTCACGTCGGGGTTGTGTGGAAACAGTTTGGCCGCTTGCTTGTAATCCAGCGCGGGCGCGAAGCGGGGCTTTGCGTCTGCCGCTGGAGGGACCACGCCGGCTGCCTTGCGCAAGTCTGCCCACTGCTCGGGCTTCAGCTTGCTCCCCTCCTCGGCGGATGCACGCAGGATGTACGCTTCGAACGCCGGAGCCTCCAGCGGAATGTTTGGATTGGCCAGCACGTTGCCCGACACCTTCTTGAATCCCACATCGGCAAGCTGCGCGATGTTGCCATCGTCAATCATCTTCGGCTCGTGCCGGTAATTAGACCAGCCATTGAACGAGAACACGTTGTCCACCAGCGTGAGATTGTTTTCCGAGGCCCCTGAATAGATGGCGTTGTTATCGATAAACTGGAAGATATTGCCTTCGATGTCCGCCTTGAGATCGCTCTGCAACTGAAGCCCGTTTCCTGTGGAGACCGCCCGCGTCCCATACCGGCGCTCCCAGACCATGAGGATCGTGTTGTTGCGAATGACGGTCGGCGGCGTCACCGCGGTACCGCTGCCTTGAACGGAGATCGCCATGCTGTATTGATTGACGAAAATGTTGTTCTCGACGGTTTGCGCGGGGGACATGCGGAGCGAGCCCATGGCGCCGTTTACGAAGACGCAATTGCGGATCACCACGCGCGGCGAAGAGACCCACACATGTTCGCTCTTCTCGGATGTTGACTGATCGAGACTGCCGTCGGGAAAATATCGATTCAAGGTCCGATGGTCGAAGATGAATCCATCGACGATCAAGCCGGTATGATTCCCCGCCCCTTCGACTAGATAACCTTGCCCGGTGGTTTTGGAATCGGCCGGCCATTGCAAGAGCGACGGTCTCTCCCACGGATCACGCGTTGTGAACTCCCGATCGTAGCCCCCGAGGAGCGTAATCCACGGCTTATCGACGATCCATTTGCCGTTCTTGAGCTTGCCGCCATACTCCCCTGCGGTGACGTGAATGACATCTCCTGCATTGGCTTTTTCCAGCGCCTGATAGGGATCGCGGAACGGCTTGTCCTTCGAGCCGTCGCCGCCTTTTTCCTCCGCGCGCACGTACCAGTCGCGACCCTTCGGACGCTCCGGCGTCAACGCTGCGGCTTCATAGCGCTCGATCGATTCGACCATGAAGGCCGCCTTGGGATATCCGCCCGACACTAGCGCGGTGCCGCGGACGAGATAGAGTTCAACCGCCTCGCCGATGAGCGGGCCGTAATATTTCGCCTCTTCAAACACGCGTTCCGCGTTGGTGCCTTTTTTATACACGCCGACGATGCGGTCGCCACCGCCTACGCGGCCTTCAAGAAATTTCGCGCCATGCGTCTCCGGCGAAACGTCTTTTACGCCGACCGTATTGGCCACTCCCTGCAAAGAGACGACCATCTCCAACGCTTTTCCGTCCACGGTTTGAGGATTTTTCGCCCATGCCGCCAGTTCGATCTTTTGATACGTCTTGGACGAGCTCGAGGCCCCAGCCGCTGAAAACGGTTTGACGTCGAGCGTTCGCATGCGCGCCCCCGCCTTCACGTCTGCGTTCTTCGGCGTGAGGAGACCGATGACTTTTTTCACGTCGTAGGCCGGCGCAAAGACCTCGCCGCTGGTCGTCAACGGACCCAGGCCTGCGTCCTTACGGAGCGCATTCCAATCTTCGGGCTTGAAAACCTTTCCGTGATTGAATGCGTGGAGTGTGAATCGATCGAGCCAAGCGGCATCATAGGTGAGACCAGGATCGGCGACGATGTTTTCCTCCAGCGCACCGAAGCCCAACTCTTCCAGCGAGTCCATGTCGGAGTCGTCGACGGCGGAATCCTTCCCGTCGAGATAAAATTTCACATTGGCAAACAGATTTCGGTAGAAAACATTCCCTTTCAGTTGGACACCGCCGAGAGGAAAATTGCCGAGCCAGATGCCGTGATTCGCCGTGAGCGCGATGACGTTGCTCTCGATCACCGTGCCCTTGTCGATCTTGATGCCGATCCCGCCCGCGCCGCCTTTACCCGCCGGCGATCCTGAGACCCAGGTGCCGACGATCGTATTGTGGCGGATGATCGGGGGATCGGAATTCTTATTGCCCATCAGCGTGCTGCCGCCGGTGGCATCGACCGCAATATCCACCGAATTGACGATGACATTGTTCTCGAGCGTCACGCCCTGGCGAATGCGAACACCGGTGAGCGGAGCATTTGCGATCACGCAGTTGCGAATCACTGCACCCGGATGCTCCAAGCTAACGGCCTGCTGTAACCGTGGGTCCGCTAAATTCGGCACCGCGCCCGAGCCATAACTGTTCAGATCCCGCATGTCGATGACGAATCCATCGAGCACGGCGCCCGAATGGTCGTTCCTCGATCCGGAAACGCGGGCGACGGACGTGTCCGTCCGATTTTGCGATCCCTTCTTCCAAAGCAGTTCGCTCGACCGCTTCCACGGATCGCGCTGTGTGAAGGTTGCGTCGTACCCGCCGTACAGTTCCACGCGTGCAAAAGGGATCACCCAGTAGCCCGCCTCGAGTTTTCCATAGTATTGGCCTTCGGTGACATGCACCTTATCTCCGGCCTCCACCTTGTCGAGCGCCTGCCAGGGATCTGCGAAAGGCCGCTCTCGAGAACCGTCCCCTCCGGTTGAGCCCGCATGCACAAACCAATCGCGCGCATGAGCGGAAACCGGAAGACAAACGAGCGCAAGCGCCAGGACTATCCCAATCCTTTGAAAATGACGATTCATCGCGCACCTCGTCTTTTTAAGCTTAGAATACACATGTGACTCTACCCATTTATTCCTATTGCGTTAGCAAACTACATTCCGCTTTATCCCCGTATCTGAACAACTCATCATCATGACGACAAACATTAGGAGCTGCTGAGCAAATTGAATAGTCGATCTGCGCACCTGACTCACGATTTCATTCGTCGCAGTGTATCCAATCATGTCAGCCAGGTGTCTGATAAAGATCAGAAAGAGCGAGGACTGCGGCACCGTGCATGCTGCTGAGATAAACCGACTGACCCCTTCTCATCTTTATCAGGTTAGGGTACTATGCCTCCCGAAATTCTCCGCGACGATCAATGGCACATTAACCGTAGGAGGCTCCCATGGGCAAAGGTGAAAATCGGAAGAAGGAAACGAAGAAGAAACCCGCTAAGACGATGGCAGAGAAACGAGCCGAGAAGAGAGCCAAAGGCAAGTAGTCTTCGTCTTGCAAATCTGAGCAGTAGGCAAACGAGGGAGATCCTCTATTTCCCTGGTGCTACGTCAGCATAGCCCGCGCGTGCAGTACACATCACTCACCTGGCGCATGCCAGGTCAGTCTAGCGGATCGATCCAGCAGGCATCCACCGCAAGTCCAGCCGCACTGTCAGTCGAGAATCGCCCGTCCTGCTTAACCTTCACCTAACCGTCACCCATCCGGACGATCGCCGTCCAGCCGTCTTGAGGGCAAGACCGTAGGAAGGGCAAGCAAATAGCAGTGCGATATTTACCGGCTTGCAAGATCCGTCTGGTTTCTTTACTTATGTTGAATGCACGTCATTTTACTCATTGACGACGACTCCCGCTTCTTGCACATCGTCGCGGATGTCTTACAACGAGGTGACCGCGCCATTGCAATCGAGATGGCAACGACAGCAGAGCAGGGCCTGCGGCTGATTGGGTGTTCCCGTTTTGATGCGATCATCAGCGACTTTAAGATGCCCGGCTTGAATGGAATCGACCTGTTGAAGGAATGCGCCATCGCGTGTCCCAACACTCCCGTGATCTTGGTCACGGGTTACAGTTCAACGGCACTCAGGGAGGACGCGTTACGACAAGGCGCCTATGCGGTGTTGGAAAAGCCAGTCGATCCTGACGCAATTCACGCCGTTCTGACTGAGGCGATTTTGGAAAGACGCAAACTGCAATCAAACGACCCGTTTCAACCTGCCCTGCTGCAGACTCAGCTTCGCGATCTCACCTCCAACCGCGCGCGGCTTTCCGCCCAGCTCAAAGCCATCACTAAACGGCTAGAGGATGCGTTGGACGAGGACAGTCACTCCTAAGACCGCGCCTCAGCATCTACACCACTCGTCTACGAATCACTATCCCATCGTTTTTTATAGACACCCGCAGATATACTCGCCACCCCGCTTAACGAGTCCCGCTTTTATCAGTCGGTCCCCCTTGCCGGCTGGCTAGACGGTGCGCCCGCTTCCTTTTCTCCTTAGCAGGCCTCACAATGGAGTATGGACAGGTTCGCCAAGCTTCGAACGGATCCGTTTTATCGCCTGATGACGCTCGCGGCAACAGTCGTGACGGTTGGGCTATTGGTGTTCTGCATCGTGCTCGTCTTGCTGCAGCAAGCCTTGATCCGCGTGAGCGGAGAAACCGTCGCCAACGCCGCGACCAATACCGCCGGTCGCCTGGACCGCGTGTTATTCGAGCGGATGGGCGATGCCGAAATGATGAGTCGCGACTTTAGTGGCCGCACCACTGATCGAAGCTATCTATCGGCGTACCTGGGATGGATGAACCAAGCCTATCCGATCTACCATTGGTTGGCTGTGTTGGACTCAAAGGGAACGGTCATTGCCACCACCGAGGGCGAATGGCAGAGCCAGAGCCGGTCCAGCGCCGAATGGTTTCAGCGTGCGTCGGGTGCGTCTCACGTCATCATGCTCGAGGCGCAGACGTACCCCGAAACGAAGGGCGAGATGGCCGTGGGATTTGCTTCGGTCATTCGCGGGCAGGACGGCCAACTACAGGGGTTCGTGGCCTCCTTTGTCACGTTGCGAGTGCTGGAGGAAAGCTATCTGGAAATGAGCAAGGTCGTGCAATGGTTGGGTAACGCCGATGTTCCTGTTGAATACATCGTGGTCAACCGAGATGGACTGGCCCTCATCGATTCCGTCTATCACCAGGAAGGCCGGATGAATCTTTCGTCACTGCCTTCCGTGAAACGACTGTGGGAGACGGAAGGGTGGGGCTTCGTGCCCGAGCATGCCCTTCGCGACAGGGCCGAGTTGATTACCGGCTATGCTCGCACGCGCGGATATCGAGGGGCTGCCAATCCGGAGTGGGGCATCCTGGTTCGTGTCCATCGTACGCACATTCTCGGATCGGTCAGTCGAGTGACCCGCCTCGTCGCGGTGGGAGGACTGATCGTTGTGGCGCTGTTAGTCGGGCTGCTCTTTGCGATGATGGCTCGTCTCCGCCGGGAGATGGGAAAGGTTCGAGAAAGTCAGGAGGAACTGGAACAGCGCGTGGCCGAGCGGACTCGGGAGGTCGTCGACAAACAACAGCAATTGATCCAGACATCAAAACTGGCCAGCTTGGGCCAACTGTCCGCCGGTATTGCTCACGAGCTGAATAATCCACTGAACAATATCGGGCTCTTGGTATTTAATGCCATCGATCAGGTGGAGCACGGCTTGAAAGGACGACAGTTGCAGGACCCTTTGCATGCGAAGTTGGACGCCGCCCTGGCGCAGGTGGAGCGCGCCGGCCGTATCATTCAAAATCTGCGCACATTCGCTCGAGCATCGGGAACAACGATGGGACCAGTCGTCCTCGCCGAGGTCATTCATGCTTCAGTGGGCCTGTTGAGTGAGCCGCTCCGCCTCGGGGCCATCGAGGTATCGGTGAATCTTGAAGACCCTGCGGCGGAAGCGTGGGGCAACACGTTACAGCTTGAGCAAGTCCTGGTGAACCTCTTGACCAACGCGAAGGACGCGGTCGCGCGTACGGCCGTAAAACGGATTACGATTACGGTTCACCCAGACCATGAGTGGCAGGTCATCACGGTGACGGACACCGGCCAAGGGATGACCGATGACACACTCCTTCATATTTTCGATCCCTTCTACACGACGAAAGAAGTGGGAGTCGGAACAGGACTGGGCCTATCAATTGTGTACGGTATCATCAAGGACCATGGCGGTCACATCTCGGCACAGAGCCGACCCGGCGACGGCGCCTCGTTTGAAATACGGTTACCAAGAAATGCTCCAACAGAAGACAGCGCCACGGCGCCACTAGCAATGCGCCAAGAATGATTCGCCATTACGGATTTAGAGGGAGAGGGCAGGCCAGGTGAATGGTGGAGACAAGCGAGAGGATATTAGAAGGGCGCGGGTGGCGTTACGACCACAGATGTTGCCGCAACCACTTCTCATCGTGCGAGTTCCGCGATTAACGCCTGTTCAACGGCGGAAAATTCTGCGTCGAGTTGAGTCATGAGGTGTGAGGCCCCTTCCAGGTCCGCGTGACGCGCGGCGGTTTCCAATTCACTGAAGAGTCCGGCAAGACATTCGGCGCCCAGGTTCCCGCAAATCCCCTTTAAGCGGTGCGCATCATGTTGCAGCTTCGCCGTATTCGCCTCGGCGAGGGTGTGATGCATATCCGCCATGGCCTGTGTCGTATTCATAAGAAATGTGCGAATCAAGACAATGAAAAAAGCCGGGTCATCCTGTCCGTTCAGTTCCCTCATGCCGGCGATCACGGCGCGATTTACATGCGCCGAGTCGGAGCCGGCCGCCCTCGCCTCGGTGCGTCGCTGCTCTCTTGGAGCGTCCGGCTGGCTCGTTCGGACAAGTTTGATGTAATGCTGTAAGGCATCCAGAAGCACGCCTTTTCGCAAGGGCTTGGTCAGATGCGCATTACATCCTGCAAAGAGACTATTTTCCACGTCTCGCTTCATCGCATTCGCAGAGAGCGCCAAGATCGGCGCAGGCGTCCGGCCCTGCTGCTGTTCCCATTCTCGGATCAGCTTCGTGGCGGTTAAGCCGTCCATGATGGGCATCTGCAAATCCATCAGCACAAGGTCATACGGCGTACGCGTGAACATCTGGACGGCTTGCGCCCCGTCCCGCGCGACGTCGATGCGGTGGGGCGATTTCTTCAGGAACAACTCGATCATCAATTGATTCTCCGTCGCGTCTTCGACAAGGAGTATGTGCCCGCCGACAGCCGGGGCGAGGGGACCGTTCGTAGTTGACCCCCCTCCTCGACAAGCCCCGCGGTCCCACCCTCGACAGGGAGGTGGGGAGCACCCGGTCTGCGGATCTGAAGTGCCTGTTCGATCGCAGCACGTAATGCGCCATGCTTCACCGGCTTGACGAGATATTCGCGAATACCCACCTCTCGTGCGCGACGAATACCGCCGACCGAATGCGATGTGAGCATCATGATGACGACTTTTGCAGAATCCGGATGACGTTGAAGGATTTCCGCTACCTGGAACCCGTCCATGTGGGGCATGTGGCAATCCAACAACACCAATTGATACGGTGTCGCTCGGCCCTTCGTCTCGACCGCGGCGATGGCCGCCTTTCCATCCTCCGCCTCATCGACATCGACACCCCATTCCGATAAGGCCTCGCGCAGCATTATTCGATTGGTGGCCTTGTCATCAACGATCAGAGCACGAATGCCGCGCAACGCCTGCGCGCGTTCACCCGACAGCGCGTGATCCTCGACAGGCTCCATACGGACGGTAAAGCTGAAGGTGCTTCCTTGGCCGGGCGTGCTGTCGACTCCTATTTCTCCCCCAAGGAGAATAACGACCTGCTTGCAAATGGCCAGTCCCAGTCCTGTGCCCCCATACTTGCGGGTCGTAGACGCGTCCACTTGCGTGAACCGCTCGAAGATCATTTGCAGCTTCTCCGGGGAAATGCCAATGCCCGTATCAGAGACGGAGAAATGCAAGACGGTTGGATCCAAATCTCGCCGGACGCGCACAACCACTTCGCCCTGTTCGGTAAACTTAATCGCATTGCCGAGCAGATTGACGAGCACTTGACGCAGGCGTACTTGATCGCCGATGACCGTCATCGGCACGTCGGCCTGGATGTGGCAAATCAATTCGAGGCCCCGCTCTTGAGCGCGAACCGCCAACAGATCGGTGACACGCTCGACGAGATCGTGCAGATGGAAAGGGGCCTGGTCGAGTTCCATTTGCCCTGCTTCAATTTTTGAGATATCGAGAATGTCGTTAATGAGTTGCAGCAAATTGTCCCCTGCCCGCTGACAAATCTGCACGTACCGAAGCTGCTCCTCGCTTAAGGGAGTTTCGCCCAACAACTCGGCCATGCCCATGATCGCATTCATCGGGGTCCGAATCTCATGCGACATGCTGGCCAGAAATTCGCTTTTCGCGTCGTTCGCCGCAGTGGCGGCATCACGCGCCTGTTCGAGCGCCGCATGATTCTGTTGCCGTTCCAGTGCATGCGCGCGCAACCCCATGACCATCGTCTGCAGCGCGTTACCCATGACATCGCGATTTGACTTGGGTTCAACCGTCATCTCCAGATTGCCCGTCGCAATGGCCTTCATCACGACCGCCATCGTTTGTAGCGACAGGCTCATGCGTTGAAAGGTGTGCAGCAAAATGCCGATTTCGTCTCGCCGGGTTCCTCGCGAGACGACTCCGGAAAGGTCGCCGTCCGCAATCTGATTAGCCATTTCGACGACATCTCTAAGCGGCCGCGTAATATCCCGGACGATGAGCCAGGTCACCCCTAAGAGGACAAGGAGCCCACCACCGGTGACCGCAAGGGTCCCCACGATCCGTCGTTGGAGTATGACCCTGCGTTCTTCCAGCAGCTGAGTAAGGACGGGAGTCAGTTGATTCTCGAAGTCCGCAATGGCGGCTAGGGCGTCGGATGTTCGTGAGAGATATTCGGCCAGTGACGGAGACGATTCGATCTGATTCAACCCGCGAGTCAGGATCAGACAGCTGCGCACCGCCTGTTGAGCGCGCTGTTGAGAGCCGACAAGACTCGGTTGAAGACTAGGATCGACGCCGACAATCCGATTGAGGGCGCGATCCACTTCTGGAGATAAATATTCAATGATGGAGGAGAGTCGATTTACTTCTTGCTTTGTGGCCTCTGTCGTTCGGCGTTGGGCGGCCATGGCCGTGCCATTTGCAAACAGTTCGGCTACTGTTTCCCGATACTGAGGATTGATCTTCGTGTAGAGCACCGCGAGATAATAGGCCTCCAAAGTGGGATCCAAAATCAATTCAGAACTGTCTGCAATGCGCCCGACATGGGCAACAATTTGCCGTATGACTTGCGTATGCTGAGCATAGGTATCCGCAGAGGGGATAACAGACAGCGCTTCGACTGATTGTTTGATTCGTGGCCACGCACGTTGAGGATCCAAATCCGATCCCCACAGGACCTCGGCCTGATCGACCGCCCGAACATGCTTCTGAAGTTTGCTTCGAACTGTTAAAAGATCATTCTGCTCAGCGCCTCCATGGCTCACGACCATGAGGAGCCGGCGCTGTTCCTGAAGATCTGAGAGCAGTTCATGTATGGGCGTCACGTAGGCGACGCCCTGTAATTCTTTTTCCGCCTGGTTCAATCCAAGGCTACGCACGGAGGTGATCAGCGTATAGGTGAGGGCGAGGCATGGGAGGAGAAAGAGGAGGGTCATCAGACCAAGCTTCTGCCACACCTTCAGGTGTTTCATTCGGGGTTCCCAATGGACAACTGTCAGCCGACGATTGAAACTCTATCCAGCGCTCTAGAACCCGATGAGACTAGGCGGACAATAGCAATCAGGAAATACTAGACGATCAGGGGGCCTTCGTTGGCCCCGACTGTTATGCCGGAGGAGAGACTTTCCCGCCCTGTATCGTGTGGTCCGTGAACATAGCTTTCAACTTCGTTTCTAAGGCAGCCGGCGTGAACGGTTTTAAAAGGTAGCCCGACGCGCCGGCATCAAGGGCTTGTTGAACACTGCGCTCATCAGTCCGTGCGGTCAGGAACAGGAGTGGAATAGTCTTGAGCTCATCGTCCCGATGCATCAAATACATCAGCTCGAGTCCATTGATGGAGGGCATCCCCCAATCACTCACAACAAAATCCACGGATGTTTCTTTAAGCACACTGAGCGCCTGGACTCCATCGGCCGCCTCCAATACGCGGGCGATTCCCATCTTCGTCACGATGCGGGCGATCATCATTCGTGTCGTCCGCTCATCTTCAACGACCAGGACGCTTTTGGGCCATTCATTCATAATCACTCCGATCATCTTTCGATCGCACGGCTACGCACTAGAATCGCGGCATAGCCGCTCGCTTCCCCACTTTCGTGTCGGCGGACAAGAGGGAAAACTTAAACCAATTCGGCCCCCAATGTCCCAAAGTGGAACCATATCGGGTGCGCGCCTTCCGGGAGCTTCAATACCGACAGGGCTTAAGTCTAAGGAGGAGAGGACCGATAGAGGGGAAGAATGAACGCTTCCCTGTTGTCAGTAGAGGAAGTAGGCATTCAGGTTTCCGAAGACTATGGAACAGACGGACTCAGCCACGAACAGTGTCCCGGTGGTGACCAGGCGCAGGGCCGCACGTGTCAAAGTCCGCCTTCCCGTCGTCGTGCAAAGTACATTTCACACGCAAGGCACCATCCAGAACCTATCCCGGACGGGATGCGCGATTGAATGCGGCACCTACTACCATGTCGGTGAACAGATTGTACTTGTGTTTGCGCTTCCGATCTCGGAAGAGCTGCGCATACGCGCCATGGTTCGGTGGGCCACAGTCCCGCTCTTGGGAGCTGAGTTTTGTCCCGGTCAGAAGAAAGAGGAAAATATGATCGGCACGTATGTCGCCAGCCAGTTGCTTGGTGAAGACAGCCCCACTTCAGAAAAAGCGCCGACACAACCCCCTCACCAGCCCTAGTAGAATCCGAACGTCTCTCCCATGGATCCCTCTCGCGCCGAAGTCTCCTTTACGATACCCTAGGAGTGATGGACTTCGCCGACGCGCAGACCATTCAGCGAATCCTCGACTCCTGCCGGATCATCGCCGTGGTTGGACTGTCTGGGACGACCTCCCGCCC
Source organism: Nitrospirota bacterium (assembly GCA_963700335.1). Lineage (GTDB taxonomy): Bacteria > Nitrospirota > Nitrospiria > Nitrospirales > Nitrospiraceae > JAICXS01. The sequence goes on along the minus strand of CAVOXE010000002.1, from coordinate 229,467 downwards.
CTCGTATCGCGTCGCGGCCTATATGCAGGAGCATGGTTATACGATTATCCCCATCAACCCAAATGAGCGCGACGTGCTGGGGCAGCGCGCCTATCCCACACTCACATCAGTCCCTGGACCTATCGATCTGGTCAATGTATTCCGGCGATCGGAGGCCGTGCCTGCCGTCGTGGAGGAGGCCATCGTCATGGGAGCACGAGCGGTGTGGCTTCAGGAAGGCATCGTGCACGAAGATTCGGCCAGACGCGCAGTAGCCGCGGGCTTGCTCATCGTTATGGACCGATGCTGGTTGAAGGAGCATCGACACAGACCAGGGAGCTAGTTGCCGGATTCGCGACGTAGCGCACCAGTCGATTCTTCTGCTCACGTTTTTTACCTCAAGAGATCATGGTCGACCTGGCATACGCCGTCTTCTAACGGATAGACCGATTATTGTGCGCTCGTTACCGAGAGGGCATAGATATGCCCGGAAGCGCCACATGGTAGTCACGGCCCGCCTGCTTTAAGACCACTTGTCCGGCTCGACTGAGTCGATCGACAGAACCAAAAATCTGCGCCCAAGTGAATTCAGCTAAGGTATTCACTAGTTGATCCAGGGTCTGTGGACCATATCTGTTCAGGCTGATCAAGACAGATTCGTCAGTATTGACCGTTCTCTTTCCATGGTGTTGCGACATCGCTATTCCCCTTACACTCGTGTTCAGGGAGATAAAGATATCACGTGCTCGAAAATCTGTGAGCCGCGGGACGCGTCGATTTTCCCACACCGTGTACGATAGCAAGCCGTTTGCCCGCGGGTAATCGGCGACAAAACTCTTTTGTGACAATGATGGTCGAACGGCAATGCTCTTGCTTCATTCCCCTCTCCGCGCCTTGGACATGAAGGGAGTACGGCATGGTCTTCATTAGTGTCGGTTGTTTTTTTGCCGCGGCATTGCTGATCGTCGTACGACTCTTCCTATGGTCGCCGTCGCCACCTCGACGCTTCCATACATTTTTAGCTTCCTCGCTGAGCGAGCGTCGACGACGAACCTAGGAACGAAATCAGAATGGTGAGAAGGAATGGTTGCGCGACCGGAGGGACTCACGCCGCTTATCTCAATGCGCGGATGTCTTATCTAGCGTGCGGCCGCTCGGCATGGGGACGCCATAGAATTCATAGATCATGATGGCCAGATCTCGACTATTCAGATCCGGCCAATTGTCTTTGTCAAAGCCCGGCGCCCGCTCGAGATCCTTATTCGTGACGTCAAGGATCACACGTTTCATATCGCCGGTGAATGTCAGCGCTTTCCACGGCACGGCAAAGTATTTATGACCTACGCCTAAAAAGCCTCCGTAATCCAACACAACATAATCGATCCCGCCATCCGTCGGATCGACAACCAGGTCCTTAATTTCGCCGAGTCTCTTGCCGTCCCGTTCCTCTACGTGCATCCCGACCAGATCACTGCCCTTGAACACGCTGCTCTTCTCGAGAGTGTGCGCCCCATCAAGCTGACTGATCATCAGCAGAACGGCGGCCACCATCGCCAAAGATAGTCGCATCGGACCTCCTATGAATCGGTGAAAAGACTTCGTAGAAAGCACGCGCGCACATGCTTTATTGCGAATACGCTCGTTCATTGTGCTGACTGAGGTCGAGGCCTAACTCCTCCTCCTGTTGAGAGACACGGAGGCCGAGGAGATGATCGATGCAGGTGAGTAGAAGCCATGTGCCCACGACGGAAAAGGCCATGACGGACAACATGGCTAGGATCTGAACTCCGAGGAGATGATGGTCCCCGAAGAAGACCCCATTCGCGCCGTGCGGGTTGATGGCGAGAGACGCGAACAGACCCGTCGCCACGATACCCAGACACCCGCCGACGCCATGGATGCCTACCACGTCCAACGCATCATCGAGTCCCCACTTCGCTTTCAGCACGATGGCCCAATAGGACGCGAGACCCGCGGTCAGTCCGATGGCGATGGCGGCAAGCACCGACACGTAGCCCGCCGCAGGAGTTATGGTGGCCAGTCCGGCAATCGCTCCGCTGGCCATGCCGAGGACCGTAGGAACTTTGCGGTAGCGCCACTCGACCACGACCCACGAAAAGGCCCCGGCTGCGGCGGCCGCATGCGTCGTAATGAACGCATTGACCGCGATTTCATTCGCGCCCAGCGCGCTGCCTGCATTAAAACCAAACCATCCAAACCAGAGCAGACCTGTGCCCAGCAAGGTCAGCGGAAGGTTGTGAGGAGCGAGATGCTCGATCCCATAACCGCGCCGGGGGCCCAATTTCAACGCACACACTAATGCAGCCGCACCCGAACTGATGTGGACGACTGCCCCTCCGGCAAAGTCCAGCGCGCCCCACTTTCCGAGCCACCCTCCCCCCCATATCCAATGCGCGATAGGACAATAGATGAAGAGTACCCATAGCCCCGCAAAGATGAGCAACGCGCTAAAGCGCATGCGCTCGGCGAACGCGCCGGTGATGAGGGCCGGCGTGATGGCGGCAAACATTAATTGAAAAATCATAAATGCCTGATGCGGAATGGTGGGCGCATATGTGGAATTGGGACTCATGCCGACACCGATGAGGCCTACCCAGTCCAAGCCGCCTATGACACCCCCGTGATCAGGACCAAAGGCGAGGCTATAGCCGACGAGAATCCACAACAGCGTGACCAGACAGAGGATGGCGAAGCTGTGCATGATCGTGGCCAGCACGTTTTTTGTCCGGACCAGCCCTCCATAGAATAGAGCAAGTCCTGGTACAATCATGATGAGGACGAGGGCCGAAGCCGTCAGAATCCATGCGGTGTCCCCGGCATTGATACTGGTCGAAGGCAGACCCTGAGCTTCTTCAGCCAATGCCGGACCCGAGACGACTGTCAGTCGTGTGATTATCGCGACCCCTATGACCCTAGCGTATCCATATCCCATCATGAAATCTCCGTCATCCTCTTGATTACTTACCCGCTCCAGAGCCGTGCCCGTCTCGGTTTGAGCGAGTGTCCAGTAGTCGCTTCAACCGTGTGACCTCGGATTGTTGTCTCTCCAGCGATTGCCGTAACGTGCGAATCTCCTCTTTGAGAGACTCGATCTCAAGGTCCTTCCGCACGATCAGTTCATTAAGCGAGGACGTCTGAGGTGACCCCGGACTGCGCGGCCTTTCCTCAAATGCAGGTGCAGCGGGTGTGAGCGGGAGCGAAGAGAGCGGCGCTTTGGAAACCTCATCTGTGACGGCACGAAGCGAGAGCGCGCGTTCAAGTTCGACATAATTGATGCGCAGAGACATCGGTGAGCTGCGCTCGGCCAAATGGCTTTCGTTGGTTGGACCATGAAAGACGAGCCGCGACCCTTGACCCGAATTGGGGAGTTGTCGGCCCGGCTTGGCGTCAGAACCATATGAATGCCCGTCATCGAATTGCTGAATCGTGAAATAGAGATAGGGTGATGCGCAATAGAGCACGCCTTGCGTTGTCTCTTCTCCTTGACTTCTAGGGGCTTTGAAACGAACGCTCACCTGTTGCGCAGAGGTTGCCTGCGCGAGCGCCTGCACGAGATAGCGTGCAACAGCCACGCTCTGGTCATCGGGAAAGACAGCGACAGGAGGCGTGCGTCCCGAGAGAAGTCGTTGCAGCAAGCGTTCATCTTGTTCCATATACAATCCGTGAAGGACGGCGGCCATGACACCAGCTTCGATGGTAACCGGGTGCCGCGGCTGCGCCTCACGAGAGCGGGGCTCAAGCATGACGACATCATAGGCGCCTTCATGCACGAGAATCGGCGGAGGCGTTCCTGCACAGCCCGACAGGCTGGATCCAGCCACTAGAAGACAGCATGTTATGAAGCGTTCTATCCACCAAGCATTCATGGCGCCGCACTCTAACATAGCTCCCATCACAAGTAACGCCTTGACAGTCCCCAACTACTTTGTTATAAAACCGTCTCATAAAACACTTAGGGATCGCGGACAATGGCGTCCCTTCCTTTGGTGTGTCGGGACAATGACGTCCTTCTAGCCGATCTGGGCAAGAAGGACTTTTTTTTGGGGAATCGCTGGTCGAGAAACAAAGAGGTTTCTCTCGTGGACAATGCTGTCCTCAGCCCATAGCACGGGCTGAGGATTTTTTTTGGTCACTCACAGTGCGAGCGAGAGAAACCCTTCTTCCGCCGCGCGTGCAAAAAGGAGAACCTCGATGAAATGGAATGCCATCCTGGTCCGATCTTCCCTGGCGCTGTGTGGCGCACTCACGCTTGCGACGTCCGGGATCGGCCATGCCCAGGACACGCCCGCCCCGAGTGCACCTGCGCCGAGCGTCCTCGAACGTCTCGATACGTTGGAAAAGAAGGTTGATGCCCCGGGCATTTGGAAAACGCTGGGCTTGAGGCTCTCCGGATTTGTCGATGTGGCCTACACCCAAAATTTCAATAATCCCGCCAGCGATCTGAACCAGCTCCATATTTTCGATACCAACGCCAACGCGTTTATGCCGCATCTCGCGCAACTACTACTGGAACGGCCGGCCGATGCCGGAGGCTCACTGCTCGATCGAGCAGGTTTCCGGGCGCGGTTGAACTTTGGTCTCGACTCACGTGTGACGCGCGCACGGACGAATTATCAAACGGGAACCACGAACGATGAGTTGGATTTTCAGGAACTGTACGCCCAGTACATCGTTCCGATCGGCAATGGATTGGATGTGAAAGTGGGCAAGATGAACACCTTGATCGGCTACGAGGTCATCAATAGCTGGGAGAACCCCAACTTTTCCCGCTCCTTCATGTTCGGCCTGGGCCAAGCCTTTACGACGACCGGCATTCGACTGACCTATACGTTTAACCCCATGGTTGTCGCATCCGTCGGCGTCGTCAATGGATGGGACAATGTGGACGACAACAACCGCGGAAAAACGGTGGAATGGCTCCTGGCCTTGACCCCGCATGCGCGGTTCGGGGTCAGTTGGTATGGTTCGTATGGGCCGGAACAAGCCAATCGGGCGTTCGGTGATCCCGCCAGTGGCAGCCTTCCCGGCAATCCATCGGCCAAACGCTTTGCCAATGGATTGATCATGACCGGCAAACTGACCGAGCAGACTACCCTGGTGCTCGAACCGTATTACGTGAATGAGGCCAGTAATCCGGCCATCGCGGCAAATCCAGCGCTGAGTAAAAATGCGCGGTGGGACGGGATTGCCGCCTACGTCATTCATGATTTCACCGACCAATGGAGTGTTCGTTTGCGCGGCGAAGTGTTTGAAGATGCCGGAGGATCCCGTACGTGCGGAGGCACGTTCAATAACGCGGGGGGTACCAATACGTGCTTCGGCGCCACCAATACGACGCCTGCGACACCGGTCGCCCAAACGCTCTGGGAAGTGACGCCCACGCTCCAGTTTAAGCCGGTTCCCTCACTGATCACACGGCTCGAATTCCGCTATGACAAGTCGGACAAAAACGTTTTCCAATACGGGACCGTGTCGACGAATCACCAGGAAACCTTGTCGGTTGAAGTTGTGTATTTGTTTTAATGTCGGGCGACGAAGGGGAGGATTTCATGACATCATCAGTTGTGTTACGAACCGTTGGAGTGACGCTTGTGTGTATGGCCGTGCTCATGGCCACCACCTGGACCTTTGCCGAGGAACCGCCGTCGCCCGCTCCAATCGAAACGCCGGCCGCGGCGGCCGTCACGCCCGCTCCCGCACCACCGCCTAAGATCGACTCGGGCGATACGGCATGGCTGTTAATATCGTCGGCGCTCGTCTTGGCCATGACCGCTCCCGGGCTTGCCATCTTTTATGCGGGCATGGTGCGGAAGAAGAATGCGCTCAACACGATCATGCAATGTTTCATCATTCTCTGCCTCATCAGCATCCAATGGGTGTTATGGGGGTACAGTTTGGCCTTTGGCCCCGATAAGGGACATGTCATCGGCGGACTGGAATGGCTCGGTCTGAACAATGTGGGATTGGAACCGAATCCCGATTATGGCGCGACAGTCCCCCACCAAGCGTTTATGGTCTTTCAGTTGATGTTCGCCGTCATCACACCGGCGCTTATCACGGGGGCCTTCGCCGAACGGATGAAGTTTACGGCGTTCTTGGCCTTCGTGCTTCTCTGGGCCACATTTATTTACGATCCGCTTGCGCACTGGGTGTGGGCCGTCGGGGGGTGGATGCGGGACTTCGGCGCGTTAGACTTCGCGGGAGGAACAGTCGTCCACATTAGCTCCGGTGTGGCCGGGCTAGCCTGTGCGGTTGTCTTTGGACGGCGCATAGGCCATGGCACCGAAGCGATGCCTCCGCATAATTTGCCCCTGACCGTGATCGGCGCCAGCCTCCTATGGTTCGGATGGTTTGGGTTCAATGCAGGAAGCGCCATCACCTCCGGCGCCTTAGCGACCAGCGCGTTCGTCGTGACGAATACCGCCACGGCTGCCGCGGCGCTAGCCTGGATGCTGTTTGAATGGGCTTATTATGGACGCCCCACGGTATTAGGCGCAGCCAGTGGCGCCGTGGCGGGACTGGTGGCGATCACCCCCGCCTCCGGTTTTGTAGGGCCCATGGCCTCCATCCTAATTGGCATCGGCGCAGGGCTGATTTGTTACGGGGCCGTGCTGCTGAAAAACCGCTTCCGTTATGATGACGCATTGGATGCGTTTGCCATTCATGGAGTGGGGGGAACGTGGGGCGCCCTAGCGACGGGATTATTTGCCAGCAAAGCGATTAATCCCGCCGGCGCAGATGGGCTGTTCTTCGGCAATCCCGGTCAATTCGGCATCCAATTGGTGGCGGTCTTGGTATCCTGGACATTTGCCTTCGTCGGTACGTACTGCCTCCTGAAAGTGGTCGATATGTTCATCGGACTCCGGGTGACGAAAGAGCAGGAGGTCATGGGACTCGACCTCAGCCAGCATAATGAAGCGGCGTATTCCTAACCGGAATAAAGCTCGATGGAGGTCAGGACCTGACGCAAGGAGGCACAGATGAAGCTCGTCGAAGCGATTATCAAACCGTTCAAGCTGGATGAGGTCAAGGATGCTCTACTAGAGATCGGCGCAAAAGGGATGACCGTGACGGAAGTAAAAGGATTCGGTCGGCAGAAGGGTCACAAAGAAACGTATCGTGGCACTGAATACACGATCGAATTCGTCCCAAAGATCAAAATTGAAGTCGCCGTCGGCGATGAACAGGTTGCCCAGGTCTTGGATACAATTCTACGCACTGCTCGCACTGGCAGCATCGGCGACGGCAAAATTTTTGTGCGGGAGTTGCATAATGTCGTCCGCATCCGCACAGGAGAGACGGGGGACCCTGCCTTGTAATCCCCGATCTCGGCAAAAACGCAGTGGCCATGTCGGCAATAGGACATGGCCACAACTACTAAATGCCGGGGAATGTTAGTGTCGTGATGCTTGGTTCGTCAGCGCCAGCGCCTGATGTTGATGAAAGGCATATTGTTGTTCCAGGTCCGCCGCTTTCCGACGATGTTCCTGAGCCGCCGTCACAAGTCCCGCTCGACGGAACCCTTTCGGATCGGTCGCGGGGCTTAGGCTATCCGCCATCTGTTGGTAGCGCTCAGCGTCCTCGGCCTGCGAGCGAGCCTCGCGATCGTACGAGGTTGCGGCGACAAGGTGCTGTTCAGCCGTTAACGGCTGATCCGATCCCGTGGCAGCGAATAAGCTGCTATCACTGCCGGTTGTACACCCGATTGCTCCCAAGAGAACGCTGGATAACAGGAGCGAGCGAATACTTCTTTTCCATAGATCTTGCCGGTTCATATTCATGGCCTTCCCCTTTCTGTTTGATCTCTGCATCTACCCCTCGCTGTCTAGTGACAGTATGACTCGGGATGAGTCCTGGGGGTTATCAGGAGAACCCTGAGAAAGAGCACTAAATGGCCTGAGAAGGGCTTAAAATCTACTGGAAAATGCGGCGTTCTGGGGGGGGGAAGACTAGGAATCAGTCGTGATCAAGCCGATCCTGATGGCGTAGCGGACCAGACCCGCTACATCGTGAATGCCCAGGCGATTCATAATTTCCATCCGATGACTTTCGATGGTCTTGACGCTCAAGGAGAGCCGCTGGGCCATATCTTTGGTCGAATGTCCTTCCGCGATAAGCTGCAGAATTTCACGCTGGCGGGGTGTTAACTCATGAACCGCCACTGGTTTGTTTCCGCCATGCAAATACTCTTGGACAAGTTGCTTGGAAACGGCAGGCGTTAAATACACTTCGTTTCGCATGACGGCTTTAATGGCCAGCTCCAATTCAGCGGGGTCTGCGCCTTTCTGTAAATAACCCGACACTCCGACGCTCAACGCTTGTCGGACGTAATCTTCGTTTGTATACATGGACAAGATAATCAGATGAATATGTGGGGACTGTTTGAGAATTCTGACGGCGGCATCCAAACCATTTAAGCCGGGCATCGCGATGTCCATCAGAACCACATCAGGCTGATGACGCTGCGTCGCTTCGATGGCCTCGTCACCGCTTCCCGCTTCGGCCACGACTTGGATCCCGCCCAAACTTTGCAATAAGACGCGCAGTCCCGCTCGAACCAGGACATGGTCGTCGGCAAGGAGGACTCGGATGTCGCTGGTTTCCATTGTTATCCCTGCTTCCGGCTCGACTCTCGCGGCAAGGGAATCATCGCCTTGACCTCTGTTCCCCCACCAGGATTGGAGCGAATCGAGAGCCGCCCGTCAAAATGTCGAACGCGTTCTTCCATCCCCAAGACCCCAAGGCTTTGTCCGTGCGCCGCGCGCTGTTGCGCGTGCACCGCATCAAAGCCGACACCATCGTCACGGATGACAATCTCCAATTCAGCGTCGTTCTTCTTCAAGGTGACGCTGAGGTGGCGGGCTTCGGCATGGCGCATCACATTCGTGACTGCTTCCTGGACGATTCGGTAGCAGGTCACCGCCATATCCGCAGGGAGGTGAGAGAGCGAATCTTCCGCAAAGATTTGGGCATCCCAGCCGGCCCGTTCCGCCTGTCGGGACACATACCATTTGACAGCCGAGACCAGCCCAAGATCGTCCAAAAGAGAGGGGCGCAAATCGAGCGACAGATCGCGCACATGCTGCAAGATATGGTCGACAATACCCATGCTGTCGGATAACGAGGCGGCGATGTCCGGACGATCGTTCTTGCGATGGAGCGTTTGCAGATTCATTTTTACCGCCGTCAGCGCCTGACCAATTTCGTCGTGCAGATCTCTGGCCAAGTGACGACGTTCTTGCTCTTGCACATGCATCAGCCGTTGTGAGAGCGCCTGCATCCGCTCGTGCGTTTGTCGAAGTGCGGTTTCAGCCTGCTTACGATTCAAATAGGACGACACACTGTCCGCAAGCGAATTGATGAGGTCACGTTCTTCCGCGAGAAACGGCCCCTCTGTCTCAGGCGGTTTCTCTTCGAGATAGGTGACCGCGATGATCCCCCTATGGCCCGCAGTCATTTGCAGGGGTGCGGACTGCACCCATGGTGTGGCCCTAAAGTTCGGGGTCATAAACTCCTCGTCGTCAAACACAATGCGGGCCGCCGTCATATCCGGATATTGCCACGCCGGCGGGAGCAGATTCACAATCTCTTGGAGTACTTCTGAAGAGGACTTGGCAGGATCTTGCATCACTCGCACCGCCTTGTGTAAGGCCGTCAGCTCTTTGATGCGCTCGTGCAAACTATGGAGAACCTCCGTCTGATTCCCCCCATCCATAGACGACTCTCCCCCCCCTCTCTCCACAGAGTCCCTCCTAGAATCTCAGGCAACTATAATCAGAATACATCGACGTGTCCAACGGGTGAGTCCACTATCGACTACATTCGTCTACGTAACGCGGACAGGAGGGCAAAGCGAACGCGAGACACGCCATTGCGTGTCAGGCACTGGTTAGTCGAGAGGCATTGCCCACTCGATCTGAAAGAGACTGGAACGCACTCGGCAGGCAGGTTGGCAGAACGGCCTAACTAAATTGAATACGACACCACTCGCACCGCCACTTCGTCGCACTCTTTGGCGACGAATGACGCTTACTGTGGTGGCGTACCGCCTTCAAAGGCAGGCCACAGAGCGGACATTTTCTTTTTATTGCCTCTTCGCCGTTTACAGCTTCTGGCTTTTCTCGATCATCGTCTTCCATGTCGTGGGTAACCTAAATGATAAGAGCATAAATAGACCGTCCTAAAACATCACTCTAATATAAATCCAGTTAGCCAATCTGATTAGGAGAGTTTAGCATGAAACTTATGACCGCCAACTTTAGAGTTGGCTCACCAGCATTTTGAGTAGAGTCGTTTATCATGTATTTTTGTAATGCAGGGATTGAATATTGAATATTTGCGTACTTCCTCTAGATCCATGTCTTCGCAAAGGACCAGCGGGTTATTTGCTTCTTATCCTCACCGGTTGCGCGGCGTCAGAAAAAAAGGTGCGCCGGATCACCGCCAATCAGAGACTCCATCTCCCAAAGCAGATAAAGGTCTCCGATCAAAGCGTCGGCATCAGGACAGCTTCGTGGAATGCTACCTATCAAGGAAAAACTATTACTCTTAGGGCGAGCGCAGCGAGAAGAGTCAGTAGCAAATAGCGCTTGCGGCAACTAGCCAATCACATGGATCAATCGGCTTCAGTAGCGAATGCACTGCTTTGGTCGCTATAGAAAACAGAGAGCAAGGGACGAGACTAGGACAATCCCCCCTGAGCCTCCACCGATAGTGATTGCCGATGCGATACAAGATTCAAGACTTGACCCCATAACAGACGGTGTATGAACAGCCTCACGTTCGTTTCCAAAATACTAAGTGACTGGTACAACCTGTTAGTTTTGACAGTTCCCGCCTAGGCAGCGCCTATATAACATCTATAACATCCTGACGTTACCTGATCCATAGGAATAAAAAGGGAAGATTCTATGAGACGGCACAGCCTTCGGACATGGGTTGTATCTCTGATAGTCGTAGGAGTCACTGGATGCAGTCACTTTGATACAGGAACCGGCAATGACTCGATGAGTGGCCTGTTGAACGAAATGAAGGCTGTCCCACGCATTGTTGCATCCGCCCCGGCGAAAACTGATGACCGAAATGGCGACCAGGAGATGGTCAGACTCAAGGGGCTTCTCGATCAGCAAAGGATTTCCAAAGCTGAAAAGGATCTCGTCAAATTGCTGCAGCCTGAAATTTCAAAAGGCAATGTGAGTGTGTATCAATTCGGTGATCAATTGAAGATCAACCTTGACTCAGGCCTCCTGTTCGATTCCGGCAAGGCTGAATTGAAACCGGTTGGGGTGGATGTCATCAAGCGGGTAGGTGGTGTGTTGAAGGAGTTTCCCGACAAGCAGCTGCATGTCAATGGTTATACCGATAATGTGCCGATTCGTGGAGCCTTGTTAAAAACATTCCCGAGCAATATGGAGCTCTCCAAAGCTCGTGCCGAGTATGTGATGACCACATTGGAGCATGGCGGTGTGCCGAAGGCTAACATGACCGCGATCGGACATGCCGATACTGAACCTGTGGCCGATAACAAAACTGCAACAGGTCGTCAGAAAAATCGGCGCGTGGAAATCGTGGTGCAATAAACAGAATTGAACTCCGACCCAGGTGGCGACGGATGCCGCCCGACCTGATGGCCGACGAAAATCATGGGCTTCTTCACTCCAGATTATTTCATTCACGCCGCAAACGTCCTTCTGTTGATCGCTTACAGCGTTCGCGATGTTCTATGGTTGCGCTTGTTCGCGGTGGCAGCTTCGTTGATTGCCATCCCTTATTATGTGCTCCAGCCCACCATGTTGTGGGCGCCGCTTGCATGGAGCGTGGTCTTTGCGGGAATCAATCTATTTCAATCGTGGCTCCTCTTTGTCGAGCGCCGTCCAGTCAAACTGACGGTCGAGGAGGAGGAAATTCGCCGGCTTGCCTTTCAGAGCTTACCGCCTCGGAAAGTCCTGCAGGTTCTGAGTATTGGATCTTGGGTTACGGCTGAAGTTGGCGAGCGCCTCATCGAGCAGGGTAAGCTTCCTGACTCTGTTTCGCTCATCGTCCGTGGCAAAGTGCGGCTGACGAAAGATGGGCGTATGTTCGATTTAATCCCTGGTGACATCGTAGGATCCGCTCTCATCCTCAACGGCATTCCGTCCAACGTGGAAGCGGTGACCGTGGAACCTCTGCGCGCAATGCGCTGGCAGATTGGGACACTCGACAAGTATCTCAGCGCCAACCCGGAAACTCGAAACGTCATGCAGCGGCACCTCGCCCATGACCTTGCAGGAAAAATCGGACGTCTGGTTACCGATTCTTCCAAGCCCTCTGACAGAAATCCGTAAGAGGCATCATGGCGTAAGTCGGTCTCTTATGACTGCATCAGTCCATCGCTTGGTCCTTGCATCTTCGAATCGAGAACCTGGACCTTATGACGGACCTCGAGAAACTCAACCAGCTGAAGTCCTGTTTCGTGTCGACCGTGGCTCATGAATTCCGCACGCCGCTGACTTCAATTAAAGGGTTATGGAGAATAGGCTCGATGCCCTCTCCGGGACTCCAAATCAGCGGCGGACGCACTACCTTGATCGGGTGAAACACAACGTTAATCGCTTGGCCCTGACCGTCTGTACATTAGTTTCCGACAGCAACGCCTTTGCCCTTCATCCATTCTTCCCAAGTAAGACGCACGTCACGACTGCCCGCAGGGACAGAAAAATGAGAAAACTGATAGCGGTAATAGTTAAGTGACCGAATATCCAGAGGGTCCTCAAGCTTTCTCAAATGGTACGTACGCAATAGGACTTCATTGCGACAACACTCTTGAAGCAACTCCGTGCAGTCGCCGCATCCTACCCAGGTGATGAAGAGTTCCCATATGGCGGGTTCTTCTTGATGGAGGGGCGTCGCTGGCGTGCGCGCTCCGAATGTGAGGTAGGCCACATCATGGATCAGTTGGTGACACAGTTGACAGTGAGGGCGGATTGATTCGCATGGGTCAGTCATAAGTCCTGCCTCCTTAAGAATGACTGGAACTGGCAAGACCACATTGGTAGCTAGTCCTCTACAAGCATTGGCCCGGGGTCTTTAGATCAGCAAGCTGGGCGAAGCGACGGATCTTCCTTGCTCAATGCAGCGGGAATGACACAACAATCCCCCCCATCACATCATTGAGCTTGTAGTTTCGTTTCCGGCTGGACTCATGACCATTGTGACATTCAATACAGGCTGTGCTCACGGCACGATCAGGATAGAGAGCCTTAAACAAACGCTTGTCTCCTTGGGTGATGATACCGGTGTACGGTTTTTTGGGAGTCTTTCCCACCTGTTCTAACCCTGCCCGTTCAAAGTCATCCGCCGGTCCATTCTCTTTGTTGATTGGCCACAGACTGGTGAGTCGAATGCGAAGCCCGGTCCCCTGCCCCTCCACTTCCCATCCCGTCATCATGAGCATTTGAGCCGGGAGGGGTAATACACCCTGTGCTTTCCAGTGCTCCGACGCCACGGTGACTCCAAGTTCCTGCATGCGCTCCACCACGTGCGTCGTATATAACGTACGGTCCGCCTCAACCAGCGCATGGATATAATCGGCCACGATTTCCGGTGGGACCCCGACCTGCTCTGCAGGATGCACGACACTTCCTATCAGGCTGGTGAGCAAGACCGCCATGAAGGAGAGTGGACCACAAGACATCCGATGCGTGAAGTACATAACGATGCTCCTTGCCCAGCGCCCCTCAGTTACGAACCGGGCTGCTTGTCCTCCGTCACTACAATGAGCAGTTCTTTTCTTTGGGGACTGTGCTGGGTATGGTGACTACACCAGATAAGATCGTACATGGATCGGAACTCTGAGAAAGGAGGGATGAACTGCAGGGTCAGGCTGTCCCCAGGTTTCAAACGAAAGCCGGCGGCCTCCTTTCGGAAGATGCCCGTCGCCCGGCCCGTGAAATGGACTTCAATCCGTGTGAAGAGCGCCGAGATGAAGTCATGCGCCACGCTATCCTCATTTCGGATCGCGAAGATGGTGGGACGGCCAGCAATAAGGGAAACATCTGGCCCGACTGGCTGTCCCTCCCGCCGCAGTTGATACCCCTCCGCCCCGATGACAATCTCGACTGCAACATCTGCTCGTCCGTGACCATCCTCCCGGCCATGCGCGTTCTCGTCACGTTCCACGATGTCATGGTCATGGGCGAAGACGAGGCGATGATCCAGGCTCCCACCCGTAATGACTGCTATGACCGCACATGCCAATTGGATTTTGAACCGCATACGAGTTCGTCCTGTGTGCTACTGAGCGGCCGCCTTCTTCGGCTGAAGGACAAGGATTTCTCCACGCATCGAGTCCCCATAGATCTTTCCATGGAGGTTACACCAGAAATGGAACAGGTCATACGAAGGGGCCGTTGGGATTTCAAAGCGGAGAGTGACAGTCTCACCCGGGTCAACCCGCAGACCACTGGCCGTGTGGGTGTAGACCAGTGTGGCTCGACCCGAAAACTGGAGATCCACGTGTTGGAATAGGGGAGAGACGAATTCATGGGCAATGCGGTCCTCATTCTTGATCATGAGCACGATGTTCTCCCCGGGGACGAGAGAGAAGCGGGGGTCTTTGACATCAGCCCCCAGCCCTTCTCCCTTGAGGACCCGAAACGTTTGATCCTTCATCACAAGAATCACGTCGGGGTCATACTCAGATTCAGATTCGGCAGCATAGGTCACGGCCGGATATTCCCCGACAAGGACCCCACCCATCATGGCGAGGACTAGCACAGGCCACGAGTGCCGGCATCCTCTTCCCTTTGTCGATGTCTTACGACACTGGTCTGTCACGGCGCGCCCTCTTGAGCCGTACATCAGCGCATTGAGACGATTGGATGGTTAGACGGACAAGCCTCTGCGAGGCCGACAGTATTCACGCTCAGCCTCCGCCAGTCTCCCCCCGTGTCTCGACGATCAAGATCTCGCCGCGCATCGTGTCTGCGTGCTGCTTGCCATGGACATTGCACCAGAACAGATCATAGAGTGGCTGAAACTCCGCGCTGTCCTGCGGGACCTGGAAGGTCAACACGACGCTCTGCCCGGGGTCGACCCGCACGCCCATGGCCTTCGGAAGCTTCACCAGTGTGGCATTACCTGAGATTTGGAACGGGGCCTTGTAGAGCAAGGGGGACACGAATTCATGGGCCACGGTATCGTCATTTCGGAGGTTGATGTCGGCTTGGGTGCCGGCCACTAGCATGAACCCTTTCTCACTCTGTCCCGAGCTAACGCGGAATCCCTTGTCCTTCATCACGACGTCTACTTTCCCTTGCGACTTCTCCGGAAACGCCGGCACCCCTTCGGCCCCCACACCTACTCCACCGGCCAACACCAGCCCTGCTGCTGCAACCGCCCAAAGATTTCGCATGGCGTCCCCTCCCTGTTATGGAGCCGGAATCCCCTGTCTACACCGCTTTTCTGATCAGCGATCGGCATCCAGGACATTCACGGTCCCGTCTATGAAGTCAAGGGGTACAACTATCAGGCCATAATAGAGTGAGAGACCAATACGCCCTATTGAAAGGCCATTGGTGAAGTTTCAGAATATGCATGTGACGGAGGCGGCAGGATGGTGTGTATCAAGAATGAGAGCCCGCTAAAATACAGGTGAAGCGTTCCATATTAGGTACCTATCCTAGGTGCCTTTCTTTCTAGGGGAATCATGTCAATGGGATAGGAGAGACAGTGGAGGTTGCACCTTTGGCAAGTATCCAATTGTCTATCCTATTATCGAAAATGGTACGGTCGCCACGTTGAATGGCGGCTCCTTTGGGCTACATATCTCACCGACGGACGGACCCTAGACCCAACGGCCTTCATACGGAAAGACCTCCATCCGATATTAGAACACCTTCTCTCGACGCTCCATAAGAATGAGCTGGGCCCGCAAGCGGTCTTGGATTGATAACAACGCTTACATCTACTTTTAGCTGTTGGAAGCCCGGGGAATCTTAAAGCCCCAGAAAACAACTGCCGCGCAATAGAGGCACCAGTTTCCATGGATGTCATCGAGGAGAGGGACGGATATGTGCTGATCAGTCTTAGTTGTCGAGTTCTGCGCACAGTCCTCAGAAACTTCTTCCTGACTCCCGAAACGACATGCCAGTCTTTCCGTCAACTGTTCCCCATTCTGAGTGCATGGGGTAATGCCCACATCTGCCGCCTTACCTAGGCGTAGATTGACTTTTAGATGTTTTACGGCATGCTTTTCATATACATGGTATGCCCTAACTGCACGTTTCAGCGGCTACCCGAAGCGACTGAATGCGCTCGGTGTGGCATTATCTTCGCCAAGTACCACTTCAGATCAGACAGCCCTTGGCGCTCTCACATCGGGCAGAAGTCGCTGACTGAGCCTCTTCACATTCCTTCTGGCGTATTCACCCGGTGGGTGAAGGAGCTGCTACTACCCGGGGGACTTCTCATCAATCCCACTGTCTATGGCGGGCGAGTTTTTATCTATGCTGGGCTCCTTCTCTGGGGCTGGAAGTTTCTCTCCATGCCAATGGAGACCAATTATGTAGGTGAATCATACATGCATCTGATCAATCTTCCCTTTCATGAAGCGGGCCATCTTATTTTTAGGCCCCTAGGACGATTCATGCAGGTGCTAGGAGGCAGCCTCGGTCAATTGCTGATGCCCCTCGTTTGTTTGGGGGCGTTGCTGATTCAAAATCGGGATGGGTTCGGCGCAGCCGTCGGCCTCTGGTGGTTCGCAGAGAGTGTGATGGATCTTGCGCCCTATATTAACGATGCGAGAGCGCTCGATTTAGTCCTGTTAGGAGGAGTGACGGGCAAGGACGTTGAAGGTTACCACGATTGGCAATACATTTTGGAGGCGCTCGGCTGGCTACAATATGATCACACGCTGGCCCATACTGCGTATACATTGGGAAGTCTGTTGATGATCCTTGCCTGTCTATGGGGTGGCTACATGCTTCTTTTACAGTTCAAGAACCTCGACATTGTGGCCAGTCACGTCGGACAGTAATGAGTTCTCTCTTTTCAGCTACTAACTCTTTCCTCAATCCTGCAGCACCTGATGTACGAAGGACACCGCAATCGATCCTTCACCCACTGCGGAGGCCACGCGTTTAATATTGCCGGCCCGAAGGTCGCATCAAAATTCCGCAGGAATCTATCCGCTTATTCGCTGATTGTGTCATCTAGTTTTCTGGCAGAGACGCCTTCGCCGTCATCCATTCCCTCGAAGTAAGACATAGGTCACGACCGGCCACAGGGATAGAAAAATGAGAAAGCTGGTAGCGATAGTCGTTGAGGGATCGAACATCTATCGGATTCTCAGGCTTTCTCAAATGGTACGTGCGCAATAAAATTTCGATGCGACTACATGCTTGAAGCAACTCCGTGCAGTCGCCGCATCCTTTCCAAGTGATGAAGAGTTCCCATGCGGTCCAGCGACATACGGGTATTTCCTAAGAAGAAAGCATTTGATGTTGATGAGTTGGGATAAACCCAGGAGAAACGCTTACTTTATAAGACGTTCAAAGCAACCTTACGCATGCAGCGTGCACATCCGGTCGAAAAATGATGAAGGTATGAGAACACTTTTTTACTGTCATCCTGTGAGTCTCACCGCAAGCTCTCGGCGATGAGAGTTGCACCGCAGAGTTATGAGGCAGGTCCATGATGCGATCCGTCAGCCACCGCGAATGCCGAAATTCTATCACGGTATGAGTATTCCCCAGGACTCGGTGAACCAGCGCCAGATAGTCCTCCTCTCTACCGTCGCATTCGAGTTCGCCGGAAACTGGAAGAGGACCACGGCGAGCTTCTGCTTCCGCATTCTTGCGCACATGGATCAGATCACGATGGGCCTTCACGAAGAACATGAAGTCCTTCGGTACCTTATTGAGCATGCAATAGACGCGCGAAGGGCAGGCAATTGATAGAAGGAGGAGCTCAGTTCGACGGTGCGAAACGTGCCCACATACTATTTGGCTTGAGACAATGTGGATACAAACGGCCCATCCAGTCTTCATAAAAGAATCCTGATGTCCCAATGCTGAATGAAAGTTACAGTCGGGCACGAACAGGGGTCCACCTCCGTGCCGATTCGCGGGAGCCGTTGATTATGTCGAGCGGTCACTGGGCGTTGCTTTCCGAAGGGTCAGGATCACGCTGAGAGAGATGACCGCGCAGAGGCTCAAATAGACACTGGGGCTTAGAGTGTTGCCGCTCCATTCGATTAACAGCGTCGCTACCAGCGGAGCCGTGCCGCCGAATAAGGCTGCCCCAATGTTATAGCCGGCCGAGAGGCCGGTAAAGCGTTGCGCGGGGGGGAAGAGTGTCACGACCACGGCGAAAAACGGCCCGAGATAACAGGACATCAATACGGTCAACCAGACGTCTGCGGCCCACATCAGGGGGAGGTCGCCGCTGGTCAACCAAACGAACGACGGGTACGCGGTAAGGGCGAGTCCGGCCGCTCCCATGAACAGCATGCGAGTGTGTCCGATTGTATCGGACAGATGGCCCGTGAGTGGAATCAAAATCGCCAGCAGCAACATGCACGCCGTGTTTATGGTCAATACGGTGCGGAGCGGAACGGTCGTGACGGTCGACAGATATGTACTGAGATAGACATACAGCAGATAAAACCCGACCCCGTGGAGCCAGACGAGGCCGATCACTTTGACCACGGCTCCTCTTTGATGGGTGAAGACTTCACGAATAGGAGCAGCGGAGAGTGCTCCCGCGTGGCGCATATGCTCAAAGGCGGGAGATTCCGAAATGCGTGTGCGTAGGTACCATCCGATGAACGCGATCAAGCTTCCCAACAAGAACGGTATACGCCATCCCCACTGATGCAGCGCTTCGTCGGTCAGGGTCGATGCCACGAGAGTTCCCACGCCGGACCCGAGCAGGGCTCCCACCTGCGCGCTGAAGCCGGCCCAACTCCCGATGTAGCCTCGTTCGGACGACGCGGCATGCTCCACGAGAAACGTCACGGACCCTGTCAATTCTCCGCCGACCGATATTCCTTGGAGAAACCGACAACATGTAAGGATGAGCGGAGCCGCGATTCCAATCATTGCATAGGTCGGGAGCATCCCCACGACAATAGTTGGGATGGCCATGAGGATGATGGACCAGGCCAGTGCTTCCCGACGCCCTATGGTGTCGCCGATATGGCCGAACAGCAATGCTCCCAAGGGACGGGCGAGAAATCCAATTGCGAACACGCCGAAGGTGGAGAGCAACGATACGAAGGGTTGCTCTGACGGAAAAAACATGGCCGCAAAGACCGGCGCAAAGTAGCCGTAGAGCGCAAAATCGTACCACTCCAGCACGTTACCGATGGCGCCGGCCATAAGCGTGCGTTGATCCAATCGCGGGGTCGACGAGACGATGGTTGGTACCATACCATTCTTCGACATGGTGCTTCGCGGGATTCAAGTAAAACGGCGTTTAAATTCTATTGTCATAGGGGCACTTACCTTATGAGTCACAGGGGGATAACTGAATAGTTTATTCTCATCACGTCTGTTGATACTGCCACTGCTCGACGGAAGGGCAAAGTTTCCTGACAGTAGGCGCGCTCACCGTTCAACAACAGTGCTCCGCCATGAGGTTGCGGCGCTCCTCATCATTGCGGGTTCGGTAAGGTCTGAGCCGTCACATAGCTTTTGAGTGCTTCTTGAACCACTCTCTTCGTCCATCCTAGTGTCGGGTCCTTACCGTGCATTAATTTCCGTTTCTTGGAGTGATCGCTTCTCAATGATCAGTTCCTTACTGGCCTTTCTTGCTCCACGCTACCTGCTGGTGCTGTCATACTTGCCACGGCGGGAGGTCATTCTAACGC
The DNA here is from genome assembly GCA_963700335.1 of Nitrospirota bacterium. Taxonomy (GTDB): domain Bacteria; phylum Nitrospirota; class Nitrospiria; order Nitrospirales; family Nitrospiraceae; genus JAICXS01. The sequence continues at coordinate 209,618 of CAVOXE010000002.1, read as the reverse complement.
TGTCAGCTGAATACCGACTGGAAGGGCGAAATGTACAGGACTACGATCGGTCGGTAACCGCTATCTTGTTCTTTCTCTTCTTATTATGCACTTGCTGGTTGACCGTTCGAACAAAATACCGCAAAGGGAGCACCGAGATTGTTAGCACACATACAATTAATCAAGGAAGGAGGGTCTCCATGCCATACCTGACGGTCCGCAAAGAAAACTCCGACCACATCGATCTCTACTATAAGGACTGGGGCAGCGGACAGCCGGTGGTTTTCAGTCATGGCTGGCCGCTGAGTGCAGACGCCTTCGAGGACCAGATGTTTTTTCTGGCGTCACACGGATATCGCTGCATTGCCCATGACCGCCGCGGCCATGGCCGATCGAGTCAGCCCTGGGACGGCAACGATCTGGACACCTACGCCGACGACCTCGAAGCCCTGGTCTATAATCTCGACTTGAAGAGCGCGATCCATGTCGGCCACTCTACCGGGGGCGGTGAAGTCGCCCGCTACATCGGCCGCCACGGCACCAAACGAGTGGCCAAGGCAGTGCTGATCGGCGCGATCCCACCGCTGATGCTGAAGACACCTGCCAATCCCGGTGGTACGCCGATCGAGGCGTTCGATCAGCTTCGTGCCGCTGTCGTTGCCGACCGCTCGCAGTTCTGGAAGGATCTCAGCCTGCCCTTCTACGGCTACAACCGGCCGGGCGTAAAAATCTCGGAAGGCGTGCGCGAGTCATTTTGGCTCCAGGGCATGATGGCCGGCTTCCCAGCTTCGCACTTTTGCATTAAGGCGTTTTCCGAGACGGATCTGACCCAGGATCTCAAGAAAATCGACGTGCCAACCCTGATCCTTCATGGCGACGATGACCAGATCGTGCCGATCGGCGCCTCGGCCCTGCTCTCGTCCAAGATCGTCCAGAACGCGACGCTCAAGGTCTATAAAGGCGCGCCGCACGGCATGTGCACGACACACAAGGACCAGGTCAACGAGGAACTACTCGCCTTCATCAAGGAAGGGAGAGTGACACGCGCAGCATAGCTGCAGCCATCGGCCAGGACCTATAGAGCCACTCGAAATCGCGTGGAGTAGGTTTATGGGCCGCTTCGTGAGGCGCTCATAGATATCAAGGGGCCTGGTGCTATGTGAATGTTTGCTGTATGAAGGAGGAGGCGCGATGCCACGAATAACGGGATCAAAACGGGAACCTGACTGTACCCTCACGCCGTCGATAAGCGATATGTCCGTCGAGCCAACACCGGTTTATGGATTAGCCGGTCAGCAATTAACTTACTCAGCTTGCCAGGCTTCTTGAAACCGGATCTTCTGGACATACACCATCACCGGCGTCTTGGGTCCTGCTCATCACGTCAGGCCATTAGACAGTTGTCAGCTTCGTGAGTTTGTATCAGGCAGACACTGTTAGTGTTGTGCTTGTTGCTTCACCCAAATGAGTGAGCAACAAACACCCGATTCGGGTCTCCTCACGTTCGAATGCGGTCTTGTAAGAAAATCTATGAGTAACAGAAATTCAGACGCTGCCCGTCCATGGCAGAGGAAGGGGATTGAGCATGCACCGTCGATTGGGATTGTTAATGTTGGCGATTGGCATGGTCGTTTTCATCGCGCGACTTTCACCCGGGGAGCGCGAACCGGATAGCGGTGCGGTCCTAAAGATGCCGGCCATCCAGGTGACCGACTACCTGCACGCCGTGATCGAGTCGCATCGCACGTTCTATACGGTGCAGGTGGTCGAACGGCTACAAATGAAAGGCGCTATGGTCGCATCGCACAACTGGCGTGCGGCACCCACGTTACCTCTGCCCGCGCAATTACTGATGGAGGCCAATGATCTTGGCGCGACCACTGGCAGTCCGGTTCGCTATAAGCTCATCAGCCGGTGGCCGATCAATCCTCACAATGCTCCAGAGTCGGACTTTGAGAAGAAGGGACTGGAGGCGGTAGAGACGGACCCGGACCGGTCGTATGCCGGTATCGTTACAACGGGAAAGGATATGACAACCGGAAAAGATAAATGGTTCACGGCCATTTATGCCGATGTCGCAGTGGCGCAAGCCTGTATTGGCTGCCACAATTCCGATCCGCTGAGTCCAAAGCGCGACTTCAAGCGAGGAGACGTGATGGGGGCGGTCGTGATCAGCATCCCCGCGAAGGAGTAACGATTACAGCGCACCAACGCGTGGGTGATAAAAATTGTTCAGATCGACGGAGACGAACGATGGAATATCTCGTTTAAAGAACGGAGTTGGCTCAGTGTATGCCGTCATAAGAGCGGCAAGTCAGGCCCATTCGTCGACATCGCAAACCGCCTGCTTCCCTCTCCACTCGACAGTTCGGGGGAAGGAGGCACGATATCGTTAATGTTCCCTCACAGAGATTTTACTTTTCGTAGATAATCTTATCCTCGGCCCCCCAGTCGCTCCTGGGCACCTTGATGTCGTAGCCCCAGCCGGGTTGCGGTTCGCACTGCCAGCAAGGGGCTGCCCCAGTCATCTCACCAATGTTACTCGTAATGCCCAATTTCACTTCCCCTTGCTGCACTTGGCCCAAGATCGCGCCGTTTGTGGATGCATCGGTTGAGACGATGCCGCGTTCTGTTCCGGGATCAGGGTGTTGCCCAAGACCACCATAGCCCGCGAGCGTCTCATTTCCACGCATAACGATCACCTCCCGCACCATCTTCTTTCCGGTACCGAAGGGCTGTCGGGCGGAGACGTCTTCCATGACCTGCAACGAGACATCGTCTCCCGTCTGGATCACTTTAAATTGCTCCATGTTGGTTTCGTCGTCAATGTACACCGTTATGAACGAGAGCGCCCCTCCACCAACTCTTCCTTCATCGTGGGAACTTCCCCCCGTTTCGAGATAGAGCTTTCCGGCCGGGAGATCGACTGCCAGTACGCGCCCAAAAATCGTCTCGGGCTGCGAGAGCCGTTCTAATAACGAATTACGATCCCAAATCTGTGACCGTGTCCCGGTCCCGGCTGATTCACCCACACCAGTGCCAAACCCCGAATGCTGCGGTAAGCGTTCCTGGGCGATGGCGAGACCGCCAATGGTTACGAGCAGGATTGCTGAACTCAGTAGACTGAGCTTGTGCATATATCACCTCCTCAACAACGCTCGATCGACAAACGAGTAAAAAGGCTAAATATAAAAAATAGAGCGGTGACATGCCGACGAGCAATGCCCGCCAAGAATGATTTTGCGTCACCCGATAAGACTATTCACAATGTCCCTGGTGCGATCGGCAGCGCCACAGTTCTTGGCATCAACGATGCGGGTCAGGTAGTCGGCAATATTTTTAATGGTGCTGGAAATGGTAATCGGTCAAGAGCCACGGCTTCGTGGACACTCGCCGAACTGGGCGTTCAATCCAGTAACGCCTCGGCCGCACGCACAGCGACGTTCTTATTCTTCGAGGTGCATCAGAGCGACGAGGTTCAAAATTCCAGGGCTCGTGCTCGAATGGATTGCGAAAATGAATATACCTTTCTGTTGACTCGCCACAAGCGAAGGCCAGCTTCTTCTTATCCACAAGGCATGTCCCACAGGGCACCTTTCCGGCAAGCGCTTTCTTCAACCGCCCCTCGCTTATCTTTGATCGGCTCGCGGTGAGCGATGACAGCCCCACATCATCCGGCTCTTTAACATCCGTATCAAGACCAAGTCCGTCTATGTCTTGCGAACGTGAGGCGCAACCAAGGGGTGACAGGATTTGATTGGAAGTTCGAATTGACTGAGGCACAATAGGCGCGACACGAATGATGATAAAGAAAATATGCTGCCTCTTCAGTTGGACTTAGCAGACACACGTCATTTCGGGCCCGTAGTTTTCGGGACGGGCCTATGACCGAGTGGCCGCTCCAGTTCCTCAACACAGTCCTCCTTCGTCCCTATGTCTTCATTTTTCTAGGCGCCTTTTTACTTATGGCGCACCGGCTCTGGGGGTGGCGTCGAACGGGGGCCTTCTTCCTGGTCAGTTGGATCACAGCATTCGTCTGCGAATTTTCTTCCACCCGCATCGGAATTCCCTTCGGCTTCTATTATTACACCGGTTCCACCGTCGGGCAGGAATTGTACCTTGCGAATGTTCCCTTTATGGACTCCCTGTCGTTCACATTTCTGCTGTACGCCAGCTACTGCGTGGCCCTTGTTTTTGTCTTGCCCTCCAATCCCCGGTCCAACGAACACAGTCTTCACCTGACGTTGGATCCCTGTGTCCGGACCTCTGGCCCAGTGCTCATCCTAACGGCCCTGTTCCTGACCTTCATTGATGTTGTCATCGATCCGGTGGCCTTGCGTGGTGATCGCTGGTTTCTCGGATTGATTTATGGATATCCCGCGCCGGGACTTTACTTTGGGATTCCTCTTGCCAATTTTGTCGGCTGGGCCATCGTGGGCCTCATTGCCCTCTCTGTCTATAACTTGCTCGACCGACGCTTACCGCCGTCCTCTCGGCCTATGGCGACTGACGGTGTCACTACCGATCTCCTGTTGGGTGTAGCTCTGTACTATGGGGTGCTGATCTTCAACCTTGTGATGACTTTTTGGATCGGCGAATTTCTGCTCGGACTCGCCGGCATCATGATCTATACCCCCGTGAGTGTTCTCCTGCTCCTTCGCTTACGGAACCGACTTCCATATCCTGAGAGGTCCGCCGCACCAGTGAGGTTGGGCGAGAAAGCTTCAAAGGCTGACAGCTAAGCCTTTAAGTTGACTCACCGTTGGATCACCCCCTCCATCCCTGGCGGAATAGGAGGACAACACGAATTTCCTCCTCGGGCTCGGGCGCCGCGAGAGTTAGGCTCCGTGAAGCCGGTTTGTTGAGAGATGGCCTAGAAAGGCAGCCCTTTAGAAGAGCGAGTCCGTTGTTAACCGCTTGCTGCTGTCCCTGAATGGTCCAGAAAACGTATGAGCGCCTGTAACGCGTGGTCGATGGCTGCGCAACGACATCAAGGTCCAGCTTGGTAATCACCAGGGCTGGTGCGATCTTCAAGACGTCCTCATTATGACCGGCGACCTCATGAGCATCGCATGCTCTCCCATCAGCCGGAATAGTCAGCGCCTGCGCGAAGAGGACAGGTTGACTTGTGCATCAAGGTCCAAGTCTACGTGTACATAAAAAGAGGGTGGTCCCGAATTCAACCCCGATTAACAAAGCCGCGCCATCCTGGTCATCGTCAACAAATAGAAGAGGCAGCATGGTGACCTCTCTCTCGCTGCCCCTTAATAGCCAGGCCATTGAGTAGTTGTCGTTAAATTAAACGGCGATAACCCATCTGGTAGGGTGAAGGCGAAGCGGCCAGGGCAGAATTCCACGTTATTTAGCGAGTTGCGCGATATCGCGCCTAACCTATGTCCCAGCAGTCGGCTGCCACGGCCGACGGTCGGTGCGCATCAAGAGATTGAATGTGGAAAGCCGTACCGTCTAGAGAGCAAATGACCAAGCTGCGAATCCTGTGATGAAATAGCCTGGATAGGTATGGCGTGAGGAAGAGTACCTGCAAATTTGACTAACGGGTACGCTGCCAAGCGTGTAAAATTGTGCCAATCGATGATACGAGTTCATGAAGACCACTGGCCCCAGGCACATAGTGAGGAAATAATATGTTGGCCAGAGCATCCCTCTTGATTCTAGTAGGGATGCTAAGTCTTACGGCCGCGGACGTCGGTGCCCATGCCGTGCTGATGGAATCCTCCCTGAAACGTGACCCAATCCAGGTCAACCACCCGACCGAAGTGCTGCTCAGTTTCAATTCTCGAATCGAACTGGCCCTCTCAAGGGTATTCCTGGTCAGCAAGGGTGATGTCTATACGGCAGTCGAAATTGCCAAGGGCAACAGAGCTGGCCAGATGATCATCAAGGTTCCGGCGCTGGAGGAAGGCGATTATGCCCTGAAATACAAGGTCTTCGCGTCCGACGGCCATCTCACTGAGGATGTCCTTCGCTTCAAAGTATCACGGGTCCGGTGACCATTATGTACATGCAAGGCTTAGCCAATTTCATGGACGACTTCCTGGGCGGGCTCATGCTGATTAGCTACGGGCTCATAGTCGGGAGCGTATTCTGGGGGCTCGTCATCCTGCGCGTCACCAACCGCGACAGGGTCAGCGACAACGTGGCTCGTGGCAGCATCAGGCTGCTGTATTGGGGGGCTGTCGCCCTTGCCACCTCTGTAGCGGTCAAATTGGTGATCAAGGGAACGGTCTTGGCGTCAATGCTCGGGGAATTGCCGTTGGAAGCCTATATCAGCACTGTACAATTCAAGGCAGGCGTCTTGCGACTGACTGTTGCGCTTGGGCTTATCTGGTATGCCAAGGAATTGAACGACAAGCCCCACAACATCTCGTCCTGGGCCGCCGTCGCAGCTCTGACTTTCCCATTGGTCATCAGCGGTGCCTGGCTCGTGCATGCCGTGGGCCGATTTGAGCACCGCGGACTGCTGATGTTCACCACCGTGGTGCATCAACTTGCCGCAGCGGTCTGGTTCGGCTGCGTGGCGCAATTGCTGGTACTGTGGAAAGCACGCCGCACGGAGCCAGCTTCCAAGGAATTTTGGCCTGTGGCCATCACTCGCTTTGCTTGGCTCGGAACAAGTTGTGTCGTTGTCCTTGTCGCCACAGGGCTTGTTTTGGCATGGACATATATCGGCAGCTGGGACAGGTTGTTCGGAACCGGGTATGGCAGCCTGGTGCTCACCAAGAACGGGCTCTTACTGATGGCCCTGGGATTCGCGTATCTCAACAACCGGGCCGGGAGGCGATGGCGCAAAAATGGTGACCTCACGAACATCGCTCAGAAGGTGCCCTACTACATCGAAGCGGAAACGTTTATTTTGGTCACCGTCCTCTTCCTTGCCGCTGCCCTTTCCTCGCAGCCACCTGCGGTAGATTTGGGGAACCGCACCGCCTCGGTATCGGAGGTCGTGAAGATGTTTCTGCCGACTGTGCCCAGGATCCACTCGCCCAGCCATGGGGAACTGCTGGCCGGTGAGCCGGGCCGTGTGGCGGTGGTCAACAAAATCCCGTCGCTGGCCGCCAAGGAGTGGTCCGACTACAACCATAATGTGTCCGGAATTTTACTCGCTTCCATGGGCCTTCTGGCCATGTTGTCTTATGCTGGAAAACCATATGCGTGGACGTGTTACTGGCCGGCGGGATTCATCGGGCTGGGTGTATTTCTATTTTTCAGAAGCGATGCCGAAACCTGGCCGCTGGGTCCCATCGGCTTCTGGGACAGCACATTCGGCAACGGCGAAGTGTTTCAACATCGCATTGCGACGATGTTACCCTTCGTGCTTGGCGGAATAGAGTTGCGAGCGCGTACTAAGCCCGACGCCCGAAATCTGACATTTGTTTTTCCGATCCTGTGTGCATTTGGAGGCATACTACTGTTGAGTCACGCCCATGCTGAATTTGAACCGAAGAGCGAATTCTTAATCCAGGTGGTGCACACCACCATGGGACTGTTGGCGGTGATCGTGGCCATTGGACGCTGGCTGGAATTACGCTTGGGAACCCAGAATGGGTCTCGGGAGGGCCGTGTTGCCGGCGTCATTAGCGTCATGGCTTTGTTTCTGATTGGCATCATCATGATGTTTTATCGAGAACCTCTGATGTGAGGAGGCGGCGGTAAATCAACTCAGTCATCAGCTCCCACCGGCGATGTAGGTACTCGTCTCGGCAGCGATTATACGTGAGAGCCGAGATGTCGATGGCCGGCGGTTAGTGGCATAAAATTCCTATTTCAGGTCTTCGAGACGGGCATCCTTTGAGGCTCGAGCATGTGCTTTCCAAAAGGCGAATGCTGGTATTTTGTGTCGTCTGATCTGCTCGGGTTGCGGCGCTTCGTCAAATGGGTCCACTGGTTCTGAGCATCTTGCGAGAGTTCATTCCCCTTTCGGCTCGCCCGACATTCGCGCTAAATCGGAAACCGTAAATCGTGCCGCGGCCAGGGAATCAGCGAGCCCTTCTATAGCCGCTCCCAGGTTGATGCGGAGCTGAGATTCTTTCTTCCCTCGTTCCGATTCAGGTAATTGCTTGAGTGCACCCCTGGCATAAAAGGCCCCATCAGTCGCTTGCCAGATGGGATTTCCTTGCACCGTCTCCAAGGCTCTTGCTTCGATGATAACGGGACGAAAGGCGATGCCAAACAGATAGCCTCCCCCTAATAACAGCGCGGCGTTCACGAGCACGTCAACACCCACATTGGCTAAGATGATGACGGGATTCCAGGCGGTGGCAAGCCCAATAACCACGGTTTCCAATGACAGTTCCGCAACAGCCCCGGTCACAAACCATTGCCAGCGGATCTGGCCATACTCCAGAATCTGTGCAGCCACGATGAGATCCGCGTTGAGCCGCCGGCGAAGCTGCCCCAATTGGTCGGGCGTCGGGAGTGCTCCTCGTTTCAGGCCTAACTCGATAGCCACCGCATCGGTTTGTTCAAGCGACACAAATCGAAATTGTTGGCTGGTGGCGAGTCGGCTCAGCAAGAGCCACCGTGCATCGGTCAGGACCTCATTGAGTGTTTCGGCGACCTGGCGTGATTCTTCTTCAGGGGATGGCCTGTCCTCCACGCTTTTGACAGCCGACAATGTCGTGATGTCCTGCTCGAGGCCGAAGGGAAGAAGAGCGACATACGGTCGCTCCGGCACGGCCATGTCAGGATCAAAGGATCGTGAATGAAGATGCATACATCCCGTGCACACCGCGCCGACCAAACAGACGACCGCTGCTATCCTGTGCCCCTGTGATGTCAGAAACCATCTGCACATGATCATCTTTAGTCCCAGCGCCGTGCCCCGCTATCGCCTGTCGCCCTATTATTATGTTGGGACAATATGAAAAGTTCGTGGTCAGGGGGGAGGAGACGGTCTTACAAGAACGTGTGGGTCGTGAGCCGCTTGCTGAGTTCCCAGAACGGACCTGGAAACGAGTGGGCTGCCTTAAGAACGTGGTCAAGCGATGTCACAAAATAGTCGATGTCGTCTTTTGTCACTACGAGAGCCGGGGCCACTTTGAGGACGTCCTCATTGTGGCCGGCCACCTGGCTTAAGATCGCGTAGTCCTCCATCAGCGGGATCGTTAACGCTTGCGCAAACAAACCTGGATTGATCTTGTGCATCATCGTCCAGGCCTGACGCAGGGCAAAGGATGCCGGCTCCCCTAACTCGACGCCAATCAACAGCCCCCGCCCCCGCACTGCCTTCACCAACTCATACTTGTCCCGAAATGGCGCAAGCCTCTCATGAAAGTAATTGCCCAAGTCCCGGCAGCGTTCGAGCAGATGCTCCGTATCGAGCACATGCAATGTGGCTAAGCCGGCGATCATGGCCAAGTTATTGCCCATGAATGTGGAGGCATGGATACAACTGCGGTCGAGCCTAGAGTACACTTTATGAATGACTTCCTTGCGAGTGACGACGGCCGACACGGGAACCAGTCCGCCACTCAACCCTTTCGATAAGCAAACCATGTCGGGCTCGATACCCCACTGTTCTGAAGCGAGGAACGTGCCGGTTCGCCCGATACCCGTATGGATTTCGTCCATGATGAACAAGGCCCCGTGCTTGTGACACAGCCGCTCAACGCACGAGAAGTATCCCTCAGGCGGAACGACCACGCCCGCACCGACCTGAATGGGCTCTAATATGACGCCGGCAACGTTGCCCTTCATGAGCTCCTTCTCGATCGCCTCAACCTCTCCGAACGGAACCGGATCCGTCTGAGGTACCAGCGGCTCGAAGCCTTCGCGCCACATCCTATGGCCGGTCACGGACAGGGCACCATAGGTCACCCCGTGATAGGAGCCTTCGGCGTAAATGAGCCGTTGTCGACCGGTGGCACAACGGGCAAACTTGATCGCCGCCTCAACTGCCTCGGAGCCGGAGTTGGCGAAGAACACCCTTTCGAGCCAGGGGATACGCCGCACGAGGGCCTCGGCCAGCAACCCCGACAGCAGAGAGCAGTCCAATTGGATCAGATTCGGCAGTGATTCAGTGAGCGCATCGCGCACCGCCTGACGCACGACCGGATGGTTATGACCGATATTCGAGACACAGAAGCCGGAGACACAATCCAGATACCGTGTACCGTTGATGTCCCACAGGTGACACCCTTCAGCCTTCGTGTACACCTTATCGTAGCCAATCAGATGGGTCGCTCGTGCCCAGGCCGGGTTCACATACTCCGTGTACAGCGAATAGTTTTCACCGAGCCGCTGCCGGAATGTTTTGAGTATGTCAAAAGACATGGTTACTTTACCGTTGTACGGCCGCGTGCAAAATCAACTGTCACACTGCCCAGAAAAGATAGGGTCCTCGCATTAAATTCGCGAGGCGCGAGTTCTAAACTGATGATTTAGGACAGTGGACAAATAGGCGGAGGACGGGAGGCGGGGGTTGCCGAAATCAGAATGAGAGTAGGACAGGGTGGAGAGACTGCGAGACTTACCCGAACATCGGAAGGAGCTGACGAACGACTGTATTGAGCGATAAGGAGACTATCCGAGATATTAAGTACCGGCCCCTTCTCATCAATGTCTTGGAGGTCTTCACTCTCGACGATATTTTCCTGGGCAAAGTGAACTGGAGTGAGATCCCAGAGGAAGGCGACATCAACGATATACGGAATCACGACCAAGGTTAATCCTAAAACAATGGTGACAGTCCCCGGACGGATCCTTCGTGAATGCCGCAGTAGCATTAAGTATGTTCAGATAATTGTACTAACTGAGAACATCAATCTCAGATTATTTTTATAAAATGAAATACAGCAACATTAATGTCAGATATAGGAGGAAGTGACTGTAGGCCATAGTGCTTCCGATATCGGAAAGGGAGTCGACGAATCGCGTAACTGTCGCGGCTCAATTTTTCTTGATCTACGAGCGTGCATGCATCGAATGCTCTCCATCGTCGCCCTGATACCACGCATAAAGCTAGGCATACGATGTCAGAATGCGCCCTAGGGCAGACAAAACAATGTCCCGATGCTCAATGCCGATCCGGACCTTGTCCTCAACCAGGACCAGAGGGGATCCGGCAACACCTTACGGATTGCAGGTGGTAGCAGAATGTTTTTGCGGACATGAGTGAGTGCGGGGAGTCCGCCTGTCAATTTTGCCAGTTGTCCGGATGGTAGGAGTTACAGAAGATACGATCACTCGCGCCTTATCCAAACCAATGCTATAGCGTTTGGAGGGACGAGGAGGGCCGTGGTGTGGAACGCTCTTATTTCTAACGCTTGCGCATCGGTCTGTCGTCTGTAAGGCACGTTTGTTAGAGCCATCTAGGGCTCTGAATGTATGAAGCCAAGACGGTCTGCTGAGGCGGACAACCCATGCTGAGGCTGCTACATTCGTCGTTTCTCTCCTGCGCTGTTCGTCCTCATTTGCCTTGCCGGCTGTGAATACGTCCGTCCGACCTTGAACGCTCCACTGAAACAATGGGAACCCGCAGGCGGCTATCGGTTCAGCAATTTGGCTCCGCCCGAAGCCGACAATAGTGATGGGCTATTCATGGTCGCCGCCTTCTCCGGCGGCGGGACGCGTGCCTCGACGCTGGCCTTCGGAGCATTACAGGAGTTAGCAGGCCAACTGATCACTTGGGAAGGCAAGACAAAACGTCTGCTCGATGAACTCGATGTGATCTTTGCCTTATCGGGGGGCACCTTTACGGCTGCCTACTACGCGCTGTATCACGATCAAATTTTTCATGATTTCGAATCTCGCTTTTTACGGAAGGATTGGGACTCGGAACTCAGGTCAAGGATTTTGCGGTCGCCTAGCAATTGGATTCGACTATGGTCCCCCTATTTTGGCCGCGCCCATATCTTGGCTGAACTGCTCGATGAGGCGTTATTTGATCGGAAGACTTACGCCGACCTCCTGGTGCAGCACCAGCGACCGTTTCTTGCCATCCACGCCTCCGACATGGCCACGCTGTCCCGCTTTGAATTTAGTCAATTCCAGTTCGATTTGCTCTGCTCGGACCTGAGTCAGTTGCCGATTGCCTCGGCGTCTGCCTCCTCAGCGGCGTTGCCACTCGTCTTGAGCCCGATCTCCCTGAAGAACTATGCGGGATCATGCGGATTTGAAGCCCCTCCAGCGTTAGCACAGGCGAAGAAAAATGGGGGACCGGGCGGCCAGCGCGCCAACGAGTATTTGTCGTATCTTGATGTGGAAAAGCGCCCCAATGTTCATCTGGTCGATGGCGGGCTATCAGACAACATCGCGCTCCGGGCCCTCATAGAGTCAAGCGGCGTCGCGGGAGGGGTCGACCAGTTACTCAAATTCGTGCGTGTCAAAAACGTCCGGAAATTTGTCATTTTGGCGGTCAATGCGGAGACAAGTCCTGATGTGATGGAATATCGCAGTGATCATGTCCCTGTAATGTCCAAGGCCATGGGCGCCCTCATCGACGTTCCGATCAATCGGTACTCGTTTGATACGATCCAGCTTTTGCGCATCGGCGTGGCGAAGTGGCAGCAAGAACTTCGTACCAAGCAACGGGATTCCGACAGCCCGTTCGCCCCGGACGCCGAAATCTACTTCATTAACGTCAGCCTCGCGGAGATTGCTGATCCGGATGAGCGGGCGTCGCTGATGAAAATTCCAACGACGCTCTATCTCACGGAGGAGCAGATTGACCGGCTCCTTCTCGCGGCCTCGCGGCTGATCCGGCACTCGCCAGACTTTCAACGGCTGATGAAAGATTTGCGTTAGGGCATCCTGTTGCTGCGGCTTGGATGAGAAGAAACGGATCCTTCACTATCTGATGAGTTCCTTGACACCCAATGGAAGTCATTTCCTGACGCATGATGGACCGGCAGGCTTTGTCGTCTTCCTGGTGGCACTACCTCTGTGTCTGGGTGTGGCCCACGCTTCCGGCGTGCCGCTGTTCGCTGGCATCATCGCCGGAATTGTCGGCGGCTGTCTCATTTCGCTCTTGTCGGGCTCACAGGTCAGCGTCAGTGGCCCGGCCGCTGGACTCGTCGTGATTGTCGCTGCCGCGATTCAGACACTGGGCTCCTATGAAGCGTTCCTGGCCGCGGTCGTCATCTGTGGCGTGATTCAGATTGGGCTGGGAGTAGGGGGCGCCGGGGCGATTGGCGATTATGTGCCGAACTCCGTCATCAAGGGGATGTTGGCTGGAATCGGTTTGGTGATTGTGCTCAAACAGATTCCGCACGCCCTCGGCCATGATCTCGACTGGATCGGCGACTTGAGCTTCTGGGAGCCTGGCAACATGAACACGCTATCAGCCATTTTCGCTGATGCCGCTCCTATCCTCGGTGGTCCGCTCGTGATCTCCGTGCTGAGTTTGATCATCCTTGTCGGTTGGGAGAAACTGGCGTCAGGAGGCGCGCGTTTTTTCACAGTCGTGCCTGGCTCAGTGGTGGTCGTTGCCCTGGGAATTGTCTTGAATCAAGTCTTCCGTCTCGTGGCTCCGACACTGTATATCAGCGAGCCGCAACACCTCGTAGACCTCCCGGTGCCACAATCATTCGTGGATCTGGTCAGTCAGTTCAGCGTCCCTAATTTCGCGGTAGTTGCAGACCCGGGCTTTTGGGGTATCAGCCTGACGCTGGCCATTGTCGCAAGTCTTGAAAGCCTCTTGTCGCTCGAAGCGGCCGATCGCATCGATCCATACAAGCGGATCTCGCCCCCTAGCCGAGAACTGTGGGCGCAAGGTGCAGGTAACGTGGTCTCCGGATTCTTAGGGGGCTTACCCATTACGAGTGTTGTCCTCCGTACCTCCGCCAACGTCCAGGCCGGCGGTCGTACGTGGAAAGCGGCCTTTGTTCACGGTGCCCTCTTGCTCGCGAGTGCCCTCCTCATTCCCCAACTCCTGAATCAGATCCCTCTCGCCAGTCTGGCCGCTATCCTCATCATGGTGGGATATAAACTCACGAAACCGTCCGTGTATCAGTCCGTGTACCGGATGGGGATGACCCAGTTCATCCCATTCGTCGTGACCGTAATGGCCATCGTCTTCACGGACCTTCTGAAGGGTGTCGTGCTGGGCCTCGTGTGCGGACTGTTTTTCGTCCTCCGGAGCAACCATCGCGATGCGGTCACCGTTGTCAGCAGGGACAACGCCCACCTCATTCGTCTGAATAAGGAAGCGACATTTCTCAACAAGAACGAACTGAGGACGAAATTGCGGGCCATCGAACGGGGTGCCGAGGTGTTAATCGACGGAACCAAGGCGCCGTACATTGACCGGGACATTCTGGAGGTTGTGGAAGATTTCCGGAAGATGGCTGACCACCAAGGCATCACCGTAGAGCTCAAACATGTTGAGGGAAAAACGCTCGAACCGGCGAGTTGAACACGATGGACCCGTACACCAAGCTGTTGTTGGCGAATGAAGCCTGGGTGAAGGAAAAGGTGGCTCTGCGCCGAGATTTCTTTCAAAAAGGGGCCCAGGGGCAGAAGCCAGGGTTTCTGTGGATCAGTTGCTCCGATTCACGTGTGCCACCCGAAGACATTACCGGATCGGATCCGGGCGAGCTGTTCGTGCACCGGAACATCGCAAATCAGGTGTCCGATCACGACTTGAGTGTGCTGAGCGTCCTGCAGTATGCGGTAGAGGTGCTCCAGGTGCAGCATATCATCGTGTGCGGGCATTATCATTGCGGCGGGGTCTTCCATGCGATGCGCCATGAGGACAAGGGGCTCATCGACCAATGGCTCGACCAAGTGAAGGCGATTCATCGCAGTCACGTGGACGAACTCGACCGCATGGCAGACTCCGCCCTGCGCTTCGACCGCATGGTCGAACTCAATGTGACCGCGCAACTGAGGAATGTGGCGCGGACAGCCATCGTGCAAAAAGCCTGGTCGGGGGAACACGGGCCTCACCTGCATGGATGGGTGTATGATTTGCGGACCGGGAAACTCAAGGAGCTTGAGACCTTGACCTGCCCTGGCAAATCCGTTCCAGCGTGAGTGTTCGACGGAACCGCAAACCGCTCAGAACGAGACTGATCACATCTCTGTCGAACTTCCCAGCAACAGCGAACGTGGTGGTGCCTCATGCATGTCTTTTTGTTCCCCATAAGATCGAAAGGGACTTGCTCGGCCAGTGTGAAGGAGCCACGTCGGATAGCTCTGCCTCAAACCAAGTGGCTCCTTCCCATTTTGGTTCTCGCGATGTTTTGTAGGAGCGTGTCGGCCGAAGAAAACGACATGACACCATTAACGGATCGACTCATGATCCGTGGCGGCTGGGCCTATGTCTTCGGAGTACACTCCGCTTTTTCATATTCAAGCCCCAACACTGGTGTTGGCACTACCATAGACTTCTCGAAGACATTGGGCGGAGACACGAGCACCAATGCCTTCAGAATCGACACCCTGTATCGCTTCAATGAGCGACACGCCATGGGATTTTCCTACTACAGAGTTGGGTTGTCGGGGCAATCACAGCTCAATGAGCAAATACAAATTGAGGACAAAACCATCAACGCCGGTGCTTTTACTAACACCAGCATCAATTTGAATTTTTACAGGCTGATCTATAACTATTCCTTTTACCATACCGGCAAGGTGGAACTTGGCGTATCGCCAGGACTCTACATGGTGAACACGAGGTTTTCTCTGGCCGCGCAGGGTACGATTAACAATCTTCCTTCTGCCTCAACCTCCGTCAATGAGCGGCTGACTGTTCCGCTTCCGTCCCTAGGCTTCTTGGTGAACTACAAGATCACGCCGAAGTTAGAATGGCAAAACAGATTTGACCTGTTCTACCTCGCCGTAGGCCAGTACAGAGGCTCAATGTTAGAGTTCTATAGTGGCCTCGAGTACCGGTTCTTCGAGCATGTCGCGGTAGGTGCTGCCTATGACCGGTTAAGCATCGGCCTGGAGAATACTAGTAAGAACGGATATACGATTGACGTCAACTATAACTTGACCTACCTGTATGCAACGCTTTATTTCTTCTAGAAAGACCTGGTTCGGCTCGAAGGGGTCTCGAGGAGCACGACATTTCTCGAAGTGCTTCTGGCTCACGACATGTCGGTAGAGGCCATCCGGGGAACGGCAAACCGGCAACTAAGCCGGAGTGAATGCGTGGTACCGCTGATTAAGAGCCCAACACATCAGGGCCGCCGAAGTTACCACTCGCCAATGCGACACGCCATTTTAGCGGTGCTGCATGACGGTCAACACACCAATGATGCTTATAAAGAAGGCCAGAAGTAGTGAACCAGGATAGACATCCTCGAGTGAACGGCCGGCTTCGGCAACCGCTTACGGTGGTATACGACCGCACGGTCAACCATTGGGAATTCGTCCGGTCGTGCCTGATCAGAAGATGGTCACCTCTATCCGGCGTTGATGGCGGACGCAGTAGTAGGAGTTTGACCCGTGCCTCATCGCGATGCGCCGATGAGACGGTGAGATGACCCATTGGTCAATCCCAACAACTGCCTTCCTCTCTTTCCTTTTTATGATGGGAGCTGCAGGTTGCGCCGGTCCCCTATACGACTGGCAGGTCCGAACCAGTTCGACGCAGATGACTCCGCCATTCCTACGGGGCAACTTGCAGCAGGGGTCCGTAGCAATATTGCCGGCCGTCACGGTACCGGCCCTTCGAGGGAATGAATTCGCTCTGGGGCACTACCTCGGGTACGTTCTTCGAGAAGGAGTTCCGATGTGGAACCTCGTGACGGAGATAGAGACCAGCACTCGCATTAACCATCACGGCTTGGCCCTCGAGTTCGCACGGATGCGAAACGAATATGAACAGACCACCATTCTTGATCGCGACACACTGAGCAAAATTGCCACGGCGATCAATGCGCGGTATGTCTTTCAGCCGAGGCTGGTCGCCTTTTCGCAAACCATGACCGACCGTTGGACAGTTCCCGCATTCAACATGCGGGTCTTCCAAACCCGTTCGAGCCTTATGCGCGTCACTCTGCAATTGTGGGATACAGAGACCGGCACACTCCTCTGGGCTTCGATCGCAGAAGCCACGATGGAGAACGAAGCGGTTTCACAAGGTCCCGTCTACATGGAGGACATCATGCTTGCGACGTTGGGGAGCATGGTGGTTGATCTTGTGAATGGACGATCGACTTCCAACTATACGCGATTAAATAAATTCATTGGCGGGCTGCTTCGCGAGGCTAAGCCAGAGGAACGGGACACTACGGCTGAGTCTGCGGAGGAAATGAGGAAGTACCGGTGATGTAAAGGCATAATGGAATCCATGTACTAAATTTGTTAATCCGATCTGTAGCAACCGGGGAGTTTAAATAACCCCCTCGGGATAAAAGATTCGCTGATGCATTGGCCCGGTTCATAAGACAGCTCGGACTCAAACGCAGCGATTAACATTCACTGCATGATAGCCGAACCCAAGAAAAGATATCACGTCGGCTTCCTCAAAGATGTTGCGCGCTTTAACAAACTCATTTGTTAAACTAGCTCCTTCATGCAGGAACTTAATTCCGAATGCTGCCTGCTTATGATGTCCTTTGTAAGGAGTGGCTCATAAGGTCGCACCTTATCACTGTAAGGACCTTGCAGGCAGGTTGCCTTGGGTAAGCCCTGTCAATATTGACAGGTTTTAGCTGAACAGCAGTTGGATAGAATACGAGAACCTGTCGGCTACAAGCCCGCTGATCGACCATGTGGACGGCAAGATGCAGTGGTGATCTTTGGATAAGCGACAATCACGAATCGGTCTGTCGGCACTTCAATCGCTTGGTTTGCGCTCGACTGGGTCCTGCCAGTGGTAACCCAAGAGCCGCTGTGCGGGCGCAGGAGACAGGGCGGCGGATAACGGACGACGAGCGCTGCACGCTGTTCTACAATCTGATGACGATCAAATGCTCGAGCGGCAGGCCCGACAAGAGCATGCCGGAAAAAGCCCTCAAGGGCACCGGCTATGCGCCGGGCGTCTCGCGGCTCGGAGTGGCAAAGGCATGATGACAAGAGCCATATACCGTCACGGTCGACTTGGTTTCCTCACCTGCTGCTGTCTCCTATCGCTTAGCGCATGCTCAGTGAACCCCGTCAGCGGGAGGCCGGAAGTGACACTCGTGACGGCCGAAAAAGAAAAGGAGATCGGGGAAGAGGAATCGAAGAAGGTCGAGAAGGAGATGGGATTGTTCGAAGATCCGGCGTTGACCGGCTATTTCGAGATGGTGGGCCAACGCTTGGCGAAGGAATCGCCGCCACAGGATGTCTCTTATCGGTTCCACGTTGTCGATATGCCCGAACCGAATGCGTTCGCCTTGCCGGGCGGCTATGTGTACGTCACTCGTGGTCTTCTTGTCTTGGCAAATACCGAGGATGAACTGGCTGGGGTGGTCGGCCACGAAATCGGCCACGTAGCGGCCCGTCATACCGTTCAGAAGATATCCAGGCAGGGACCGTTCGCATTGGTCACGAATCTTGCCGCCGGCGTAACAGGCATGTTCGTCCCCCTGGTGGGAAATATCGTGGGCGGGGTAGGCAATTTGGCGCAGAGCCTTGTGTTCTCACCCTATAGCCGTTCCCAGGAGACTCAGGCGGATGAAGTCGGACAGGAAATCGCGGCAAAGGCAGGGTGGGATCCTGCCGGCTTGCCTGCATTTCTGAACACGCTGGGACGCGAGGAGGCGTTGTTGAATGACGGACCCCGGCGACCCAGTTTCTTTGATTCACATCCGGCTACCCCGGATCGGGTAAAAAACACGACGAAACATGCGAAGCAACTTACGCGAACGTCGCGGGGGCCAATCACCCCGTCCCATGATGCGTTTCTCGCCCGGCTCGACGGGCTCGTCATCGGCCAAAGGGCCGCCAACGGGGTTATCCAAGGACGGACGTACCGCCATCCGGACTTGAATATTTTTATTCAATTTCCGGAAACCTGGAATGTGGACAATACCCCGGCGCAGGTGGTTGCGGCGCCCAAGGCTGGAGACATGGCGATCATCCTTCGGAGGGTCGCCGAGGGCAATGATCCCATGGAAGGTGCGCGGATTTTGGAGAAGGCCAGCAAATCCTCCCTCGTATCGAAGACTCAGAGGACAACCATCAGCGGGCTTCCCGCTGCCCGAACCCAGGTCTCGGATTCAGGAGTCACGGTAGATCTGATCTGGATCGCCCATGGCGGGCTGATTTATCAGATCGGCGGTCTCGCGAAGACGGCAAGATTTGAAGCCTTGCGGCCTCTCTTTGATCACGTGTCGCAAAGCTTCCGTCCTCTTTCTCCGGACGAACGCAATTCCATTCGCGAAAAACGTCTTCGCCTGGTGAAGGCAGAGGCAGGTGAGAATCTCGCAACGCTCGTCGCCCGCTCACATGGCAGTTGGAATCCGAAACAAGTCGCCGTCGCCAATGGACTGACCGGAACGGAGACGCTTCGAGAAGGACAGGTAATCAAGATTGCCGTTGAGGAGGCCTACGCCGGGAAACGACGAGTAGGGTTCGTGGAGTAGCGCAGCGAAGATACTCAAACTGATGAAAACTACTGTTCCGTAGCGACGCATTATTCGACTGTCAACTTTGACGGTTCCGGTCGCTCCAATTGGTCCTAAATACTGCCATCCTGCGGTGTCCATTGCCCAGTCGCCCATTTAACCGGACTGACGAGGGTAGGTACGTCTCAGGGCCAACATTGGCTTGTGCCAGGGTGGGACACGATACAAACAAGAGGGCTAGTATATGCCGCTGGACGAGACCTCCGACTGAGCGAAACAGTAGAAGGTTAAGGTAACGACTGCGGATAGGTGATCGACGCCGCGATTGGCCTTCGTTCAAAAGAGACTTCTGAACGGTCAGGGCCTGGCGGCGCGGGCACATGCCGGCGTTGACGAGGTTCTACATGCAACGGCCTGTTGGCTTGATGGTCGTGATACTGCTGGCTCTAGTGCAAACTCTCTTCGGCGCATTTCGTGCTGTTGAATGGTTTGACCTCGGCAGAGAGCTGATTGGGCGCGGCATCCTCATGGCTCCAATGGCCGGGATGCTCATGATGGTCCGCGGAGGTCTGGTCGTGGTCATCGCGCTGCTGTTCCTCGCCTTTGCGATAGGCGCGTTGGCTCGTCAGGAATGGGCCTGGTGGCTGGGGCTTACTGCGGCGTGTCTGAACGTGGGCCTCGCTCTATGGCTTGTGATCGATGGGTCCCCGGTCATACCGGCCCTGATCACGACCCTGATCCCCGTCGTTCTTGTGTGCTACTTAATAACACCGGCGGGACGTCAGGCGCTCACGCAACGGTCCGTTGCGGTCACGTGATCTATCGGTTTCATTCGCCGCCAAATGTCCAGTCAAGCTCTTCTGTTCCGTTGGCCTCTATAACGCCCTGAGGCGCTCGGAGTTCCAGAACGGCGAGAAGTTTCCGAGCATCAGCCGGTCCACCGGCCCGTCGCTAACGCCGACGGCTCGGTGGACATCTACTCGGTTCTCAAGCGCTCACGGGCAAGGAGAAGGAACTGAATCAAGACCGTTCCGGGCAAAAGTTGGTTCCCTTATTTGCGCTTCTAAAGTCCAACGGAAGCTTCTTCAACCAGACATGGAAACCGGTCGACATCGTAGAGATGGACTGATGTGCTCTGCGGCCCGCCAAGCATTGGCTGGTAAGTGCTAACCCTTTCGTAATAAACCCCTGTAATTGTCAGCCGACTCTGTCGGATGTCTGCGGACCGTGCCACAGGGTTAATTCCCGATGACCGGCTAGAGCCAAAAGGTCTACTATACGTAGCATTCGTAATCATGTGTTTGGCTAGAGGTACCCAATGAAGGGCGAGCATTTGGGACCAGACGATCCTGCTGAAAGAATGCGGGCAGAAGAACGCCATCGACTTGCTCTGTACTTGCACGATCACGTCGGGCAAATTCTAACGCTTACCAAACTGCAACTTGCTCGCATTCAACAGGCACTCCGGGAGCCTGTTGATCCTGCCAAGCAAGCCTGGCTTCAAACTATTGTGGATTCGTTGATCCCAGAACTTGATGCGGTTATGCAGACGCTCCAAGAAGAGGTATTTGTTCTCAGCCCAACTGGTCTCACAGAAGTCGGTCTGACTGCCATGTTAGAACAGGAATGTGTTGGGTTTAGTAGGCGTACTGGGATTCCATGCGACAGCCGCTGTGAATCTTTGAACCTGGACGGTCAACGCAGCGCGTTAGTCGTGCTGATCGTACGTGAAGCGTTATCTAATATCGCCCGCCACTCCCGCGCCACGACCGCCGAAGTAATACTGCAACGGTCTGGGGAGCACGGCATCTTGTCAGTCCGCGACAATGGAAGAGGATTCGATTCGATTCGCACGAGAGCCGCGACAGCTTTGGCGTGCGGGGCATGGAGGAGCGAGCGCGGACGCTCGGCGCGGAGCTAATCGTCGAGAGTACACCGACGGAAGGGACACGCATCAGAATATTTTTCCCTCTGGCCCCTCGTCTGAAAAATACTTCCCTCCCTGACTGATAACCTTCACGGCCTCAATCAATTCAGTGCTGAGCCTCGCTTTTGAGACAAACCCGGACGCCCCTGCATCTTGCCAATACTTAGCCGCGACATCCACCGCAAAGGAAATCGCTAGGATGGGCAGGTTCGGATAGCGGCCATGTACCGTTCGCACGGTTTGCAATTTGGTGTGTTTAGGTAAGGAGAGATCAAGAATAAGGACATCCCATTCGTGGAGCCGTAGTTGGTCCCACAATTCTTCTACGCTGGCCGCTTCTTCGCAGAGAACTTCGCCCGCCCCTAGATATTCCAGTAAGGCGGCACGAAGAAGTGGATGCGTGAGGGCGAGGAGGACACGGACCATAGCAGGTCGTGCTCCGAAATGCGCTCATTTGTACGGTTACGCCAGTGGTTTGAATGTCGGTGAGGCGGTAGGAGCATAGACTAAAACTTATTACCACGCTACCCCTAGCTTAATCTGGTGAGGCCGTTCGATTCATGGGTATTGAGTGCCAAATTACTCGCCCTATGGTAAGCAGCACTTCTGATTTTGCGGTATAGGAGATTCACTAGCATGCGTTACGCGCATGCCCTGTTATCGCAGGGATACGTATTCGTCCTCCGTAAAGTTTGGGAAGCGGGATCGGGGCGTGCTGAGTGGAAAGCTGCTAGGCTCGCCGTCGAAGGGGCACAGACTCAGGGCATGTTCAGTACGTAGGCATCCCATAATGGCTATGCTACCATCACGACCTACGATTAGTAAACTAAGCCAAATAACTTAATTAATGGGATCGCTTGAATGCTCGCAGCCGCAGCAAGGCGCTTCGACTTCCACGAGTTGTAGGAGGATATACAACAAGCGCAAGACATGCACCATCTTGTAGAGATTTATTACCTGCATTACACTCCGTCGGTATGAACGTAGTGCTTATCATAGATGACGATGCCGTATTCTTGAAGGCTGTCGCGGAAGCCTTGAAGCGCGGTGATCGGGACATAAAAATTGAAACCGCTACCACGGCGGAACAGGGCCTCCAGCTCCTTGGGAGGCAGCACTTCGATGCCATCATCAGCGACTTTCGGATGCCGGGACTCAATGGGATAGACTTGTTGAAGGAGTGCGTAGTAGCCTGTCCCGATACGCCCGTCGTGGTCCTGACTGGCTACGGGAACCCTGCCTTAGAGCAGGATGCATTCAATCACGGAGCCTACGCGGTCCTTCAAAAGCCCGTAGACATTGGGGTGCTGCATTCGTCTGTGACGCGGGCGATTCTGCGAGCGGAGATGCTTCGACGAAGCCCGCCGTCAGCTTCCACCTCCCCTGAGATTCATCTACGAGAACTGATACGACAGCGGGATCACCTTTCCGCCAGAATCCGAGATATCACTGAACGCCTAGAACACACATTGGGTATGAAAAATCCTTGTTAACGGTGCTACGCTGGCCTATCGACCTATTCTCGGTCAGCCCGGCTTAGATACCGACTGTGCGATCGTCCCGCCCATCACACCAACCCTAGTCTGTCGTAGCCAATTTAGGAGATACCGACGAGGCCGGACACCTACCAGCACGTATGCCAAAGGGTAGCGGTCGTCGTGAAACCGGCACAGACAAGCCCCTCACACATCCAGTACTACCGCTTATATTCCGATAAAGAAGACATGGAACACCATCCCATCACCGCTGTGCTCCTTTGTTGCAAGACCTGTGGTCTCCTAAGAGTCTCGGATAACTACACGGCTGCCCACGCGAGAGGTAAAGCTCACACGGGGCTATCAGGGCATTTGACCATCAAGTATTCCTTGATCGAAGCACCAGATCGTCTTAGAGAGGCGCAGGCGGGCGAGACAGAGAGTAAAAAAACAGTCAAGGGGTATGTAGAAGACGGATCGTGAGATCACCGCCCACCAGTCTCCTCCAACTATCAGCCACGTGGAGATGACTGCGGGGTCTTGCACGGCGTCTGACATGTTTCTAGTCCCACGAAGCGTCCTGGCGAATGATCCCTTTTTCCGTGCGGCACGTTCACCGATTTCGATAGGTATTTGAAGATGGGTTACCACGTCTGGTATGGGAATTTGGCTCGTTCAAATCCTGGCTCCTACTCGATATGGCCTTCCACATCGCGGCAGGCCGACCGACCCTGGCTTGGCACTTTCGAGATTCCCCGCCCTCGCTCCGTGCTCTACGTGGACGAAGAAATGAACCAGCGGATGCTGCGACGCCGGATTAAGCAGCTAGCGTCGGGGGCAGGGTTCATCGACCTCCCATTTCAGGCGCCTTGTTGGTGGGGATTCCGTTTCCAGGATGGCCGGGCTGCCAAACTCCTTAACGAGCTTCACTGCCGTGGGCTTGACCCCGACGTGATTATTATCGAAATGTTCCGTCGTGTCCTTGTCAGGAGTGAAAACGAAGCGGATAAGGTTGCAGAATTCTGGCGTCAGGTCGAACCGCTTCAACGCGCCGGGAAGACGGTCATCATCTCCCACCATGTGAAGAAGCCTAGCAACTTTGGTAGCCAAGTACGTTATCAAGCCAGTGGGTCGACCGATATTATTGGGGAGCTGAATCAGGGTATGCCGTGACGAGAGACAAGCGGCAAGACAGCGAAATCGAAATTGAATGCGTCAAGTTGCGTGCCGACAAAGAGCCATCGCCATTTACAGTAAAGTTTACGTCCGACGAGCAGACGGCAGCGTTCCAGTACCTTGGGAGCCGTAAGGCCGGATCCAGCCCAACCGGACTCTCAGGTAGACCTTGCGTTATTTGCTATTGTTCAGTTTCTGGAAGAGGGGGCAACGTGCCGGTGCAGGCGGAGGCAATCAAAGCATACTGCAAAAGTGAGCTGGGATATATTTCACGGACGGTAGAACGTGCCTTGAAGATAGGTATACGTGACGATGTACTACATAAACCGCAACGGGGATATTATCAGATCGTACGAAGGGAAGGTTCCCAGTAGAGTTCCGCCATATCTTCTCTTATAGAGGGAATTGGCGGAATGGCGGAAAGTCCGCCATTCCTTAGGAATCAGCAGCCGCCCGCTACGGCCTAATGTACATCAGAGTTAAGCGTCATCCTCATCATCGTCATCATCGCCTTCAAGGTCGGTTACCAGTTTCATAACGACATTGACAGCATGTTGTCCGCCTTTGGCGATCTTCTCCAAGTTCGTTTCATACTGTTCTTCTAAAATCTCGTCGATCTCTGCTTTGTCCACTCTCCCTCCTTGTCGGTTACTGTTTAATACAACACACGTCTCAGAGGCTTAATATGTTACGCAAACGTTGTATTTGGCAATCGGTGTTGGACCGACACTGGGAAGGATGGGACAGCATAGAGCCAACTGGAAGTAATCGGCTCTAATAAGAAGGTTCGCTATATTCTCATGTAGAGGAATGGCGGAAGCCTCCGGCTCCCGTATCGCCTAGAGTTATCGAAGACGAATGCTAAAAATTTATCGGGCTCTCCTCCTGTGGCGCTTCTCCGGATTTGTGGACGATCCTTCAAAATCTGTTTCGCCATGCGTTGGGCGAGTTGCTCCAATTAAGGCAGAGTGACCTGGATTGGAATGCTGGCATCCTGACTGTCCAAGAACAAAGGCGGGGGACATTCGCCGGGTCCCTATGAACTCCATCGTGCAACGCATCCTGGCAAACGTCTATAAACCATCACAGCGGTTATTCCCGCATGACGCCCGCTATCTTCGTCGGGCATTCTCAAAGGCCGTGAAGGAAGCTAGCCTTACTCCATTCCGGTTCCATGATCTACGGCACACGTTTGCTAGCCGGTTAGCCATGCAGGGGATGAACGACCGCACGATCATGGTGCTTGGAGGGTGGAAGTCTCCGGCGATGCTAGCTCGTTATACTCATCTATCTCCCACCCATCTTTGGCAAGCGATAGAGGGACTGGCCCATACGAAAACCGTGACTGAAACCGTGACCGAAGAACAAACAAGCTAGGATGCAAGCGCCGAAGTGATTGACTATATTTGGTGAGCCGGCTGGGACTCGAACCCAGGGCCCTCGCCTTAAAAGGGGAACGCCGCTCCAGAAGCAAAACTACTCATTCCAAAAAATCGCATAGTTCTCTACGTCGGCCCTCCCTCGATTTTGATCCTTTTTGGGATCTTTTGGCATCCATTCACGGACAGAACACGGAGGCGGCGTTGATCTTAATCACGCACTATGACGCTGCCGTACTGAACGAAATTCATATACCGGGAAATGGCGGCTGAATCCAATCTCAACTCATCATGGGTTAAGCCCGGCAGTTTATGATTTTCGGCGCCTCGAAGAGCCGGACTGTCCTGATCCTGAACAGGCATGAAAAATAACCAAGGCAGATAGAAACAGTCAGCGCCAGTGCCGTCGTAAATCGTCATGTACCTCGTCGGTCCACGCGCTTCCTTCTCTCCGTCCGTTCCATTCAAGTTTCTTAACCACGCTGAGCCTGGCGTAATTTCATCACACCCAATGAAATCCTTCCATCCAATCAGCCAGATCAACCGGGCACGGCGACAGACCGAAGTCCCGTGGTTGGGACCGGCGATCCCCACAAAATTCTCGACAAGACCGGCAATATCGGGCTCCGCCATCATTGTTCGTACAAGGACAACACCTTTGGAATGGGAAATGATATCGATTTTCTGCGCGCCGGTGTATGCCACAACCGCCTTCACAAACGCGGTGACATCTGAAAGGTTCACTTGCACGTTTGTGCGGCATTGCGAGGACGGAGGCAGTTGCTTCGTAGACTTTCCATTATAGGAAATGGCCCAGAGTTCCTGCATCGAATACCCGGCGTTCAAGAACCGCTGTTTGACACTCTTCCCCGGTTCATCCCAATCACTGGCATCACGGGTATTGCCGTGGACAAAAATGATAGGGCGATGTTGTAACGCATGGCCTCTAGCGATGCCGCCCCAGCCTCCTAAGCGGTACGACCATTCCTGGTCTCGTAACTTTGGAAAGTCCGGGGCGAAGGCAACTTCCGCAGCTTCAGGCTGGCAGTGGGCCACCTTGTGTGTCGCGGTTGCATTCCCTAAAGGCAACAGGAGCAATATCAGCACGCTGATTGCGAGCACCGCGGATGGTCGTAAGGAGAACATTTCCATTTTCCTTTTTGTGCCTGTATGCCCACGCCGCAGCGATCAGCCCCGTGGCAAGCAGTACCATGCTTGACGGCATTAGTACCTCAACCTTTTTTCCTTCCTCATTTGTTCAAGACTTAAGGAGATCGCGAAAGCTGCGTTAGGGAGCTTCATCAGCTGGCAAACGCCCGCCGTAACGCATGGTGTCTAGCGGTGCCCCTAGGGCGGCCAGGCCACTAGGTGACGTACTTTGAGCACGGCTCATCGGAGAATAGCACCATCGGCTTCTGCTCTTTATGGACATGGACTATCAGGCCACCGAATCGAAACTTAAAAGCCCTGAGCGGCTTGCTGATTTTGGGCTTCGATTAGCTCAAGCATGTATTCGCTTAATCTCTCAGAGGAACTGCTCGTGCTAATTGTAGGCTCAGATAAGAACATGGGTATTTCGGCTCTTATTTGAAGCGAAGTCTCCTTGTCTTGAGCCGCTGCACGTGGGCCTTCAGCATTGATTGTTTCATCTCCGGCTGGTGGTTTCATAGAGGACTCTTCTGATGAATTCGGATCAATTCCGTTTTCTGAAGCGATGACATTGCTTAAACTGCCGAAGCACAAAACTCCTGCGGCCAACAAAAAAGCTGATGTGGGTCGTATCATAAAGTTGGTTTTCATAGCGTTTCCTCCTTGCGGTTAACGCCTTTCTCTTCATATTTTGCACAGGCCGCTGGGCTGTCTGGCTTGATGAATCTTACCCATGGGTGTCACTGGGGAACAATCGACTGAAAGGGCGATTTCTGTTCAGTCGTTTAGATGAGTGCAGGGGACTGTTGTCCTATGCGAGAGAGATGGCGCTGGACGATACGCAGAAGCTCGTGCGTTATTCTTGAGTCCGCAGAACGACGCCAAAGATCAAGTCCAAGCCTACGCAACCCTAAGCAAAGAGCTGAAGGAAGAGTCCGAAAAGCTAGCAAAGAGCATAGATGGGTTGTAACTTTACTGAAGATAAATTCCGTGCAAGTGGTCGCGAAGACGAGGACCCCATTCGCATCAGGGGCCAATCGCCTATCAAAGGCGAAGGTCCTTTTTTCCAACGATCTTCCGGTTAGCACTCCAGCCAGGCGCCATCAGATCTGCCACCTGTTTTATGGAGAGACTCAAGAGGAGAGAGAAATACTTGATTAATTTGGTGAGCCGGCTGGGACTCGAACCCAGGGCCCTCGCCTTAAAAGAGCTTATCAAGTGGGCGATCAATTCAATAGGAGAGAGTGGTATAGGAAGATATTGAGGCTATCAATCGACATGAATTAGTTAGTTTTCTTGACGATGCGGTTTAGATTGAGCACGATTGTGACATATTCCTGTCCGTGACCAAAACCGTGACCGCGTCTTGCACGGTACCGTGACTGAAACCGGGACCAATTTAGCTTCACCGGGCATGACGCGCAGCATCATTGACGAAGAATCTTGGATCTCCGAAAAGTCACCCCGACGCAGCAAGTTTCTCGAGCTGGCTATGCCGGTCCACACGCAGAGAATTAGTGGTCCCGTACTCTGCCGAGTTTGTTGTCTTGGAGCAGCTGACTCTTAGTCCTCTCCGTCCTCCCCTATTTTTGCATAAGGGATTGCATTGCGAACACGAGCGTGTGGTAGATCAAGAAGGCTAGTCCCACAACATGAATAGCCAGAACTTCAATGTCTCCGGTTATGTGTGTGGCTTCTAGGATAAACCGTCTCAATCTGTGCGTACTGGAGCGGCGGGAACCTCTTTTCATAACTATCCTTCCACTGCGAGGTTTGTGAGGGTGAGCCGGCGACCCGACCCGGTTTGCAACAAGATACTAACCCGAGTACTAACAACGCACAAGCGAACTCATTAAGTATTTATTTCGTTTATTTACACGTCAAAAACCCCTATCCATCGCAGGGGTGCAATGCTTGCTAATCAAAGCCCACCTAAGCTCAATTGACTGCCACTATGCGGCCACCATCCCGACCCTTCTTCTTGTTCAAGAACCGTTTCCTAAGACGGTTTCCGCAACGGTACTGATCACACCCTCGTCTTCGTCACCCCCCTAATCCCATCCGGCAATACAGGTGCGTGAACGCTACGTGGTGAAACGGCCCCGGTGGTACGGTGCGACCATCGTTAGTCACACTTAACCATTCACCGGAGGCGAAATGTCACCAGAAGAAATGCGGATGCCGCAACGGTTCAGCATGGCCAGGGCCTACATCGCAACGTACAAGGAAGGAGTCGAGGACAAGGCGGCCTTCATAGAAAAAGTCAAAAGGGAGTACGGTGACGCGACTCAATACATATTGAGCGGTTCAACGGCGGGTATCCTTCGGGAACTGTTGAAGGAGGTCGGTAGAAGTATTTATATATGCCCTGTTTCGGCACGGCGTCAACAATTTATGCTACCCATGATGAGACACGCCGGAACAGGGGGAGCCATCTCACGGTACCGGCTGCACAGTTCATAGTCTCCCACCCTGAACGCTGAGCGCATCGAATCTGATAAGCAAAGCCAAGCTGGCCAAGGCTTGCGCCGTGCCGGATATCGCACACCCCCAACCTCTTTCTACTGCCCACCGTTCTGACTGTGTCTTACCTTGAGACATGTCCTGAGACAACCGCCATCCACTATTAGTCCGCGCCTGTCAAAATGGCTGGATTTCCCTCAAAAACCAATATGGCATCTTTTGTGAGTATAGGTTCATGACAAACGCAAACCCTCGAAGGCGATTGAGAGGAGGCCCGTATGCTCAAGAGTGTCACAATGCTGTCGCTTATCCATGTCGATACTGACAAGCTACTGTTAAAAGTACTCCTTGGTGTGGTTCTCCTCGCGGCACTCTGGCCCCTCGGATTACTTGGATATCTTGTGACCGTCTATGGGGGCCGCATTCTGCTGGGGTAGGTTCGGGACTTGCGCACTTCGTATGAAGTCAGGCTCTAAAATCAAATAGGAGAAACACCGATGCGACAAATCATGCTCCTTTCAGCCGCGTTCCTCTCAATGGGCATGGTGCAGCCCGGATACGGGATGTCATTTGGGAACCATCATAACGACAGCGGTCCTGCGAATTCGAGCATCAATAGGGGCAATGGCGGAAATGGAAACACGATATCTGATGCCACACTGGATGCTCAACCCTATCAAGTTCCAGTCCCAGTTCCTGAACCTGCGTCTGTTGTCCTATTGGCATCCGGTTTGTTAGGTGTCGGTTTATGGCGTTGGACGAAACGACCGTAACTGCGTAACTGATTGGAGTGAGGAGAGCCTTTGAAGACTCGAGGCCTATCCCAGGACATACATTGCAAAGGAGACATCATGCCGTCACGCTGTGAGAACAGCACGGGGCCGCGAAACACATGCAGTTGCATGGTCACCGGATCGCGTGCATTTTGTCCGATGTCGTCCTAGGGGCGTCAACCGCGATGGGAGTGATCCGGCACATGAAGACTAAGGAGGCCAGGCTCTTACCACTGCCGGAGTCCAGGCAACGGGCAGCTCGCGTGCGCTTGCGACGTCATGCGGCCGCCGAACGATTTCCCGCCCGCAATGAGGGTGAGGTTCGGCGCAAGACGGCGCATTTCCCCCACCGCGGCGCAGACATCCTGGTTCTCGGCCCCCTTGATGATAAAGCCTTCGAGACGGACGCTGTCAAGCAGTTTTGAGGCTTGCTTGATAGATCAGGCAGAAGCCTTACGTCAGGCACCGCCATCGGCGTGCTGTCCGTCGCAGATTCCAATCAGTTAAATAAGTCCGAAGGATACGACGGTTTACGATTAGTGATCGGTCAAATTGGCCCCTCTCACCTGGTTTGCTCCCCTTTGTGTCTTTTCGCGCGCCAATCGCCGGCCCGTCCGATGATCATTCGATCGCCAACTCGGCGTGGTTCCCGGGCCGGATGGGTCGCTCAAAGCGGGGGACAATGATCTGAAAGAAGGCGTTTTGAACTAAGCGCATCGCCGCCTGCCAGGCGTCAAGTTGCGCGTTCTTTATTGTGCCTGTCACTTGGACCTTGGTAGCGGCCTCCTCGGTCTCGCTATTCTGAACCAATTCGGTCGCCCCCCCGACGACCGCCTCATAGGCTTTCTGCATCACCCCTTTGCCGCGATCCTGATCGGTGTCATAGACGTCGAGGTTTCGGATAATCGGCTTCACATAGCCCGCAATCTTCCCATGCTGGACCTTGAACTGCGAGTACACAGAGAAATCCCCGCCAGCGACATCAATCTTCCCATGCGCCATCAACAGATCGTTGAGCATCTTCACTTGCGACCGGACGATACGAACGCTGAGGTCAAAGTTCGGGTCCTTCGGGTCGGGGCGGATCAGCCCCCGGATGTTGAAGTTGCCGGACGCCATGAAGCGACCTTGCGCCGTCACTTCGGTAGCCTTGTCCTTCAGGCGCGTGCTGAAGTGGCGCAGATCGGCCGACACATCCGTCACGAAGACCCGATACGGCGGATCGACGCCCGCATGGACGACGCCCACTTCACACTTGGTGAACCTCGTATGGTCAATCCGAATCTCCGCCGCCGGGTCCTGAGCCGTCTCGACGGCCTTCTGCCCGCCTTTCTTGGCCGCCCTCTTCTCCGGCTTCGGGGCCGCAGGCTCGTACACATAATTGGCAATGAGGTTCTCAAGGGCCACGTCTCGAAGTGCATACTGTTTGTGCCACGGGGCATATTCCACGTGCCCCTCCAACGTCAGGAGCCCGTCATGCAGCTTGGTGTGATAGCGATCAGCCACGGGGGCAAAAGGCTTCAAATCGAGACGCCTGAGGACGACATCCACTGCCCCGGCGGCATGAGGTTTGGCGAAGGCGTCTACCGCGCCGTGCACCTCCACGTCACCGCCGTGTGGCAGATGCGCGCGCAGGACAACCGGTGCGGGGTAGTCGCCCTGTTGGGCCTTCGTGTTGTAGAGCGGGCCGACGTCCAGCTGCACATCGTCTAGCTCCACTACCGGTTGCCCCTTGGACTCCACATACGCGACCGTGCTGTTTCGCACCGCGATCGCCAGCCCCATCCGCGGCGACGCGATCACCTTATCTTGCCACGCCTGCTGCTCGTCGACGTGTGGGGTGTGTTCGCGGATATCCTCCTGCACCGGACCACCTTGTGGTCGGGTGACGCGGACCGTCGCCCCGTCCACAAGGAGATCGGCCATCAGTCTCGCCCTGAGCAAGCTAGTCCACCGCATCCCCGCCGTGGCGCGCTGGACGGCCACGACCGGTTGGTCGGGATGGCGTTTCTCGGTGATCTGCACCTCCTTCAGCTCCACGACCAGTCGCAGCGGATGTAGTTCTAGTCCTTTGATCTGGATGCTGTAGTCCGTCGCCCGGCGATTTACTTCCTGCTCGGCATACCGTCTGAGCCGGTCTTCCAAGAAGGAGGCGGTGATGAGCGCAGTCATGACGAGAATGGCGATCACCCCGAGGATCACCCACGCGGTCTTTTTGAAGAGATGTCCAACCATAATAATGTTAAGGGCACCGAAGGCGCACGTTGCGCGCTTAACGCAATGGAGTTCAAACACTGAGGAAACGTGGCTGGAGCGACTTCACGATCCAAGCCGTACCCTCTGTTTGTACCTCACAACATCACCATCGGCCGACGTTGAGAAGTCCGAATGAACCTCATAGCGACCTCCTGAATACCCTGCCAGCTATCCTTAGTATTGTTGATGAGCGAGATCTTGCAGCACTGGAAGCATCTCCGAATAGTACCGCACCGCCCCGAGTACCGACAGAACCCCAATGACCGTCTCCGCCTTGGTCACTCCGAGGTGGCGAAGGCCATGCTCCTTCATCAAGTCAATGGCGACCGCCATCTGTTCCGTTCCATCAACGCTAATGAGAGGCGTCGTCATACAGGTGTTGACGGTGGTGCTCAACGGATCGAGGCCTTTGGCGACCGCTTTGCGGCTTAGATCCGCATCCGTTACCGTCCCCACGTACCGCGGTCCATTCCGAACAAGGAGGCAGGGGACTTGCCATCGATCCAACAAGCTACCGGCTTCTTTCAGAGGCGCATCGATGTCCACACTCGGTATCGTGGTGGACATATAGTCCGCGATGCGGGAGGACGGCGTTCGGTAATTGATCATGTTCATGTGGCGTTCCTTCCTAGACCGGTCTAACAATAGGCACCCACACACCCTGATGCACGTAGTCGCGTGCTGCGAGGTATTGAGATGGCGCTGCTACGGAAATTTGATGAGCTGATCGCGAATGTCGGACTTGAGTGGTAGAGCCGTATTACTCACGCGAACTTCCTTCACGATGGTTGCACGATGCCGTTCGACCGTCTTGCTGCTGATTGTCAGCCGGTGAGCGATTTCTCCGTTCGTCACTTCCCATCTCTCCTCGGCGTCAGGGGTTGTGACTGGCGCGAGGCAACCCGGATAAGGTCTGTTGGTAGAGAGACGCATTTGCATCAGTCATACGCTGCGACAGCGTGTCACATATAGCGGACATTAGTCTAAGATGGTGTGAGGGTTCATGCGCCGTACGGGCGTCGTGAGCTTACGCTTAGTAGTCCTCATGCGGTGCCAGGTTCACCATGATGCTGGTAGTGCGAGATTCGAGGCCGCGTACAATCCGACTCATGTATCTTCGATGAAACTGAGCACGATGTGCGAGTTGCGACTGAGAACTGCTGACTTTTGGCGAAGCGGGGGGCAATTCTAGTTCCCAAAAACTGCTCAGGCCTCCCTAAGGCTTCCAACGTCGGGAATCTGCCCGATTGAACACCCTCGCGCAGTTCGAACAGAACGAAGTGTCTGCACTGGTGACCGATCTGAAAATGAGGGAACTGAATGGTTTGGCCCTGGTGCGGGGAGCCAAGGCACTCAGGCCCCATGTGCCCGTCATCCTCTTTAGCGGCGATGTCGATGCGACGCTCGCAGCTCAAGCCGTAAGCATGGGAGCACATGACGTATTGCGGAAGCCGTTTAACCGCGAAGAATTTATCACGGCTCTGACGCTGGCCTTGAATACCTATACGCTGGCGAGAGAGGTACGGACTCGCAGGTTAGTGACCGTTCGGCTTTCTAAACGAGTGGCCAACATAAAACGGCTCATTGCTGAGAGTCAGGCGCGGCCCAACACCATTCGACGCATTCAAGAGCAAGGGTCCGCATCCCGGCAATTGAATCTTAAAAGTGTGGCAACGTTAGAAAGTTCGCTAGAACGACTCTGGCACAGTGCACAAATAGCACAAGCGAGACAGGAGGAGGCCCAACAACGTCTCCTCATACGGCAACAAGAAAACATCGAGACGTGCTTGAAGCGGAACCGGGACTACGGAGGGTCCGGCTAATGGTAAGCAGACTGTCTATTCGCCGATTCGCATCCAGCAAAAACGTCGCCGCCGCGTGAGCCTTCGTCCGCGCAGAATACCCGCCTTCCCACGTTGACCTCATAGTCATAGGTTCGATAGCCGTAACGGAAAAGCAATCTGGCAAAATCTTCGGGGTGTGAGAGTAGTCGTCGCTCTCTAGTCTTGTCTTAAACGATACAAAAGAGAGCCTACACACCCCCGAAAATTGCCAGGTCCTCACGCTCCAAAGCAGAACTGCCACCGATTTTGAAACGTCAGAAAATCGGGTCTCGCGTTTAGGACGCATCCCAACTTAAAGCGAAGGGCCGTTTTTTCGGGTGCCGGGGGGCACAACGTTGATCTTATTAGAGTGTTAAGGAGAGGGACAAACAAGGCGAGACACGAACAAATACCGACCAATTACAAAATTATCAATCATGAGCCAACTGTGTGCGTTGTAGCTATAGGTGCAACCGCTGGATTGCTTCGGCTATCAGCAAATCGTACATGCCTCCAATGTTAATGCGGCGAAAGCCATCTCAGTCAACAGACTGCATGTAAACATTAGCCAATCCTCCGTACGCGAGACGATTACAGGAATCGCGAGGCGGTCAGCGTATGATAGGACCGTATCAGTGAACACGCCTACCCAAGGAGGTGTGCATGCGAAGATACTCGGCTTTGTTGCCCTTCATCGGTCTAGTGGCCCTCTTCTGTGCGAGTTGCATGGGTGGCGACAGACCTCCGCGACAAGAACCGGATGCTCCTCGCTACGGAACGTATCCCAGCGGTTCAGACCCCCGTTATCAGCAGTATGGCCCCCAAGACCGCGCAGGCAACGCCACACAAAGCGGCAGCCCACCGCATGCGGGCTGTCAGAGGAGCACGCCATGCTGAAGACATTCATAAGCATCGTGATGATAGCGGGAGTACTGACCGTGATGGGAATAGCGTCGCCATGGGCAGCTGAACAGAAGAGCCCTTCCGCCGGAGGACAAAAGGTGACACTGATGCTGGGAGGAAAATTCTGTGACAGCTACCCGGAGGATGTCGAGACGGCCTTGAAGAAAGTGCCGGGAGTCAAGGCGGTGGACCTCAAGAGCATGCCAAGTCACGCTGTCGTGGAGGTCGAGCCCGGTAAAGCCAAGCCGGATCAGTTAGTGGCGGCCGTCAACGGTGTGAAAGGCTCTGGTTGGCACTGCACCGCACAGCTGATGAAATGAAGGAGGACAGTATGGCGCGCTTCCAACCAAGAATGAACCCATGATTGAAACTTGTGTTTGTCTGTCTCATGTCCTTTGAAGCGCTGGGATTTATGGTCTTCACCACAAAGGCCTAATTCTCTGGGTATCGACCCTTCATTTTGAATGGTCCCAAAACCGTTCCTTTTGAACACCCATGAAGCCATGAAGATTGGGGCAAAGCCCTTTAAGAATCCTTGTCTAGGAACCTGGACCCAAACAAGAATTTTGGACACTCTGAGCCCATGACTAACATTCAAGGTGGTGCAAAAGATTGATTTTTGCGGACAAAATCATCCCGTACTGATTCGCAAGTTTGCAATATCGTTTAACGGCGGTGCGCCGAACAAGCGGCTGTACTCTCCGCTAAATTGGGAAGGGCTCTCATAGCCGACCTGAAATGCCGCCATCGATTTTGAAACGTCCGAAAATCCGTTCCCGTGTTCAAGGAGCCTCCCAACGCGACATGACAGGCCGTTTTTTGGGGTGTCGGGGGCAGGGAATGTTGCACCCTCCCAACGATGGGCTAGGACAATGGGAAGGGCTAGCGCACCCCACCCCAAAAAATTGACGGCTTCATTCCGGTCACACGCTTCAAACCGACCCGGCGCAACCTCCTTGTGCGAGTAGTTGCTCCTTGACCAACCGCTCCGCGTTCAACCAGTCATCCGTCTCCGTCACTGCTTGACGTTGAAGGTATAACTCATACGCTTTTGCTGCGACTCGCCCTATGAACACGTCTTCGTTAAGGAACGCCGCCGCGCCGTCTTGGGTGGTCGCTTCTTTAGCGGTCATCGTAGTCTCCGCCATTGGCTGTTTGGGTAGTCCGCCTTTTCGTGTCTTCGTCTCTTGTTTCTTTGGGGTGTTTGATAGGGATCGTGTCATCAGCTCTCTCCTTGTTACAAATGAAGCGGGCATAAACTATATCGAGTCCGCAACTCAGTCAAGTTGGAAAAGCTGGCGACGTGCTTTTTTCTAGCG
Source organism: Nitrospirota bacterium (assembly GCA_963700335.1). Classification (GTDB taxonomy): domain Bacteria; phylum Nitrospirota; class Nitrospiria; order Nitrospirales; family Nitrospiraceae; genus JAICXS01. The sequence continues at coordinate 173,533 of CAVOXE010000002.1, read as the reverse complement.
CAGAGTCTGTGCCTCTTTCCACGGCGAAAAAACGGCCTATCATGCCACGTTGGGATGCGCCCTAAACGCGGAGACGCATTTTCAAGCGACCGCACCATCGCTGGTATGAAGCCGCAGGCAATCTTTCAGAAGGGCCATCACTGTGTCGGATAGAGCGCATCAAGCGGTTTCCCAACGAGTTCTTTATGGTAGCCGGTGTTAGCGATGGCCGCCTGCTTCACGTAGGTGATGTGGCGTAACGTGACTTCAATGACAACGACGGCGTTACTCAAGCATGTCATGTCCAAGTGTACGATACGCGGTCGCGACATAGGATCGGTGAGCCTGGTTGGCGTTTGCCAGGCAGCGGCTGAGATGCTCTGATCCTCACTATTTTAGAAACACCAATGCCCGCCAGCGTGCCATAGCTCCAGCAGAAATGTCGCTGGGCATGGGTGCCATAGTCCACGGGCCAGTCAAAATAGGTTGAGGGGTGCACCAAGCGTGAGGCTGGCCATGAATTGCTCTAATGCCAAGCGTTCGGCGGGGTGGATATTTAAAAACTTCACGCCGAAATATTGGTCCTTAATCGTCCACCCGACAATCGCGGCATCGATCTTCACAGGGTCGGTTTGATAGGACAGAGCGAGTCGTAGTGTGAGGGCAGCACCAAGTGGCGGAGTCCTGCTGGCTTCGATCTTACACCCTTCAGTGGAGAGGTCATACAAAGTCCCGGTCCCGTTGCCTTTACCAGAAAAAGTGACAGGAATGTGCTTCAGAAACTCGCGTGCAATGCGGGCATGGTTTCGTCGCTCCATCGGGCTCTCCTAACTGTTGAATGAGGGCGAAGGAAAGGATAGGGTGTTTGATAGTGGTCGTGGCATCAGCCTCTCCTTGTTACAAATGAGGTCGCATACATATATCTGTGTTGCTTGTCAGTCGCCTCTATAGACGTTGCATTATCTCTTGAGATGAAGATTGGAGCCGTAGTGGCAGTGGACGCGGGGGCGGAGGAGGGAGACTCCGTATGAGCAGCGGGTTACTGACGGCTTGCCGATCCCGGTGATAGAGTCTGGCCTTCCCCCGTATCGCTGGTAATAAAATTTAGGCGCCCGGCGACCCCCCAACGTCCTTAGTATCAAGAACTTGAATTCTCAGGTAGGTATAATAGGTGCCTTTTAAAGCACCTAGATGATAGGGACGAATGTCTGGGAGAGACCGTAGCAGACCATAGCTGAGCTAGCAGCTTCATGGCCTTGAAAATCGGTCTCCGCGTTCAAGGCCCACCCCAACGTAATGTCGCAAGTCGTTTTTTCGGGTGCCGGGGGGTACGGGTGGTGTTATTAGAGTGTTAAGGAGAGGGACAAACGCCGGAAACCGGATACGAACAGAAACAAGTACAGACAGATTCTCTTCGGCGGAACAGCGTGGAGTGAAAGGGGACATCAGCCACTAGCAATGTGTTCCGACATCCCCCCGCATTCACTCTTAATCAGCGGGCCGTAGGTTCGACCCCTACACGGCCCACCAAAAATATACAGCACTTAGCTCCTGCCATCCTTGTCATTCATTATTCAATGTAGACGCCATGTAGACGCTCGCGCACTTTCCGAAACGTAAAGCCGCAGTTTTTCCGAGCCCCCTTCCCGACAAACAAAGATCTCTTTTGGGAAATTGATGAAACCCAAAAAGGGTAGCGAGTGGAAAACGATTTTAGGGACAGCTCAAGAGCGATTTATAGAGTTTCGAACATGGAGGCAGAGCGCCCCATCAGGAGAAAAGAAAATGCCGCGTTACGTCCGCAGGTCACGCTATCTCAGGCGGGATCACCCGAATCTAACACCATATAACGTCGGATCGACATTCGTGAGTAGGAGAATGCGTAATCCTAATCACACATCTAGTTGCACCTCTGATTGCGACAGACGGTGAGCCGGGAGGATTGAAACATTTAAGAAAGAGGGGTACGTGCCATTTTCCTTTCGCGTGATGGGGTGCGCTCGCAATACCCAGCTTGCGGCCTTCATTGAAGGGCTGGCAATCCACCACAAAATGCCACGTCAGCTCTCTCACGGCGTAGTATGGTACTGCCTCCCGGCTCACCAAATCCCTCGACGTTTATCGCGTCCAGCATCACGGCTAAGCGGCCCTCAGCGTGTCCACAATGCCGGCGTTCGGAAACGGAGGGATTCGGTTGGGCTATGTTTCTGCCTGCTCACCTTAAACTATAAGGGCGGGGGTTCGTACGCTCCATTCCCCCATAGAGGGATTTTGTGTGCGCCGTTTGGATGATCTGCCTCTCCATATCTGCCCGACTGAAAGAAATCTTCGTGGATGAAGTCGCGTATGAAAAGTAAAACAGATAAGACACGATAGGATCTAGCCGGCGAGGTATTCGAGCGCCTGTCGGAGTTCATCCATCAGCACGGCGTGTACCTTGCCGGCGTCCATCTCGGCCGCGAGGATCGGCGCGACGCGATCGGCAATATTGAGGATCGAATCGCGCACGCGCACGCGCCGTCCCGAAGGCGGCTTTTTCCCCCTCATCGACGGCGACAAAGCGACCGCGCTCGACTTCGAGCTTGAGCTCGACGAGGGCGGCACGGCCGAGAGCTTGCGTTCGCGCGCATCCTTCGATGGGATCGAGGCGACGCGGCGATCGACAAAGGCGAGATACTGTGTACAGTGCATGCGTCTCACGCCTGGCGCATTCTACAGGCGTCCGGCACGTACAAAGAAACGATGGGAGAGCTCTCTGTTTATCCGACGCCGCCCCAGCCTGCTGTCTTCACCAGGAAGGGGTACCTGAGGTGAAGGGCGTATGTAGCCAATATCGTTGCCGCTAGGTGAGACCTGCTGAGTTTAGCCGCCGTCTTCCAGGTATGCCCCGCCGTCGAAACGAAAATCCTCAACGTCAACGATGATGCCGCCACGTGATACCAGGTGCAATCTGCTCATGAACGCTTACGAACGAAGCTTGCGAAGTCTCGCCAATTTGAGGAAGCCGTAATAGGCGGGAAGCTGAAACTAATGGAGTGTAAAGGGAAGAGACGCGCTACTACGTGAAGTCGCGGTTTTAACCGTCAGGCCTTCGACGGCGATACCAAGCTGCGCCTTACGATCGGCGAGATGCTGCAGGTTTTGCCGAGGCCCGCGGGACTCGACTTTTTGAAAGGCGACTGGGGCTTCCAACCGCTGCTCATCAAGATCCGTATTCAGCACCTGCAAGAGTTTCTCCCCGAGCTCATGGAACCCTCCGCCGGGCGTTCCGCTAGCCACCCCGATAATCTGCTTCGCGGTCAAGCCGTGATAAATCCCATACACAATCGCCAACGCGAGGGCCGTCGCGGCGAGTGCCGGCACAAGACGCCATCGTTGCCATTCATCGCTGAGCCATAGCTGAGCCATAAGTGACCACCGTCTCCTCACGCTTCCTCGGCCAATGTACAAGAACCTGCGGTCATAGGTTTGCCTGAAGCAAAGTAGGCGTGTCCCCCGTCGATTACGAGCGAGAATGTGAGGCCCTACACTGACGAGCTGGCTTTCTACCTAATCTCTTCACGTCCAACATCCGCACCCGTGGAGCCCCCGCCTGCCGCTGATGTCGATCCTAAGCCACTACTGATCGAATCCCTGCGGAGATCCGTCGTTGACCCACCGTAACCGAGATGCTTTTCGTAAGCAGGCGTTTCATACCCACCCTTTCCAATGGAAGGATCAGGTGATCCGGGGAAACCCGGTCCCGTTCCCCACTTCGGCACCCCTGGTGTTCGTGCGAGGTCTGACAACGTGGATTTCTCTTCTGGTTTCTCGGTGCTGCTCATCTGAGCATGAAGCGACCACGGTGCACAACACACCAAGGCCGCCGCTAGAGTCACTTTGCCCAGCCAGTTCATGGTCTTACACCTCCTGGTTGTGGGCGTCCGACATTTCGGAGATCATGCATGAAATCGGTTCTCATTCGCGAGCGTTGGGCATTGCTTGCGCCAAGACAGGTGATCGAGGCCTGCGGTACAATCGCGGCGTGGAATTACTCCGCGGGAAGGAGATTGAGGCCGAGATGTTTGCGCACATGATGGACGACGCCATTCACATTCCTGGCACACGGGTCCGCTTTGGGATAGATCCTATCCTCGGCCTGATCCCTGTGGTAGGTGATGTCCTGACCGTTGTCTCGGGTTCATTCATTCTCCTGACTGCGCGCCAGCTCGGTGTTCCTGCAAAGGAACTTCTGAGAATGATGTATTACCAATTCCTGAACGGAGTGATCGGTGCCATTCCCGTCTTCGGAGACCTTTATTCGTTCGGTTTTAAAAGCCATGCCAAAAGTTCTGCCGTCCTTGTGAGCGCACTGAAGAAAAAGGAAGGAATTGCCTGTCCAATCACGGCCCCGTCGGTCAGCTTACTGGATGTCGGGGTCGTATGTGGGATGACTGCACCGGTTGCCGTCTTGGCTGGCTTTGTGGGTTGGTGGTTCTGGCAAAGAAACCTCTCGCTGATCTCTGTTTTCTTTTAATTACGCACGATAGCAGGCAGGGCCTCGTATAGCATCAAACACGCTTCGATGAAGTCACACAGGTGCTATGACCTCGTTAATCGTAGACATGCGTGCCGCCCTTTTAAGGCGAGCGCCCTAGGTTCGGTGCCCGTTGGACTCAAGAATAACGAACGAGCTTCTGATTATCGTCCAGCGCCATCTCTCGCATAGGACAACAGTCCCCTGCACTCATCTAAACGACTGAACAGAAATCGCCCTTTCAGTCGATTGTTCCCCAGTGACACCCATGGGTAAGATTCATCAAGCCAGACAGCCCAGCGGCCTGTGCAAAATATGAAGAGAAAGGCGTTAACCGCAAGGAGGAAACGCTATGAAAACCAACTTTATGATACGACCCACATCAGCTTTTTTGTTGGCCGCAGGAGTTTTGTGCTTCGGCAGTTTAAGCAATGTCATCGCTTCAGAAAACGGAATTGATCCGAATTCATCAGAAGAGTCCTCTATGAAACCACCAGCCGGAGATGAAACAATCAATGCTGAAGGCCCACGTGCAGCGGCTCAAGACAAGGAGACTTCGCTTCAAATAAGAGCCGAAATACCCATGTTCTTATCTGAGCCTACAATTAGCACGAGCAGTTCCTCTGAGAGATTAAGCGAATACATGCTTGAGCTAATCGAAGCCCAAAATCAGCAAGCCGCTCAGGGCTTCTAAGTCCGATAGATTGAATATCCGTTTGATCCCATGTATCGAGCAGTGACGTCGAGGTTCGGGCACCGGTCCGCTGTTCGCGATTCTCTACCTACATCCGCTAACTCGTGCTGTTGCAGACGATGGCTTCTTTAATCCGCCCGAAATCGACTCTAAAGTTCCCACCATTGCGTTGGCAAGCGAGGCCGCTTCCTTACTCATCGGCATAGTATCTTGAAAGGGTGGCTCAGTATTTTCCACCACTATTCGCCTCTTACCATTTCCCCATCGTACCGCGTCCGTTTTGGTAGACGGCATTTGACTCACTTGTCGGCGGTCCTCAAGCGCGCCCACAGGCGGGGCCATCGTCGTCCCAGATAGCGCAAGACGCACTGTTACGCATGAAGCAAGGCAAGCAACGCGGGACCGCGTCGATTGTTCAAATCGAGCGGGTCATCGGGACGGTGTCGGAACATCTCCGTACGCACAATGAAACCCTGCGGTCGTTGGAGGATCAGGCCCACGCCGAGGCGAAGAGTCTGTTGGACTCCCTCGGCGAATAGAAAGGCGGCCTAGTGCCAGTTTCGCTTCAAGCACGCAGCGATGGTTTCGTGTTGTCAGTGTATGCGCATTAGGAAAAGTGTCTGGACGATGTGATGGTGCGGCGTCCAGCCGATCATTACGTCATGAGACGTCTGCATCCTCTCCGAGATCAAAAACTGCCTGAAATATCGCGTCACCACAATTTTCGTGCAACAGGGTCACTTTGCCCGATCGCCGATTTGTTGGCATACGACCTGGAAAGGGTCAGGCAGACACAGCGAACGGGACAAGAGTGAGCGATCATACGGCCCTCAGCGTGGCCCCCCTCCAGGAGGCATTTTGCCTGAGCCGGTGCCCGAGCTCGTGCCCCTTCCTGCCCCACGGTCTCTCGAACTTTGGCAGACCGTAAGTTGGATGCTAGGGTGACTGAGGAGCCGATGACCTACGCCGATGACCTACGCCGATACACCGTCCAATGGATACCTCAAGCGGTGACATTGCTCTTCGTGGAGCTTCGGGACGCACTTGGACTCGTCAGTCCCGTTGAGCCGTCCCACTCAGCGTTCCCGCAAAGAGGGATTGACCGCGATTCCGTTCGGACCGTGATGTCGCGCGAGCAGTATCGTGAACAGACTCTCCACCGGCGAAACTATTTCCTCCCCGTTTTCAGCCCTGCGCTGTTTGCGATAGCGACGCAGGCTGACTCCGAAAGGGCCCCAGAGTGGGTACCGCGTTGGAAACTGTTCGATGATCGTTATCTACCCGAAGGCCTGAAGGTCTTCTGGTAGATCCGGCCAACGCCTTTAAACTTGCTGACCTAGAACGTGCCCAGCGCGCACAGTGCTGGACAGTAATTGCCCTCCCATAGGTCTACTAGAGCCAAAATTTAATGGAAGCATTTCATCTTACTGACAGCTTGGAATTAAAAACGCCATATAGTGCTCTCCATCGTTGAATGATCGGTTTGAAGCTGGAAATTGAAGTTCTGCAGATCGACGCCAGCACGCACTTAGTGGGCAGTGCTCCATGTTCCTTTAACATCCGGAGGGTTTGACATGGCGTACTTTTCTAAGCTGCGAGAATTGTTGTCAGCGAAGGGTTGGCGAATGATGCCGCGTCACGGCGCAGGGCGGTCATCGCCATTCATGCTGGAATCGCTTGAAGCTCGTGTGCTGCTCAGTGCGGATCTCGCTGCTGCGATACCCGTGGCCGACATCGTCGGGAGCTCGACGTTCGGTATGCAGCCTGCAGCGACGGTATCATCGCAGGGGGTGCCTGCCACTGCTGAGGTGTCATGGTCCGTGGCCGACATTCTCAAGAGTCCGGTACCATCCCAGGCGGTGTCGAGCAAAGGCGAGGTGTTATGGGGCCGTATCGGCAGTTTCTTCACGCCGCCTGCGCAGCATGCCGGCGATTTCGGAGGGTATGGATCCGTATTGGATTTGCCAGATGGAAGCCGGATTACCACAGCGGACCAATGGAACCAGCGCCGTGTGGAGATCCGGGATTACTGGCTTCAGCAGATCGGTCCTTGGCCGGCCCCCATCCAGCATCCCCGAATCCTGGTCGACAATGGAACAACCGTCAGTGCTGAAGGGATTACCCGCCACGATATCGAGTTGGAAACCTTTCCGGGTACCACGTCTCGGGCCTTCCTGCTCACGCCGCCTGGAAATGGCCCATTCCCCGCCGCGCTCGATCTTTGGTATTTTCCGCAGGAAAGCGCCGGCCTTACACCGTCCAGTGCTGGCCATGTCGATTTTGCCTATCAACTCGCGAAGCGGGGCTTCGTCTCGCTCGCGATGACCGGGTCATCGTATAAAGGCGACCCGGAAACCGGGCTACAGACTCTCTCGATGCTCGCGTACGAAGCGAACAATGCTTACAACTTTCTCGCAGATCAACCGTTGGTCAACGCGTCCGACGTGGGTATCGTCGGCCATTCCTTTGGCGGCAAGTGGGCCTTGTTCGCTGGCGCGCTCACGGACAACTTCGCGGCTGTAGCAGTTTCCGACGCGGGCATCGTGTGGGACGAAACAGAAGTAAACGTGAACTACTGGGAACCCTGGTACCTTGGCTATGAAGTCGGTGCGGCAACACAGCGCTCCCCGGGTGTTCCGACGTCCGATAATCCGCGAACCGGAGCCTACAAGGACCTCTATGAGTCCGGCCACGACCTGACCGACCTGCAGGCCCTTATTGCGCCACGGCCGTTCTTGGTCGCTGGTGGGGATGTCGACACGGTTGAAAGATGGAAACCGTTAAACAGGGACATAGAACTCAATCAGGTCTTAGGGTATACCAACCGGGTGGCCATGACGAATCGACCCGGCCATTTCGTCGACGTCGACACGAATCAGCGGGTCACGGACTTCTTTGACTACTTCCTTAACAGCTAACGTGGTCTGATTAGATTAAAGGCGCATGGAATGGGAGCGCGCATGTGATGAACGCTTTAATAGAATCGTATGCATACAAATACTCGGAGGTAAGATGGCACACTTAATGCCGTTAGCATTTATCGCGCTTATCGTGTTTGGGTTCTCCCCAGATGCACAAGCTGTCCCGTCATTTACCTGGGAAGGTCCATGGAACGTCACCTTGCTTCCGACCTTCAATCACGACCCCACTGGAATATCAAGTCGCGATGCGCGTGCGTTTGGTGCATCTGCAACAATGGACGGCCAAATTTTCGATACGACTGCCGATATCGCCACGGCTAGGTCTACTGCCGGATCGAACGGCAATACTGGTGTCATGTTTTCTCGCCAAATTAGCCTATCCGGTTCCCCTCAGGGATGGAACGTCTCTCTCGGGGGTCTCCTGAATGGTTTTTTGGGAGCTGGTGGCTTAGCCACCGCCACGGTTATGGCTACAGCTGGCATCTCTCCCTTTCTTGGTGTTGAATTTAACCGACATGTTGATTTCTCTGGATCGAACTTTCAATCTTTTTCCCTGCTTAATTTGGCCGAGACCCACACGGCGTTTGTTTCAGATGGCTTGTATGTAGTTTCAGGATCGTTGGTTACCATAACTACTCCCGCGTCCCCGTCCGGTGGTGGTACATCTGATTTCTTTTTTTCGCATCCTCAGCAAGCCCCCGTGCCAGGCTTTCAGGTCAGCGTCTCCGTCTCTCCGATCCCGGAACCCTCGACGCTGTTATTACTGGCGACTGGCCTGGCTGGTTTGAAGTGCGGATATAGAAAGTGGTCAGCGTGGCAAGATTCTCGGTGAGCAGAAAACCACCTGTGAGGAAGGTAGTTCTATCGAACAGATAGGCAAAATTTGCAGATGTGTAAGCGTAGCTGTCACGCTCCTCCCTTTTTAAACGAAAGAAGAGAGAGGAGTGCACATCCTTAAATTTTTGCCAGGTTCCATGCTACCCGAGGACAGTGGGCCGTCCAGATTTTGAAACGTTCGAAAATCAGGTTCCGCGTTTAGGGGGCATGCCAACGACTAGTGACCGGGCATTTTGGGGGATGGGACGCACTTATGATGTACAGTCCAGCCGAGCACTAGATCGCATACGGCGAACGCTTGGCTAGTTCGCTTCGGTATGGTTCTGAATCGCGGGCCGAGGGGTTGTCGGTACGACGGGAAGCAAACCGCGATTGCGATTTATGAAAGGGAGGCGTCCGATGAGCATCACTGGTCGCTTTTCTGGCCTGGCGGTCATCGTCGTCTGCTTCCTGGCGCGAAGCGTGGCCGCGGTTGAGTACGTGTATACACCGATCGATGTACCTGGAGCCTTTTCCACACAGGCGCTTGGAATTAACAACGCTGGAGAGATTGTCGGACATTATTTTGATGCGACGGGGAGTCATAGCTTTCTCCTTAGCGGAGGCGGCTTCACCACAGTTGATGTACCGTTCTCGGGAGTTTCCTCGACTATAGCCTTTGGCATCAATGACGCCGGACAGATTGTTGGGACCTATTTCGATACGCGGAACCACGGCTTTATTGGGAGCGTAGGCCGCTTCACCACGGTAGACGTGCCTTTCCCCGAAGCTATCGCAACCGAAGTGTTTGGCATCAATAACGCTGGAAATAGCGTGGGGTCGTATTTCGTATTTGGAGGCCAGCGCGGCTTTCTGCTGACCGCAGGCGGCTTCACGAGGGTGGACGTTCCTTTCGCCGCAGCACCAGCCGAGTCAACGGTTGTAAGGGACATCAATGACGCCGGACAGATTGTGGGCCATTATAGCGACGGGAGAGGTCAGCATGGATTTTTGCTTACCGAGGGCCGATTCACCACGGTTGATGTACCGTTTCCCGAAGCGCGCTCAACGATGGCGTCGGGCATCAATGATCTTGGGCAGATCGTGGGTATATATCAGGAGGCAATTGGCGACACAACAATTCGCGAGCGTGGTTTTTTGGCTAGCGAAGGCCGCTTCACCACGGTAGACGTGCCTTTCCCAGGAGCTCCGCCGGGCGTGGCCACTGCTATCAATAATTCCGGACAGATCGTCGGTAATTATAGGGATGTGACGAACGACCGTGAGCTTGGCTTTCTCGCCACACCAATCCCAGAGCCTGGCTCGCTTCTTTTTCTAGCGTCCGGGTTGGGTGCGCTAGCATGGCTCAGGAGGTTCTTCACTTGACCGAGGCTAGCTTTGTCGGATAGACCTGCGGTTTACTTCGTCAGCAACCCGAGGGGCAGGAAGCCATGACGAGCAGTTTTTTGGGTGCCGGGGGGGCAACTAGCCACAAATGCGTGCCGGATTAACCTGGCAAAATCTTCGGAGTGTGGTCCACCACGCTACTCGGAGACAGTGGAACCGTCCCAATTTTGAATTGTCCGAAAATTGGGTTCCGCGTTTAAGGGGCATCCTAACGTGATGACACATGTCGCTTTTTGGGGTGCCGGGGGTGCAGCGTAGGTGTTATTAGACTGTTAAGGGGAGCGACAAACGCCGGATACCGGATACGAGCAGAGACAAGTACAGACAGATTCTCTTCCGCGGAACAGCGTGGAGTGAAAGGGGATGTCAGCCACTAGCAATGTGTTCCGACATCCCACGCATTCAATCTTAATCATCTTGACATAGGTTCGACACCTACACGCCCCACCAAAACAATCAAGTACTTAGCTCCTACCATCCTTGTCATTCATTATTCAATGTAGACTCCATGTAGACGCTCGCGCACTTTCCGAAACGTAAAGCCGCAATAGCGGATACGGTCCGTGTCTAAAGTTTAGGTTTCCGGAGATTATGCCTGTCGTGATGCAACGCCGTTCAATCGATTGTCCTTGTTCCATACTTCTCTAATACGGCTCTTACCATTTCCCCATCGTTCAGGATAGCGACGGCTTAAATACCAGGCGGCTGCCCGCCAGTCCTCTCCGGCAGCCTTTAAAATGGTTGCTAGTGCTTCAACTTCACGTTGCGCCTCAACCTGGCGTACAGCGTCCTGCCAGACACCAAGAGCGCAGCCATTATGTTTTGTGTCCTGCTATGCGAACTACGGTTGATAACTAATTGGAGAGACCTCCCTCCGAGAAACAAGCGTCTGGTCCTGACGGAAGCCCAGATCGTGGCCCTGGAGAAGGCGAAGGCGGAGACCGCCGATGCCTCGTGAAAGCATTAGTCTACTTAAGGCGCACAACTTACCACATCAAGGGTATTGTTGCGGAGGTTGCGTCTTTCTATCCTTCTACACATTCTCAGCGCGAAGGAGGTTCCCATGCATGAGGCTAATATTTTAACGCTGCTGCGGGAAATCAGAGATTGGGTGAAAGTACTCCTCCTTCAGTCACCACAGCTCATGGACCTTCCGGCTGCCCCTGATAACCCTCGCGCCGTCCAGGCATGGTCGACATGCGGTCATTTGGACGCTGACCATCCGAGAAGGAAACAACAGCTGGGATGAGCGCCTCGAGAATTCAACCGGCAACCTTGCGGTGGGCGAAAGAAGATTTGGCTGCTCCCTGAATGAGAGCTAGATGTAGCTGAAGGAGGCATGATGAATCACCGGGGCTTGATGGGGAGAGAGACGCGAATTCCGGCGACGCCGGTGGACTTTCATAGCATGGTCGCAGCGCGGAAAAGTCCTGGGATTCTCATTCTGAACGAGTTCGGTGACGTCTTGCACCTGAATGACACGGCCTGGGAAGCACTGTCCCTCCTGCGTGAGCATGGACCGCTGTCGAAGGACGGATTGATGCCCGAGGCTATCATGGAGCTTCATCACGAATTGCATTCTCGACGTGGCAGCCTACGCGCAGAATTGTCAGGGCATCTTTCGGAAGTGACGCGTCTGGTGGCGACAAGCCATGCCGGAGTCCTTGTACGGGTAATGGCGTTGGAAGGGCCGAAGGACGGTCCAGATCACGAGCGAAGGGATCTGGTCATGTTGGAGCTCGTCGCTAAGCGAGCCCAAGTGAACGGGGGAGGAAAAGAGCGCTTTGGCCTCACAGAACGAGAGTGGGAAGTCACACAGTCTCTCATCCAAGGCTTCACGAACAAGGAGATTGGAAATGCGCTCGGCATTACGGAGCCAACTGTCAAAGCTCATGTCAAACATATTATGGGCAAAATGAAATGTACGACGCGGACCGCCATTGTGTCGCATGTGGCCGGATCAATGGCCCTGCGTTATTGTTAACATCATGTCATGGGCATGGTGCCTTGTTCGCCTCCGCACCTTGCTTGCTCAAGTTTTGAGCTGTGTACCGATCAGTCCATGACATGACTGACGCCACATTTCCAATCCGTTGTCCACCGACGCAAGCGGCCCCCATTCTTTCAATACCCGTTCGTAGTCGCCGAGAAGAAAGGCTTCATGCCATTCGTTGCCAACACGTCGTAATTAGTCGTCGGGTCAACCCTTGGTCGGTTCTAAGGTTAGCGGATGCACGACGTGGCCGCCTGTCGTGTTTCCCGCGACAGAGTTAAATTCTCGGCAATTCCTTGAAACGTTTCGAGGCCCTAAGCTGCCCAAGGCGCAGGCGGGCGAGCGACCGCATCTTCTCATGGGATGACGACAGGCACTCTATGAGAATGATCTTTTCATACTGCGGTTTTTGTAACTCCGTGAGTACGAGAGCAATATTCAACCGCGTTATAAGAGCGACGTGGGAGTTACTGACGAGCCGCTCGAGGAGCTCCGTTGCTCCCAGACGAACCAGCTGGTCAATAGCGGGTTTACATCGTGGATCTTGCACAATGAGTGTTTCCCACAACGAGAGAGCTCTCTCCTTATGCCCCATGTCTGCGAGCGTTTTGGCCAATCGATTCCATGTCGGGCTCGAGGAGCGACAGGATGATCCGACCTCAGCTGACAGTTCTAAGATCAGGCGGTGTGCCACATCGGATTGCTGCAGGCGATTCAGCGCCTCAATCGCCTGCACTCGGTAGAGCAAAGGCTGACCAGCCTCCTTGGCGAGGTTGACCAAAGCCTGTTGGGCGTCTGCGAGTGAGCCTTGCGTCGCAAGAGCTTCAGCAGAAAACACGGCGGCGGCGATATCAGAGGACATGTCTACCTGCCTTTGAAGATTAGGTCCTGATATTGATATAGCATAGTTTTTCGCGCCTGCTGGAGCTATGTTTTTGACCGTCATCAAAAAGGAACGACAGAATGGCGAAGATTCTAGTGGTTGAAGATGACCCGGATGCTTTACAGGGTCTTTGTAATCTCTTTCGACAGCAGGGGCATACCGTGACCCCAGCGATAGATGCGACCATCGCGCTTAACAGTCTAGAGGAAGTCGCTGGTGACGTAGAGCTTGTCGCAACCGATGTATGTATGCCAGGGATGAATGGAATTGAACTCGGTCGGCGGATTTCTGGATTGTATCCGGGCATCCCTGTCGTCTATTTCTCGGCGCATGACCGGAAATCGTTCGCTCAAATGGGCCTGCATTTGCCCGACTATTTACCATTTTTTCAGAAACCATTTGACCGACAGCTTGTGTGTGGATTGATAGCCGAGGTCCTCCGGTCAAAGGGTCATGGGTCTGGGTGAAGGCGCGCACTACCTAAGAATGATGTCATTTCAAGGTGGTCACCAAACTGTTCACTGAGATACGAAAAGCGCCACATGGCCATGGTAATGCTGAAGAATTTTGGGGTGAGTGACGGGTTTCGAATTACTTAGTGAACGGATGCAAGCCTGCAAATATGTAAAGGACCGGCGTTGCTCGCGGACGAGCGGCACCGCGTCAATGGTGGCCGCGTTGGCCGGATTCGCGGCTGCTGCTTCTAAGGCATCTTTGACGTTATTGGCTCCTGCGATTTGCGTTTGATTAGAGGTGGGATTCGCGGACTTTTGGTACCCGCACTTGTCACTGTTGCCATCTCCGTCCTCCCTCTCGTCTCCATGTTTCCAAGAACGAATCTCTGCGGTGGCGCGCGGATTCGATCCCCGGCCTACTCCCACAGACGCAATCCTCCCAAGAACGCATTGGCGTTGTCGCCCGCTCGGCAACGTGAAGGGAGTGCTTTCAGTCTCTTGACGTTTCCTCCTCCCAACACCACGTCATCAGGCTCCAGCGCGGCAATGAGGCGAGCGACTACGTCCGCGACCTCGCGCCGCCATTTCTTTTTTCCCAGGCGTTCGTATCCGCGGGCCCCGACGTAATCTTCGAAGGTGCGGCGTTTGTACGGCATATGGCCAAGCTCCATGGGTTCCACGATGCCGTCGACAATCATGGCGGACCCGAGCCCGGTCCCCAGCCCGAGGAACAGCATCTTTCCACCCTTGTAGCTCCCGAGGGCTTGCATCGCGGCATCGTTCAGAACCTTCACTGGATGCCCGAACGCGGCTTCAAAGTCACATCTCATCCACCCCTGTCCGAGGTTATACGGCTCCGCGAGCGGTCGGTTTCTGAGGACCGGCCCGGGGTAGCCGATCGAAACTGCATCGTACTTCCAATCCCCGGCGAGCTTCTTGACGCCTGCGACCATCTGTCGGGCTGTCAACCCGGGGCCGGAGTTAAATTTTCGAAATTCCTTTTGTCCTGTCGCGAGAATCTTCACGTGTGTTCCACCAACATCGACCACGAGCACATTCGTCGATGTGGATTGCGTTCGCCAGGTCGAATGCCTCGAACAGTATCGCAAGGTCACCACCACGAGACATGCCGCAATGAAGGTGAAGGGACGCGGTGCAGTGTGTGCGTGGCACGGCACACCTTCATATCTGCCTTGGCGTCGCCGGTATTAATCATGGCACTACCCCTGACTACATCAACTTCATTATTTCTTAGCAATGTGACAGATGCCTGCCTACACCCGTCTAAGTAAATAGTCGTGGTAATGGAAACGGCACACGCAACCTCACTGTTTCAAGCCCGCCGGAAGATCGCAGTTTGATTGTATGGTTTTGTAGTAATGACAAGGGGGGTTGCCACCGTCTTACACCCCAACGATCGGGCCGTCGATATTCGCCGCGGATGCGCTCAAGCTCGCTTTGTGGCGCAAGCAGCCCCTCCTGCTCGAGTCGCTTGAACGTGGCCTCTCGCTGCTGCTGACGGAGGCCTTTCATGCCAATGTGATTCAGAGGATGAATGCGCAGATACGGCTTGGCCTTTTTCACCCAGAAGTCAATGGTCACTTCCAGCATGACCTCACAGCGGCCGTCCCGATCAGAGAGGTCGCAGCCAAACGCCTGCCCCTGCTGTACAATGGCGTCCGTATCGAGCCCCTTCCCAGATGAAGCCATCAATCGCGACCGTACTATCCCGTGTATCAGCCAGTGTCACTGATAAAACCCCGCGGCTGCACGACTCGTATTCTTCAACCCTTCGAAGAAGAAGTACTCCTTGTAGTTGACGGAAGCCATGTATGCATTACACTTAACTGCCGAGTGAGCAGTATTATGCAACGTGCCGTCATGCTCTATGGGCTCCCACCCTGCTTCACCACGCAGGACGTGCGTGGACTGCTTTGCCGCTTCGGGACGGTCCATGATGTCCGGTTATCGGCCCACAATCAATCGTCGTTAGTGCTTGGCTACGGGGAGATGAGCTCCCAACGAGATGCGGAACAGGCTGTTCAAGCACTGCATGGCACCATGGTACTGGGCCATAAGCTCATCGTGCATCGATCCAGGCTGCTGGGTTTATGATGAGACTTTTTTGAACGACCGGGGCCCGTACCCGTCTGACATGTCTACTACATGGGGTTGGTGCTGGTCAGAAAGCCTACGATGATGTGGACCTCAACCGCGCGATTCAAGCCTATCGGTTTTTCTATCCGACCGTATCCAGCGAAGCACTTTTCAAGGGTACCGCCAAAGTCGGGGTGAGGCCGAACAAGACGTTCGGTTTTATGGACACTCAAGCGAGGCATATCGGTTATACTCTCAATTCCGATACGCCCTACGCGATTTTGAAGAAGTGAAATGAATCTTGAACCAGACCTCAGATGATGACTATCTACGTTTAGGCACCGCGCGGACCGCCTCCGCACTGGAGGCAAGCATGGGGCGCAAGGTCGTCGAGTCCATACGTCAGTTTACCAATCGCCTGTCGTGCAGATGTATCCAGACTGATGCGGGCCTAGCATTTCCTGTGAGTGATGTGAGGCAAGGCCCGCCTGAAATACGGACCTGAATTATTGCCGTTGTTTGTCGTCCAATATCTCCCAGTAATCGCCCAACAACCGCTTCGACATGTCTTCGCAACTGTACCGCTTGCCAACCTCATCCACTAGCCGTTGACGTTGCTCGCTAGTGCGTAGAAATTGACCTAAGTCCTCATCCTGAACCAGAGCCACCACTCGTTCGTTCGTTCGTCTTATGGCTGCACGCGTGGGAAGGTTCATCATATCTCTTTAGCAAAAAGAGCATGAGATGATAGGGCGTGAGTGAGTCGAGCGGCCGGTTGCCAAGGAAGGGAGCAGATGGTTCTGGATGATGGGGCCTTAGGCTCGTGTCGGGTCCACACGGCCCGGCCGCAGCTTGTGCTTTACTATCGGCAGCGTCGCCAAATTTGCCGCCCCTCGCTCGCAATGCGGACCCACCATGCACCATCTTTGAAGAGGGTCCCCCGGACATTTTTTGGCTGCTTGGCCATCGCTATTTCCCCTTGCTGGCTGCCCGTGATTGGCACTGACGGGAGCAGTACTGCGCATGGCTTCTCTGTTGAATGAAGATCCTTGAGCAAAGCGGGCATCGGCGAACCAGCGTTCGATTCTGTTCCAGCCATCGTTCGAGGAGCCAGCCAAAGTGGCCGATTAAACCATCAAGCCCGCGCACAGTGCTCTTATGGAATGCGATCGCTCCTGTCCCTTTGGCCTCTAGGACTACGTATCCCTCGGGCTGCGAGAAGACCGTCCTGCCCTCGTCGGCCAACTCTCTGAGCCTACGGAGGACCTCCTGCTGAAAGTCCGGCAGCTCGCCACCACCACGAGCGATGGGCTTCGGATTTTCTTCATGGTTGATCAGGGCACAGAGGCGGGTAATTTCCTCCTGGATCGATAGCCAGTCACCCTCGCTCAGCCGATTCAGATCCTTCTGGGAGGTCTCACAAAACCAAGTGAGTATTTCCCGTGACCACCGGCTAGTCGCATGGTTCCACGCCTTCAACCCGATCCTTGCCAGCACCGGATCATCGCTCACGTCGACAATCCGTGCCGGCTTCGCGGCCTCCGGCTGATCGACCTTTCTCACCCGGTGATCTTTTCCGGCGTTGAACGCCTGTTTCTTCATTACCTCCTCCTGCGCTCATCCGCTCACTCGTGCTGTTGCAGACGGTGGCTTCTTTAATCCGCCCGAAATCGACTCTAAAGTGCCCACCATTGCGTTGGCAAACGAGGCCGCTTCCTTACTCATCGGTATAGTATCTTGAAAGGGTCCCTCACGCTTTTCCACCACTATTCGCCTCTTGCCATTTCCCCATCGGTCAGGATAGCGACGGCTTAAATACCAGGCGGCTGCCCGCCAGTCCTCTCCGGCAGCCTTTGAAATGGTTGCTAGTGCTTCAACTTCACGTTGCGCTTCAACCTGACGTACAGCGTCCAGGAAGTCGCGGAATAGCGTGGACTCCGATCGTTCACCCTTCAGCAACCAACTATAAAGCGTGGATCTCGCAATACCAACGGAACGACAGGCGGTTCGGTGCGTAGCGCCCAGAGCCAGTGCTCGTAATATCCGCGATCCCAGGTCCTCGGTCAGTTTGGGCTTCCTCCCTAAACGCGAAGAGCCGTCACCCTGACTGCTTGACGTTTCTTGTCCGCAATGTCGATCAACTGAGCATCCCCTCTACCGGGCCGCCCGTGGACCGGGCGACCCGCGTATCCCTGTCGCCTTACTCGCGTGGGTGAAAAAGGGCGTGCTTACATGCCGACCATGTCTGCTGAAACGCCTCGTCGGTGACTTCCTCCGGGAAGGGAGGCGAAAGAACGGTCCCCAAGATTTCGTGCGCCAAGATTCCGTTACTCCGCAGGGCAGTGCCCCATAGTCGGAGAACCATGGTTTGGCATCTCCGCGGGACGTTGCCGTTCACAAGCTCCTTCATCAGAAGGCCACAAGGATACACCCATTCCTCGGGGTCACCCGCCCCATGTGGCACATATGGCATGTGAAGGTCCGTATCCCAATTCCACTGCGTCGCGTCGGGAATGCGTGGCAACAGTTTGCTCAGCATCTCCTTGGCGTCATCCATGTCGAATTCAGGTTGCCGCATTGCCGCACCCCATAACCGCGTCACACCGGTACGATATCGACGTGGCACATTGCCCTCGTAGAGATGCTTGGTCAAGAGACAACATGCGAAGATGTATCGACTATTATCTAAAGTAACGTTCATGATCCAATCCTTCTTGAATTGAGGTTATGCCTGGCTCCGGCTGGGTATGATCCCAGCCGGGGGGTGTCAACCCAGCCAGGGGTTAAGCACTCCAACTTGCGCTGGAGTGTCCGCAGCGCATCGGTGTACGCGCTCGGATTGTTGCCAAGCGGACTTTGTAAAAGCTCGAAAGTGCGTCACAAAGTCTATGCCTGGGGTGGTACAGATCCAGGTACAAGTGGGGGTATAAGTCAGAGTTCGGGTGCGACTACAAGTCCAGGTCACCCGATCATTCACAGTGACTGTCCCCCGACCAGAACCTCAAGCAGCAAATCAATTACGCTGTACTGCTGATGTTTGTTGCGTTCAACCTGCTTAGATGTTTGCTTGACCGTACGCACCTTCGCTCGAAACACCTTATTTCGGAACACAGCGATGCTCATACGATCGAGGCGAGCTGGTTTGTGCCCGGCCGCGAGGACCCACATGCACAGGAATTTACTGGAAGTCCCAAACCTGCCGTTTGGCGGCATGTTGCAAGCCATGAACAATTCTCTGCCCTGCCATTCACCAGCGGTCAGGATGCGGAACCAGAGGAAGAGTTTTGTCCCACGCCACATTCCGTGTTGCTCTGCCTTGATAAATTGAACTTGATAGTGATCTCCTTCGGTAAGGGTGGGTGGAATTTCACTATTACAGGTGAAGGAAATGTCTTCTTCACTTGGTGCTGCTTTCATAGTGGCCAGCCTTCTAAGATATGCATTGTCAGATAGAGGGGGAGGCAGCCATTGGGACTGTCGTACGCAAACGCCGCTTTGCGTGGCTCACGGAGATGAGCGGGTTCGAGGGAACCTGGCTTTTGCTGTTTGTCGCCTGTCTCCATCGCCTAAATCTCCATCGCCGGACGCAAATCACCGAGCAGCCTCGTCAACTCGGATTCTGGGATCGAGATAATGCGGCCCACTTTGCGGTAGCCGATCTCTCGCAGTGAGAGTTTCTTGCGTATGGCGGCCTCCGAGTACCCTGACAGCCAGGCCATCTCCTTCACTCTGTAGTGCCTTTCAATACTCATCATGCCCTCCTTTTCATTGACAAGAACTCGAACATGGTGTTACACGTGATATCGACTTACGGATAGCATGTCAATTCGTAAGTGCGAAGGTTACGAATAAAAAACAATTTAGGTCATAGGCGTAAGAGGGACGAGATGAGCGGTGATGCCGAACAGGAGTTTCGTGAGGCGCTTCAGCGTGTGGGAGCGGGTCTGAAAAGGAACGCGCACTGGTTCCTTTCCTGGATCCAACATGAGCCTGAGCTCGGGACAGACCCGGAGATGGAGCAGGCGTGCCTTGACCTCTTGGCGCTGAGTCTGCTGGCGACGCGAGATCCTGCGACTACCGCAGCCAAAGCACCACTAAGCAGCGAGGAGTGCCAGCAATGGACCTTCGCGGCGAATCAATGTCGTTACTTCTGGGCAGGTGACTTCACCACTCCAAAGCAGGAGACGCTCGAATATCAAGACCTATTGTCAGAAATAAGATTGACCTATACACGAGTACGGAATGCCATTGAGCAACGGTTGAGAGGGGAAATTCCGGCCGTCTTGCTGGACAAGGTGGTCATCCGCTTCACGTCCCCATCTTTGACGCCTCTGTTCCCCTTAGCCGCATGTTGGCCCATTCAGGATGGTACGGCATTCAGCGGAATGGAGGCCCCCGTCCTCGTGCGACTGGCGCAAGTCTTCCAGCAGTACGGCGGGCACTTCCGCCGCTGCCCGGAATGCCAGACAGTGTTCCTGGCAACCAGGACGGATCAGACATTTTGCCAGCCGCTCCATCGGGCCCGGCATGGGATGCGACGGTTGTCACAGGCAAACAAACCCAGGCGGACCACGAAAGGCACAACCCCGATCACACATGAAAGAGGAGGCACGTCACATGGCAAGGAAAGGCGGCGTTGATCGAGGCGTGTGCCAGCGCAAAGGCAGACCGGGATGGTGGGTCCGGATCTATGTCGGCGGACGGGAGCGATGGTTCCGCTGTGACACCAAAAGCCAGGCCAAGGCGCTTTATGGTCGATTAAAAGCCGAAGTGCGAGAGGGCAAGTATTTTGAGAAGCCAAAGGCCGTCCCCTTTCGCCAGCTTGCTGCCGAGTACCTCACCGGCCTCGACGCCCGACGACACCGCCAAGGCGATGATCGTGCGCGCATGAAGCGCTGGGTAGACGCGTTTGGCGACCAGAGTGCCGCGACCATCACGCCTCGACAGATTGAACAAGTGCTGACTGAAATGCGCTCCAGCGGCAAGCAACCAGCCACCTTGATTCGCCATTTAGCCGTGCTCAAAGCCACCTTCAACGCAGGAAAGCGGCTCGGCCTCGTGAGAGACAATCCCGCGACGCTGGTAAAAGTCCTCAAGGCCAACAATGTCTTGATCCGTTACCTCACGGCACAGCAGGAACTGACCTTGTTAGAACACGTCCCTGAGCAGTATCACGCCATTGTCCGGACGGCGGTCAACACCGGACTCCGCCAAGGCGAACTGCTGCGTCTGATCTGGCATGATATTGATTGGAACACAGGGGTGCTGACGGTGCAGCAGAGCAAAGCGGGAGAAAAACGTCGAGTGCCCATGAACTCGACCGTATTGAGCACTTTGGCAGGTCTGAAGGATCAGGCTAATCCTCAGTCGACCGACCACATCTTCCCCTATGGGGCTCGGTACCTGAGACGCGCCTTTGATCGGGCTGTGAAGGTGGCGGGCTTAACTCCCTTCCGGTTCCACGATCTCCGGCATACCTTCGCGTCCCGCTTGGCCATGCAAGGGGCCAACGACCGGACATTGATGGCCTTAGGGGGCTGGAAGTCGCCGGCCATGTTGAGCCGGTATGCGCACCTCTCGCCTACCCACCTCTGGCACGCGGTGGAAGGCTTAACCCATCTCGGAACCGGGACCGGAACCGGGACAGGGCAACCAGTGGACAACGAAGGCGACGCTAAGCTCTTGGAAGATTTGGTGAGCCGGCTGGGACTCGAACCCAGGGCCCTCGCCTTAAAAGGGCGATGCTCTACCGACTGAGCTACCGGCTCACCGTGCGGATGAGAAGGACTTGGGGTATGGGTGTCTCATGTGCACTCGTCACTTGGATGAGCGTTGCCCCTTGCGTGTGGGCTTTCGCTTCGAGGGCGCCAACGGGTTACGCAATATAATGGTTTCTTGGCGTTTGGAGCCGGTGGAGATCATGTCGATGCGGCACTCGGCCAGTTCTTCAATCCGCTTCAGATATTGTTTCGCTTCTCGCGGCAACGTTGCATAGGACGTGGCTCCCGTGGTCGAGGTCGTCCAGCCCCGCATCGTTTCGTATACCGGCTGGCAGCCCATGAGCGTATCGAGATCGGCCGGCATCTCGCGATACAGTTTGCCCCCGTACCGATAGCCCGTGCACAATTTCAATTCTTGGCATCCATCCAGAACGTCAAGCTTCGTGACCGCCAAGGACGTGAGTCCGTTCACTCGGGTGGCATAGCGCACGACCACGCCATCGAACCATCCACAGCGTCGCGCGCGACCGGTTGTCGCCCCGAATTCCTTGCCGCGCTCCTGCAATCCGCCGCCGACCTCATCCGTCAGTTCCGTGGGGAACGGACCACTGCCGACCCGTGTCGTATAAGCTTTGGCCACACCCATCACCTCATGAATAGCGGTGGGGCCGACTCCTGTGCCGGTGCACGCGCCGCCGGCCGTAGAACTCGATGAGGTGACGTACGGATACGTGCCGAGATCGACATCCAAATGCGTCCCCTGCGCACCTTCAAACAATAAATTATGCCCACGCTTGATGGCCTTGCCGAGCAGAACCGATGTATCGGCAATGTGGTCCTTCAGCCGATCGGCGTAGATCATATATTGTTGGAACACTTTCTCCAGGTCGATTTTCTCGACATGATACAGCCGCTCCAGAAACCAATTGATTTCGACTAAGTTCTCTTCCAGCTTTCGGCGAAACAACGATGGATTGAGCAGGTCGTCCACGCGAATCCCGATCCGCGACATCTTGTCGGCATACGAGGGACCGATGCCTCGGCCGGTCGTCCCGATCCGGCGAGACCCTTTCGACTGTTCGTTCGCCTTCTCAATTGCCTTATGGTAGGGAAGAATCAAATGGGCCCGGCCGCTCACGGCAAAGTTGCTGGCAATCCGCACGCCCTTGCCTTGCAAGTGATCAAGCTCTTCGATGAGCGCCGCGGGATCGATCACGACGCCGTTGCCGATGAGACAAAGGGTGCCGCGGTACAGGATGCCGGAGGGAATCAGGTGAAAGACAAAGGTGCCGCGATCATTGATGACGGTGTGGCCTGCGTTCGAGCCACCTTGATAGCGTACAACCACATCGGCTTCACGCGCGAGAATATCGACAATCTTGCCCTTTCCCTCATCTCCCCACTGGGCTCCGATGATTACCAAATTGGGCATGTGCGAATGGGACCTTTCACTGAATACTCATACAAAAAAAGAGCCCTGACCGAAATCAGCCAGAGCCTCGCCGACCTCATACTAGGGAGGCCACAGAGGCTTTGTCAAGACGCATGATAGGGAGAGTATGGTCATCACGAGGCGTTGTGGAAAAGACAGAAATCGTCGGCGGCGTTGACTCATCGTGAGGTGCAGTGATAGCATTCGTGACTTATAACGTGCAGAGCAATGTGGGGCTGTAGCGCAGTTGGGAGCGCGCGTGAATGGCATTCACGAGGTCGCCGGTTCAATCCCGGCCAGCTCCACCAATTTTCACCCGAGTCGGCGTATCAGCGTAGATTGTCCGTCTTGAACTACGTTCCCGCCTATCTCCCCAGAATCATTTGTAAACGATAATAAGCGGCAAGCCGTTTCGTGTCCGGCTAAGACGATGCTCCAAATCGAAAGCGTCAGTAAGCAGTATGCAGCTCGTATCCTCTTTACGGAGGCGTCGGCGCATCTGCGTCCAGGAACAAGGACGGGGCTCGTCGGTCCGAACGGCGTCGGAAAGACCACGCTCATCCGCATGATTCTTGGCGAGGAATCGCCGGATCGCGGCACGATTCGCAAACGGCCGCGCTTGCGTCTTGGCTATCTCCCTCAAGAGCTGGAAACCCTTTCCGGCAAAACCATTTTGGATGCCGCGCACAAGAATCTCTATCCCGAGCACGAAGCCAAACGCATTTTGTCCGGATTGGGATTCGGCGAGGCGGACTTCGGGCGGCCGGTCGAGAATCTGTCGGGAGGCTATCGCATGCGCGTGGCGCTGGCGCATCTGCTCTTGTCCGACCCCGACGTGCTGATGCTGGACGAGCCGACCAACCACCTCGACAAACCGACACAAGGATGGTTCGAGCAATTTCTGTTGCAATCCCCGATGACCATTCTGGTCATCAGCCACGACACCGGATTTCTCGATCGCATCGTGACCCATATTTGGGATATCCGACAGCACACCATTCAGGAATACCGCGGCAATTACTCGAAGTTTCTGGAATTGCGGGCCGAGCGCGACGCACAGCAAGAATCGGCCGCCAAACGGCAGGGGAAAGAAATCGCGCGCGTGCAGAAGTTCGTCGATCGGTTCCGCTATCAGGCGAATAAGGCCAGTCAGGTTCAATCCAGATTAAAGCAACTTGAAAAGGTCAAGCGCATCGAGCTGGGCCGCGACGCCAAACGCGTGCGCTTTAGATTTCCGGTTCCCCCACCCAGCGGTCGGCATGTCTTCGAACTGCGCGGAATCGACAAGAGCTATGGCTCGACCGTCGTCTATAGCGGTCTTGATTTTACGGTGGAACGAGGACAGCGCATCGCCCTAGTCGGTGAGAACGGCGCGGGCAAGAGCACCCTGTTAAAGATGCTGGCGGGCGTCCTCTCGTTTGAAAAAGGGACGCGCACCGTTGGACATGGCGTCACCCTCCATTACTTCGCGCAACACCAGGCCGACACGCTGAATGCCGAGCATACGATTCTCGAATCCTTGACGGAAGTGTCCAATCAGGCCGAGATGAATTTTCTCCGCGGCATCGCGGGTGCCTTTCTCTTCTCCGGTCCGGATCAAAAGAAGCCGATCAAAGCACTCAGCGGCGGCGAACGGAATCGCGTCGCCCTTGCGCGCATGTTGATCGAACCTGCCAATACGCTCCTGTTGGATGAGCCGACCAATCACCTCGATCCGGCTTCCGTAGACGTGCTGACGGACGCGATGACCGATTTTCCGGGAACCATCGTATTTATCTCGCACGATCCGACCTTTCTGAATCGGGTCGCCACGCGCATCGTTGAGATCGACAATGGACAGGCGCGAAACTATACGGGCGATTACGAATATTACTTATGGAAACGCGCACAAGAATTGGAATCGATTAAAGGCAATCAGGACGATGTAGCGCCGACGCAAAAGCAAGCCGCGCACTCGAGCGTCGCTTCGGAGTCTTCATCGAAATCAGGTTCTCGATCGGCGGCCGCCGATCGACGAGAGATGTCTAAAGCGCAAGCCCGGCTGGAAAAGCAAATCACCCGCGCTGAAGGAGAGATTGCGGAATTAGAGTCGCGCCTCAAACATCGAGAGCAAGAGTTAACCGACCCCGTCGTGTATGCCGATCAAGACCGATGGCATACACTGCACCTCGAGCAGACTCAGTGGAAGAGTGAGTTGGAGCGCCTGACGGCAAGATGGAGTGCTTGGTCGGAGGAGTTGGAAACCGTTAAACAAAAATTGGGAGTAGCCGGATAATTCTAAGACGCACGGATGAGGAGATCGGAGAACTAGGCGGTTTCTTTCAAGGTCTCGTTGAGATACGAAAACAGCCAGCGGTTTTGCTCTTGCGTAATCATCACATCCCACACTACGCCGATTAAATATCCCTTTTCCCAGGGCTTCACCCAGGCCACCGTCCCGGTAAGTTTTTCCTGCTGCTCGTCACCTTCCTGATCCAGAAAGGCGATCGAAACAGACACCGTATCGTTGACTTGGAGTTGTTCCCTGGCGTGGAATCCGGCCCCCAATCGATTCGCATTGTCGAGGACGGCGCTTAAGGCTCGACCGGAGCGGCTACCGGCCGTAATCAGCGCGGGACCGACCAGCGTGACCCGGCGTTGGCGGCGTCGATCGTCTGCCTTAGTAGATTGCCCCATGCGTTTCAGAGTATCCGTCTTTCTGAGATTTGTCTAGAGGGTTTTTTCATCCCAAATAGCGTTTTCTCGGACATTATTGGCCATTACCAGGCTTGGGTCGATAATATCGTTTGTCCTTCAGCGCCTCAGGCAAATGCACCTGATCGGCTGCCGCCGAAGGATCATCGTGGGCATATCGATAGTCGCGACCATATCCGATATCACGCATCAATGAGGTGACGGCGTTGCGGAGATGCATGGGGACATCCAGATTCCCCAACGCGCGGGCATCTTCCAAGGCTTCCAGGAGCCCAACATAAGAGGCATTATCCTTCAGGCTCGTCGCCAAATACGTCGTGCCGTGCGCAAGATTGATCTGCGCCTCAGGCAGGCCGACTCGTTCAACGGCCTGAAAGACCGCTGTGGCAAGCAATAAGGCGTGAGGATTGGCGTTCCCGACATCTTCCGAGGCAAAGATGATCATGCGCCGCGCGATAAACTTCGGGTCTTCGCCCCCCTCCAGCATGCGAGCCAACCAGTAGAGCGCGCCGTCGGGGTCGGAATCGCGCAGGCTCTTAATGTACGCCGAAATTAAATTGTAATGTTCTTCGCCTGCCCGATCGTATCGCAGGGCCTTTTTCAGCATGGCGGCATCCAGCGCCGCCTCCGTCACATGCACGCTGCCGTCGGTGTGAGGCGGAGTCTGAATAACGACGAATTCCAAGGCGGTGAGCGCCAGTCGGGCATCTCCATTGCCGAATGCGATGAGACGCCGGCGCGCGCCCTCCGTCAGGCTGGCCCGAAACCGCCCAAGACCCACCTCGGTATTCACCAACGCGCGATCGACGATCTGGCTCATCGCCTGATCGGAAATGGGCTTGAGCACGACCACGATCGAACGGGATAGAAGCGGAGCGATCACTTCAAATGAGGGATTTTCAGTTGTCGCACCAATGAGAATAATCGTGCCCCGCTCGACATGGGGAAGAAACGCGTCTTGCTGCGCTTTGTTGAATCGATGGATTTCATCTACAAAAAGAATCGTCCGCTGGTGGTAGAGCGCATAACTTCGCTCGGCCGACTTAATGATCTCTCGAAGATCCGCAATCCCGCTCGTGACGGCGGAAAACAGGATGAACTCGGCTTTCGTATGGCGAGCGATGATACGAGCCAGTGTCGTTTTTCCTGTACCGGGTGGCCCCCAAAAGATAACGGAGGACAGAGTGTCGGTCTCGATCGCCCGCCGCAACGGCCTATCTAACGCGATGATGTCATCCTGCCCGACAAAATCGGCAAAGTCTTTCGGGCGCATGCGTTCGGCAAGAGGCGCATCGGCGCGATCGGTCGAGTCAGGCGTAGAAAAGAGACTGGGCTCGTAATGACGTTTGGGCACGGCAGGGCTCCGATTGGATGCTCGAATTGTACAAGGGCCGGAAACGATCCCGCAACCTACGGAACGCTTGACGCGGCTTCCCGCCCATGTTACTCCCCATTCATTATCCGCATCACGAAACGCTATGGATACTAATATTGACGGAACTCATCATGCGTACACGGATCGGGGAACCGGCACACCAGTGGTGCTCCTTCACGCGTTTCCGCTCAATCGCTCTATGTGGGACGCTCAAGTCGCCTTTTTGAGTCAAGGATTTCGCGTTATTGCGATCGATCTTCGAGGGCATGGTGACTCAAAGCTATTTTCCACGCCCTACACATTGGACGATTTGGCGACGGACATTAAAGAGCTGCTTGATTCCCTGGATATTCAGCAAGCGGTGTTCGCGGGTCTCTCAATGGGAGGGTATATTCTCTTTGCCTTCTATCGTCTCTTCCCGGCTCGCGTGAAGGGACTGATTCTTGCCGATACTCGGGCCCAAGCCGATGCAGCGGACGAGCGCGCAGGCCGACTTCAGATGATTCGCACGGCAGAAACGCAAGGACCCCAGGCCATTGCCGATATCATGCTGCCTCGTCTGTTATCTCCCGGTACGATAGCCGTGCGTTCAGATCTCGTCAGCAAGGTGCGCTCAATGATCGTCAATAATTCTCCTGAGACGATTGTGGCCGATCTCTACGCCATGATCGATCGAGCCAACTCTATTCCGTCGCTCTCTCAGATCGCATGTCCCACTTTGATAATAGTGGGAGAGCTCGATCGCGGCACACCTCCGTCCGATGCCCAATTCATGGCGAAGCACATCACGGGCGCCCGTCTCGCCGTTTTAGCGGAGGCAGCTCATCTCTCGAATCTGGAGAATCCTGAAGCGTTCAATACAGCGATGCATGCCTTCTTGAACGAGATCGGGCAGGGAGACAGCCGGCTTTAAAAGTCAGCTAACTATGATTGATGAGCTTGAGGAACTCTTCGCGGGTTTGTAGTTGATTACGGAACACTCCCAGCATGGAGCTGGTCACCGCGAGGGTATTTTGCTTTTCGACGCCCCGCATCATCATGCAGAGATGGCGGGCCTCCATCACGACGGCGACGCCGTTGGCATTGAGCTTCTGCTTCAGCGTTTCCGCAATTTGTACGGTCAATCGTTCCTGTACTTGAAGCCGTCGGCTGAACGTGTCTACAAGCCGAGGAATCTTGCTGAGGCCGACGACCTTCTTATTCGGAAGATAGCCGACGTGGCATTTGCCAAAGAAGGGGAGCAGGTGATGTTCGCACATGCTGAAAAAATCGATATCCTTGACGATAACCATCTCATCGTATTCAATGGGAAACATAGCGCCGTTGAGCAATGTATCAATGTCCTGCGTATAGCCCGCCGTCATAAATTTCAGGGCCTTGGCCACGCGCTCAGGAGTCTTGAGTAATCCGTTCCGCTTGGGATCTTCCCCCAATACCTCCAGCATCCGCTCGACCATAGCCTGCAATTCGTCGGGATAGCCATTGCTCTCTACAGGAACGGCCTGCCGCGCCGCTTTTTTGGTCCGTGTCTTCATTGAACTTCTACCCATTCCTCAACAACAGAGGGCGCGAACGGGCACCCTACCGACCGGAATATTCAAAATAATTGTCGCGCGTCTCAACCAATCCCACCTTATCCAAGATGTTGCCAGGAAGCTTTTCGGCTAACAGGTCCCAAATTAAACGAACCACATTTTCGCCTGTGGTCGTTCTATCGGAAAATGCCGGATCGAGGTTCAAATCGCGGTGATCAAAGCGGTTAACAATCGTCTCCGTCACGATACGGTCGAGGGCGCCAATGTCCGTCACGCGGCCGACGTCAGAATCGACGCGACCGCGAACGCTGATATAGACATGATAATTGTGGCCATGCCCATTGGGGTTATTACACTTGCCAAAAATTTTAGTGTTGTCTTGCGCAGACAAACACGCCGCGTGCAAGCGATGCGACGCGGCAAATTTATACCGACGGGTGAGAATGGATGTTCCCTCTGTAGTCGTGGCCTGCATCAAATCGATAATCTTGTGGCGTGAATGGACGTGTCGTGTAGGCCGAACCCCGCAAGCCGAGACCAGGCCCAGACACTGCGAACTTAGGCGCTGAACGAACTGCCACAGCCGCAGGTCGTCTTCGCTTGCGGATTCTTAATTGCGAAACCGGATCCCTGCAGGCTATCGACATAATCGACTTCGGCGCCGCCCAACAGAGGCGCGCTCTGGGAATCCATAATGACCTTCACACCGTCCTTTTCCAGGATGGTATCGTCTTCGCCGATCTTGGTCTCGAAGGCCATGCCGTACTGATAGCCATGACATCCCCCACCGCGCACGTAGATCCGAAGACCGACCGTGTCTTTCTCTTCCTGCATCAGTTCCTTAATCTTCTGTTCAGCCATTGAAGTAATTGTGACCATGATGTTCTCCTTTTATGAATGTGGTTGTTCCAATTCCAGTCCGGTCCGCTGCAGTTCCCCGGTCTTCTCCGCTTCCGGGGTTTTTGGCGGCTCCCATTTTTGTTCCGGCACGCGCACAGTGACATTTCCTAGTATACGAGCCTGGCAGCCCAGTCGATGCCATCGCTCCGACAACGCCTCACGGTCCAGCAGATCTTGCTCATCGAAATCGATCTCCGACAGATGCTCTTCCCCGACCTGCACCTCAACCCGGCAGGTTGTACAGGAGGCGTTCCCGCCGCAATCGTGATTGAGCGAAAAACCCAATGCCTCCGAGGCCTCCAGGAGAGTCAATCCATGCGGAACCTCGCCGCTTTTGCCTTCAGGGTGAAGAAAAGTAACCTTCGGCATATTCGACATTATACCAGTAGAAAACGGCTCGCTGGATTACGTGTGCGCACCGGCCGCGACCCCGGCCGGCTGATACGGACACCGTTTGAGGAGAATATGTTCCTCAAATTCATGCCTAAACAGGCGCAGACTGCTTTGCACCAGTACAGCGGCGCCGGTCACCAAGGTGCAATACCCGGTGCCTTTGACGAATCCACAGAGTTGCAAGAGGCTATCCAAATCTTTTTGCGTGCCTTCACCATTTTCGATCTTGGTCATAAGCGTGGCCAAGTTGATCGTACCCATACGACACGGCGGACATTGCCCGCAACTTTCTATTTTGAAAAAATTCGAAAACTTCAGCGTCTGCGCGACCATGCACGTCGCATCATCGACGACAATGACACCCGCGGAGCCAAGTCCCGTCCCCGCCTTCTTGAGCGAGTCGAAATCCATCGCCAAGTCCAGTTCATCTGCAGTCACCATGGAAAATGCCGGCCCGCCGGGAAACACCGCTTTGACCTTCCGGCCTCCAGCGACTCCCCCGCCGCATTGTTCAATGAGCTGTCGTATTGAGATGCCCATTGGCATCTCATAGACCCCGGGTTTATTCACCGCGCCGCTCAACGAGAACATCATTGTGCCGGGACATTTTTCAGTGCCGACTTCCGTGAACCAGGCAGCCCCTTTGCTCAAAATTCTTGGGATATTACACAAGGTCTCGACATTGTTCACGAGCGTGGGCTTGCCATAAAGACCGAAATCAGTGGGATAAAACGGTGGCTTTTGGCGAGGCATTGCCGGTCGGCCTTGCATCGATTCGAGCATCGCCGTCTCTTCGCCCGCTACGTAGCTGCCATGACCTGAAAATAACTCAATCTCTATATCAACCCCGCTTCCAAGCACGTTCTTTCCCAAAAATCCCTTTGCCTTGGCCTGAGCAATGGCCTTGTTCAGGTTGGCCTGCTCTTCAACGTATTCGTGATTGACGTAAATAAACGCGGCTTTGGCTCGAACCGAATGCGCCGCAATCAGACATCCTTCCAAGAGTTGATGCGGATAATTTTTCAACAGGTAGCGGTCCTTAAACGTGCCGGGTTCATGTTCGCCGGCATTGCAGACAAAATAGCGTTCTTTGACCCTGTGATTGAGCACCTTGTCCCATTTGATACCTGTCGGGAACCCGGCCCCGCCGCGTCCCCGCAGTCCGGCTCGCTTCAGTTCTTCGACAATCCGTTCTGGGGTCAATTCTTTCACACATTTCTGCCACGCTTCGTACCCGCCGGCGCGCTGATACGTCTCGATATCCGATGGGGCACCATCGAGGCGCTGAAGCAATCGGGGTTCAGTGGTATTCATCATTTTTGATTCGCTTTGCTTCGTTAGGGGAGAGATTACTATACGGCTCCCAGGTATGGCCGTCAAGCCAAAGACCTAAGAATAGGCTAGATTCTCAAGCATTTAGGCCTTGTGACCCACCTTCAAGGTACCAGTAGGACCATAGCAAACCATCACAGTGGGCCTCTGGAAGGAATCGCGGCAATAAAAGAGAATTTGGCGGCAGGATTGAAATAATCGCTCTCCCCGCAGCACCCTCGAGCGATCGCTCGCGCGACCGCTCGAGAACTCTGGGGACATGCTGCTACTTAAAGTGCGCCGCGGCTCCCATGAAGAACAACATGGGGATCGACAATAAGAAGTTGACGCGGGAGGCTAAGAGGGCCTTTCGGCCGAGCGCGGCCATTTCCGGCGGCGTGGGCTTTCCGGTTTCGGCCGACTCCTTGGTCATGCGGATAATCTCTCGCTGACAGGGCCAAATAATCGCGTGCACATTGACCATCATGATGATCCCGAGAATCCCGCCGATCCAGATGGCTTTATCGCCCGTGCCGGACAGATGCGGGTGCAACATGAATATGAGCACGAGACCGGCAAGGACGGTCACGGTCGCGCCATGTCGGAACCACCAAAGCGCGCTCGGCATCAAGCGCGGCACCACGACCCCCTTTTGAGCCCCGTCCAGCGACTTCATAAAGCCGGCATTGATCAGATTGAAGAAATACAACAATCCGATCCACGTGATGCCCGCCAAGAAATGCGTCCATCGGAAGATCTGCTCGATCCAACTTCCGGCATCCGGCATACCGTCCGTCATGCCCAACCACACCACTATCAAAACGAGAGTCGTTGCAAATCCTGCTGCGATTGTCTGATATGGATCTTCGAGAAATTTCATTCGTCATCCCCTCTTCGGTTCAGTGCACTTACGAGGCCAGTCTCTACCGTATGGCCGCCCGGCTTGTCAATCATTACGTCCATTAGACGAGCAGGCGATCGACCGCCGCGCAGAGCTCTTTCACTGCTGCCGTCGAGGCGGCAAGGGCGGAGCGTTCCTCCGGCGTCAACTCATATTCAATCACCTGCTCCGCGCCGCCTCGGCCAAGCTTGACCGGAACTCCCACGAATAATCCCCCGATACCATATTCGCCGTCGCATCGCACCGCACACGGCAAGATTTTTTTCTGATCCTTGAGAATCGCTTCCACCATCTCCACGACCGCGGCAGACGGCGCATAGTAGGCACTGCCGGACTTGAGAAGATTCACGATCTCCGCGCCTCCCTCCCTCGTGCGCTTGATCAGCGAAGCCAACCGGTCTTTCGCCAACCATTCGCCGAGAGGACGGCCGGCGACCGTCGTGTACCGGATCAACGGGACCATCGTATCGCCGTGTCCGCCTAATACCATGGCATGGACATTCTCGACGGAGACATTCAATTCGGCTGCGATGAACGACCGGAACCTCGCCGAGTCCAGCACGCCCGCCATCCCGAGAATGCGCTGTTTGGGAAATCCGCTGACGCGATGAGCGACATGCGCCATGGCATCAAGCGGGTTCGTCACGATGATGAGAATGGCGTCTGGGGACCGTTTGGCCGCCTCTTTCACCACCCCTTGAATGATCTTGGCGTTCGTCGCGAGGAGTTCGTCCCGGCTCATGCCCGGTTTGCGGGGAATTCCCGGACGTCACGACGACGATCGACGATCCATCCGTTCCATCGAATGTCGTCGCGCCACGTAATTGCGAGTCATAGCCGCAGATCGGACCGGCTTGCGACAGGTCCAACGTTTTGCCTTGAGGGACGCCATCAACGATATCCACCAGCACCACGTCATAACAATTTTTTTCAGCCAACCGCTGGGCAACCGTCGCTCCCACATTGCCCGCGCCGACGACCGTAATCTTGCATCTTCCTATCATAGTGCCTCCAACTTTCCCTTTTCTCTTTCACTGAGGATGACCAGGGTGGATTCCATTGCGCGCGTCCAGTGAGCACCTTCTGAGCGTGCGCACTGCGCGAGCACCGAGGCCACCCTGGTTATCTTCAGTGTGCCCCTTCATGTCCCGTCCATCCCCCAACCTTGAAATTGATCGTGCAGACGAAACTCTCGCCGTCGTAAAAATTCACTTTGATTTTCTTTTTTCCATAGGTTTTCGCCAGGAATTCTTCGGGGTGATCGATCAGGTCTTGATATTCACCCGCGGCATAGGTTCCCAGTTCGATGAAGGTCACGATCATCCCCGACTTGACCTCTTCCAGCACCTTCACCCAGCAACGCGGGAAGACTTCCCAAAATTTGACGTCGACTTCGCTTTTCGACGGCTCGCCCCGCTCCTCCCCAGGCACGACCTTATTGGCGAACTTGGCCAAGCGCCGCACGTACGGGTATTGATGCCCCGTGAAGAGCTTGTAGAGCCATGGTGGAATGGTGTGTTGATCCATAGTCGAATTATTAATGTTGAACGTTGAATTGCTCAAACCGAACGGTATTTAGCATTCATCTAAACACTCCCAACCTATGGATCCCATGCGCACTGTACGATGCTCAAAGAGGTCATTCTACGAGGCCGCAGGCGAAGTCAATACCGCAGGCGTACCCTCTGGGGTACGTTGAGGATGTTAACGAGATGAGAACGAAGTAGGATGCCTTTTTCAGCATTGTACTAAGCCGTGAGCCGTTGATAGATCCGCGGCAACTTACTCGGCAACGCCGCCGCATGGTCAATGACCACATAGCGCACGTCTCCATACATCCGCTTGAGATAATTGTCGGCGTCTCGATCGACGGTAATACAAAATGGATGAATCCCTTGCCGCCGCACTTCCTGCAAGGCCATCTTCGTATCCTCCACGGCATAGTCGTCCGCATACGCATCGTCGAGGGGCTTGCCGTCGCTGATCAATACGAGCAACCGCACCTTGGCATCGCGGTCCAATAATTTTTGTGCCGCATGCCGAACGGCCGCGCCGTCACGATTCTGTTGAAGCGGGCTCATGCCGCCGATGCGGGACGAGGATCGATTGATCGGATCATCAAAATCCTTCAATACGACAAAATCGACGTGCCGACGCCCCCGGCTCGAATAACCATAGATCGCATATTGATCCCCGATGGCTTCCAGCGCTTCGCACAAGAGGACGAGCGCTTCCTTTTCAACATCGATGACACGCCGTCCGTCGATCTGCCGACTGGTCGAACCGCTCAAATCCACCAAAAACGTGACGGCCACTTCGCGCTCGCGTTTGTCGCGCCGCACATAGATTCGATCCGACGCGTCAGCGCCGGCGCGCCGGTCTACAAGCCGGCGGATGGTAGCATCCAGATCCAGCTCTTCGCCGTCCACCTGCGCGTACATCCGACGTAAGCCGGATGGCCGGAGGCTTTCAAAATAGCGACGGAGGACTCGGACTTCGGCGCCATGCGCGCCGAGTGTCGCATCGACGAAATCGCTGTCCATGTCGAGTGCGACACGTTCGACCACGCGGCACCAGCCCGATCGGTAATCCTGAATGACGGCGTCCCATTCGTCATAAAGAAACTCTTGCGACCCCTCGGAGCTCAACGCCGACCTGCTCTCCTTATCGTCGCCCTGGTTGGGACTCTCTTCGAGATACGCGGAAGAAGCGCCGGCGCTTACCAGTTCGCTCGCAGCATTTTGAAATAAATGGAAACCCGCACGTGGCCGCGCGCCCGCAGAACCGGAGGACGGCTGTGTCGTCGCGCCGCCATCATCATTCGAGTCGTTCCCGTCCTTGACCATTGCCGGGTCCAGATCACCGCGAAACATTAAGTTCGTCACGGGACGATACGTCGTGGATTGCTCCTCCGATGCCTTGGATCCTGCGTTGATCTCGGCATCCGGCGCCGACTCTTTCTGTCCATCATGGGGTTGGCGAGAAGCCAGCAATTCATCCAGCAGAATATAGATACGATCGGCGAGACGAATCGCATCCTCGGCAGTGGCCTCGGTTGTCAAAATCGTTCGACAGAGCGCCCACACCGGAGGCACGACATCGGCGAGCGAATCAGGAATATTCACGGTTTCCGCATCATGCGTGGACAGCAATAATAAGCAATCGGCGACCAATTCGCGAACCGTCAGGCCATGCGTTAATGTCCGAGTGCGGATCGCCTCGCGTGCTAGCGCCGTGAGATCCTGGGCCAGTCCGGGATACTCTTGCCGAAGACGATGCTCGACCCGCGCGTCCTCGACAATCGTCCACAGGTCGCGAATGAGCGCAGATTGAGGATAGCAATCGAACAGCTCGGCTAGAGTCATCGCGCGGGTCTGACAGGGGCGGCCATATCGGGTCGGCACTTCGGCCAGCACGTCTGAAAGCCGATCAAAGCGAGGCCGGTAGGTCCCAAACTCCAGATGTCCCGCTTCGTGCGCCGTCATGATCGTATACAGCCGAACATTTTCCTCCTGCGTGGGATAGCGGCGCAGAATTGCCGGCAACGAAATGCTGCGCCCATCCGCGCTGACCGTCGGCCGTTGCAGCTGTGCGGACTGGGCGCCATCCGAGTCCGGCAACGAGCGAATAACAATGTCCGTTCCGCAGAGCCCTTCAGCAAAGAGTTTCAGCCTCCGCGCAATGTGCCGTAGCGGCACGCCGCTCATCGCCTGCTCAATCGACGTCAGGGCTTTCTTCGTCTCCGACGCAAAATACGCCCGCCCGCCTTCGATACTGAAGCCAAGGACTTCCATTCCGCCCTTGTACCAGGCGTCGAACTTGGCCTGGGCGTCCGCCACATTGCCGATCAACTCAAGCACCTCGGGGCATCGACGCACGTAACTCAATGCCGCATCCGAGTCGCGCTCGGCGACAAAGACCGCATACTGCAATGTACGCAACTGCCAGGCTTCGGAAGGCATGCGTGTCAGCAACGTGGCGCTTTCGGCGAGGAATGAAATAGCTTGCGACGGATCGCGTGAAGCCAGAATCGATCCGATATCGATGACCTGTTGACGGACAGCCGGGCTGGAGATTTCGCCAAGAATGGCCGGGCTGCTGCGAAAAAACTCAAGCGTACCCACATAGTCGGGCTTTCCCAAACTGTTCTGAGTGATCAGCTTCGTTCCGAATCCGACCCAGGCCCGAACCCGATCGAGCGGCACGACCTTGGCGACGGCAGGACTTTGCCGAAAAAATTCGATCCCCAACACGAAGTCCCAGCGGACGAGCTCCATGCCCACTTCACACCAGGAAGCCAGCGCATTGGACGGCAGGATGGTCGCTAATTCCGGCGCGGTTCGAAAAAATTCGAGGGCCGCATTGGCATCGCTCTCGGCCAGTTCTAACGCTTGCGACAGCACGGTGTGCCGCACGGAACTCGCCTCCATTAATCCGAGGATCAATGGGCTTTCCTTAAAATACTTCATCGCCACGGCGCCCGACGATTCAGCCAAGGCTATGCCGAGGTCCAGCCAGGACACGGCTGCATCCAGAACCTGTCGTCTCTTCAGTTCAGGAAACATCTCCTGCGCGCACACGGAGACCTTACCGGAGACCTCCTCCAATTCATCCAGCAACGCCAGCACCGCAGGCAAGGCATCCGGCCGTCCGCCGAGCCGCACGAGGTCGCCTACCAAGGCGACAGCCGTCTCCGGGTCGGCATGGGGCGCCAATCGCGCACTCAATTGTTCATGAAGAGAAACAGGCATTGGGCTTGTATCGATCGTGTAGAATGTGAATTGTAAAGAAGCCGTTCGGCCTTTGTAAACATGAATGCTCATAAGCGTTCTTGACCCGTCGCAGTACAACCGTTAGTCTGTTTCCTCCATGTCCATGACCATGTCCCAGAGCGAGGCCAGTTCAAAAGCCGCCGTCGGCGCGCCGTTGACCGGGTTTTGGTATCCCGCGCTGCTTTCCTCGGAGGTCACATCAAGCAGCATGAAAGCCCAAACGCTCTTGGGCATGCCGCCGGTCATTTGCCGCGGCAATGAGGGAAAGTTGGCAGCGCTACGAGATATCTGTCCGCATCGAGCCATGCCGCTTTCCTTCGGATGCTTCGATGGGCAGCGAATCGGATGCTTCTATCATGGGTGGCAATTCGCCAATGTATTTTAAATTGAAGCCGCCTACCTTGCGACCCGCCAGCACGGTGGTCCACTCGATCACCCGCTGAAAGGCCCTGTCACGGTGGCGAAGCTAGCCGTCACAGAGGAATCATGGACGAACCGAAAAAAGAAAGTCTCGATAAGATGTGGAAGTTCGTGAAGGGCTTCGCTGAAAAAAGCGGAACGACCTTTCACCCCACGCCCAAGGTGACCGAATCGGTCGTCAACGGACTGGCGGCAAATGTCGACGAGCTCGGCAAACCCCTATGCCCCTGCAACTTCTACAAGGACAAGCAAGCCGAAGCCAAACTACGCCGCTGGATCTGTGCCTGCGACGAAATGCAAATCTACAAATACTGCCACTGCCTCCTATTCGTCCGCGAAGACGGCATGCCGATCACCGAATATCTCCCCGAAGGTCACGAAGGCCGAGAAATCTACGGAGTGATTACCGACCCCACCCCAGACAAAGGCCGCGCCCTACGCCACCGCGCGCCCGCGGCCATGCCCTCGACTCCTTCAGACGGGAGGCCATCGAAACCCATACCGAACCAGTAGAGACTCTTGAAATACCGCTCGTCCGCCGGCTTCCTGCTTCTAGCAATCGTTTGTGGTACGTTGGCGTATTACGTTATTGCCATGGCTGCTCTCGACCCAACACGCTTTGCCCCGACCACCGTCTTGGCGCGACGCCTGCAAACACATGTGCAATTTCTGGCTAGCGCTGATCTGAAAGGTCGCAAGCCCGGCACGCCCGGCCACCGGAAAGCCGCCGACTACATCGTGACAGAGTTTCAAGAAGCCGGTCTCCAACCGCTAGCATCACTAAATGGCTATCGTCAGACCGTCTCTCAGGAACTGGGGGATAATCTCATCGGCATCCGGTCCGCCTCACAACCCCATAAGGGAGGCTGGATTCTCATCGGCGCGCATTACGATCATCTCGGCGGAGCCTATCTCGGCGCGGACGACAATGCCTCGGCTTTGGCGATACTCCTCGAACTAGCCCGATCCTTGCCGTCTCTCAACAGCCATCCGATCGTGTTTGTCGCCTTTAACACGGAAGAGGCCCCGTACATAGGAACAGGTCTGATGGGCTCGCAGCACTTTGCGAATCAGCTCCCCGCCGAGATTGGCTCGCTCTCCCACTTTCAAGCCGTTATCATCATGGACCTCATGGGCGGGGTCCATTGGGACCCGTTGCAAAAAATCATCTTTGCGACCGGAGCAGAACACAGTCCCGCCCTCTATCGTCGCGTGAAGGACGCGGCGAGTGTGGGAACGATGGCTCCCCTCACCGTCCACCCTGTTGGTCTGCATCTGGTCGAAGAGATTCCCTTGATCGGTCGAGTCCCCTTCAGCGATTACGACGCATTTCGAAACGCATCCGTGCCATTCCTCTTTCTCTCCGCCGGCCGCACCCCGCGCTACCACCAACCATCCGATCTTCCGAACACGCTTCATTACGAGCGCATGGCGTCCACCATGCACTGGCTTCAGCATCTGATTTCTTCGATCGATCAGGACACCGAACCGTATGGCTTTGAGAAGAATCGATTGGAATTCAGCGACGAAGTAGACGCCTTCCGTCCACTCACGATCAAAGCGGCCGAAGAGGCGACAAAAATTCCCGGCACCTCCTCGCTCTCATTGTGGAAGCTCAAACAAGACCGCGACTGGCTGGAACGCCTCGATCCGACAAAGGCCACGCCGGAAGACGTGAAAAGGATGGAGCGACTCTCGATCAGAATGCAATGTCTATTGAACGATATGCCAGGCTGTTTTCTGCTGTAAATTAGGGTCTGAAACGATAGAAGTGATGGGGTAACCTGTCTATTAATTTTTATGAATGCGACATATCCGATTCGTGAGAGAAGACGGCATGCCCATCACCGAATATCTGCCCGAAGGCCACGAAGGCCGAGAAATCTAC
This sequence comes from Nitrospirota bacterium, assembly GCA_963700335.1. Taxonomy (GTDB): domain Bacteria; phylum Nitrospirota; class Nitrospiria; order Nitrospirales; family Nitrospiraceae; genus JAICXS01. The sequence continues at coordinate 134,431 of CAVOXE010000002.1, read as the reverse complement.
GGCGTCATCACCGACCCCCCCCAGACAAAGGCCGCGCCCACGCCAATCCAACCGAAAATCCAACAGCAGATGACGAGTCCTCAAAGCACGTAACGACCTTATAATAAATCGTATGTTCTAGACTGGATTCCAGGTCGCCCCTGTCACTACCTACACATTTTGCTTATTAATTTCTTTCGGAGAACAAGACTTCCATTGCGTTTCGTCTTTGCGATACCTATCGACTGCCGGTGTCCAGTGCTCCGGATACCTGGGAAACCGCGCCAGGCTGTGAATTAAGTCCCACTTGAAGGCTGCTAAGGCTTGATCACTTGTATAGTTAATGTGGTACCAGTCCTCCGGTTTGGTTTTATTAGCGTCAATCGCTCGAGTTCTATAATACCCATGTCCAGCGACAAACACTCCGTGCAAATGAACGGGCTCCCCAAAACTTGCTGAAACATCGGCCATGCGTTGAGCGAATAAATCTGGGTTTTGGGCGACGACGCCTTGCGCCTCCAATGCAAAGACGTAAGATCGAATGGCCATCCAATTTGTGGCCTTAAGCTCCGCCTGAACAGAGCTCGATTCAACTGGAACCCAGAAACGACGCTCCGTCATGCCTCTTAACAGTTGATTCGTTTGGATACACTTCTCGATTGAATTATTAGCAGATTCTATAGCGCTATTAGAGCTGCTCTGCAATGACGCCTTCACTTCGACGTACCCATAAACGGCTTCAAGAGGTAGCACATCGCAGGTGGCCAGCCTAGTGATAGGTCCGCATCGAACAGCGTCATAAATTATGACATCAAGTTGAGGAGACAAGTTTGGCCCATTGACGGTGTGATAAACAACAAACCCGGTTGTAAGACCATACTCTCCCGGCAAGAAACTGCGTAACAGGGTCATAACTTCTGCCTCAAGGCTGCGACCTTTTTCTCCAGCATGTGAAATAGCTTTCCTAGCGGCATCCAGCTTATTAACAAGCAGATCCTCTTCGATCTTGCTAAGGGCCAAGAAGTCTGGATAAAAACTCTTCATTAGATTCTTCTCCATGTCAGAAACCGTCATTTGTAAAGGAGTAGTCTAAGACTTATGCCTATTGGGTCTATTTATTAAGCCCACGCGCCCAAGGAGAACCTTCTGAGTGTGCGCGTTGCGCAGGCAACACAGCGTCGTTGGGCAACCGTTCTCTTCTCTTCACAAACTCTCACTCGCGCGGGTTGAGCCTAGGTTAGGGGGAACTGCGCGCGTTCGGCGCGCACATTCTGATCGTGCGCGCCGCGCGAGCACAGCCCTTGGTCTAGACTCGACCTGCTTTCTTTCACTTCTATACACACACACCAGCAGGGCGGTGCGACCGGTGGCCGCCTTTGCGCGCATCCAACGAGCACCTTCGGAGCGTGCGCGTTGTGCGAGCACCGAGGCCACTGGTCTCACCGCCCATCCCCTCACTCCCATCCCACCGGCTCATACCCCTTCTCAGACAAGCACCGATTGACAAAATTGATATAGCCTTGTCCCGGGTTAGGGCGACTGAATATGCCGCTCAGCAAACCGATCGTCGCTCCGCTGGCCGCTCCAATAAGAGAGCCGGCTCCCGCCGCGCCGGATATGGCCCCTCCGACCGCCCCACTCGCGGCTCCGACTCCCGCACCGGCCGCCGTGCGACCGGCTACTTGCCCGGCCTTGCCTTGACCTTCCTTCGCGCCGGCGGCTTCCGCCATCTCGCGGCATTCCGCAATATCGTCCTTCGCCGTCTCTTGTCCCACAGCTTGCAGATGAGCGTTAGGATAGAGGATCGGCTTAGGCCCCGCGCATCCTGAGAGGAGGAGCAGGACACAGATGACAGCATTATGACTCGTCCTCTTCATGAGGTGTCTCCCTTGGCTGATCAAGCTTGAAAATCCTCATTACCTGACGGCGGCTAATCTCTCGTACGAATATTCGCTTTCTGCGCGCGCTGTGGCCTGAGCGGATGATGACGTTGGCCATCGGTACGTCCAACTGCCGGCTAAGGAATCTGCACAAGGCTTCATTGGCGGCGCCGTCAATGGGCGGCGAGGCAAGACGAATTTTCAGTGCGTCGCCATGCCAACCGACGCTTTGCGTGCGCTTCGCATTCGGTTGCACATGGATAGTGAGACTGACCCCGTCGGAGGTTTCGGCAATGGGCAGAGTTTTAAAGGACACGTCCTGTCATGACTCAAATGCAGAACGTTCAATGCGACTATGAACAATCGCTAGAAGCGTGCCGAATGCAAGTTCAGAATGATCTGGTACTGGAACGGTAATCGATCCTTCGTCTAGGTTCAGTTTGATAAATCCGTTTAGCGCGGGCTATGCGACGCTGCCGTTCGGCGTCTCTCGTCATCGCTCCCCGACGCTACCAGCCTCTGCCGCCCCCCCTCGTCCGTTGGCAGGCAGACCTCCCCCTTCGGCATCTGCTCGCATGCCTGCGAGCACATCGTCCCCGGTCTCGATCCCGGTTGGAGCGCCGTTCACGTGGACGGCCCCTGCCCCCATGGGCTCACCTCACTCCTCGTCTATGCTCTCGTCCCCGGCCGCTGGGCGGCTGCGGAGGTGTTCAGTGCCACGGCGGCGCGAATGAGCGCCTTCAATGCCTTTTCATCAATCTTGTCGCCCTCATGAAAATCGATGGCACGCCTGGTGTTGCCTTCGAGGCTGGAGTTGAAGAGGCCTGAAGGGTCCTCCAACGAGGCGCCCTTGGCGAAGGTCATCTTCACGACATTCTTGTACGTCTCACCGGTGCAGATAATTCCGGCGTGCGACCACACCGGAACCCCTCTCCACTTCCACTCCTCGACCACTTCGGGGTCGGCCTGCTTGATGAGAATTCGGACCCGAGCGAGCGTCTCGCCCCGCCAATCACTCAGCTCCTTGATTCTCGCATCTATCAGCTGAGAGGGAGAGTCTCCTCCTTTTCCTTCCTTCGAGACGCTCTTCCTCTTCTTCATGGTTGTTGTCGCTCGCACGTCACTTGAGTATCGCTACTCAGCACTTGGAACCATCACATCTCGTTTCCATCAGGTCTGGGCATATTTCGCGGCACGTCGTTTACGTAGGTAGGCTCCTCGTGAACAGAGATTAAGCGCAGAGATTCTTGCCGTCGCTACCCGAAGATCGCTTTGACGAATTCTTGAATGCTGCGTTGCATGTCGCGATCGTCGGTGATGGGACGGGCGACGGCCACATCGCAGGCTTGGATTGGCGGCACGCCTTTCTGGATCAACGCGCCGGCATAGATGAGCAATCGCGTACTCACGCCTTCTTCCAGACCATGGTTGCGAAGGTTGCGCACTTTCTCGCCTAACTTGACCAACCGTTGGGCCACGTCCGGCGCCACTCCGGCTTCACGTTCAATGACGTTCGTTTCAATCTCGCGCGGGGGATAGGTGAATTCGATCGCCATGAATCGCTGCTTGGTACTTTGCTTCAAATCCTTCAACACGCTTTGATAGCCGGGGTTGTACGAGATGACCAGGAGAAAGTCGTCCACGGCCTCGACGATCTGCCCTTTCTTTTCAATCGGCAGCACGCGTCGATCGTCGGTCAGAGGATGTATGATCACCGTCGTGTCTTTCCGCGCTTCGACGATTTCATCGAGATAGACAATCGCGCCGTGTTTCACGCCAAGCGTCAGCGGTCCGTCCACCCAGACGGTTTCTTCACCTTTCAAAAGGTAACGCCCCACCAGATCGGAGGCCGTCAAATCTTCGTGGCACGCGACGGTGATCAGGGGGCGCCCCAGACGGTGGGCCATGTGTTGGATGAACCGCGTCTTGCCGCAGCCGGTCGGGCCCTTCAGCATGACAGGCATCCGGCTCTGCGCGGCGATGGTGAAGAGTCCCACCTCGCCGTTGATCTCGGCATAGAACGGTTCGTCCCGTATACGGTACTGATCGATGTCGAGCTCTCGCCCCTTGGAAATGGATTCGGTCATGGATGACGAATAGCTGAAACGGGTGGGAAATAGCAAGATGCGGCTGAAAGTGCTGAGTGCTGAGTCCGAAGTGCTGAGTTTGAGTGCTGGAAGTTCTGAGTCCTGAGTGAAACAAGAGCTCTTCGCTCAGCACCCAGGACTCAGCACTCAGCACTTCTTCTATTTCATTTTCAGGTGCGATTTCAGAATATCGGAGTTCTGAATTTCGGCATTGTCCTTGCCCATTTCATAGGCCGTTTTAAAATGTTCGGTCGCGCCCTTATGGTCACCCGCCTTGTCCAATGTGAGCGCCAAATCGTAATGCGCTTCTGCCGACTTGGGATCCGCCTTCGCGGCTTCCGTAAAATGGGTTTTCGCGACATCCCAATGTCCCTTATTGAAATGTTCGATTCCCTCATTGATATGCATGTCGGCCTTTGAACCTGCTGCGGCCATCAAGGGCGCCGCCGCCTTGCCCATATCCGCCCAGCCGACGTTCGTCGCGAGGGCCAAGCCAAACACCATCGCCGTTATGCCGAGAAACTTCTTCATTGCATCCTCCTTGTGAGTTAAACATTCGTGCATTATCACTTATCTCATGATACGGATGATACTCTGAATTGGATGTACTAGGTGGACCCGACTTTGCGGTCGTCAGCATCCAGGACTACGCGCACCTTTTGGACGAGCGCGTCGGGCGAAAAAGGCTTTTGCAGAAAGGCGGCGGCGCCTTCCTTCACGACGCCGTGATGGATGATCGTGTCGTCCGTATAGCCGGAGATGTATAGGACCTTCATATCCGGACGTTCATGGATGAGGCGCTCCGCCACCTCCCCTCCACTCATCTGGGGCATGATGACATCGGTGATCAGCAGATGGATCGTGCCGAGATATTGGCTGCCGGTCAGCAGCGCCTCCACTCCATGGCGCGCTTCCAAGACTTTGTACCCGGTACGGCGGAGAATGTCGCCGGCCAAGGCGCGGATGGCGGGTTCGTCTTCGACCAACAACAGGGTCTCCGTACCCGAATGGGTCATCGACGACTGGGAGCCTGCTTCAGAAGCAGCCGAGGTCCGATCCTGAACACGCGGAAAATAAATCGTAAATGTCGTGCCCTGATCCTGTTTGCTGTCGAGGAGAATTTCCCCATTCGCCTGCTTCACAATTCCATAGACCGTGGACAGTCCCAAGCCGGTGCCCTTGCCGTGCTCTTTGGTCGTAAAAAACGGTTCGAAAACATGCGAGCGCGTATAGTCGTCCATTCCACAGCCCGTATCGCTGACGACCAACATGACGTATGAACCGGGCTGCATCGAGAGCGGCCGGCCGACTGCCGACCCAATGAAGTCCACGTTCTGGGTTTCAATCACCAGCCTGCCGCCCCTGGGCATCGCGTCGCGCGCGTTGACCGACAAATTCATCAACACCTGTTCGACCTGACCCGGATCGACGTGAATGTGCCCCAATCCAGGCGCCAACGAAACGACAAGATTGACATCCTCGCCAATCAACCGGTGCAAGAGCTTTTCCAGATTCATCACCACGACGTTTAAGTCCAGCAATTTCGGCTGCAAGACCTGCCGCCGGCTGAAGGCCAGCAATTGGCTGGTCAACGCCGCCGCGCGGTGTCCGGCCTGCTTGATTTCCGCAATCTCCATACGGAGCGGGTCGCCCTCACGCAGGCGGGACATGGCAACCTCGCTATAGCCGGTGATGACGGTCAGGAGATTATTAAAATCATGCGCGATGCCGCCGGCCAATCGGCCGATCGCCTCCATTTTTTGCGATTGGCGGAGCTGTTCTTCCAGCTGCTTCCGCTCGATCAAATGGCCCACTTGACTGCCGATCGCCGCCATGAGGGCAAGAATATGATCATCCGGTTGGCGGACTTCGCGGCTGAAAAACTCGAGGACGCCTTCGACGTCTTCGCCGAGCAGAATCGGAAATGCCGCCGCCGCGTGCAGGCCGACGCGTTCGGCCATGGGGAAGCGGGGAAAATTGGTGTCGTGCAGAATATCGACGATCCAGGTCGATGCACCGGTTGACCAGACGCGTCCGGGCAATCCGATCCCTCGGCTAAATGTACGCTGGCGGCTGGCGTCATCAAACGTCTCGACTTCAGTGTTCGGCTGCGCCCAACTATCCATGCAGCGCAAGACGTTGGCCGGGCGGTCCACAATCCAGAGAATGCCGAGGTTCCATCCTAACGGCTCGCAGATGGTTTCGAGAATCACTGCCGCGGCTTCTTTCAGCGTCGTCGCTTCGGCCAAGACCCTGGTAATCGCATGCTGGAGGCGAAGGCGTTGTTCGATGCGTTTCTGATCGGTAATGTCGGTAAAGGACGCGACGACGGCATGAGGAGCGGCGGCCTCCTGCCGCATCAGCGGCTGGGTATGGACCGAGAGCCATCGCAATTCGCCTTCGCCGATACGTACACCCAGGATGACGGCGGCGCACGCTTGACCGGTGCGGAGTGTGACAAGAACGGGGCGTTGTTCGTTTGGAAGCGGAGAACCGTCTTCATGGATGACCTGCCAATTCGGATCGTGTACGCGCCGTTTCAGCAGACTTCCCGGCGCCGCTCCTAGAATACGTTCTGCGCTGGTATTGCACGCCTGCACGAGGCCCTGATCGTCGACGAGGAGGACGCCTTCGTCCAACGCCGTCACCACCGATCGGTATCGTTCTTCACTATCTCGTAGCTGTGTTTCGGCGAGCTTTTGTTCAGTGACATCCCGAACGAATGCGCTGAACGTATAGACGTCTCCCATCTTCGCGGGAGACACCGACAGCTCGACGGGAAATTCGTGTCCATCCCGATGTCGCGCGGTGAGTTCAACGCGCTTATTGAGCACCGGCCCTTCTCCAGTGGCAAAAAACCGTTCGAGGCCGCTGTTATGTGCGTCCCGTAAGGTGACGGGGATAATCATGGACGAGAGCAGCTCTCCGATCGCCTCATCACGCGACCATCCGAACATGGTTTCCGCCTGCGTGTTCCAGTCCGTCACGCGGCCCTGGGCATCCATGACGATGACGGCATCCAATGCGGTTTCAATAATCAGACGGGTCCGGGCTTCACTATGCCGCTCGGCAGCTTCCGCGGCCCGCGCGCGCGCCGTCTCCTGCTGCGTCTGCGCCCATTCATGGCGCAATCGACTCGTCGTCCAGAGCAAGGCGATAAACATGGGCACCCACACCGCCGCGCCGGCCATGCCGATATTCAAGAGCACCAGTCGGACGGGAGCGAGAATATGACTCTGATCCCTGCGCACGAGCACGGTCCATTCGAATCCCTTCGCTTCGCCATAGCCATGCGTCGACGCATAGCCCGTCACGACGGGAAGATGCCGACGCACATGTTCTTCCTTCACATATCCCGGCTGGCCGGAGGCGCTCAGAAGGGCGGAGGGAAGGCCCAGTTGTCGTAGGTTCACGCCCCCCTTGTGCAAAAGATCCGAGTCGATAAAGACTCGCCCATCGCGAGCCAGAAACTGATATTCGATCGGACCGGAGGAGCCGGAGCGGGATTCTATCGCATGCAATGTCTGAGTCAGCACATCTTCGATCGTGAGCACACTGATGCGGGCGGTTACGACGCCGAGAAAGGCTCCGTTCTTCCCGATAATCGGCGCGGAGAATGCCACCGCTTCCGAACCCTGCACCGCTTCATACGGCCCGACGTCACCGATGTGCCGCAGTCGTGTATCCCGGACGGCTTGAAACCACTCCTGGCGGCTCCAATTCCGTCCATGAATGTCCGAGTCGGTCGCCGCCAGCACCGTTCCGTCCGAGCTGACGACTCCGAGCCAGACGTAGAACGGGGCATAGGCCTGTTTCATCAACAAGAGAAAGTCATGCAGATAGGCGGGGTCGTCCATATGTTCGCTAAATGTGTTCGCCATGATCAGCGAATCGCCGTATCGCTCGAACATGAGACGATCCAATTTGTCCGTGATCTCAGCCGCCACCAGCGTCAGGTTCTGTCCGACCGCCGTCACCAGCCGATCTTCGACGTAGTGAAGGACAAGGGTCCCAATGACGATGGCGACGAACGTCATGCTGATGATCAAGGCGGGCAGCCATGCGTAAGGCCGCCGGGTGGGAAAAGGTGTCGCAGAGTGGTCGAACGTCATCGTCAAGGTAGGTGACAGTAAAGCCGATGAATAAATCTTACGCAAAGAATCCTACTCTCATTCACCTTTTCAGTCAAAATGTTCCGACTCCGTCGCGATGTAGTTGGCGATCATCCGCACCGGGTGGTAAGACCGCTTCGACCTGGCCAAGGTCTCAAGCCCCGAATCATCCAGCGTATTGATGAAGACTGCCCCGCGCTCATGGGCTTCACGGCAGGTTTCTCGGAAGACCCACGAGGCCAACCCCGAAAGCGATCGATCGGCTACTTCCAATAAGACGCAGAAGAGCGAAGGAGACCGGAAATATCCAAAGGTGTAGGCGACCAACGCCTGGTCCACCCACACAACACGCCCCATCAGTCCCAGCGCCTCGAGTGAATCCATGGCTTCGCGATGAGCGCCAAGCGAATCCGCCAGCATGAAGGATGCCACTGGATCGACGTGTCGCGTATTTTTCTGAATCGCCCATCGCCGATATAGGTCCAAGCTCGGCTCGCGATCGCGGGCCTCGAACGGTACATAGCGAGGGTGGTGCGTCCGCGCGAACCGATTGCAAGCCGCACGATGCGACTTATACGGATCGCCCCGAAGTTCGACCAGCGAGCGGGCGTCGTACAGGTAGTCGGGGTCCTTGGACCGAAGACGATACCCCCATGATTCCCATTGCAGCTTCCACTCTTCCGGTACATTCTCCACACGACTGACGTCGGACCCGCGATTTCTTTGGCGCATATAGGTCCACGCTCGCGCGAGCGGCTCGCGTAAGGGGCCTGGACCCAGCGGCGGCAACGGCATGAATACACCATCCGCATACTCGGCAAACACGCACAAGTGCTGATCCCATTCCATCCATGAATAGGTAAAGAGTTCACGCCACACGAGGTGCGGCGCTAAACTATACGCCGCCAGCGAAGCCTCCATCGGAGCCAATGCCTCTTGAAAACGAGCATAGTCATTCGGCGTCAGCCGACGAACCTCGCCGGCACCGGCGGAAGGCACGGCCGGCGCAGGCGGCGCAACGAGTATGGCGGTCAAACGCGGCAATGTTCGGACCACCACCACGTCATCTTGATAGCGCCCGATAAGGCTCGGATGGTCGCGATACGTGGACAGCACCGGTTCTTCCTCCAGTATGTCCGCCACGCGTTCGGCATGCGCCTCGATTGAATCCGGGTGATCTGCTTCGACCAGTCCGGCGCCTCCCCGGTCCAGCATAAACGGGCATTTCGTATCCCATCCCAAGACGACCTGATTGTGATCTGCCGACCACATCACAGCCAGCGGATAGATCCGACAATCTAAAGGGCGCGTTTCGTAAATTCGACATTTGGAGGTGGTCGGATCGAACGCCGGACAGAGGTATCCCTCGCCCATCGGATTGGGCACAACCCGAACCTGACTACCGTCCAGATCGGGAAACGCGTCGGCATCGACTCCTCCGGCGATCGCCTGTGAAATTTCCTCACCGGTGAAATACGGGCGCAGAAAGCTATCGACCTCAGGAAATCGACAGCAGACTTCGCAGCGGAGACACACGTGACTGGGCACCGGTTGAGGCAGCCGCTCGATGCGCAACAGACTTCCGGGCATAGAGACAGACGTTGGATCCATGGCCGTTTATCATACGCCGCGCTCGCGACTCAGACAATGCGCGCGCACTCACGGCAGGAAGAAATCACCTCACCATCCTCTTGTGTCCTTCGGATAGCCCATGTTACGATCTTTTCAGGTAACAGTGACGAATTCGAGCAATCCCACAGCCGAGCATGCATCCTTCCCTCACCGGCACATGGCCGTGTTCTCGTAAACTCTGGATTCTTTCCTGAGGATATTGTTGGCACTCGCGCACGACGTCCCCGGCAGCACATCCTCATATACCTCCTCTCAACGTGGCCTGTTCGTGCGCGATGCGCTGATCAAATCGGGCCTCTATCACGAGGCGTCCGCCCACGATTCGCAAGCCGCTGATGCGAGCCCCGTTGCTACCCAGTGGCGTCTCGCGCCCTCACCCTTCATGGTCACTCCCGATGAATTGGCCTTCTTTGAATCGCTCGGGCAGCATTTGCTGTCGTTGTATCGAGCGCTGAACATGCTCTATGGAGAAAGCGTCCGTGGCTCTCAGCCGGGATGGGTCGCTGAATATCTGGATCAAGGCAAGCCGGTCTCGCTGGTGGCCTACAGCCGGATGAAACGCTTTCGCGATCATCTGCCGGGCATCATCCGGCCGGACATTATTCCGACCGACCACGGCATGATCATTACAGAGCTGGACTCGGTCCCTGGGGGGATGGGGTTGACCGGCGGCCTGTCGCATGCCTATGCCGACTTGGCCTCCGCTGCGGGAGAACCCTTACAGCTTGTCGGCGGGGTCAACGGCATCGTCGAAGGGTTTGCAGCGTTGGTCCGCAATCTGTTGGGCGAGCGAACGGGCTGTCTCGCCATCGTCATCTCGGAAGAGGCGAAGGACTATCGCGCCGAAATGCAGTGGATGACACAGCAGCTTCGCGCCATCGGAGTCCCGACCTATTGCGTGAATCCACGCGAGGTCCGCTTTACAGAAGAAGGCCTCTGGGTGACCGGCGATTCAGGAGACGAGCAGCCCGTTGCGGTCCTATATCGATTTTTTGAACTGTTCGACCTTAACAATATTCCGAAATCGGAATTGATCATGTACAGCGCCAAGAAGGAAAAGACGGTGGTTACCCCGCCCTTCAAGCCGGCGCTGGAAGAAAAACTGGCCTTTGCCCTGCTGCATCATCCCATATTGGCTACCTTTTGGAAAAAGGCGTTGGGCGGCGAGACCTTTGATGCCCTCACGAACGTGATGCCCCGCACGTGGGTGCTCGATCCACGGCCGCTTCCGCCGATGGCGATCATTCCCAATCTGGAAATCGGCGGCCGCGCCGTGAGCGACTGGCGAACATTAGCGGAAGCCACGCAAAAGGAACGGCGCTACGTCGTCAAGCCATCGGGATTTTCAGAACTGGCGTGGGGCAGCCGAGGGGTATCGGTCGGTCACGATCTCCCTCAAGCCGAATGGGCCGACGCACTCGACTCAGCCTTGCGTTCCTTTCCGAAGACGCCGTATATCTTGCAAGAATTTCATAAGGGTCGCCAGTTCGATCTATCCTATCTCGACTCGCGAGAGCGGACCGTCGTTCCGATGGCGGGGCGGGCACGGCTCTCTCCGTATTATTTTGTCAGCAGCGGAAAGGCCATGTTAGCCGGCATCCTCGCGACAGTATGCTCCCCCGAGAAAAAAGTCATCCACGGTATGCGGGATGCGATCATGACACCGTGCGCGGTCGCGCCGAGGCGCGAGGATGTGTAATTCTCAATCCGTCAATCAACATTCAACATGAGCATTCAACATTTCTTATGTCTCTAACGCTGTATCATGTCGAATGGTGCCCGGAGTGCGCCGTGGTGCGGGAAAAGCTGGAAGATCTGAGTCTCCCCTATGAGGGAGTGATCGTCCCGGATTTTCGTCCGTCTCGGCAGCAGGTCTTCGAGGTATCCGGCCAATATTATGTCCCGGTCTTGCGGGATGGGGAGACCGTATTGACGGAGACGCGAGAGATCCTGGCCTATCTGGATAAATATCATGACGATCAGCGATCGGATGCGCCGCCAGACCGGGGTGCGGAGGAACGAGGCGACGAGGATGACTTTCCGACTTGCACGTTATAACTCGACTCACGCGACCGGCATCCGAATGTTCACCGTCTGAAGAAGGAGCGCAGCATGGAGGAATGGAGACGGATTCTCGCCGAGAGTATCGTGAAGCCGCAGGAGCTGGCCGATCGGCTCGGGGTCGATCCGGAAGAGATCGAAGCGGTGACCGGTCCGTATCCCATGCGAATTACCCCGACGGTGCTGTCCACGATCAAAGCGAAGGGCGATGCCATCTGGAAGCAGGTGGTACCCGACATCGTCGAGATTGACGACCTCGATGCGGAGGACGACCCGCTCGAAGAAGACCTGATGAGTCCGGTGCCGCATCTGGTGCACCGCTACCCGGATCGCGTCCTGCTGATGGTGACGAACCAGTGCCCGATCTATTGCCGGTTTTGTACACGCAAACGGTTGGTCGGCAAACCCGGTTTCCTCAAAAAGGGCGAACTGGACCGCGCCATCGCCTATCTCCGCGACCATACGGAAGTGCGCGATGTTATCCTTTCGGGCGGGGACCCCTTGCTGCTGCCCGACTATTTACTCGAACGGATCTTTAAGGCGCTGCGCACGATCCCGCATTTGGAATTGATTCGAATCGGCTCGCGCGTCCCCGGTACGCTCCCGGAACGGATTACTCCAAAACTGTGCGAGATGATCAAACAATATCATCCCATTTACATGAATCTTCATTTCAATCACCCCGACGAACTCACACCCGCGGTCAAGGCCGCCTGCGGCATGTTGGCGGATGCCGGGGTGCCGCTGGGTGCGCAGACCGTGCTTCTTAAAGGTGTCAATGACGATCCAGACGTCATGAAGCGGCTGATGCATCAACTTTTGCTGGCACGCGTCAAACCTTACTATCTGTACCAGGCTGATCTCACCAAAGGCACCAATCATTTCCGCACGACGGTTGAAACCGGCATGAACATTATTCGAGAATTGCAGGGACATACCAGCGGAATGGCTGTCCCCCATTTCGTAATCGATGCGCCCGGCGGTGGAGGAAAGATTCCCATTCTTCCTCCCGACTATTTGATGCATTTGGACGACGACGGCGCTATGCTGAAAAACTATGAGCAGAAGACGTACCATTACCCCCAGCCTGAGAAGACTTCGCGGCGCGAGCTGCCGATGGTCGGCGCGTCACCGTCGTTTTCCTCCTGCGCCGATGGGGCGCTCGACGATTGTTGATATTCTTCCCGACGAAGCCATGACCCCACCATGACCGATCACCTTCACTCACTGTTCCCGGAACTCGAGCGCGATTTACAAAGCTTGTCGTACACGACCGGCATTCTGCCGTCTCAAAAAATCCGCGAGCTGATTGAGAATGGACGCCTCTCGACCCCAGCTCCAATCGAAGACGGGCAAATCCAACCTTCAAGTTTGGATCTTCGGTTGGGTCCGGTCGGATACCGCATGCAAGCCAGCTTTTTACCCGGCCCGAATGCCACGGTCGAGAGCCGCATTAAAGATTTGGCCATGACCCGAATCGATCTGACTCAGCCGACGGTATTCGAAAAAGGCTGCGTCTATCTGGTACCGCTGATGGAGCATCTGAATCTGACGTCCGAGTTCTCGGCTAAAGCCAATCCGAAGAGCACGACAGGCCGTCTCGATATATTCACGCGATTGATTTGCGACGGAGGGACGGAATTCGAACGCGTCCCCCCAGGGTATAAGGGAACTTTGTATGCCGAAGTCGTCCCTCGCACATTTACGGTTCTCGTGCAGGCAGGGGTGAAATTGAATCAGCTGCGATTCATTCGCGGCTGTCCCCCACCATCGGACACGACACTACAAGAATTGGATGCGCAGGAAACGCTCGTGTACGGGGAGGGCGATCAGCCTGGAGAAGCCTTGATCAATCGAGGGCTCATGGTCTCATTGAATTTGCAAGGCTGCCCGGAAGACAAGATTATCGGCTATCGAGCGAAACAAAATACGCCGGCCATCGACCTGCTGAAAAAAGACTACTACGACCCTGACGAGTTTTGGGAGCCGATCATGGCGCCGCGAAACCGACGCATTATTCTGAACCCGGACGATTTTTACATTCTTCTGTCGAAGGAAAAAGTGCGCATCCCGCCCGCCTACGCCGCGGAGATGGTTGCCTACGACCCGTCTATGGGCGAATTCCGTATCCACTACGCCGGGTTTTTCGATCCCGGATTCGGCTACGGCGCAAGCGATGTCAAAGGCTCCCATGCCGTGCTGGAAGTCCGCTCGCACGAGGTGCCGTTTCTCATTGAGGACGGACAGGTGGTCGGCCGCCTGATCTACGAACGGCTGCTGGCTCACTCGGACAAGATCTACGGCATGGGCATCGGTTCCTCCTATCAAGGACAGGGCCTCGCGCTGAGCAAACAATTCAAACGCTTTCGCCAATCGTAACGTGGGCCGGTGAGAAGGAGCGATAACGGTGAGACCCGACGAAGAGGATCGAGAGTCCGGCGTGTCCCCCGACAACGGTTCCGGGTCACAGGAGGATCGCCAGCTCAGCGTGGCAATGATGTTTGTCGGCGTGGCGATGATGTTTGTCGGCTTCCTCGACGTCTTTCTGTCAATCAGCGGCGGATTCGAATTAGCGGGCGTCACGCCCTTGTTGCTCTATTTCGCGGGCGTCGCCTTGTGGGCGCAAGCCACGGTAGCCAATCTGACACTGCGCTATGTCATCATGGGTGTCGCGATCGTGCTAGCCTTAGCCATTTTTCATTATGGCGAAGTGCTGTTCTGGCATAAGCAGGTGGTCTTTTGGGGAACCATTGCCGCTGTCATTTTTTTCATGTTTAAGACTGCGCCGCCCACTCGATAGTGCCAAGTCCTGAGTGCTCAGTGCTGAGCGAGACAAAAACCCTCGGCCACCTTCTCGTATTTATAATCGCCTGCTCTCAGGACTCAACACCCAGCACTCAGCACTTCTAGCAATGCGCATCAGCGTCATCATGCCCGTGCTCAATGAGGAGCCGATTCTGGAAGCGACCTTGCGCCAGACTTTGGCCGTACCGTTCGAGGAGGTCATTGTGGTGGACGGCAATAGTCGCGATGGGACCAGAGGCCTTGTGACCTCCATGATGGGGATGGCCGCCGACCGACTCGCCCTGTTGATTTCCTCTCCCGGCCGCGCGTGCCAAATGAATGCCGGCGCCTCGATGAGTCATGGCGACGTTTTACTCTTCTTGCATGCCGACACCTGGTTGCCATTGAACGCGTACGCCCTGATCGAGGAGACGCTAAGGCATCCGGCATACGTTGGCGGGCGATTTGACGTACAGTTCACCCCGAACACGGGATGGGGCCGCGTAATCAGCGGTATGATGAACTGGCGGTCCCGCTTGAGCGGCATTGCCACGGGGGATCAGGCCATCTTCGTGCGCCGCACGGTATTCGAACAGCTGGGAGGCTTTGCCGATATTCCCATTATGGAAGATATCGAGTTGACCCGCCGCCTGAAACGCGCCGGACACATGGCCGCGCTTCGCTCCCCCGTCGTGACCTCCTATCGACGATGGGAACAGTGCGGTCCGCTCCGGACCATCGGTTTGATGTGGCTACTGCGAGGACTCTATTGGCTCGGCATCAGCCCCTCGACCCTCACGCGCATGTACGCTCACATCCGATAGGTGGCTAACATTAACATGGCTGCACGACCATCCAGACCGTCCCTTGATCGAACCGCACAGGCTGAATCGGCTTGCATCATTTTCGCCAAAGCTCCCATTCCCGGTGAAGTGAAGACTCGCCTGTGCCCTCCGTTGACCGACGATGAAGCCGCGAGTCTACACGGCAGCTTCGTCTTGGACACGCTCGAACGTACAAAGGGAGCCGTCGCGAAACATCACCTCTCTGCCGCCCGATATCTGGCGTGCTCACCGTCGGCCTCGCACGTCTTTTTCCAGATCATGGAGGAACGCCACGGTGTGACCATCTTCGATCAAGTCGGGGATGACCTTGGCGCGCGGATGCTCCATGCCTTTTCGACCGTGTTCTCGCGGGGGCATCGGAAAGCGCTCATTGTCGGGACGGACGTACCGTCGCTCCCGGCCGACTATTATCGACAGGCGCTGACGTCGCTCGACCATTACGACCTGATGCTGGGACCCGCAACCGACGGGGGCTATTATATGATCGCTCTCAAGCATCCGCGTCCGGAGCTTTTTACCGGCATTCCCTGGTCCACCGATCAGGTGCTCAAGCTGACCCGCGAGCGCGCGGAAGGACTGGGGTTGAAAATATCGCTGCTGCCCGAATGGCGGGATGTCGACACGTTGGCCGACTTACAGGCCTTGATCAAGGCCAGCGCGCTGGACTCGAAACGACCGAAGCACGAACAGATATTTTCGACACGCACCGCGGGAGCCCTGCAGTTCATCGGCAAACAGCTCGCGTCGAGATGAGTCGATGAAGACGAGTGCATCATACGAGAAAGGAGCGAACGTGTCTGATCGGGTAGCGTTAATTACCGGCGGGGCGAAAGGCATTGGACGAGCCATTGCGTTGGATTTGGCGGCGCAGGGTTGGTCCGTGGCCATCTGTTATCGAACGAGCGAAGAGGCGGCGCAGGCGACCAACGCCGCGATGATCGAACGCGGAGGGCGAGCGTTAGCCGTGCGTTGCGATGTCTCCGATGCTCCGGCCGCGCACGCGTTCGTCGAGAGGGTGCAGCGGCAGTGGGGCCGCATCGACGCCTTGATCAACTGCGCCGGACCCTACCATCGGATCAGTTTGTTCGATGAAACGGTGGAAGGCTGGAATGAGATGTTTGACGGTAATCTGCACCCGATTTTTTATTTGGCGCAGGCCGTTGCGCCTCTCATGAAGGCGCGCAAATATGGCCGAATCGTGAATTTCAGCATGGCGAACGCCGATCACATGATCGCGCAGCCGGATGTGACGGCGCACTATATTGCGAAGGCCGGGGTGCTGATCCTGACGCGCACACTGGCAAAGATGCTGGCCCCGTTCGGCGTGACGGTCAATGCGATCTCCCCCGGCTTCATCGACTCCGGCAGCGCGCCGCCTGAGGAATTGGCTGGCGCGATAAAACGCATTCCGGCAGGTTATCTCGGAGAGGTCAGCGATACAACGGGGGCGGTTCGATATCTGTTATCCGATGAGGCGCGTTACGTGAATGGGGCGAACATACACGTCAACGGCGGCTGGGGGATCTAAGGCCGCTGAAAAGGCTCCCCAACTTCGTTCTCGCCTCATCAACGTCCTCAACGTAGCCCAGAGGCTACGCCTCCGGCGTTGATTTCGGCTGCGGCCTTGTTGGATGAGCCTTTTGAGCAGCCTTCAGAGGATGGCCTTTCCGGACTTCTTTAATCTGTTCATCACTCGGTCTTGCCGAAGGCTTTCTTTAAGAGCGGCTCCATCTCGCCCTTTTTTTCCATCGGGTCGAGGATGTCGGTATCGCCGTAAAACGTTCCGTTGATGAAGACTTTGGGCAGCGTGGGCCAATTGGTAATCTTGGTCAACGCCTCGCGCTTGGCTGGATTCTGCAGCACATCGACCAGTTCGTATGGGTATCCGTATTTGTCGAAAAACTGCATGGTCTCCCGCGTAAAGCCGCACATAGGCATGGTCTTGGTGCCTTTGCCGTAAATGAGGATCTTATTCGCGCTAACTTCCCGTTGAATTTCTTCTTCGATTGGACTGTTCATATATTCCTCCCCTTCGCTCTCAGCCGCCGTTCGACGTTTCCGCCTTCAATTCCAACGCATGGATACGTCCATCTTTCATTGGCTCATCCAACGCCTGGTAAATCATCCGATGGCGATCCAATAAGTTTTTCCCCTGAAACAAATCCGAGATCACGCGGACCGACAGATGGTCCATCGTTCCTGTACGATCGGACACAGACACGTTGGCCCCAGGAAGGGCTCGCTGAATATATGCCGTAAGAACATCAAAGTTGATCATGACTCGCTCCCTGAGATTTACCATAACGCAGATATTGCGGGAAACGCAATTGCCCGCTCGCACCCGGAGCTGACTCTCATAGCGCTATCCGAGGGAGTATGAATGACACGTGAGAAGGAAAGAGAAGCCAGGGCGACCAACGGTCGGAGGCGATCAGGCCTTACTTTTGAGAACGCTTTCGACGGCGGCGAGCAATTCTTTGAGCTCGAACGGCTTTTCTAAAGTCGCCACCGCCCCGAACCGTCTGGCGACATCGAGTGCGTCAAAATGAACTTTTCGACTGCCGCCTGATAAAGCGATGACTTTGACTGTGGGGCATTCGCGCCGCAGTTCACGAATGACTTCGAGGCCGTCTTTTTCCGGCATCAAAATATCGGTCACAATCAGGTCGGCAGGCTGTTCTCGCCAGAGCCGCATGGCCACTTCGCCGTTGGCGGCTTCGACGACCGTATGCTTTGCGCCTTCCAGAACCTGCCGGAGCATGTTCAGAACCATCTGATCGTCGTCGATGATGAGAATCCTTGCCATTGAGTGCGGTTCTCTTACGCTAGACGAGATCGTTCGTCAACTCTTTTCGCGCCTTCGGCCTCATACCGGTTTGTGACGCTGATGTCATGGCTTACGCCTCATAGGTCACTATCTCCTTATCCTGAACATTGGAATGGTCGCATGTCCATCGCGGCAAAATTTTTTCTGCCTGCGGAAGCACATAATTTAGAGAGTACCGTCAATCGGCGCTGGTGAATAGGACTATTCGGCACTGACTGGATCATGCTCGGATATCCTTCTGCCCTTTTCTCGATGGACGATATAATTTGTCGAGCAGGAGCCTGCGCACTTATGTCCGCTATCTGGCAGACTCGCAGAACTCAGATAGTGTACAAGGCCACGTCCGCCAGAAATCGTATCATCGCAATCTCGGATTCGGCTGATACAAAGTGGGAGAAACAATGCAATGCCGGTGACCGAATTGACATCGCATCACATGCCGAATCGGTTGTTATCCACGCTGCCGTTCGAATGGCGACAGGCGGCACTCAATCATATGCAAACCGTCGCCCTTGCTCCTGGACATATCATTTACGAACCAGGCGACCCCGTCACGTCTGTCTACTTTCCAACGACCGCGGTGGTCTCATTGCTGAACGTCATGGATTGTGGCGCAAGCATCGAAGTCGCGTTGGTTGGAAATGAAGGCATGTTGGGAGGCCGCCTCGCGCCCGGCGTCGCCTATACGGCCTTAGCTCGGACGGTCGCTCAAATACCGGGCGAAGCGCTGATGATCAAGACGGTCACCTTTCAAGAAGAAATGGAGCGCAATCCCGCTCTGAGCGCGATGGTATCCAGATACAGTAATGTGTTGCTGGGACAGATTTTTCAGGCAGCCGGTTGCAATGGTCTTCATTCCACCGAACAACGTTGCGCGCGCTGGCTCCTGGCGACCCAAGATCGCGTCGGATCAGACGAATTTCCATTGACCCAGGAATTGCTCGCGGAAATGCTGGGCGTGCGCCGACAAAGTATCAGCGCCATTGCCAGCGCGCTACAACATGCCGGCACTGTCCGCTACAGCCGCGGCCAACTGAGGATCGTCAATCGACGTGCCCTCGAATCGATTTCCTGCGAATGTTACCGCCGCGTCAGAGAAGAGTGCGAGTCTCTGTTGAAAGCCTGACGACCCGACTTCCTTCCATGGCATACTGATGTATGTCGTCCACCATCTGGACCATCGGTCATTCGACACGGACTCTGGAAACATTCATCACCCTCTTGAAGGCTCATGCGATTGGGGCTATCGCAGACGTGCGCGCCTTTCCATCCTCACGACGGCATCCTCAGTTCAATCTCGACGCGTTAGAGAACGCTCTCCAGCAGGTGGGCATCCAGTACCATCATGTGTCTGCGCTGGGTGGACGGAGAAAGAGCCGGCCGGATTCAATGAATCAGGGTTGGCGGAACTCGAGCTTTCGAGGGTATGCGGATTACATGCAGACTGCGCAGTTCAAGGAGGGACTCGCACGCTTACTCTCTTTTGCGGCCGGTCAGCCGACGGCGATTATGTGCGCCGAGGCCATGCCGTGGCGATGCCATCGGTCATTGATTGCCGATGCGCTGTTAAGCCGTAGGTGGAGCGTTCGGCACATTCTCACCCCGGCGAAGGCGGACCTCCATGCGCTGACTTCCTTCGCTCAGATGGAAGGTGGAGTTCTTTTCTATCCCTCGCCCTCGCCGCAAGGTCCGTCGTTATTCTAATCTTGGGCCAGTGATTAATTCTCTGCTCAGCAAACACCGACGGCGAGTGGCTCCCTTCAGTGGCTGTCAGCGATTCGTATGGATGAACGCATCAAGTTCCTTCGTCGCCTCGGCTCCGAGCTTCAGGAGAGGAAGGGTAATGTTAAACATCGCCCCATCGCCAGCCTGACTGTGCACCGCAATCTGCCCTTGATGCTCCTTGATAATGCCGTAGCTGATCGAAAGGCCCAACCCAGTCCCTTCTCCTACACCTTTCGTGGTAAAGAATGGATCGAAGATGCGGCCCAGATTGTCCGCCGAGATACCTGTGCCGCTATCGTGAAAGACTACTTCGATCGTCTCGCCGCAAACGTCGCTTCGTAGAATAATCGATTTTCGGGGGCGCGAGTCGACAGCGTCCCGCGCATTGGTCAACAGATTCAAAAACACCTGCTCGAGCTGTATACGGTTGCCGAGCACGAAGGGATTCGAGGAAGACAGCGTCGCCGTCAGGTCGATGTTCTTCAGGCGCAATTGCTCCTGCATGAGATCGATCGTGGACTTGAGCACGTCGTTCACGGAAACCGGTTCGCGTTCCATGGGAGCCATGCGTCCGAACGCGCGCAGGTGGTTGATGATTGTCGAAGCCTTCAGCACTTGGGCCATGGATAACTTCAACGGAAGTAACAGATCCTCTCGTTCAATGGAGTGGATGTGAACCTGATCGATGAGATTGCCGAGGATGAGATTGATGTTGTTGAGCGGATTGTTCAGTTCATGCGCGACGCCGGTGGTCAACTCCCCTAAACTGGCCAACTTGGCGCTTTGCACGAGTTGCGCTTGTTTTTCACGCAACTCTTGCTCTCGCCACTCCGCATCGCGCAACAAGCGAGCGCGCTCTTCTTCCGCTTGGTGGCGGGACGTAATATCCATGGCCACGCCTGCCGCGCGAATCGGACGGCCCTCCTCGTCGCGGACGATCTTGCCTTTGGGCAAGAGCCATCGCACGGAGCCGTCCGGCCACACAACGCGCAACACGGTTTCAAACATGGTGAGGCGATGCGTGGCCTCTGCAATTTCCCGTTGCAGCCGTTGGCGATCGTCCGGATGCACGCAATTCCACCAATCGTCCATTCGCCTGGCGGCGGACTCCGCCGGGACTCCGACCATCTCGTTCATCCGCGGTGACGCCAGGGCACGGCCGGTCTGCAGATTGACCTCCCACGTGCCGAGTTGCGCTCCATCCAAGGCGAGGCTGAGCCGCTCCTCGCGCTCTTCGAGCGTGCGCTCGCGACGAATCGCCCGCAGTAGCAAGACGGTCACGGTCCAAATGACCGCAATCCACAAGGCGCGATTGGCCATTCCCATCCAGTTCGCCATGCCGGCGCGGGGAAGAAAAAGTCCCGCAAGGATCACGGCCATACACAGCCCCCCGACACATTTGAGAAAGAGCGGCCGGCGGCGGAAGAGCCGGGACGCCAACCATAGGGGGAAAAGATAAAGCACCCAAAAGGCAAGGCCAAGCGGGGTCGAGAGATCGACAAGAAAGATGGCCGCGACCAGTCCGAGTGTGGCTGCTGCGGCAAGATATGGCCAAAGTTGCGAGATGAATCGACTCATGATCAATCGTGGTTACAACAGTGAGCGCATGGGTGAAAGCCCCGAGATTACCTACTCGATTCCACGATGGTGCACAACGGATAATATTCCGTCTTCGTCCATGCAACCTGTCTATCGTTTCTACCACTACGTAGAAGAGTGACCTGGCCGTTCGGCCTTGATCCAAAGGGGAATGCACCGACGCCCGGAGATCTGATCGAGAGGTAGTCCATAGAACGGTTGGCCTTGATTCCTCCGAGGAAACGTTGTTACATGATATAAATGACCGCACGTCGAGAGGTCACGGAATAGTGACGCCGGAAGCACTGTTAGATCGCCTTCTCCTAGGGTATGTGAGCGATTTTATCGCCCGCAACCGGGCTGCACGAATATTGAAACAGCACCTCGATCGCGTAGGGGTAGGATTCTTTCCGCTCGCAGATCATGTGACCTTTCGTACTGCCGATATCGACCGCCGAGCTGAGGAATTCGTACGACTCGGCTACGCCTTTTCAGAAGAGCTTGAATACCAAGATTGGTTCGCCAAGGTGTATCGCAAGCCCGGGTATCCTCCCCTATTTATCGATCAAGCTTATAGCGACGATCGCGGACGGACTAGCATCATCCCCGGATGGGTCGCACGTTTCGGTGATCGCACGCTCCATCATATTGCCGTACGCGTCGAGGACATCGATCTGGCCATCGATCATATGCAACAGGAAGGAATTCGCTTTACCGGTTCGATCGCGGGGGAGCGAGGCGGCGCATTGCGGCAAATTTTTACGGCGCCCGAAGAAGTCGATGGGGAGGCTTTCACGGTCATTGAACTGACTGAGCGGCATGAAGGGTTCCTGGGATTTTCTCCGCCCCAAGCCGACGGCCTCATGCGTTCCACTGTCACACGTAAAGAATAGCCGATCCTTCGCAGTTACCCCTTTACCCCCTCCCCCCCGCGTGTTAAGGTGCACCCTTCTATTCAAAGGATTCTCTATGGTGTGGGATCCCAAAGATCCTTGGACACAGAAAAACGATCCTCTCGAAGAGGCTCTCCGCCAAGCGAAATCGCATTTGCGGGGCTTTAAGGGTTTTCGACCGATCGTCTTAGCGGTCGTCGCTATCCTCTTCGTCTGGCAAAGCGCCTTTATTGTCGCTCCCGATGAAGAAGGCGTTGTCAGGCGATTTGGGGAGGTCGTGCGCAGCGCCGGTCCCGGTCCGCACATGAAAATACCTTTCATCGAAACGGTCGTGCGGCCAAAGGTGGAAAAGCTTCATCGCGTGGAGATCGGTTTTCGCACCGATCAACAAGGTCGTCAGCATATGCTGCCGAAAGAAGCCCTCATGCTGACCGGCGATGAAAATATCATCGGGATCGAATTTATCATCCAGTATAAGATCAAAACCGCGAAGGACTACTTGTTTCTTGTGGATGAAATCGATGAAACCATCCAAAAAGCGGCCGAAGCCTCGATGCGCGAAGTGGTCGGGAAGAGCAAAATCGACGAAGCCCTGACCTCGGGCAAAGCGCAAATTCAACAGGACACGCAAACGCTCTTACAAACCATTCTAGACTCCTATCAGGCCGGCGTGCAGATCGCCGCCGTGCAATTGCAGGATGTCGATCCGCCGGAAGCCGTGGTGGCCGCCTTTAAAGATGTGGCAAGCGCTAAAGAGGACCGCGAGAAACTCATCAATCAATCGCAAGGCTATCGCAACGACATTATTCCGAAAGCCAAGGGTGAGGCCGCCCAGGTCGTGAATCAAGCAAAGGGGTACGCACAGGCCCGCATCACTCGGGCGCAGGGAGAAACCGATCGATTTCTGAAGACCCTGAAAGAATATAGCCAGGCGAAAGACATCATCAGTAAGCGGATCTATATCGAGACAATGGAAGAAGTCTTACCGAGCATCGAAAAAGTGATCATCGATGGGAAGTCGGCTGATCGGCTCCTTCCCTATCTTCCCTTGGATCGAGTTCAAAAACCGGCAGCCGCCGCGGGCGACGACAAGAAGTGATCGCATGAGCACTCAAAATATTATTTCAGCGGTCGTGGCCGTTGTAGTCCTGCTCTTCATCCTTGGCGCATCGCCGCTATTCGTCGTCGATCTCACGCAGACGGCTATTGTCGTTCAACTCGGCAAGCCGGTTCGCAGCATCACGCAACCCGGCCTTCAATGGAAGGTGCCGTTTATCCAAGATGTCACCTATTTCGACAAGCGGCTGCTTGATTACGATTCCCTAGCGCAGGACGTCATCACGCAGGACAAGAAAACGCTGCTGATCGACAATTTCGCCAAATGGCGCATTACCGATCCATTGAAGGTCTATCAAGCCTTTCAAACGCAACGAAGCGCACTCAAGCGGCTGGACGACATCATCTATTCTGAGCTGCGTGTGGAAGTCGGACGCCACGATCTTTCCGAGATCGTCTCCAAGACCCGGTCCGATATTATGTCTATCGTGACGCAACGGGCCAATGAAAAGGCGTTGGCCTACGGGATTGAGATTGTCGATGTGCGCATCAAACGGGCCGATCTCCCGGAACAAAACGAAAAAGCCGTGTTCGCGCGCATGCAAGCTGAACGTGAGCGGGAGGCCAAACAATATCGCGCCGAGGGAGCGGAGGAAGCCCAAAAGATTCGGTCGGAGGCCGAAAAGGATCGGGAAATTCTTCTAGCTGAAGCGTATAAGACGGCAGAACAGCTTCGCGGTGAAGGCGATGCCCAAGCCTTTAAACAATACGCCGATGCTTACCGGCAAGATCCGAAATTTTTCGAATTCACGCGTTCAATGGAAGCGTACAAAAAAACCTTCAACGGCCATTCCACTCTCATCCTGACGCCGGATTCCGAGTTCTTTAAGTATCTCAAGCAGCGATAACGCCAACCGTTCGTTGCCTTTAGGACAGACCAACAACGTGTCCCTTTTCCGAATCGAAGTCGATCCGCTCCCCCGCCAGGTGTGCAGGCAATCCAGGTATCAGCTGAATCCCTGAACAGACCGCAGTAATAAACTCTGCTCCCGCCAAAATTCTGAGTTCCTTAATCGGTACCGTAAATCCCCTTGAGCGCCGGATCGTGAGAAAGCGACAAAGGCGTTTTCGCCAAGCATACCGGCCATTCACCGAAATCCAGACGCGTCGCCGTCTGAATCGCCTCCTTCACACCTGCCTCAAATACGACTCCATCGGCCCCATACATACGTCTTTGCGACCGTCTCGATTTTCTGTTTGATGGGCATAGAGTTGGGATACAGCAGTTTAAAGTCAGATGGCTGCCGTCACGCCGTCACGACCGCATCGGCGAGCGCTTCGGCGCCTTTACCTCCGTCGGCCCAGTGAGACGAAACCGCCGCACCGACAGCTCCCGCCGCCATGGCACGACGCATCACATAATCCCATTCTTCTTGTGTGTCGCCTTGAAACGCATTGATAGCGATGACTACCGACATGCCGTAGGACTTTACATTTGCAATGTGTTGCTCGAGGTTGCCTATGCCCTTTTCTAATGCGTCTTGATTCGGTGCGGTCAGCCCGGGCGGCGAAGACATTCCCGCCTTAGCAATTCCGCCACCACCATGCAGCTTCAACGCACGTGGCGTCGCGACCACGAGGGCAGCATGGGGCTTCAATCTCCGAGGCCCTCGGTGATCACAAATTGCGTGTGGTGGACCGTGCCACCATCTAGATTTCCAAGCCGGACATTCCGAAAAGCACGATCGCTGACGTTCATCGCTCGAGCCAGGTCACGCGGACAGGGTCTATGTTGAGCGCGTTCCCATGGAAGAGGTGATTATCTATGAAAGCCGACAGCAGATTGTGGGCGGCAGCCACCGCATGCGCATCGCCGGTCAAATGGAGATTGATCTCTTCCATCGACGCAATCTGGGCTCGTCCACCACCAGGTCCCTCCACCTTTCATGTCGAAGACCGGTCCCAAGGATGGCTGACGGAGCGTGGCGACAGCACGGTGACCCTTGCGGCAGAATCCCATGGTAAGCCCAATGGATGTCGTTGTCTTCCCTACGCCTAAGGGAGTGGGATTGATTGCGGTCACGAGAATGTAGCGCCCAAAGAGACGATCGCCTCGTCGATGGAGAGCCGCTAAGGGGATCTTGGCTTTGAAGTCTCTATACGGAAAGTTCTTCACCGTATAACCCAAGCGCCTCCGCTACCTGCCTTATCGGCTTCAGTGTTACGGAATGTGCGATATCAAGATCGGTCGTGCTTCATCTTTCATTCTGGGAAGATGTTCTTCAGGGCGGCAGTGTAACATAGCCACGAGTGCACAGAGGCGCTCGATCGAGAGGGGTTCTCGAAAAGACAAATGAGGGAAAGAAGCTGCAGGATGGGACGGTTTTAATCGAGGATGTATCGCTGAGGATCGACCGCGTGACTGTTTGATTTGACGTGATAGTGCAAATGGGGGCCGGTGGATAAACCGGTGCTTCCGACTAAGCCGATGACGTCTCCACGCCGAATTTTTTGACCACTCTTTACCAAGACCTTTGCCAAATGTCCGTACTGGGTCTCCATGCCGTAGCCATGATCGATTGCAATCAGGTTGCCCATGCGCGGATCAAAACCGGTTACTACGACCCTCCCAGCAGCAGGCGCTTGAACCGGGGTGTTAAACGGAGCACCGATATCTATCCCTTCGTGCACCGCCATTTGGCCGGTAAAGGGGGAAACCCGTTTACCAAACCCTGACGTAATCCAGCCCTTCACAGGCCAAACCGATGGGGTGGCATCCCACTTAGCCTGCTTACTTTCAATGACCGAAGACAAATTCTGCATCGAGCGTTCTTCTGTGCCCGCTTCATTTTGGAGCCAGGCAATTCCCGCTTGAACTTTGGAGAGGAGAGGGTCCGATGGAGGGGCAGTTTCTTGAACTGTCGTTGATTGCGAAACTGTGCTTTCTTCTATAAATTCGCCGGCATGTCCATTCAAACTTTGCATATCGACCGGTGGGGCAGATTCACTTTCGCCCCCTTTTCCGTCCAAAACATTCTCCGTTTTGGGTGTTTCAATGCCCAGCATCAGGCGCAATCGTTGATTCACTTCCTTCATCGCTAGGAGGCGCCGCTTGAGATCGTTTACGCTATTTGAAAATGTTGTAGTCTGCTCGCGCACGGATGCCATTTCAGCACGTAAGGCCTTGAGTTCCCAAATCTCTCCGATCCGCATCACCGTTTGAGAAAGCAACACGGCTTCAATAATAAGCAGCGCAACTCCAAACCCTACCGCCTTCCGAACTAGAGACCGGGAGAAGCTGAACTTCAGAGGACCCGACATTGATCCCCTAAAGATCATAACTGTGTAAGCATCTTTTGGCTCGTCCATACCCATGCTCCTCAAATTCCCGAGGCTCCGTAATCGGCAGAACCAAGTGTAGCCAAACTCGTCTCCACGGTCAACAATTTTGTTTTACTTTTAATAACAATCAATCACTTATGTGTATTTTCCATTACCCAATTCAGGTAATCATTTGAGCCCATCTCAATCGGAATGGCCACAATCTCAGGCACCTTATAGCTATGCAGTTGTTTTATGGTGATTGAAAGCTGTTCGAACAAATTTCGTCGGGATTTGAGGAGCACGAGGCATTCCGGCTCTTCGGCGATTTTGCCTTCCCATTTATAGATTGATTTCTTTATCGGGAGGATGTTCGCACAGGCAACCAGCCCGTTTTCAACCAATACACGCCCAAGACTGGTGCCTTCCTCTTCGGTGCCGGTTGTGACTAAAACGACGATGAATTCCTCTGTCTTGAGCTGCTGACTAGAATTTTTGCTGGGTTCCATGACATTCGACCCCTTTCGCCCCATTGACACGTTTTAAAACAGAGGCTTATGATTCGTACATTAGGAGGTCCACAATGGCATACACGATGAGCGTGCAAGAACTGAAACAGCGTTTAGAAAAGGACAGCAAGCCATTTCTGCTTGATGTCAGAGAACCATACGAATATTCCCTAGCCAAGATCGAAGGCTCCGTTTTGATCCCACTTGGAACGCTTCCCTCTTCCCTTGACCAATTGGATAAAAATGCAGAAATCGTGGCTTACTGCCATCATGGGATGAGAAGTGGGGACGCGGTGGGTTTTCTAGTGCAGCAAGGCTTTACAAACGTAAAAAATCTCGTAGGTGGCATTGATGCGTGGTCTGTACAGGTCGATCCATCCATTCCACGCTATCGTTGATTCGAGAAGGGTCAATGAGTACTACGGGCCTGTTCTTCTCGGAAGAAATCCGTCGTGCGCTTGAGCCCTTCCTCCAGCATGACCCTTGGCTCCCATCCGATGTCTTGCCGAATCTTGGCGATATCGACGACGCTCCTGGCCTGTTCGCCTTTCTTAGCCGGACCATGTATTTCTTTGAATCCGCAGCCCGTCAATTCCGAAAGCTTTTTGAACAATTCATTCACCGTCGTTTCCTGCCCGGTCCCGACATTGTAGACGCCTTGCACATCTTGGCCCATCACCGCCAGGTTGGCCTCCACGATATCTTCGACAAACACAAAGTCGCGCGTTTGCCGACCGTTGCCGTTAATAATGGGTTGCTCGCCGGCTAACATTTTCTTCGCAAATATGGAGACGACTCCTGCTTCACCTTCCGGATCCTGACGAGGGCCATACACATTTGCAAAACGAAGAATGACATATTGGAGACCGCTCAGGTATTGATAGTAAGCTAAGTAGTGTTCGCCGGTCAGCTTCGTAATTCCATATGGAGAGAGCGGGCGTGTAGGATGGGACTCCGGCGCAGGAAACTTTTCTTGTTCGCCATAGATCGCCCCGCCTGAAGAGGCAAAAATTATCTTCCTCGTCCCGTGCTTGACGGCCTGTTCCAGCAAATTTAACAGGCCGATAATATTGACCTGCGCATCGAAGACAGGATCCTCCACGGATCGTCGCACGTTGATCTGAGCTGCGAGGTGCACCACAACGGACGGCCGTTCCTTCCGAAAGATCTGTTCGAGTCGGGAGCTCTGAATATCGGCCTTGTAAAATTCAGCCGCCCGGTTCAAATTTTTTCGCTTGCCCGACGAAAGATTGTCAAGAACGACGACTTCATGTCCTTCTTGAACCAAACGGTCGACTAAATGTGATCCAATAAATCCGGCTCCGCCCGTGACCAAAGTTTTCATACCACTCCTCTTACAACGATGCGCTTGTCCTATTGCACCACGTCCGGCAACCGGAATGCGGCGAGAATCTCTCGGTTCCCCTTCTGCCCTTGCACCGGGGAATCCATGACGCCAATGGAGTCAAGGCCAAACCCTCGAGCACACGCTACAATTCGTTCCATCACCGCGTGGCGTTGATTGTCATCCCGCACAATACCGCCACGGCCCACTTGGCCGCGTCCCACTTCGAACTGGGGCTTGATCAAGGCCACCATCAACGCCGGATGTCGTAGAAAGGGCAGTGCAGCCGGAATGACAAGCGCCAAAGAAATAAACGAGACATCGATCACCACAATATCGATAGGGTCCGGCACGGCAGCACGGGGAAGATACCGGATGTTTTGTCGATCGAGGGCTACCACTCGTGGATCTTGTCTGATGCGCCAGTCCAGTTGGCCATATCCTACGTCCACGGCATAGACGCGACGCACACCCCTTTGTATCAGACAGTCGGTAAACCCACCGGTTGATGCGCCGACATCCATCGCAACGAGTCCCTCAGGATTGATGTGGAAGGCATCCAGCGCCGCCTCAAGTTTACGACCACCCCGGCTAACATAGGGTTCCCCCTCCCCCAAAATTTCGATGCGCGTGTCTGAGGAAACGAGACGAGCCGGCTTGTCTACCGGCATTCCATCGACTTGGACCTTGCCGGAAAGAATGAGTTGGTCGGCTTGCTCACGGCTTTGGGCCAACGCACGAAGCACGAGCGTCCGGTCCAATCGATCACGTCCTGACTTTTGCCGCATGGGAGACCAAACCGGATTTATTGGGAGGTACATGAAGGACAGCGGCGGCTCACATCGACGGCAGAGATTCATCGGCCTCCTCAGCCCCAAAGCTATAAGCACGAAGCCGTTTCTTCCCATCCTTGTCCTGAATCAAAATTTCGACTTTCTTTTCGGCTTCATCCAACATCTTTAAGCACGTCTTGGACAACCGAATGCCTTCTTCAAAAATTTTCAACGATTCATCCAGCGGAAGATCGCCCCTTTCCAATTCAGTGGCGATCGTCTCCAAGCGAGCCAACGCATCTTCAAATTTAATCGCCGCCATGTCGATGTTTCCAAGAAGAGGTTTGTATTATACCGTGCCTCTGCATCAGGTCAAGAAGAGTCCGTGAGGACGCGACGAACGCCGCAGACCAAGCGGCCTTGGCCCAATCGAATACCGATCTCATCATTCATGGCGACATCGGACGCACGCGTGATTACCCTGCCTTCCGGACTCGTCGAGACGATGCTGTATCCGCGGGCAAGCACGCCAAGCGGACTCAGCGCATCCAATGTTGCGACCAGCGCACGTACCCGTTGGCTGCGAAAGGTCATTCGGCTCCGTATGCGCTCTTCCAACCGTTTGATGAGTTGTGGAACCAGGACTCGATTACCTTGTACTTTTGTGCGAGGACTCTGCACGATGAGGTCGTGACTGTGGCGTTGGATTCGTTGGCGAAGCGTGTCCAGGCCGCTCTTCAGCGAAGACCGTAATCGGTCGCCTGATTCATCGAGTCGTTGCATGTACCGCCGCACCCGGAAAAGCAGCGCCATGGCCCCACTGTAGTCGGCTATCCGTTGATGAACCTGATCGAAACGAGCTCGAATGCCCCGCTCATGGCGATCACAGAGATGACGAATCGTGCGCGCCAGATCGCGAAGGACGGGCGCGACGGCTTCCGCCGCCGCTGAGGGCGTCGGAGCACGATGGTCCGCAGCAAAATCGGCTAATGTGAAATCAATTTCGTGCCCGATCGCCGAGACCACCGGTACCGGCGAAGCGACGATCGCTCGAACCACTCGT
The DNA here is from genome assembly GCA_963700335.1 of Nitrospirota bacterium. Lineage (GTDB taxonomy): Bacteria > Nitrospirota > Nitrospiria > Nitrospirales > Nitrospiraceae > JAICXS01. The sequence goes on along the minus strand of CAVOXE010000002.1, from coordinate 103,961 downwards.
TCTTCATTGAAACACCACAGATCTTCCCACGATCCGCCGCCACGGCCCACGATAATGACGTCTACATCACCCGACTCACCGAGTGCGCAAATCGCATGCGCAATCTGGATCGCGGCACCGTCCCCTTGGACCGAAACCGGGTAGATTAAGACCTTGAGAATGGAACATCGACGATGGAGCACGGTCAGCATATCCTGTAAGGCAGCGCCCGTTAACGAGGTGACCACGCCGACGCAGCGTGGGAGCATCGGCAACGGACGCTTGCGACCCGGATCAAATAACCCTTCACGAGCCAACTGCTCTTTCAATTGCTCAAAAGCGAGGTGCCGCGCGCCAATCCCTTTGGGCTCGAGATACTCCAGGACGAGCTGATATTCTCCCCGCGCTTCATAGACGGAGAGTCTTCCCCGAACAATGACCTGCATCCCTTCGCGTAACGCGAATCGGAGTCGTTGCGCACCGAGGCGAAATAGGACCACTCGAATCTGGCACCATTCATCTTTCAGCGTAAAATAAAAATGTCCGGATCCCGGCGTGCGAAGATTGGAGATCTCCCCTTCGATCCAAACGTCAGGCAATCCCGCTTCGATACGTTCTCGGATAAGCAGCGTAAGCTCAGAAACGGTGAGGATTTTTTGCGGGGTTCCAGGTATGAACACGAAACACGCGCGATTGAAGATGATCTTGGTTCAATCCGGAATGCGGTATCGTTGAATATGAATGGCTTTCCCAAGTCGGCTATCGAGTTCGATCAGCACGGCGCTCAGAATCGCCGGGCCGGTAGCAACCTCGAACCGTCTCGGCATGCCTGTCAAAAACTTTTCGATCGCCAATTCCTTTTTGATGCCGATGACGGAATGAATCGGTCCGGTCATTCCAATGTCGGTTAAATACGCGGTGCCTTTGGGAAGAATTTGCTCATCGGCCGTCTGCACATGCGTATGGGTCCCGACCACGGCAGATACGTCCCCATCCAGGTAATGACCCATGGCCATCTTCTCAGACGTAGCCTCGGCATGCATATCGACGATAATGGCACGCGTCTCGACGTGTAACCGATCGACCTCCCGTCGCGCTACCTGGAACGGACAATCCAAGGTCGGCATGAATGCCCGACCCATAAGCTGAAGGATCGCCACGCGCTCACCTGAAGGCGCTTCCACAACAAAGCTGCCGCGGCCCGGCGCGCCTTCAGGATAATTGGCGGGACGCAACAGCCGTGGCTCGTAACGAATGTAGTCGGCAATCTCTTTCTTATCCCACGCATGATTGCCCAGGGTGATCACGGCGAGGCCTTGTTCGAATAATTCCTGCGCCAGTTCAGGCGTAATACCGAATCCTCCGGCCACGTTTTCGCCGTTCCCGACGACGACATCGATGTGCTGATCGGCTACGAGTTTTGGAAGGCGCCGAGCAATTGCTCGGCGCCCTGGCTCGCCCATGATATCGCCGATAAAGAGGACCTTCATGCCTTTCGTTCCCTCGTCCTATTTTGCAAAATCTACGAACCGGCTCTCTCGAATGACCGTGACTTTGATTTGTCCGGGGTAGGTCAACTCATCTTGTATGCGTTTCGCCAGTTCTCTCGACATCAGCGACGACTCGGCATCGCTGACCTCGTCATGGCGAACGATCACTCGAATTTCGCGGCCCGCTTGAATCGCATAAGCTTTTTGGACACCTGCAAATGCCACCGCAAGCGACTCTAATTTTTCAAGGCGCTTGACGTACGATTCCAAGGCTTCGCGCCGTGCGCCCGGCCGCGCCGCCGAGAGCGCTTCCGCAGCCGCAACCAGGACGGACTCAGGGCAGATGGGTTCTACTTGTTCGTGATGCGCCGCGATCGCATTGACGATTTGAGCCGATTCCCCATAGCGCTTCGCGATATCGGCCCCGAGCATCGCATGGGGACCTTCTTCTTCATGACTCACAGCTTTCCCAATATCGTGAAGAAGTGCGCCGCGCTTAGCAAGCTTAATGTCGCATCCCAGCTCGGCCGCCATGATGCCGCAAATATACGACGCCTCGCGCGCATGATAGAGATTATTTTGACCATAACTCGTTCGGTACTTCAGCCGGCCCAACACTTTGACCAACTCCGGATGAAAATCCGAAAGGCCCACCTCGAAAATAATCTTCTCCGTTTCTTCGATCATCATTTTATCGAGATCAGTCTTGACCTTTTCTACGATCTCTTCGATGCGAGTCGGATGAATGCGCCCGTCATGCATAAGCCGCTCGAGGGAAACTTTCGCAATCTCCCGACGAAGCGGATCGAACCCTGAAATGATCACCGCTTCCGGCGTTTCGTCGATAATCAGATCGATACCGGTCGCAGCTTCGATGGCACGGATATTACGCCCTTCCTTCCCGATGATCCGGCCTTTCATTCCGTCATTGGGAATGGGCACGACGGAAATCGTCGCTTCATTGACGTAATCGCGAGTTACGCGCTGGATAGAACGCGTAATGATCTCGCGAGCCTCCCGCTCGGCATTCTCTTTCGCCTCATCGAGAATGCGCTTCGCCATGCCGGCCGCTTCATGCTTAGCGGCGCCTTCTATTTCCGCAAAGAGCTGACGCTTTGCTTCCTCCACCGTCAGCCCAGACACCTGCTCAAGCGCTTGGCGACGTTCCTTCAAAAGCCGCTCGTTGGCTGCTTCCGTCGCAGCCATTGCTTCCTGGCGTTTCGTCAACAGCGCGTCACGTTTCTGTGCTTCGGCGTCCCGTTTATCGACGGCGCTCAGTTTCCGATCGAGTTGCTCTTCGCGCTGCAAGATGCGCTTTTCTTGGCCGGCCAGTTCCCCTTGCTTCGTCTTTTGTTCCCGCTCCAGATCCTGCTTGGCTTGCAGCAAGAGGGCCTTGGATTCGAGTTTGGCCTCCTTGACAAGGTTCTCCGCTTCACGCTCGGCTCCCTGGCGAGTTTGGCGGGAATAGTCTTCTGCTTGGCTCCGCTCCGCAAACAGCTTTTTTCGTTGGACCACGGCATTGAGGATCACCCCCACCACTGCGCCCACGATAGCCACTGCGAAGTATGTGACAATTTCAGTAAAAATGGTCCGCACCCCCTTCCACGTACGCTCAGGCCCACTGCACATCGATAGAACCATCGCTCGGAGAGCGAACGATACAGTATCTATCGATCGTGAATGAGAATGCGCCGGACGGCTGGACGAAGAAACGGAGTGTTAGGGAAAGTCGACTGCCAACGTCAGTGGTGAAGCAGGAAAGGGACGGCCCCTACTCGTACAGGAGTGAATGGTGCCGGAAGGAAAGATAGCCGACCGTAGCGGAGAGAAATCACGACGCACCGGATGCCATCTTCCCAATTTGTCGAACTGTACTAGTAGCGTATGGTTCCAAGGAGCCGTTCGGTCCACCGGGCTACGTTGACCGGAAGTCATTCGTAGAGCCAGGTGCCCTTCAAGGAATATCCCGTAGATCACCAGCCCAAAAAGTTTCAATGCGTTGATCACGTCAGCCCTACACGTATCTTCGATCCGAGCACTATTCTCATTCCCTCATCCGCACTGATGAGGTTCAATGGCACCGTACCAAAAACCACTCATGAATGCAACAGTGTAAGCCGCCCGACTACTTGGACGGCGCGATCATCTGGAGTTGCTCTTCGATGGACGCCATCAGGGTTGTCGCACGTCGGTCGACGTCAGCCTCTCCTTCTTCACGTCTGCGCTCGGTCTGGAATAATTGATGCGCAATGTTAATTGCGGCAAGAACGGCCAGCTTCGAGGTCGTTGCCGTCTTCATTCCGGCGGCCAGAGCTCGCATTTGGTCATCGACATACGCAGCCAACCGTTTGACATATTCGTCGTCGGCCTCACCCTTAATTGCATACCGTTGTCCGCAGATTTCCACATCGATCGTATTAATCAAACGCCACCTCCTTGGATTCTTCGAAACAATCGAGGAAGTCCAATTCGTTCAAGACCTTTTCGATCCGCGCCTTTACATCGCTTCGCTCCTCTTCCCAACGCCGGCCCAATTCTTCCTGCCTCATCGCTCGTTCCCGCATTGTACGTAATTCGCTCTGCAAGGTCGCATTGGTTCGCTTTAGCTCCTGCACTACCTCGACCAATCCGCGTACCCGCGACTCCAACGCCTCCAACTTCTCGAGTGCCATGTTGTTCCGCTCAACTATGTCCGTGAAAATGTAGACAAAATCGAGCGAACTATAATTTTTTCAACAGACCTTGTCAAGCGAACCGGCCTCACAGGATGGACCTGCAAGACGCAGATATTCTCGATAGCTCCTGAGCACGCGTTTGACATATTGCCGAGTCTCCTGATACGGAATCATCTCGACAAACTCATCCTGGTCTTTGCCCGCATATTTTGCCATCCATGATGACACGGCTTGCGGACCGGCATTGTACGACGCCACCACCTGCGTAATGTTTCCGGCAAATTGCTCGATCAAGTGGTCGAGATATTTGACACCGAAGCGGATATTGGTCTCGTAATCGAACAAATCGTCTCGCCCGATGTCGCCACCCCCGTTTTTCTTGGCCATACTTTGAGCCGTCGCCGGCATCACCTGCATCAGGCCCACGGCGCCAGCTCGGGAGAGCGCGCGAATTTCATATTGGCTCTCCTCACGTATGATCGCTGCGGCCAGAAATGGATCTACGGACCCGGCGTAGTTCCGGATCAGGGGAAGATAGGCGGTCGGATACGCGGCCGCCCAGAGTCGTTCCGGTACGAGCGTCGCTCCGCCCCGTTCGATCGATTCGCGAAAATAAAGTCGAGTCAATCGCAGCGCTTGGTGATATTCACCGACATCGGAAAGCAGTCCGCATAATTCCATGATCACGGCTCGGTCCTTGGCGTACCGTTCCGGCAAGGAGGCTAATTCTTTGGCCGCTTCTTGATCCAGACCCAGCAGTTTGAGTTCAACCGCTTTCACATAATGGCGATCCTTCCTGAGTTCGTCCCCAGTGTCTGAACTGATGACCGCAGTTGCGGCATTGCCTCCTCGTGTGGAAGTCGACATTTGAAGTTTTGAACGTGCTAACTGACAGTAGTAAGTAAAATAGTAGCGGCGGCATACTTGCGCATATGCCGCTCCTGCGTCCGGGTCGTGCAGCCGTTCCCTCGTTCGCCCGACCCAATAGAGCGCTTGTGGTGTCCATTGAGGGTCATCGGCTCCGGCAACAATTTTTTGAAACGATTCTACGGCCGACTGATACTGACCTTCGCGATACTGGATCCATCCGATGCGCCACAGCGCCTCAAATCGCTGACTGTTTCCTTCGGCTGCATTCGCCGCCTGTCGATACTTAAGCACCGCTTTATCGAACTGGCCTTGGTCGTCCAGCCAGATGCCCGACAACATAAGAATCATGGCCTTCTGATCTGGGGTTAACGATTTCGGGGGAAGCGAGGGCAGAAGATTTAATAAACGATCACCGGCGTCCTGCCTGAGATAGACCCGACCAAGCCACACCCCGGCTTCCCCCGCTTGTGCGGACGGACCGTCGGCCAGGGCGCGAAACACGTCTCGAGCTTCGTCGTACCGTTTCAATCGAACCAGCGCTGTCCCGAGCTTGAACTTGGCTTCATCCCGTTTAGCGTGCTGCGGGGCAAGCGATAGAAATTTATGGAGGTCTTCGACGGTTTCGGCGTGTAACGCGAGAGCCGAGAAGGCAAGAGCTCGGTTATATAGTTCGTCGGAGGTCGGATGCCAAGAGCCTGTGCCATCGATGACGGATAGACGCATTGATGCTTCGCGGGCTTCCGGCGAGTTGGGGTACCGCGTCCATAGATGGCGGAAGGCAGCTTGGCTGTCGGCCATGCGATTGTCCCGCATGTAGCACTCCGCCACTTGAAATTCGGCGGTCGGAGCGTAAGGATCGGTGGGGGTTAAGGCCATCCCGCGGGTGAGATGATCGACCGCCTTTCCGCATTGTCCGACCCGGTACCACGATTCTCCCGCCCGGAATGAGGCTCGTGCCAGCAGAATGCTATCGGGAGACTCGATAATCGATTCAAAAAGCGCGGCGGCTTGAGCCATATCCCCTAGCTTGGCCTGGGCCTCACCCATCCAGAGTCGAATATAATCGTCCAAGTGGGGGAAATCCGCTTGGACAGATTGCAGAAGTGAGCCGGCTTCTGCAGGGTCCGCGTCGATCAGCAGCAGTCCCATAAGCAACGTCGAGCGTTTCGCCCATATCGACGCCGGTTCACGGAGTTGCGCATTGCGCAATCGGTCGATTTTGATGTGGAGGCGATCTTGTGGCGCTACGGCCCCATCCGGATTGGCGAAAACCGCCCGGTAACAGGCCTCTACTGATTCGCATGCCAATTCGGGTGAAGTGATAGACGCGGGAGGGAGAGAAGATGGAGCGTCCAGGTCCTGCTGAGCAAAGCTGGAGGACATAAATGTTGTCAGCAGAAGCGCCAATGATGGAAACAAAGATCTCATTCACACACGGCCCGATGGACCATCGTACATTATCATAGCAAAGCAATCTCCCTAGGTCCACGTACCCTTGCTTGTCACAGAATTTTCTGCTGTGTTAGTCTGATTCATGCCATCGATTGTTCAAGCCGGCGTGGCCAATCTCTTATCGCTCGACCTCGATGCCGCCCAGCAACTTATTGAGAATCGCGGCTGGCCTCGCTATCGAGCGACACAACTGCTTCGATGGCTCTATCGGAAGCGAGTACGATCGATCGATCAGATGACGGACTTTTCCCAGGCTGAGCGGATGAACCTTCATCAATGTGCGACCATTCTTCGAACCGAGGTCGTCCAGACATTGCGCTCAGAGGATGGGACCAGAAAGTTTGTGTCACGCCTTGAAGACAACCTTCTCATCGAGAGCGTGCTGATCCCGGACGCCGGACGATTAACTCTCTGCCTGTCAACTCAAGTCGGTTGCACATTGGACTGTAAATTTTGCCTCACGGCGACCATGGGGTTGAAACGCAATCTGCGCGCCCATGAAATTGTCGACCAGGTGTTGACCGTGCAGGATCATCTGGGACCCGACGAACGTTTAACGAGTCTAGTCTTTATGGGCATGGGCGAACCGTTGGCCAACGTTGAAGCCGTCGCGGAGGCGATTGCACGGATCACCGATTCCGACTGGGGGCTCGGTATCCCGGCACGGCGCATTACGCTGTCGACGGCCGGCATGGCGTCACGTCTCCAAGAAGTGGCGGCTCTCGGGGTCAACGTGGCTATTTCGTTAAACGCGACGACGAATGCTCAGCGCGGTGTCCTGATGCCCGCCGTCAATCGGCTGCACCCACTCTCTCATTTGATGGCAGCGTGTCGGAAATATCCCCTTCCACCACATCGACGATTAACCTTTGAGTATGTCCTCCTGGGAGCCGTCAACGACACGGAACAAGACGCGAAACGGCTGGTTAAACTTCTCCACGGCATCCGCTGCAAGGTGAACCTGATTCCCTTTAATGAGTTTTCAGACACGTCATTCCGCCGCCCGAGCGACTCGACTGTGTTACAGTTCCAGGGCGTGTTGCGGAAAGCCGGGATTGATGTCTTTATACGAAAAAGCAAAGGCCGTGATGTGCTGGGCGCCTGTGGCCAGCTTGGCGAGAAGCCACACCGGATATCGACCTTGTTAACCCCTATGGCGGCTCGTGGCTAGCATGCGAGCCATTTTGCTACCCATGATGTCGTTCTTTTCTCGACCCATCTTTCGTTCTCGTTCTACTACCATTCTCGTTTTGTGCGCGAGCCTTATGATGGGGCCGCTCTCGGTCGCATGGGCACTTGATATTGCATCGACGGTGCACGAGCATACCTTGAGCAATGGCCTCAAAGTCCTCTTGGTTGAGTCTCCCAAGGCGCCGGTCGTGACCGTGCAAATCTGGTACAAGGTAGGGTCTAGAAATGAGGTGATGGGCCGGGCCGGTCTTTCGCATATGCTAGAACACATGATGTTCAAAGGCACAGAGCGAAATCCGAAGGGTACATTTTCTCGCATCATTCGGAAGAACGGGGGCAACGACAATGCCTTCACCAGCCAGGACTTCACCGCCTATTTTGAAAACGTCGCAGCCGATCGAACCGAACTGGCCTTGGCGCTGGAGGCCGACCGCATGCAAGGCCTGCAGCTCAACGAGAATGAATTCCAACTCGAACGTGAAGTCGTCAAAGAAGAACGCCGGTTGCGTACAGAAGACGATCCGCAGTCCTCTTTAGTGGAAATGCTGTTTGCTCAGGCGTTTTTGATGCATCCCTATCATTGGCCGGTCATCGGATGGTTCTCGGACCTCAATGCGATGACGCTCGATGACCTGAAAGCTTACTACGACACCTATTACAGCCCCAACAACGCAACCTTGGTCGTGGTTGGCGACATCAAGGCGGAGCACTTGATCGTGACGATCAAGCGACTCTTCGAGCCGATTCCCAAAGGGCCGACGCCCCCAGTGCAAAAAGTGACCGAGCCCGAGCAGCGCGGAGAACGACGTTTTGTGCTTCGGCGTGAAGCCGAATTGCCGTTTGCTATGGCAGGGTATCGGGTCCCTAATTATACGAGCGACGATTCCTATGCCTTGACGATTCTGGAGTCCATCCTCTCGCACGGCAAAAGTTCTCGTCTGTATCGAACCCTCGTGTACGAGCAAAAAATCGCGCTCGCTGTGGGGATGGAATATAATCTGCTGCAAACCGACGGTGAACTTCTTTATTGTTTTGCGGTCGTCAAGCCCGGCGTAAAAATCGAAGACGTCGAGCATGCCTTGTATCGCGAATTTGATCGGCTCCAAGATAGCCCACCCACCGAGCAGGAACTCCAGCGGGCAAAAAATCAGGTGGAAGCCGAATACGTGTTCGCTCAAGACTCCAATTTTCGTCAAGCCATGGTGATCGGCCAGGCCGAAACTGTCGGAGCCGGCTGGCGCCACATCGATAAGTTTCTAGAACGGATTCGGAGCGTCACCACTCAAGACGTTCAACGCGTGGCTCATCAGTATCTGACGGCAGAAAATCGTACGGTCGGCACTCTTCTGCCGACTGCTCCCGCCGCCGATTCAAACGCGGTCAGCGAACACATTAATAGATGATCGAGATGCGCACCATGATCGCTTGGATGGCCCTTCTAACGATGCTTCTGTCGATGGCTCCTTTGGGGAACGCCCAAGCCGCAGACATTAACCCAATACGTTTCGTGATGCCGAATGGATTGACCGTATTGGTGCAGGAGCAACATTCGCTTCCGATCGTCCAAATCCATGCCCTGGTGAAGGCCGGAGCCGCTCACGACCCGCCCGACAAGGCCGGTCTCGCCAATCTGGTTGCCGGACTCCTCGACGAAGGGACGACCACTCGATCGTCGCACCAAATTGCGGAGCAGATCGAATTCGTCGGTGGAGCGCTGCAAGCTAAGGCGGGAGAGGACTTCACGACCGCGTCTGCGCGAGTCTTGAAGAAAGATACGGAACTCGGGTTCGAACTGCTCGCGGACATCCTGCTCCATCCTGCGTTTGCAGAACAGGAAATCGACCGCGTGCGCAGTTTGGTCCTCGGCGAAATGCAGAGCGAAAAAGACGATCCCGGACAGGTCGCGTCCAAGGCATTCAAGCAACTCGTCTTTTCAAATCATCCTTATCGTTGGCCTGTCACCGGCATGGAAGACACGCTTCCCAAAATCAAGCGGGCCGACATCCTTCAGTTCTATACCCGCGAGTACCTTCCCAACCAGACGATCCTGACGATCGTAGGAGATATCACGGCCGATCAAGTTCGAACACAGCTTGCCAAACGTTTTGGCGCATGGAAGCGGGGAGAGAACGGGTCACATGCCCTTCCTGTCCCGCATCCGCTTGAAAAACCCATTGTAAAACTGATCGAGAAAGATCTCACGCAGGCCACAATTCTGATGGGGCACGTCGGAATCAGCCGGACCAATCCTGATTATTACGCTGTGACGGTCATGAATTACATTCTCGGCGCCGGAGGATTTTCGTCACGCTTGATGGACTCCATCCGCGACAATCAGGGACTGGCCTATCATGTCGGCAGTCATTTTGAAGCCAACCTCATGCCCGGGCCATTTATTGTCAGTCTCCAAACGAGAAATGAAGCGGCCAATCAGGCGATCACCGGCGTCGTGACTGAATTAAATCGTATTCGTGAGGCCCCGGTCACGGATCAGGAGCTTTCTGAAGCCAAGGCCTATTTGATTGGCAGTTTTCCGTTGCGCGTCGATACGACCTCGAAATTGGCCGAAGTGCTGTCCTTGGTCGAATTATATAGCCTTGGGCTCGATTACTTCAGCCGCTATCCCAAGTTGATCGAGCAAGTGACGAAAGAAGATGTGCTTCGCGTCGCCAAACAATATTTGAATCCCGCTCGCTACGCCCTGGTCGTCGTGGCGAATCAGCATAAAGCCAAGGTGAAATCTTAACCATGGCAACCTCGGCCATCGGTCACGCGGCCCTCTCGGACAAACTGCATGCGCTCCGGACGCGCCTCAGCGATCTCGGCTCGGTCATCGTCGCTTTTTCGGGTGGGATTGACAGCACGCTCGTTCTCAAAGTCGCGCATGAATGCCTGGGTCCTCAGGCCATTGGAGTCACCGCGGTCTCGCCCACGTTTCCCCGTATCGAACTCGACGCCTCCCGGAATCTAGCTGCGGAGATCGGGGCTCGTCATATTATCCTTGAGACCGACCAGCTTCAAATCGAGGAGTTCACCCGGAACGATGCGAGCCGCTGCTATCATTGCAAGACGGATCTCTACCAGCTATTGGGACGTTTGCGGCTTGATCTTCAACTTGCCAGTGTGGTGGACGGAACCAACGTCGACGACCTCGGCGACGATCGACCCGGTCTTTTTGCTGCGCGCGAGCGGGGGGTGCTCAGCCCCTTATTGGAAGCGGGCCTTTCGAAGTCGGAGATCAGAACGCTTGCGAAAGAATATGGACTTTCAAACTGGGATAAACCGGCCGCCGCCTGCCTCTCTTCACGCATTCCACGCGGCACGACGATTACGAGGGAAAAACTCAGCCGTGTTGAACAGGCCGAAGCCATACTATTTCGCGAGGGCTTCATGCAATTCCGCGTGCGAGATCATGACACTATTGCACGCCTTGAATTAGACGAAGGTGGACTCGAAAAATTGCAGGACAAGTCCCGCAAGGCGGGTATTGTTGAGAAAATTAAAGCGGCAGGATTCCGATTCGTCGTCGTAGATCTGGACGGATATCAGCGAGGAAGCTCAAATCGGTAATCGCGAGGGCGAGATGCGCTAGCCTGAAAATTCCGTTGCTTGGACTGAATGTCCCTTAACTAGAATAATCCTTCGCGACAGCCGCAATTGCCTCATCAGCAAGTCGGCGATGATCCGCATCATTCAGACTCCGCTCCACGACTTTCTCAGCCACAAGCAACGCTAAGTCGGTGGCTTGACTGCGAATCTCTTGAATCGCCTTTCGGCGCTCCTGATCGATCTCGCGTGTCGCCTCACCCTTCACCCGTTCCGCTTCCGCCGCCAACCGCTGCTCATTTTCATCCAAGAGACGCTGGGCGCGTTCCTTCGCTTGAATAAGGACGGCCTCGGCTTCACGCGACGCGGCATTGAGCTTGGCCTCATACTCCTGCATCCTGTGCTCCGCCTCGACGCGGTGACGCTCAGCCTGCTCCAAGCTTTCCCGTATTTTGCGTTCGCGCGTGTCTAAGGTTTCGAGAATCGGCGGAAAGGCGTACTTGTACAGCACCCACAACAGAATGCCGAACGAGAGAATTTCCCAAAAAATCAACGACGAGAAAAAGTGGGATTCAAACTGTGGCATGGTCCTTCCTTTGGAAGCTCGGGGAGGTAGATATCATGAGCCTGTAAGTTACTTTCGTAACCCCATGATGATGAATGCGATCACGAGACCGTACAGCGCAATCGCTTCGACGAGAGCGAACCCGATCCACATGTATTTGCCCACACGACCTTCGGCTTCTGGTTGACGCGCCACCGCTTCGATCATTTTTCCAAAAATGTATCCGATGCCCACACCCGCACCGGCAAAACCGGCCGCCGCCATTCCCATTCCCAATAACGCTGAAGCTGCAGAATCCATTGTTTCCTATCCTCCAATTATGAGTTGTGACTACGTTGGGTCAAGCGCACCATTCGAGTCTTCCCCTGTACCCTCATTTATCAGTGCGCGTGAGAATCGCCATGTCCATGCAGTGAGATCGCGTCACCGAGATAGACGCACGTCAGCACCGTAAAAATATAGGCTTGAATAAAAGCGATTCCGACCTCCAGGCCGTTCATGGCAATGGTAAAGGCAAACGGCAGCCACCCGATCAAGGCGCCTCCGGCAATGGCCAGACCGAACAGCACTCCCAAAATGACGTGGCCTGCGGTCATGTTGGCAAAGAGCCGGACGGCCAATGAAATGGGCCGAGCCAATTGACTAATTAACTCGATGGGCATCATGAGCGGCAATAACCATCCCGGCGTACCAGGGGGCACAAGAATGCCGAAAAACTTTATGCCGTGTCGAGCAAATCCGACGATCAGGCTCAACCCATAGACGCTCACTGCGAAGATGGCGGTGACAATGATCTGGCTGGTCACAGTGTACGATCCTGGGATCAGTCCCAGGAGATTGCTGAAAAGAATGAACAGAAAGAGGGTGGCGATAAAGGGGAAAAACCTCAAGCCTTCTTGGCCCATCGTGTCCAGGATCATTCCGCGGATAAAATCTACCAGCAGCTCCGCGAGACTTTGCAGCTTGGTGGGAACAAGCCGACGCGAGCGGCCGGCGGCAACCAGCAATCCGGCGACGAGGGCAATTATCACCCACATGAGCAAGACGGCTTTAGTGATGGAAATATCGAAGCCGAAGAGCGACAGCTCGACGTAATTATGTAGTTCAAATGGATGGAGTGGATTTTCCACCGTGTGTCCTTATTTCTGACTATGCTGTGGTTTAAGGCTTGGACCACCGTTGGGCTGCACGATAGGCGCTACGGACCCCGGCGGCGCCGCCGAGCAGCAATCCTACCACCAAGCCCCATGGCCCTGATCCAAAGAGGTAGGTGTCTACGACCCAGCCAAGCCCCCCACCGACGATCAAGGCAGCCAATAACTCAGTTCCGACACGAACGGCTTGCCCTAAGCCCGCATACAACGGATCAGTCGAGGGCATAATCTACACGCGTTCTTGAAAGGCTGAAAATGGCGGGTCATTCAATCAAAATCGGAGGGGAATTGTCAAGGCGAACCTGCTATGAGCGAAGGATTCGAATGGGAATCTGGAAGTACTACCATAATGAATCCGGCCAGGACGAAATGTGCGGGCGATAGATCGGAAAATTCTATGAGCCGGTCGAGAAACCCCGACTGAGCGCTCCCATCATGCGGCATAGGCGCAGTGACGTCTCACCATCATGCATGGCTAGGCACATAATCAAAGAGACCTGATCGTCTTTCATCTCGAGTAGTAATCGACGATCAGCATTCCGTCGCACCGACCGCATTTCATCCTCCAAGAAACCACTTGCGTCAGGAATAAGCATTTGAAGCAAGGCTTGTCAGCTGCGATGCCATTGCTGCTATCTACTATGGCCCGCAGGCTTGAAGAAAACGACGTGCTGACTGCACAATGATCCTCTGTCGAGCCATGGGAAGTACAAACCTGACATGAGCACGTCTTTTTCGGCTCCGTTTCTTCACTCGCGACAGCCTGTCCCTCTTGTCTGCACGATGCCGACGCCCACTGAGGATGCGCATGAGCTCTATACGCGACTTGCCGTACAGGGCTCGCCCTCTTTTCTCTTAGAGAGCGGAATGGGAAAGGAAACGGTGGCCCGGCATTCGTATATAGGATGCGCCCCATATATGGTCCTGTCGGGGAAAAATCACAGCTATGAGTTGAGGACTGGACAGGGGACGACGAGTCATCACGGCAGCCCGTGGACAGCACTCGCGGAAATACTCCGTACCTCCCAGATTCCACAGCCTGAAGGACTTCCACCATTTTTCGGCGGGGCAGTCGTCTGTTTGAGTTACGACATCGCCCGTCACTTTGAAAAGCTTCCCAGCCTGACGCGTGACGATCTCGCCTTCCCTGACGTGGAATGCCTGTTCGTCGATCAGATAGCTGCGCTCGATCATCCGGCGCGCACCCTCCACTTGATCTTCATGCCGCCACTCCAACGCTTCATTTCGGAACCACGTGAAAAGCTCTATCGCGAAGGATGCGATCGGTTGGCGGAATGGGCAGCGAAAATTTCGGCGCCTCATCCCCGTAAAGAACAGGCCGAGGCGCTTGCGCAACTCGACATTTGCCCCGGTCAATCGCCCGACGCCTATATGGATCGTGTCCGTCACTGTCAGGAATATATCCGGGCAGGCGATATCTATCAGGCCAACCTCTCGCATCGCTTTATGGTTCAGTCCGGGCAAGCTCCCCATAATCTTCATCAGAACGTCACCACTCTGTATCGTCGGCTGAAAGCGGTCAATCCGTCCCCGTTTTCGGCGTTGGTGAATCTCAAAGATTTTAGTCTGGTCGGTTGTTCACCGGAACGGCTCGTGCGCCTTGCAGGCAGACAGGCCGATACCCGACCGATCGCCGGCACGCGCCCGCGTGGCATCGATGCCGAGGATGACCATCGGCTGGCAAAGGAACTTCTGGCGAATACGAAAGAACGCGCAGAACATCTTATGCTGGTGGATCTGGAGCGCAACGACCTCGGACGTGTCTGCCGGTACGGGACCGTCCGGACAAATGAGCTCATGACGATTGAACGTTATTCGCACGTGAACCACATCGTTTCCAATATCACAGGAGAATTGCGCGACGGCATGGACGGCTTTGACCTTATTCGTGCGGTCTTCCCGGGCGGTACGATCACCGGCGTACCGAAAATTCGCTGCATGGAAATTATCGAAACCCTCGAACCTGTCCGACGAGGCCCATACACCGGCTCCCTGGGATATATCAGTTGGAGCGGTGACATGGACCTGAATATCATCATACGTACGTTGGTGACGACCGATCGTTGCGGCTATCTTCAGGTCGGTGCGGGCATTGTCGCGGACTCGGAACCGCGCAGGGAATACGAAGAAACCTTGTTGAAAGCAGAGGCCGTACTGCAGGCACTGGGAGCGACGCGATGTGGATCTATGTGAATGACCGGTTCGTGCGCAAGGAAGAGGCGAGGATCTCTGTCTTCGATCATGGGTTTTTGTATGGCGACGGAATCTATGAAACGTTGCGCGCTTACAAGGGTCGAATATTTATGCTACGCCATCATCTCGCTCGTCTTCGCCGGTCCGCGGGCTTGATTGGGCTGGATATGCCCATTCCTGAATCTGACTGGCCGGCTCTCTTACAAGAAACGCTGGAGCGAAACGCGCTGTCAGATGCCTACCTCCGCATTACGATCTCGCGGGGAGAAGGCGCGATCGGACTGGATCCGCGACTCTGCCCCCGCCCCACCGTCGTTATTATCGGCCTGCCGTTACAATCCTATCCCCCTCAACTTTTTCAAGACGGCGTGAGTCTGACGGTCGTCAGCGTCCGTCGCAATCTTTCATCCGCCCTGCCGCCTCAAATCAAATCGCTCAATTTTCTCAATAATATTTTGGCCAAGCAGGAAGCCGCGCAGCAAGGCGCCTTCGATGGTGTGATGCTCAATCACCAGGGGCACGTGACGGAATGCACGACGAGCAACATTTTATTTGCCAAAGATCAATGTCTCTGCACACCCTCCGTCGAGTGCGGCATTTTAGACGGTATTACGCGGGAGATCGTCTTGTTAATGGCGAAGGAGGACAAGCTGCCGATCGATGAAGGGTGTTACACGCCGGAGATGCTCCAACATGCCGATGAAATCTTTCTCACCAACACGACGATGGAAATCATGCCGGTTCGTCGTATCGATACTCAACGAATCGGGCAGGAAATACCGGGTCCCATCACGCGACGTTTACAGGAGCTCTTTCGTCTGAATCTTCCTCGTTTTCTCGAGTAACGGTCTGTTTTGCCTCATTTTTTGACAGGTTAGCCACCCACTGGTATGGTTTGTAGCATGCCTTGTCGCATGCTGCCCCTCATCACCATCCTCGTAATAGCTTCGTTTTTGACCGACGATCTCGACGCTGCCGAAAAGGCGGACGTCTATCGACGTGTCGATCGAAACGGCGTCATCTCGTTTACAAATGTGCCGACCAATGCGGCCTTTACGAAAATCGATCCGGGTTC
This sequence comes from Nitrospirota bacterium, assembly GCA_963700335.1. Lineage (GTDB taxonomy): Bacteria > Nitrospirota > Nitrospiria > Nitrospirales > Nitrospiraceae > JAICXS01. The sequence continues at coordinate 87,750 of CAVOXE010000002.1, read as the reverse complement.
GCTTCGTCTACGCGTTCACGTACCGATTCACGAGCTCGAAGGAACGATCGCGCACCACTCTCGTCAGCATCAATTAGATCCCGCCCTCATCAGCGCCATCATTAAAGCAGAATCCGATTTTGATCCGGATGCGGTGTCTAGGGCGGGGGCCATCGGCCTGATGCAACTCATGCCCGACACGGCCGTGCGATGGGATGTGCACGATCCGTTCAATCCCGAAGAGAATATTGCAGGCGGAGCCAGATACCTTCGCTATTTGCTGGACCGCTTTCACGGTAACTTGCCGCTCGCGCTGGCGGCCTATAACGCCGGGGCAACGCGAGTGGAACACTACAACACGCTTCCGCCGTTTCACGAAACACGGCGCTACGTCAAGAAAGTGCTCCGCTTCTACCGACTGTACGACGAGCGCCGGATTGCCCAGCCTTCTTCGATCCGCGCATTTGCCGCTCCGACGTGGCCGCGTCCGGTGGCGCTTTCAAGTTTTCAGAATCCATAATCCTTATCGATCGACTGTGCTGTTTCCATCCCCGATCTCCAACATCGGGATAATCGGCCCGGTAGTGTGCGCCCACGCTGTTTTCTCTCCACAGAGCCGCTTCCGCAATGCATCGTGCAACCTGAACTAAATTCTTTACCTCGAGATCTCGACGCATTCTGAATGGGCGTGACGCCAGCCGCTCCCAACGCGAAAGCTGGGCAATCGCCCGCACCAGCGAATCGCCTGTACGGATCAACCCGACTTTGCCCCACATCACTCGACGCAGCGAGCTGCGAAGTTTTTCCGCGTCGTCGAGTTGACCCGATGGACCGCCGTCAAGATCCTGGACGGAAGGGAGCGAGACATGAGCCCTGTGATGGGCCGCAAACAGAGCCGCCGCCTGAGCGGCTCGTTGACCGAAGACAAGGCCTTCCAAAAGAGAATTACTGGCCAGCCGGTTGGCGCCATGCACTCCACTGCAAGCGACTTCTCCGGCCGCAAACAAGCCCTGCAGGCTCGACGCGCCGTCCGTATCGGTATGGACACCTCCCATCTGGTAATGCGCGCTGGGCGAGACGGGAATCCATTCTTCTGTCATGTCGATATCGTAACGCAGGCACGTCGAATAGATCGTCGGAAACCGCTGCTTGATGAACGTCGCACTCAGGTGCGTCGCATCCAAATACACGTGACGGGATCGGGTGGCGGCCATTTCCGACCAAATCGCACGGGCGACAATGTCTCGGGGCGCCAACTCCGCAGCAGAATGGTACCGTCCCATGAACAATTCGCCTTTGACATTGCGAAGGCGACCGCCTTCTCCTCGAATGGCTTCGGAGAGAAGGAACGGGGGACTCGACGGAAGGTAGAGTGCCGTAGGATGAAACTGGACGAATTCCATGTCTTCCAATAGGGCTCCGGCCCGATAGGCCATCGCCATACCGTCTCCCGTTGCATTCGGAGGGTTTGTCGTTCGAGCATAGACTTGACCGGATCCCCCGGTCGTCAACACCACCGCGCGCGCGGGCAACACCGACCGTTTGCCGCCGATTTCGTCCAGTACGAGCGCGCCTCGGCACACCCCGTTCACTACAACCAGGTCCACCGTAAAATGATGGCCCAGCCATTGAATCGTTTTTTGGCGGCGAGCCTGCGCCATCAATACGCGCACCATCTCGTTGCCGGTCGCATCTCCCCTTGCGCGAAGAATGCGGCTTCGGCTGTGAGCCGCTTCTCGGGCAAAGGCATATTGACCGCCGATCTTGTCGAACTGGGCACCCCACCCGATGAGTTCTTGAATCCGATCCGGCCCTTCCTCTACCAACACCCGCACCGCCTCTTTTCGGCAGAGACCGTGACCGGCTTTTAAGGTGTCAGTCAAATGAATCGCGACATCGTCTTCTTCACTGAGGGCGACCGCCACACCGCCTTGCGCATAAATCGAATTGCTTTCGAGCGGGTGGCCTTTTGTCAACATGATCACGTGGCCGTGCCGGCCAAGTTCAATGGCGGCGCGCAAGCCGGCCACCCCGCTTCCGATCACGAGAAAGTCAGGTTGTGGAGGATGATTAGGTCTCGCCATAGAAATGAGGGGTGTTGTGTGAGTCGCTATGTCGAGAGCGAACGAATGCTAGAAGAAGATAACCGATGAGGTTCACGTACTTGGCTGGGTTCGCGGGACGGTATGACGAACGGCCATGCCGAACGGCAGGTCTCCCCCCACCCCACTTAACAGGGGAGAGTATGTCCCGGACCATCGGAGCAGCCCGTGGCCCCGGTCGCGCACGCCGAATTCGGCCGTGTTTCGCTTCCACTGGCCCTGCCAATGGAGAAAGACGTCGATCTGATCGCCCTCGATGAGTACCCGCTCGATCGAGAAATCTAAAGTAATATCGGCATACTGCTCAAAGTCTTTCGCGACATCCGAGATCATCCGATCGAGCCCCTCGCTCGGCAATATCAATGCTTCCATTGCAGAGAGGTTCTTATGAGTATAGGCATCTCGCAACGCCTCGACGGCAAGATCAAGCCGTACGTACCGCGCGTGTTCTTCCGGATATTGCGGAGCCTTCGCACCACAGCCGGCGTTGAGTCCAGCCGCCGAAAGCAGGCACGCCACGAAGACCACTTTTGCGAAGAGACGGCACGGCATGGCGCAGTATAGGAACTGCGTGCGCGCATCGTCAAGCAATGGCCGTGAGCCTGTACATGGCCTTCAAAAGAGCCCTGCTGCGAAGTCATTGCCTTGACAGCGTCGTTTAACATATGGTACCAGTGCACGGTTTGGAGAGCGAAAGGCAGATGAATTCCTTTCTGCTCGCGTACATTATTTGGCCATCGTCCAGGAGCCCGCATGTCGAGTGTCTTAAAGAAGCGCCGCAAGAAAATGCGCAAGCACAAACACAAAAAGCTGCGCAGACGTCAGAAATTCTTGCGACGCAGAAGCTAAGCGCAGTCAACCATAGAGGAGGTCGACGTGGCCGAGGGGAAAAAAGTCCGTATCCAAGTCAGAACGGTCAACGGCTCCTATGCGGGCGACTTTTTGGTGCCTCCCATGCGCAATCGCGTCTCCGACGCCATTAATGAGGAACAGCGCATGTTCATCAGCCTGACGGATGTCGTGATCAACGACAAAGACCGGACATCGTTTGTTGCGATCAACAAGCATCTCATCGAATCGATCACGCAGTTATAGACTGTTCCCCCATCCCTGCACCCTTCCCACCAGCGCATTGTTCGGAATCTGAGAGTCGGCGTGCTTAACGTGCGCCTCGAATTGGTCCCCTGATGTCTTATTATTCACGCTTCTACCCGTTTATCCGAACCTACCTTCCCAAGATGATCCTGGCGTGTAGCCTGGTGGTCGGCGTCGCCGTGCTGAATCTCGCCCTGATTCGGCTGGCCGGACTGCTATGGGATCAGATCACGGTCCAGCGAGACTCTATAGGAATGGCGAGGTCGATCGGCGTTTTTTTAGGTCTGGTGATTGCGCAAGGCCTGCTCTCCGTCGGACAGAGTTATGTGACGGCATGGGTCTCGCAACATATTATGGCCGACTTTCGGACGCACGTCTTCGCGCATCTCCAACGACTCTCGTTGCGCTTCTTTGCCGCACGCCGAACAGGCGAAATCCTCTCGCGCGTCATGAACGATGTGAGCGTGATTCAATCGACGCTGACGGAGATGCCCATCGATTCCACCAAACAGCTCGTGACGCTGATCGGGGGCATAGCCTTTCTGCTGATCATGAGCTGGCGATTGTGCCTCTTGATCCTGCTCCTCTTGCCGGCCCTCGTTCTCGTCGCGCGCTTTTTCGGCAAACGGCTCAAAGCTCTGTCGACCACCATTCAAGATCAAACCGCCGCGGCGACCACGCTAATTGAAGAAGTCGTCTCCGGAATCAGAATTGTAAAATCGTTTGTGCAGACGCGGCGGGAAGAACAACGGTTCGCCGGCCAAGTGCGAACGATGCTGCAGCTCACCCTGAGACGCGCGCGCGTGATGGCGATCTTCATTCCCACCATCACGTTGTTGACCTTCGCCGCCGCGTCGGCGGTGCTGTGGTACGGCGGCACACAGGTGATCGACGGATCGGTCTCGCCGGGAGAATTATTCGCATTTGTCTTATTCGCCGGCATTCTGATCGGGCCATTCGGCTCAGCCGCGCGCGTATTTGCACAGATCAAGGAAGCCCAGGGCGCCATGCGCAGAGTCTTCGACATTCTCGACACGGCGCCCGATGTGCGGGATCGGCCCGACGCCGTCGACATGCCCTCCATCATCGGTCACGTGACTGTAGAGAGAGTCTCATTTGCATACGACGCGCGACAGCCGGTGCTCATCGACATCTCCTTTGACACCAAGCCGGGAGAAGTGATCGCGTTTGTGGGACCGACCGGCTCCGGTAAAACGACATTGGTCAATCTCCTGCACCGATTTTACGATCCAAGCTCGGGCTCGATCGCCATCGATGGATATGACCTTCGCGGCGTTCGGCTCGATACCCTCTACCGGCAGATCGCGCTAGTCCCTCAAGAAACGATTCTCTTTGGAGGCACGATTTTCGACAACATCCGATACGGACGGGAAGACGCCACCGAGGACGAAGTGAGGGACGCCGCGCGCGCCGCCAATGCGCATGACTTCATCAGCGCGCTGCCCGATTCGTACGCGACGATCGTAGGTGAAAAAGGCGTCAATCTCTCGGGGGGCCAACGCCAACGGCTGGCCATTGCGCGAGCCGTTTTGAAAAATCCGAGGATCTTGATACTGGACGAAGCGACATCCGCGCTCGATACGGAATCCGAACGATTAGTGCAGGAAGCGGTGGAGCGATTGATGGTCGGCAAAACGACTTTTGTCGTCGCGCATCGGCTGAGCACCGTTCAACGTGCCAACCGCATTCTCGTCTTCAACAAAGGTCGTATCGTCGAGCAAGGTGATCATGCCTCGCTCATGGCGGCGAAGGGGCTGTATCAGTACCTCTATACCTTGCGACTAGCGGAACAGACCGTCGATGAGTCGGTGGGCTGATGTGACGAATACGAGTGCATAGAAGCTTCTGATGGCTCTTGGATGGTACTCTGACAATTTACTTAATCAGCGTGAGGAAAATGCATGACAATGGCAGAGGATAGTCCGCCCCCTTTAAGGCCTCAGGCCATTGACCATGTACAGGCCTTCGAGAAGCTCCAAATCGTCAAGGTCACCCGTTTTGCTCCTGATTGGCTTCGGGACGCTCGAAGTGAGACAATGCTTTTAGAAGACATTGACTCGCGACGGAGAGAAATAGTCTTCGCTGTGTGCTTTATCGAAAGCTATCTCTTCGAATGGGTCAGAGATGATGTCTTATGTCGAAATTACCCTGAGATCGAACAATATTTCGATCATAGAAACGTAAAAGGCCAACCAATAAGATTGGGCATTACTGAAAGATGGAAGACTGTCATGAAAAAGCTAAGTGAGGCCAAAAAGATCAGTGCAAGCATGCCTCTGGACAAGCCAGCATGGCAGGAATTTCAACTACTCGTTCGGTATAGGGACGGCCTCGTTCATGGCGTGGCAAGCCGACCAGAAAAAGATGACCTGCCAGCCGACGCTAGACCAATACCTACTGTTGAGCAACTACAGAGTATTCCCGCAGGATGGCCTACTCAGGTTGCCATAAATCTTGTGATCCAGCTACATAAATTCCACAGCACTACCCCCCCTTCCGATCTTGGTATTTCGGTTTCCTAGAAGGACAATGAGCATGGGCACTTTCGTTAAGAAAATACAGAGCGTTTGAGCGAGAGATCAACCTGCTCATCCCTATTTTATCGGACAGCGTCATGCAAAGCCCCTCACTTCACCTTCGACAAATCCGCGTCGAAGTCGAGCATCTTGCCATCCTGGAAATACACCTGCACTTTTGTCTTGGCGGTAGGGTCGAAGCTGTCGTAGGCAAATCGGGCGGTGAAGCGGGAGCGATAGGCAGGCTCTTGGCCTTCATTCTTGCGGCCTTTATCGGCCGGGCTGATATCGACCGGCTTAATGGTTTTGTTCCCTTGCTGAAGCGCCACTTGGACACCTTCTGCAAAGTATTCGTCGTCGCCGCAGAGTTGGACCGACATTTCCAGGTTCGGCATGTCCAGAATCTTTTGGATTTTTTCGTCGGGCATACGGACCTCATGCTTCTGCTTCTTCGATTCCGTCGACTCCTGGCGGCCGAATGATTCAAGCCAATATCGCTTGGTGCGCAACACCGCATTGGCCCCGCATGGCTCCTTTTCAGGGTCCGCGCCGACTCGGGTCACGGTAGCAGCTTGTAGCAATACTTTCTTCACGTCGTCAGGATTGTTCGCAGCGTCCATGGGTTCCCGGCCGGCGGCGAGGGCCTTTTTCGCTTCGTCCATGGTTAACTTGACGTCGATGGCCTGCGCTACCGCCGTCCAAGACACCAGCGTTCCACCAATGATCAGTAATTGAATCACCTTCGACTGCATACGGCCTCCTTGAGGATGAAGACGATAAAAGTGGCCCATTGTAAGAAATGCGTTATCTCAATGCAATTGATTCAAGGGCCGCCGCAATGACGGAAATCGGTCCCAGTTGGGATAAGGCTTTCGATCATAGAGCATATCAAGATCGACCGGAATGACGACTCCCTGATCGGCAAGGAGGCGAGCCAGCAATCGTAGCGGAAGTCCCACTGCCGCCGTATAGTCGCCCTTGATGCCCTCGATCAAATCTGCTCCACGCCCTTGAATCGCATAGGCCCCGGCCTTTCCGAGACCCTCCGCCGTTGTAACATAGGTCTGAACATCCGCTGGCGTGAGCGGCTTAAAAAAGACATGGACCGTCTCTACGGCGGAGTGAATCTGTTGCGTGGCTGTGGAAAGTACGGCCACACCGGTATGAATCAGATGCTGCCGTCCGCTCATCTGCTGCACCATAGTCACCGCGTCGTTCCGATCTTTGGGTTTTCCTAAGAGGTCTGCATCAAGCGCGATCAGCGTATCGCATCCGATTATCAGACTGTCTCGGTAACGGTCCCGACACGATTGGGCTTTGCCTTCTGCAAACATCTTCACTTGATCGACAGGCGATACATTCGGTGAGGGCTGTTCGACGTAGGGAGGATCGGCAAGCTCGAAGGCAATGTTCAATAGGGCGAGCAATTCCCGGCGGCGTGGAGAGGTGGACGCCAAAATCACGCGCATGAGACAGGGGAAACTGCCGCGTCGGACGGGGCGAGGGCCGAATGAGCAGATGGTGACTGAGCGGACGCATGGGCTTCGAGTATGCGCTCTATATCGAACACCGACGAGGCCCGCACCATACTGGCTCGGAGCGCGGCGGCGTGAGGGAAGCCTTTGCAATACCACCCCAAATGTTTGCGGATCCGTGAAAACCGATGGATGCCCAACGTCAACTCAAATTGCCGGGCATGCGCCAGCATGACACGAAAGCGCTGCGCGCGCTCCATCTCGATCGACGTGGACAGTGCGACGTGTTCATGTCCGTTCTGCATGTGAAGACAGGCCCTCGCGGCATCCTTGTCTCGGAAGAACCAAGGACTGCCTAAGGCGCCTCGGCCCACCAGCACGCCGTCCACCCCTGTATCTCTCACACGGCGAACCACATCCTGCATCGATTGAAGGTCGCCGTTTCCGAGCAACAGGACGCCCGTTCCATGAGCGAGGGTGACGGCTCTCGCGATGGCGCTCCAATCAGCCTCCCCACGATACATTTGTTCCAGTGTCCGTCCGTGAATGGTAATAGCCGCGGGCCGGGCATCGAACAGGTGACTAATCCATCGTTCAACGATGACCGAGTCATACCCCAATCTTGTTTTGACGGAAACCGGAAGGAGGCGGCGCGGGACGTTCGACATGCCGATCCTCTTCACGTTCATGGCATGAATCGCTTCGACACGTGCGTCCTTCAGTCCCGCGTCGGAGAGCGTTCGACCCTGCGCCCAGTCGGTGACGCCTTGACGCGCAGCATGAAGAATGGCGTGCGCCAGATCAGGCGTTCGGATCAACCCCGCCCCGGCCCCCGATGACGCCACATTCTTTGACGGGCAGCCCATGTTGATATCCAAACCGTCGAACCCAAGTTCGCACACGATCTGTGCGGCCTGATAAAAGAGATCGGGGTCTTTTCCGTACAATTGCGCGACGGCCGGACGTTCGCATTCATCGTAGATGAGTGATGACAACATGCGCTCCGGGCCGCGGCAGATATCGCCTACATTGGTGAACTCAGTGAAGCTGATGTCTGCCCGTCCCTGTTGTGCGACGATGTACCGAAAGGGCGCATCGGTGACACCGTCCATCGGCGCCAAGCCGATGATGGGGTGAGGGAGGCTTTGCCAAAAGCTCACAGGCGTACTCTCAATGGATTGACGATGTCGGGATACATCACGAGATCACCGCGGTGTCGCATGCCGTGGCATAGGCATTTCGAAGCTCCTCGGCTTCACCCGCGGCGGTGTCGGCGGCCTCCGGCAAGACATCGCGCACAAATTCAGGAAATCGATCCAGCTTCAATCTGAAAAAATCATACGATTCGTCCAAGACGCAGGGCTGCTGAAACCAGAAATCGACGAACATCGATACATCGATGCCACGATCGACCAATCGGCGACACGTGACGGGAAACATCTGGCGCACATCCCCGCCCCAGGTCAAAATCTCATGCGGCAGATACACGCGCCGATACAAACCCAGATTGCCTGGTTCCATCCAAAGCGACGGCAGGGTTGCTTCCGATTGCGCGATTCGCCCACTGGCGACTCGCGCATAGCGGTCATATGCAGACCGCAAGTCATCGAGGGATTCTTCGGATACATCCGGCGAGCGTGTGCGAAAAGCGGCATAGGGTTCAGCGCGTTCAGAGATCGATGCCGCCGCATGGTCGTCGAAGAGCGTGTTCAAACGATCGCCGAAACGAGCTTGCGCGTAGGACAGCTCGTGGATGATTTGCGAAATCGTTTTCGTATCGACTTCCAGGGCGACCCCTTTCAATGAACGCAGCCGGGGATGTGACAATACCTGATCGAGCATGTCCCATAGCACGTCGGGGATTGGGGCATGATGTGCATCGAGCCAACGTAGCGGTTCAGAATGGTTCAAGCTTTCGCCGGACTGCTCTATGTCACACTCGTGAAGCGCCAACCCCGCGATATGAATCTCGACGACACGGTCGAGCGGAAACGCATTCAAAAAGTCCGCAAGAAAATCGGCGACGGATCGATCGCGCCACTCAGGCGAATAGCGATAATAGGTCCAGACATGACCGAGATCGAACACAAACCCACAGGGTGCGCAGTCGGCGATCTGCTGAAAAAATTCCGTCACGGGTAGATCCCCGAACGCGAAGTATGTGAGCGGAGGAATCTCCAACAAGACCAGCGGCTCATGACGACCCGCAAACTGTTTCGACTCATCTAATGTCTGCTGCAAGTGCACCGCATGGGTTGCCGTCACCACCGCGCTTGCCGCCGTGAACAACGGCGGCAAATATGTCCCGAACGACACCCCAGCCATCTGCTTGCTCGCGCATTCGTGGTTAATCCAGTAACAGCCCAACGTCGCCAGGTGAGATGCAACCTCGGCGATTTCGTCCTGGGTGATGTTGCGGGACCTCCAATCGGGTTGAGTAAGCCATAGGCCTTCGGCATGGTAGGCCAAGGGAACTTGCGGCACTCGGCGACGTACCTCGGCCAAGGCAGATGGCGAGGCTTTAAAAATTTCCAAATAGCCGTACGGTACATGGTGCGCGCGCAACGCGTCCAAGAGATCAAAGAGATTGGGCGAGTACACATCAACCGACAATCCCAATCCATGTGTTGGTATTCGCGCGAGCCGGCTGAAAAATTCCTGTGCTATAGTCGACATCCTGCCATTCCAATCGATCAGCACAGTCTACTGATGGTTCTCACGTTTTGACAAGTCCGACGTTCTTTTGACCCGATGCCGATGGGCTGATAAGATTAGTTTGCACCAGGAGACACCATGAAAGAATTTGATTCAGCGGCGCGCCTTGGGTTAACCAACGAAGACATTCTCAAACAGGTCACGCATCTGCTAGACCACGCCAACGGCGACCTCCGTAAAACGCTGCGGAAGGAAATGCTGGTCACGCTCTTACGAATGAGCGACACGGCCTTGGACACGCTCGATCTGAAGATTCTCAATCGAACGCTCAGAGAACTCCGCTACGCCTTCAAGACGTTCTATTCGTATCGCGACCGCCAAAAAGTGAGTTTCTTTGGCTCCGCCCGCACCTCCCCTGACGATCCGAATTACGATCTCGCGCGCGCCTTTGGTCGTCGGCTGGTGAAGCATGGGTTTATGGTCATCACCGGCGGCGGGGATGGCATTATGGGAGCGGCCCAAGAAGGAGCGGGCCGGGCCAACAGCTTCGGCCTCAATATCATGTTGCCGTTCGAGCAAGGCGCCAATGTCACGATTGCGGATGATCCGAAGTTAATGGTGTTCAAATACTTTTTCACCCGCAAGCTCATGTTCCTCAAAGAGTCGCATGCGACGGCGCTCTTTCCAGGCGGATTCGGCACGCAGGACGAATGCTTTGAAGTGCTCACGCTGCTCCAAACAGGTAAGAGCCATCCGCAACCTATCGTGTGCCTTCAAGCCAAAGGGTGCGACTATTGGAATCGGTGGTATGCCTTTCTCACCGACGAACTACTGTCGCAAGGGCTCATCAATCCGGAAGATCTCAGCCTCTTTAAAATATTCGACTCCGAGGACGCGGCCGTCGAAGAGATTGAAAGCTTCTATCGCACCTATCACTCCAGCCGCTTTGTCCATCACCATCTGGTCCTTCGCCTGCGCCATGCTTTAACCGATCAGCAGGTCGCGACGCTTGAATCGGAATTTTGCGATATGCTCTCGGGTGGGACATTTACTCTGCGCGGTGCGTTTCCCGAGGAGCTTGACGAAGCGGCCTTGAAAGATCTGCCCCGCCTCGTCTTTCACTACAACCGCCGGAGCGCCGGCCGCTTGCGGCAACTCATCGACCGTATTAATGCGTTTCCTCAATCCGCCGTCGAAGCTCCGGTGAGCGCCATTCCAACGCCGGCGGGACTCTGAACCTCAATTTAGCGATACCGTCATCAGCCCGACCGTGTTAAGCTGACCCTCTATGGACCGGTCTTTTTCGTCATCCAACCAAGCCGACCACGCGCCTCCTGATGTCGTGCTGTATCATGCCGACTGCTCGGACGGATTCGGAGCGGCGTGGGCTTTATGGAAAAAATATCCGAAGGCCGAATATCAACCCGTCAAACATGGGTTTCCGCCCCCGACCAACTTGGCGGGGCGGCACATCGTCATGGTCGACTTCAGCTACTCGCGCCCGGCGCTGGAAACCATGGCGCAGCAAGCGGCAAGTCTACAAGTATTGGATCACCACATCACGGCGCAAGACGCGTTGGCAGGTCTCCCCTTCGCCTATTTCGATCTCAAAAAGTCAGGGGCCGTATTGGCGTGGGAATGGGCGCATCAACAACCTGCTCCCTGGTTGCTTCAGTATGTGCAGGACAAAGATTTGTGGAATTGGGCGCTGCCCTGCAGCCGAGAAATTAACGCGGCCCTGGCTTCGTATCCCTATGACTTCCACATTTGGGATACGTTGCGGCAAGACGCGTTGGAGGCGGAAGGGCGGGCCATTCTGCGCTACGAAACAGAGCTCGTGGGCAAGATTGCGGCATCTGCGGTGCTGCTGCCCTTTGAGGGGGCGATCGTTCCGGTTGTGAACAGTACGGTCTTGACGAGTCAAATCGGCGAGCGGCTCTCGGCGCACCATCCGTTTTGCGTCATGTGGCACGATCGCGATGGACGGCGATACTACAGTCTTCGTTCCCGCGATGACGGCGCCGATGTCGCGGCGATCGCCACACAGTATGGTGGCGGAGGACATACGCACGCCGCCGGATTTTCAGTGGCACTCGGCGCGCATGCCCGGTCGCCATTCGATCCGCTCCCCGCATTGCCCGACACCGCAAAACAACGAGCCGGACGTCGTTCCGACTAACACTCCCGGATGCCCACAGTCCGTTGACTGTCCTTGAACCATGATTCCGCTTCGTGACGACAACCCCGCCGACATCACTCCCATAGTCACGACGACGTTCATTGTCCTCTGCACGCTGGTCTATATCTATCAAGCTTTCTTGCCACCGCAACCCGGCGAACTGTTCGTCTACCGGTTCGGAGCCATCCCTGCCACGGTGTTGGGGCATGCGGCGCTGCCCCCTGAAATCCATGGCGCCTCTCCATTCGTCGCCTTGATCACGAGCATGTTCCTGCATGGTAGTTGGATGCACTTGATCGGGAATATGCTGTACCTGTGGATCTTCGGCAACAATATCGAAGACGTGATGGGACACATCCGGTTCGTCCTGTTCTACCTGGCGTGCGGAATTCTCGCCGTCCTTAGCCATGCACTGACAGACCCTTCGTCTACCGTGCCTATGGTCGGCGCAAGCGGCGCGATCTCCGGTGTGCTGGGCGCCTACCTATTACTCTTTCCGCGAGCGCAAGTCCTGGTGCTGATCCCGCTCGGATTCTTCACGCGAACGATGTATGTTCCGGCAGCCGTCGTGCTCGGGCTTTGGTTCGTCCTTCAAATATTGAGCGGCGGCATGAGTCTAGGGCGAGAGGGCGGAGGCGTCGCATTTTTCGCGCATGTCGGAGGATTCGTCGCGGGCATGGGGCTGATCGGACTGTTTAAACGCGCCGATGTTCCATTCTTTTCGTCACCACACAGGCGGGGCTGGAAAGAGTTGTGATGAGAGATCGATGCAGCATAGCGGCACAGGATTATTTTTTTAAGGTCGTGGCGACCTGTGACTCATCAGAGGCGCGCAGAAGTCGTCCGAATTGGACTGCGGCGTTCCTAGCCTTCTCAAGATGACCAGCCAAAAAAGTCACGTGCCCCATCTTTCGTCCCGCGCGGATTGATCGTTTCCCGTAGACATGGAGCTTGGCCCCCGGTGCCTTCAGAAGTATCATGAGAGCTTCTTCCTTTAGGACACGCCTCATGTCTTCGCCGATGACATTCACCATGGCCGCAGGGGATAACATTCGGACTTCGCCCAGCGGCAGCCCACAGAGCGCCCGTACCTGTTGCTCAAATTGCGACACCGTGCAGGCATCGAGCGTGTAGTGCCCCGAATTGTGGGGGCGCGGCGCAATCTCATTGATGCACAACGAACCATCACGCTTTTGAAATAGCTCGACGCAGAATACACCGACTCCGTTCAAGGCATCGATCGCCGCAGCCGCGGTTTCTTGCGCCTGCCTTGCCATGTCGGCGGGAATGTCTGCAGGCACAAAGGTCATTCGCAAAATTCCGGCCTCATGAATGTTTTCAACCACGGGATAGACGCACCGCTCACCATCGACTCCTCGCACCACCAGCACCGAGAGTTCATTGGCAAACTCGACAAACTGCTCGACAATCCATTGGCTGGATGGAGATGCGGTCCGGCTCAGCTCATGTTGCAAGGCTATCGCTTCCTCTGCAGAAGATAATCGCCATTGCCCTTTTCCGTCGTAGCCGGAGGTGGCCGTCTTGCAAAGACAGGGAAATCCGATTTCCGCTGCGGCTTGTGTCAATGCGTCCGGATGAGCGATCGATCGGAATGAGGCGACCTGAAATCCTCGCTCGGCAAGAAAGGATTTTTGATTGAGTCGGTGTTGCAACACGCCCAAGACGGCACTACCTGGACGAACAGGGAGCGATTTCTCCAAGACCTCCGTCACGGCAGTCGGGATATTTTCCCACTCGTACGTGACCGCGCTGACCTCGCGCTCGAATTGCTTGAGCAGGACGTGATCTGCAAATGGTCCCTTGAATGACAGATTCGCGAGGGTATGCGCCGGCGCGTCGGGATCCGGATCCCATACGGCAACGCGATAACCGAGACGCCGTGCCGCCATCGTGCACATCGCGCCCAACTGTCCTCCTCCGAGAACCCCAAGCGTTGCTCCCGGCAAGATCGGGCCCGTCATGTTATCGCGAGGTGCTGGATGGTGAACATTCAGGAGAAGAAGCGACGGCGGCTTGCGTTTGCTTCGCACGAAAATCGATGAGGCGTTGTCGAATAGCGGGATATTTGCCCGCCAAGATTTGCGCGGCCAGGAGACCTGCGTTTTCTCCGCCCCCGATTGCGACCGTGGCGACGGGAATGCCTTTCGGCATTTGCACGATAGACAGCAAGGAGTCGAGCCCGCGAAGGTTTTCAGTCGGAATCGGCACGCCGATAACAGGAAGATGGGTTTTGGCTGCCAACATGCCCGGCAAATGCGCCGCGCCGCCCGCCCCTGCGACAATCACCTCGATCCCACGTTCAGCCGCCTGCTCCGCGTAGGCAAACAATCGATCGGGAGTCCGATGAGCCGAGACCACTAACAATTCCGTCGGAACGCCGAGCGTCTTTAGCATCTCGACGGCTTTTTCAAGAATCGGAAAATCAGTCCGACTCCCTCCTACCACGCCCACCAACGGATGCGCGCCTATGCCATCCTCAGTCTGAGAGACTCCTTCTTTGCTTCGTTGGCTTGACATGTCGTCACCAAAAATCCGGACCTCACCTTAGTCTTCTCCCTTAGCTGCGGTCAAGCTCAAAGCTGCCGAACGCGCACAAAATTGACCAAAAGAGGCGAACTCCATATAATGGCTTCTAGCGAGGCAATCATGGCCGGTCTTCCGACGCTACGAAGCAAACTACGTGCGCTTGTCGATCAACCGACCGGCCTGGAAGATATTCAAGTTGACCACCTTGCTACATCGCAGCGGCTGGAGTCATGGGAAGCCGTTCAAATTCCGGAGCGGCTTCGCTTTTCGGCCCGCTTAGCCATCAAATTGCTGCTGCTCTTTGCGCTCGTGATCGCGTTTGTGCCGTGGACACAAACCATCACCTCCACCGGTCAACTCTCGGCCTATTCCCCCTACGAACGCCCTCAGGATATTGAAGCCCAGATCACCGGGCGACTGAAAAAATGGCACATCTTTGAAGGCGTGCGCGTGAAACAAGGCGAGCTCATTCTGGAGATGGATGACGTCGATCCGAATTTCATGTCCCCCGATCTGCTCTCTCTCTTGGAAAAACAAAAGGTCGCGCTCGAGCAAAGCCGAACATCGGCCCTGGAACGCGCCGATCAGCTCACCGAGCGCATTAAGAGCATGCAGAATTTGGTCAAAGCGGCCGGTCCATCGGCGGAGGCTCGCGTGATGGAGTCGAGCAATAAGGTGCGTGCTGCGGAACAGCGCATCGTGGGCGCTAAAATCGCCATGGATACCGCCGAGTTGAATGTTAGCCGGAACCAGGAGTTGGCGGCTCGAGGCTTGGCATCACAACGCGAATTGGAACTGGCGATACAAGCCGCCATTTCCAGCCAAGCGGAATTGCAGGGCGCCGAAGCCATGCTGAAAGAAACTCAACAGTCGATGAAGGCTCTGAGCTACGGCCGCGATCAAATCAATGCCGACGTGCTGCAACGACTCCTCGATGCCGAGGCCAGCCGCGCCGGCGCCATTGCGGATGCGGCACGCGCCGCCGATCAGGTCGCCAATGTCGAGCTTCGCCTGTCGAATGCGACCCAACGGCGAGGAGCCGGACGTATTTTAGCTCCGATCGATGGGACGGTCGTGCGCATGGCGCAAGTCGGCGTCGGGGAAACCGTGAAGCCCGGTGATAAGCTGCTCCGCATTTCACCGACCAGCACCGATAAAGCGATCGAGATGAAAGCCGACGGTATCGACGCGCCGCTGCTCAACGTCGGACGGAAGGTGAAACTGCTGTTCTACGGCATTCCGGCCATCCCTCTCCCCGCATGGCCGGACGCCATGTACGGAACGTTCACCGGCGTGATTAAGGTGATCGATCAAGTCGATGACGGCAAGGGAAACTACCGCTTCTGGGTCGTGCCCGATCCCGAGGATAAGCCCTGGCCTGAGCAGACCCATGTCCGTCAGGGCACGAAGGTCATGGGCTGGGTCATTCTCAATCGGGTGCCGCTCTGGTATGAACTGTGGCGGAGGTTCAATCTCTTCCCGCCGGATTATCAGGAAGGCCCGCCCTCCCTCCTCGACACACTCTTGCCCAAAGCCGGTAGAGGTGCGAAGTAGCTGCGTGCATCAGCCAGAGTCCTTCGCCGTCAAGGCTGCGCCTCCGACTGATGTCCCGCCGTTGGTTCCCTCTCGCCCGGTCTCGCTGAACAAAGGAGAACGTATGTCCTGGTCCGCCAAACTCCTCGTCGTTGTCGGCTTCTTGGTCATCATCGCCGCCGCACCGCGCGCGGAGGCGTCGGAGGTCATCTCTGCCAAACCGCTTCCGCCCATTCCATTGACGTTGGATGAAGTCCTCGCGTGGGTGGATCGCGCCCACCCCCTGTTAAAGGGGGCCGGCACGGAAAAGATCGTGGCGAAAGGGAAAATGCTCCGCGCGCTTGGCGCATTCGAACCGACACTGATCAACGACACCGAGATGGAACGATTTATTCCGTCCAGCGGTCCGCAAGATACAAAAACCGTCGGATTCAACGACACGCTGATTGAAGCTCGCCACCCCTGGGGGTTTCGCGGGAGCGCAGGCATTCGTGAAGTGATCAACGGGCCTGCCAAGATTCCCGACCTCGCATTTAATAATGGAAACAATCAGGTGTTGCTGGGTGGATTCATTCCATTGCTGCGAGGGCTCATCACCAATCCGGAAAACGCCGAATTGGAGCGATCCAATCTGGCCGATCCGAAAGCCGACAATCAAATCGCCCAGACCCGGCAGGATTTGTTTTTTGCCGCCGCCAGCGAATATTGGGATTGGACGGCCGCAGTCAAGATGGCCGACGTGCAGAAACGTGCCCTGAAGGTTGCGGAAGATCGCTTTAAGCAGGTCGAGCAACGGGCCAAAGCCGGGGCAGCCGCGCCACTCGATGCGGTCGAAGCCAATCAGGAGGTTCAACGTCGGCGAGAGAGTCTGATCGCCGCCACACGCGCCGTCGAACAGGAACAGTACAAGCTGTCGATGTTTCTCTGGGAGCGCGATTTACCTGTGACGCCGAGCGTGGATCGCGCATGGAATTTTCCCGTAGCCGTCGATCCTCCGTCGGCGGAAGTCGTCAAGGCGGATAAGCTCGTCGCGCGCACCACGCGCCCGGAGATCCGTGAAGTGGAAATCGAAGCGAAATTGAACAATATCGATCTTGCGCTGGCGAAAAATAATCTGCTGCCCAGTCTCGACCTGGAAGCGTCGCCGGCCCGAAGTCCGGAGAAATTCGTGTTGGGCTTAGGCTATCGGTTTGGCGCTGAGGTGCGTATTCCCTTTTTGCAACGACGGTCGCGTGGTGAAGTCATGGAAGCGCAAGGCAAGGCGGACCGGTTTGTCTTGGTCCAAAAATATCGCGAGCAGCAGGTCCTCGTCGATGTCGATAACGCCCTGTCGGCGCTCGAACGCGCTAAAGAACGAATTGCCGCCGCGGGCCAATCGCTCCAACTGGCTCGCACCTTGGAAGAAGGTGAACGGTTCCGATTCAGCGTCGGCGCCACCAGCGTGCTCTTTGTGAATTTACGCGAACGGAACGCGGTGGACTCGGAAGCCAATTTACTTCGAGCGCAGGCCGACTATCAGAAAGCGCAGGCGTTCTATCAATGGGCTATTGGGACGTGGAGCCGGTCCGCCCCGTCAGCCGTTCCGGTTTCCTACCGCCCCTAGCCCTGACCTATTTTGATACACTGATAAAAGAGGCGTATGCGCCGGTCATTATTCAAGAGCCAATCGTCTCCTCGGCGAACCGCCGCATCCATGTCAGGCTATAGATGAATACCAATCCTTCGTTCCGCGACATGCTTGCGCGCGTCAGCGTGCTGTTCAAATTCGAACAACGCGTGTTCGGCCTCATCGTGTCCTATGCGCTCGCCATCGGACTGTTTTCGCTGATCGTTCCCTTAACGGTTCAAGAACTCGTCAATACGTTTGCGTTTTCCATCCAGCCGATCATGATCGTGACGCTGGCGGCCATCATGGTATTGACCCTGCTGTGCGTCGGCGCCTTTCGCGCATTGCAGTTTTATGCGGTGGAAATTCTCGAACGGCGCATTTTCGCCCGCATCGCGCTCGCGCTGACTCAGCTCCTTCCTCGCCTCCAAGTCCAAGGGTTTCTCCCTCGCTATGCCAATTACTTTTTTGAAACCGTCCTGTTGCAGCGCTCACTCTCGGTGCTGCTGGTTGATGTGATCAACGTGCTCGTCGGCGGCATGGTCGGCATGACCATTCTCGTGATGTATCATCCGTACTTTTTGATTTTTAATACGTTACTGATGGCGGGGTTTGCCCTCATTGTAACGGTGCTGAGTCACGGGGCGCTGAAATCGACGATTGAGATGTCCCATGCGAAATACGACACGCTCCACTGGCTCCAAGAGATTTCCTTCAATCTCCCTCATTTCAAGGCGACCGTGAGCGAACCTCTCTTACTCAAAAAGACGGACGAACTGGTGGGGTATTACGTGGCGGCTCGCCGCACCCGTTTTCAAATTCTCATCCGGCAATATTTGAGTTCGGTAGGTTGGCAGGCATTAGTCCACAGCTCCTTGATCGGGACGGCCGGCTGGCTGTTGTCGACGGGGCAATTGACGTTGGGTCAGCTCGTGGCGGCGGAGGTGATCGTCGGCTCACTGCTTATTAACTTCGACTCGGTCGTGAAGCGGATGGGGTACGTCTTCTATTTTCTGAACGCCTTGACCGAACTGGATTTTCTGTTTTCTCTGCCGCGGGACACCTCTGCCACGACCGTGTCCGTGACGCTTCCCGATCCGAGGATTCACGGTCTCCGGCTCATGTGCAAAGATTTGTCTTTCTCATTCCCGGGTTCGTCGCCGGAATTCGCGCATTTCAATCTTGATGTGTCGCCGGGAGAAAAAATTGCGATTTTCTCCAATACCAGCATGGGGAAAACCTCATTGGCGCGAGTGCTCGCGGGACTGTACCTGCCGACCAGCGGGGTCATCCGGTATAACGGGATCGACGTGCGCGATCTGGACATGCCGTCCCTCAATGCCTATCGTGGATTGGTTTTAGATTCGCAGCTCTCGCTGTTCGAGGGCACGCTGGAAGAAAACATCACGTTGGACCGGCCTTCTCTCACCTATGAAGACATTACGTGGGCGTTGCGGTTTGTGGAATTAGAGGAAGAAGTCGAGGCGTTCCCGCTCGGACTCAAAACACCGGT
This sequence comes from Nitrospirota bacterium, assembly GCA_963700335.1. Taxonomy (GTDB): domain Bacteria; phylum Nitrospirota; class Nitrospiria; order Nitrospirales; family Nitrospiraceae; genus JAICXS01. Next base: position 68,529 of record CAVOXE010000002.1, on the reverse strand, counting down.
TCGTCCTCAGGGGAAAGCATTGACCGTCACGCAAATCCAAAAAATCCTGGTCGCGCGAGCCATCGTCACCCGGCCTCAACTGTTGATCTTTGATGGGACCCTGCACAGCCTCCATCCCAACACGCGCGAGGCCATCCTACGACGGCTCTGCTCGAAAGAGGAGCCGTGGTCGGTGCTCTTTGTATCAAACGACCCAGGTCTGACCTCGCATGTCGATCGCCGGTTCATCTTGGATTAAAAGAGAGGACCGTGACTCTTGTTGATCACTTTCACATTGCGCCTGACCGTGACGTTATGAGCTGAAAGCTACCCGAACATGCGACTGATTCACCTCCAGCGTATACGTCCTTCGCTGTCTCAAATCCTAATCAGCGTGCTGATCATCGGTCTGGGATTTGTCGGCAACCGTGCCCTCAGTCAGGTCGATCAAGATCTGCGGATCATGTACACCGAATATACGCTCGCCGCGACGGACTTAGCCCATATTTCCGCGGATATTATTCGGTACCGCACGACGGTCATCCGCGCGCTCGAAGCGCCGTCTAAAAAGGAATTCGAACGTATCACCGGTTCGCTCCCCGATCAGCGGGCCCGCATTCAGCATGCGATCGATCGCTATGCCGCCGCCAGCCTTCGCGTGTCCCGAAGCGGAAGAAGCGAGCCGCAAGATCTCGAAGCAGTCCGGCAAAGTCTCGACGCCTATATCGCCGCCGCGAACCGCACGATCAATCTCTTGGTCCAACTCTGGGGAGCGCGATCACCGGAAGATGCCGCCGATCTTCGCAACAAAGCGGAACTGCAGGCGGCCGACAACGCGGGGCCCAAGCTGATTCAAGTCAGCTTGGCGCTCGATCGACTCCTGGAAACGGTGGCCGACGTCGCTAAGGACATGCGGGATGAGGGGACGAAAACGATTCGCAACACGAGCGCCATCTTGCTGATCGGCAGCCTGCTTATTGCCTTCGTGAATTTGATCTTAAAACACCCGCCGAGCTCGGTGCCGGCTCTCCCGAAAGGCAGAGTCCTGCATCCTTCTCTCGATGAGACGCCCTCGGGAGCCGTCCCTGCTGCCCAAGCACCGCTCCACCCTCCGGTTACCAGAGTGTAGCCTTCGCGTCGGACGTAAGTTATGATGGAACACTCCTGCGGACCGCGGTACGTAGCATGTCCAACAGGGTCGTGCGTTCCTGCTCTGTTAAAACTTTCCACTCTCCGACCTGCAATCCTTCATTCGTCAAATGCATGATGCGAACCCGCTGCAACGCGACGACTCGATATCCCAGCGCCTGACACATCCGACGAATTTGGCGATTGCGGCCTTCGGTCAGAATGATGCGAAAGTCTTGCGGTCCGATTCGGCTCAGACGGCATGGTCGCGTGCGTTGATCGAGGATCACCACGCCCGATGCCATCCGATTCAAGAAGCTTTGATCAAATGGACGATCGACCCGCACGATGTATTCCTTTTCGTGCGCGAACTCGGCGCGGAGAATCTGATTGACGATATTCCCATCGTTCGTCAATAAAATAAGACCCGATGAGTCCTTGTCGAGCCGCCCGATGGGAAAGATCCGCTCGGGATGGCCGATATAGGCGATGATATTGTTCGGCACGTGCGACTCGCTGGTCGTGGTCACCCCGACCGGCTTATGAAACTTGATATAGAGCGGAGCATTTCCCCACGGCACCACCACTCCGTCTTTAGCCATGACATCGTGGGGACCGACTCGATCGCCCAGCACCGCGACGCGGCCATTGATAGTCACGCGGCCTGCTTTGACGAGGTCGTCGGCTTCCCGTCTGGAACAGGCGCCTTGTTCGGTAAAAAATTTATTGATCCGAATCCGAGGGCCTGAGTCGGGCGTCGGAGAAGCCAGCTGTGCGGGAGTCGCGCGGGAAGACGCCGACGGGCGAGCGGTCCGTTTAATCAGTTTGTGCTGCGAAGACATGGATCGACGGGATGATCAACGAGGTCAGGGCAAACATTACACCGTACGTAATAGATCATGAATGCTTAGCGTACACCGTTCAGCCACCGTTCTTTCGCGCGGCACCGATCCGCCCGATCATGCGATAAATAAGGCGCGCGACGGCAAATTGAGGTGCCACAAACCCTGGAATTGGAGCAATCTCACTGATGTCCATCCCCACGACGCCGGGACCGTTGGCCAGCGCGGTCACTAACGTCAGCACATCATACCAGCCCAACCCGCCCGGCTCCGGCGTGCCGAGCGCAGGCACGAGCGACGCATCGAGGCCATCGCAATCGAAGGTAAAATAGACCGGACCGCGACAGGCCTTCACCACATCCGGCACCCATCGCGCCGCTTGACCGCCATATGGTCCGGAGGGATCCACAATGTTCGCCGCGAGGAACGTCGAAATGGTTCCGGTTCGTTTGATAAGATCAATCTCCTCTGCCGAGATCGACCGTATCCCGACTTGCACGAGCGGCAGGCCATCTTCCACAACGCGTGCCATCACACTGGCATGGCTATAGGGATTGTCTTGATACGCTTGACGCAGATCGCCGTGTGCGTCGATTTGGACCACACAGAGATCGGGATGTTTCCTCGCATGGGCGCGAATAGCGCCGAGCGCACCCGTATGTTCACCTGTGAGTGTGACAACTAAGCGGCCGGGCCTGACATGGGGCTCGACATAAGCCTCAATGGCGTCTACGGCCTCGCGATCGATCTTCTTGCCCAACTCCAAGGGGCTGGCCGTCGCCACTCCACCCCACTCCCGATAGGGTTCATGGCCCAGCGTTTCATCGTACAACTCGACCTGTTGAGAGGCTTCGAGAATAGCCGTAGGCCCGTGATCGGATCCAAGCACATAGCTGGAAGTATGTTCGTATGGCGCGGGAAGTATATACACCCCGGCGTGATCGGGATGGGACCAGGGCTCATCCAAGCCCAGAAAATTTTTGTCGGTATCGAGCCAGCCGGCAGGAAGCGTCATAGTCCTATCGCGGTGTCGGCAGACGGTCGGAAGAATGGATGGACGGCCCGGATCAATCTTTCTTGCGCATGTGCTTCGGAATATTTTCCGATGGGATGAAGACGCCACAGGCGACGACGGTCGTCCATTTACCGGACTTGCCGATCGCCGATTGGGTGATGTTCATCGTTTTCACGATTTTTCCGGCCATCTTGAAGACTTGCTCGCGTTCCTTCCAGGCGATGTTGGGATCGAACTCGAGGCCGAGAGTAGTGGCCAACATCTGGGCAGCCAGATCTTCGGTATATTCACCGGCTTCTTCATCGGTCTCGCCATAGGCGTGATGCTCGGAGAGATACCCGTATGTTTGCCGATCGGTCGGAATTGCTAGGCCCACGGACGCCGAAATCAAACGATTACGTTCGTTGGTTTCAGACCTGGCCATTACGCAGAACGTGATTTCACCAGGGTTCAATAATTTTTCGCCCATTTTTTTGGGAAGAATCTTGCAGGATGGAGGAAAGATGGAGGAGACGCTCACCAGGTTACAATAGGCGATCCCCGCGCTCCGCAGGGCCTGCTCGAAGGACGCGAGCTTTTCCTTATGGACCCCGACGCCTCGGGTCAGAAACATGTGTGTAGGAACCATCTTGCCTCCTTAAGCCGCCTCAACCGTCATCGAACCGTACATGCGCGGGTCCACGAAAAACCGCAATTCTATCTATCCTCTTGCACAGCGCCCAAACAAAACTATAGGGCCGCTGTTGTATCAAGTTAGGGCCGTTTCCGCAATATGATGAATGATTTTTTTGATGCGAGGCGCCAAGGTGGCGTGCGACTACGAGGGGGGGACATTCTTGAGGTTCAGCACTAACAGCTTCAGCTCGGTCATATCTTCGATCGCATAACGGACGCCTTCACGCCCCAATCCGGAGTCCTTCACTCCTCCATACGGCATATGATCCGCGCGAAACGTCGGGATCTCATTGGCAAGTACGGCGCCGACTTCCAGTTCCCGGTAGGCTTGAAAAATCTTGTTCACGTCCTGTGTAAAGATCCCCGCCTGCAGACCATATTCGGAATCATTCAGCGCGGCAAGCGCTTCCTCAAAGCGAACGTAGGGCGTCACCGTGAGTAACGGACCGAACAGCTCCTGGCAGGACACCTTCATCGACGGCGTTACGTCGGTCAATACGGCCGGGGCGACCAGCGCCCCATTGCGGTCCCCGCCCAGGTGCACCCGAGCGCCTTGAGCCACAGCCTCACCCACCCACTCTTCGATGCGTCGCGCCGCGCCTTGGTCGATCACCGGTCCCACAATCGTACCGGGGTCTGACGGATTGCCCGCCTTGATGGCGCCAACCTTGGCGATGAGTTTGTCCAGGAACGTGCGATAGATCGTTTCGTGAACGTAGACACGTTGCACCGAAATACATGTTTGGCCGGCGTAGGCGTATCCGCCTGCCACACAGCGTTGCGCCGTCAATTCCAAATCGGCATCCGGCTCCACGATGACGCCGGCATTCCCTCCCAACTCTAGGACGACTTTCTTTTTTCCGCTCTTCGCCTTAAGCATCCACCCGATCGCCGCGCTGCCGGTAAAACTGAGAAGCTTAAAACGGTCATCGGTCACCATGCGCTCGGCCACCGCATTTGAGCAAGGCACGACACTGAGGGCTCCCGGCGGCAGATCCGTCTTCAGAATCAATTCGCCCAACAGCAGGGCCGTCAACGGGGTTTGAGGCGCGGGCTTGATCACGATGGGATTGCCGGCCGCCAATGCCGGGGCAACCTTGTGAACGACCAGATTCAAGGGAAAATTAAAAGGGGTGATGCCGAGCACGGGGCCGATCGGAAAACGGCGCGTCACGCCGAGGTACGATTCCATGCCAAGCGTCCAATCCAAAGGGAGCACTTCTCCAGGGAGACGCTTGGCCTCCTCGGCGGCGACGAGAAAGGTTTGAATGGCGCGGCCGACTTCGCGTGCAGCATCGGCAATCGGTTTGCCGGCTTCTGCGGTGATGGTGCGCGCAAACTCTTCTTGGCGAGCGGTCAACTGTGCGGCGAGAATGGTGAGTGCCTGAGCGCGCGCATGCGAGGAGAGGCGACGCATCGGCTGATAGGCGGCGACTGCGGCGGCAGCCGCGGCATCGGCGTGGGCCGCCTCCGCCTGGCACACCTCGGCGATACGTTCGCCGTTGAAGGGATTGACCACCGGGGCCGTCATGGTGGTCTGTATCCACTCATGACCGATGAGCAAAGGCCTGGCGGGCGCCATGCGCGGAGCTACATCTCTTTTTCGGCGAGGCTCGATTGCACCGGGGGTTCTATGAACTTCGACGCGGTGTCGGCTTTCGCGATCAACTCCTCTGTACCCCAATCGCGAATCGATTCCAGCGTGAACGCCTCATACGTCGAGACCCCATGACACGTCGGACAGTCGGGCATCGGCACCTTGCACTTGAATACTTCACTCAAGCAGGACATGCAGACTAAAAACTGCGGGTCCTGCTCTCCACACTCAACCGACCAGAATGTTTGCGCGTGTGACATAATTCCCTTCTTTTCTCCTCGGTCCATTAAGGCTGGGCTTCGAGTTTCAGTAGGCGCTCAATTTCTTCTTCGAACACCTCGAATGGAAACGCGCCGGGGATCAGCAGCGGGGACTCATTGGACATGCGACGGGTAACCATCAAGACAAACCCCGGCGTGCCGCGGAATCCCAAATACGTTCCTTCATCCTTGTCTTTAAAGATGGCATCGGTGTATCGACCCTCTTGATAGCACTTGGTGAATTCGGACAGGTTCAATCCAAGTGCTGTAGCATGACGCTGAAAGTCGGACAGGTCAAGTCTTCCCCCATACAGACGGTCATGCATCGGCCAATACTTTCCCTGATCGCCTGCGCATCGGGCCGCAGTCGCCGCATTCACTCCCGGACCTTGAGAGGCGCGAGGAAAATCTCGATAGAGAAACCGGAGCTTTCCGGTCTCGACATATTTCGATTGAATCTTTGGCCAGGTCTCCGAAAAAAACTTTTGGCAATACCCGCAAGTGAAGTCGGAATATTCGATCAAGGTAAGGAGCGCAGCCGGATTCCCGCGGAGCCGGACATCGGTTGCTCCCTTCTCCGGTTCTTTTGTCCCCGCAGGTACAGCGAAAAAGACCGTCGCAAGAAGGACTAGCAACAGCGTTGTCTGGCTTCTACCCGCAGTAGGCCGCTGATTCACGATACACCTTTAACTTTGGTCCGGTTCGACGGGTCCCCGCCGGCGTTTGACTGTTTGATGCCGCTTCTTCGTTTGAATCCGTCGCTCGACTGCAGATTTGGTGACCTTCGTGGGGACGCGAGGTTTGCGTACCCGATTGAGCGCCCGTAACCGTTCGATCAACCGCGCAAACGCCGTGTCCTTGTTGCGTGCCTGAGACCGCGAATCGGCGGCGGTGACGCGCACTCCAGACGGCAGATGCCGCAATCGCACGGCGCTATCCGTCACATTTCGATGCTGACCGCCTGGACCACCGCTTCGAAACGCTTCGATGACTACTTCGCGCTCGAGCACGTCCCGTTCTATGCTATAGGGCCGTTGACGAGGCCGCTGCGCGGGGGTCATCGTCGATATCTCGGAGGGCGAGGAGTTATGCGTGACCTTTTTTTGCTTGGATCCGTTCCAGTAATCCCATCATCAACAATGGCCAGACAACCGTCGCGTCGCTGAGCACCTCTGCGAACCGTCCCCCTTCCGCCGGAGGCACAAACTTTCCCCACGAAATACCTTCGGTATAGGTGCATCCGCTGAGACCGCCCCAGTAATCCGGCTCCGGACAGACGCGAACACCGTAGCGAAAGCGCGGGGGCTTGACGTTGAGCCCCATGCGGACATTGCCGATCTCGACATACGGCGCAGCCTGTTGAGCCCAATTTCTTGGAACGCCCCCACCGATCGTAAAAATGCCCAACCGCTTCGCTGCCAGCACGCGATCGGTGTAGCTATTTAAATCGTGATACGGATTAAAGCGGGGATAGACATCGTGCAATCGCTGCAAGACGGCGAAGTCGTCGTCTTGAACGGAACCCTGGCTCCTGGCTTTATCGATCTGTTGTCCCATGGCCCAGGTGGCCACGTCCAATCCCATTTCGGAATCCGTAAAGGCCGGGATGTAGACGGGAACCTTTTTGAGATAAGCGCTCTTTAGAATCCCTGACCCATGATGTTCTTCGGCCAGCGTCCGACCCAATTCTCGAGTCAGCAGTTCCGACGAAAGTGCCTGATCCGCGTTCAAACGTTTGAGCGTGCTGGACATGATCTGTTCGACATAATTGAGGTTCGATTCCATCTCCAACGTATCGTAGACGCGGTTGTACCCTTTGCGAAACAGTTCTTCATCCGTTATGGCGGGATCGTATCGATAATGCGTTTTGCCGACAGACTCGCTCAGCCCATGGGCAATCAACGCCCCGGTGGAGACGATGGCATGGACCATTCCATGATCGATCATGCTGCTGATGATCTTGCCCATCTTGGCAATCGTCATGGCACCGGATAGCGTCAGCACGACAAAACAGTCGCGATCTTCAATCATCGCCGCAAGGACTTCGAACGCCTCGCCTAAGCGGCGGCCGCCGAACGCTGTTTTTTTCATCGCACCGAGAAGATCGGAAAACGAATGAATCTTGTCGGGATCAAACGGCTCGAGCGCCTCCAAGCCATCTTGAGCGCCGTCATGAAACTCGCGTGCCTGCATGAACCTTCTCTCCTTCGTCCCTGCACAGCTTGTCTTCACTTATTACACAATCATCATTGGGGCGTCAATTGATGAACCGGCTCACACCGTATGTGACCACGTCACTCCAAAAAGCGGCGAATGAGTTCTCCTAGGCGCAGGCGACGGCGGACACAGCTCAACGGGTGAGTCTGCTCTTGACTTATCTCCATATCGCGCCTATACGCACTTTAGATGTAAGGGCGACAAGGACATCGCCCTTATCGTGTATTCAAGTCTTCGGACAATGACGTCCTTTTGGGTTCACTCAACCGGAAGGGCGTATTTTTTTGGGATTATCCCGCCGGTTCCCTTTCACCCGTACTCGGTCATCGCTGAGTCCATCCGTCTACAGATTTCATAGGCGTCACTCGCGTTTGCTTATCGATAATCTCTATGACTGACCATGAGTGAGACGAGGAAAGATGACGGCGCATGTCCATTGAGGTTTTCATGTCGTCACGCATGCTAGTGATCGATGATGATGAGGCAAGTCGACTGTTGTGTCGAACAGCATTGGCCTCGGACGGTCACCTGGTTTTCACCACCGGCAGCCCTGAGCAGGCTCTTGCCATCCTTGATGAGTCGCCCGTCAGTTTATTGATCGTCGATGTGCTTCTTGCATCGGCGTAACTCCATTTTAGTTCCCCAGGTCGGCGTCTCGATTTCAATAATGGGAATGCAAGTGGTACAGGCGGCGCTCGCCAAGCGTCGCGATACACCGGTTTTGTTTATTTCCAGTCACTCCCACAGCACATTACTGTCGAAAGGCGTGGATGGAAATCGCTGGCCCGTCTTGCGCTACGTCTTCAAGCGGCTGACGAGAAGACGGGGCTTGGACGTGATCCACGAAAACATGCGCACTATGTCAGCCACTGTCGGCTCCGATACTCTAGAGATCACAATGGGGAAGGCATCGCTGAAAATCTGTCACTTGGCGGCTGCTTACTAAACACCAATGATGTGTTGGAGATCGATTCACATCTCGTCGTCCAGTTGCTGCTGGACAATGAGACAACTATTCAGATTCACATCGCCGTGACACGGTGGGGCGTGACACCTAAATATGGCCTTGACTTTCTCCTGCTGGACGAGCTGGGCGAACCATTTTATTGGAGTATTGAACCGATTGCAGCCCGACATTCGACGAGGAAGAATGAACGCGAGCCTTTCGTAATGCCGGCAACGTCCGAGAGCGACAAACGATAGCATTAAATGGATTTTTTCATCAGCGCCACCGACTCTACAATGTTGACCAACTCCCAGCCCTGCTGCCCAAAGCTGTTCAAGCGTTCAACGAACTGATTCCATTCCGGGGTTCCAGGAAAGGCCTTGGGAATGACTACGGCCTGGTACTGCCAATTACGTTCCTGGACGCGAACGGTGGGAGTGTTCAGGACATGGACACCTGGAGTATTCATGACGTTGACATTCGGAAGGGCCGCCGGAGGTGAAGGAGGCGCGGCGATACCTTGAGGCGGCGGTAGATTCACGACAAGACCGAACCCCATAACGATAACGGCCAGCACCGGTAACCAAATATGCCTTCGATAATTCATGTCGAAACCTCATTGTGAGATAGAAGTAAAGCCCGACTCGTGTAACATCGTCAGAATCGCCCGTAGACTCTCTTGCTTATTGCTGTGAACACCTCTATATACGCCATTGAAGCTTTCAACGCCCGCATCGCGAGAAAACGAGAAGACAATGCTAGAGTCACTCGCTGGTCCTTTGCAATCCTTGCATGAAATGCTCCGCGACTCTGTCTTGTAACCGTGCAGCAAGGCGAACCTTTCAGATGGGGACTGGCCGGGTACGGTGACCTTCCACAGCGGCGGCTCATCGATGCGCTGAATCGGCCCCCTAACCGGCTCGAGTCAGTCTGGGGACGTGATTCTGCGCGGGCGGGCGCTTTCGCTCAACAATTTAATATCTCGCGCGCCACAGACTCGCTCCACGAGCTGGCTCAGGATGTGGATGCCGTCTATGTGGCTGTGCCACCGGTGGCGCATCTCCCCGTGGCCATCGCAGCTGTTCAGGCGGGGCGACATGTTCTGATTGAAAAGCCCCTGTCCCCTACCTTCCTCGGATATGAGAAGCTGTTAGCCTTGGTGACCGGTACCGGCGTGAAAGCAGCGGTGAGCTATTACAGACGATTTGCTCCGGCTGTTCAGCGCCTGCGACAGATACTCCATGGGGGCCAACTTGGGTTGGTTCGATCGGTCGAGCTCAAGTGTGCCTCGTCATTCAATCCCCAGCATGATGACCCGAAAGCGTGGCGGTTAGATCCCGCGATCGCGGGGGGTGGAGTCACGGCTGACGCGGGTTCACATCGCCTCGATCTGCTGTGCTGGCTGTTCGGCTCCGGCAAAGTGATCAATGCCCGCATAGTTGGCACCGCAGCCGGAACCGTTGACCGCATCGCGGACATGACTCTTCTCTTTTCATCAGAGATCTCCGCACACTGCCGATTCGCCTGGGAAGAGATCAAAGAAGATCGGCTGGTTATCCGAGGCGATGCCGGAACCGCCACACTCGATCCGCTTGACCGTGGACGCCTCCATGTTGAGACAGCAAACGGAACGCACGTGTTCGAGGATACGCCGCCATCGAACCTACACCGTGAGGTTGTACAGGCGTTCCAACGTTGGGCGGTCCTTGGGACAGAAGAACCCCTTTGTACACTTCCCGAAGCACATGCTGTCGATGTGATCTTGGAAACAGTTTACAGTGTGGGGCGGAAGTCCGGCTAATTGGGGAAACTGAACGACCTAACGATTATCGCGCTGCAGGTGGAGTTGATTTGCCATCGGGAAGAACCGGTGAGGCATTCTTTGGCAAGGTGAGAAATTTATTCTGGAGCTGCAAGGGTGGGCCCAAGTTCATCGACTGACTCTGGGGAGGCTGCACGGAGAATGAACGATGGTCGGGTCCCGCATCTATCACTGTCCCTACATTGCCTTCTCGATCCATATAGACCTGTACGCCCTCCTCACCGCCCAAGGCTTTGTTCAACACCGGATTGTAGCCAGGCACACGTACGTCTCCCTGATCCTCTCCAAAAGCGGGAGGACAGCAGATAATACTTCCCAGCATGATAAACGTACACAACCTCATGGCTGCATTTTAGCATGGGACCGGGGCGTGCGCGGTACCTTGCAACCGCGACGGTCCGTTGGGGATGGCAATATACACGCTGGGCGTCTTCTAACGAATCCTCCGAGAGCTGTCTCCTGTCATGCTTCCTGAAGAACCCTCAGGTCTCATAAATGTGACTTCATCGGATACATCAAGCACGTTCGGGAATAGGAACTGCGTAGAGCGAGGTGTCGGTGATCCTTCTGCAAGATGGTGTCACCGTGACCCTGCCGGTAGTCACGAGGCAAGGCCTTACATGAAGGCGACGCGTTCCAACTGTCACCGTTTAAGCGGCAAAGGCGACGGAGTGACAAGGCAAATTTGTAATCCCCAGCCGTGTGACCTTACAAAATCACGGGCCACCGATGAGGAGATGTTTAGCTATCAAGTTCGGGTGCCGGGAACCTGGATGGTCAGTCTTAAGAAGACCATTAGTGAACGTTAAATCTGGGAGGTCACCAGTTATCTAAAAGACATAAGGCGGTGCTATTTGTATGCTGTCAACTGTGGAGGGCCAGACGGCTTGAGATCAAATTATCTTTGTCAAACTTCCCAACGGAATACATGGGGCGCTTGGGCCATCTGTTCCGATAATTACTGTGAATAACCTGACTTGCTAGCGACGAGCGACTAGCCGCAATGTAAATACGGCGTCGTCATCGAGTGAGTACGTAGTTCCAAATGCGGCTGTACATCTGGTTAAACACTTTGCCTCTGTTAAAATAGCTCTGGCTCACGTCCGTCCCCCACACGCTGCCGCTGTGCGACACACGCACCATACCGTCAAACAAGAGGTCGGCACGATCTCGCCATTTCGTGTCGCCCGTTCTCTGATAGAGCCAATAATACGCAGGGATCATCAGCCCATTGAGTTCCGGCGTAGGCCAGAGCGCGGACGTGGCAGGCAACACCCATTGACCAACACTAGAATTGTAGACCCATTGCGTCGGATCGTTTGGAGAGGCGCCTAGGATGTTAGGATCATTAGTTCCGGCACTGAGACGGTCCGTATAGGTCATTGAGTTATAGCCGTAGGTATAGTTCCGTCTTGGGGCGGGCGTCGTCCCGTCGGGGAGCGTGTTGCTCAGCGTCACGCCGTTGGCGCGATAACAGACCGTCCACAGGAGATCGAATAATTGGCTCAACTTTGGGATCACTCGATTATCACCGTTGAACTCATACAGTAAGATCAGGGCTTCGGCGAGATTGGCCATCATGAAGGGACGCACATAGCGATGGTTTGGATCACTCACACCGCCATCACCGCCTTGCAGGAGACCAATGGCTTGATCGACGTAGAGGAAGGCTTGCCCAATGAGAGTATCCTCAGTCATCCCCCACATTAGCCCGCCCTGCGCGGCCACATAGCCCGCTTTGATGGCTAGAAATTTCGCCGTCAGGTTGTACGCCACTTCACGAGCCGTGAAAAGATCGGGAATAAAAGACATCGGAGTCGTGACGCCAAAGTTCTGATTATTCGCCAGCGCAAACAGCACCTTCCGGGCGCGGGCCTTTGCCGTTGGATCGGGATTGCGCTGCCAGTCGAGATACACGCCCCAAGGGAGGATAAGCCAAGCCTGGATATTGGCATGTGGGGGATTCATTGCAAACTTGGGAGGATCGGACTGCTCAATAAAAGGCAGATAGGCCTGAGTCAAGGCCCGACGCGCCAGTGTCGTCCATTGCGGATCACCAGTATAATCGGCGATGCCATAAAAGGTACGCGTCGCATCGTAGTAGTACTGGTCGTCCATGATATCGCCGCCCCATCCCGTCCAGGCGCCCCAGCCCGGCCACTGGAGATAGACGCCCCTACCGGAATTGTAGGTCTGGGTTGGATCGCCACCATAGCCCCAGACCCCGGCCCCTGCGATGTTGGGATTGTTGCTCAGGACATTGGTGCGAAATTCGCCCTGGCGTGGGAACGACGATCCATTCGAGATGGCCAGGGCCCCAGACCCGCCCGGGATCGCACGGACATGGGCTGAATCGTTCACCGCGGACGCGCGCAGGGCCTGATAAGCAGAGACACTGCCCGCAAGCAGGAGGAGGAGTCCCAGGACCGGAAGCGAGAGCGTGTGTTTCATCGTACCGGTCCTTTGGTTACGGGTTCGGCAGATAGCCTTGATCGGTGATCGTGGCGGCCTGAATATTGGTCGCCGTGAGGAGGTTCGTGTCCCTTCATGTTGACCATGCCAAGGGCGTGAATTGACAGAGGTGATAGACAAAGATGTCCGTGCACCTCGCAATGCAGGGAATGCGCGCGGGCATGAAAGACCCGTCGTTACAGATCGACATATCGAATTCGTAATAGAACCCAATCTGTCCGTAGTCGGTAGCGGGACAACGTTGCGGACAATCGACGACGCGCGTCTTCGCCACATTGGTAGTCAGGTTGTGACTGAACTGCGTCGTGCATTGCATGTACTGGTGGCGAGTTTCAGGCGATGATATCATTCCCCACAGATATGTGCTGTGCCGATGATGATGAGTGGTGTATCGCTATTCAATCGATCGAAACTCATCCCTTGGTCTCCCCGCCTTCCATATAATTGCATAGAACCTGACAAAACCTGACATTCAAGGGACTTTCATAACAACCCAATTCGCGTGCCATGATTCATGAAACTTGGCCTACCCAGGTCTTAGCAGGGTCCTGACCGATTGTGCTTGAGATTGATCGGCTACCATACCACCAACACGAGCAACACGAGGTGCAAACATGGGGACAAGAAACCGCACTCGGTGGTATCGCCATGGCGCTCGGACACGGAGCAGGAGGGGCGGGGGACATGAGATTTTGCAATAAGGGCACGGTTGACGCGCTCGGTGGGTGCATTCCCAGGAAACGGGCAAGAGCCTTGATCCGACAACCGACAAACCGCTTTCTTTATTGAAGTGTGGAAATTACGGACGGTACGGTGTCATGCGAGGGGATGAACATTGTGTTGTCGGTAATGCAGGGGGCAAGAAAACGGGAACATTCTATTTTCTCCCCTACACCTAAATCAGGCTTATTAGGACGACGCGGACCGTACACGAAGACTAACCTCACTTTAGGACCCGATGGGTGATCGGTGTTCGTTCAATCTCAAATCTCAACAGGAGGTCGTCGTGATGAATCTGCGACTTATCGTGCTAACTGTACTAATGGCCTGCACCTATATGACCCCAGCCTATGGGGCAGATCCGGAAATACAGGTCATCGACAAAGATTGTTGGATCGAGATATTTGACGATAAGGAATACGATCAGAGCGATCCGCATGTCAAACTGATGGGGCCGAACGAATATCCCACGCTCAAAAACCTCTCCGGCCGAGATTGGAATAACGACATTGAAAGTGTCATGGTCGGGCCGAATGCGACCGTCAAGGCCTACTCCAAGAGAGACTATAGTGGGACGGAAATTGCTTTTACTCCGAACCAACGAGTCCCCAATCTGAAAAACCTTGATATGGGCAACGAGATTGAATCCATGAAGATCACATGCGGACCCTAATCTTCCCGTCAAAATAAAACACCGACCCATCGCTTAGGCATTTCCCGCAGCTCGACCGCTCGATGAAAGAGGTCTAAGTATCAGATGAGTGCACGTCCAACTATTCGCCTCGCACGGGGCGAGCAGTTTCGCCAACCCGAAGAAACTCTCTCTGGCGGGGCTGTTCACCACGGGGGATGTGATGAGCGACCTGACTCCACCAAATAGTGTGCCCCTCATCGGCAAACTTTCGTTCGCTCCTCCGATGGATGGGGCCTCTTGCCGGTGCCATGGGCACACAAGGATTCGTCCTCGGATCGCAGGCAGTGCCTCTCGCACGACGTCGGAATGAAAGCGTCGTCGCAAAGCCCGGATGAGGTTGCAGAATGAATACCTCCCCATAACGCGCTCATGCTCGGATGGGGAGGCCTTTCTTTCCACCTAAGAGGGCCTCCCTATAAATCTCACCCCGTTGGCTTCTCTAGTTTTTCACAGCGGTTTCCACCTTTCCACTCCTGATCTCTTTCGACCTCAGCAAACTGACGCTGTCGGTTGCGACTGCCCGGCCCATCCGGAACGACAGGGATTTTCAACGGCTCCTACATGACTTGGAAATGGAAGCAGCAACCCCTTTGATCTCGCAGTCGGCAGATGATTGACAGAGTACAACGCGGTTTCGCCTCAGTGAGTGAAGTCTTGACCAGCGGTTTAGGAATTCTCCCTAGCCAAACTGATCTGACCTAGCAAGAGCCAACAGAACCGAAAAACGAGAATTTAGAAAAAGACTGATCGTGATGGATCAGGATAGGTCGGCCTGTTCTGGTAGCAGTGTGGTAGCAGATGTCTGGAGATTTCGTCTAGATCCACCAACATCGATCCGGAGCGAATCATTCTAGATCGCGGTATTTTGGTGAGACTGTGTATAGCAGCCGTCTGCTCACGGGATTTTAACCACGAATGGTGCCCTGCAACCATTGATGACTATCGGATGTCATGGGCGAACAATCAGTGTTGCAACGGCTTCAAGTCCTCATCATTTTTGCAATCATCACCGGTTCTCGCTGCTAGTTTGGGCGAGCATCAGCGGCTTACCAACGAGCGGGCTCGCCTACTGACGCAGGTGGACTTCCCTAAGAGCGTTCGTCGAGAATGTGGGGATCACGCCTTACTCAAATCCACATCCCTTGGATCTTCTCAGCAGGTAACCACCTAGAACCACTAGCCCTGATATCATCAAAACGATGCCGCTCGGCTCCGGTACGGGATTGAGATAAATCTGACCGTGAATCTGGAAAGAATAGTCGGGCAAATCTGAAGGAGCTGGGAAGTCCTCGAAGTACGCTTGGACGAAATGATCGCCCTGTAGCAAACCGTCATAGAGATGAGTAGGGTCTCTGCCTAACAAAGTTGCAAAAGGTGCGCGGGCGAGGTTGTAACTGGTAAAATTGCTCGTCATATCTAACCACGTGCGATTCCGGGGGGCACCGTTAAAAGGATCGTTGACGCTTTGGAAGAATCCTCCGGGCAAAACCTCTAGCCATGGCACACCATCCGTAGCGCGCGTCACAGCGTTAGCGGCAGCAGGATCGAAATTTCTGCTGGGCCCCGTTCCAACGAAGAGGCGGAAAAAGTCGGGCGCAAATTCAAGATGTGCTGGCGGGGAAGCGGCGCTGACGTGGATTTGATATGCCCCGGTCAATTCCGTGAACGATAATTGCGGCGAAAGATCGACCGTTCCGTGGGTATTACGAATGCTTTCGACTTGAAATATGCCATCAAACACATCACCCAGGCCTATCGAGGTATTTCCATTCACATGGTGCAGACTTTCATAGCCCGAAAAGTTCAGAACGGCGACGTCGCCGACTGGAAGTGCAATAGGCTGCCCAGATGAGATATCTGCAAGACACAATAAGACTGTGCCCGCTATGCCAACTACACCTCTATTCATGGTTGTCTCCTATATCACTAAAGGAGTTCGTCAACCGCTACAGTGGTGGTGTATGGCTTCATTTTCTATGCTATCGACGCGTACCCGATCCGAGATCGTCGGCGTTCGTGCTGCCATGTTGTGAACCAGAAAAAGTACTTCCATCCATGATGGGGAGGCTCACCCTGAATGAGGTACCCCTCCGCGGCGTGCTGTCGACGCAAATTGTGCCCTTGTGAGTTTGGATAATCCCATGGGCGATACTTAACCCGAGCCCCGTCCCTTCTCCGACTGCTTTAGTGGTGAAGAAGGGATCGAAAACTCGTTCTTGGATATCAGATGGCATCCCACAACCGGTATCGCACACAGCAATCTCCACAGAGTCTAATCGAACACTTGTTTTGATCAGAATTTCTTTTTTCGTCACGGTTGCTAAGGCGTGGTGAGCGTTCGTGAGTAGGTTCACGAAGACCTGTTCAAGTTGAACTCGGTCACCCAAGATCTGCACAGACCCGTCTGCCCACTCGGTGCGCACAGTAATATTGTCCAGTTGCAATTGATGGCGCACTAAATCAAGTGAAGAGGTCAGTACCTCATGCAACGAAAGAGGAACCAACTCATGGCGTGCCGACCTTCCAAACGTCCTGAGCTGCCTTACGATACAGGCGGCCCGTTCGATCTGTTGTTGAACAATCTGCAACTCGCAGACCATTCGCTCTTCCTGAAATTTCCCTTCTCGGAGATGATCCAGTTCATTACCGATCATCAGGCTAATATTGTTTAGCGGGTTATTCAGTTCATGGGCTACGCCTGTCGCCAGTTCCCCAATAGAGGCTAATTTGGCGGCCTGGACGAGCTGTTGTTGTTGCTGACGCAACACGGCGTTCGCTTGTGCCAGTTCGCATGTGCGTTCCGCTACTCGCCTTTCCAGCTCTTCATGGGCTTGTTGCAATGCCTGCTCAGCTTGTTTGCGCGGCGTAATGTCCCGCGCAATGCCAAGCAGGCCAATAATTTGACCGTCTTGTTTTTCCGGCGTCTCCAAAAATTCTGCTACACAATACCCGCCCCACTTCGTATGAATGCGCAGCTCAAAGATCGGGCGCGCCTCCTCGCCGCTTAGGATTCGGTGGAATTCGTCGACCGCGAGAGGCAAATCGTCGGGATGCACAATGGGCACAAACTCCTTGCCAAACCATTCCGCACAGCTCCATCCCGTTACGGTTTCGAAGGCGGGATTGAGGGAAGTAAATCTACCATCCGGCGAAATCGTGAAGACGACGTCCCGCATGGCGGCCACTAAACGATGGTACCGTTCGCTAGACTGCAATGAACCGTGGAACAGTGCTTCATGGATATCTACCAGCTCCTGATCCATAAAAGGCCTTCCCGCGATGCTGCGTTCAGTCACATGTTCGTCGTAAGTAAGCGTGGCAAATGAATTTAAGCCGACTGCCTACATTGGTCAATCCTGCTACAGTTACCTAGGTGCAAGGAAGTGGTATATATGTCTACAGCGTTCGATGCGTGCCGTGGTGGATTATGATGAGGACTGAGAATAAAGCAAAACAAGCAGGACGGAAGACTCAGTCATCGGCGTGCAGGCCGGGGAAACGATTGGATAGGATGTGGTGATGGTGCGACCGAGGACATCATACGCAAATGCATAGACAAGCGTGAATTGCGCACTTCAATCACGATGTTCCTCCCATATCTCGGCATCCATGAGGAAAGGGGATTTGCCGTGCATAACGTATCAAGATCAAGCGACTCGCCATCAACTGAAACATTTGCAATATGAATTTCATGTTCGTTTAAGGCATCATGGTCTTCACTGTCCATGAAACCTCCTGTTCAGGGCATCCAACCGCAGACTGCAGAGTACGTTACGAAAACATCAGACTCGCAGCTTCGATGCCAAGACCGACCGGTAACCTTTGCACCGTTCCTCGCATCCAGTCAAAATGATCAGTAGCGTCTCTCCTCTGTTCAATGATCCAATCATAGCCATCGTGATAGACCGTTTCGAATGGACTGCACTCTGACAAAGCACCATGCGCGGCAAGTGTAGCTCGCCCTTGGACACTGAGCCTACTCATCAGAGGTAGCACGACTTGCGTCTAGTAGCGGGGAGCGTCTTATGATTTTAGGGCTTCTCCATTCGAGCCCTCCTTGTCCATCGTCGTGCCGGACGATGCGATCAGCAGGCCGCGCGCTTTGAGCCACGTCAGGCCTGACTCCACCGTCTCAAACTCCCCGTCGAGTTGTGCGTCATAGGCCTCCTTGAGGAGACGTCCCATCATCGGACCCGGCGGGACACCCACTACGATGAGATGCCGTCCCAATACCAACGGGCGCGGACCCTGCTCACTCACGTGGAGATTCTCCGCGAGTGTCAGCATCTCTTGCATGGAAGGCGGCATCTGTCGCGGCAATGGTGGGCGTCCACTCGCATCGGCCTCGACCAGCCTCGCTAACATGCGGAGGGTCTCCCCCGATTCTTCGAGTGTGCGCGTGAGGCGGCGGACGTGCCGGGGGGATCCTGCAAAATGGGTGTGCGACAAGTGATGGCGCACCAGCGCAATGATGCGCGTCATGACGACTTTGGGAGCGCCCAGCCGTTGGAGAAACGATTCGACAATCCGATCACAGTCGGTATGACCACGGGAGCGGACATGGCCGTCTATCATGGCGGTAGTTGCTGGTTTGCCCAGATCATGGCACAACGCCGCCAGCGCCAACAGACGGCGCTCTTCTCGGGTGAGGCCATCGCGCTGCGCCACTAGTGCTGCTTCATCGACCACGTATAAGGTATGGGTCCAGACATCCCCTTCAGGGTGCCACTGCGGATCCTGAGGACATCCCTGTAACCCACCAAGTTCTGGATACACCCCCAGCCAGCCCGTGTCGTGTAGGAATTGCAGTCCCAATGATGGGTGCGTGGCCTGCCCGGCCCACTTCTCCCATTCCGTCCACACCCGCTCGACTGCCAGCGAGCCGTATTCCGGCAGCAGCCTGCGACACAGCGCGATGGTCTCCGGCACAACGGTCAATCCGAATCGGCTGATAAAGTGCATACCGCGCAGCACGCGTAACGGATCTTCATCGAAATGGACACTTGTGTGCCGAAGTGTCCGATGCGCCAGATCTTGCTGGCCGCCAAATGGATCCAATAACTCGTCGGTGACCGGATCGAGCCCCATGGCGTTGATCGTGAAATCGCGCCGAGCCGCCGCGTCCTGAAACGACATCCACGGATCGCTGAAGACCTCAAACCCGCGATGACCGAGGCCCCGTTTGGACTCCCGACGGGGCAGGGAGATATCAATCGGGGCATGACGAATCTTCAACACGCCAAAGTCCTGCCCCACAAGGTCCACGGGAAAGTCGTGGCGCAAAGCGTTCACGAGCGCGGTGGCTTCGAGTCCATACACTTCGAGATCGAGGTCGCATGGGGTCAGTCCGAGGAGGATGTCCCGGACACAGCCGCCGACGAGTAGCGGACGGCCGCCCGCTTGTCGGATAACTTGGTTGACCCGCTCGTAGAGCGCCTGTACATCAGGGTGGACTTGAATCATGAAATTCCTATTGTACTGAACGGCAGGCCATGACAGCGACTGTCGTGAGGGCCTAAATTTTCAAGCCCTTTGGCATTCACTCAATCATGAGTCTCATGGACTTTGAGAAAGAACCCCTCCCCGTAGAGCCCACTGGGATATCTCAGCCGGATCTATCACGATTAGTCTGTTTCTACTCCTGATGTTTCCGTTCCATTGGCTCTGAGGAGAACGGTTCGGGTGGTGACCCCACCATTCTCTATGCCATCCGACGGGGGCAGCGTGACACAACCACGCTTAGTCCCTGGTACTGCAGAACGGAACCTGGCGAGGAATCATCAAATCGAGAAAGTGGCGTCACCGTTAAGCTGGTCAGAAGCGCAGCTTAGGAACTTTACGGTTGTTTGCTAAAGCTTAAAATAGTATAATTAACTAGGATAGTTGAACTATTATTACGACAGCAAGGTAGCGATCTGCGCCCTATAAATGAGGCTGGACCTGAAGTTAAGATTTCGACCGGCATCGGCACTTTATTCACCCGTCACTAGGCGGGAAATACTCCTATACTGCTTGTTTGCCGCACTTCTTTTTGGAGAAAAAGTTGTCCTCAATGGTGGCCCATTTCTGGGAAATGACAGCTATCAATATTTAAGTGTAGCTAATAACTTAATAGCAGGGAACGGCCCCCAAACATCCATTATTTACTTTGATACTGAGCGATCGTGGCACCGGGTTCCGGCTTCACTCACGACCTTTCCTCAAGGCTATCCAGCAGCGATTGCATTTCTTAACTTGGCAGGAATAGATCCGGCAGCCGCTGGTTTCTTGGTTTCTGCCCTTGCCGGAATTTTGCTTATCCCGCTGGTTTACTGGGGAGCTTGGCTTTTGAACTACAATGGGCTAGTCACCAGGCTGCTTCTCCTCGGATTGATTGGTAATGCGTGGTATTCCTTTTATTCAGTCTTTGTCCTCACAGAATCTCTATTCGCCTTGGTCAGTACTGCCGCTGTCCTCGTCCTGGTGACTGGATTATCCAGGAAGCAAAATGACCGTAAACAACTAGCCTGGATCATCACGGGCCATCTTCTCATCGGATTGGCCTACTGGATACGCTACGCAGGATTATTCCTTTTTGGCGCTGTCTGCCTCCATTTTCTTCTTTTGACTTGGCGGCAACGAGAGGGTGTGGCTTGGCGAGGGCTCGCTGGCCTTTGCGTCAGCGGCGGCATCATCGCGATTGGGATGGTGCGCAATTTCCTCTATGTAGGAAGTTGGCGAGGGGGAAATGACAAGGTGGTGGCGCATCCATGGTTTGATGTCTTAGAAAATTTACTGCTGCAATTCCACCATCTGTTCATGGGGGGGATTGCCCAGCCTCGTCTTTGGCTTGTGGATGTGCTGTTCATGCTGGGTGCCTTAGCGCTGGTAGGCTTGGCCTTGCGTACGATCCGGCCCTTTTGTCACTCGGCACTGTCAAACCGCCTAGTGCTTGCCAAGAGCCTCTTGATGATCTATGGCCTTGTGTATGGTATCGGGATCCTCTACTTGGGCAGGACCAGCGTTATCGATGTAACCACGCGCACGTTTTATCCCCTCATGCCATGCTTGTTGTTGACTGCAGGAGGCCTGCTCCTAGTACTCCTCACGCAGTGCCGCCAGACATTAACATTGACCCTCGTGTTCACGTTGGGAACTTTGTACTTAGTCAACAACGGCTATCACTACCTTGCCCCCGCGGCACCTGCGCCTCATCAAGTGATTGCTGAGCGGCTTGCTTCGAAGAGCACCACCGCAGTCAATCTCATGACGTGGATTGAGCAACATGTCCCACCTGACGCCACCATCCTTGCAAACGAGGGTCAAGCTGTCGGGTTCTTAGTACAAAGAAAAACAGTCTCGCTGGTCTCTGACCGATACGGGTCCTCGCTATCGGACGAAGCGGACGTCCGCCGTGCGATGGCGGCCTATCGTGCCAGTTTTCTTATCCTAATGAAGGACCGCGAGGGAGATCATCAATTCGTCAGGAAATCTTTTTTCCTCAATGGCCTGACGGAGGGACACATTCCACCCTGGCTTGAGCTGGCTGCCCAAAATCCAGAGGTCATCATTTTCCGCTGTGTTCAAGCGCAAATAGGCGCTACAGCTACGGTAGAGTCGAATCTTTTTACATTTTCCTGAAGCAGGTCCTTCATGAAAGTGGTTCTCATTGTTCCGACGTACAACGAGCGAGAGAATATAGGCATTTTAATTGAAGCCTTAGAAGACGAATTTGTTCGCATGACGCACGACATGCATATCCTGGTGGTTGATGACCATTCACCTGACGGCACGGCAGGCATCGTAAGGGAGCTGATGACCAAGCGACGCAATGTGCATTTGCTGGAAGGTGAAAAACATGGGCTCGGCGCGGCGTACATTCGCGGGATGCAGTATGTCATTCACCATATGGAGGCCGACGCAGTTTTTGAGATGGATGCAGATTTGTCCCATGATCCGGCAGATGTGCCCAGGATGATGGCGGGCTTAAGTCATGCAGACCTTGTGATTGGCAGTCGTTATGTGCCGGGAGGCAGCATCCCAGACGAATGGGGCTGGCACCGAAAAATTACCTCCAGAGTCGGCAATCTAGTCACGCGATATCTTGCTGGTATGTCGAGCATTCACGACTGTACTGCGGGTTTTCGTGTTATCCGTACCTCGCTTATTAGGCAGATGGACTTTGCCCACATGAGGGTCACCGGTTATGCCTTTCAGGTCACCTTGTTAAGCCAAGCTGTGTTGCTCGGCGCGGTTGTCCGGGAAATTCCTGTCACATTTGTTGATCGTAAACATGGCGAAAGTAAACTCCGCTTGTATGACGTTTTCGAATTTTTAGTCAATGTGTGGCGGATCATCCCCAGACTGTCAAGCGGATCGGCGTTGCCTCATATCAACAACAAACGGGCTTCGAATCGCTAATCAGGACTGACCTGGAAGACTTTCAAACAGGTCAAATCCGACTGCATGGACATCATCGTCGGCGGTCGGAAACGTAACGCATGTCCGTCGATGCGTGCTGTCAAACATCTTTACATTCCTAGGATCACATTTTGACACCTAAAACCCCTTGATGGTATTGCCGATCTCCGATTCCTTCCATCGAAAGTACTATAAAAATATCCGACAGACGTTGTAACACCCCCGACCAACATCTCTCCTCTTTAGACCAACATAACTCACCTCATTCCAACGACTTGGCCGCGGATTTCATCGTGCTGCACCAGGTGAGCAGCTGGCACAGAGCTTGTAGTTCATAGTGCCTAGATAGTCGCTTGTCACTGTTCAACTAATTAAAGGAGACCGATGATGAACTATAGAACTCTGAAAGCGGGAATGTGGGTCGCTGCGGCGGTCCTCTCCCTTGGGTTAGGTGCTGAGGCCTTCGCGACTCCGATTAATCCTATGAACACCCGACAGGTTCCAGTGACAATCCCGTCGTCTGATGGTGCGGGGACGGACCTGCAAACCATCCTGAATACGATGTTTGGTGGGGTCAGCGCGACCACCGACCAACAATCAACGGGTATGTGGTCCGCTGTCGATCCGACCGCCGCGGCCATCTTCCCGACCCTGCGCTTTGAGTATGCCGGCAATGCCAGTAGCAACGTCTTTGGGATTTGGTCTGGCACCGATACGACAAATGTTGTCGGGCATGATATTTTTTCCGGCCCGGCTTCTCCCAATACGATTGCCCAGCTCACCTGGGATACGTCAGGTCGATTGAGCATCAGTGGCGGGGCCGGGGTTTCAGCCGTCACGAATTTCGTTGGCATCAATGCCACCTCCTTCGGATTCTACCTGCGGACCGGTGCGGGCGAAACGTTCTATACCGTGGATCAGCTGAATGGTGGACTTGCGCAAGCGCTGGCATTCCGTGATCCCTCAGGCGCTGCGTGGGCGCTTGCTTTCGAGGATGTGAACCTGCGTTCCGGAGATAGTGACTATAACGACATGGTGGTTCGCGTCGAGTCCATCAAGCCAGTTCCTGAGCCAGCCTCGTTGTTGCTGCTCGGGTCAGGTCTGGCCGGAATTGGTGTGTGGAGTCTCAAGCGGCGCAAACTTCATAGCATCTAGCTTTCGAACGTTTTCAAACAATGTTTCTTCTTGAAACCGGCCCTAGGGTGAACTTAGGGTCGGTTTTTTATTGTTCGCGCTATGAACAGAGGTGGCAGGTCGTCGAATCAAGTCCTAGAAGACGTCTGCCGGATGACTGGAGAATAGGGAGATAACGTACTGATGGACCGACAGGACAGCTTTCCTTGATCGAATGTAAGACAATGTGGTCGATCGGCTCAACGAATGTGAGAGTGGCAGCAAAATGGGAGCAACAGGAGCGCCTTGAGGCGAGACCGCCATGCAACCGCTTGTAATACTGGAGCCGGCGATTGGAATTGAACCAACGACCTGCAGTTTACGAATTCTCTTCAGACAAACTGAGCCGACTCAGCAAGAGCCGATAGAACTGAAACCCGAGGATTTAGAACAGGATTGATCGCGATAGATCATGCTGGATCGGGTATTGTCCATGTACTGTATTCTCTGTTGCACCGCGACGGAAGACGGCCGAATAAAGAACCCGTAGCCACCATCAGGATGCCAATGTTTTTGGATAGGCGTGCCAAGGGCTTCCCTGCCGAATTGGCTGTACCTCCTCATAAAGCTTGGTCTAATACATCGTCATAATTGAAAGTGATGCATGTAATGCTTTTCTCTAAACAAGTGTTGGCAAAGGATCTAGCGTGGACTTATGAAACTCTTTCTGTCTAGCAAAAGTAACCCTCCGCCTAAAGACTCTCATTAACTCTGAAAGAAGGATAGATTGCTGGAATAGGTATCAAATGAATCATAGGGCATTCTGACCTGGAGCCTGGTCAACAGTTGTTCAATGTTGATCTTTCTATCAGAACGCCCGCCACGTTCCAAATCCAGCTACTTTCGGGCATAGGGAAATCCTGCAAACTGAACCAAACAATGCTTCAGATCGTAATCATCTTCGGCCAACGGAGCCGAGGGCAGGAAAGGTTTTGCCCCTGCTCCTAGGACGATGACGAACCTCTCTTCCAAAAGAAGTGACATGATAGGTCCTCAATGCGTCTCTGTACTTGCCGACTATTTTCACTAAAGCGTTCCAAACGGCTCCTCAAAACAGTTCTTCGTGAGTCTCGTGTGCCACTCAATATCCGTCTGCAAGTGTTTCGCACCGACTTGCCAATCATCCGCTGCCTAGCCGACGCGGCGGGGTAGGAAGATGACCTCGTCTGAGTCGGCTGGGGAGAGCACTAAGTCCTTCCCATTGCACCATTCTTGGTCCATCAATCAACATTCGGATGATCGGCCTCGTCACGATCCCGCTTTCCACCAACCCTATCTGTCACCGGAGTCTGAGCCTTTATCAGAAAGCCGCTCTCCGGCGTTCCGCCAGACTCAGGGGTTTTACCACTCTTGACGCGTCAATAGCCGAAGCGTAGGGTCATCTGTGTTTCGGCCGCCTCATATTTATTGCGAGGTGGTGGCCATGATCATCCGTGGAGCACCGATCGATTGCGATGGACATGGCGGGTGCGGTCTCTTCTTCATTCCCATTTTCCTTCACTCTCCAGCGACCTTAGCGGCTTCCTCCTTTTTCTTTTGCTCTGATCTGTTCTGTTATGCAGGTCTCTTGCTGTTCTTTCCTGCCCGGAAGGGAAATCAAGAAAGGAGGAGCTTATGAGAGTTGTCATTGGTGCGTTACTCATAGCCGTTGCGATCTGTCTCGGCGTCGTCGGCTCGGCCTCGGCGGACACGACCTGGGTTGACGAGATCAATAATTCGCTGGCGTTCTCCACAGCGAACTATCCCAGCTCGAACTGGGAGCCCTATCACAAGAAGATCGGCGTGGTGCGCGAAGCGGTCAGTAGCGGCGACAATCAGGCGGTAAGGATGGAGATGGGAAAGTGGTTCAAGATGCTGCGGCACCGCGACAACGGCATCAGTGATGTGGCCGCCGACGAGTTGTACAACTTTTCGCTGATGGTGACGCCGATTCAGGAATACGGCATTGCGGTCCCTGCCGGCCCGGTCGGCCTTGGAGAGTCGGGTTATTAGCATCATCCCTCCTGGCAGAGGGAAGGGGGTCTTTATGGAACGACGTTTAGCACAAGCGATTCTGGGCCTCGTGGCGGTGTTTCTGGTCACGCCGGTTGGAGCGGAACAATCCGATGAGATCGTACTGAACGCCCACTATGGATTCAGCGGGGTGATCACCAAGATCGAGTCGGGGATGTTGTTCGTCCGGAGCGATGACAATTTGCGACCGAGGACGATCAGTCCGAACAAAGCCGATCGGGTCGGCTTGCATGATGCCAAGGTGGGCGACTCCGTCAACCTATTGGTGGATTCAGGCAATGTCCTGATCGATGCATCTTCCGCCGATCAGTTCCCTGAACACCGGTTCCTGGTCGGCACCGTTCGTTATGCGGATCCGTTCTGGCAGGAGATACAGGTCTCCACTCCAGAGGGGACGACCACATACGAGGTGGATGCGCTGGCCGGAATTAGGATGTCCGGGATCCCGGAAGGCACCCCGGTCACGCTCGAACTGGACGCGGACAATGTGATGATCGACATTCACCGCGGCGAGTCTCGCTGACGTCCTGCCGGACGGGCCGTCCCTTGACTTGAAGGGAGCGGGTTCGTACGATTTCTTTGTTCGTATCCGCCGGCTCTGGTGAAGAGCCGGCGGACGTCGCACAGGAACTGTTCTTCACACAGGGGACGACCCTATGGCGAGCCGTCTGCGCTGGGTCGCCGCGGCAGCAGTGCTCGCAGCGATGCAGGGTTCCGTGGGTGAATCGGCTCCCCCTGAGCGGGCTCGTCCCGACGCGGGCATTGCGTTCCAGACCATTCTGGATGTGGAACAGACCGCCCGTCTGCTCGCAATCTTATTGGATTCCGGGCGCTCCGTCATCAACGAAAACCAACCCCTGTTTGACGATCCGGTCAAAGTCGACAAAGGCTTTACGCTCGAGGCCTTCCAGCGACAACTTGCCGACATGTTTCGCATCCGGTCAGGTATCGATCTCGCGGAACTGGACTCGGCCCGCGTTCCCGCGGCGGGCAAGAAATGGCTCAAGGAATTGCTCGAGGTGAGCAAGGACGTCGTGAAAGATGCGCAACCGGACATCAACCGGCCGGCCACTCAATCGAAGCTGATACCAGCCGTATTCGGTTCGCGTGTGGCAGGACGTTTTACCGAGCGGACCGGCATCCGGATGAAGCAAACGGCCCTGGTTCCGAGAAATCCCGCCAATGCGCCGGACGCGGTCGAACGATTGTCACTGGAAATGTTTGCCGTCCCCGACTATCCTCGAGAGAAGGCGATGAGCGAAGTCACGGCCAAGAGCGGGATCTTCAGACTCATGTTTCCGTTGTATATGACCCGGCAGTGTCTCGCTTGCCATGGTGAGCCGAAGGGCACACTCGACAAGACAGGCTATCCCCGCGAAGGATTGAAACTCGGCCAGAATGCCGGCGCCATCAGTGTGGTCATTCCCATTTCACGATGAAACGCCTTGCACTCTCTATAGGATGTGTGGTGGTCTGGACTGGCGCCGTGCTTGCGGCCGAACGCCTACCGGTTCCGGCCGAACGGCCGTCCGGAAGCGGGGTCATCGTCCATTCCGACGGCTACGTACTTACGGCCCATCACGTGGTGGCCAACGCCCGCCGGGTCGTCGTGGTGACCCCGGGAGAATATCGCGCTGCGGCGATCGTAGTCAGCACCGATCCCGAACACGATCTGGCGCTGCTCAAAGTCGAAACGGTGGGGCTCACGGAAGCAACCCTCGGTCATGCCGGCGGGGTCCGGCTGGATCAGGAAGTAGTGGCCGTTGGGTTTCCGTTCGGTTTGCGGGAGGTCTCGATGGCTCGCGGGCGGATTGCGGCCGTGCGAACGAAGGGGGTGCAGCGCGTCTTTCAAGTCGATGCAGCGATCAATCCGGGAAACAGCGGCGGGCCGTTGTTCAACACACAAGGGGAGCTGATCGGCATCTTGACGACAAAATTCTCGCACCCCTCCGGCATTGTTCCCGAGGGCATGGCCTTTGCGGTTCCGGTAAGTTATGCCACCCCGATGCTGGCCAATATCGAAGACTTCGACTTCACCATGGTCGGGAGGGGCCATAACGCCAAGAAAGGGAAGAAGGGCAAGGGGACGGAGCAGGAGTCTCTTGCTGCCATGGTGGTACGGACGACAGTCAGAATCGAGACCGCCCGAAGCATGGACGTCCCGCCAACCGTCATGCCGTCGCCGGCCGACTCCGTCAAACGACCCGATCCCGCCGGTTCGCCTCCTACTCAAGGGCAAGCCGGAACCCGTCCCCCCGTGCCTCCTGCGGCGGACCACGCACTGGTTCAACAAGTCAACGAGCAGTTGAAGGTGGCTCAACAGGAACAACTGCAGCGACTTGCTCAGCAGGGCATCGCGCCTCCCGAGGGAATGGTGCTGATTCCGGCCGGAGAATTTGCGATGGGCGCCGAGGACGGTTTGCCGGACACGCGTCCCATGCATCGTGTGTATCTGAGCACCTATTGGCTTGACAGGCATGAAGTGACGAATCGGCAGTACAGGCAGTGTGTGGAGAGCGGAGGATGCGCTCCTCCCAAAGATCAATCCGCCTATGAGGATCCGACGTTGGCCGACCACCCCGTGACCAATGTCACCTGGGCGCAGGCCCGTCACTATTGTGGATGGCCGGGAAAGCGATTGCCCACGGAGGCCGAATGGGAGAAGGCGGCCCGCGGGATCGACGGCCGGCTCTATCCCTGGGGTAATAGCGATGAGGTCGCAAAGGCGAGGCCGCGCCCCGCTGAGCGCACGAAGAACGGGACGGCTCCGGTCGGCACCATGGATTTCGCGCGCTCTCCGTACGGAGTCGCCGATCTCGTGATGAATGTCTCAGAGTGGGTCAATGACTGGTACGCAGAGGATTTCTACCGGTCGTCGCCCGGCCGTGATCCGCAAGGCCCCGCCCGGGGTTCCTTCAGGGTTCTGAGGGGAGGCGAACTCAGCGACCGTCCGCTCGAGTTACGCGCAAGCTACCGGGGGTGGGATGACATGACCTACTGGGGGCCTTCGCTTGGCTTCCGCTGCGCGCAGGATGGGTCATGAGCCGAAGCCCCGGCAGGTAATTTCAACTGAGGTGGCCGGCCGAATCTCACCGGCCCATCCGTCTCTTATCCCATTCAACGGAAGTGCATTCTCCGTCACGGCGTATAACGAAGGATATTCCGTCATGGCCGAAGTGATGCGCGGCAAGTGTAGCTCGCCCTTGGACACTGAGCCTATTCATCAGAGGTAGCACGACTTGCATCTAGTAGCGGAGAGCGTCTTATGATTTTAGGGCTTAGTCTCCATTCGAGCCCTCCTTGTCCATCGTCGTGCCGGACGATGCGATCAGCAGGCCGCGCGCTTTGAGCCACGTCAGTCCTGACTCCACCGTCTCAAACTCCCCGTCGAGTTGTGCGTCATAGGCCTCCTTGAGGAGACATCCCATCATCGGACCCGGCGGGACACCCACTACGATGAGATGCCGTCCCAACCAACGGGCGCGGACCCTGCTCACTCACGTGGAGATTCTCCGCGAGTGTCAGCATCTCTTGCATGGAAGGCGGCATCTGTCGCGGCAATGGTGGGCGTCCACTCGCATCGGCCTCGACCAGCCTCGCTAACATGCGGAGGGTCTCCCCCGATTCTTCGAGTGTGCGCGTGAGGCGGCGGACGTGCCGGGGAAAAAGTGGTGGTCCCAACGGGATTCGAACCCGTGTTTGAGCCTTGAGAGGGCTGACGAAGATGAAGAAGATGAATGACTTAGGTTTTATCGAGCTTCCAACCAACTCCAAGATATTCCAACGAGTTTCTAACATGCGTGTCCATATAGACCGTATAGACCGAGGACATTATCACAGTAGTCGCAGTACCAACCTGCGGTTTACTAATTTCAGGCAAACCTACCTCAGACAACCTAACCCCACACAGCGTGCTCCTGACATGGGGCTAGACGGGGCTGAGTTGTCCTGTCCTGGTAGTAGCGTGGTAGCATGCGGCCGTCAATGGAAACATGAGGTGGTGATGGAATGGCTAAGAACATAGTCTTATGCTGCGATAGCACAGGAGAGAACTAGACATTCATCGCACTAACGTGGCCCGCCTTTTCGGCCTTCTGAAACGAGATGATCCTCATGTACAGATCTCTTGGTGCGATCCCGGGGTCGACACGCTCCCGGCAACGGAGCAGGGGCCATGATCAAACACTTCGACCACGTCACCATTGTGGTAAGAGATGTCGAGGCGGCCAAGCAGTTTTTCGGCCTGCTGGGGTTCAAGGAAGACAAGTCCGTCGTGATCGCGGGCCCACAGTTCTCGACCTACATGGGGGTGGAAGGCGTCGAGGCTGAACACATCACGCTCGTCCTCGCCAACGTCTCGCCGCGAACGGAGGTGCAGTTACTGAAGTACCGCCACCCGGATCCTCTCCCCGACCCGGCTATTGGCAACCTCACTAAACTGGGGTTCAACCATGTCTGCTTCGCCGTAGACAACGTGGAGGCCGAGGTGGCAAGGCTTAAAGCGAAGGGCGTCAACTCCGGAACGAGGTCATGGACTTCCATGACCGAAAGTTGGTCTTTCTTTCCGGACCGGAAGGCATCACCGTGGAACTGGCGGAATGGGATGGAAGCCACAGGTAGCTCCGAAGCAGGCGGTGCACCTGACTCTGGCTACAAAGCTGATGTTTGACGGCATGGCGCCGCGGGAGAGGTCATGTGGGGCCAGCATCCCGTGGCCAGATGGGTCTACATGTGCCATCGCCTGCTGGCCGCGCACCTTTCCTCGGGGGCGTCAGGGAAACTGACATCCTAAGCGACATCGAATCGTTTAGTTATGGTGCGCCGGGCTTCCATTCCCGCGCGAGGCGCTTCGCTGTTTCAATTTGAGCGGAAGACATTGACGTCGCGAGCTTGTCACGAAGGACCGCCGCATCTTTACTGCCATCGGCCGCCGCGAGGTTGTACCACTTGTGGGCCTGGACGTAATCTTGTGGAACCCCTTCGCCCCCTTGATATATGACGCCCAGCTTTCCTTTGGCTAGAGTTTCACCCTGCGCTGCCGCCAACTCAAACCATTTTCTCGCTTGTTTAAAGTCTTGGGGCGTCCCTTCGCCATTGTGATACAGGACACCTAGGTTCAGTTGTGCACCGGCCTCGCCTTGCAAGGCAGCTCGTTCATACCACTCGCGCGCCTCTTTAAAGTCTTGTGGCACACCCTGGCCCGAGTCGTACAGATACCCCATGTTGTATTGAGCGTCTGCATCGCCCTGCTCCGCCGCGAGACGATACCAACGTACCGCTTCCTTATAATCCTGGGGCGCCCCTCGACCCACGGCATAGTGGTAACCCACCCTCCTCTGAGCCTTCGCCTCGCCTTGAGCGGCAGCAAGTTTATACCATCGCACTGACTCTTGCTCGTCCTTGGGCACGCCCCGGCCTTCGGCATACAGGATGCCAATAACCACTTGAGCGCGGGCATTTCCTCCCTCGGCGCGAGTACGCAATTCCTGTAACGCCTGCTCCTTGTCGCCGCGCGAAACGGCGTCATAGCCTTCTTGGAGTCTCGCCCAGGCCGGGTGCAGAGAGATGGTAACAATCGTTAACGTGAGCACAAGGCGTATGAATAGCCTCTTTCCCCCCCTGTCTAGCACCATGGGAAGGAGCAAGTTGTGACAGCGCGAAGACTCCGTCTGGCGTGCAGGGTTCAGCATGATCGCCTCCGTGGTTGTGGTAGCGATTGAGCTCTATAATTCTTGTCGGCACTCGAGGGGTGAGTCTTGAGCCGAGAAGTAGAGATACCAACCGGAATGGCACAGTGCCTGTATCCCTCCGTCGCTGAGCTACTAGAGTTGCAAACGCAGTGGCACGAAGCCAGCGTCGGCTAGTTTTCGCGAACTGCGACAACGCCGCTGGACATGTTTCTGGTCTCCCATTGTGACCCGGGTTAGGACGTGCAAAGAAAACGTTGTCATTGGTTGACGAGCACGATGTATCGATTACACTTGACTGTTGAGTGAGAATGATCATGCAACGTGCCCTGATGCTCTATGGGCTCCCGCTCTGCTTCACGCTCCAGGACCTGCGCGGATTGCTCCGCCGTTTCGGAGCGGTCCGAGATGTCCGGTTGTCGCCTCACAATGGGTCTGCTTTAGTTCTTGGATATGGAGAGATGAGTTCCCAACAAGAGGCCCTGCACGCTGTGCAAGCCCTCCATGGCACATCAGTGCTCGGCCATACGCTGATCGTGCATCCGTCGACGCTGCTCGGGTCATGACGAGCCCCTCCTCCAATGGCACCTCTCTCCTGTCCACCAGACGCCACTTATGCATGACTGTTTAGTCGTACGCCCAGTGAAGGATTGCCCAGAGCTCCTGCGCAGCCTACCCTTGTTCAGTGATGACAGCTTCGGTACCCGACCAGGAGGTATCCATGCTTTGTTCAGTGTGTGAATGTCCCCTCGTCTCAAGCGAAATTCGCGACCGTAATGGGACGCCATTTCTCGCCTGGGAGTGTCCCTGCATCCTGAATCATGCCCGTTCCTCCAAAGACAAAGAGATACCGCTGCGCCCGCGCCTACGTCCCGCTGCACCCATACTTGTGTTAACGCTTATTGCCGTTGCGACCTTGCTGTTACGTTTGTGACGAGGGTTAGCCTCCGGGCGCTCTCAGCCTCACTAGCCTCACGAATATCCCCTTTGACTGACCGCGACACCTGAAGCCCGGCGCGGCAAAGGCCTGCCGGGCTTGGCGCCGATCTGCACGGCGGCGCATGGCTCCCATGTACTTTAAAAAAGGGTTGACATGCAACTAGATGGTTGCATATCATGCCGCCAGATGAATGCGACATTCAAGGCATTGGCTGATGAGACTCGTCGAAAATTGCTTGATGCGTTATACCGGAACAACGGACAGACGTTGACCGACTTATGCGGCCTGTTCGACATGTCGCGGCAGGCCGTCACCAAGCATCTGTACGTATTGGAGTCCGCGAACCTCGTCACGACCGTGTGGGACGGGCGGGAGAAACGGCATTACCTTAATCCAGTGCCTATCCACGAGATTGCCGAGCGCTGGATTGATAAATACGAACGTCAACGCCTCCAGGCCTTGAGTGATCTCAAAAAGAGTCTCGAAAAGAAAAGGAAAGGGCTAATAGCATGAAAAAGAATCAGCTCGTGTACCTGACATTTATTCGCACGACGCCCAAGAAACTTTGGGACGCTCTTACCAAGCCCGAATTCGCCCGTCGGTATTGGGCAGGGAACGGCAATATCTCTGATTGGAAAAAGGGCTCGAACTGGCAGCACGTCAAGGAAGGGAAAAAAGACATGGTCAGGATTATCGGCGAAGTGTTGGAATGCAAGCCACCCAAGCGCCTTGTGTTGACTTGGATCGACCCCGACGATCCGTCCGAAAAGTCACGGGTTACCTTTGAAATCGAGCGCCTGAAGGACGTGGTGAGCCTTCGAGTGACCCACACCGGCCTCACGCCTCGCTCAGGGATGGAAAAAGGTGTGTCCTGGGGGTGGCCGCGCGTGCTTGCTAGCCTGAAATCCTTCCTTGAAACGGGTGAGGGCCTCAATGTGTATACCGGCCACTGAATGACAGGGCCAAACCCATCTTAGAAAAGACAACCAACCGCAAGGAGAGAGTACTATGACGAAAGTCACCACACCCTTCTCAGGCGGATGCGCTTGCGGCGCGATTCGCTACGAATCCACAGCAGAACCGGCGATGATGATTCACTGTCACTGTCGAGATTGCCAGCAATCCAGCGGAGGTCCGTTTTCGTCTTTCTTCATCGTGCCGACGGACGCGTTCAAGCTTGTGCAAGGCTCGCTACGCTTCCATGCCTCCCCTAGTGAAATGGGGGGCATGACCCGTCGGGGCTTTTGCCCCGACTGCGGCTCGCCGATTATGGGCAAACCCGACTCGGTCCCTCACGTTGTCGCGATCAGAACTGCGACCCTGGATGATCCGAGCTGGTTCAATCCGCAAGTAGATGTGTGGACATCAGACGCGCACCCGTGGGACCAAATGAATCCCACGTTGCCAAAGTTTGAAAAGTATCCTTGATGAACTGAGAAGTGCGAGGTGAGTAGTACCGCTGTCACGTTAGACCTGCGTGGTAGCGGACGCACGCTGAAGGACCAGGCCGGGCACGGATGTTCGGACCCGGCAGAGAAGGTGACAGTAACCAGCGATTTAGGAATTCTCTCTAACCAAACTGAGCCGACCCAGCAAGAGCCAACAGAACCGAAAAACGAGGATTTGGAGAAAGATTGATCGTGATGGATCATGCTGAATCGGGCTGTTCCGGTAGCAGCATGGTAGCAGATTCCTTCCAAGGACGAGTATCAGTTTATCCCCCTTTTAGAAATTGTAATTCCCTCATCATTGTGACGAGCTGACACGGGTTCAAATCCCCAACGGGATTTACCACAGGGGGAAGCAATCCTTTCACCTTCAATATAGATATTCGAGCGATGGATTGATGTGCCAACAAGTCCAGAGCGGGCTTACGATGAATGGTAAAAGCGTTTCCGATTACAACGCCACTACTAAAGCCTTCACTGAGCAGGAGTATCGCCAACGCACGAAGCGCGGAAGTGTTGATCACTCCCGCGCCTGTCGAAACAACCCTGGTAGGTGCGGACGTCTTCCCATCGATAAAGAATTAGCGTCCCGGCACCGCATCGATCGACTTGCGGATCTCCTGATCTCGACCGCAGCCTTGTTCAGCCATCATACGTTGACCGGTGCTGGCATCCTTGGGAATCCTCCCCATGCAGCTTTTCAAGCTGTCCTCCACAGCGCCCGAGGCCGTCGTGGCGAGCCCGCTTGTCGGCGCGGCTACCGCCGTAGCTTGCAAAGGCTTGTCCGCAGCCTGAGCTGGACCGATCGCTATCCCAGCGATCAGCGTGAGTTAAACACCAATGACCACATACCGAAGAACTCGAATGATATCCATATGTCCCCCTAGATCGGCCCTAATGGTGGCACCGCGGCGCGAGGCCTAACGCGACGAAGCGATCATGTTCCTCCAACACGCACTCATGTGATCTTTCGCCTGTCACTGAACAGCACGGAGAAGGAACCTCGCGTAGAGAGCAGCGGGACTGAGGAATCGATCGCCCGAAAGCTGGTGAAGGCGCGAGGGACAGGACAGTCAGCGTAGCTCGGAACGTCCGATGTATGATTGTGACTGTACGCCTAACGAGAACTACCAGTCAACCTTGAACGTCCGCGGAACCTCCTCCAAGATCAGACGCGTGACTTGTCGTAATAGTTTAAATAAATATTCAAAATGTCTTGAAATAGGTCCGATGAACGGGTAGCAAGGAGTCGAGGCCGTAGTCTCTTGGCTATGAATAAATATTTGCCGAAGACTTAAAGCCACAGTCAAGGGGACCATGCCCCGTCTTGTTTTTCTGATTCAGGTTCATTCGATAAGCACGATGGAGAAATGATATGACCAAGCCAGCAAAGAACACGATTTGCCTTTGGTATGATGGCGACGCCGAGGACGCGGCGAGGTTTTATGCCAAGACCTTTCCCGATTCATCCGTTGGCGCGGTGCATACGGCACCGGGAGACTTTCCTTCCGGCAAGAAAGGGGATGTGCTGACGGTCGAGTTTATCGTGATGGGAATTCCCTGCCTTGGGCTGAATGGCGGCCCCGCGTTCAAGCACAACGAAGCATTCTCGTTTCAGGTCGCAACCGCCGACCAGTCCGAAACCGATCGTTACTGGAACGCGATCGTCGGCAACGGCGGCGAAGAAAGTGAGTGCGGCTGGTGCAAAGACAAATGGGGGGTGTCCTGGCAGATTACGCCGGTGGCTCTGACGCAAGCGATAACCGATTCCGATCCCGCCGTCGCCAAGCGCGCCTTCGATGCGATGATGCAAATGGGAAAGATCGACATCGCTGCAATCGAGGCAGCAGTTCGCGGTTCACAAATTTAGCGAGTAGTCCCTTGTAATAATTTTCTGTGTCGTAATGGAAGTGTCCAAATAAGCAGGATGCTTGAGGCCGTGACCTACGCGGCTTTATGCCCTACTCTGCTACATAATTAAGTGGGTGGGATGCGCCCTACGGGTGCAATACACAGGCGAAGTCATAGATGCACCCGCACGACGCAAAAGTATTTTCACGCGCTCAATCGCTTGGAAGAGGGGGCCGAGCGGGCGATTACGAGTTACTAAGCGGGCAAGCCTACCGAGGCGTTCTTGCGCAAAGTCGTGTTGCCGGTGGTCTTTATAAAGTGAGCAGCATGGTGACGACGGCGACGACCGCCGGCACGAGGATGAACGAGGCAGGGCGCAGGCTCTTCCATACCCCCTCATCGTTGCCGTTTCGTTCGGGGAGGACGCTGTGAACCCGCCCGCACTCCCAGAGGACAAAGAGAGTTCCATCCCGGTCACGAATTTCATTCGCCACTAAGCTGCGTTCACACGTCGAACAGACCATGGGATACCTCCTTGACTCCGGACAGGTGCGAACCCATACGTCTCCTTCATTCATTCGGCATGCCTCGTGTCGGGCGGTGAATTGTCTCGGAATCTCAGCTCGTTACCGTTGCATCGCGGGACAGGTCGTGTGCCGAGACGGCCCATGACTGTCGCGTGAGACAGTCAGCGGACCATCAATATGCCCCTCGGTCCCGTCTTCCAAGGCAGTAGCTCCGAGGCAAGGGCAAGGAGCCATCTGGCGTGCTGGACTCACATTGAAAAAATGTGACGCGAACTGAGATGCCATCCTGGCTCATGGACCATCCTCGCGCCTGTCAATAATTGTACCGATCATCTTGGCCTTGAATACTTTTGGCACACGCCGCACAACGGCGGTTATAGCGAGGATCGTACGAGTCGAACACGTCACCGCACCGTAAGCACGTGGTTCGCTTCGCCCGATAGACCTGCATATCCAGTGTGTCGTTGGCCTGCGGGATAGCCGTCGCGCCTGGCACGGCACTATGGTCCGTCGAGAACGGAGAGCCCTTCATCATCATGTCCTTTCTTGAAAAGAGTCCTGCGTGTCACGGTTGAGCGCCGCGGCGATGGCGTCGAGAAGAGACGTCATCTCAAACGGCTTTCTCAGGATGGCCGTAATCTGTAACATCTCACACACCTCGGGGCCGGCTTCGACGGGAGCGCCACTTATCACGATGACCGGCCGATGCCAACCCCGTTCCCGGAGGCGTTGAATGAACGACCAGCCCCGGAGACCAGGGAGGTTCAGATCCGTGATGAGCAGACGCACATCGCCCTCTTGCACGGTTCGCCAGGCCTGCTCGACCGCAGAAACGGCAGTCACGGTGAGGGCGGGCAGATGGGTCGCCAATGTCTGGATCAGCACCTGCGATAGTGCCGCATCGTCCTCGATGAGCAGAAGATGGGGCGCAGCGTCCGGCTGGCTGCTGTGACCTGCACGTTCGCCTCTGGGAGGGTGACCATTCATACGTGACCCTGCGAGCAACACACTATCGAGAGTCCTCGGCTGACCGCACTCGCGCAGGACGCGCCGTGCGGCGAAGGGTTCGGAGGGCCGACCGCTCGACCTGTTGACTGTATTGACGGGTCCAGCCATGAGCGGCTCCAATGGAGCCATACGTCTCGCCTGCGAGACGACGTTCCAGTACGGTCCGCTCTCGCGCTCGCAACGCCCCAAACCAGGCCCGCCAGGGTCCCAACTTCCGGGCCGCGCGCCGAAGACGGCGCCGCCGGGCCGCCCCGTCGCGGCAGTTGTCCTCACAATACACCTGACCTTTTCGTCGAATGATGTCCCCACATCCGGGGCACCGGCGAAGTCGCACGCGATACGGTGGCAACGGCCGCCGTAGCTGGGCATAATATAAACTCAACCCATAACAGGACGGACACAAGCCTTTGGCATACCGAGGTCGAGTTCGGTTGCAGCGATGACACGCGGTCAGGAGGATGGTGGTAGCCATATCTGGCGCACCTGCATCTCGCAGCTTCACACTGCTGCGTACAGAACTTAAGCGACTGCGCGGCTGGGCGGCTGCGGTCCACACCAGACCCAAGACGAAACCGTGAGGCGACGGAGCAGCGTGGCCTTGCCACTGAACTGCGCCAACACGACTCGGGCTTGGGCAGCTCCATACTTGCGGTGCCAGTATTGGTCATTCTCAATCCACGCGAGATAACCGATATGATGCATGATGAGCCCCACAACGAAAGACCGGGTACAGACAGACCTGTGGGCCTCGTGGCGCAATTTGACGTAGGATTTAGGCCCACGTCATATTACATTAACTCTTACGTAAAACAATCCAGTGAGACGCCTAGGCGAACTAACGTATCCAAGGACCACCGCTGTGGGATCAGAATCGCTCAAGCACAATACGTTCTGGCCTGACCCAAACCTGTTGGAGTAGACGGAGTAAGATCGGGTAGAGCGGAGGCTGGATGACAACACTTCTCGGCCACAGCCATGTCGGATATCAGGAAACAACAATGCTGCGCAAAACCATTCTAAAAGAACACGGGAGTGAGAAGGAGCCGGCGACCGAGGCGACAATGCTATCAGTTCCCGATGTGGCAAGCGTGCTCGTGTCGTCAGAGGACCGACCTGACGCTCGTTTTTTATCTGCGTATAAACGATATCCTTCCTGCACTTGACTCTTTCTTCGCGGAGCGTCATCAGTAAGGGGCTGTGTCAGTGCTGTTGAATCGCCTTGGGCCGATAAGCCGAGCGACGTTAGAGTGACGAGGCGCGGAGTAATGGGCACCTAAAAGAACGCGGTATGCCATGTTTCGTACGGCCCGGGTGGGACATGTGAACAGGACAAAGCGAGTAGCGTTGTCGGCATATCGGTTCGGATGAGGAGTGGTCCATGAGTGGACAAAGGGAAAAGGCAACTGGGAATGTCGTAGCAACTTGGGGAGAGCCGTTACACATACGCAACCCGGTTGGATCCACGAGATGGTTAGCATGGCTCGTGTTAGCTATGCTAGGGCTCAGCGTGGCCTGTGCCAAGGCCCCGTACGAGGGACAGCAAGCCGCGGAGAAGGCTGTGCAACAGGCGCGAAAGGTCGGCGCGCCGACGTACTTGCCCGAAGACTTTCACGCCCTGGTGGCGAGGCTCGAATCCGCGAAAGAGGAACTCGCCGCACAATTCAAGCTCTCAGAATTTCGCCGAGACTACAACCGCGCCAATAGTTTACTGGCGGAAACCCAGGCTGACGCAGAGCGGATCATCGCCCAGACTCAGAGGCGGAAAGAAGATGCGAAGGCGGCCGCGCTGCAGGAGCGGGAACAGGCGCAAGAGGCGGTCCACGAAGTACGCGAGCTCGTCGAACGGACTGAGAAGACGCCCGGCAGTGCGCCTGGGAAAGTCCCGGATGAACTCAAGGCGGAAGCCGGCGAACTGAATCGTACACTGGCCGAAGTCGAAACAGCCATTGAAGCCGACAACCACCTCACAGCCAAAAATAAGGCGAAGGCGGTCTTGGAAAAAAGTCACAAACTTCAGAACCAGGTGCAGCATCGTGCCGAAAAGCAGGGACCGTGAGCAGGTCGCGGGATTGCCCGGCACATTGCCGCTTCGAATGATTTTTTTGATGGTCCGCCGGACGACTGACGACGAATGGAAAGAAATCGCCCATGTCTCAATTAAAAGAGCGTGCTCCGACAGCGCCTCCTCCGTCCCTCGATCACCATACCGGCATTGTGGCGGGCGCGGTTTGGATGGTGGTTCTATCTCTCGCACTCTTTTTTGTTCCGGGTCTCAATGGATTGATCGCCGGACTCGTCGGAGGCTATCTGGTCGGCTCTCTCGGACGCGCGCTGGCCGCCGCGGTCCTTCCGGCGCTGATCGTAGCCGTCGGGCTCTGGATGCTCTTGGCCGATCTGGGGATGCCGATCCTCGGGTTTTTCGCCGGCGGCGCCATCACGGTCCTCATTGTCCTCGCTGAAGTGGGTCTTTTCCTCGGAGCGGCTGTGGGCGCCATCGTTCATCAGATCATCCCATCACAATAGTGAGTCGCGCGCTGGGCAATGATTCCAGGTCTCACTCTGCCAGGCATAGTCTGTTCCTTTTGTGGTGACTGCTCTGTTCCGCCCGCTCGGTAGCGGCCTCATCGGTCTCGCTATTCTGAACCAATTCGGTCGCCGCCCGATGACCGTCTCATAGGCTTTCTGCATCACCCCTTTGCCACGTTGCTGATCGTATCGTAGACGTCGACGTCCGAATAATCGAGCCGTGGCGCTTCGCTTTATGCTCATTGAGGTAGGACCAGCACGGCAAGCGTCTGAAGGACAGCACACGAAAATGGAAATGATTCAACGCGTAATGAACGGTACTTTGGGGATGGACGGCGAGCTACGGGCAATCGCGGGAAAATCCCTAAAGGAGATCGAGGGTCTCGAAATGAAAGCGTTGGAAGGACCTACAATAGCCTGAATGATGCTGAATATGCCGCAATAGGCTAGGTGCTCCCCTACTATGAAGGCGGCGGTCTGCCAACTGTTGTGGGAGTAATCTACGATGGTCGTGCGTTTCCAACTTTTATATCGACGTGGTAAGCCGCCGCAGCTTCATTAACATGGTCGACGGCATCTAATTCCCCTAATATTCTTTCAATGCAATCGTGCACACCCGTTTGCTCATTTTCCTTGTCTTGCAGACGCTGTTCCTGGTCGCGAAGTTGTTCTTGTGACTCACTTAATTTTATCTTTAGTGTGGCATTCTCGCGGTTGACATCTTGAACAAGCTGCACCAAGTTCCTGACCCGCGACTCTAAGACGTTCAGTTTTTCAAGCGACATCTTTCACCCCCCGTATTTCACCGTGCTTACTGAACCCGTGTCCTTACAGTTCCCTTTTCATTGTGCGGAGCCGGCCCTGTGCAGTCTCTTCCGCTAAACTTTAAAAGAAGCCGCACGATACAACGGCAGGCCATAGCCTATCAAGGGTTTCTGACCTGCCTATGACCTGAGGAAAAGTGGCCTGAACCACCAAGAGGTCGCTACCCAGTCGCGATCACGGCGCACAGGCCATTGAGCGGCTCGTCGCTGTTATGAAAACCAACTGGTGCATGGCGGAGAGGGTGGGATTCGAACCCACGGTCCCGACCATTGATCATCATCAGTCGTCATCCTCGCTATTTCAGGCACTTCGATGTGATCAATTTTGACCAGCCTGCACGCGTGGGAAGGTTCATCATATCTCTTTAGCAAAAAGAGCATGAGATGATAGGGCACCGTGTGACAAGCCTGCACCGGTTAAGCGTCCGCATACTTGTCGGTGTCATGGTGACAGCGGTTCAATTGATCTGCGTTGTCATGGCCACTGCCGGTCCACCCACTGAGGCCATAAAACGAACGAACGAAAGAGTGGTGGCTCTGGTTCAGAATGAGGACTTAGGTCAATTTCTACGCACTAGCGAGCAACGTCAACGGCTAGTGGATGAGGTTGGCAAGCGGTACAGTTGCGAAGACATGTCGAAGCGGTCGTTGGGCGATTACTGGGAGATATTGGACGACAAACAACGGCAAGAATTCAGGTCCGTATTTCAGGCGCTGTTGGCAAAATCGTACGTCAGCGCGCTATGGTACTTCAGCAAAATCGAACGGCATGGCGGCCAACCCATGCAATATATCCAGGAACGGATCGGGAACGGGTATGCGGAGGTGCTGGTAAGAATAGCCTTCTCAAAGGAACAGTTGCTCGTAAACTTTCGACTCGTCGAACGCGCCGGAGATTGGCTGGTATATGACGTGATGGTGAACGGGGTGAGCTTGATCGACAATCTCCGAGCTCAGATTGTTAGAATGTTAGCCGTCGCTTCGTATGAGCAATTGATCGGCCGGATACTAGAAAAGGGGCTTCTCCCCTTGGCCACACCCCACCAACGATAAGGTCTCCATTTGGTCAGCGTTGCTGGACGCGCTCGGAGGCACTCTGCACAACCGACTCGGCCATTTTCAGTTAGATACCTCCCTGCTTGAACCTCAATAAGCCACGACCCATCGAGCTCAAGCGCATTACCTCACTGCGGTCAGAAGTGAAGCTACGGCAAGCCATCCGGTCACCCAAAAAGGTGAAGAGAAAGCCTTCCGCCAGAGGATGAGTTTTTAATGCCACCTGAGTTATGTGATCGACGCAAGGATCCAGCGCTATTACGGCCGTTGAACCAGGTATTTACCAATGTTGACCGTGGACGATGAGGTCGCTCGGGCCGTCTTTAGTGTTTCCTCACAGGGATTAAAAAAGTCGATGCAAGCATGGAGACATGGAGAATGTATCGTCGGGGCTGGACTTTCCTGAATCAGATCCGGTTTCTTCGAGCGATGAGGAAGGCACGAGTGCTCGCGACGATAGATATCCCGGCGAACAAGAGGAATCCCGACCGATAGGTCCCCGTCGAGTCCTTCAGCAGTCCGAAGCAAACCGGCAGCAGGAATCCTCCAAAACCGCCCGCCGCTCCGATTAATCCTGACGCTGCACCAATTTGCTTTTGGAAGACATCAGAGACGATTTGAAAGATGACCCCATTCCCAAACCCCATAGCCGCTACCGCCGCCACGATCAGCGGGATCGCGAGTGACTCGATCGGTAACCAGCCAACGCAGATGACTAGCATTGCGATTGATGCCAAGACGAGGGGAAGAAGTCTGACACCGCCCAAACGGTCCGCCGCATATCCACCGAAGGGGCGGATCATGCTCCCGGCCAGCCCGCACAACGCTGTCAGGGATCCGGCAGTGATGGAGGTCAGATGATATTGATCATGAAAGAAGATCGGCAGAAAGCTGCAGAAGCCGACGAAGCCGCCAAACGTGACCGCATAGACTGCGCAGAGCCAGTAGCTGGAGCGCTGCTGCACCAAGTCATGCAGCCTGCTCCACCAAGATCGGATCCGGGGATGGGTCGCGCCGTCATGCGGAGCCTGAACCACAGCAATGAATATGACCATGGCAACGAGAACAGGCAGCGCCATCACCCCGAACACGAGATGCCAGCCGAGCACCTCGCCGATGCGCGGTGCAAAAAAGGCGGCTAGCACGCTACCGCTATTTCCTGAAGCAGCCACACCCATAGCCAGACCCTGATGTGCCGGCGGATACACGCGACTGGCTAAAGGAAGCGCGACAGCGAAGCTGGCACCGGCAAAGCCGAGAGCAAGGCCAACGCCGAGCATTTGAAGGTACGTTGTTCCTGCCAGCCAGCCGGCGAGGACAGTGAGCAACTCACAGATCAGCAGGGCTAGGCCGACCGGCTTGGGACCGAATCGATCGGCGCTCATGCCGACGGGAATGCGGAGGAGAGCTCCTCCGAGTAGCGGAACGCCGACCAGCAATCCCTTTTGAGTGGCCGTCAATGCGAATTCTTCAGCAATGAGGACGCCGAGAGCACCGACCAGCAGCCAGACCATGAAACTGACTTCAAAATGCAGCCAGGCTCCAATCAGTGATGGCCAGTGTCCGCTGCGTAGTGCTCGAAGAATAGTCATCGAATTTCTATTGATCGATTTTAATCAAGCGACTGAAGGAAGGCAGAAGGGACAGCGCCTTGAAGCCTCGTAGATGGTCTCCTTTCTTGTTGGTACATGTCGTTCTTCCGCTTCACAGGATGTGAAGATTGACTAGGACATTGCTGCCTGTCTGCGGCATAGTAATATCATTTGATATTGATGAAGACATGCTCAGTATCGCGATAGTCCTTAGAACCATGCTAGCCCGCGAGATCTGAGGTTGAGGAGGTTCCCCTGGTTGTGGTTTCGGCGGCAACGGGGAAGGCGGATGCGGCTTTGGGCGGGTTGGATCGGTCGGATCGGTCGGATCCGTCGGATCGGTCGGATCCGTCGGATCCGGACCGGGATTGGTCGGCTTAGAGACCGGATCGGTCGGGCTCGGCGTCGGAGACGGCTCGGCGGCTCCAGTTGGATTGATTGGCCGCGGAAGTAACATCGTGATGACCACCGTCAGGATAAATGGGCACTTCCATACAGCATACAATGAGCACAACAGCACATCCATCCGTTCGCTTCTCTCCATGCTCTTGCTTGAAGGAGTTTCCGAACGCTGCACGATGTCAGCCATCGACACCATTCCCTGTATAGCTCCCTGTTGATCCACAACAGGAATGCGACGAACCTGCGCGACGCGGTGATGAGGCTCGAACAGGGCTTTTTGGTCTATGAAACGGTCTATGGACTAGTTAGAACGAACCAGCGCGTGGCGGTGAACGCCGCGAAAGATCAGGGGAACAAGTGGTGGTCCCAACGGGATTCGAACCCGTGTTTGAGCCTTGAGAGGGCTCCGTCCTAGGCCAGGCTAGACGATGGGACCAGCCGGTCGATTTACGAGAGCAACATGACCCTCACAACGCGCCGCTTCAGGCGGCGGAAGATCGAAACGGTATCATAGAGATCGTTCTGTTGGCAATCGAACGCTTGAAATGTGTGATGCAGTCGTCGTGCGCATCACTTCTTGGGAGGATCGACGATGTTCACATCCCGCAGGCCAGCCTCCGCCTGTGCGGTATATGTTCGGTAAGCCGGTCCTGTATAGGTTGCCAGTATGCGTTGATAGGTGGCGCGGGCTTGATCGTAGCGCTTTCTAATTACAAAATAGCGGCCTAGCGCCAACCAGTTCTCTACCGCCGTCTCACTGGCCGTTTTATACAAGACGCCTTCGCGATCGACTTCGTTCATGGCC
Source organism: Nitrospirota bacterium (assembly GCA_963700335.1). GTDB lineage: Bacteria > Nitrospirota > Nitrospiria > Nitrospirales > Nitrospiraceae > JAICXS01. The sequence continues at coordinate 23,910 of CAVOXE010000002.1, read as the reverse complement.
GGCTGATTGGCTCGCGCACGAATGCCTTGGCCCATCTGATCCGCCATTGCCTCGATCTGTTCATTTTCTCGGATGGCTGCTTCTACGCGATGAGCCTTCAAATCATCATAGAAGGCTTCGACATGATTCTTCATCACATCGGCACGTTTTTGATAGGGGTCATGCGTGCAGCTTGCGATCATCAGTAGACAGAGACAAGGAAGGATTCGACTCCACCTCTGAACTTCCATGTCGTCCTCCCTTAAAGACCGGCAGACAAGTCAAGCGACTCATGATAATGGATGACCACACTATCACCGTTCCCGTGTCCCATCAAGCGTTTGACGCGACACCAGGCATCGCGACGAAAGCACGGGAGGAAGCCTGCAAAGTCCATTAACGGTCGTCTGTGAAATCAGACATGAGTCGATTCAAAATAATTCAATTATGCTAAAACTCACATCTAACTCGGCCTGGACTCCACAGAAGTGGCATCACCCACAGGAGGCGATTATGAAAGAACGTCACCTATCATTCGCTCTCGCTCTCTTTGCTTCACTTCCTTTTCTTGCCTACGCCGATGAGACGCGCATGGACTCCAAAAGCAGTCAAACTTCTAGCAGCCTACAGGCTGACGGTGGCATGAAATATTTGTTGACGTTCGCTCTTCGCGGCGGCAAAGATTCACGAATTGAGGCCATCACCCGATTTAAGAAAACAAAAGGGGAGCCGCCCAAAGGCGTCAAGCTGCTAGGGCGAGTGACGCGTTTAGACTTTAGTAAAGTATTTGTGCTGGTAGAGACACAAGATGCCGCGGCATTGGCTCAGTACGCGCTGGAGTGGAGCGATGTGTTTGAAGTTCATACCATGCCTGTCATGGATGATGTTCGGCTCATGGAAGTCTTAGAGCGCGTTTCACAATAAAGCAGGAAGGCGGAACGTTATTCATTGAGAGACAACTCTTCTTCGATCTACTGCGAGGTATAATTTTCAGCGACGCGGACTTCTACCTGTTTGGAGAATCGCTCTGTCTAACGGTGTACAATGCAATTATGAATATGATCCTTCATGTTATTTTTTGTCTGGCCAGCCTGTATGCCTCAACTTCTTTTTCCAGTTGAATCATTTTTAACTCGCGCCCTACGACGACCTCCTCAAATTTTTCTAATTCCTCGATCCGTACTTGCAGCTCTTCGTTGAGTTTTCGAATCGCTCGCTCCTGTTCTTTTACTTGCGTGATGTCCAGCATGGAGCCGACCATTCGAATGGCCACCCCGTTCCTATCTCGCTGAATGCAACCTTTATCCAGCACACAGGCATAGGTGGCGTCGGCGCGACGGAACTGATATTCGCTTGACCAGAATGCCGCTCCAGACCTACGAACACATTCCTCGAGATCTCCAATCACCCTCCCGCAGTCATCCGGATGAATTTTGTCCCGCCACCATCCGGAGTTGTCGGCCACCACGATGCCATCTTCGCCGGCGGGATATCCCATCACGGCTCGAATGGATTCCCCCCACAATACCTTTCCTTCCACGATATCCCAATCCCAAATAACGCCGTGAGCTGCTCGAACGGCTAATCGATATCGGGCCTCGCTGAGGCTTTCCGTGGGCTTATTATGCGTCATGCCTATGACCGAAAGTAGCGTAGTTAGCAAATCGATGGCAAGTCGTACTCAAGTCGGAAAAAATGTAGTCCGATGTCCCAAAATCTATGGAGGGAGGGTAGGAGGGCCTACCGTCAGCACGCAATTTTTGATGCAAAACATTGCAGGGAGAAGGTTGGCTGGGGGACAAGGATTCGAACCTTGGTAGTCAGATCCAGAGTCTGACGTCCTACCACTAGACGATCCCCCAACCGTGCCGAGCAGACTAATCGAAACTCCGGGTTGGAGTCAAGAATGGCCGCCCCGCGCAAGCGCCACTCCGCTTCGTAGTCGGGCTATCGTCGCATCTCGGCCCAATAGGTCGACGACCTCAAAAATTCCGGGGCTGATGGCGCGTCCGGTCAGCGCGACGCGCACGGGCTGTGCCAGCTGTCCCATTTTCATGCCGGCCTCATCGAGAACGGATTTGAAGAGGCTTTCCAAGTTCTCCTTGGAAAAATCTTGGGCATCATTGAAGCGCTGAACCAGGGTGTCAAGAATAGGAGCGATGGTCGGCGTCATAAATTTTTGAACCGCTTCCTTCTCCATTGCGGGTTCCTGTGCGAGGTAAGGTTCGGCGGCCTTGGCCATTTCAACGAGTGTTCGGGCACGTTCGCGCAGCATGACCACAAGCCGCTCGATCCAACCCGCAGGGGCCGCCTTCACCGCCCAGCCATACCCACTTTGTTCGAGAAACGGTACGAGCAGCGCGGCAATACGAGATGGGGCGCCGTGACGGATATGATGGGCATTGACCCACAGTAATTTTTCGGGATTGAAAACGGCCGCCGATTTTTGTACGTGCTCCAAAGAAAACTGCTCGACCAACTCCGCGAGAGAAAAAATCTCCTGATCGCCGGACGACCAGCCCAGCCGAACAAGATAATTGATCATGGCCTCAGGCAGATACCCCTGGTCACGATATTCGAGAATTGATGTAGCGCCATGCCGCTTGGAGAGTCGAGTCTTGTCCGGCCCCATGATCATCGGTAGATGCCCGAACTTCGGCACGTCGAATCCTAGGGCTTTAAACATGGGAATCTGGCGGGGGGTATTGGTCAAATGGTCGTCGCCACGGATGACATGCGTGATGCCCATCAGGGCATCGTCCACGACGACGGAAAAGTTATAGGTTGGATATCCGTTGGAGCGGAGAATGATCAGATCATCCAGGACGGTGTTATCGAATACGACTCGACCTTTGATCAGATCGTCAATGACCGTTTGCCCCTCTTGGGGAGCCAGAAAACGCAGCGCCGCCTCTCCGGTGGGATTACGGATGCCTTTCTCACGGCACCGTCCATCGTATTTTTGCTGCGCTCCCTTAGCCTGTGCCTCCTGCCGTCTGGCATCTAATTCTTCTGCAGAGCAGATGCACCAATAGGCTTGCTCGCGCTCCAGCAATTGAAGCGCACGCTCTCGATAGAGCGCCATGCGGTCTGTCTGACGAAACGGTCCTTCATCCCAATCCAGTCCGACCCATCGCATCCCCTCCAGGATGGCCTGTATCGCCTCATCCGTCGATCGGCCTTGATCTGTGTCTTCGATACGAAGCAGAAACGTCCCTTTTTCCCGCCGAGCGACCAACCAATTAAAAAGCGCCGTGCGCACTCCACCGATATGGAGATATCCCGTCGGGCTAGGAGCAAATCTGACTTTAACAGGATTCATGGATGAGAAGGCGTGAGCAGTGTGGCACCCGTCAAGAACTACAAGGAAGGTTGGCTGGCATTTGTCTCAAACTTAATGGCCCTCTTTCGCAAGATTTTTATTCACGGCTGGAATCTCTACGACCAGATCCTGAGTTCCGTTCGCGACGCACTGGCAGCCTAACCGCGACTGGAGCGTTAAGACCGGCGCTTCCTCGAGTTGGTCAAACTCGTCGTCTGTGCCTTCATTGCACGAATCCAATCCCTGCCGGACGATCACATGGCATGTGGAACACGCGCAGACCCCCCCACAAGAATGTTCCAATTCAACTCCGGCACCCATTGCAATGTCCAGAATGCTGCCGGGGAGCCCTGTGGGGCCATACGGTATTTTGTCTGGAATCACGTCAACAACCTGTTGAGTTTTATCGGGGTGGATGAACGTCACAGTGAATGGCTTCGTAGGCAGTTGAACATCGGCTTTTTCAATATATGGATTCGTTCCACCCATGGTCACCTCGGTACTAATCGACTATGAACAGGGTTTACGTTACCATAGGCGGCGTTTCCAATGCACGGGGATTTCAGGGTCATAACTCCTTAAAATGTTGATTTATTTTTCGTTGACAGGGCACCAAACCCAATGCTACTCTGTATCCGACCATTTTAATCGCCGACCAAATTGATCTCCGATAGAACGGGGGAGTTCTGGTGTTGAAGTTTTCCAAAAAAGTTGATTATGCCTTGATGGCGCTTCAGCACATCGCTTCTCTACAATTTGGTGAAGTGACAAAAGCGAGAATCGTCAACACAAAAGAGATTGCCGAGGAACATCACATTCCATTAGAGCTACTTGCTAAGGTTCTACAAACATTAGCCAAGCATGGTCTCGTCGAAAGTCAGAACGGTCCAAAAGGCGGGTATTTGCTGGCCCGGCATGCTCGTTTGATCACCATTGCGCAGGTCCTTGAAGCCATTGAAGGCCCCTTGGGTATCACGGAATGTTACCATGAAAAGAGTGGATCTTCGTGTGAACAGCATGACCGTTGCAATATCCGAACACCGTTGTTAAAGATTCAAGACAGTATTGCCCAGCTTCTAAACAGTATGACGGTCGAAGATATGATGGGCGGTTCACCGTTAATCACGGTTCAGTCTCTCTCCGCAGAAGGAGTCGAACGATGAAATTGCCGATATTTATGGACAATCATTCCACGACGCCCATGGACCCCAGGGTCCTTGAAGTGATGTTGCCTTATTTCGTCGAGAAATTTGGCAATTCGGCCAGCCGAAATCATGCGTTTGGCTGGGAAGCTGAAGAGGCCGTCGAAACTGCCCGAAAACAGATCGCTCGCCTCATCCATGCCGACTCGAAAGAGATTGTGTTCACCAGCGGAGCCACGGAATCCGATAATTTGGCTATCAAAGGCGTGGTGGAGATGTACCACGAAAAGGGTGACCACATTATTACCAGTGCCACAGAACATAGGGCGGTGTTGGACACCTGCAAAGCTCTTGAGTCCAAACGCGGCGTGAAAGTGACGTATGTGCCGGTCGATAAAGCCGGGATGGTCAATCCAGAAGATGTTCGCAACGCCATTACCGACAAAACGATCCTCATTACCATCATGATGGCGAATAATGAAATCGGCACGATCAATCCAATTAAGGACATTGGGAAAATCGCTAAGGAGAAGGGCATTCTGTTCCATTGCGATGCGACACAAGGCGTGGGGAAAATTCCCGTGGATGTCCAGGACATGGGGATCGATTTAATGTCGTTCTCCGCCCACAAACTCTACGGGCCCAAAGGCATCGGCGCGCTCTACGTGAGAAAAAAAGCGCCGCGTGTTCGTATCGCCGCGCAAATGGATGGCGGTGGACACGAGCGAGGGATGCGTTCTGGTACGTTGCCGGTGCCGTTGATCGTTGCATTTGGAAAAGCGGTGGAACTCTGCGAGCAAGAGATGCCGACCGAATCCAAACGCCTGTCGGCCCTCCGCGATCGGCTGCAGTCCGCGATTACCAGCCAAATGGAAGAAGTCTACTTGAATGGGCATCCGACACAACGCCTTCCGAACAATCTCAATCTGTCATTTGCGTATGTCGAGGGCGAGTCCTTGCTCATGGGACTAAAAGAAATCGCCCTCTCATCAGGCTCGGCATGTACGTCGGCTACGCTGGAGCCCTCCTACGTCTTGCGGGCTCTGGGCGTGGGATCCGATCTGGCTCACTCGTCAATTCGGTTCGGATTGGGGCGATTTACGACCGAGGAAGAGGTTGACTATACAGCGAAGCGTATTATTGAAGTAGTGACCAAGCTTCGCGAGATGTCGCCGCTCTATGAAATGGCGAAAGAAGGAATCGATTTGAAATCCGTCCAATGGGCGGCTCATTGAACTCTGCTTGGATCGCGAGGAGGTATCATCATGGCATACAGTGAAAAAGTAGTTGATCACTTTAATAATCCCCGCAATATGGGATCGTTCAAGAAAGAAGAAGATGGCGTAGGAACCGGTATTGTCGGCGCGCCCGAGTGCGGCGACGTTATGAAGCTGCAGATTAAAGTGCAGAACGACACGATCGTGGATGCGAAGTTTAAGACATTCGGGTGCGGTTCGGCGATCGCCAGTTCCAGCCTGGCTACTGAATGGCTGAAGGGTAAGACCGTCGATGAAGCCAATCAAATCAAGAATACGGACATCGTCCAAGAATTAAATTTGCCGCCGGTGAAGATCCACTGTTCCGTGTTGGCCGAGGATGCGATCAAGGCCGCACTGGCGGATTACAAAAAGAAAGCTGACGACCAGAAATAAAGATCGTTGTAGGGAGGGACATGATGGAATCTCAAGAAACTGCAGCCGCCCCCATAATTACCCTCAGTGAAGCAGCCGTCAAAGAAGTGAAACGGCTGATCAATGTTCAAGGCATGACCGAGGGGGGGCTTCGCCTCGGCGTCAAGGGTGGGGGCTGCTCGGGGCTCAGCTATACCATCAATTTCGACGAGAAGATCGGGCAATACGACACAGTGTATGAAATTGAAGGCATCAAAGTGATTGTGGATACGAAGAGCGCGATTTATCTGCAAGGCACGCAGCTTGATTTCCAGAAGGACTTGCTCGCTGGTGCCTTCAAGTTCGTGAATCCCAACGCCCAGAAGACCTGTGGCTGCGGAGAGTCATTTTCCGCCTGATCTTCCTTATCCTACTCATGAGACGAGCGGTCTAAACTGGCGGAGTCGTCGCCATACGCTGAATCATGGATCATACTCTGCACAACACACAAACCGGGCGTGCCGAGCTGCCGATGGCTCGAAGCATGTGCTGGCATTGCCAATCGGAGGTTACCGGCGAATATTTTTGCGACCGGTGCGTCAAGGTGCAACCGCTTGCAAAAGATTCTGATTACTTTACGTCATTCGGCCTTGCGCGCCTGCTCCACATTGATCTCGCGGCGCTCGAAGCCAAGTTTTATGAACTCAGCCGCGCCTTTCATCCCGATTTTTTTCAGCAAAAGACCCCTGCCGAACAGACCATCAGTCTCGGCAATTCCGCACTGCTCAATACCGCCTATCGCACACTGAAAGATCCGATCCGTCGCGCGGAATATCTCGTACAATTGGAAGCGGGGTCGGCGAAAGATATTCGTACCTCTCCACCGGCCGATCTCTTCGAAGAGATTTTGGAATTGCAGGAAGACCTTGAAGCCCATCGCTCTTTGCCGGTTGAGACCCCTTCAGTAGAGCGTCAACGGCTTCAATCCAAGCTCAGAAGCCAACGCGAACACTTGGAGCAGCGGCAAGTCACGATGGAATCCGATCTCGAAGGGCTCTTTTCAGAATGGGACGCATTGCTGGGGCAGGGTGCGCCCGAGGTCGGGATGCGTGCAAAAAAAGATGCGATCTTGAAGCGCATGCGCGACATTCTTTCGAATCGAACGTACCTAAGAAACATCATTAACGACCTGATCGCTACAGCGGGACAATAATTCATGGCTCGGATTTTCGGGATCGACCTCGGCACCACCAATTCACTCATTGCCTATATGGACGGCCAGACTCCACGGGTCATTCCCGGCCGTAACGGCCGCGCCATGGTTCCCTCCGTCGTGGCCTTGACCGATAACGGTTTGCTCGTCGGTGATCCCGCTAAAGAGTATCTCGTCCGAGATTCAGAGCGAACCGTCTATTCCGTGAAACGGTTCATGGGCAGAGGATTGGCTGATGTGTCCGAAGAACTGGCGTACTTTCCTTATCGGTTAACCGAGCAAGGCGGCGTGATCAGAATCAAACTCGGCGAAAAATCCTATTCGCCGCCGCAGATCTCCGCCATGATCTTAAAGGAGCTGAAGCAGCGGGCTGAGGCGCAACTCGGCGAAGAAGTATCCAGAGTTGTCATAACCGTCCCCGCTTATTTTAATGATAGCCAGCGGCAGGCCACAAAAGACGCCGGCCTGATTGCCGGGCTAGAAGTGCTCCGAATTATTAATGAGCCAACGGCCGCCTCGTTGGCCTATGGTCTGCAAAAGCGGACGCAAGGACAGATCGCGGTGTTCGACCTAGGCGGCGGAACGTTTGACATTTCAATTCTCAAATTAAAAGACGGCATCTTCGAAGTGCTCTCGACAAACGGCGATACCCATTTGGGTGGTGACGACTTCGATCGTCGAGTGGCCGACGTGTTTGCAAAAGAGATTCTCACCCGCCATGGCCTAGACGTGCAGGCTCATCCTGATACGATGCAGGCGGTCAGACTGGAAGCGGAACGCGCGAAGATCCGTTTATCGGATGAACACACGACGGCCGTTACGATTGAGCTGCCCGAAGGCAAAGGCACTTTTCATCGTGAGTTGACCAGAGATCAGCTCGAAGCGCTGACGAAGGATTTAGTTGAGCACACTCTGAAGCCGTGCCGGTTAGCGCTGAAAGACGCCGGTCTGCAAGCGACCGACATCGATGAAGTCGTGCTGGTTGGCGGGTCCACTCGCATGCCGTTGGTACGTCGCTGCGTACAGGAACTATTTGGGAAGGCCCCACACAGTCACCTCAATCCAGATGAAGTCGTGGCATTGGGCGCAGCGGTGCAAGCCGAAATCCTCAGCGGCGGGATCCAGGATATGCTCCTCCTGGATGTCACCCCCCTTTCGCTGGGCATCGAAACGATGGGCGGTGTCATGAGCACCCTCATCCGTCGCAATACGACGATCCCCGCCAGCGCAAAAGAAATGTTTACCACCTATGTCGATGGCCAAACATCGGTGGACATTCATATCCTTCAAGGCGAGCGAGAACTGGCGAAAGACAACCGCAGCCTGGCCCGTTTTCAACTAAAAATGCCGCCGCTGCCCGCCGGCGTGCCGCGTATCGAGGTCACATTTTTGATCGACGCCAATGGCATTCTCAATGTGACCGCCCAAGATGTACGCACGGCGCAGATTCAATCCATTCAAGTGAAACCGTCGTACGGATTATCGGATCACGAAGTCGAGCGGATGATTCGTGAGTCATTTCAATTCGCAGCAGAAGATTTGCAAGCCCGGCAACTTATTGAGGCACGCACTGAAGCCGAGGCCATTTTGACGGCGACGGAAAAGGCCATGCAACAGGGCCAGGGACTGGTGTCGGGCCAGGAGACTGCCGCGATCCGATCATCGCTAGCCGCGCTAGAGGCCGCGCGCGCCCAGCCCGACCATAAGGCCATCAGGGCTCGCATTGCCGAGGTGGAAAAAACCACTCACCACCTTGCCGAGGTGTTGATGGATCACTCCCTAAAAGAGGCGCTTGAGAATAAGAAGCTCTCCGAGTTGACGTAAACGGCGTCGAAGAGGGGTCTGTATGGATTTGAAGTGGCAGAATACGGAAGACATCGCCATCCAGCTGGTCGAAGCACATCCCGATACCGATCCGCTTTCCGTGCGGTTCACCGATCTTCATAAATGGGTGACCGCACTCCCGGACTTCAAAGACGATCCTCAGAAGTCCAACGAGAAAATCCTTGAAGCGATTCAAATGTCTTGGCATGAAGAATACCAAGACGCCAAATCATAATCTATTCGACAGATTAATTAGGGTTGAGTGGTGACCGGAAGGTCCACGGCTCCCTCGAGCCCTTGATCGATTTGGTAAAAACGAGTCGAGTCGGTGCGAGGTGGAGCGGATTGAGTCGGTTCGGTACCCTTCAGAAAAATCTCTACTGTCCCCTGTCCGCCGTGATCCGCCGCGAGTAAGCCCGTCTCAGGGTCCACGTTCACGAACAGAATGTTTTCCGGAATTTCGAAAGGAATTTCCGGCAACTGCTGCAAGGCTTCCCGCATAAAGTCGATCCAAATGGGCAGGGCAGCATGTGCCCCTGACTCGGTTTCTCCCAGTGAGCGAAGATCATCGAATCCCACCCAGACGGCGACGACGAGGTTCGGCGTATAGCCTACAAACCAGGCATCGGTATAGTCATTGGTGGTTCCCGTTTTTCCGGCGATCGGCCGGGCAAGGGATTTCGCTTGCTGGCCGGTGCCGCGCTGAATGACGTCCTCCAATACATTGGTGATGAGATAGGCTGTTTCTGTGGATACCACCTGCCGCGGCGCAAAGAGATTCTGGCCGAGAATTGCCCCGCTCGGATCTTGCACGACGCTCACCGCATACGGATCAAGACGAAATCCCTGATTGGCAAACACGGCATAGGCGGAAGCCAATTCTAAGAGCGTCATGCTGGACGATCCGAGCGCCAGTGAAAGATCATGGTTCAACGGACTCGCAATCCCAAGTGTTTTTGAAAAGTCGATCACGCTTTTCACGCCAATCTTATCGAGCAGCCTGACCGTCGCCAAATTATGTGAATGCGTCAAGGCATTGCGCAAAGTGGTCATCCCGTGAAAGCGCTTGCCATAATTCTCGGGCTTCCATGTTTTTTCCGGATCGTCCTGCTCATAGACCACCGGAGTATCGAGCACGACCGTCGCTGGGCTGAGACCGGCATTGAACGCGGTCGCATAAATAATCGGTTTGAACGCCGATCCGGGCTGGCGCCGCGCGAGCACGGTCCGGTTAAACTCACTGCGAGTAAAGTCATACCCGCCGACCATGGCTCGGATGGCCCCGGTGCGCGGATCGAGCGCCATCAGCGCGCCTTCGACCAGCGGTGTTTGCTCCAGGTCAAAATAGACGGTATCGCGCTCCTCCATCTTGACCGCCACTTCAATCACGTCGCCGGGCTTCAACAGCCCTTTGACGGTGGGAAGCACGACGACGTCTTTGGTGAGATCGCGGCCGCGCAATCGACGTTTCGCCCATGCCATATCGTCGAAGAGGAGCTTCCCTTGTGTGGAACCCACACGAACGAGGACGTGGTCTTTCCCGACCTTCGTCACCACGCCCTCCAAGACCTCACCCTTTTTCGAAGGAGTCTCGGCTGCAGTGGTGGGAGAACTGGAGCCGGCGGAAAGATCCTCCGTGCGCAACGGTCCTCGCCAGCCTTGGCGTTTATCAAGTTGTCGAAGTCCGGTGCGTAGAGCGAGTTCCGCAGTAGTTTGCATGCGGACGTTGAGGGTCGTGAAGATATCGAGACCGCCCTTGTAGACGGCGCTCTCTCCATACTTGGCCATCAACTGTTGCCGAATGAACTCCATGAAATAGGGAGCCGTCTGCGAGGGCATGCCATGACGGAACGCGAGCGGCTGGGCGGCCGCGTCTTCGCGCTCAGCCGGCTTAAGGAATCCGGCTTCCTCCATACGGGTCAGCACATGCTCTTGACGTTTCTTGGCACGCTCGGGATTCTTGTAGGGGGAATAATTATTCGGCGACTTGGGCAGACCCGCCAGAACCGCGGCCTCGGACACCGTCAGCTTGGACACATCCTTACCAAAATACGTTTGCGCGGCGGCGCTGACCCCATAGGCGCCTTGGCCGAAGTAAATTTGGTTGAGATACGTTTCGAGAATCTGATCTTTGCTCAGCACGGTTTCAATTTTGTAGGCCAACAGCAGTTCCTTGAATTTCCGAACATACGTCCGCTCAGGCGAAAGCAGAAGCGCGCGGGCAAGTTGCTGGGTGATAGTACTGGCGCCTTCCACCTTCCCACCTCGTCGGAGATTCATCCAGCCGGCCCGGGCGATTCCAATCACGTCCAATCCCGGATGTTCGAAAAATCGGGCATCTTCCACGGCTATGACGGCATGGATGAAAGAAGGAGGGATATCGGCCAGCGGCGTCAAGATCCGTCGTTCGACAAAGAACTGCCCCACGATCTGGCGATCATCTGAATAGACGCGGCTGACCAAGCTCGGCTGATATGCAGTCACGGAATCGAGCGCCGGCAGATCCTGCGAAATATACCAGAACGCGGCCGCAACTCCGCCGACTGCGAGACCACACAGCGCCACGAGAACGAGCACGACAATCACCCAGCGCGAGCGACGTTTCGCGCGCGGCGGCTCGTCGTACAAATCGGAATATGCCATGCGGAAGAACACTCCAAGGGGTTGTGCAGGCGGGAAACCCAGATTACCTTACAATGCGAAGTCCGAAAACTCAAGGCGCCCTGAATGACGCACGCCTCCTCCATTCGGCTTGTAATCGTGCCTGTCATGAATTATACTATCCCTCGACGCCGCACGAGTCGGCGTCTTTTTTTTGTTTTTAACCAGGTACACCATGGACGCACATCTGACGACCGACGCCATTCAAAAAATCCGCCGCACTCCGCTCGGTCAACGAGCCGACATTCGAAACATCGCCATCATTGCCCATGTCGATCATGGCAAAACCACGTTGGTCGATGCCATGCTCCGGCAGACACACGTCCATCGAAAGATCGACGATATGGGCGAGCGGATTATGGACTCGATGGATCAGGAGCGCGAACGTGGCATTACGATCCGCGCGAAGAATGCCAGCGTCATCTATGAAGGCGTCAAAATCAACATCGTCGATACGCCAGGCCATGCCGACTTCGGCGGGGAAGTAGAACGGACCCTCCGCATGGTTGAGGGGGTGTTATTGCTGGTTGATGCTAAGGAAGGCCCGATGCCCCAGACGACCTTTGTGCTTCGGAAAGCGCTCGCGCTCGGACATAAAGCGATCGTGGTGATCAATAAGATCGATCGCCCGGATGCCGTGATCGATGATGTCTTGAATCGCACCTTCGATTTGTTCGTTCATTTGGGCGCGACGAACGAACAGCTTGATTTTCCCATCGTCTATACCTCGGCCATTCAAGGTGTTGCGACGCTCGATGTCAATAAACCGGGGAACAACATCCACCCGCTCTTCGAGACTATTCTTGGACAGATCCCGGCGCCCACCATCCACGCGGAAGCTCCGCTTCAAATCCTCGTACTGGCACTGGCCCAAGATTCGTATAAAGGCAAAATGGGCATTGGGAAAATTCAATCAGGCTCGATTGCACGGCGGCAGACCGTCATGCAAATCAAGCGAGATGGCGCCCAGGTATCCGCCAAGGTATCGGACCTCTCTGTCTTCGCCGGCTTAGAGCGGATGGAGGTCGAGAAAGCAGACGCAGGAGAAATCGTGGCAGTGGCCGGCATTCCGGATATCGGCATCGGGGAAACCATCGCCGACGCCAACGATCCCATCGCCCTCCCGCCGGTGACGATCGATGAGCCCACGGTCCAAATGACGTTCGCCGTCAATAACAGCCCGTTCGCCGGACGGGAAGGCAAATACCTCACGTCGCGGCACCTCCGGGAACGTCTCTTCAAAGAGTTGGAAACGAACGTCTCGCTCCGCGTCAACGAAACGGACAGCCCCGATCGTTTCTTGGTGGCCGGTCGCGGAGAATTGCACTTGGCCGTGTTGATCGAACAGATGCGGCGGGAAGGGTACGAGTTACAAGTCTCTCAACCCGAAGTGATCATGCGCCAGGAAAACGGCGTCACGACCGAACCGTATGAAGATTTGTCCATCGAAGTACCTTCCGACTATCAAGGCAGCGTGATCGAAGAAGTAGGCCAGCGCCGCGGTGAACTTCGCCATATGAAAGTGATTCACTCTGAAGGGAATATCAGCGACACGCATATGGAATTTTCCATTCCTACCCGTGGCGTCATCGGGCTTAAAAATGTGCTCCTGGCCAAAACACGCGGCACGGTCATCATGCACCATGTCTTTCATCGCTACGAACCCGTCGATCCGCGGCTGGTGACAACGGCGGCCCATGGATCGTTGGTCGCCTTTGAAGACGGAACGAGCAATGCCTATGGTTTGTACATGATCCAGGAGCGCGGAACTTTGTTCATCGGTCCGAGCGTGGATGTTTACCGGGGAATGGTTGTGGGGCAAAACAGTCGGGACGAAGATCTCGACGTCAACATTTGCAAGGCCAAACAGCTGAGCAACATGCGCGCATCCGGCTCCGATGAAGCCCTGGTTCTGACGCCGCCCCGTCAAATCACGTTGGAATATGCATTGGAATACATCGGCACGGATGAACTGGTCGAGATTACGCCGAGCTGCATTCGCATTCGCAAGCGCTTACTCAATCCTGAAGACCGTCGAAAGGCCCGCAAGGGGCGTTCTTGAAAATCCGTCGGAAACTACCGAAACCGTCTCGATCGAAGCCGCCGCTTTACGTCATCGGGTTCTCCGCGCCCCCCATACAGGCTGAATTTCAAACTTGGTTCGACCTCGAATACGGAGGCCCGCTCTCATGTAAGAGCAGTTCGGCCGGCGACGATCCGGCAGGCTCCATCATGATGATGACCCATGGTCCCTGGACATCCTGGGTGCAATGGTCGGTTCCTTCTGCTCAAGCTGACGCCTGGCAACACCGCCTTGAATGGGGACATTCGTCATGCAGCGCGGTCGGCGCCGCATCGTCGACCCGAAGCAATACGATGGATGTCGTGCTGCACACGGCACGCGTGGCGCGAGGCCTGACCTTATTGACCGGCGGTACCGCGTACGATGTCGCCACGGCGACCTATCTCAATCCATCCGACTGGACGGACCGCCCGCTGACACGCTTTAATGCCAACGATCACGTCACGGTCGTCCAATCGGATGACTCGGAACATCGACGAGAATGGTTTTATACAAGAGGGCTGAGCAAGTTCGGCATAGACGAGGTTGAGGTGTTTCAACCCATTGGGCTACCGTCACCCCCAATCCTGGAGAAGCTATACGGCATCGCTGAAGAGCTGATCCGCAACGGACACTCCCCTCCTGTCGGGTCGTCGGTCACCATTCAACATTTGGCGCTGTCCGTTCGGATCGTCCGACATCGCACTCATCCATCGATGGACATGCCCCTCATTCTCAGAGAAGTGTCCTGGTAAATCCAGCATTTCGGGAAACGTGAATGGCAACTGGATCCGGGCCATCCGATCAATGGGCCGCCTAGGCCTTTTGACCCGTTGACAATGTTTTTGACGACATGTTACCAAACTGGGCTGGAAGCGAACGATTTTACAGAGGAGGGTTCAATGGCAACCGATGTCGCGTCAGAAATTAAGGTGGGAGATACCGCTCCCGACTTTACGTTGAAAGATCAAGATCAAAAGGATGTGAAGCTGAGCGAGTTCAAGGGGAAAAAGAACGTCGTCTTGGCATTCTATCCGTTGGATTGGAGCCCGGTCTGCACAACTGAGAACAAGTGCTTGACCGACGACTTCCCGAGCTTTCAGTCTTCGAATGCCGAAGTCTTCGGTATCAGCACGGACAGCTTCTTTTCTCATAAGTCGTGGGCCGATTCGTTGAACTTGAAGCACCGCCTCCTCGCGGATATGCATCGCACGGTTTCGAAACAGTATGGGCTCTACTTCGAGCCGTTGAACTGTGCGAAACGCGCGACCGTCATCGTCGATAAGGACGGCAAGGTCGCCTATGTGAAGGTGCAGGAAATTAAGACAGCACGTGACGATAAAGAAATTCTTGGTGTGCTTCAGAAACTGAAGTAATGGTTGCGGGGTTCCGTCGTCGTTGACGGGACCCCGAATCCGTCTTCATGACTCGAGGGTTTCAATGAGTGGGATGGTTGAAGAAGTCAGCGACGCAAATTATGATGAATTTCGACACGCGCCCGCAGCGGTCGTCGCATACGGCATTGCCTCATGCGAACCGTGCAATGAATACGATCCGATTCTAGCGGAAACCGCCGAGAAGTTTTCGGACGTTCGTATCGGCAAAGCCAAAATGCACGTCCCAGGACGATGCCGTGAAATCAAAAAACAGCATCAGTTTGAGACCTACCCGACAACCCACCTGTTTTCGAAAGGGCAATTGCTGCTCACTCGAGAGGGCAAAGTTCCGGCGGACGAACTCGCTGCCCTCATCAACGATCACTTATTGAAAAGCTGACGCTCCACTTCCGACCGCTCGCCGCAATACTCGAATAACCTCTCAGGCGTTTCGCTAATACCAATTTTCTCCAGACGTCCGGCAGCGACTTGACCCGTGAGCAACCCCCAGATAGAGCGCGAGAGATTCTCGCCTGTCGAAGGGGCCTTTGAAAACAGCTCGTCCTCATTGAGATTCCGAGCGTCAAAACGCGCCAATACATGACTTCGCACCAGATGATCCAACGCGGTGATGTCGGTCACCATCCCGCTTTCCGGATCGATCGGACCACCGACCGTCACCGAGAGATCGTAGTTGTGGCCGTGAAGGCTGGCGGAGTGACAGTTTCCGAACAGCCGCTGATTCTCCGCCTCGCCCACTCGATCGGCGCTCACACGGTGAGCGGACGAGAAATGATAGCCCCGCGTGATGAGCGCCGCTCCTTGATCAATCAGATCCTGATTGACCTCGGCATAGAGGTCGTCTTCCTCATACAACCGGATGCTTTCCAGCGTGCTGATTTCAGGACGCGTTGCGAGAAGGGACCATAGCACACTGGCAATATTTTCCGTGGTGGGAATGATGTTCTTGAAGTAGGGGGTATCCAGGTTCAGATGTTTATGATCAAACTCCATCAGGACTTGGAGAAGGATCTGCTTGAGATCGAACAGATTGACTACCATGCCGGTATCCGGCGAGACCGCTCCCCTGATGGTGACATCCAACAGGTAGTTGTGACCATGACCGGCGGGCCGGTTGCAGGCGCCGAACACGGCGCGATTGCGCGCCTCATCCCACTGAGGATTGTGATAGCGGTGGGATGCGGAGAATTCGATTCGTTTCGTCAGCCGAACATTATCCATAGCGAGCACCTATCCAAATACAAGGGCCAAATGACAAGGGCCGGAACGGCCATGAAAACCTGCTCCGGCCCTCGAACGAATGTTGTGCTTATGCGCTGAATGAACTACCGCACCCACAGGTCGTTTTAGCCTGAGGATTTTTGATCGAGAACCCCGATCCCTGCAAGCTATCGACATAGTCGACTTCCGCGCCGCTCAAGAGTGGCGCGCTCTGAGAATCCATAATGACCTTGATGTCCCCCTTCTCAAGGACACTGTCATCTTCGCCGATCTTCGACTCAAATGCCATCCCATATTGATACCCGTGACATCCTCCTCCTCGAACGTAAACACGAAGGCCCACAGCATCTTGTTCTTCCTTAATCAACTCTCGAATCTTCTGTTCGGCGACGGCACTAATCGTGACCATGTGGCTCCTCCTTCTGTAGATCCCTGATGGCGCTATTACGCTGATAAGGCCGTTCAGGGATCAGTCAACCGAGCTTCGAGAAAGAATCCATGAAAAATGAGAAGCGTACTCACAGGCGACCACGAACCGCTCATTTTTTAAAGCTCTCCAGCCCCTTGGCAAAGCGGCCCGCCTGCGAACGTGCGGCCTTGGCGAGAGTGTCGAACCATTCGGCTAATTCAATAAACCCTTCTTCGCGCGCCGTCTTCGCCATGCCAGGATACATCTGAGAATAGTCAAACGTCTCTCCTGCGATGGCAGAGGCAAGATTCGCTTCGGTCTGTCCCATGGGCCGATCCGTCACTGGATCGCCGACCTCCTTTAGAAAATCCAGATGTCCGAATGCGTACCCCGTCTCGGCTTCTGCCGTATCGCGAAATAGTCCCCCAATATTCGGATGGCCTTCAATGTCGGCATGGCGGGCAAAATATAAATACCGTCGATTCGCTTGGGCTTCCCCCGCAAACGCTAACTTCAAATTTTCATAACTTTTCGTGCCCTTGAGATGTGCCATCTTTCCCTCCGATTGACCGATCTGATCTCGAACGACGTTGGCTCAAGACTGTTCCGCAGAGAGAATCCGGTTGCACCGTCTAAGTTCAACCTACGACTTTCGATGCGACGGCAATTCGCCGGCGGGGATATCGGCAAGGCCCCGATAGGCGGCATCCTTCGCGGACAAGAGGGGATCGGAAAGAGGCCACGAGATGCCGATTGACGGATCGTTCCACACGATGCCGCCTTCATCATGCGGAGCATAGAAGTCGGTGCACTTATAGGTCACGGACGCGTACTCGCTGAGCACACAAAAGCCATGCGCGAAACCTGGCGGAATGTAGAACTGCCGCTTGTTGGCTGCCGACAACTCTGCGCTCACCCATCGTCCGAACGTCGGAGACCCGTGCCGGATATCCACCGCCACGTCGAACACGAGTCCGTCTACCACCATCACAAGCTTCCCTTGAGCGTGCTGCCGTTGATAGTGCAGCCCTCGTAATGTGCCGCGAACGGATCGTGAACAGTTATCCTGGACAAACGGTTGGGAAATTCCTGCGTCCGCATATTTTTTCGCATGATACGTTTCGAAGAAATACCCACGCGGGTCCTCGAACACATCCGGTTCGATGACGATCACTTCTTTCAGTTCGGTATAGATAAATCGCATGGCTCAGTTTGAGAAGAATAGGAGTTTATCGTAGTTCTCGACATCAAAAATCAAGCGATTTGTTTTCTTCGTCGCGAACCTGCTACAGTTTTTTTTGACAGGCGTGCCTATCTAGCTTCCACCGATCTCGTTGATTTATCCTTTTTTATCGGACACGCAGGTCGGATGTCGTCGATGGCCCTCTTGTCCGCGCAGATGGAGATATCGTATGGCAAAAAGTAAAGGCCAATCACCCCAAACGGGCCGCAAGAATCATCTGACCTTGGTCAAGCCTCATTACACGTTGTGCTACGGCATGCGGCTCGATAAAGGCACCGCCCCCGAGCGGCGGCATCCCCACGTACCGGTGATGCTTCCTGATGGCTCCCAAGGCAGCATGGCGTTGCACGTCATCAATGGAACCACGGAGGATATCAAGGCCCAACTGCTAGAAAGTATTGATGCGTTCTTTGAGATCTACGGGGAGCCGTAGGATCGTGGCCGGGAGGTGGAGATTAGGCGTCGCGTCTGGGGTCGGCGACGTCCGGCGGATCGGGATACAATTGTTGAAGGCGGTCGATCAACGGCTTGGCTGCAGGTGTGCTGGGTCGACTTGGCTCGCTGGGTGGATGATCCCATTGCACACGCGTGAATCCGGATTCCGCCAAGAGACTCCGGATCGTCTGAGCCATCGCTTCCAGAGTTAATTCGGTGCCGGCCCGCAGGTCGAGCACCCGATCCTCCGGCTTGGTGGGCGGTGGTCCTTCATGCATGAGCGTCCAACAGCGGTCGAAAATCGTCGCCCGCAACCCCTCGGGCACATTGCATGTCTGAAGTCCCGAGGTTGAGAGTGCCAAGATCATCAATACGAATTGCAGATCCGGCATGCCCGGCTGCTCGATGTCCAACGATTGCACGCGGTCCTCATATCATGATGGAAGACTTACGCTAGTCTAGTAAGGCGTTCTCAGAGAGTCAATGGAGTGTCGATGGTGACAATTACGTTAATGGGCCAATTGCAAACGGCGGATGGTGAGCGGGATTTTTCCTGTTCGCTTCCCGAGAGCTTGACGGTTCGACAGCTGATCCAGCGACAAGGCCAGGCGTTACGGCCTGTCCTACAATTATTGAGAGAAAAAAAAGTCATGGTCACCGTGAACAAGCGGATTGCGAGCGAGGATACGCGGGTGCAAGACGGCGATGCGATTAAATTGGTCGCTCACGATGGCATGGGCGGCACGGGACTCGCGCCGATGCTCTAACGAGGAGAGAGGTTCTAAAGGCCCGCCGATGCTGCGGGCCCTTAGAGATCTACACAAAAACGATGGGTGGTTTGGGCGCCCGATGTCCTGAAGGCAACCTTACTTCTTGCCGAGGATGGCATCTTTGGCGGCCTTAGCAACCCGGAACTTCACCACACGCTTTGCGGGAATCTTGATGGCTTCACCGGTTTGCGGATTGCGTCCCATCCGAGCCTTGCGATTCGCCAGAACCAACTTTCCCACGCCGGGGACGACGAAGGTATTTTTCGCCTCTTTGTATGCGAGACCCGCGAGATCATCCAGCATCTGCGCGGCGATCTTTTTTGTGACGCCGGCTTTCCCTGCGAGATGATCTGCGATTTGCGACTTGGTCATCGTTTTTGCCATAGAGTCCTCCTATAAAATAAAACTTAGGTGAAGTGCCAATGACTCGGAGAAAGAAGCTGACGATTCAAGCGTCCAGACACGCGAATCGGCCTGTAAGCCGTGCGGAGTGTAACGAATGTCCCCCACCCTGTCAACCACAAAAAGCAGGACTGGCGTGGCAACCGCGACGTTTGACCTGTCTTGATCTGCGACGGAACGAGATAGTAGAGTAGTCTTCGACTGTTTTGTCTGCTGCACTGAAAAGGAAGTATTATGGCTAAGGAACTCCCGATTATTCCGTCGCCCCCTCAAGGTACTCAACCTGAAGATGTGTTCATCTACTCCCGAGTTTTCTGCGGGCGCGACAACTCGCCACCGCTACGCCTCTTGCTTGATTATTTGAAATCCAAAGGTCAAGTTCCCCTCATCCCAAAAATGGACCCCGAGGCGCTGGACGATTGGGCATGGATACAGATTTCCATCGGATATCATCGGGATCGAAAACCGATTCAATTGGTCTGCGCCCGCGATCGCGGCAGTTATCAAGACGTGCACGAACAAGAGAGAGCGCAATTTTTAGAACGATTGACCGTCTTTGACGACATCGAAGCGCAACTCGTGCGCGAGTGCGTGAGCAAATCGAAATTTCTCGTGACCACCCGCATGGTCGAAGGGGACGTGAACGACGAAGGCTACGATATGAACGGCTGGATTTTGGAATTTTTCCAAGAAAACTGTAACGGCGTCGTCCAAATCGACGGCCAAGGGTTTTTTTCTCCCAAAGGAGAATTGATCGTGGAGTTGGAAGGTTAGATACCGTGCCTGATTGGCCTCAGTCTCCTGCCGTCGCCCGCCTCTTTCAACGCGCCGACCAATGGTTCCAACAAGGGCGTGCCGCCGTTCACGACCAGCTCCCATGTCGACAGGGGTGCAGTCACTGCTGTCACGGGACATTTGCCGTGACCGTTCTGGATCACATGCACGTACAACGTGGGATGGCGTTGCTTCCGCCTATCACACGCGAAGAAATCGCGACGCGCGCCCGCGCGCAAACTTCATCGATGGAAACCGCCTTCCCTCGGCTCACTCGATCTGGCTATATCGATGATTGGGCTGACGAGGAACTCGATCATCTCGTCACCCGCTTTAGTTATCTGCCTTGTCCCGCGCTGGATCAGAATGGCAGTTGCCTGATCTATGCGCATCGGCCGATGACTTGCCGAATGATGGGATTGCCCGTCGAACGAGAGGGGCTCGTCGAAGGCGCGTGCGATGTGCAAACCTCGGTACCCTTGATTCGAATTTCAGACATCGTGAGACGCGAGGAAACAGAACTTGCGAAAAAAGAAGCCGCGCTCATCGCCGAATGGCAAACGAACGCCGACCAAACGGGAGAAGAGCTCTTACTGCCTTACGGGTTTATCGATGAGCCAGTTGCCTAGACAGACCTTGGATCGCTATGGTAATGTGCCTGCCTTGCTGACAGCCGCGCCTGTAGCTCAGTGGATAGAGCATCAGCCTCCGGAGCTGAGGGCCACAGGTTCAAATCCTGTCAGGCGCACCATAAAGATCCAACATACACACGATGTAGGTTCCAGCCCTTCTAAGAAATATCGTCGGGATGCTCGGCATTCCCGATACCTCAACACGGTGGGCCGTTAGCTCAGTTGGTAGAGCAGCTGACTCTTAATCAGCGGGCCGTAGGTTCGACCCCTACACGGCCCACCAAAAAATCAAGCACTTCTGAATCGTCCTCACTGATTATGTCAACTTGGTACCTTATTTTGGCGCCAAGTTTCGAAATTTCGGAGTCCAAGAGGTTCACGAACCGCTGTTCGCCACTCGGCAACCACTTCGCATAGTGATCGAGCGTGGTGGTCGCCTTGGCATGGCCCAGTTGCTTAGAGACATAGAGCAGAGGCACGTTGCTCGACAGTAGGAGCGAAGCAAAATCTGCTACCACGCTGCTACCAGAACAGCCCGACCCTGCATGATCTATCATGATCAATCTTTCTCTAGGTCTTCGTTTTTCGGTTCTGTTGGCTCTTGCTGAAGTCGGCTCAGTTTGGCTAGGGAGAATTCCTGAAACCGTTTGTCGCAGTGGAGTGCGCGGCAAACACGGTTGACCATGGTGGCCATAATCGGGTTGTAGATGGTGCGGCGAGGAAGACTCGTTGTTGGCGCTCGAACGAGGAACAATGGACGCACGAGACGATTACTTTGCTTCACGCAAACCTAGACCCAAGGAAGCTGTGAGACGGAATAGTGCTCATCCCGTTGCAGGTTATTTTGACTTAATGCTGCTCTCGGCTGGTATCTCATTGCGAACCGGCTTGTCGGTCACTGGATCCTCTATAGGCTGAGCTGTATGCTCCAATTCCCTCATCGCCTCATTGAGATGCTGCAGGCGCTGAACCAATCCTAGTTGTTCTGTTTTCAAGGTCTTCAAGAAGGTCTCTCGCACCACCTGCTGTGCCATTCCATACCGCTGCATATCCTCTACTTTCGTCTGCAGACTCGCAGCCGACCCAATCTGCCTTTTGAGCTCACTTAGCGCATGTTGCTGTTCTTCTGATACTTTTTGTGCATCCAGTTGGCGATTCGTTTCGTCAATCCGTCCAGTCAATGCCCTCTGTATCGTCACCCATTCATTGCGCGACTCCTCCTTGAGTGCCTTGAGCTTGCCCTGCGTTGCGCACCCGAACACTGGGACAAATAGGATGGAAATACAACCGAGTAGTAAGTGTTGCGTTTCCTTTGACATACATACCTCCATAACAACGTTATGGATACTCTGCTGTAATCACGCCGGCGGCGCCGCCCTCAAGAGGAGATAACCCTTGATTACCAGGTCGTTGATCTGCGGCTTCATGAAGCTTGATGCCCGCCCACCGGGCAATCCCATATTGCCGAATCTCCGGTTTGGGCTGTGGGGTGCGGCAACCGAATGCGTTGCAGTTCGCCGGCCAAGGTCGTCGCCAGACTCTCGGAGCCGATATAACAAAAACTAATAATACTCAGAATCGTATTGAGAATAGAGACTTTGTTTCCCTCGATCCAGAGCAGAACAGAATCAAGACTGAACTCGCGATCGAGAAGATCGAGTACCACGTCATTCGATCGGAATCATTAACTAGAAGCGAAACTGCCTTTGATTTAACGGAAAGCACTACGGCAGCGGCTTGTGCGTCAGACCGTGTACACCTTGTCGTTCAATTAAAACGTGAAATCGGCAAACTCTGGGAGAATATAGAAAAAGCACCTTATGAACTTTCAATAGCAGTGTACCGGGATTTATATGGCGGTGTGTACAAGCGCAAAAAAAATCGATGCAAGACTGAAGATTCTTAAGAGCCTTGGTGTGGATTCCGGTAGAGATTCTGGCATTGCGGTTCATGGCAATCGACCTATCAATGTTAGTTTTAAACCTACTCTAAACAATTTTTAAACCGAACTATCCCTTCGAGACGTCAACGTCGATGTCATCGATTTCTATGAGCACTGAGGCATACTACGGCAAGCTTCGAGATCAAGTAGCGATTCATTATGGAAACGCGATCATTCCCACGCTGTTCAAAAATTTAAGCAAATGTAAACACTTGGTCGAGCTGCTTGACTGAATGAACACCCTACCGTCTTTTGAAACTTACTAATCTTCCCGGCTCACCAAATACCCGTCGACGTTCGTGCGCGTCGAGCGGCACCGTCCTCTCATTGGTCCGCAGGTCACGCTATCTTAGGCGGAATCACCCGAATCTAGCACCATATAATATAACGTCGGATCGACCTTCGTGAGTAGGCGAATGCGTAATCCTATTCAAACGATCTAGTTGCACCTCTGATTGCGACAGACGGTGAGCCGGAGGAGTTGAAAACATTTAAGAGAGGGGTACGTGCCATTTTCTTTTCGCGTGATGGAGCGCGCTCGCAATACCCAGCTTGCGGCCTTCATTTAAGGGCTGGCAATCCACCACAAAATGCGACGTTAGCTCTCTCACGGAGTAGTATGGTACTGCCTCCCGGCTCACCGTATCCCTCGACGTTTATCGCGTCCAGCATCACGTCCTCTAAGCTGCCTTCAGCTTGTCCACAATGCCGGCGTTCGGAAACGGAGGGATTCGCTTGGGCTATGTTTCTGCCTGCTCACCTTAAACTATAAGGGCGAGGGTTCGTACGCTCCATTCCCCCATAGAGGGATTTTGTGTACGCCGCTTGAATGATCTGCCTGTCCATAGCTGCCCGACTGAAAGAAATCTTCG
>CAVOXE010000001.1:0-67677 GCA_963700335.1 Nitrospirota bacterium | reverse complement strand
CAAGCCGGTGATGATGCCGTAATCAAGATCATCAGCGATGGTCCTTTATTATATCGAGTCACCTCGCTTGGTTGCCCGATCGGGTAATTATCGATCTGGTCAACACATCCACGAAGCTTCAACGAGGGTTTGATTTTAATCATCCGATTGTCCGGCAGATTCGTATGGGACAGCACCCGAATCTCTTGCGTCTTGTCATTGATCTCAAGCAATCGGTAGACTATTCCATTCAGGAAGGCAACAAAGACCTGTTGATCACACTAGTACCAAAAGTCAGCACCCCTGTAGTTGAGATTTCCGCCCATCGCAGGGGACGGATAGTATGGAAGTCAAACGAAGAGAAGGCGTAAAGGCTAAGGCTGCGTCGGGACCAGTATTCGTAGCATCTTCAGATCGTCCTTCAATCGAAGCAGACCATGCCGGTAGCGAACCCATTCCACCCGAGAAAGTCGACGCAGAGCTGCAGATCGCCATTTTGTGGATCAATCCACCACTCAGCCCAAGACAGAAACCTATGTCGCGGCTTTTGGTGGAATGTCCTTGTCACAATCATTCACAAATGTGCATGGCGTGGGAATGAATTCATCTGTCAACGTCAGTGACTTAGCCCTAGCACGCACGGGCATAGGCGGATTGAAAGCAGGCTTTTCTCCTTCGCACGCGAAGTGGATGGCGATAGAAACCGAAGTGTTTTACGCATCGCCTCATTTTAAACAACAGAGTGTGACCGTCACGGGAAGCGGTGGTTCGGCAACAGGTGATTTTGCCGGTTCGCACACACGTGTAGCCACGTGGGCACTCAATTGGATCGTGCGCTATCCCGGCGAATGGATTCAGCCCTATGCCGGAGCCGGCTTTGGTCTCTTTTGGGGTCGTTTAGCGGATTCGGGAGGGACGTCTTCCTCTGACGTGAGTCCGGGACTCAACGCGCTTGCCGGCATCCGTGCGAAGTTAGGTCAACACTTTGTATTTTTCACAGAGTACAAATATAATCGGACCAGTTTCGATTTTAGTGCGGCCGACTTTCATGTTACTTACCAAGCGCACTATATCGTCGGAGGGTTGGGCTTTCAGTTTTGATGAGCTAGCCTTAAAGAGTTGTGGATCGTGTCTGATCGAGGCGCCCACCTTTTCCGTCATCTACTCGGACCTCTACTCCGGCGTTCTCACGAGCTGACCCTGTAATATGACCTGGTCGGACGAGCGGCACGTCGGATGCATAATCGGCGTCATCTCTCTTGCGAGGACCTGCTGCATTCGACCACCATCATCAGTCGTGGGCCCACAAGTCGGCCTCCTTGATGACCTGGTCTGCAGCTTACGGTGATAAATAAGGATTCCATTGGGTCGGTGGACCCCGGTGCTTCCAATAGGTCGCTGGGAATTAGTGAATTTGTAATCGAAAGATCATCGCTCCCAATACCATCTACCCGATACATACTACCCACATAACATAGCGTCGTGAGGAAGTAGGTATAAACTGACAACTGCTTTCCTGCATGATGGCTTACTTAATTACACGATTTATGCGAGGCTCACATGCTTTTAAAAGAACATGAGGTAAGAATTGACTGGAGAAAACATTCATCTGTCTCGTTCATGAGATGCCTGCTCTTGCGGGCGGCCCATCTGGGCACGATCGCCCGCTTGTTTCTACATTACTCGTCTATCACAAAGGGAAGGCGTATGCGGGAGCCAGATGGATACCGAACCGTTTCATTCGGACTCTCTTTGAAAAGCTGGGCGGGTACCATGAATATAGAGGAAACCCAAGGTCGCTCGAATATATGAAGGGATTGGTCGATCACTATCTGGGCAAGATCGATCTTGTACCGACATATGATTTGTCCATGCTTTCCCGAATCCCTACGGTCGAACAAATCGTTTTACTCTGGCCTGATGCCAATGGGATGGGCTGGTCTGATATTGAACAGCGTGTATTTAAACTGAAAAAGGCGAGCAGTGAGGTGTATGTACTAAACGGTCGCAAACGGTTATTTGGACTTTCAAAAAGTCAGTGGAGAGTGATCAGACTGAAGCGATTCTTGGAAAAAAGCTTTCTTCTTAGAGATGGGTGTCTTACTTTTATTTGTCATAACGGCTCCTATACTCGCTCTTTGGGATGGTCTTTCGCAGGGAGTGCGGAGAAATTCATGACTGAGTTGAAAGAAAAACGACACATCAAGGACTGGTGGGCCAGTCGTCCGATGACCTATGGCCAGCTACATGGAGAGCCGCTCTATCAGACTGAAACGGGAGAATTCGTTGCCGTCGAGATGGGAAGCCGAGAGTTTTTCGATCAAGTAGACAAAACATTTTACAGCTGGACTCAGGGATTTCATACTAAGGAAGGTCATTTTGCCGGGCTGTTTCCATATGAGCGTTACCGCAATAAGAAAGTACTCGAAATCGGATGCGGGATGGGCACAATGATCATGAACTGGGCGAAGCAAGGAGCCCAGGTCACCGCGGTCGACCTGAACCCTGTTTCGATCGCTCAAACGAAGCGGCGTTTTGAGCTTCTTGGTTTGCAGGGGGACATAATTGAGATGGACGCGAATATCCTCCAGTTCCCTGATTCTACCTTTGACTATGTCTATTCTTGGGGAGTTTTGCACCATTCCCCAGACCTTGGTCGATCGATATCCGAACTCTTACGGGTACTCAAGCCCAATGGCGAATACGGGATTATGCTCTACAATCGGGCGTCAGTGTATTATTGGTATCTTGTCAAGTACCTAGAAGGTTTTCTGCACGGAGAGTCCAGGTTTTTAAACCCACTGGAGCTTACCAGTCGTTATACGGATGGCAATGAGCAGGAAGGAAATCCTCATACCTGGCCCGTGACTAAGCAAGAGATGAAAGACCTTTTGCAGCCACATTCAGCGGAGCTGAATATCTATGCAATGGGTCCTTTTGAATATGCTTTTCCGCCAAAAATCGCATCCTATTTGCCCCAACGATTACTTCGAGCCTGGGCCAAACGATGGGCTTGGAGTCTCTACATGAAAGGGGTCAAGCGGTTAGTCTGAGCCGGTTAACCTCGGGCACCGTCGGCCCGCTGTGTCTGCTCGTAATATAGTAAACATACAAAGTTAGCTTTGATTATCGCCACTCGTATCTGATGGTTAACATGACGAGATCTCGGTTAAAACTTAAATCTTGTCCCGTAAATTTGCTATCACTCTTGAAATGGCTATACGAGGCGCTCCCGATCAAACGTTGTGTAAAGCTATAATTCAGGTTCGCTGTTCCAAAGTATGAAATAAATTTTACACCGCCTCCGCCGACAGATTCATTTTGCGCATAGTTCGCGCTGGCTGTGCCGTTTAATTTTCCCGTAAACTGATGATTCACGCTCAGTGTGGCCACATTGCTAATCAATGGAGTCGCTTGGACATAGAAACTGGGGAACACCGACCTTGAAAAACTCAATGTTGTGGTGGTGGAGCGCTCTTGCCAGGAAATCGATGCCGACCCTAAATACTGTAGATCTTTAGCGGCTCCTAAAAACTGACTCACACCTCCAGTAAGATTTGAAGAAAGCTTTTGGGTCCACTTCCGCTGCCAGCCGAGCGTTGCTCCCATCAATTCAAAGCTGGATGTCGAGTAATATGCTGCCGTGTAAGTCGCCTGAACAGTCACGTTATCTCGTGCGGTCACGGCAAACTGAGGACCAACCCCTGCCGTGAGATATTGAGAGGTGAAGTAACCGCCGCCTGCCACAGAGGTGTAGGACTTTCCAAATCGCATGTACTGATGAGTCAGATTGGCTCGTAAGCTCGTCATTGGGTTGAAGATATATCCACCCGTTAAACCAAACACGTTGAAGAAGGAATTTGCGCGCGCGCCTTGAATCCCGTGCGCAAAATTTTCGGCTGCCGTGCTCCCTGTTGAGGGCGGAGAATAAAAAGCGGGGGGTGTCGGCGTATAAGTGATAAAGTCACTGACTGAAAGGCTCGTACGCTTGACGAATTGTGCTAACCAGTTATCCAAGGTTGCATTGACAGAGCCAGAAACAGAAATATAATTCAGCGAAGGATTTTTGGCGTAAATACTTCCGTTGAGAAGAAGAGATCCGCCCCAATTGATCAGTCGTCCGCGCTGATCCGTCCGAATGGATGGAGTTATCGTCGTGATAAAATCAGATTTGTCTCCCGGTATATTATTGAAAAAGACGTTAGAGTCGTAGCTCTCAGACATGGCAATAGCAGGAATATATTGCGAATAAGTTTGAGCAGAGGCGAATTCCAGCGTTCCGTATAGAGACGCGATCCACAATACCGCCAGAGATAAGATTATGAATTTCGTTCTGATCCGCATCATCCAATGTTACTAGGCGCGAAGTAAGCAAATTTATACAGCATTCGTGGATATCAAATAGCTTTGTGAAAGCCTGTCAGTTTAAGACTCGATTGTGTGTAGGATCAATAGGCTAGGAAATATATAGTAGCAGATTGTTCCTGCGGGGGGTATTATGCGTGTTCAAAGTGATTCTGGCAAACTGATTTGTTTTAGAAGCATCACCTTCCGTTCTGACCATTAGCGATTCTCTAATCGACCACCATACGCTTCTTGATAGTAAGTCTGAAACTCTCCGCTTTTGATTTTTTTCCACCAATCTTGATGCTCTGCGTACCAGTCGATCGTTGATTGCAGTCCTGACTCAAAGAGAGTCGTCGGCGTCCACCCGAGTTGTTTGAGTCGCGTGCAGTCGATGGCATAGCGACGATCATGCCCCGGCCGATCTTGAACGTAGCGAATAAGAGACTGAGGCTTCTTGAGGTGTTGGAGAATGATGTCTGCGACCGCGATATTCTCGCGCTCATTTCCACCGCCGACGTTATAAATTGTTCCCGGGACTCCATGTCTCAGAACATGTTCAATCCCGCCGCAATGATCGAAGACAGACAGCCAATCGCGACGATACTTTCCATCCCCATACAAAGGCAACGGTTGATCTTCCAGCGCGTTGGTCACAAATAACGGAATGAATTTTTCGGGGTATTGATTGGGACCATAGGTGTTGCTCCCGCGGGTAATCAAGACCGGGAAGCGATAGGTGGTCCAATAACTCAAGACCAACAAGTCGGCCCCTGCTTTACTGGCCGAATAGGGACTGCGTGGATCGAGCGCATCGGATTCTTTTGAAGAGCCCTGCTCGACGCTTCCATACACTTCATCGGTGCTGACTTGCAGAAAGCGAGAGACGCCCGGCTTTACGCGCTTCTTCCAACAGCGTCGCGGTGCCTACGACATCGGTCTTGGTAAACGCGCTGGGGTCAAGGATGGAACGGTCGACATGCGTTTCGGCTGCACAATTAATGACCGCATCCGGCCTATGTTGAATAAAGACCTTTTCAATCGTCGGTCGATCGCAAATATCCCCATGGACAAATGTGTACCGACTGTTCGTTTCGATGTCTCGTAAATTTTCTAGATTTCCCGAATAGCGCAAGGCGTCAAGATTGATCACCTCATGTTCGTTTTTCAGCAAGCGTCGCACTAAGTGGGATCCGATAAACCCGGCGCCTCCCGTTACAAGAATCCGCATCATCACTCCATTTTGTTCGCGCCGGTTTCCGCGACTCGTTGATTTGCGAAGTAAAGCGACTCGATCGTTCCGGCATCGGTCCACCAGCCGTCCAGCACGTCCCAGGTCAACTGGCCGGCTTGAATATAGGCATTATTCACGTCGGTGATTTCCAACTCGCCCCGGCCGGATGGTTTGAGCGTTTTGATAATGTCGAAGACGGTCGCATCATAAAAATAAATCCCCGTGACGGCGTAAGGTGATCGTGGGTTTCGAGGTTTTTCCTCAATATTGACGACACGGTTGCCTTCGAGAACCGGAACACCAAATCGCTGTGGATCTTTGACTTCTTTCAAAAGAATTTTCGCTCCTGTTTTCTGTGCACGAAACGCCTCTGCGGCCTTCAAAATATTGCGTTCGATCAAGTTATCGCCAAGAACGACACACACCGGTTCCCCATCGGCAAAAAACTCAGCCAAGCGCAAGGCGTCGGCAATACCGCCTTCGCCTTCCTGATAGGTGTAGTCGAGGTGGCGAAGTCCAAACTCTTTGCCGTTGCCCAATAGTTTGAGAAAATCGCCGGCATTATTTCCCCCCGTCACCAGCAAAATCTCCTCGGATGCCGGCATTGACCAGCGTCTGGATCGGGTAATAGATCATCGGTTTGTTGTAGACCGGGAAGCAAATGCTTATTCGTCACCCGCGTCAGAGGTGACAATCGCGTTCCGAGGCCTCCTGCCAACACGACGCCTTTCATCTCTTCTTCCCTTTCATTGCAGCTCTCGCGATAACCATCTTGACATCAGAACGTTGGCCTCCTCTGAGCATCGATCTTATCGATCGCTGCAGCTCCGAAAAGTCACAATCGTTGGGCAGCACCGATGGATGATCGAAGAGGATCCCTGAGCGCAGTGCTATGACATAAGAAGTCACGGCAAAGGTTGACGCTGAAGACCCGTCACAGCATGCGAGTGCAGCAGAGATCATGTTGACGACCCATAGTAGTATGCGGATTCACTTGCAAGCGGCTCCCGTCTATCCAAGATGTTCTTAATGAGCGCCCGTCGAGGCTCGAGGTCGTACGGGTTTGCTTTTTCAACGCCAGAATATGGTCCAGTCGGTATCGTAACGCGCGAATTTCTCGGCGACCAGAAGCGCTAGTAGTCAGGTAGCGCCATCGAACCAGCCGTTCCATGATAAATGTGAGGTCATATTTTTCGGCGATGCGGAGATAGAGATCATAGTCGCTTCCACAGGTGAATGTTGAATCTGATACGCCGATATGTTGAAGCACCGCACGGGGAATCATCACTTGTGAGACGGTCCAGATAGGATTCCATTCCAGCGCCTGGTCGTAATAAGGAACCGTCACCACCTGATCCTCTTGAAGCCGCAGTACCCTCTGGACATCGCGTAGCAAGGATGGCTGGAGGATTCCGCTCTCATCGAATTCCACGCCATTCGCGACGATGATGCCGGATTTGGGGAATCGATATGCAGCCTCGATTTGCGCAGCCAATTTCCGAGGCTCCCACAGATCATCTCCATCCAACAGCGCGACATATTCGCCTTGAGCCTGCGCGATACCGGTATTGCGCGAAGAAGCGACTCCCTGATTATCTCTGGCGGATATACCGAATCCTTTCTTTAAACGGTGCAAGGACGCTTTGAGTGTTGTCGGTGGACCCGTCATCAACGACAATCACTTCAAAGGCGGGAGCAGTCTGATCGAACACCGATTGCAGCGTCTGCCCAATGTATCGGGCTTGATTATAGGTTGTGACGACTACACTAACACGAGGATTCATTCACGCTCACCTGATTTTTTTATCTGAGCGGACATCGGAATAGTCAGTCTCTCGTCAATGGTGCAACTTGTCACGGAAACCCGATGAGCCACAGAAGACATGTCATTCACCGCTGCTGTTTAAAAAGTCGGCGGAGTTCTTGTTTCCCTTTGACCATCAACCGAGCCAACCGACAAAATCGCCAATAGGACATTCCAACGAGAGAGCACATACCCATCAACAACATGCGAGGACTTTTGTTCGAAAAACAATCTTTGAAAATATGTAAGGTATGGAACCGGCAATGGCGTTGGTACATATGCTCACCCGTCTGTACATCAACCGCGCCGGACTCTAGTGCCTGTCGCCGATGAACCAACTCATGCTGCTGTGCGTCCAGTATTCCAGGTACAGATTCCGTATAGGGTCGATATTTTCGGTAAATAATTTCGGTTGTCCGCAAAAATGTCTCCCGCGTGCTGCTTGTCATGGAAGAGCCGTCGGCACGCCATGAGAATTCAGCTGTTGGTTGTTTGACGTGCAGAAAAGGGTATCGGATGGCACAAGCGAATCCAGAGATCCCAGTCTTCGTGTGCGTAAAGCGTTTCGTCGAAAAATCCGACCTTCTCCAGGCAGGCACGTTCATGCATCATGCATAACACGGGAAGATAATTCGAGACAAAAAGTTTTTTCGCGTCAAACTCACATGAGTACGGAAGATCCCGGTGAACAACATCCCTGTGCTTTCCCGTCCCGATTTCAAATGCACGCATAGCGTCGGAATAGGCCACCTTAAACTCGCCTTGTTGGAGGGCGTTCACTAGAACAGCCAAATGATCTGGATAATAGCGGTCGTCATCATCGAGATATGCGACGTACGTTCCTTGCGCTACCCGAAGCGCTGTATTCCTCGATGCAGCAAGGCCACGATTCCGGTCATGCTTAATAGTGGTGATACGGCCATTATGCGGAAGAGCATCAATGACTGGCGTGATATCGGCTTCGCCATCGTTGACCACGATAATCTCAAAATCCTGAAGGCTCTGGGTCAGAATACTCTGTAAGGCTTCACGAAGCCGGTAAGGACGGTTATACGTTGGCACGATGACGGAGACCAGTGGCGGGCGATTGAAATAAGGCGTATAGCTCTTCTCATGGTCTCCGGCCAAATGACAAATCCATAGTGTACTGACAGGGTGTAAGTTCAGAGTGTGAAGGTCGTGGGGAGTCGGAGCAGGAATAATCCGCAAGTTGGCTTGTTCAACATAGACATGTTCCTCACCGAGGCACTGTAGTCCTTGTGTTTCTACCAACGTGCGCAATCGTTGCTGAGTCAACCACCCGGCTGGTTGTTGTTCAGGCGAGGAAATTTGGTTCCATTGGTCCACAGTTCTGGTGGTCAGCACCATGTAGCCGTCTGCCTTGAGAAGATCGCGAAGATTTCGTATGAAGGCGGAACGTTCGGCCGCGGGTATAGATTCAATATTTTGAGATGAAATCACAACATCATACGGTTGAAAACCTTCTTCATTGAGGAGCGTAGTCGGAGTGCCCCTCATCATGCGAAGCGAAGGGAAAAGCATGCGGGCTTCCTGTATTAATTCGATAGTCGGCTCGAGACCGTCACATGTTCCGTAGTACATCGAAATGAGGTTCGCAAGCCAACCGCGGCCGGTCCCTACCTCGATCATGCGCAACGGAGCATTCCGATGACGTCGACGAATGACCTCCAAGAAGCCAGCGATTTTGCTCCATCGAGCCGCTTCCTCTGGAGTGGAATGAAGTGTCAGCCGGACAGATGGATCGGCGTTGAATTCTTCGCGGCAGTCTTCCAAGTGGTCGATCGAGACGCTGCGCTCAGAATGTGGATCGGCAAACATGAGACTTTTGCGAGGATCTTTTGACATGCTTATTAATGGAGAACCTTAGAGCAAGAAACAATGCGACCTTCCTGGCGTCGAGAAAATCGTATTCGCGGTATGTTTAATGTCCTATAGCATATGCCCAAAATCATTCAATGGGCATCGCTCATCAGTTATAAAGCAATGCCTTTCTCATAGAAGCCATTCGATCTAGGGTCTTGCAAAAACTTGGATAGCTCACTCCCAAAGCGGAGCAAAGCGCCATTACCAGAGTGCGACCACGGTGGTCCGCACGCAACGCTTTAAAAATATGCTGGCTTCTTGATGTGTACCCCAGTTGATACATTCGCTCGGCAAACCACGCAAGACGCTGTGTAACTAATGAGCTTTGATGAGAGGCCAGTCTGTTGGATGCGAGAAGTTTCGCGTTAAGACGGAATAGGGTTTTCAGTAATTGTGGCGACTCACTCTTGAGCATAGTGCTGGTCATGGATGTGGAAACGACGCGACGCTTCGCATAGACCTTAGGTGAATACGCAAAATGATAGTGCTGTGCAATTCGCAGCCACATGTCCCAGTCCTCAAAGCATATTTCTTCATCAAAGAGACCAACGGTTTCATAGCATGAGCTTCGAACCAATGTTGTCATGGGTGGAACACAACATCGATTCACGAGCACTGATAAGATGTCACCCTTCGGCAGGCCAAATGGCGGTTTGTTCTTCTACGAGGCCGAGAAATCTTCTGTGCCTGCCTCATCAATCTGCATCGCATTGCTATACAAGACTCCCACCTTCTCCGGGAGCGTCTCCATGATCCCGATCTGGTTCGCGAGCTTGTCATGCATCCAAAGATCATCGGTCGCCAAGAGGGCAATGTATTTCCCTGTGGCATGGGACAGTGCTTCATTGAGTGTCTTACAGATGCCTTTATTGGTATGGTGCCGTAGATAGGTGCAGGACATCTGATGACGAGCAATCCAATCCGTAATAACGGCATCGGAATCGTCAGTCGAGGCATCATCCGTGATAATGAGCTGGACACGGGGATACGTTTGTCGACGAATACTCTCTAATGACTCAACCACGAAGGCGGAGTGGTTGTAACAGCACGCAATGACGGTAACCAGCGGGTTCTTGAGCGTGTCCTGCAAGGTGAAATCAGTTCTACTATGAGCACCTAAATGCATCATTGGTTTAGCTCTACGTCACCCAGGATCTACAGAGCCGCCCGGAACTCTTCAAAGTCTCTGTAGTAATCGCTTTCCTCGTAGTAATCGGACGCCAAGACGAGACAAACAGAGCCGGAGGAGAAATTTTCAATCTCTCTCCACACCATTTTCGGAACATACAAGCCATAATACGAGCGATTTAAAAAGAATTCCTTGCATGCATGTCCATCTCGAACCACGACATCGAAACTGCCGGACGCGGCGATAATAAATTGTTCAAGATTTTTGTGAGCGTGACCGCCGCGACTTTCTCCTCCCGGCACATCATAGAGATAGTAGACGCGCTTGATTTCAAACGGGATATGGTGATGCGCTTCAATAAAGCTCAGGTTGCCTCGAGGATCCGTAATTTTCGGAAGATCGATGAGACAGCATGATTCGAGAGGCGATGTGGGCTTGTCCTTGTAATCATCTGATAGCCTCCACGTTCAGTTCACTCTCCAAAAGAACTCCGAAATCGTCGTCCCAACCGCGGCACTGCTTCATCCGGCATTCCGGGATAAAGTGGCAGACTCAACACCTTCGTCGCTGCTGCTTCGGTCACCGGCAACGTATTCTGTCGACGTGACCAGATGTTGAAACGCTTGCTGACGATGAATCGGAATGGGGTAGTGAATGAGGGTGCTGATTTGGCGCGAGTGGAGATGCGCCTGCAGTCGATCTCGCTGGGATGTGCGAATGACGTAGAGATGGTAGACAGGTTCAGACTCGCTGCGCTCGATCGGCGTATCGAATATCCCTCGCAAAGTAAGGAATGATAGAGATTGGCCAATCGGCGTCGTTCCGCTTTCCATGCATTCAAATATGGTAATTTCACACGAAGCAACGCCGCCTGTACCTCATCCAACCTACTGTTGTACCCAATCTGTCGGATGGCAATATTTTTCCGTCTGGCCGTAATTCCGCAAAAGACGAAGCTTGGCGGCCAATTCTGGATTATTCGTCGTGACTGCCCCCGCGTCCCCGCACGCTCCTAGATTCTTTGTGGGATAAAAACTGAAGCAACCCATATCCCCGATGCTGCCTGCTCTGTCGTCCTTTATAGGTGGCACCATGGGCCTGTGCCGCATCCTCAATCACCCAGAGGCCTCGCTTCCTAGCGAGATCGCATTATCGGATCCATATCTCGCGCATTGACCATACAGGTGGACCGGCAGAATCGCTCGGGTCTTAGAAGTAATGGCCTGTTCGATTCGCGAGGATCCATCGTATAGGTCTCCGGGATCGATATCGACGAAGACAGGCCGCGCGCCCGTCCACGTAATGGCGAGCGCTGTCGCGATGAAGGTATGGGAGACCGTAATGACCTCATCTCCGGGTCCAATGCCGCATGCCTTGAAGCGCTAGATGAAGCGCTTCTGTTCCCGAACCGACGCCGATGCAGTGCTGCACGGTGCAGTAGACGGCAAATTCCTGCTCAAATCCTTCCAATTCCTGCCCGAGGATGTACCACCCCGAGTCCAGGACCCGACGCAATGCGGCATGTAATGCGGGTTGAATGTCTCGGGCAGGTCCTTGCAAGTCATTGAAGACGACACTCATGGTCGACTTTACATTCATCTCACACCATTGAAAGTTACCGATGATGAGCAGATTTTCGTGGGCGCGCAGATCGAGACGCCCGGCCATGTTCGAATTGCTGTCACCGAGGCAACGATGTCCTCGGCGCCGGCTTCCCGCAGCCGCTCAGCTGTCCTGATGCCGCTGGTGACTCCGATCGCGCGAGCTCCGATTTCCCGCGCGGCCTGCATGTCAAGTTCAGTGTCTCCAACCCATGCGACAGGACGGTCACATGGTGCTCGCGACCGCCCTCGCCTTGATGTTCTCTGCGTCGGAGCGATGGCCGACCACAATCACATCGGTGAAGTGACGAAGAAGGTCCAGCCGGCTTAACTGCTCGCGCGCGGCTTGGGCGTTG
The DNA here is from genome assembly GCA_963700335.1 of Nitrospirota bacterium. Classification (GTDB taxonomy): domain Bacteria; phylum Nitrospirota; class Nitrospiria; order Nitrospirales; family Nitrospiraceae; genus JAICXS01. The sequence continues at coordinate 55,346 of CAVOXE010000001.1, read as the reverse complement.
CTTCGAACCGTGACTAAGACGAAATTAGTGCACCAACTCTCCAGGTCTCCAGCCATTGCACAACACCGGGCAAGACGCAGTCGAGTTCTAGCAAAGGCCTCGATTCGATATCTCGTCGCCAGATCGCATCCGTTGATGGACTAAGCTCTCTTTCAGGCCGGCCTTCTGCAACACTTGACCGTTACTTAACCCCCCTCGTCGAAGAGTCCAATAGTCGTCTTGCGAGAACTGGATCTAAACGGAATCTCTCGCTCAATCGAGAGTAAACAACGTAGTGTCTTTGGGCTGTATCGATGAGCGTTCCATCCAGGTCCAGTATGACGTCGGTCCGTCTGCCATCGGACCGTCGCCATGACATATATTTCAGCCGCGATATCAGGATACCGTTCTCCGAGTTGCATAAAAGCTTCGAGCATGTCTGGTGTCCAGGAAGCGTCGATCTGCGCATTGGAGAGCGGTTTGAGCCAATATCCACCAAACAGGCGGATCCTCAACCCTGCAGCGATGAACTCATTTCGAAACGATTCCGGATCATAGACACGGCGATGGCCATGATGGTGATCCGTCTCATTTAGGCTGTGTTCATTCGGAAGTGTCCTCATCAGAACTGCCGCCTGTCTGTGAACGCTTCGAGCGTTTGGGACAGCGGCATAGACGGCTCCCATGGGAGACAGCCACGTACGCACCGACTGCAGCAAGGTCTTGGGGGATGCCACATGCTCGAGCACATGGCTCAGAATGATCGTGTCGAATTGCTGATCCGGCTTGAATTGCTCGAACAGAGAGCACTGGACGTTGACCTTCGGGAAGCGTTGCCGCAGGCTTTGGCAAAACTGCTCGGAGCCGTCCACTACCGTAAGCTCGGAGAATGTGTCGCTGAGAATCTCAGTCATCAAGCCTTCCGCAGGTCCGAGCTCCAGACAACGACCGGGACGCCAGTGCCTCGCGAATACCTCGGCCGCATAGCGAATAGTCGCGGCATTCGCCCCTTTGGCATACCAACTGTCCGCCGCCACCGTGTCCAGTCTGGCTCGCTCAGCCTGTTCGTTCACGGTCATGACCGTATCTCCTCAGGCACCTCAGGCTGGTGAACGTGGCTGTCCACGGGGTGAAACACTTCCGACCAGTATCTAGTCATCATGATCGGCTTGAACGGCAGTAGCTCCTGTGCCGGACGCTCACCGGCCAGAAGACGGAGAAGCCACCAAGGGGAATTGACGCCGGCCGCAATCGTTAAGGGAAGGCCGGCCGAGAATCGAGGGTTCACTTCGAAATAGGAAATCTCGTCGCCGGACACAAAGCATTGTATATTGGCTGGCCCTTTGATATTCAGCGCCTTGCCGATCCGATGTCCCCACGAAATCAGTCGTTCGTCATGACAGGTACGGCCTTTATAGATGATGCCTGCCCTCGTCTCCAACCGTAGACGTGGCACGACCGCGATGATTTCGCCATTCAAATCCGCGAGAATGTCCGTCGTGTACTCCTCGCCACTAAGGCATGACTGCACGATCAAATCGGTACTCTGGCCCGGGCCTGCCGCAGTTCCTCCGGGGAGTCGACCCGAAAAGCGTCCCGGCTGCTCATCCCGTGACGAGGCTTTACAAACAGGGGATAGGGCGAACTTTCCACCACCTGGCATCGTCGCACAACCAGGTATCGGGTGTCGGAATTCCATGTCGTTGAAAGAATTGCGCAGTCGCATACTTATCATTGCAAACGCGAATGGTATCCGGATCGGACACGACGACTGTCACTCCGATGTTTGCAAACCGTCTCCTTTCGCTTCCGAAAGTACAAGGAGCTCCGGATCAATGATCGGGATCAGAACTCTGAACCTGTTCTCGAAGACAAATCTCAAATAAGGGGGGAATGTACTGAGGATCGTCGGCTGGCGGCACGGTATAAAAGCCGTCGCAGAATGAAGAGCCGGCAATCAAATTCCGGGCATGCGTATCACTGCCAATGATCCGCACTTCGAAAGGTGTCTTGCTGACGAAACCCCTTGATTACCGAAAGCGCAGGGGTCGATCCGACACCTGTTATCAGGACCGTCATATCGGGCATGAAGCTGAAGTCTTCTCCTGCCAAAGAAAAACGGTGGAAGAGCAATTAGCATCGTCATTACACGGAAGGTATCCGCGAATCCGCCGTCTATTTGTAGTCGTTGAAGAGGAAAATGTAGGGAGGGCTGTAAACGCTGCGGTAAATTCTCTTCCATGTAAATCCATTAGGCTACAGGAAAAGCAGCAGGCATTCCTGGGCGCGATAGATGCTGCAACTCAACAAACTAGCCCGGCTAGGCTGACACCTGAGTAGGCGTGATGACTGGCATGGCAAATTATATGGTAAGAGTTAGAGGATATAACATGATGTGAGAGTTGGGCCCAGTCTCTAACTTGCTCAACTGATGTTGAATACTAGATGTTTCCGCCAAACGTTAAGCACCGGTAATGTCTTACGTTCAGCCTCACAGGTTCCTTCACATTTGTAATAAATGTCTGACGCTAGACAGAGTGAATTTCTGATGGTGATACTGGACCCCCTTTTGTGATGATGCCACGATCGTCTCCATTATTTTACGGTGGCTTACTTGATGTCGTTTGGCGTCCATCTATTCCTTATTGCCACATTAGTCTTAGCTTATACGTACTTTGTATATCCGTGTTTACTGCTGTTGAGTAGACGATCAGTCAGTCAAAGTATTGGTCAATCTTCGGATTTGCCGACCGTTTCGGTGATCATTCCGTTTCATAATGAAAAGCGCTGGGTGCGTCAAAAGCTGGAAAATACACTCCAGTTGAAATATCCGGCAGAGCGATTGCAGATTATTGCAGTGTCCGACGGATCGAGCGATGGGACTGAAGAGATCCTGAAGCAATATCGAGATCGCATCCATGTCATCAGCTATCACCCGCGTCAAGGAAAGCCAACGGCGTTAAATACTGGCGCACTGCAAGCGAGCGGTGACATACTGCTGTTTAGTGATGCCAACGTCTTGGTCAATTCCGATGCGTTGCGGATACTCGTGCGACAGTATGACGATCCCTCGATCGGCGGTGTTTGTGGCAATGTGGCCTTGCAAGCAGAAGGCGCCCATGAGCCGTTGGGCGAGGGAATCTATATGCGATATGAACGGTGGCTCTACAACCAGGAGAGTCGGGCTTTCACCATGGTCGGAGCGGACGGCGCGCTGTTTTCCATTCGCCGGTCTCTATTTACTCCACTTCCTGCCGATACGATCACGGATGATTTCGCCGTCGCGCTATCTATTGTGGCCCAGAGGCGTCGAGTGGTGTATGAAGCCGCGGCACGCGCCACCGAGGTAGTAGTTCCTGATGTGAAAGCCGAGTTCCGTCGTAAGGTAAGAATGATTGCGGGCGGTTATCAAACATTGTGGCGGCACAACATTCTGCTCAATCCTTTCAGGCATCCAGTGGTGGCCTGGCAGCTCATCTCACATAAATTATTGCGGTGGTTGGTTCCCGTCTTACTCGTCACGACTTTCTTAACAGCCTTTGCTGAACGGCAGTATCCTGTGATGGCAGTTGCTCTTGTCCTGCAAATGGTCTTTTATTGCTTGGCGTTCTGCGGATGGATCAGTCAACGATTGCGGCGATGGATGCCCGTCTATGTGCCCTATTATTTTTGCGCCGTTAATGTGGCTGCCGCCATCGGTCTCTGGCGTTATCTCATCGGTCAACAGTCGGTCCTTTGGCAGAAGGTCTCTCGCTGAATGCGATCGATTGAACGGTTCATGACCCAGGTTCGTCGTAGGGAAACACCTTTGCATGCCCGTTTGTACGATTTTGCAAAGCGATTGCGCGCGATCCATATTCCTGTGATTCCTGGCGTCCATCATCTCTTGTATGAGGAACGTCGCCTACGCCACAGTCTTTGGCATACATTCCTACGCACTCTGTACTATGAGCCGATGTTTAAAACACGCTGTGAACAGGTGGGCAGAAATTTGCGCGTAATCGGTGGACTGCCATTGCTTATGGGAAACCCTATCCGCTTGGTGGTCGGAAACGATGTCACAATCTCCGGTGTCACGACCATCATTGGCTCAAAACCGATCGACAATCCGATATTGGAAATTGGCAGCGATAGTTACATCGGTTATCAAGTGACGATCGTCACCGGCCGAGGCGTCCACATCGGTCAGCATGTTTTAATTGCCAACCGGGTTTACATTGGGGGTGATGATAGTCACCCACTCGATCTCAGTGCGCGTCTGCGTAATGAGCCGCCTCTACTCGAAGACGTCAAATCGGTCTGGATCGAAGATGGCGCGTGGATCGGAGATAACGCAACTATTCTGAAAGGAGTTCGAGTAGGACGAGGGGCCGTCGTGGCCGCGCATGCCGTGGTTACGAAGGATGTCCCGCCGCACACAGTCGCAGCCGGCAATCCGGCTCGTGTGGTGAAAGAACTGAATCCTTCTGAGGACTCACGGAACAGGGTGGCTGAGATGGTCGAAGCGAATGTCTGAGACTATTGTCACACAATTGTACGTGAGCGGTATCATGTCGGCCAGACGGTTGAGTCCCATAGGAAATTCTGCGGGCAGACTTGTCTGTGAGTCAGTTATCTTCAATCTGTGTTTCTCGAACCGTCACGGCGCGGTTTAACATGTACGAATCATATTTGCCCCTCATTCTCTCGGTTTTCAGTAGTGCGACCTGCCTCATCCTTGCCCTGTTGATGATGGCCCGTACCCAGCGCTTGCCGGTGCACTGGGCGCTCACAGGAGCATTGGCTGCACTAGCGGTGACGCAGTTCGGCAATGGGATGAGCCTGCTGTCGGACTCGCCTGGCGACCTCTTGTATTGGCGGCGCGTCGCTTCCATCGGCGAGATACTGATGCCGGCTGCGTGGCTGTTGTTCAGTATTGCCTTTGCTCGGTCGAATGCAGGGGAGTTGTTGCGAGAATGGCGGCCCGCGCTTGTGGCGTCGGGATTGTTGACTGTATTGTTTCTTGGCTTTGTCGGCTCCGACCGGTTGTTTACCTTAGTCGCTCCAGAAGTGATGGTCGTGGGTCTGGGGCCATCCGGGCGGATCTATGCCGCGCTGTATTTGATGTCGCAAGTCCTGATCCTGGCCAATCTGGAACAGACGCTGCGTCATGCTGATGAGCATGCCCGTTGGTACGTCAAGTTTCCCATCGTGGGACTCGGTCTCATCAGCATGTATTTTCTCTATCAAATGTCCGACCTGCTTCTATATTCGGTCTGGCATCCGGAACTCGCCTGGCTGAGTGGTCTCGTCACGGCCGTTGCCTGTCTGTTGATTGGGTATGGGTTATTTTATCGGCCAATCCCCGACGTGCAAATCTATATTTCCCGAAAAGTCGTTACCGGCTCGTTGAGCTTTCTTCTGGTCGGTGGGGTGTTGGCGGGGACCGGGCTGATTGCGTGGTTCATTCACGGCTCCGGCCTTCCCGCGAGTATGGTGCTGAGCGCATTGTTTGTCCTGCTCGCCGGAACGGGCCTTGTCTTCGTTCTCTTATCGGCTCACCTTCGTCAAAGTCTCAATCGATTTGTGGAACGTCATTTTTTCCCCCACAAGTACGATTATCGCGCACGGTGGCTGGAAGTCACTCAGACGATCGGATCGGGCCAGACGCCTGAGCAGATTGCCTGGCGTGCCGTGGATCTATGCAAAGGCATCTTCGGCGCGAAAAGCCTTGCTATTTGGGTCGCGGCCGATCCTGATGAAGGCCTCTGGACCCAGGTGGCGGTCCATCATGTGGTCGGAGTTCCCGGACAATTGAAAGACACCGGGACGATCCGATCGTGGCTGGAACAACAAGAGGAGCCAGTCGACGTGGCCTCGCCTCATGATACGCTCCCACAAGCGTTGAAAGACGAATTGCAGAGAAGCGGAGCGACGCTCTTGATTTCGTTGCGAGCGGCCTCTCATGCCATTGGATGGATAGCGCTAGGCCCGCATGCGGACGGCAGTGAATATTCGCATCAGGACCGCGATCTCCTTCGGTGCGTTGCGGCTCACTTGGCGGATCGTCTTCAACATCTGATGTTGGCCGATCGCCTCATGATGGCTCGCGAGATGGAGGCCTTCTACGAATACTCGACGTTCTTTTTGCATGATTTAAAAAACTTTACGGCCACCTTGTCTCTCATTGTACAGAATGCGGAACGGCATGGGGCCAAGCCTGATTTTCAATTGGCGGCCATGGTGACAATCGGATCGACGGTGCGAAAAATGACGGCGCTCATGGGGACGGTGGCGGCGCTCTCTCGCGACCCCAAACCAAAATTGAAGATCGTGGATCTGAATGCCTTAGTTGATGAAGTCTTAGAAGGATTTAACGGTGCGGTGGAGGCCACGCTGATGCGCCGAACGGGGACCGTTCCCTTAGTGGAAGCCGATGCCGATCAACTTCAGCAGGTGGTGCTCAACCTCATTTTGAATGCCCAGGATGCGGTGGGGCCCGACGGTCGTATTTATCTCCGCACAGACACGGTGGGAGGCGAGGCTGAGCTTGTTGTAGAGGATAACGGATGTGGGATGGATCATTCGACTATGGCTGGGCTCTTTCGTCCCTTCCGGAGCTCCAAGGGCAAAGGATTGGGAATCGGCTTGTATCAATGCCGTAAGATCTTACGCGCGCACGGCGCCACCCTAAATGTTGAGAGTGAGAAAGGCAAAGGCACGAGGTTCGTCATCCGTCTTCGTGCGCATGAGGAAACGGTAAGGAGGAGTCATGTCGAAGCCGGGACTGCTCATCGTCGATGATCAAGAGGAGATTCGGTCCCAATTGCGCTGGGCACTGGACGATACGTACGATGTACACCCCGTAGGGAATGCTCGCGAAGCGCTGGCGTACATGAAGCGCGAGCGCCCGCCGCTGGTAACGTTGGATCTTGGACTGCCTCCTCGCCCGGATGACGCCGTGGAAGGCCTGGCTTTGCTGGAGGGTCTGCTGGCCATCGATCGATTGACCAAGGTCGTCGTCCTCACGGGAAATAATGAGAGATCGAGCGCCCTCCGAGCGATTCAAAGCGGCGCCTTTGACTATATTCAGAAGCCCGTACACCTGGAAACGTTACGTGTCACCTTGAGCCGCGCGGCTTATGTCCATCAGCTCGAACAGGAAAATCGTCGACTGCAGCAACAAGCGACGCAGGACGGCTTCCAAGGTATTATCGGCACCAGTTCCCAGATGCAACATCTTTTCGAAACCGTACGGCGCGTAGCGTCCTCGGATTTAGCCGTGCTTATCGTCGGAGAAAGCGGCACGGGAAAGGAGCTGGTGGCGCGGGCGGTGCATCGGGAAAGCCCGCGGCGGGACGGGGCGTTCATCGCCATCAACTGCGGCGCCATTCCGGAAAATCTTCTTGAAAGCGAACTTTTCGGCCACGAAAAGGGCTCCTTTACCGGCGCGCACATGCAACGCAAAGGACGGATTGAAAGTGCGCAAGGAGGCACGCTCTTTTTGGATGAAATCGGCGAATTGCCTCTCTCATTACAAGTCAAGTTGTTACGATTTTTGCAAGAACAAAAAGTCGAGCGTGTGGGGGGGCGCGAGTCGATCGCGGTGGACACCCGTATTGTGGCTGCGACGAACATGAACTTGACCGAGGCGATGCAGCTTGGCACCTTTCGAAAAGATCTTTTCTACCGGTTGAGTGTTGTCCAGATTCAAGTGCCGCCGCTCAGGGAGCGGGAAGAAGATCCTGTGTTTCTTGCGCAAGCCCTCTTACTCAAATACCGCGATCAGTTGAATATGCGGGTGACCGGCCTATCCGATGAGGCGAGGGAGGCCATTCGGGCTTATCATTGGCCGGGGAACGTCCGCGAACTAGAAAATCGTCTGAAGCGGGCGGTGGTGATGGCGCATGGCACGACTCTGCAACCGTCGGATCTCGAATTATCCATGGAATCGACGCCAACGTCCTATCTGACATTGCGCGAAGCGCGCTCCCAATTCGAAAAAAATTTAATCCGCCAAGCTTTGGCTCGGACGAACGGCAATGTGACGAGGGCGGCTGAAGAGTTGGGAATTTCTCGTCAGGCGTTGCATGAGTCCATGCATAAATACGGTCTGGACAAGAGCAAAGGCATTCCTGAGTTACAATAACCTCCATAGGGACCTCTCTTCTTCATTCATGCGACATGGCCATTGGTCAGGCCGGTGAAGAGCCTGAATCTGCGTCTTTGGCTTGACAAACCGCCGAGACCTCGTTACAAACGTACCGATTTGCTCGTGTATGAATCTAGATTCATGAACAGACCGCTCATATCTGTTCAACGTCACCTCTCAGCATCACGTGAGGCCTCACCGTCTGATGTAAGTCAAAACACCTTGGTAGAATCAAGACTAGAACGACTCTCGCGCCGGAGCGCTCGGTGTGCCTTGCTGGGTGGAGAAGCGCCCTTATCGGCAGCGACAGAGGTCGTCATCCGACGCGCGACGACTGAGGAGGAACGTGACGCCATCTACCGGCTGCGGTATCAGGTTTACATCGAAGAAATGAACGGCGCTCACCGCCATCAAGAGGCGGATGCCGGCAAACAACAGTTGCGCGATGCATGGGACGACCGCGCCTATCATTTTTATGCCGTCCAGCAGGGCGAGGTGGTGGCGTGCGCGCGGATCTTGATGCGTCGCGATGGCCCGTTGGAATGTGAAGAGCATTTTGAGTTGGAACGGTTCGGCGCGTCGTACCCGCAACACATTGGCATGACGTCTCGTTTGGCGTTGCATCCGGGTCATCGGGGCAGCCACTTATTAAAGCAGTTGACCTGCGCCATGTATGAGTTTGTGCGTGAGGAAGGGGTGCACTTCAATTTTATCGATTGCCATACCCGTCTCTTGCCTTTGTATTCCCGGTTGGGGTTTCGCGCCTATCGCTCTGGTTTTAATCATGCGCAATATACGTATGTCGTGCCCATGGTCCTTGTCGTAGACGATCTCGAATATTTGGAACAAGTGAAATCTCCGTTTGTGCCGATCGCCAAACACTATCCCTGCTCGTCGGAAGGGCGGAGGCTTCTCCTGGCGCAGTTTTCGGACGCCGTGTCTCTCTTGGATCTTCACGGACAGTCTGCAGCTCGTTCACGGGAACGCATGTTGGAACGGTTGATCGGGAGCAACCAGCCGGCAGCGTCGAATATGCTGGATGGATTGACAAGGGAGGATATCCCCTTGCTTGCGTCCTTGGGCCATTACGTCACGTGTCGAACGGGCGACGCCGTGCTCCGAGCCGGAGACCCCGGACGAGATATTTTTCTCATCCTCGATGGGCGATTTGAAGTCAGCGGGAAGATTCGACACACGCCGCAGGATGAGATTCAGGTGCGGAGGGGTTTATCGGCCGGCGATGTCTTTGGAGAGATTCGCTTCTTGACCGAAGAAATCCGGTATGCCACGGTCACGGCTGTCGAACATTCAACCCTCCTGGTCCTCAATGCCAAGGCGCTGGATCGACTGGTCATTACCGCGCCGAAAGTCGCGGCGAAGATGTTTCGAAATATTGCCCGAATTGTTGTGTCCCGTCTCTGTCCTTCCCATGATAGCGCCCCGGCACCATCCAGTCCCTAATTACACGACGTTGTATACCAGGAAAGCACCACGATGAAAGGCTGGGATTATCAGGCGGCCTTTTCTCGGAACCTCGGTCTCGTGACGGCCGAGGAGCAGGAACGCCTTCGGCAGACGTGCGTGGCGATTGCGGGTATGGGTGGCGTCGGCGGTGTCCATCTGGTGACCCTCGCTCGATTGGGGGTTGGGGCCTTTCATCTGGCCGACATGGACTTTTTTGAGATGGCGAACTTTAACCGCCAATATGGCGCCACGCTCGGCACCATAGAACGATCAAAAGTGGATGTCATGTCGGAGATTGTGAGGGAGATCAATCCGGATGTGAAGTTGACGTGTTTTCCTGGAGGGCTCACGACGGAAAATTGCCGCGAGTTCGTCCAGGGAAGCCATCTCGTTCTTGACGGCATCGACTTCTTTGCGATCGAAGCACGCCGTACGTTGTTTCGAGCCGCACGTGAGGAAGGACTCTATGCTCTGACGGCAGGTCCTTTAGGCTTCGGGTCAACGTTGCATGTGGTCTCGCCGCGAGGGATGAGCTTCGATGAGTATTTCGATCTGCATGACGGGATGCCTCGGCTGGATCAACTGATAGCATTCGTGGTAGGTCTGGCGCCTCGTGGTCTCCATCTGGAATACATGGATCTCACGCGCGTCGACATGGAAGCCCAAATAGGCCCTTCTTCGAGTATCGCTTGCCAGCTTTCCAGCGCATTGATAGGAGCGGAGAGTCTCAAGATCTTGCTGGGGAGATCCATCCCTCGTGTGCTTCCTCACTATTCGCAATTCGACCCCTATCTAAATCGGTATGTGAGTGGATTTTTACGCCGCGGCAATCGACAGATTCTGCAGCGGCTGAAACGGTGGTATCTCAAGCGAAGACTAACCAAGGGAGAAGCGATGCGTCCCCCTCTTGCAGATGTCTCGTAAAAAGCGGTTGAATACCTTTCTGCGGGCCGCTCATCTCACACTTGAATAGTTGCCCCCAAGTAGTTGAATATCCGATATTGCTTCTCCAACATGATCGTATGACAGCTTTTCAAGCCCGCCTGTTGGCCGCCGCGGTTCGAGCCCCTTCCGGAGATAATTGTCAGCCCTGGTCCTTTCTCTTTGAAGGCCCCTATTTGGTCACGGTTCGGGCCGACCTCAAGCGAGCAAAAAGTTTTTTTGATTACGAACAGTCGGCGACGGCGCTTTCGATCGGAGCGGTGGTTGAAAATATGCGCGTCCAAGCCGCAAGCGAGGGCTTCGTTGTCCATGTGACCTATGGACGTGAAAGCGAGGGACCTCCAGGTGCCACATTGTTATTTTCGCAGGACGCCACGCTGCAGGTCCCTCGATCGCGAGTCGAGGCCCTATTTGTACGAACCGTGAATCGTCGGCCGTTTCTTCCCATGCGTCTTTCGCGGAGCAAGGTCATACAGTTGCTTGAAGATCCGGTTCCCGGGACCAGCGTTCATGTCATCAGCCAACGCCAGGCTATCTCCCAATGGGCACACGCCATTGAACTTGCAGACCGCATTCGGTATTCGCACCCAGAAATTCATGAGGAATTATTTTCGAAGCTTCTCTTCACTCAAACGCTCGCACAAGAGGTACGGGTAGGACTGGAAGTCGACCGGTTGGGTCTGGGCCCTTTCGGTAGAACGTTTCTTCAATGGTTACGTCCCTGGGAACGCGTCCAACGGCTCTCCCGATGGGGGCTGGTGCGCGTATTAGCCGGGCAATCGGGGTTGCTCGCTCGATCGACAGGAGCGTTAGTCTTGGTCACCATTGCAAATGGAGGGCGTGATAGTTGGATCAAGGCAGGAGAGCAGGTGCAACGATTATGGATTCGCGCCCATGAGTTGGGCCTTCAAACCCATCCTATGCCTGTGGCACTGTTTCTCGACCAGCGCTGCCAGCAGGAGGGGTACGGAAGATACCTTCCACATCATCACAGCCTGCTCAAGATATTACGAGAGCGGCTTGCGGGCTTAATTCGAGAAGGTATTGGCGCTATGGTGTTTCGGATTGGGTACGGATGGAAGATGAAGGGGCAATCGGTCAGATTGGAGATCGAGAAGCTAATGGAAAACAATCGCCCCTTTCCCCGGTAGCCGAGGAAAGGGGCAAATTGAGGTACACTTAACCTTGAACTTTGCGACGGAACAATCCTAACGCCGCGATACCAGATCCCAACAACAAGAGCGTGGTGGGTTCAGGGACCGCAGAGACAAAGAAGTTGCCAGAGCCATCGACGCGGCCTGAATTGAAGTTGCCCAAGCTGAAGCCCTGCAAGCTTGTATTGACTCCATTGAAGTCAGCAACGGCCAAACCCAACGAGAAGGGCCCGCTCAGAAATCCACCGACAGGTGAAAAGCGGACTTGCACGTGGAAGTCGCCATTAGCTAAACCAGGGAACGCATGGGATTGGCCGGCGACGAGAGCGGAGGATTGTCCGACAAGGATGTCATCCGCCGTATTGCTCACGTTCACCGTGCCGCCTACGGTGCCAACTGGTGAAGCCGTAATCACGCTATTCTGATTCGGGTCAACGAATAGTCGAAGCGTGAAGCTATTAAATGTCGCCGTTTCTCCTCCGGGAATACCGACGGTCGGAGCGACGGTCCCGGCACCGGAAAATACCGCATACATTCTATAGTTCGTGTTGAGACCGGAATTTGTGACGACATCCGACAGGTTAGGGAAACGAAAAGAGCCAAAGGTTCCCGCGCCTTGTTCATTGAAAGTGCCCGTGCCATTGACTGCAGTTTGATTGACCAAGGCCACGTAGCTAAAATCGGCGAAATTGGCTTGAACCGTTGGACCGGTTACCCCGATGGCTCCAGGATTGACTGTGATGGTATCCGCTGAAGCTACTGCGCCCATAACGGAAAGGAGCATCCCTCCCGCTAGTAGGCCTCCTCGTAGCATTGAACTGAACATTGTTGAACCTCCTTGTGTTATTTACGATGCTTCGTCACGCTCAATGGCTTACTAAGCAGGGGTCGTGCCAAGTCAGAAACTACAAACATTCCAGGTCTTTAGTTAATTTTGACCTTATGTCTTGACCAAAGGTGTCAGGCGTACTTGCGGTTCAATAATCAGCCTCGATGAACGTCGCATGTACAAGGTCTTGAGTTTTATGGAAAGCCTGCTAGAAATAAGGGCGAGGTAGAAAAAGCGATGGTTCGCACTGTCAAATATTTCGGCAAATAAGGCCGTGAACCTACGTAACCAATGGGGAGGAGGGCGCAGATGCAAGGCACGGTACAGGTTGCCAAAACAGATGCGGAAAAACATACCATCTATCGCCTTCGATATCAGGTCTATATCGATGAAATGGAAGGGAGCGCCCGCCACAGCGAGGCGGACTCGACGGCGCAGGAGTTACAGGATGAATGGGACTCACATGCGCAACATTTTTACGTAAACCAAGACAATGATATGGTGGCCTGTGCGCGTCTTGTCCTTCGCCGGCATGGACCGTTTGAATGCGAAGATGAGTTGGAACTTTCCCGGTTCGTGCCGGCTTTTCCTCATTACCTGAGCATGAGTTCCAGGCTCGCCCTACATCCTCGATTACGGGGCAGTTCCTTATTACGTCAATTAACCTGCGCGATGTTCACGTTTGCCCGTGAGCATGAGATCCAATTCGACTTTATCGATTGCCATCCTCGACTGCTGCCCCTGTACTCGCGCCTCGGCTATCGAATCTATCGGCCGGGCTTCAATCATCCTAAATACACCTATGTCGTACCGATGGTGCTGGTTCTAGATGACCAGGCCTACCTAGAACGCGTACGGTCTCCGTTCGCTCCTATTGCGGAGAGATTTCCTTGCACGTCTGAAGGGGCGGAGCTTTTACGGTCTCGATTTGCGGAATTCACCGGCGATGTGCAATCGGCGGCCTGCGACGTCAACGAGTTTTGGGATCTCCTGAAAGAGCAAGTACTCGGTTTAAGGCCTGCCGGAAAGCCGTGCGATATATTGGATGGACTGGCGAACGATGAAATGAAGATCTTGAGCTCCAGCGGCCACGTCGTGTCCTGTCGAACGGGTGATGTTGTGCTGAGCGTGAACGACCCAGGACGGGAGATTTTCTTGATTCTCACGGGTCAGTTTGAGGTCAGAGGGATGTTGCCCGGAGATCGCGAAGCAAGTTTTAGCCAAGTGTTAAGGCCTGGACAGAGCTTTGGTGAGATCCGATTTTTGACGGAGAAAATTAGATACGCGTCAGTCGTTGCGCTTGAACCGTCCCGAGTACTTGTGCTGAACTCCAAGGCACTCGATCGCTTGATGGCCAGTGCCCCGCAGGTGGCGGCAAAAGTCTATCGCAATCTTGCAAAACTCGTTGCAGCACGTTTGCGCGACACTCACATGTAATCGAGGCAGCGTGTTCGCTGCGGTAATCGTGGATGGATGGGGACGACTAGCGTTCGGGTATGACTTGTTTTGAAGAGGCGGCCAATTCAGGGAGGGAAGGGGCGCATTCTCCAGCCACTCGGCCTAATAGTTTCGTTAAAACGGGATCAAAACGAGACGGGGCCTGATGTTGTATCTGAATGACCGCATCTTCGACGGAAAGGCTCGGACGGGAAGGATGCTCGGCGGTTGCGTGGTCGAACGCTTCGGCAATGGCTACAACGCGGGCCAATAAGGGAATGCCTTCGCCCTGCAGTCCATATGGATACCCCCCTCCGTCGTAGAACTCATGATGATAGAGGAGAATCTGTCCAATCTCGGCAGGAAGGCGGAGAGGAAGGATCATCCGTGCTCCAATTTCAGGATGCTGCTTAAAGCGTTCCCGATCTTCCGGCGAGAGCTCATGTCGTAATTTTCCCATCGCGAGTCCACCGATGTCATGAAGAAAGGCTCCCAACGTTAGTGTCTTGCTCTCAGCTTCGGGCAAGCGCAACTGTTTCGCGAGCAACCCGGCATAGAAGCTCGTGCGATTCGCATGATTGAACAGGTCGCGATTGTAGGATTCGAGCAGTTCCGAAAGCAGAGGGACAAACTCCAGAGAATCGTTGAGGGGCAGGTCGAGTTTTGTCTTTGGCCGGAGCTGTTGGTATCGGTCAATGAGCTGCGTCCAGGCCGTCGCGCATTCCGACTCGGTTCCCCACAAGCCTTCACTGGTTTCGAACCAATGCCGCAGATTCTCCAATCGCTGTTTCTTTGCCAAAGTCTGATCGATGATGGCTAATAATTCCGTCACATTGAACGGCTTGAGCAAATACGCTGCGGCGCCATATCGGGTGGCATCCATAGCCGACCGCAGACTTCCGTAGCCGGTGATGACGACCACTTCTACATCTTGATGGTGCGTTTTCAGCTGCTGCAGCACCTCGAGTCCGTTTTGATCCGGCAGTTTGATGTCCAAGGTCACCAAGTCGATGCGTTCTTCCTCGAGAACACGAAGGGCCTCATGCCCATTTTCTACCGTATGGATTTGATAAAAAGGCCTGAGAATAATTTGAAGCGCATTACGAGGACCGATTTCGTCCTCGACAATTAAGATGGTGAGTTTAGGAAAATGTGCAGGCATTGAATACAAATACGTAATTACTAATGAAAGGTGTACTCTCCATTGGCGTTTTTGTCAAGTATTCCATGCTCTTCCATCGTCCTGAGAGTTGTCAGGACTTCTTCGCGACCCCTAGCTGCCATTTCAAAGGGTCGTCAATGCACAAGATCGGTGCGTTCGGACGAGTAAGTATCATCCGGAGACGCCGGATCTTCCCGCCCGATCCCCAGTGCATCCATGCGGTACTTCAACATTCTTCGGCTTATGCCTAAAAGGGCTGACGCGTGCGTCTGCACATAATCGGTTTTACGAAGCGCATCTAAAATGATGTCCCGTTCGAATTCCATCACGGCTTTGTCGAGCGATAAGCGACCGGACATCGTTTCTCCGTGTAGGATTTCCGCATGAATATCCGTGCGGAGGCTAATGGGAAGATGCTCGGGAAGAATGGTCGAATCGCCCGACCAGACCATGGCTTGTTCAATGACATTCTCTAATTCACGAACATTTCCGGGCCAATTGTATTTCGATAAAATCTCCAGCGTTTCTTTGGCGAATTCCTGCGGAGAGCGTTTGTCTTCTTGGCGACGCTGACTGAGAAAGTGTTTGGCAAGATAGGGCACATCTTCCCGACGTTCCCGCAAAGGTGGCAAATAGAGCGACACGACATTGATCCGGTAATACAGGTCCTCGCGAAACTCCTTGCGGCGAAGAAGTTCGTCAAGATTGCGGTTCGTGGCTGCCATGATGCGAACGTCAACCTTGATAGGATGCGTGCCTCCGATCCGGGTAAACTCCCGTTCCTGAACGACGCGAAGAAGTTTCGCCTGCGTAGGAAGGCTTAAGTCTCCGATTTCATCCAGGAATAGGCTGCCACCGTGCGCTAGTTCGAACTGGCCCGGCTTACGAGCTTGCGCATCGGTAAAGGAGCCTTTCTCATGCCCAAAGAGCTCGCTCTCAATCAAGGTTTCGGGCAGTGCGGCACAGTTCAGGGCGATGAATGGCTGATCGCGACGGCTGCTGTTGTAATGCAGCGCACGAGCCACCAGTTCTTTCCCTGTTCCGCTTTCGCCGGTGATGAGCACGGTCGTCCGCGTATCCGCCACTTGCTCGATTTTTGAATAGATTTCACGCATCCCCGGACTTTTGCCGACCAAATTGTGAAAGCCATAACGGTTCACAACCTGAGCCCGCAGGTAGGTGACTTCACGCTTGAGGTCGGTCGTTTCCAGTGCCCTGGCTACGCTTAGTCGTAATTCTTCTACATCGAAGGGTTTGGGGATGTAATCGGCGGCGCCCATTCTCATTGCCTCGACGGCCGTTTTGACGGTTGTACTTGCCGTCAACATGATGACAGCGATGCGGGTATCTTCTGTTCGAATGGTTCGGAGCACGGCTAGACCGTCGATACCGGGGAGGAGAATGTCGAGGAGAACTAGATCCGGGCTTGTCGACCGAAATTGGGTTAATCCTTCCTCGCCGTCCTGTGCGCAAATTACCTCGTAGGTCGGCTCAAGGACCATTTTAAGGGAGGTCCGGATGCCGATCTCATCATCAATGAGCAGGACTCGTTTTTTCATAGGCCTGTGCTTCCTTTTCAGATTCGATTGCTGCTGGATTAGTACGCAGATTGATATAAAAAGTGGTGCCGAGGCCGACCTTGCTTTCGACCTCGATATACCCATGATGTTCTTGAACGATTTGGTGGACGATGGTCAGCCCAAGTCCCGTTCCTTCTCGTTCGATGCTTTCATGCTTGGTGGTGTAGAACGGATCGAAGATATGTTCCAAGTTGGCGGGTGAGATGCCGACGCCCGTATCCGCGATCTCGATTTGGATCCATGCGCCGTCGACCTTGTTCCGGCGATGTGTTTTCACGGAGAGCTGGCCCCCATTCTCGGTCATCGCATCCATGGCGTTGAGGAGAAGATTGAGGAGGACTTGCTTAATCTGCTGGCGGTCCAGCATCGCCATAGGGAGGTCAGGCGTGAGGTGTTTTTCGATGGCGATGAATTTGCTCGATGCCTTCACTTCGATAAAGTACAGACAGGAGGCGACGATGTCGTTGAGATTCTCCTCGATGAACTTCGGCTCGCGATAGCGTGCGTAATCGAGAATCTCATGGATGAGTCGTTCGATTCGATATACATCTTCGATCACCACTTCGCTAAAGCGGTCGATGAACTCGGCGTCGTCGCGACGTCCCGGTGCCAACTGCACGAACGTTTTAATCGAGGTCAAGGGATTGCGGATTTCATGAGCAAATCCCCCGGCGATGGTCTCGAGTGAGCGAAGCCGATCCGTTCGGCGCATCAAAATTTGAGAGCGCTTGAGATCGGTGTACAACATGGCGTTATCGAGAGCCACTGCGGCATTCTGAGCCAGCGTCGTGAGGAGGTGCAGCTCATTTTGTGAATAGACTTGTTGGTCGGCGCGTGGTCCCAAATTGATAAATCCGATCAGACGATCCTTATTGATGAGGGGGAGACAGACGACGGACGTCATCGCGTGCAGGGCGGGAAGAATGGATCGGTCAGGGTGTTGAATGCCCCGAAAGTCTTCTTGAACTAAGAGCGTCTGTGAGCATCTCAGATAGTGAGGAAGCCCTTCAGCCGCTGAAAACCGGATGGATTCGAGTCGCTCGATCCCCGTTCCTTTTGCAGAAGCGAGCGCGTACACGTCTTTTTCACTATCCAAAAGGAACAAAGAGACGGTTTGAATATTTAAGACCCGACTTAACGTAGACAGAATCATGTGAGTCAAGGCAGGCAGATCTAGAATGGACACCATGGCTCGACTAAATTCTGTCAGTGTCTCATACGCTTCGTATGTTTCTTTAAACAGAGCTTTTCCCACCATCGTTTCCATATGTTTTTGTATAGTTGCCAGTACAGCCGCAAAGATCATACTGGTTCCCAATAGCACCGCAGCGAGCTCATAATGCGGTGTACCGATGAACAGACGAGTCACCACCAGCAGCACCAGATACAGGAGAAAGACAAGCGAAAGGGCTATTCCTTTCGTGATCAAAGACTTAGGATTCCACGCGTTTTGAGTAGATGAAACCACGCACACCTTGCATGAAGGTGAAAAGCTTCAGTAAGTATAGCGTCTATCTATAAAAGTGGAACTCAAAAGTAGATGGAGCAGGGGTTCGAGGAGGCAGAGACGCGGAAACTGCAGCATCTTTCGTCAAGAGTCCCAGTCTTCATCCTGTGGAAGGTGGAGTACGATAAATCTCAGTGCCAGAGCTGTTTGGACGGGGGTCGATCGGAAGACATCGATCTAAAAGGTCTATTCGGCGGAGGAAGGAGATTTTTCTGCGACGGCAATATAGGCCTGGTTGGCAAAGGTGGAGTAAATGCGTGGTTGCGACGCTCCGGTCGATCTAAGGAGCATTGCCAGTTCCTGTTGCTCGAAAAATCGAAAGGCGCTCTCTTGGGTGCCATGCGTAATCGTCCCCGCCGCTTCCACGGTGGCTTTGGCCTGGGTTTTTTCTAGGTCATTCTGCGCGAGTGAGAGAAACTTCCGATAAATTTGCGAGAGGTCCGCCTGAGGCTTAAAAGAGGTGACAATGAGTTTGCCGTGTGGACTGAGGATGCGCACCAGTTCGCGAAGCGTGAAGATGGGGTCGCGGAGGTACCCAATAACTAGATTGCAGACTACGCGGTCGAATTGTTCGTCGTGAAAGGGGAGGGGGGCGTTTAGATCTACGCACATCAATCCGGCATTCATGATGGATTGACGTGCTGACGTGGCAAACTTTCCGCGCAATTCTGCGGCGACACGTATCAGATTCGATTTGGCCTGGATCAGACCGTTGGACACGAGATCGAGACCGAGATAATTCAGCCGCTGGCGGCCACCCATGTGATCGTGATGGAACGATGCCGCGATGAGAAGAAACATGCCGAAGTTGCCGTTACCGCATCCTGCATCTAGAACCCGCATCGTGTTATCCAGGGGGCCGAGCAATCGATGGATATGATCCAGTAAATGCCAATACTCTGAAAAATTTACTAGTGAATGGGATCGGTCCAGATAGTCTCGCCAAAATTCCACAGTCGCGCTCTTGTCCATCTGATGATGGAGACGAGCTCGCTCGCGTTCGAGGTGCGCTTGGCGGATGAGATCCCGATCCATGGGTTCGCAAACCTCAATGTGAACCAAGGGATTTAATCGTGTGAAGGTCTGTGACACGATTTGCCGAAAGACGGGTTCAGCGTGCTCACGATCTACGAAGCCATGATGCGCATGGGAAGATTCGTGCCATTCCAGCTCGCTCTCGACCACCACCGACCGGAGCTGTGCAGACAAATTAGGACGCACCCAGGGATCAAGCTCTGATGAATAGACCAGCACCGGCACGCGAATGCCGATCAAATCGTCCCGTGTCGATGTAAAGTCGGCATATTGTCCCTGAATGGCGTCGGTGATCCAGGCATCGGCGTCGATATTGAACCCTAAAATATTGCTAATCCCGAAGTGTTTGCCGCGAAGCGAGGCCGCGATCAGATCGTCCTTGTGAACCGTCATCAGGGTGTACTGCAGATCAAGGACAGGTGCGAACAGCAGGAGGAGCCTCACCGAGGGATGGTGGGCGGCATGTTTGAGCACAACCCGCCCCGTCACATCACTGGCCAACAGAATAAGAGGGTTCGTGGGCCAGCGATGAATGACGTACTCGATGATCGCGAGTATGTCTTCGTCCATGCCGGTCAGCGTCGTTTGCACCATCCCGCCTTCGCTTTCGCCCACGTGAGCGCTATGGTCGTAGCGCACGACATGGCAATCGTTACATGCAAAATAATAGGCCAGATCGATATAATCCTTTTTGGTGCGTCCATACCCCGGCGCGAGAATGACGAGTGGAGCATCCGATGGCATAGCCGGCGCCCTATGATCGTGACAAACGGCTAACCGCTGACCATGATCGTTAAAGCACTGCACAAACTCGGTCGAAACGACCGATCGGTCAGGATCGGGCTGAGTTCGATCAACGCTCAAATATCGATGGACAAGCGCCGTTAGCGTCATTTCCTCTATAGGGTCGTTGATAAAACGAATCCCTATACGGATTGGGGCAGAGTCGGGGGAAGAAATGGGTGATGTGTCGACACGATCGGGCGCCATCCAGACAACCATTCCCATCAAACGATATTCGATCTGCTCGGAAGAAGATTTGGTGACGCCGCGCGGTATGGAGGGGGACGTGAACCGCAGAGATAGTCGGCGGCTCAGAAGATCCGTCGAAGACTGCAGGCGAATGCACGCGCCGGTCGTGCTGAGATTCACGAGCGATGGTTCGCCGGGAATGATCTCAGGAGGCAGATCGATCTGAACCGGCCCGGCGAGCGCGATGCGAGCGGCGCGGCGGCGCTCATGGGCTTGGACACTGGTTGCCACCGCACTTCTTTCCGACTCCAAAGGCATGGAAGCCGAGTCGCTCGGTTGTGGAGGCGCAGGGGGAAACAATAAGGCCGTCACGCTCATTGAGAGCGACTGGGTGCGAAGTCCATCGATCAGCGAATGCAGAATTCTCTCTTTCACCTCTTCAAGAGGAGAGAACTGAATCGCGAGGCCTGTCAAAACGGTTTCGGCGCCGGATATCGAGGTATCGCCTCTTCGAATGTGGCGCACTACCCCTGGAATTTCTAACACTCCCACCTCGCTGCCAAAACCGAGCCGTGTCATTTGATCTTGATTAGCTGAGACATCGCCTTTGAGAAGTAGATAGATTCCGCCTTGACTGATGTTAAGCGCGGTTCCCTCCCAACTTGTCCCATTGACCCTTGCGTGTGTGTCCATTTGAATGTCGATGCGAGGAGACCGTCGACGCTCCTCCAAGTGAGGTGGAGGAACCGCATCGGATGGATCGGCTCTTTCTACAAAGTCGGGAGCTGGAGCTTTAACCGAATCTTCATCCGGGGAACCAGGGCGAGTCGTCGCTAGACCGACTTGATCACACAGGTCGTGAACCGTTTGCAGCAACTGTTGCGTATTGGTCAAAATGTTTGTCAACGGCGTAGGAAGATCGGACAAGCGTTGAAGTAGAGTGAGGTGCGGTTGCGTTAAGACGGGTTTGACGATACCGACTGTTCCGGCATAGTGCTGGTGTCGATCGTATAAAGCCGTGGCATTGATCTCCACTTCCACAGGAGGAAGCCTCGGATCTTTCTCTCTGAGGCGCAGCTTGAGTCGGCGTGTTGCTCGGCTTTCGGATCGGCGCTCATTGAAACGCCGGTTCGCACTGTCTCGATCCTCCGGAGGAATCAGTGTTGAATAATGCAGACCGATCAGTTCTTGTGGATCGTAATGCACGAGGCCCCGCACGGCCGGACTGACATAGAGAAAACGTCCTTCTGCATCTAACTCGTATGCCATGTCCGCCAGATTATCGATGAGTCGATAATAGCGATTTTGAGAGAGGTCCAAACGCGCTCGTAAGTCCCGTTTTTCTAATATCTCGCGGGTCACGATCGGCAGATCTGTTGAAAACGCAGGGGTATTTTTGAATAAGAAATAATCCGCCCCTTGCTGCATGAGTTGCAGCGCGACCCCGCTATCTTGTCGAGACGCAGCTATAAGGATGGCTGAACGTGGAGCGCGATGTCTGACTTCTTGCAGCACCTCGACGACGCGAGTGTCGAACAGCGATTCATCGATGATGATGACGTGCCAATCCTGCTTCGGCGCCCACTCAAAGGCCTCTTCAGACGAATAGACGACTTCGACTCGACATCCCGGATAAAAGGAACGTAGGCTTTTCGTAATAAGTTTGATCTCTTCCGCTTGTTCACTTACAAGCAGGACCGTAACGGAGTCATGGGGCATCGAAGCCGCTCCCCCAACCCGGCTTCGGCACGATTGCTGTGGAAAGAAATAGAGACCTTTGAAGATTGGATGGATGGTTGAATGCACGCGGTGACGGACGCAATGTCTGCGGGGGCTGAGTCAAGGGGGCCATTGACAGGTCGATGTAGCCTAAGGATTCCATCTAGTGCCGATCAGGCCCCTCCAGTAGAGCCAGCAGCGGCCCTCCAGTGACTCAGTTCCTGCTTGTAATAGAGAAATTAGGATGTAAGCTGCCATATCGGCTGGTGGCAGTCAATTAGACTTTGGACTTAGCGAAGGAGGAAGAGAGTATCGTAACCGATTGTATGCTAAATATTATTTGATCTAGGCAAAGGAATGCAGGATTAAATTAATACGTAGGTGTTCAAAATTGAGCGGAGGATGTTAAACGAGAGCTTAGTGGGCTGCGGCGGCATGTTCCGACGGACAAGCACCAGGAGTCATGTAGAGCAAATAGTTGCCCATACCATGCTGATTCTCAGAGAACTGAAGTGGATGATGGTACACCATAGTCATTTCGTACATATGATTTTTAATAATAGGGAAGCCTTGTGCGTCCCCATAGACTTGATGGGGTTGAAACGCCAGGAACGTTCCATCTTGGGCCACATCGGGGACCGTGCGCAGCAGCGTGCGTGCGGATGTTTTATCGTCGAGGGCGATTAACAACAGTTCGTCGTGACCATGCGGGTAGGCAAACTTTACGCATCCGTCCATTCGAAACTTCACCGGAGCTGAGAGGACTTGCACGCCCGATTTGATTTCAATACCCTCATCTGTCTGATCCTTGCCACGCTCGCCGAACTTGCTGTAGCACACAATATTGACGCCCACCTGATACACGTCCATTTCTTTAATGGGCATGCCCTCGGGCGCTATTTCCATCGTAAAGGTGGCCATTACATCCTTCGTCGGAGGCGCCTTATGATAAAAAGCGACCACCGACATGAGCTTCTTTCCTTTCTCGAGCTTCACCCCGTACCCTTGAGGGAAACGCGCTTCGGTCATCTCCAATCCTGCGCCGGCGAAAAAGAGAGGTTCCCCTGGACAGGAGACACTTTCTTTGTCGTTATTCAGCATCAAAATGTGATGCAGGTAGTTCTGCGGTAACGGCTTGCCTTCTTTTGTAAAGACCGCCGATTTGTACCCGACGAGGTACATGTCTTTCGGCAACTCGAAGACATGCTTCGGCATGCTGGCGGCCAAATCACCATCATGAGCGGTGGGCAGGTCGATCGGCCCGAACGTGAGCGTGACCGTATTCCCTTGCACGGTGACAGTTGTCGTGGTCTGACCCTCCAGTGTCGGAACAGTATGATGATCGTGACTCCCTGCGGCGAAAACAGGGCCCGTCATCGAGGCAAGGAATAACACGGTCATGATCGTGCGCATGGATCCTCCTGACAATTGATCATTGATTCCAACGAGTCGTCTTTAAACCCTGAGACGTATGCATCAGTCGCCGGTGCGAAACGACGCTCGCTGCGATTATGGCTGATTGGCGTTCGGTAAAGGATTCGGCTCCGAAGGGGACGAAAGAGAACTTAGACGCTTCCACACGTAGCTCCCGCCCCATTGTCTGGGAGGGATATTCTTTCGGTCACCCACGCGCGTGTACCACCACACACCTTTTGCTTCCATATTATTTTCGGACAGCAATAATTCAAAGCCGCCCTCGCGGTCGTTCCCGGTTTGCTGCCATGTTCCCATCCACTTGCGATCTGAAAATTCTATCGTAACGATACGGCCCCCCTGCCAGGTATACGGACCGGTGCCTTCGTTGTCCAGCGTCACCGTGTACGATTTGTCTTCTTCCTGTATCTCCCATTCTCCGGCCAGTCCCGCAATATGTAGAACCGGCGTGGAAGAGGAGCCCGGAAGCTCGTCGGTCGCGTGAGTCAAAGAGAGGTAGCTTAGACTCAGTACGAGTATAGTGGTAATCGTACGATGAAAAAATACGGTCATGGACCCCCACGAAAGATCGGGTGGGAAGCTACCGTTCTTGGCGGGATGTTGTCAATTCATTTCTTGCCAGGACGACAGTAGTATTGTCCGCGCCGCCGCGGACATTGGCTTCCTTGATGAGCGCCTGGGCTATGTCCAGAAGAGACGTCGCCGGTTGAAGCAGGATACGCCGGATGTCTTGATCGTCGATCATTTTCGTCAAGCCATCGGTACAGAGGAGGAGGAGGTCGTCTGGGGAGAGCGGATGCACGGTGATTTCTGCCTCGACATGAGATTCCGCACCGACGGCCCGCGTCAATACGTGTCGCATCGGATGACTGCTCGCCTCTAACGGTGTCAACGTTCCGCCTTGGACGGCCTCTTCTACGAATGAATGATCCCGAGTGATCTGCGTCAGTATACCGTTTCGCAAACAATACGCTCGGCTATCCCCGACGTGGGCGAGGACGGCCGACGGTTGAGGCGTCGCAACGATGGACAGAATGACGAGGGTCGTCCCCATGCCGTACAAGTCTGGACGCCGTCGAACTTCGTCTCGGACAGACTGGTTCGCCTTGTGGGTCGCTCGATATAGCAGATCGGATCGACGTTGAATATCCGATACCTCTTCATCAGAGGAGGCATCGAACGAACATGACAGTTCTGTGACGAGCAGATCGACTGTAATGCGGCTCGCCACATCGCCGCCGGCCCGCCCCCCCATGCCGTCTGCAACGATCCACGTCTCGCGGTCGTTCATGACGGCAAAGGCATCTTGATTCGACGCGCGAACGAGTCCCTGGTCGGTAAGGCCGACGCCGTGCCAGCGGCTGGTGGAGTGCGGTTGACGACGCGTCGACATGCAAAAAGAATTTATGCAGCCCAGGGTCAATGATCGATGAGTGTGTACGCTGCCGATGTCCGGCGTACGTGTTCAGTTCATGTCTGTCGGCTCATCGGCGGATTGTAGTCTTGCTTTCAAAAAGGAAACAAGCTAAATTCCGAGCGACTACCCATCGTGCATCGTTCATTATGATCGTCAGCCCTGCGCGTAAAATCCGACTGTCCGTTTCGGGAATCTCTCTTGAAGCGGAGATCAAATCCAACAAGACGGCCGACGAAGTGTATGCCTCCTTGCCGATTGAAGCCCCGATTAATACGTGGGGTGAAGAGTTTTACTTCAAGCTGGCCGGCGTGAAGGATCATCGTGAAGTTGCGACTACGCAGGTGAAGGTCGGGGATATCGCCGTGTGGGGTGCAGGTCAGGTCATCGCTATTTTTTTCGGTCGAACACCGATGAGCATGGGACCTGATCCAGTGCCGGCTGACCGCGTGAATGTCATTGGCCGCATTCTTGGGGATGCGACTCAATTGCGGCAGGCCATGGACGCGACCCGCATTCGTATCGAAAAGGCGTAGCTGAAAACCGGCATGAAATTGTCGAAGGAACGCGTCCATCATCTTGCGGAATCGCTGGTGACTCATCTCCACGAAAAGGGATACGTGGAAATTGTCGGTTCCAAGCATGCGCTCGTCGGCGCGTTGGAGGTGGGGATCACAGAAGAACTCTCGGTTGAAGATCGTCTGAACGCAGAGGTCCGGACTCTCATGAAGCAATATGACGCCGAAATCGAGCGAGGTGGCGTCGATTATCAGAAAATGTTCACAATGATAAAAACTAAACTGGTGCGGGAACGCGGAGTGATTCTATAAGGTCATTCGACACCGGTGATTGTTCGAGGCAACCATGCTGAGCGACGACAAAATAAGTCACTTGTCGCACGTAATTCTCACGTGTGTGAAAAAAACTCCGGCCGGACATTTCAAAGGTGACGACGTACAGGCGCTCCGCGAAATCAAGCGTGTTCTCGCAGCAGAATTAGCGGAAGAGTCGGCCATCGATCGCGTTGTTCGCGCGCGATTAGGCACGTATGCACGACCTCCGATTGAAGGAACCTCCGAATGGGAGGTTCTGTACCGGAAATTCAGGGAAGAAGAACAACGTCGACATAAATCATGATAGGCAACCTATGAAGACCCTCGCATGCGTCCTTGTTCTCATGTCGGCCGTCTGGATCGCGGGATGTGCGTCCAAGCCCAAACCCCGCGTGCCGCTGGCGCTCCAACCGAACATCTCTCAGGACTTGATCCAGGTCAACGCGCAAGGGATTCAGGAATACCAGAGTCGGCAATTTGATCAAGCCAAAGGCCATTTTGAGCAGGTAGCGACCGGAGCCCCGAATGCTGCGGAGGCTCACTATAACCTTGGATTGGCGCTCTTCGCGCTGGGGGAAAGCGATCAAGCGCGTGAACATTTCATTGAGGCGGCGAACCTGGCGCCTGGGGATAAAGTGATTTGGGACTCGCCCGCCT
This sequence comes from Nitrospirota bacterium, assembly GCA_963700335.1. Taxonomy (GTDB): domain Bacteria; phylum Nitrospirota; class Nitrospiria; order Nitrospirales; family Nitrospiraceae; genus JAICXS01. Next base: position 29,097 of record CAVOXE010000001.1, on the reverse strand, counting down.
TGCGTGCGTATGGTTCTCCGGACGCCAATATCCAAAAGCAGCAGAAGGACCCAAATTATTCGAATCAACGGCCTGGAATGGGCAGTGGGCCGAGAAGATAGCGATCCTCTGGCCACACCCTGTGAGGATCTAATGACCGAAGCGGCGACAGTGACGGTTGGCGAGAAGGCACCAGCGTTTTCTCTGCCGGATCAGTCGGGTAAGGACGTGGCGCTCAAAAGCCTGAAAGGCAAGCACGTCGTCCTGTATTTTTATCCCAAAGACGATACGCCCGGCTGTACGAAAGAGTCGTGCGATCTTCGCGACACGTCGGCCGAGATGACCAAGCTAGGCGCAGTCGTGTTGGGTGTCAGTCTTGACGGCGCCGTGTCCCACCAAAAGTTCATCGATAAATATCGGTTGCCCTTTTCACTGCTCAGCGATGAAGACGCCGCCGTTTCCAAAGCCTACGGGACCTACAAACTCAAGAATATGTATGGGAAGAAATATTGGGGGATCGAACGCAGTACGTTTGTCATCGATCGCACCGGCGTCGTCCAGGCGGTCTTTCGTAAAGTCAAAGTCGACGGCCATGCGGATGAGATTATTGCTGCTCTGAAGGCACGATAATCTCGATTGCGCTCGTCTCGTCGATTCACCACGCTTTCTAAGCCCGTCCGGTCCACACTCTTTCATCGTTCGCCGTCGCGCATCAGTCTCGCAGTCTTGTAAAGAGGTGCCCGCTGTGGCCAAGCGATTGCCGAAGCAAAAACGGTTGCCTCATACACAGAACGCGCCGGCTATCCGCACTCATCCTCCGGGTCCTCGCGCTCGAGCGTGGGTTCGGCGAGACGAGAAGACCCTCTCTCAATCTGCTACCCGTATTTATCCTCTCGTCGTTCAACAGGCGCGGGGCGCCGTGGTCGAAGACGTCGACGGCAACCGCTATCTCGATTTCACCGCCGGTATTGCCGTCGTCGCGACGGGACATGCTCATCCCAAAGTCTTGCAGGCCGTGCGCAATCAAATCGCGCGTTTTATCCACATGTCGGGAACGGACTTCTATTATCCGTCCCAGATCTCTTTGGGAGAAACACTCGGGCGCATCGCGCCGGTTAAGCGTCCTGCTCGAACGTTTTTCAGTAACTCCGGAGCAGAGGCGGTAGAGGCGGCCTTTAAGTTGGCGCGCTATCGCACGAGGCGCCCACTCATGATCGCCTTTCAGGGTGCGTTTCATGGGCGCACCATGGGGGCCTTGTCGTTGACCGGGAGTAAAGCGGTGCAGCGTCGGCACTTCGCCCCTCTGGTGCCTGGCGTCACGCATGTGCCCTATCCGAATTGTTATCGATGTCCGTATGGCCGTGACTATCCCACCTGCGGGATGGAGTGCGTGCGGGCTATTCGCGATGTCTTCAATACCACTGTCCCTCCTGAAGACGTCGCGGCGATCGTCGTGGAGCCTATACAGGGAGAAGGGGGTGTCATCGTACCGCCGCCAGAATTTCTTCCGCAGCTCGCCGCGTTGGCGAAAGAGTTTGGCATTCTCCTGATCGTCGATGAAGTGCAAACGGGCATGGGGCGGACCGGAACCATGTTTGCCGTCGAACACTGGAAGATTCAGCCGGATATCGTCACGATCGGGAAAGGGATTGCATCCGGCCTGCCTATGGGGGCCACTGTTGCGTCTGCTCAGGTCATGAATTGGCCAGGCGGCTCCCATGCGAATACTTTTGGTGGGAATCCCGTCGCATGCGAAGCGGCGCTCGCTACGATTGCATTGTTGAAAGAGCAATTGATTGCGAATGCGGCCTCCGTGGGCACGTATCTAATGGAGGAATTGGCCCAGATGAAATCGCGGCATCGCTTAATCGGGGATGTCCGCGGGAAAGGTCTGATGATCGGGATCGAATGTGTGCGAAACCGGGACACGAAGGAAATGGCCATTCCCGAGCGTAATGCGATCATTCAACGTTGTTTTCAAAAAGGACTGCTGCTGTTAGGATGCGGACAGAATGTCGTCCGGATCGTTCCGCCCTTGATCATTACAAAACGTGATGCCGATGTGGCGCTGGATATTTTGGATACCGTGTTCGCCGAGGTCGAGCGTCGGCGAACCTAGGGCTCGTATTGTCCGCCCCGCCTGTTTCCATCTGGCGTGGCTTTTCCTTCTTGCCCTCTTGGCATGTCCGGTTTTCGCCGCTGATAAGATCCATGCAAAGCTCTCCGTCCCCGACTCGCTCACCGTTCCCGACCGAGCCGTGAAACTCGAGGGTCGGTTGACTCGGGACAACCTTCTCACGAAGACGGGGGTCGGCGGAGAGCAGATTGAATTTCTTGTCGGCGGGAAAAAGGTTGGGACCTCGATGACCGGTGGAGACGGTCGCGGCTTTCTCGAATATACGCCTCGGATGCGCGGAAATCTCCCTCTGACGGTTCGGCTTGCCGACAGTCCTCGTGTCACGACGGCAGAGGGGACCGCTACACTCTTTTCATGGGAGCGCCGCCGGCCTATTCTGTTGGTAGAGATGGCGGCGTTGATCGAAGATGCCGGCGCGCCGCTCGTTCCGCTTTCATCACTTGCCGGTGACAAAACCTTGCCGTTATCGCCGACACCTATCCCTGACGCCGCGGACGAACTCAAGCGGTTGACCGAGTTTTACTTTAACGTCCTTTATATCGCCCGAAGCCAGAGTGAAGCAGCGGACTCGGACACCACACGGCACTGGTTGCGGGAGCATCGGTTTCCTCCGGGCCCTATTGTATTCGTTCCTGACAAGGAAGAAGCCTTGACGTCCAAGATTGACGAGTTCCGCGCACAGGGATGGGATAATCTCAAAGCTGGAATCGGGCGCACAAAGGGCTTTGCCGATGTGCTGGTCGCCCAGCGATTGGATGTCGTGATTGTCCCGGCCACAGAACGGGGAGTACTGCCGAAAAAAGCCCAACTCGCGTCAACTTGGAAAGAGGTGCGAAAGAAAAGGCTGTGACAGCAAAACCCGCTGTCTCTTAGACGGCTTTCTTTTGAATTTTGAGGGAACTTCCTTTAGGATGAGGGAGACGATGTTGTAACGAAGGGCTCCGGCTGATGCGGGCCAAAACGAGTTTCCTTTGCCAGGCGTGTGGGCATCAGTCTCCTCGATGGCTCGGGCGTTGTCCCGACTGTGGAGGCTGGAACAGTATGAAGGAAGAACGCCTGGCTTCTTCGAGCCGCGCGCGTTCTCCGATTCTCAAGCTGCCCCCCTCGCAAGCCACCCGGATTGCGGATATCGAAGTCATCGGCGAGCATCGCCGGCGAACCGGCATAGGGGAGTTCGACCGCGTCCTCGGCGGCGGTGTCGTTCCCGGGTCCATGATCCTGATCGGCGGCGATCCAGGGATCGGCAAAACCACACTCCTCCTGCAAGCCCTACCTCGTCTCATCACAGGCAACGAAATCGTCCTCTACATCTCTGGTGAAGAATCTCCTCAACAGATAAAAATGCGCGGCGAACGGTTGGGGGTCAACGCACCGGCCCTGTACATCTTGGCCGAAACGTCGTTGGAAGAAATTCTAAAAGTCATTCAAGACATGCAGCCGGCTGCGGTGGTCGTCGATTCCGTTCAAACCGTCTACACCGACCAAATCACTTCTGCTCCGGGGAGCATCAGCCAAGTGCAGGAAGTCGCCGGCCATTTGATGGGCTTTGCGAAGCGCAGCGGCGTACCGGTGTTTCTTATTGGTCACGTCACGAAAGAGGGCGCTATCGCGGGCCCGCGTTTGCTCGAGCACATTGTCGATACCGTCCTGTATTTCGAAGGAGACAAGGGACATAGCTACCGCATTCTGCGCGCGGTGAAAAACCGCTTCGGTTCTACTAATGAGATCGGCGTGTTCGAGATGAAAGATGTCGGCTTGGAGGAAGTCGAAAATCCGTCCGAATTATTCTTGGCCGAGCGTCCCGCCAAGAGCACGGGTTCCGTCGTTGTGTCGAGCGTGGAAGGGACACGGCCGATCTTGGTAGAACTTCAGGCGTTGGTCTCATCGACCGGTTATGCGATGCCCAAACGGATGGCGAATGGGGTGGAAATCAACCGCGTATCGCTTCTACTCGCCGTGATGGAGAAACGTTTAGGACTCCATTTATCGGGGCAAGACGTCTATGTGAACGTCATCGGAGGGATGCAGGTCGATGAACCCGCCATCGACTTGGGGATTGTCGCGGCGGTGACGTCCAGCCTGCGCGAGGCCCCTATTGACCACGGTACGGTCGTATTGGGCGAGATGGGACTCGGTGGAGAAGTGCGCGCAATCAGCCAAGCCGAATTACGTGTGCGGGAAGCCGCCAAGATGGGATTCCGTCGGTGCATCTTACCGGCGCGTAATCTCGCGAAGCTCGACCCGGTCGAGGGCATCGAGCTAATCGGCGTTCATGAAGTAGGCGAGGCGTTGGATATCTTATTGGGATAGATGAAATGCACGGTGTCTCATTTACAATAAGAGGTCGCCGATTTGTCGTCGGTGTCATGCTGTCGTGCGTCCTGATTTCCGGGTGCGCCTTTGGAGTCAAGCCCGTCGGGCCGGTGACGGAGATTCCGCTGCAAGACGCCACGATCGAACGCTTGGTTGGCCTCCTCCAACAAAGGGAAGCCGAGGTTCAGACCCTGAAAGGTCTCTTTCGCGCCCAAATCCAGGGGCCGGGCATTCCTGGAACTCAGCAAGTGGAAGGCGCGGTCGTCTATCACCGGCCGGATGCGTTGCGCCTTCGTGGGTTCAATCGCCTGGGCCTGCGACTGTTTGAATTGGTCGTAGGGGAGGAGCGCTACACCTTACGGCTGGTGACGGGGAAGGTTCTCACAGGGACGATCAGCGACTTGAATCGAACCGAAAAAACGGCACGCCCCTTCCGATTGAGCCTCATGGCGATGACCGGGATCATCGGCACGCCGGCGATTGCGAAGGAGGAGCGGGTCGTTCTCCATGATGAGGGCGACCGGTACCGTCTGGAGGTCTTTGCGCCGATTTCTGGACTGCGCGGATCGGAGCAGCCCTATCGACGGATCTGGTTTGATCGACGCTCATTGCAAGTTGTGCAAGAGGATCGACTGACTCTAACCGGTGACATCGAGTCGACAGTGCGGTTTGAAGATTTTAGGCCGGTGAATCTTTTTCCCGACGGCGGGAGTGTCGTTCGAACGGATCTCTCGTCTGACGGCAGTACGCTGAAGCCCTTCGTCATACATGCGGAAGATCCCGAAGGTCAGAGCACTTTGCAACTTAGCTTTCGAGAAATCTCACCGAACCTGCCGCTGAAACCGGAAGAGCTTCAAATCACCATAGGTCCTTATCGAAGGAATGGAATGGGATGAAGCTGTTGGCGGTGGAAACGGCGACGGGATGTCAGAGCGTCGCCTTGATGGACGGGCTCATGTTGCTTGCGCGAAGCGACCTCGATACAGCGGGGCATCCTGGTAAGCATTTAGTCCCCACCATCGATAAAGTTTTGCGAACCGCTGGGCATGAATTATCGGATATTCAAGGACTTGCGGTTTCCATTGGACCCGGTTCTTTTACTGGACTGCGGGTCGGGCTGGCGACTATGATGGGATTTAGAATGGTCACCGGAATGCCATTAGCGGCCGTGCCGACCTTAGAGGCGATGGCGTGGAATCTTCGGTCGTCCCCCATGAGGCTCTGTCCTATTCTCAAAGCTCGCACCGGCGAGGTGTACTGGGCGTTCTACGAGTGGAAGGAATCCGGTTTGATGCAGATTGGTGAAGACCAAGTCGGACCCTTATGCAAGCTTGCGGAGGCTCTGACGGAACCGACCATGGTGTACGGCGAGGGCTGGCAGGCAAACCGTGAGGAGCTACGCCGCATGCTCAGCATATCCGGCAAGACGGTACAAGAAGCCGACGCAGATGTGATGGCTGCCTCTGCGGTGAGTGTTGGATTGGCGGGTAACGAGAAAATTCGCAAGAATGATATTGCGGGCTTTGGATTGTCTCCGCGCTATGTCCAGCGCGCCGAAGCAGAACTCATGATGGAACGACGTCTCGCTCCTATCAAATAGCGATGGATACGACGCCGTCTTACGAACTCGGATCGCTCAGGCTCGTGTCGGCAACGATCCAGCATGTGGACGCCATCCTGCGCATTGAAGCTGCATCCTTTTCAGCGCCGTGGACGCGTCGAATGTTCGAGGTGGAATTGACCGATAATCCATTCTCTCGTTTCTTCGTTGCGCAGGCGGACCGTTCAGGACATACGGGCGAGCCACCTCCTGAGGTTGTCGGGTACGTGTGTTTCTGGGTCGTGTTTGAAGAACTCAGAATGATGAATGTGGCGGTAGAGCCGCACGTTCGCCGTCGCGGCATCGGACACGCCCTTTTGCTAAAGGCGCTCTCGACGGGTATTGAAGAGGGGGCGCGTCGTGCCCTGCTTGAGGTGCGCGCGTCCAACGATTCCGCGGTTACGCTCTATGAACGCGCGGGATTTGTTCGAACTGGGATGCGAGCCAAGTACTATACGAATCCGATTGAGGATGCCGTGTTAATGGAAGCGGAGCTGTCGAAGAAGGGGCAAGGTGGGTATACAACCACAGCGATGGAATCGTCGGGAATGCTCGGCAATCCGTCGCTCATCTAGGAGGGGAACCTATGATGACCGTTGATCACATTGCCGGATTGCTGCGGACCTCCAGTTTGGAATTCAGACAATTGGAGGAGACTCATCATCGATTGGATGTGGAATTAGAAGAGCTGCAGAGGCGGCACGTCTTGACGCCGCACGAAGAACTGCTGAAGAAGCAGATGCAAAAAGAAAAATTGGCCAAAAAAGACAAAATGGCCGAACTCATTCGGCTCTACGGCGATGGGAAGGAGTCTTCACCCTCGCACTGATCGCGCGTTGTAACGTCATGGCCGGCATTCTCCCACCGCTCGCACGTCACATCTCTGCCGTCAAGCGACGCCTCATCGTGATCGGCATCACGTTGTTGGCGTCGTTTGTACTGACGTTCGCCTATGCGCCCGATCTCGTCGCATGGTTGAAGCGTCCGTTCCAAGATGATCTGATCTTTTACGGACCGACGGAGGCCTTATTTGCCTCGCTTAAGGTGTCGCTGTTGGCGGGAGTGATCCTAAGTATGCCGGTCATCCTCTATCAATGCTGGAAATTTGTCGAGCCGGCCTTGTTGCCGAAAGAGCAGCGATGGGCCATTCCGCTGTTCGCCTTAGCGGCGGGGTTTTTTGCGCTCGGCCTCGTGTTTTGCAATCTCGTGATTCTTCCCCTTGTCATTCACTTCTTCGTCAGCTTTGGGATGGATCGGGAATTGACCCCCCAACTTGCGGTGGGGACTTATATCGATTTCAATGTGAAGTTTCTGCTTGTCTTCGGATTTGCGTTCGAGTTGCCGCTGGCGCTGACTCTTCTGGCTCGGATTGGGGTGCTTTCCAGTCGCGTGCTTGCGTCTTACCGAAAGCACGCGATTATGGTAGCACTCATCCTCTCCGCGATTATCACGCCGGACGCGACCCTCTTTACCATGTTGCTCATGGCCGTGCCTCTTATCATTTTGTATGAAATCGGTATCTGGGGCGCGCGATTCTTCGGGAAGCAGCCGAGTCAGAATCAGAACGAGCCGGGGATGAACCTCAAAGGCATCACCCCCGTCGGTACGGCTGGTCATCGGGTGCGGTGACAAGACGAATCCACACGGCACATGATGAAATCTCTCCACTCTCCAAGTTCACGTCTTCAACGCTTCACCGGTGTGGTTCTTGCCCTTCTGTGTCTGTTCACCGTAGTTGTCTTCGCAACGGCCAAGGCCCAGGTCCCTCAAGGCTTTCCAGGAGCGGGCATGGCACCCAGCGTTCAAGCGATTGCCACCGTGGGCACGAAGACCGTCTACGCAGGATCGTTCGGCATGGGTGTGTTTCGCAGCGACGATCGTGGACAGTCATGGACACCGGCCAATGCCGGTCTGAGCGACCCGTTTATTTTATCGTTAGCGGCGGCGCAGGACGGCACCATCTATGCGGGCACATTTCGCGGCGGGATCTTTCGTACGAAAGATGGGGGGAAGAGCTGGGAAAAATTCAACGAGGGTCTGAAGCGTTTAGAAGTAAAGGCGCTCCTTATCCAGCAGGGGGCCGTCTTCGCAGGCACAGGGGATGGCCTGTATCGTCGACCTGATGGCGCGGGCGAGTGGACGGTGGTCACCAAGGGGTTGGACGATGTGCTGGTGCATGCGATTGCGATGGCGCCCGACCGGACTCTCTATGTCGGGACATCGGGAAAAGGCATCCTGCGCTATGCGCCGCATGCACTTGAATGGCAACGCGTCACACACGGGCTGATTGATCATGAAGGCCTACGTGAAAATTTTATTCGCGTGCTGGCCATAGATCGCGACCGCGCGCTCTATGCCGGGACGTTCGACGGCGGTGTTTTTCGCAGCGGCGACGGAGGCGCGACGTGGCGGCCGATCAGTCGCGCGCTTCCCAACGACTCGATCCGCGGCATTCTGCTTCTTGAAAGTGGCCTGTACGTGGGCACGGGGCGTGGTATTTATAAAACCCAGAATCAAGGCGGACAGTGGGTGCCTGTCAATAAGGGTTTGACCGAAATGTCCATTCAAGCCTTAGCGGCCGGTGACGGGGGCGTTCTCTATGCAGGGACGAATTCGGGCGTATTTCGAAGCGACGACGGCGGACTGCAATGGGTAGGAATCAGCGAGGGGCTTCAGCAGCAGCCTCAATAGTGCCCGCGATTAATGACGTTCATTTATCTTGTCAGTTCATTCAGTGGGTTTATATACACTTTTTAAGAAGGAGCAATTATGGCAGCGGCAACGAAAACACGAGCGACCATCAAAGTCACGGTCAAAGGGGAACCCCTTGGCGAGATCGTGCTGGGTTTTTATTCCGACGTGGCGCCTAATCACGTCAATAATTTCATCAAGCTCGCTAAGGAGAAATTTTACAACGGCTGCACGTTTCATCGAGTCATACCCGGCTTCATGATCCAGGGGGGAGATCCGAACAGTAAAGACCTCGATCGTTCTCAGCATGGCATGGGAGGGCCCGGCCATCATGTGAATGCCGAGTTCAATAGCAAGCCGCACAAGCGCGGCGTCGTCTCCATGGCGCGATCCAATGATCCCAACAGTGCAGGGTCGCAATTTTTTATTTGCGTGGCGGACTCCAATTTTCTCGACTGGAAGTATACGGCCTTCGGCGAAGTGATGAGCGGGATGGAGGTGGCCGACAGTATTGTGAACGTCAAACGTGACGGCCGTGACAATCCGCTGGAACGCGTCGAGATGACGGTGACCGTGACGGAGTGAAGTAAAGTCTTACGATGAGCGCCAGAGAGTGTACGACGGGCACATGGAGAGCCGCATGTCTCCTGACGGTGACGATCGGATGGTTGTGGGGATGTGCTGTTCCCACCGTGCCATCCAGAGTGATTTATGAAAACCCCACCGACTTTGTCCGCCTGGAGCCGGATCCCTATGCGTTTCAAGAAATAACTCAAACGCTTCACAGCCATCCTGCGGACATTGATCCGGAGGAGATGGCAGGACTGTTGAAAGGATTTTCCGTCCAAGAACACCGGAATGCCGTTCAACGGTTTTTTGTCGGGGAGTCGCCGCTGGAACCGGTTTTTCGAGACGAAGAAGTCGCCTGGCTGGCCACACGCTTGTCTCAAGCCCTGGCGATTGCCGATCCCCAAGAACGCGTCGCGTTCTACATCAGCTATCCGCAAACATCCAAGAAGCGGGAAGTGACATCCGGCGGACTCTACGTGCAGCTCGGGCGATTGCACTTTATCCTGGGGAATTACCGGATCGTTTACGGCATTCCCGCGTATGGAATGGTGTACGATCGGCGCTACCCTATGGCTCCGACAGCCGCGAAAGGATTTAATTTATTTTTCAATCCAGCCGCCGCCGTGGAGCGGAGACCGAGCACGTGGTGGGAGTTTATCTCCGGGCGAAAAAAAGATGAAATCGTCATCGATTTGCAAAAACTTCCGCCGGAAAAGGTCGCACGTCATGAGGTCGACATACATCAACCTCTCGTGGCGCGCTGAATAAACCGCATGATAGGATTTCAGCAGAACGGTGCCGGCAGTTGACACGCTTTGCAAACAGATGCTGACCACTCAAACAAATATTGGGCGCGAGCAGCAGGCATTCGTTGCGCTCGTCAACATGCCGTTTGGCCATTCGATGTATCCCTCGATCCAACTGGGAACGCTGTCGACCCTGCTCAAGTCCCAAGGGATCGACGTCAAGAGTCATTACCTTAATCTGAATTTCGCGCAACGGATCGGCTTTCCTGTCTACGACGTCCTGTGCGAAAGCCAATTGCTGATCGGCGAGTGGCTGTTTTCACGCCTGCTTTTCAACGATAATCCAAAGCATCACCACTACCTGCGTGACTTCAAGCCGCTGATCGAAGACATTTCCCGCAAGGCCGGGTGTTCCAGCTCATATCTGTCGGAGATCGAATCGACACTGGCCCCTCAGTTTCTCACATGGGCGATGACGGCCATTGATTGGGGGCAGTATCGGCTGATTGGGTTTACGTCGATGTTCCATCAGAACGTTGCGAGTGTCACCCTCGCTAAGCTGATTAAGGATCTCTACCCCGAGGTGAAAATCGTTTTCGGCGGGGCACACTACGATGGCGAGATGGGACTCGAATACTTCCGTGCGTTTCCCTGGATCGATTATGTAGTGGTGGGTGAGGGAGAGGAACCCTTCCCCGCATTGGTTCGTCATGTATTGAATGGCGGTGAAGCGGATCCGCCTCCAGGGATCATTGCACGACATAACGGCACGTTACGCTTCACGCCGAATGATAAGCTCTTTGTAGATTTTGCAAAGATGGGGCCGCCGGATTACGACGATTATTTTACGCAGCTCGACGCGGTCGACCCGTCCTCGTTTAAGGGGATGAATCGAATTCTCCTTTATGAGGGAGCGCGCGGATGTTGGTGGGGAGAAAAACACCATTGCACCTTCTGCGGACTGAACGCGCAGAGCATGAAGTTTCGCTCTAAATCACCCGAGCAGGTCATCGAAGAATTGCGATGGCTGTCCAGCCGGTACGATAGTACACGATTCCGTCTCGTCGATAATATCATCGATATGAAATACATCGAGCAGGTATTCGGCAGATTCGCCGCCGGCCATTACGACCTCGACATCTTTATTGAAACCAAAAGTAATTTGAATAAGCATCAGATACAGACCTTAGCTAAAGGCGGGGTGACCTCGATGCAGCCCGGCCTCGAAAGTCTCAGCGCCGCGCAGCTTAAGTCCATGGATAAAGGCGTGAGCCCGATGCAGAATCTGGTCGCGCTGAAATGGTGCCGCTATTACAACATCAATCTCAGCTGGAATATTTTGCTCGGATTCCCCGGAGAAACCGACGAGGATTATCGTACCCAGGTGGAACTCATTCCGTCGTTGGTGCATTTGCAGGCTCCGGAAAGCGTGGGGAAACTCTGGCTGGAACGGTTCAGCCCCTACTTTACGCGGCCCCATGAATATGGTGTGCGGATTACCGGCCCGGGCATGGCCTATGAATACGTCTACGACGCGCAAAAGATCGATTTGAACAAGATTGCGTATGACTTCGAATACGAAGTGGACCAGCGCGTCGATCCGGAGCTTTTTCGAGAACTCGTCGAAGCGGCTCGTGAATGGCAGCGCAGGCAGGCATCAGCCGATAAGCCCTATCTCTATTACATCAAGGCGATGGGCTATGTGACGGTCTATGATGGACGCATGCCGGGTGCGCCGTCCCGCCAACGATACGACGGCCTGGCGGGTTTCATTATTGAAGCGTGTAATGAGGCGCCGAAATCTCCCGACCTCATCCGCGAGCAGGCTATGCAACACGGCATCTCGGAAGCCGAGAATACTTCCGCATTTGAGAAGAGTCTCCAAGATCTTGTTCGCGCGCGAGTGCTCTATACAGAACGGGGAAAATATTTCACGTTGGCGCTTCCCGCTAATGTCCACCATTAGGTTCAATCCGAGCCGCCGTCTCAGAGAGTCCGGTCATACCGGCCGCATAGGCGAGCGTCACCTCGGCGATCTTGTAATCGTACTGCGCTTCTGCCAAGCGCGTTTGCGCGACTGTGACCGCCACCTCGGCTTGCGTCACTTCCACCACCGACCCCAGACCTAAACGGTAACGCTGCTTTGCCAACTGCAGGGCTTCTTGCGATGTCTTCACCTGTTCTTCGCCAAGCTTGATTTGTTGCGCCAACGTCACCGTATCAAGATATGACGTCGTGACCTGCTGCGTCAGCGCCTGCTCAATATCCAGGCTTCCGGCTTGTGCGGCGCTTTGCTGCGCGGCGGCTTCCCGTACTTGATTCTCGATCATGAATCCCGTGAAGAGCGGCATGGATACCATGGCGGCGGCGGCCCACCAACCTCCCGTTGGAACATTTTGGCTGCTGTCGAAGGTCTGATAGTTACCGCCGCTCGCCAACGCGGATATGGTCGGCAAGTGCTGTCGTTTCATCGCTCTTACTCTGGCTTCCGCGGCCCCGATCAGTTCCCTGGCCCTGCGAACTTCCGGATGACCCAACGTCTCGGTAATCAGGGTTTCCAAGGTCCGCTGCGGCCGCACCTCGACCGGCAACTCCTCCAGCACATAGTCGGTGGATCCCACGATACCCATGACCCGATTCAAATCCGTATAACCGGCCTTCAGATCGTTTTTCGCCTTCACCAGCAACGATTGGGCATTGGTCAATTCAACTTGCACCAGATCCAGGTCCAACTTGGATTTGAGTTGCTGGCGATGCAGCGCTTCGATCTGACTCTTGATCACGCCGCGCTCGCGAACCGTTTGCTCCGCAATATCGACGAGACGTTTACGTTTGAGACTGGTGTAATAGCTGCGCTGGACATTGAACGCGACAATGGCGCGGCCCGCCTGCACCGCTTGTTCCTGCGCACGTTCGGCCATCTTCGACGACTCCACAAGATTGCGCGTAAAGCCGAAGTCATAGAGTCGCTGATTCGCGATGACGCCGGCGGTGTAGGCGCTCAGATTGGGCTGCAGTAGCCCGCCGCCGATCAGAAAGCGTGGGTTGATGCGGCCGGCACCGGCCGAGCTGTCGACATTGGCATAGACCTGGGGATAGTAGAGGGACTTGCTCTGTTCCGTTCTGGCCGACGCCGCTTTCATCGTCGCAGAAGCTTCCTGAACAATCGGATGCTTCTGGAGCGCGATATCGAGCGCCTGACGGAGGCCGAGAAACGCGCCGGGTAGCAAAATGTCCGGCGTTGCGGTCTCATCCTGCGCCTGCGCCGGTATGGCGATCGTGTTCAGCATCAATACGAAGGCCAACATAATTGTGAGGGGCCGGATAGACACCATGGGAGTCTCCTTCATTTCTGTGGCCTACGAGAGTTGAACTTTTGTATGGACAGCGTGCCCTCGGGTAAATTGTAGGCCGAGGCTTGTACCCGAGTACCTTCGACCAACTTGCTTTTCCCGACCACCACGACATCTTCCGTGCCGGACAGGCCGTCGATCACTTCAACCCACCGTCCATCGTTCAGCCCTGTCCGAATGTTCCGCTGAGCCGCCGCTCCTCCATCGTCAATAAACACGAACGTGCTGCTATTTTGTGTAATGACGGCGCCGGAAGGAATGACGAGTGCGGCAGGACTGTTGCGGAGTTGAAGGGTCAGCTCGCCGAAGGTCCCTGGTTGAAGCGTCTGTCCGAGATTCGGCAAATCGACTTCGATCAGCAGACTTCGGGTCGAGGGGTCCAGCGCCTGGGTCGTTCGGGTGATGGTGCCGGTGAACTGGTGATCCGGTAACTCCTTCACGGTCAGCACCGCGGGGATGCCGACTTTTGCCCACGGCGAATCTTCTTGCGGCACATTGGCATAGACGCGCACCGTCTCGAGATTCATGATCGTAAAGAGGGGAATGGCGCCTGACGAGGAACTCGTCGCCACTTGGATCAGTGCGCCGGGGTCGGCGAACCGGGCCGTGATCGTGCCGTCATACGGGGCGCGCACTTTCGTATAGTCGCGCAGCGCGACCCGTTGCTCCATGAGATGTTTGGCGCCTTCCAGGGCCGCTTCCGAGACATCCACGTCTTGCTTGGCGATGACATCCGGCGTTTCTTTTAAGACGTTCGACAACCGATCATAGGTAATCTTTTTGATTTTGTAATCGGCAATCGCTTGTTGATACTGCTCTTCCACTTCCGGCGCATCAATAATGGCGAGGACCTGATTCTTTTTCACGGTATCGCCCTTATCCGGTCCGATCCACTTCAGATAGCCCGAGACCTTCGCGTATAAGGTCGTTTGATAGAGCGGAGAAACGTTGGCGGGCAGCGCAATCGAATAGGCGACATCTCGACGCGTGGGCTTCACGGTTTGAACATCGATCGGTCGTGCCTGTGAACGGAGTTGAGCAGGTGATTCACGTGAAGTTGTGGAAGAGTGCGTAGAGGTTTCGCTGGAGAGACCGTCGCGATGCTGAAGCACAAAGAGCCAGACTCCTAGTATCGCGACAACCAGGAGCGCTCCAAGAAGAAAGAGTCTGCGTGGTTTGAGGCGGCGTCGTGATGGATCGAGTGCATCAGGCATCGGCAAATCCTTTATGCGTGCCGACCATCATGCGATGAAAGCGGTCTCCGGGCCAACATGAGGCTGTGGAGCACCGGGACCACCAGCAACGTCATCACGGTCGAGACCATGAGTCCTCCCACGACCGCGCGGGCCAACGGTACCATGGTTTCGTTGCCTTCTCCGAACCCTAGCGACAGGGGCAGCAACCCAAGGATGGTGGCGAGCGCGGTCATGATGATCGGACGCAATCTTCGTTTGCCGGCTTCAAGAACCGCCATGTCCGGCGCGAACCCGGCGCGGGACATGCGATTGGCAAAATCCACCAACAAGATGCTGTTCGACACGACGATGCCCATCATCATCAGCGTGCCGATCATCGACTCTACATTCGCCGATGTGTTGGTGACGTATAACATCAGCACGGTGCCTATCCAGCCGAGCGGAACAGCCAGCAGGATAATCAGAGGATCGATCAACGACCGAAACAGTCCGACCATGACCAGATAAATCAAAACGACGGCCAGTGGGAGCGCCAACGTAAAGTTCTGGAAGGCGTTCCGCATGTTGGCCACCTCGCCCTTCATGCTGACCACGACATCTTTGGGAAGATCGACGGCTTTCAACGTCTCTTCAATGTCGGTGGCGACGCGACCCAAATCGTTGCCCATCGGTGTCACGAGCACATCGATCAGCCGTGAGAGATCATAATGATCGACGGAATCCGGCCCGGTTTTGTGAATCAGCTCGGCGATATCGCGCAACCGCACATCCGGCCCCCGCCGATCGTCGGCCGTGAACAGCCCACTGTTCATGCCCATCGTGCGGCCGGCAAAAGGGGTATTTTCGAGCGCCAAGGTCGATCCGGAACTGCCCGGGATGGCGACACTGGCCGCCGGGAGGAGCGGCACTCGCGCACCGACAATGGGAATATTGAGCAGATCTTCCGTCTTGGTCATCGATTGTTCCGGATACTGCGCGAGGAGAAAGTACCCGTTCGCTGTTTTCGGGTCGAGCCAATAGTTCGGGCTCAAGGCGATGTTTGAGCTGATGCCCGTGATCACATCGACAATCACGCGGTCCTGCGTGATCCCATAATATGCGGCCTTCGTGCGATCGACCGTCAAGTGGAGCTCCGGATAGTTTTTGCCTTGTTTGATACGGACGTCGGTCGTATTCGGAACGTTCGCGACTCGGTCGCGAATCGCTTCCGCAACCGGCCGAATCAGGTCGAGCCTCGGCCCTTTCACTTGAATATCCACCGGCGCGCGCAGCCCAAAGTTCAACACGTCGCTGACGATGCCGCCAGTTTGAAAGGCAATATCGACGCCGGGCAGGTTCTCATGAAAGCGCTGCCGTAGGCGGGCAATATACTCGTCAGAATGGCCCTTATGGTCGCTGACGAGATTGACGATGACAAAGGCGGTATGCGAACCGGTATTCGGCGCGAAGCGGCCTGCGTCCCCATAGTACATGCCAATGTTGGCAACCAATTCCTCGAGATCATCCTTGGGAATGACTTGACGCACAATCTTCTCGATTTCACCGACGATCGCACTGGTTTTTTCAATGCGAGTCCCTTCAGGGGCCGTGACCAACATATTGAAGTTCCCCGCATCGATTTTCGGAAAGAACTCCGTATGGAGCCGGGGCACGAGTAGCAGAGCGACCAACGCCAGCATGACGACAGCCGCACCAAGGACGATGGCTTTGAAACGAAGGCCGATTGTTAACAGACGAACATACGCATACTGAAGGCGACCAAACCAGCCTTCATTCTCGTGGGACTGATCTCCTGGCTCATGGCCGCGTCGATACAATCGGGCCAACACCACGGGAGTTACCGTCATCGAGACGGCATAATCCGCGACCATGGCAAAAGCCACCGTCAGGGCCAACGGCACGAAAAGAAATTTGATGATCCCGCTAAAGAAGATGATCGGCAGATAGACAATCAGAATACAAATCGTCGCGACGAAAATAGGCAGTGTCAGCTCGATGGCGCTCTCCTCGGCCGCGGAGTATCCATCTTTGCCCATTTCGAGGTGGCGATGCAGATTCTCCTGCACGACGATATTGTTATCGAGCAATGTCCCGATCACTAAAGCTAAGCCTCCCAAAGTCATGATGTTCACGCTCTGTCCGCTCATGTACAGCAGGACAAGGGCAGCCGTGAGGGACAGCGGGATGGCCAGACTGACGACGAGCGCCGCTTTGACGCTGCGCAGAAAGAAAAAAATCATCAAGCCTGCCAGGCCGGCGCCTAATAGCCCTTCTTTTTGGAGATTGGCAATGGCTTCACGGATATACAGCGACTGGTCGTAGATAAATTTAACCGATGCGCCCGCCGGAATCTCCGTCAACTTCGGAATACGAGAGCGGACGCCGTCCGCCACATTGAGCGTGTTCGCACCTTCCTGTTTCGTGATCGGGACGTAGACCGACTCCCTTCCATTGACGCGCACGATGGACGTTTGGACAGCCGTCGAATCGGACGCTGTTCCGATATCGCGGATCAAAACGGGGCTGCCGTTCACGACCTTAACCGGCAGATCGTTGATCTGATCGACCACGCGCACCAGGCTGTTGGAATAGACGTAATAATCGAGGTCGCCGACTTTGACATCCCCGGCTGGAAGAATGGCACTCTGCGCATTGATGGCCTTGACCACTTCAGAGGGAGAGACGCCGCGCGCCAACATACGTTGTTGATCGAGGAACACCGTGATCTGTCGGACCTTCCCTCCCAACACCGGCGGCGTCGAGATGCCGGGAATGGACGCCATTTGCGGCCGCACTGTGAAATAAGCCAGATCGCGAATGTCCTTTTCTCCCAACGTATCGCTACTCACCGTCAGTAGCCCAATAGGAAGACTGGCGACGCCGAATTTATACACGGACGGAGGAAAGACTCCGGGCGGCAACACTCGGATGATACTATAGGCGAGACTCGTGAGCTCGGATTGCGCCGCGTCGATGCCATACTCCGGCTGAAAAAATACTTTGATGTAACTGATGCCGGCCAGCGATTGCGATTCGATGTGCTCGATGTAGCTGGCTTGCAGAAACTGCTGCTCGAACCGGAGGGTGATCGCGCCTTCCATCTCTGTGGGACTGAGCCCTCGATAAAAGGTGGATACCAGGATGACAGGAATATTGATGTCCGGGAAAATATCGACCTTCATTTTCTGAAAGGACACGGCGCCGAGGATCACCACGATGAGGCAGATCGCCAGCACCGCGTGGGGATTTTTTAGTGCGGCTTTCGTGAGCACTCAGGCAGTCCTATTCCAATCCAGCCAAAACCGGCAGAGGTCGCGCGTGAGCATGACGAACTCCGAATAGGTTCCCGGCTTGACGACATAGGCGTTGGCCCCAGCCCTGTAAGAAGTCTGAATATCGGCGTGAGCGTCAGAGCTCGTGAGGATGATCACGGGGATCAGATGCAGACGGTCGTGATGGCGAATATAGTGCACGATGTCGAGACCATTTCCATTCGTCAACTTGAGATCCACTAAGATGAGTCGAGGCAAAACGGTATGATGCTCTACCTGATGGTGCAAGTAACTGAGCGCCGCCGCGACGCCCTGCTCGATATGGATATCCGAATCGAATCCATGCTCGGCCAGCGCTTGGCTTAGCAATTCACACTGGGCCGCGCTATCCTCGACGACCAGCACTGCCTTTGATGTCATGACGACCTGTTCGTGCACACACCCTCCTGATCGTGCCCTTCAGCAAAGTCGATGCCGAGCAGAGCGATTGAAGCGATCGGTAGATAGAGGCAGGAAAGGCTCAGGAGTGCATGCACGATGGTCGCAAGACATAGGGAAAACTTCCAGGGTGGTATGGAAATTTTCCAGAGGAGGATGGCTCTCAGGCGGGGAGGTTGTATGTCTTCAACTTGGCGAGCAGAGTCTTATAGTCAATGTTGAGCGTCCGAGCGGCCTTGGTCTTATTGCCGCCATGGGCGTTGAGCACGCGCAAGATATGTTCCTTCTCCGCTTCTTCCAGTGAGCCAAGGATCGACATCTGAGGATGCGCGCTCGTCCGATCCTGGTGCAGCATGGACTCCACCTCTTCGGGTCCGATGGGATTTGCCATGTCCCCCTGAGAAAGGAGGATGATCCGCTCGATCACATTGCGTAATTCGCGAACGTTGCCGGGCCAGCCATAGTGCTGGAGAGCGGTGATACCCGCAGGCGAAAAGAGGCGGGCGGGGCCGCGCGCGGGCTGGAGCGATTGCAGGAAATGGTGTGCGAGGGATGGAATGTCGTCGGATCGTTCCCGGAGGGGCGGGACGCGTAAGGCGACGGTATTAATGCGATAGAGTAAGTCATCGCGGAATCGTCCCGCATGAACGAGCTCTTGTAAATCCCGATTGCTGGCGCCGACAAACCGCACGTTCGCCAGGAGCGTTCGGGTGCCGCCGACCTGACGGTATTCGCCTCGATCGAGCACGCGTAGCAAGCTGACCTGCATGGCGCCGCTCATTTCTCCAATCTCGTCGAGGAATAATGTCCCGCCCTCCGCTGCGGCCAGGAGCCCGCTTTTGCTCTGCGTGGCGCCGGTAAAGGCACCCTTTTCATATCCAAACAGTTCGCTTTCCAGGAGGTCCCCTTTGATCGCGCCACAATTCACCGCCAGGAATGGATGGTCGCGGCGAAGACTTACCGTGTGCAAGGCTCTGGCGATGACCTCTTTCCCCGAGCCCGTTTCTCCTTGAATGAGCACCGGCGCATTCGCCGGCGCAATCTTTCCGACAGTCGCCATCAGATTGCGCCACTCAGCGCTTGGATAGTCGATGGTGTGATCCAGGTGCGAAAGGCTCGCTCCATGTCGCAACGCAAGATTGTCCCGTCGCAACGAACGCACTCTGATCACGCGCTCCAAGGCGGGTAAAATATTGGTTCCGTCAAAGGGTGTGTCTTTCACAAGGAAGTCGGATGCCCCGGCTCTCATCGCCTCCACGGCTGCTTGGACTTCGCCATGACCGGTCAACATGATCACGTCCACATCGGGCTGATGCTCGCGCACCCACCGAAGGACGTCTCGTCCATCCGCCTCCGGCATTTTCAGGTCGGTGATGACACAATCAAAAGAACGAGTATTCAACGCGTCGATGCCGGCCTTTCCGTCCGAGACAAGCATGACATCGCAGCCTTCGCGTCGGAGAGTATCCTCAAGGACCGTACGTATGAATCCCTCATCGTCTATCACGAGAATGCGCATCCGAATGGTCATGTCAGTGTTCCCTGAGCAGCGCTGATGAATCGGGAAAGGCTAAATAAAAGGTGCTGCCTTTGCCTGGGGCCGAGTCGGCCCATACTCGTCCGCCATGCTTGTCCATCACGAGCTTGACGATAGCCAGCCCCACCCCTGTGCCTTCGTAGCCGGCGGACGAATGGAGTCGTTCAAAGAGGCCAAATAGTTTCGAGGCATGCTGTGCCTCAAATCCAATGCCATTGTCCCGAACCCACAGGATCGATTCTCCCTGCCCTTTGGCACCTCCAATGGATATGTCGGCGCCTTCGCGTCGTGAAAACTTTAATGCGTTATCGAGCAAATTTCCCACGGTTTGCTGGATGCTCGTTGGCTCTCCCCATACATCCATGACAGGCAAATCAACGGTAACGTTCGCGGCTTGAATCGCTGCGGCCATCTGCCGAGACGCGACGATGTGTTCGACCAACGCCCGAAGGTTGATCCATGACTTGGGCAAGGATTGTTGTTCGAGCCGGGAGTATTTCAGCAACGCCTCGATGAGCGCGGTCATGCGAAGGGCAGAGCCGCGAATCTGTCCGAGGTACTGGCGTGGGATCGAATCAAGAGCGGCGGAATATTTGTCCTCGATCAACGACGAGAACCCCTCGATCTCACGCAACGGCCCTTTAAGATCGTGCGCCACGGAATAACTAAAGGCTTCCAACTCGCGGGTCTTCCGTTCCAGCGCCGAGGTGCGCTCACGAAGCGTGGTGAGCATCAACGCCAAAGAGGCGGAGAGCTCACCCACTTCGTCTTTGGACTGCCAGATGTCGAACCCCGCTCGCAGCTCTCCATGCGCCACGCGGTCGGCCGCCCCGGCGAGCCGTCGAAGTGGCGTCGCGATTTGCGTGCTGACGACGCGATAGGTGGCGGCAATGACGATCATCAATAATACAACCAGCGCCAGAACCATCAATCGCGCTTGTGACAGCAGGGCGTCGCCTTCGAGTTTCATCTCCGCAACGATATTGGTATGCACGTCGATCAGGGCCGTCAACGACTCGGTGAGCTGTCCATAGAGTGCTTGAATTTCCGTGAAAGCAACCGCGGACGATTGAAGGGGTAAGGTCGTCAGCCTCTCTCGTTGAAAAGAGATATCGTTCAATAAAGACGACATTCTATCGAGAAGCCGATCTTCGAGATCGGCCAATGCCACCTGATTGTGGCGAGTAAGCATCCCGAATAGAACAGGGTGCGTCCGTGCCGCATGCGTGGCGCTGTAGAATGCTAAGGTCTTTCGAACGTTCGACTCATCTTCTTTCAGAGACGCGAACACATCCCGTCGCGCCTGTCTTGACGGATTGTGCTCAAGAGAAGTCACCACAAGGTTCATCTGAAGCACGGTCTGCCGCACATTGGCGGCGGTCACGACGGCCGGGACGGTAATGCGGTTATGACGTTCGACGTAGCTATTGATCTTGCTCAAATAGAACAAAATGGCCGCAAGGCTGAGTCCTAATAAGAACAGCAGCGAACCAAAGGAGACAAGAAACTTTTGAGCGAGCGTAAGTCGGCGAAACCAGGCGAGCGGCCGATCGATCATGGGGTACAGTACCACATGGTGATTGGCTGAGCTATATGAGGATGGAAGGGGAGCCGGGGGCTCTGGCTGAAGTGGATGAGACATGATACTTGACAGTTTGTACGACATGCTGGTACATACCGTCAAGCATGAGTGATAAAAGTAAAGCCGAACCTGCGAGTAACATCGAGAATCGTCTCCGGAGCTTGAGATCAGCTCGGGGTCTGTCGCAAGGCGCCTTGGCGGGAATGGCCGGAGTGACCCGGCAGGCCATTTATGCGATCGAGGCCAACCAATATTTGCCGACGACCGCTGTTGCGCTGCGCCTGGCGAGCGTGTTGGGCTGCAGAGTAGAAGACGTATTCAGCCTGGTAACGAGTGGAGAGGTGATCGAGGGTGAATTGGTAGGTGCCCTTCCAACCGGTGCTGCACGCACACGGGTGAAGGTCGCCAGAGTCGGGGAACGGATGTTTGTTCGTCCCGTCGCTCAGCTTGGCGATGTCTTGAACTTTACGGTCCCGGCCGACGGCCTTCTCTTGGGGCCGGCGCTATCCGGTCGCAAAAAATCTACGAGCCGCGTACGGGTCGAATTGATTCGGGATCGTCGTCTGGTTGAAGAAGAAGTCGTCGTCGCGGGATGCGATCCTGCCATTTTTTTAGCGGGCGAATATATTCGTCGACGACAAGAGCGAGCCTCCGTGGTGGGATGGACAATGGGGAGTAGCGCTTCGCTCGATGCGTTAAAGCGTGGCGAAGTACATGTAGCCGGCCTTCATATTGTTGACGTGAAATCCGGCGAGTCGAATTTGCCTTACCTCCGCCGTCATTTAAAGGGCGATGGATTTACGGTTGTGACCTTCGCGTCCTGGGAACAGGGGCTGATCGTTCGGCGCGGCAATCCTAAGGGAATTCATGAGGTGGGTGACCTCGCACGCAAAGATGTCGAGATCGTCAATCGCGAAGATGGTGCGGGGGCGAGACTCTTATTGGATCAGCGGCTCGCAACAGCGGGTATTCCTGCGGCAAAAGTCAGAGGGTATAAGCGGACCGTGGCGTCGCATCTTGAAGTGGCACATTTCATTGCCGATGGTCTGGTAGATGTCGGCATGGGGGTACGGTCGGCCGCGGGACTCTTGGGACTTGATTTTATTCCGCTTCAAGAGGAGCGCTACGACCTTGTAATCCCTACGCCCTATCTGACCTCGCACCCGGCGCTCACAAATTTTCTCGATGCCATTGTCAGCCGTCCGTTCCGCACAGAGATTGAAGCGTTGGGTGGATATGACACGAGGCAGACCGGAAAGATCCACGATCTATGGGTCAAAGCCTAAACGTAGTAGGAAGCAGGGAGTGCATATGTTGCAGACATCTATCGTGAAGCGGATGCTATCGGTTGCTCTGGCGAGCTTCGTCGGCTTGTGCGCACAAACAGCGGTCTTTGCCAAGGAGCCGTTGGTCATCGCCGCGTCACCCTCCTTGTCCGCTCCGCTCGAGGCGCTTGGCCGTGCATTCGAAATGACGCATCCCGACGTCAAGGTCATGCTGTATTTTGATTCCGGCCTGGACATCCGGCGCACGATTGCTGCAATGGAAAATACATCGGTCGGGCAGTATTTCATCGGAAAGGGGCCAATACATTTGATTGCCCCGGGTGGCGATGAGTTAATCACTCGTCTCCAGCAGAGATATTACGTGCTTCCAGACAGTCGCTACCCGTATGCGACCGAGCCGCTCACACTGATCGTTCCGGAATCCCAGGTGGACGCTCCCGGTTCATTCGAGGCCCTGGCCCAGTCGGCTCAGGTGCGGGTTGCCATCGCCGATCCTTCGCTGACCAGTCTTGGACAGAAATCCGTCGAGCTGTTGACGCGGCTCGGCCTTGCTGATTCCCTCAAGGGACGCATGGATGTGGCCGCAGATGCGCGGGGTGTGCTCGATCATGTCCTCAGTGGCGATGCGGACGTAGGCATCGTTTTTGGGCCGGATGCACTAGAGGAGAGTCAGCGGGTAAGGATCGTTGCCATCTCCGATGAACGCCTCTACAAGCCGACGATTCATTCCATGGCCATGGAACGATATTGTCCGAACAGAAACCTGTGCCAGGAATTTTTGACGTTCATTCAAACTCCCGAAGCGCAATCCGTCTTGAAGCAACTCGGTTACGGATCCCCCCTAAAATAGTAGTCACTCTGCAGCTTCCCCGTAGCGCGTCCTTTCCTTCCAAAACCTTTCGGCCCTTCTACTCCTTACTCTGAGCCTTTCTGACTGCGCACAGGCACACGCATACAATATTTTGCCACACCATAGAAATTATACTTGACATGTTAGACAGGTATAATTTACAACTCATTTCGCTTTTATATCGTTATTCCGTTCGAGTCGTCAGCAAGGAGGCATTCATGAGTTCCGGAAATAGTCAATGCGAACGGCGAGGCGACGGAGTGTCGCTATGTGTTGCCTTGCTCGTGGCCGTGGCCATGCTGGGCGGCTGCGCGCGGCTACCCTACACGACCAAGACGCTCCATCAAGATCGACGCGTGGTCATCAATGCTCAGGAGGAGTTGGACCGGCCTGGTTATACGCATCCGGCAACGCTCAGTCCCAGTGAGGTTGCCGCCATTCTTGCCGGCCTTTCGACACGTGAGCAGCAGCGATTGCCACTTCGCTGGTTTGCCGAAGAAGTGCCGCCAAAGGCGATTTTTAGGGCGGACGAAATCGAAGTGCTGGCGCCGTACCTGGCCGAGGCTTTGACGAAGGTGGGCCCTGATGAGCGGGTGCATTTCGAAGTCATTGCGCCGGGCCTCAATCCCAGCATGAGTAAGGATTCCCTTGGCGGGTGGGTCGCTGTTCGGGATCCCTATTTATACCTGAGCCTCGAATATTTTCACGTACAGGTCCCGATTAGAACTACCGACCTTTACGACTACAACTATCCCACGCCGCCGCCGCTGGCCAAAGACTACCTCGTCTATTTCGAGCCCGGCCGATTCTGGGTCACGGATCAGAAGGGCCGGCGAGGGGTGAATTATCGAGCCTTTCTTCAATCGGCTCCGACAACGAATGGCCCTGGAAGAGAATTACGCACTCCGGCAGGGACCCCTTAATTTTCGACATTGTTCTTCAATTATTCATGGAGGCTGAGATTGGTATGACAGGCATGGCGAGAGTTCTTGCAAAACCCTCCGTGCTCGGCAACGCGACGATATGGTCAATTCGTCTTCTTTGTATCCTTGGCTCCTTGTTGATCTTCTTTCAGACAATTCCGACGGCTGCGGTTGAATCGGGGAGGCTGGTCGAGAAAGACGGGAAATATGTCTTCGTGGAAAGCATGGATCCCGCGGTGCAGCTCATGCTGGATCGCTCGCTCAAAAGCGGCTTGATCACACAAGAGGATTACGATCGAGTGCAGCGTGAGTCCGAAATGCGGACCTATCTCTTACAGCCCAGCTACAAAGCCTGGTACGACCGCGGATTTAATTTCTCCATGAACGATAATGCCTTTTTACTAAAGATTCGCGCACGCCTCGCTATACGATATACCCAGCGCGAACGCAATGACGCCTGGAGAGTCGGCGATTCGAAGAACTATCCTGAACTTCTTGGCGTGTTCGGCGATTATCGAGCGAACCGTTCGATCGATGAGGGCTCGTCGTTCAATCTCAAGCGCATGCGGCTCTATTTCATGGGGCATCTGATCAGTCCGGATTTTAAATACTACATTCAGTTGGCGGGAGAGACTGCTGAAAACGCGCAGAATCCCGGCGCGATGTCGGTGCTCGATGCCAATGTACAGAGCACGCACATTCCCTGGCTCAATGTACAACTCGGGCAATACAAGGTCTACTTCAACCGATCGCAAATCAATTCGACGGCGGCCATGCAGTTTACCGATCGGTCGCTAGCGTCAGAAGCATTTACGGCGAGCGGCCTCAATCGTCGCGACACGGGTATCACGATCATGAACGACGAAGAGGTGTACCCGGTCAATTATTATTTCGGCGTGTTTAATGGATCGGGGCCACTGGTCAACCGCTTTGCTCAGTTTACAAGTGAAGAGCCGACTCAGGGATGCCCTGGGGGGCAGACGGGCGGGAACCCCTTTCCGTCTCCAGCCACCGGCTGTCCCATCAATCAACGGAACCTCAACGCTAATTACCGGAGCAGCATCAATCAATTGATGTACGCAGCGCGCCTGCAATGGAACATCATGGGTCGAGCCGGATATGGCGAAGGCGATATAGCCTATTCCGAATCGCCGCAAATGGTCGTCGGCGGCGGATATGCGTACAATCCAGCCATCAATACCAGTACCGACAATGCCTTTGTCGGCATCGATTTGGCCAATTTGAATTTCCGCCGTCAGATGGCGACGATAGGCAATGCGCGAATTCTGGGACAGGGAGTGGTCGATTTGTCAACATGGACCTTGGACTATGCGCTGAAATATCGGGGCTTTTCCTTTCAGTCGGAGTTCTGGTTCAGGCAGGTCAACCGCCACAATAAAGGCCTGCCGTGTGTGCAGACTCTCACTCAAGGTGGAGCGTGTACCACGTTCGCGCCGGGTCAATACGGGAATATGACGGGATGGATGGTGCAATCCGGCTACTACGTCATCCCGCGAAAACTTGAACTTGCCGCGCGTTATACCTTTTGGGATCCAGACACCAATTCGGGCGGCGACTTGATCAAGCAAGTGGATGTTTCGCTCAACTGGTTCCTCTTCGGCACCTATGATCATCAGATCATGGTCACCTATAGCAACGTCGCCATGGGGATGGGCGGCTTTGCCATCGGACGCAGCGCGCCCTTGCCGGCCGTGGGCAATCCGGCTCTGGCGGCCTCGTTCCCATCGGGGAATGTGCCGTTGGATCAAGGGCAACAGACGCTGATCGAAAACGCAATCCGGATTCAGTATCAGCTCTTCTTTTAGTTGAGCGCGTCGTAGCGTGCGTCATTCAGAGGCCGCCTCCTGTCTTCTGAATGAAGGGAGGATCGAAGGTGCATTCGATCCTCCCGTTTAGTAGATTGTGCGAATTGGAATTCAATCAATGGATCTGCAACAGTTGGATATCAGAGAGTGGAGAATACGCGTCATGAACATGTTGAAATTCGTTCAAGTCACCGGTGGATTGCTCCTTGCCTTATGTGTCTTGTCCGGGATGCATCAGGCTGAGCGCGCATGGGGCGCTGAGTTAAAAGTCGCGGCGGCCTCCGATTTGAATTTTGCCTTCAAGGATCTTGTCGCTGAATATGAACAGAAAACCGGAGAACATATTAAATTGACGTTGGGATCGTCGGGCACCTTCTTCTCCCAGATCGAAAATGGCGCACCATTTGATGTCTATTTTTCCGCCGATATCAGGTATCCGCAAAAGCTCATCGAAGGCGGCCATGCCGTTCCTGGTTCGCTCTATCAATATGCGGTGGGTCGTATTGTCTTGTGGGCGCCGAATCAATCAAAGGTTGACGTCAAGCAGGGTCTTGACGCTCTTCTGAATCCCTCGATTCGAAAGATTGCCATTGCGAATCCTAAGCATGCCCCCTATGGACGCGCCGCTGTAGCGGCGATGGAACATTTCAAGGTGTACGATAAGGTCAAAGACAAGTTGGTGCTGGGTGAAAATATTTCTCAGACGGCGCAATATATCGAATCCGGAGCGAGTGACACCGGCATTATCGCCCTTTCACTGGCTTTGGCTCCTTCGATGAAATCGTCCGGCACGTATTGGGAAATTCCCGCCGATGCCCATCCGCCGCTAGAGCAGGGCGCCGTTATCTTGAAGCGTTCGACCAATCAAGACGGCGCACAGAAATTTCTGGAGTTTATGAGAGGGACTCAGGGCCAAGAGATCATGCGGCGGTATGGATTCATGCTGCCGGGATAATGGTGGCATGAGATGACGGCAATCGTTTGGCTGGGCCTCAGTGTGGTTGTGATAGGACTGCTTGGCTGCGCCGGTGGCGCACAGCTCGTCCGGGACGACGACGAAGGCGGCGTTGTGACCTATCTCTATAAGAATGAGCGAGGTGGACCGGCCGTTTCTCGATATCGCAATGAGGCGATAGAGATTATGAAGCTGAAATGTCCGCAAGGCTATACCATCGTGAAGGAAGGCGAGACGCATGGGCTCAGCGGCGTGTCATCGGTCGAAGGCGCGGAAGATAGCGTGACACGAAGATGGGCCTTTCAGTTTCGCTGTAAGACATGAGGACATGGACTGAACTCATCGGGCTGCTTGCGATCGTCGGAACCCTAGCTGTTCCAATGGGCGAGGCCCGTGGAGAAGAGAATCGGTCGAAGGCTGAGCACAGGGGCCACGATTCGACATGCAGCTTGTCATCCAGCTCCCCCTCAACCCTCGAAGCATTAGAAAGTATTCAATTCGAAACGAGCGACATAGCGGTGTACGAGCGATTTTTCTCGCAGGTATTGCGCGCTCCGGAGGTGGAACGAGTCGATCATCCGCAGCGTGATAGTCTGCGGAGCTATTGTTACCGTGACGTGCTCATTGTCGTGAGGCAAGATCTTCGGTCTCCCCGACCGACAGGTTGGGTTCAGATAAATTTTTCAGTTCCCGATGTGGCCGAGGTGCAGCGCCAACTTGAAGAGGCATTACAAGGATCGGACTTGGCAAAATTGGTGAAGAAGAGCGGGCGAAGATCGTTCGTCTTCGGCTCAAGCCGGAGGTCACGCGGCACAATTGCAAGGCTGCCAGACTTGAGGTTGCAGGGCCCGAGGGATTTATGATCGGGTTCGACCAATTCAAAGAAAGCGGTTGCTCTCTCAATGGCCGACAGACACCAAGAGAGCAGGGCAACCATAGTAAATCACATTCACAATAAGGAGGTTGACATGAAGCTCAGCGCGAGAAATCAGTTCGAAGGCACCGTGACGAATATCACGCAGGGACAAGCCATGGCGGAAGTGACGGTAAAAGTCGGCAACCTTCAGTTTGTCGCCGCGATCACTGAAGGTTCCGTCAAAAGTATGGGTTTGAAGGTCAATGATGCCGTGACGGTGGCGGTGAAAGCGACTGAGGTGATGGTCGGGAAGTAAACGTTGACTTGCTCGGATGACTATTCCTACCATGTCGCCCGCTGCAAAACGCATCGATTTCGAAGGCGCGAGCGGACGTGAATTGGACAGCAATCACGGTAACATTCGAGCTGGCAACGCTGACGGCGTCGATTCTCCTATTCATCGGTCTTCCGATTGCCTACTGGCTCACCTTTTCCACGATGGCGATGGAAATTCATTATCGAGTCGGTGGTAGCGCTCCCTTTAGTGCTACCGCCGACCGTGCTCGGATTCTACATTCTCGTTGCCATTGGACCGCATAGTCCGTTCGGACGACTCTACACCGATCTGGTCGGTCATCCATTGCCTTTCACGTTCGAAGGTCTCCTTCTCGCCTCGATTCTGTATAGCCTCCCCTTCGCCGTGCAGCCTTTTGCGTCGGCATTCGATCAAGTCGATCGGCGGCTGCTTGAAGCATCCTGGACACTCGGCGTCTCGCGAATCGGCACCTTCTTTCGACTGATGTTTCCGCTCTCCGCGGCCGGTGTAGTCACCGGAGTGGTGCTCAGCTTTGCCCATACGCTGGGAGAATTCGGCGTGGTGCTCATGGTCGGCGGCAATATTGAAGGGGAGACAAGTACCGTCTCGATCGACATCTATGATGAAGTCCAGTCGCTCAACTACGCCGGCGCCGCAAAGACGGCCTTGTT